>CAVRGZ010000001.1:0-810018 GCA_963720895.1 uncultured Verrucomicrobiae bacterium
GTCCAGATCTGCCGGCTGAAGCCTAGCATCGGTCAAAGCGCGAAGACAATGGGCACGCGTTCGCTGGATGATCGGACGGGCGATTTTCTCCAGAGCCTCGCGGGTCAGCTCGTAAGTGAGATTCTGTCCATCTACAAAAGGCGCGTCGAGACGCGCACTTGTCTCGGTCGAAAGTCGATGCTTGGCGTCGATGACCAGCTCGCGCTTTTGCCAAGCGGCAAGGGGCAATCCACAATCCGCAATCAGCGCCGCATCGATATCGTCGCCACCGAGATGGGTGTTGCCACTTGTTGCGAGGACTTGAAAGACGCCGTTGTCCAACTCCAAAACCGAAATGTCAAAGGTGCCGCCCCCGAGATCGTAGACTGCGATTTTCGCTTTCGACTGAAGTTTATCGAGACCATAAGCGAGCGCGGCCGCGGTCGGCTCGTTGATGATCCTCTCCACCGTGAATCCCGCCGATTCGCCCGCCGCTTTCGTGGCGTTTCGTTGCGCATCGTTGAAATACGCCGGAACGGTAATGACCGCGCGCGCGACCGGACGCTCGAGGGCAGCCTCGGCATCGCGCTTCAACTTCCGCAGGATCAACGCCGAGATTTCCTCTGGCGCATACTCTTCGTCGCGCACCCGAACGCGCAGCGGCCGCCCTGCCCGCCGGAGGACCTCGTAGTCTGCCGGCAATTCTCCGGACGAAATGTCGTCCCCGCGCAAACCAATCAGGCGTTTGACGGAATAGATAGTCGTCCGTGGCTGCAACGGGCGCATCCGGCTCGCGGTCGCGCCGGTGAGCGGGTCGCCAACCTCGGGAAAATGCACGATCGACGGCGTGAGCCGCGCGCCGTTTGTATCGGCGAGCAGGATTGGGAAGCCGGCATCCATCACGCCGATGAGCGAGTTCGTCGTCCCAAGATCAATCCCGACAATATCGTTCGTCATCGCGTCCAGGCATATAGCCTCGCCTTGCTCGGGCGGCGCCTCAACCGCGCTGGCACGATTTGGAGGTCGTTCGAGAGCGCCCTTCACGAGCGCTACCACCACGCAGATGATCGCGAGGATCACCAAAATATGAATCGCCGCACCGAGAACATGGAAGCCGACCCAGCCGATCAGCCAAAGAACAAACAGAATGATCGCTATAGTCCAGAGCATCAAATCATGATCGCATTTCGCCGCTCTGGCGGTCGTCTGGGTGCGCGAAAGTCACGCTGGTGTCTGGTTAGCGTCGCCTGAAGGAGGCATCCCAGAGAGGCGCGACGAGAGTGGACCGGCGCTTCAGGGCCCCGGATTGCCCAGAGCGTGTCCCGCGAGGCGTGTGACACAGTGGGGTCGCCGCGGCGACCGCTCCCCGAAGGCCTGCGCTCTGCGCGGCCACTTTTACTGCGCGCACATTTGGCGAGTTTGGCGATTCTTTTTGGAAAAGCGGCGTTTTCGGCAAACGTATCGCTGCCTTGAAACTTCCGTTCAGTCTTTTCCTCGCGCTCCGCTATCTCAAACCGAAGCGCACTTTCATTTCCATTATCACTCTCGTCTCGGTCCTCGGCGTAACCCTCGGCGTGACCGTCCTCATCCTCGTTATCTCGGTTATGACCGGTTTCGATCGCGAGCTGCGGCAGAAAGTGATCGACTTTGATGCGCACATCCTCGTCACGACGGAAAGCGTCATGACCAATTGGCGTGATCTCACAGTGAAGATCCGTAACACACCCGGCGTGGTCGCGACCGCGCCTTACATCCAGGGACCAGTGATCGTCGAATTTCAGAACCGGCGTCTCGCACCCATGATCCGGGGGATCGATCCCGCAGAGGAAGAAAAGGTCATTCCGATCCGAAAGTTCATTAAGCTCGGCAAGCTCGACCTGGAGGGCGATTCGACCGTGGTCGGCGTCGATCTGGCGCAAAAGCTCGGCCTTACGGTTGGGGACAAACTCACGGTCTACTCACCGGGCAATCTTGGCGAAATCCTCGATAAGCTGAAAGCCCTCGATCAGAAACAGGGCGAGGAGAAAGCAAAAGCGGTGGACGACCTGCGTGAAGTCGTGCTCCCGAAGGAACTTACCGTCACCGGCATTTTCGAGACCGGCCAATATTTGCATGACTCCGAGTTCCTTCTCGTGCCGGTCTTTATCGGACAAGAGCTCTACGGCCTTGGCGACGCGCTCCACGGCATCACGGTTAAGACGAGCAACCCGGACGACGTTGCCCAGGTAAAACAGGCAATCCAAAAATATCTCGAGCCGCCCGAGTACGCGCAGACCTGGATCGAGATGAATCGGCAGTATTTCGATGCCGTCAGCCTGGAGCGCACTGTCATGGCTTTTCTCCTCTTCTTTATCGTCATCGTCGCCGCCTTTGGCATAATGAATACGCTTATCACCGTGACGGTGCAGAAGCGGCGCGAGATTGGCATCATGAAAGCCGTTGGCGCGTCCATCTGGCAGATCATGGGCGTTTTTCTCTTCCAGGGAATCGTCGTCGGCTTCTTCGGCACGATTACCGGGCTCGGGCTCGGTATGACGCTTATCCGGTTCCGGAACGAATTCAGCCGCTGGCTCGCCGGTACCCTCCACATCGAAATCTTCCCACGGTCCGTCTATCAGTTTTCCGAGATCCCGGCCGAAGTTATCCCGGGCGATGTCATACGAATCTGCATCGCGGCCTTCATCATTTGTTCGTTAGCCGCGCTCATCCCCGCCTATTTTGCGGCGCGGGTCGATCCCGTGAAGGCGCTTCGCTACGAGTAGCATTCTGGGTCGCGCTTCGTCCTTCCAGCCAGGCGGCGATGAATCCCGCCAGGGAACACACGGCGACTCGGGATCAAGGTCCCGGGCTGCAATCGGCGCTCCCTGATAATGGATTTTCCCCGCCATCATCTTCTGATATCTTGCTCTCCAAGGTGCGGCCCACCGGGCCACTGGGCTCGGCGAGCAGCCAAACAAAAACGCCCAAAAGAGGAGAGCAAAAATGAAAGCAAAATCCAAAGGACCCGACATAGAACTTGAGTGGAGGACCAGAAGATGGAGGCGAGTGCTCGCTGGCCCCGTCTTTGTGATAGCCGCACTCTACGCGTGCAACTCGATCGATCAGGCAACGGCCGCCGAAGCGCCAAATGCCTGCCAGCAGACCGCCATTGACGCCCAGGCTGCATGTCGTGCAAGTGCACAGAGTGATTACCAAACCGCCCTGGGGAAATGTGTTAACGTTTCTGACTCGACGGCGCGAAAAGCCTGCCAAAAGCAAGCCGCCGCGGACTTGGACGACGCGCTCCATACCTGCAAGGGCGGGTTGGCTGTGCGGCATAAGACCTGTACAAGCTTGGTCCGGCGCCGTACGACCCGGTGATCGATCCGGGAAACTTTGTCGCAAAAATTGATAATCCGTATTTCCCCTTGGTTCCGGGCACGACCTTCATTTTTGAGGGTCGGACCTCTGAAGGTCTCAGCCGCGATGTGTTCGCCGTAACTCACAACACGAGGGTGATCGACGCGTCACCTGCGTGGAAGTGCACGACTCGGTATTCACAGACGGGGAGCTGACGGAGGATACACTCGATTGGTTTGCCCAGGATAAAGAGGGCAACGTTTGGTACTTCGGAGAAAACACCGCGGAACTTGAGGATGGCCTGATCAGCACGATCGACGGCAGCTTCATGGGCGGCGTGGATGGCGACAAGCCGGGAATTGTCATGAAAGCTCCTCCCGCCGTGGGCGACTTCTATCGGCAGGAGTTTTCCCTCGGCAATGCCGAAGATGAGGCGGAAACCGTCGGTCTGAACGCCTCGGTTACCGTTCCGTATGGCTCCTTTCAGCACTGTCTTAGATCACAAGAGACGACCCCTTTGGAGCCTGACGCACTCGAGGATAAATTCTATGCGCCCGGGGTCGGGAACGTTTTGACGGTGGATGAAGATACCGGTGGCCGCTGTGAACTGGTGCAGATCATAACCGAGTAAATCCAGCCGTATTCAGGTCTCTGTTGGAAAGGGTCCTGGCGAGGAACTAGTCTGTGGCTCAGACCCGTAGGCTCCGCCAAACTGACTAAGTTGGCGGAGTCGGCTTTCTCTTAGCTATATGCGCGTCTTTCTTGTCGAAGACTCTGAAATTCTCCTGCCGACCGCATCGGCGCCATCACGACTTTGATCTGGCACTGGCCGCCAAGTTTGCGACGCAGCGGCATTCGCGAACCCATTTGGGACACTCCCGGGTTTGATTCGATGAGAACGTTCCATTACGAATGGCACCGGATGTTGAATGGCTCTCTTGCGCCCTGGCTGCTGCTCATTTTCCTGTTCGTCTCGCGTCGCGGTCGCCCGGGCCGACGAGCAATGGGTCACCTACAAAGATTGCCGTTACCTGCCGAACGCGGCAAACGATGGCGACAGCTTTCACGTGCGGACCGCGGGTAGGGAATATATCTTTCGGCTCTACTTTGTCGATGCCCCAGAGACCGACAGGAGCGTCCCCGCTCGCCTCGCCCAACAGGCGAAATACTTTCACGCTAGCATCCGGGAAGCGCTCCAGATCGGACTCGAGGCCGAGGGCTTCACCCGGAAAACACTCTCGCGCTCCTTTCACCGTGCGCACTTGCAAGCAGGATGCTCGGGGCCGGAGCAGGCATCCGCGCTATTTCGCCTTTGTCGATGACCGACACCGGCGACCTTGGCGAGCAACTGATTGCCAACGGACTCGCTCGCGTCTACGGAGCGGCCTCAGGTCCGCCAGGTGCAAGAACGCCGGAAGTCGAATGGGGGAAACTCAGGCAACTGGAACGCGAAGCGAAGAGGCAGAAGATCGGCGGCTGGGGTGTCGGCGTCGGACGTCTTCATCTGCGCGCTACTGCGCAGCCGAGCCCGAACATCAAATCCAGCCGCCTGAATGCCGCACTTGCTTCCGATTAGCGAAATACCGAACTCCGACGTAAAGCTCGAAATCAACCGCGCCAGTAGAGAGGCGCTTCAAAGCGTTCCCGGCATCGGAAGGGTTCTCGCCGGAAGGATCATCGAAGCGCGTCCTTTCAAAAGCGCCGACGATCTGCGCCAGGTCAGAGGGATAGGCGCAAAGAATTACGAAATGTTACGGCCGTATTTTGAGTGAAGAAAATGGCGCGACTTAAATATCTTCACCGTGGCGACGGATCAATGCTACGATCCGCAGCGATGCTCATTACCACCTCCGGCCCGGACTCACTCGTCAGAGGTTCGTTGTGGGCGATCACGGTTTTGCGCTCATGACCGCACAGTCCGAGGTGGGAGTTATTACACGGCTTGTTGTCAAGCACGCGCGGGAGGCGTTCGAAGGATCGCAAGCGATCGCAAACGAATGGCGCGCGCTAAACTTTACCGCCGCGCCGGATTTCGCGCGCGCGGTCGACCAATACGAAGCTTTCCTCGAGCTTTTAGGCAGCACCGGTTGCAAGCCCGAGATGCTGCCAAAGGCGGACGGCGCGGGCCTCGATTCCATTTACGTCAGAGATCCGTCGGTCGTTTGCGATCATGGAGTCATCCTCTGCAATATGGGCAAAGCCGCAGAGGGCCGGAGAGCCGGCCGCCCAGGAAGTGGCGTTGCGCCTGCTTGGATATCCGGTCCTTGGTGCGATCCAGCCCCCGGGGAAGCTCGAGGGAGGCGATGTCGTCTGGCTGAACGAACGCACTCTCGCAGTTGGCCAGGGTTACCGCACGAATCAAGCGGGCATCGCCCAACTCCGTTCCTTCCTAGGTAACACGATCGACCAACTCCTAACCGTTCCCCTGCCCCACTGGCGAGGCGCCAGCGATGTCTTTCACCTTATGTCGATCGTTAGTCCGGTGGATCGCGATTTGGCTGTCGTCTATTCGCCGCTTATGCCCGTCCCGTTTCGCGAACAGTTATTAAAACAAGACATGACTCTGGTCGAGGTGCCCGACCAGGAATTCGACAGCATGGGAGCGAATGTCCTCGCGCTCGCTCCCCGCCGCTGCGTGATGCTGTCAGGCAACCCGGTCACTCGAGCTCGACTCGAAGCCGCCGGAGCCCAGGTCCTCGAGTATGAAGGAAGCGAAATCAGCCTGAAAGGCGGCGGCGGCCCGACCTGTCTTACCCGCCCATTGCAGCGACAACAAATGTGACGGGAGCGTTGCGGTACCTCCAACTGTTAAGCCGACCCCAATTTTCCACGGCGATCCCAGGCTTCAGGTCCCAAGCCTCGCGCTCGACAACGCCTGCCATTTGGTCCAGGCAATGCAGCTGACGACGATCCGGCATGTTGCCGGCAACAAATCATGAAAAACGGCTCCTCGCCATGCTACCGCTAACCCTGTTCTAACCCAGGCGCTTTAGCTCGTCGTCCTATACACAAGGGTTCTGGCTGCGCTGAGCGCGTGGTTCGGATGGAAGAGAAAGATTCGCAGCGGATTGATTGCTGCCATCCTGCTCCCTTTAATCATAAGTCTCGTCGCGGCTTTCGCCACACCCCTCCCCACGACAGCAGGAGGACCCTGGGTCTTCGTCGTCTCTTTTGTTTTTCTGGCAGGCGCGTCGCTGGTTTCCTTCGGTCTGGCCTTTTGCTTTCGCCGCTTCATGTTTCAAGACGGAAGCCAGACGAAAGTTAAAATCGCTCAACACCTTCCAAGCCACCGGTCTGCCAGGTCGCAGGTTGCGCTGTTCCGGACGCGAGGCGGTCGTTTTTCTGACCCGCGCTCTCCCCGGCGTGGAGACCGCGCTGAGCTGCCTTAAATCTCAGCGCGTCCCGAAAGCTTTGCTAGTGGATAAAGGAAGCGAGACCGTTACCACCGTTTCGGTCGAGAGGAGATTGAGATTGGGAGGTTGAGGTCGTGACGGGCTGCGTCTGGCTGGCGCAACTGGCGAGAAACAAAGTAACCAGGGCGATTGCGAGACAAAGAAATGGTTTAAGTTTTTTCATGCCGCCAGCGTTAGCAACGGGCGTGCCATCATGTTCCTGCCCGGCTGCAAGCCCACCTGCGACGTGCCAGGTCGTTCCAAAAGCGAGACGAAGCGATCCCGTTTTCGGGAAAAAATGCCGCTGCGTGATCCGCCGCTAAGGACTGGGACTTTGCCCATATTGAATGAGATATTGAAAGGAGCAGAGCAAAGCTCGCGGAGCTAACAGCCAAATGCCCCGGGGAGAACGGCAGCGAACGGCCGTTTCACATAAGAAGCCATCGGCTTGCTTTCCCAGAACCAAACATCCTGCCGGTCGCGATGCCGACTTTACCGGTCACGTAAATGCCAGGGAAGCTGTCGGCCTGACTAGGGAATGTTCTTTTGGGGGTTTTGGTTGGGTGGGTGGCCGCCCCCACCGCCAAGACTACCCGCTCCAGAAACCCCGTAGATAGTTCCTCGATTGGCCCCCGTGCCATTTATGTCAGCACTGTTTTGATCGGCGCAACCCAGGATGAAGATCGCGCTGAGCACTGTGCAGAGAAAGAGAGCTTTTTTCATTTGATGTTGGTTCCTTTTCTGTTAGCGGGCTTACGCTCGCTTTTCTACCTATCTCCTATCAGTGAACCTACCGAAAAGCAAGAGGTGATTCCGCATTTGCGAGCCGATTACTTAGTGAGATGCCCGTGGAATGTAACCCCGTCATTCAAGCAGGCGCGCCCCTGGTGAACGGGACGAGTCAGAGATGACCCGCCCTGGCTCCCTCTCTCGTTAGGCCATTTCCGTCGAGGCCCAGAATTTCCGGAATGCGCCCGGCCAGCTTCGATCCTCCACGCTCCGGCGGGCAGCGGCACTCATCTCCTTGCGCAAGGGTTCATCTTCGACGAGGCGGCGAATAGCATTGCCGAAATCGGCCACATCGAGGGCTTTGGTAATGAGACCGTTAACGCCGTCAGTCACGAGCTCGCGCGGGCCACCGATGTCGGAGACGATGACGGGCAGGCCGGCCGCCTGGGCTTCGATGATGACGTTGCCGAAGGTGTCGGTGGTACTCGGAAAAACAAAAATATCAGAGGAAGCATAGGCCTTGGCCAGCTCGGTGCCATTGAGGTAGCCGGTATAACAGGCTTCGGGTAGGATTTTGGCCAGCGCTGCGGAATAAGGTCCATGGCCGACGATGGAAAGTTCGACAGGAACATTGTCCCGCCGCAGGTTGCGGAAGGCCTGGACGAGGATGTCGAGGTCTTTCTCCTTGGAGACGCGCCCAACGAACAAAAGACGCACGCCACTGCCATCGCTCCCGAATTGTTTCCAAAAGCCGGGATCGCTTCGCCCCGGGGTGAAGAGACGGGTGTCAAGCCCGCGTGGAAGGATCTTAAGTTTTGCGGGGTCGATCCCGCGCTCGACCCAGCTTTTCCGGTATTGCTCGGAGTTAACGAAAATCGTGTCGAGCTGACCGTAGAACCAGTGCATGTATTTCCAGGCAAGACTTTCGAGGAAGCTGTCTTCGGTCAGGATACGGATATATTGCGGAAAGTCGGTGTGGTAGATGCCGCTCGTCTCGAGGTTAAGCATCTTGCCGGCGAGGAGCGCGGTGAGACCGATCGGGCCCGGCGTGCTGATAATGATCTCAGAAAAGTTTTCGCGCTGAATGTAATCGAGCATCTGGAGGACGGGCGGAAAGCTCAGCTTTTGCAGCTCGTATTCGGGCAGCTCAAATTCGCCGATCGGCTTGAAGTTCTTGATCGGGAGCCCGTCGAGGGTCAGTTCGCCGCGTGAAGTCACGACGACCAACTCTTCACCCGCGTCGCGGGCGGCCGCGGCCATCTTACGGATGGTAGTGGAGACGCCGTTGACGTCTTCGAGGGTATCGGTGAACCAGGCGCGCTTCTTATTTTGCAGAACCGGCGGGATCGCGCCGGTGAAGTCGCGACAAATCTCGCGGAGCCAGCGTCGTGACGGCGCCTGGCTGTGGAAAGCGTAAATGTAGGGAGCAAGAATAACGAGAATGGGCGCGATACTGGCCAGCGCCTGGATGCTCTCGATCACTTTCCCAGCGCGAATCTGCTGAACGAATTTCTCGAAAAAGCGAAAGGCCAGTTGTTCGCAAGCCGCATTGGCCATGATGAAGGTGCGGCGCTCGGGCTCCGCCACCTCCGCGACTTCGCGGGCCAGCTTCGCTTTTACTTCCGGCTGGGCAAAGTAGCTCGAGAGCTCGTGCCAGAGCGAAATGTTGGCCGGCTTCGCGAACTCGAAGATCTTGCCAGAAAGGACACCTTGCGCGATGAACCCGGCCTTTTCCCCAAGGGTGAACCTGGTGGGATCGAGCCCTTCCATAAATCGCGAAAACATTTTTTCGACGAGGCCGGCACTCGGTCCCAACTTTTCTGTGAAGCGATCCTGGATGAAACGAGAGAGAGTGTTGTAAAAGCCGTGCGAAAGTGCGAGCGGCGTCCCACCCTCCCCTCGCGCGCTGCAACGGCCGCTACGCACGTGTTCGAGAAACTCGTCCGGCATTTTCGCAGCCGGCGTTTCCGTGAAAGCCGAGCCAACGAAGATCCCGCCATGATCGTCGGAGCCGCCGACAAGGATTTTTTTCCACGGCGCCGGATGGGTCGGCTCGAGATCGTGGCGCTCCGAGAACTCGACGATTTTTTCGGGTGTCAACTGCTTCAGGAGATGCTGCGTGAGGTCGCCAAGGAGGGCATCGCGCAAACCGTTGACGCCTTCGAAATGCTGAAAAAGAAGGATCAAGCGTTCCAGATGCGAGGTCGTCAGCTTGCCGTTGATGCTGTAAAGCGGGTGGGCGACGGCATGGGCGAGGGCCTGTTCCTGGAGGAAGGCCTGAAGATCAAAAATGTTGTCGCGCAGGCGGCAGATTTCCTTGTGTTGCGCCTCCGAAAGGCCCCAAACAAGGATATTAACCTTGCATGGATCTTGCGGAAAATAAGTCGTAACCTGCTCACTTACAAAAGTATCTGGTAATTGCGCAATTGCCAGACTTCCCTCAATGGTGTCGTGGTCGGTGATGGTAACAAAGTCCATCCCGGCCGCCTTGGCTCGCTGGTGGAGTTCAAGTGGGTCGGAGTAACTATCAGGAAAATCGAATCGGCGGAAGAGCCAGTCTTCCGATCTATCACTAAACTTCGAATGAAGGTGAAGATCGCAGCGGCTCACACCATTTCCGATTGCTGATTGTTGATTGCTGATTCCAGGCGAAGAAACGCCCGGTAGGTAATTACCCGGCGATCGAGGCAGGGCCTTCTCGACAATTGCCTCGATCTGCCGCCACACCCTGGGGTGCTCGATGTCGGGCGGGTGAACGCCAAGGCGGAGCAATGGATTAGTCGCCAGGCGGCGAAAGAGCGATCGATTCCAGGCGAGACTGGAGATCCGCCGCCACCCGTTGCGCACACTGTAGACAAGCGATTGCGACGAGATAACGCGGTCGCCGCTGAAATCGCGCACGGTGCGAAGTGTGGTCGTGTAACTCATTCCGGCGTCGATCACGGCGCGCTCCGCCTCCGCGCCGAGAAGCCAGGCGGGAGCGACGAAACCGGTCGGGTGAAAAGCCATGGGTTTCAAAATCCTCACGGGCGTTTTGAACCAAGTGGAGCGCTTCGTCATAACCGAGATCGAAGAATTCGCCTTCATCCGTCGTGTACATGCGCGTGACGATTTTGGCGCGGGTGTTTTCATTTTTGCGCCGCGCGCGCTGATGAAAGAATCCGTGAATCGCAATCTCGTGTCCGTTCGCGGCCAGTTCGTGCAACCAGGAACGAAAACCGGCGTTGGCCAGGGAGCGCCCCTGTCGATGGTAATCAGGAACGACGAGAAGCGAGCAGACGCGAACCCTGCAGTTCGCGAGTTTCGCGAGAATTTTCTCGACCTTTGGCCGGGTCGAAGGAGCGACGTCATGGATTGAGACAACGAGGGCGCGCTGCACGGTGTAGCCTCGCCGTGACACGAAATCGAACAAGGTGAAACTGCGTTGCATTCGCGCCGTCCTCTCTCCTGCGCTTTGCACGCGTCTCGTTAACGTCTTTAACTCCGCTCAAGCAGACCGCGGAACGAGACAGCGGAGCGAGCTCAGGAAGACAGCCCGGCACTGAAGCGCCGTGCTGTTTTCGTGGCGCCCCTTCCGAGCGGCTCTTGCAGGCGACACCAGGCGGGCGCCTTGTAGAGCGAAGCGTCAACCGATGTCATCCCAAGTCTTGGACACGGCGAGGAACCTGGCAGGGCTAGGCCGGGCTTTCAAACGTCGAGAGATCTTGCAGGCCGAAGTCAACGCTTCAAATGATGTTGGGCGCGGCATCCGTTACGATTCGCCCCGAAAGCTTTCGGGGCTCGGTCCGACACGCTTTCTTGCGAGCAACGGTCGGCAGGCAATTCATAACCGGCAAATCAATTCAAACTCCGCCTTCCCTAACGGCTGCACCGACAACCGCGAGTTCCGGAGGAGCGCGATGTCGCGTAACCCTGGCTCGCCTTTGATCTTTTCCAGCGTGACCGGCTTCTGCAATGGCTTCACGGGCTTGATGTCGACCGCGCTCCAATCTCCTTCCTTCGCCGTCGGATCGGGATAGGCCTCGCGCGTTACTTCGGCGAGGCCGACGACTGCTTTGTCGCTCACACTGTGATAGAACAAAACCGCATCGCCTTTGCGCATTGCGCGAAGATTATTGCGCGCCTGGAAGTTCCGCACTCCGGTCCATTTCGTCAGGCCATCGCGCACAAAATCGCTCCATGAATAGGCCTCCGGTTCCTGTTTAACGAGCCAATAGTTCTTCATCGCAAACCTCGATAGCACGATCCCGCTCCCGGCGACAGCCTGGCGCGTCGGCGACCCCGGACGCGCCCTCGGGAAAGATGCTGGGTTAGCGCGACCTTCCCTTTCGAGGATGCCCAACGCGGGGCGAGTTGCTATCTTCGGCGAATGCGTTTCACAATTCGCCCGCTCGTCTCGCTCTTTACGATTCTTCTCGCAGCGGTTTCGCCCGGGGCAGAGTATCCCGAGCCTAACGAGGACGATTTTATCGCGCCCAACTTCAAGTTTACCTCCGGTGAAACGATGCCGGAGCTGCGCCTGCATTACCGCACTCTCGGAAAGATGGTGAAAGACGCCCAGGGCGTAACCCAAAATGCCGTCCTTATCATGCACGGGACGACCGGGAGCAGCGCGCAATTCATCCGGCCGGAGTTTGCCGGCGAACTCTTCGGACCCGGTCAACCGCTCGATGCAACGAAATTTTTCATCGTTCTGCCCGATGATATTGGCCATGGCAAGTCGAGCAAGCCAAGCGACGGGATGCATGCAAGATTTCCGCGCTATGGCTACAGCGACATGGTCGAGGCGGAGTATCTGTTGCTCAGCAAAAAGCTCGGTCTGAATCACGCGCGCCTGATCATGGGCACTTCAATGGGTGGCATGCACACCTGGATCTGGGGCGAAACGCATCCCGAATTCATGGATGCGCTGATGCCGCTGGCGAGCCTGCCAACCCAAATTTCCGGTCGCAATCGCGCCTGGCGCCGAATTGTGATCGACGTCATTCGTAATGACCCGGCCTGGGATCACGGGGATTACAAAACGCAGCCGCCGAGTCTGCGCACTGCGGCGGAAATGCTCTGGTTCATGAGCAGCAATCCAATCCTTCGCCAGAAAGAGGCGCCGACCCTGGCGAAGACGGACGAGGCGCTGAACAAGTTTGTGAACGATTACGTCAAGACCAGCGACGCGAACGATGTTCTCTACGCGGTGGAGGCGTCGGCCGATTACGATCCGGGCCCGAATCTCGACAAGATCCGCGCCCCGATCCTGGCGATCAATTTCGCCGACGACCTGATAAATCCGTCCGAGCTCGGTATTCTCGAGCGTGAGATCAAACGGGTACCGAATGGTCGCGCGGTCGTGCTTCCGTTAAGCGAAAAGACACGCGGCCACGGGAGTCACACGATGGCGGCGCTCTGGAAAGATGAGCTGCTCGATTTGCTGAAGCGATCCGCTTATTGATCTGTCCGCGCACCGCGGGTCTTCTCCGTGGACGCATAGGCCCTGTTGGGCCACTGGCCGAACGCATCGCACAAAAGCGCAGCCTGCGCGCGAGTCCAATATGGCACCGGCTTTGCCCTGCCCGCGGTTTGCGGTAAGCGACCGCAAACGACAGGTCAAAAGTTTATCTTGCCCAGATAATTCAGGCGCACGGCGAAGATTCGACAAGCAGCGTGCTTTGCCTGAAAATCGACGACATGCCACGCCTGCCTTTCATCACTTTCGAAGGCTCTGAGGGCTGTGGAAAATCCACCCAGGTGAGTCTGCTCGCTGCCCGCCTGAAGATCGCCAACGTGCCTCTCCTGGTTACACGCGAACCCGGTGGAACCGCGATCGGTGAAAAGATTCGCCACCTCTTGCAGTTTGCCCCGGAAAGCGTCGGCGATGACGTCGGAGACAGAGCTGCTCCTTTTTGAAGCCAGCCGTAGCCAGCTCGTGCGGGAAGTCATTCAGCCCGCGCTCGACCGTGGGACCGTCGTCATTTCCGATCGGTTCGCCGATTCCACCACTGTTTACCAAGGAGTCGCCCGTCGGCTTGACCATGAGATGGTCGCCCACATGAACACATTCGCCGTCGGTAAATGCTGGCCAGACCTCACCTTTCGTCCTCGATATCGATGTCGAGACCGCGCGCACGCGCATGTTGCGGCGCGTCCGTCCAGCGACCGGAATCGACCGGATGGAACAGGAACCGGTCAACTTCTACGAAGCCGTTTGCGCCGCCTATCGCGAATTGGCAGCACGCGAACCGTATCGCATCCGAATCATTGATGCCGCGCAATCGATCGACCAGATCGAACGAGAAATCTGGGATGTCATCTCGAGTCGCTTCAGCCATCTCGCACAAATGATCCCATCGCATCGCAGCCTTCGGCATTCCTGACCGTGGCTTTTACACCGGAAGTCGCGCTCGATTACCTGGCCGGCGCTCAAAAACGCAGCCGGCTCGCCCACGCTTATCTGATTACAGGAGCGCCGGGGAGCGGCAAACGCGCCCTCGCCGCGGAGCTTGCTCATCTGGTCAACGGCGCCCCGGCGAACGAAATCTTTACCGGCAACGCTCCGGACGTTCATCTCGCTGGCCCGGAGACGAAATCGCGCGGAATTGCGATCGACCAAATTCGTAGTCTGGAACACGCGCTCCAGATGCGATCGAGCGATGGCCGGCGGAAAGTGGCGGTCATCTCCGAAGCGGACCGAATGGCGGTCCCCACCGCAAATGCCTTTCTCAAGACGCTCGAAGAACCACCTAACAATTCTCTGCTCCTCCTCCTCAGTTCGATTCCGGAGACTTTGCCTGAAACGATCCTCTCGCGCTGCATTGAGATTCCCCTCGCCTCTCCCGCCGACGTCGCTCTCTCGACCGAGCAGGCGGGATTGCTCGAGTTGCTCGACAGGCTAACGCCAGACTCTGCGGGTGGCGTGCACGAGGCCTATCAGCTGGCGCAGGGCGTCGAGCGATTGCTTGCTCAAATGCGGCAGACCATCCAGGAAGATAACGCCGCAGCGCACAAGCGTGAGGAAGCGCGTTATCGGAACACGACCGACGGAACCTGGCTCGAAAATCGTGAAGACTATTACAAAGCCCTGGCAGAAAGTGTGTATCGACAGCAGCGGGCCCAGCTAATTGAGACACTCGTTCTCTGGTGGGGCGATGTCCTGCGGGCCAGCACCGGCGTTGCGACCCGGGAGCTCGCGGCCGCCCGCGCCAGGACCGAGGCCGTCGCGCGCCGCCTAACGACATCCGAAATCCTCCGCCGCATCCGGCGCCTGGAAGAATTGCGCGATCACCTCAACCGCAGCATCCCGGAGGCACTTGCGCTCGAAGTGGCCTTCCTCCAAATCTTTCGCTTTTAGAAGATGCGCGCCCGTCGCACACTCCGCGTCGGTCTAATCGGCTACGGTTTCATGGGCAAGGCGCACTCCAATGCGTGGCGCCAGGCGCCGCACTTTTTCGAGCTGCCGGCCGAGGTTGGAATGAGCACGCTTTGCGGCCGCGACGTGCGCGCGGTAAAACGGGCGGCCGCCGAGTTTGGCTGGGAGAAAGCCGCGACCGATTGGCGCGCCGTGGTGGACGACCCGGAAATCGACATCATCGATATCAGCACCCCTAACGATTCGCATGCCGCGATCGCGATCGCGGCCGCGGAAGCGGGCAAGGCCGTTTTGTGTGAGAAACCGCTCGCGCGCAATCTCGCGGAGGCGGAGCGCATGACGAACGCGGTGCGGAAGGCGCGCGTCGTCAACATGGTTTGCCACAATTATCGGCGCGTGCCGGCGCTCGCCCTGGCGCGGGAGATGATTACGCGGGGCGATCTGGGCGATCGCCTTTTCCATTTTCGTGCGCGCTACGCACAGGACTGGATCGCCAATTCAAACTTCCCGCTGGTCTGGCGTCTGCACTCAAAGGATGCCGGCTCTGGCTCGTTAGGCGACATCGGTTCCCACGTCATCGATCTTGGGAGGTATTTGTTGGGTGAGTTCCGGGAGGTTTGCGCAACCCTCGAGACGTTCGTGAGAATGCGACCCGTGCCAGGAAAGCGAAAGATCCTCGGCAAAGTGACAGTCGATGACGCAGTTTCAGTTATTGGACGATTCCGCAACGGTGCGTTGGCTTCCCTGGAGGCGACACGCTTCGCACCGGGCCGAAAGAATGCCCTGACGATCGAGATCAACGGGAGCGAAGGATCTCTGGTTTTCGACCTTGAAGAGATGAACCGGCTTCAGTTTTACAGGACCAGGGATGCGAAAGAGCAACGTGGGTTTCGCGAAATTATCGTGACCGAACCCTCGCATCCTTATCTCGCGCACTGGTGGCCGCCCGGCCATCTCATCGGTTACGAGCACAGCTTCGTCCACACCATGGCCGATTTCGTGCGGGCGGTGGTTGAGAAAAAAAACGTGGCACCAAGCTTCGCCGACGGCCTCGCCAACCAACGAGTGCTCGCCGCAATCGAGCGAAGTGCGCGGGACAGGACGTGGGTTCAGATCAAGCACCGCGCGAAGGCCCTCTCATCCTGAGCCCCGAAAGCTTTCGGGGCGAAGGACCTCACGGTTTCACGTGCGTTGTTCGGCAGTCCGCAGACGATCGGACTCGTCACGACGCGACCGCCCCGCAAACGCGCCCGAAAATCTTTTGAAAATTGTTCGCGCGGATTCAAATCTCCGCACGTCTAGGCTTTAGATCGACCGATGGATTCCACTGAGCACGACATATATCGAGCGGCCATTCACGGTGATCGCGAGGCTTTTGAAATGATCATCCGCACCCAAAGCCGGGCCCTTTTCGCCATCGCCTACGGCGTTCTGCAGAATCGCGAAGAAGCCGAAGACGTCGTGCAGGATGCACTCATGAAAGCGTGGAAAACCCGCTGGCGGGTGCGCGATCCGGAAAAATTTCCGGCCTGGCTGAGCACGATTGCCCGCCACCGGGCCCGCGATGTGGCCCGCCGGCGCCGCAGCGTCCCGTTCCCGACCGAGGTGGAAGAACCGATCGATCCCGGGGACGAAACAGCGGCCGCCAGTTGCGCGGGAAAGAAATGAACGAACAGGTGCGCAGCGCGCTCGCGACTCTGCCCGAACTGCACCGCGCCGCGCTCACTCTGCGCTATTTCGAAGCAATGGATTACGCCGCGATCGAGAGCACGCTCGGGCTGAGCAACGGCGCGCTCCGCGGCATCCTCGGACGCGCCATGGCCGCCATGCGCAGACGCCTCGGCCCGGCGCTCGCCACCCTGGAGTAGCTCACATGCCTAACAAAACCATTCACGAAGAAATCGAAAACTGGCTGGCGGCCGATGTGCACGACCAGCTTTCCAGCGACGAACACGCGGCCTTCGAGCAGCACCTCGCCGCCTGCGTGTCCTGCCGCACTTTACAACAAGAGGAAAAAACCATGCATCAACTACTCGAAAATACGCTCGCCAAAGAAAGCGCCGACCCGGCGTTCGAACAGACCGAATGGTCAGCCGCTTCCGCGACAAGGCCCCCGCTCGAAGGGCGGACTGATCCCGTTTTTCGCCGGTCTGATGCGGATGCGCGCGGCGCAAATCACCGCCGTCGCCGCGCTCCTCCTCACGCTCGTGCAGGTAGGGCAAAATGGTGACGGGCGAAGACGGAGGATTTCCTCGCAATCGGCAGATTCTCAGCTTACATCTGCGCCACCACCAATGCAGGGGTGGCGTTACCCTGGGAACGAAGGAACAATTGCCAGCGGCTCGAAATTCCAGACGCGAGAAGCCGGGTCCGGATCCGGCTCTCAAGATTCACCGCGACCTGATCAATACGCCTGTAGCAAAGCAAAGCTGGGCGAATCGAAAGACGCGATTTCTTCCGCCGCTGGCGGCGAATTGAAGAAGGAACTGGGTGATAAGCTGCAACCGCGGCGGCGCCGCCCGCGCCCTTTGCGGGCCGAAGATCCGAGCGCCAGGAAAGCGACCGGTCCGACATACGAGGTGGGCCCCGGGACAACGAAGATGGAGATTCCGGCCACTCCCCGCGCCGACCAGCTCCGCGGATTCGCGCAAGCTGATCCGCAACGCGCAGCTCGATCTTCAAGTTCATCAATTACGAAGCGGCGATGCAGCGCCTGACCGAACTTGCGGCGGAGGAACACGGTTTTGTCGCGACCCAAAATTCCGCCAAACTGCCTAACGGAAAATTGCAGGGCACGGTCGTGATCAAGGTCCTGCCGGAAAACCTCGACCGCTTCCTGCAAAAAGCTCGCGAGCCTCGGCGAACTGAAAAACCAGACGATCGGGACTGAAGACGTAACAAAAGCTTATTTCGACACCGACGCCCGGCTGCGCAATGCAAGCGGATGGAGGAACGTCTCCTCGAGATGCTGAAGAAGAAAACCGGCAAAGTCTCCGATTTGCTCCAGGTAGAAAAAGAACTGGCGACGGGTGCGGGAAGCAAATCGAGCAAATGCAGGGCGAGCTGAAATATTACGACGCGCTCGTCCAGTACGCGACAGTCACCGTTACCCTCGCGGAAAAGGATCTGGATGAGCCCGCCGCCTTCCTTCTCCGGGAGACGGCTAATCTCTCGCTCTTCTCCGCCGACGTGGAGAAAACCTTCAGCGAGGTGAAGAGCGCGCTGCAGAACGCCAAGGCGCAGATCGTCCAATCGACACTCGATCGCGATAACTCCGGCCAGGCGACCGCGCGGATGACGCTCCTGATCGCGCCAGAAGAAAGCGAGGCCGTGATCACGCGGATCAAAGGCATGGGGCGAGTGCAGAATTTCAATGTCCAAACCGAGCGCGTCGCGCAAAACGGCTCCGGCATGTCGGACGACAGCAAAGGTCGAGCGCGACAAAGTGCAACTCAATCTCGTCATCTCGCGCACCGGACGAGGAACAGGCGGTGCAACAAACCAGCCTCCGCATCCTGACGCTCGTCGGTCACCGAAAAGGTTGAGCAACTGAAAGCGGCGGTGGCGAAAGCTGACGGGGAACTGCGCAGCTCGACGTTCTCGCGCAACCCAGATGGACAGGAAGTCGCAAACCTCACCTTGCGTGTTCCAATGAAAAATTACGCGGAATTCGTCGCGACCGTTCGATCAACTCGGCGAGGTCAAGGACTTGAGCGTGCAGCGGAATGATCACCCGGGGACAACAGTCCAACCCAGAGACCGCGCCGGCCGACATCAGCCTGCAAATTTACAGCCCGGGAAAAATCGTCGCAGATCAAACTGGTCTCAGCGCCACGATTCGCCGGACCCTCGGACAAGGCGTGGCCGCGCTGATGTGGAGCCGAGGATGATCGGCGTAGCGATCGCCTTCCTGGCGCCATGGGCGCTGGCGCTCGGGTTGTTGGTTGGCTGGTCGCCCGCGATCGCGAAACGCCGCGCAACTCGTTAGGCTGGAGGCATTCTTGGGCTGGCGTCCGGAGGCGAATTGACCCGTTGCCAAAGTTCGAACGGATCATTTCGTCTGGGCGAGCAAATATTCTTCGGCCAGGTGGAAATCCCGGATCGAGCAAAGTGGGCCGGTAGTCGACCAGACAGCGCGCTTCGATTCCGGCCGACGACGCGAAAGAAGATGTACATCGAAGGCGATGAAAGCGCGGGCTCGCCAGCGATGCCAGCCAACCTGCGCGGGCTAAGAAAAATCGGCGATCAACCATTGCGGCGTCGGCCGTCGCGGCGTGCGCCAGTTCGGCGATCGCGACTCGGCGAGCGCAGATTCCTCGCGAAGCAATCGAGAAAGAAGTGACGTCACGAGCAAATCGTATTGGTCCTGGCCGCAAGCCGAGGTCGCGGATGTCGCCCTGGATGAAGTCGCACGTCGCCCTTCCAATTACGCGCGCGCGGGCCAGCGCGATCATCCTTGCGCTCGCTTCGACGCAGTCGATTGCCGCGGCGGGATGAATCGCGGATGAATTCGGCGAGGAAACGACCATTCCCCTCGCCCACGACGAAGACCCGGCGCGGCGCAAAGAATTTTCCGCACGAAAGCGACCCGCGCCTGCTGGAGTTGATTCCCGAAAACGAGCGTCTCGAGCCAGCGATAATGCGGCGCGACGCGATCGAAGTTCACCGGAGCGAGAAGAGCAAGCCAGCAGAGGCGTGAGAAGGACAAGGTCGGCCAGCGCGGTGCGATTATCCCGCGGCAGGCGTCCGGCCAGATTCAGCCTGACGAGGAGGAGCGCGCTGGCCGCGAGACAAAACCAGAAGCGAGAAGGCAAACCGCCAGAAAATGGCGAGACCAATGCGCGGCAAGGGCGATGCCGTAGCCGATTGTCTGAAGGGCGCGCGCGGCCACCGGCCAACTGGTCAGGAAGGAGGCTTTGCCTTGGGCGGCGTCGAGCTCGCGTTCCCAGGCCGCGATCGAGAGGCAATTAAACGTGCAAAGGATGGCGAAGAGCCAGGACAGCGACGCCAAACGAGATCGTCAGGCCCGGCAGCTGCCCGACCACGCCCAGGGTCGTGCCGGCGGCGAAAAGAATTCCGATCGCTTTTTCCTTTACCGGAAGCGGCCGCCATTTTCCGCCTAGCGAGTGATTGATGAACAGGTAGAGGCCGCAGAGCGCCGCGAGCGTGCCGCCAAGGAGAAGCATCTGCAGATCGAGGCTACGCAGGGCGAGCGCAGCATCGAGAAAGAAAATGACCACGATCGCGACCCACCACCCGATCATGTGTTCGCGGCAAAAGCGATGCCGCAGCGAGATCGGACTATCGAGGGGCAGCTTGATCGTGTCTGCAAAACGATCGGCGAGATAAATCAACCAGGCAGTGAGAAAAAGGAGCAGCGCGAAGGGAGAAATCGAGATCGCTCCAAAAGTGTGGGCGAAGAGCCATTGCCAGCTCACCGCGACAATCGGCGCATCGAGGCAAAGAAGGTTGAGCCAGACAACCGGAGAGTAAGCGGCGCGTGCCGCGGCAGAAGGGGGAACATCGACCACAAGCTCGGGCGGATAGGACATTTGTCGAACCTATCCAGCGTCGCTGAGCTCCGCAATCGGCCGGTCTGCCTCGATGCGGCCCTCTCTGCGCTCAATGGAGAAAATGAAATTTCACCCCGCGCGTTGGCTGTGACGCGGTATTTTTCGCTCCCGGAGATCCGCCGTGTTTGGACGATTGCGCCGGTCACCGGGGCGGCGATGACCCGGCGCGACACGGAACAAAGCATGTGCTCTTTGCCTTCATCAGATCAATCCGACTTGCCCGTCCGCTCGTTCGGTCATAAAATTCATAGAGCGGCGTATCGTTAGGTGCGCACGATGTTTGACTCAGCTTTGGAGGCGACAATGAAAACTGAAAACGGAATCCCGATGAACAACCCGGCCGTGGCCGCGCTCCCGAAACATCTCCTGCAGTTCGCCGTCGACCAGCGCTACGACGATTACACGCCGGTCGATCACGCGGTCTGGCGCTTCATCATGCGGCAGAACATTTTTTTCCTGAAGGAATACGCGCACAAAGTTTACTTCCAGGGCTTGCTCGACACCGGCATCTCCTTCGAACGCATTCCGCGGATCGAGCGAAATGAACGACATCCTCGGCAGGATCGGCTGGGGCGCGGTGGCGGTGGATGGCTTTATTCCGCCGGCGGCGTTCATGGAATTCCAAGCCTACAAGGTGCTCGTGATCGCCTGCGACATGCGCCAGATTGCATCACATCGAATACACGCCCGGCGCCCGACATCGTGCACGAAGCGGCCGGGCACGCGCCGATCATCGTCGATCGCGAATATTCCGATTACCTCCAGCGTTTCGGCGAAGTGGGCGCGAAGGCGATGTCGTCGAAAAAGGATTTCGAGCTTTACGAAGCGATCCGGCATCTCTCGATCCTGAAGGAACTGCCGGATTCCGATCCGAAGCAAGTCGAGGAAGCGACGCGGCAAGTCGAGGAGGGGCAGAAGAATCTGGGCGATCCATCGGAGATGGCGCTGCTCTCGCGGCTGCATTGGTGGACGGTGGAATACGGACTGATCGGCACGCTGGAAAACCCAAAGATCTACGGCGCCGGCCTGCTTTCCTCGATCGGCGAATCGGTCAGCTGCCTCGAGCCGCACGTGAAGAAAATTGCCGTATTCGATCGAGGCGGCGAAGACGGCTTTCGACATCACGACGAAACAGCCGCAGCTCTTCGTCTGCCGCGATTTCCAGCACTCTGGCGATGTGCTCGAAGAGTTTGCCGAGCAGGATGGCGTTTACGCGTGGGCGGTCTCGAAGGCATCAACAAAGCGATCGCGTGCAAGAACACTGCGACCTGCGAGTATTCATCCGGGCTTCCAGGTCTCGGGCACGTTCACCGAAGTGCTGACCGATTCCGAAAACCGGCCGATTTATCTGCGAACAGCCGGTCCGAGCGCGCTCGCCTGCCAGAGACAAGGAACTGCCCGGGCACGGCCGCGATTATCACAAGGACGGCTTCGGTTCGCCGATTGGGACGCTGGAAAGAAACGGAAATTCGCGAAGGACAGACGGCTAGGTTGGAATTCGAGAGCGGTGTCACGGTCGAAGGCAGGGTCGAGAAAATTCTGCGACGCGACGGCAAGATGCTGTTGATTACGTTCTCCAATTGCACCGCGAAACTCGGCGATCGCGTCTTGTTCGATCCGGCCTGGGGAACCTACGACATGGCGGTGGGCGAACGGCATCAGCTCGGTCTTCAACGGCGCGGCCGATAAGGACGCCTACAACCAGGTCGCGCTCGTTCCGAAGGAGCGCACGATCAAGAGCCCGTCGGATGCCAGACGCAAGAAGCTGGAAAATCTCTACGCACAGGTGCGCAAGATTCGCGAGAGCAAGGTCGGCTACGAGCGACTGGGCGAAATCTGGGAGACCCAGCAGGCCGAACATCCCGACGACTGGCTTCTTTCGATGGAGATCTTCGAAATCCTCGATGAGACCGAAGTAGAGCCCGAACTGAAGGGCAGGGTGCGGGAGTTTCTCGAAACCAAAAAAGCTACGACCAAGGATCTCGCGACGCTGATCGGATGGGGGTTCCGGCTTGTCACCTATCACCGGCAAGGCGTCCACGCCACAGTTCAGTAGGAAGCCTCTTCGCATTTCCTAGAGATCACGCCGGCCCGGCGCGAATTACGCTCAAAAATGTTAAGACCGAGGAGCGACTCAACATGGTTAAGATTGGGTCAGCGCAGTTAGCATTCGTTAGGCCCGACACCGATATGTCACAGCGAGAACACTATCTTTTTGTCTGCACCAATTGTCGGGACGAAAACGATCCTCGCGGGTCGTGTACCCTGCGCGGCTCAGGAGAGGTCCGCCAGGCACTAAGGATCACCTCGCCGCAGCCGGGCTCGCCAGGGTAAGGGCACGAGTCTGTGCCAGCAGCTGTTTGGATCAATGCTCGAGCGGCGTGACAATTCTGGTCGAGCCGGACCATTTCTTCTACGGCAGAGTCACCTTGGCGGACGTGCCCGAGATCGTGGACGGACTCGCACAGAAGAGGCGTGTCGAACGATTGGTTCTCACGGCAAAAGATCTGATGAAAGGCTGAGAGGATCCCCACGAAGTCGCAGACCAACTCTTATCAATTGAAAATTCCAGGTGGATTGAACTCTGTGAAAAGGCAAGTTAGCCGCCATCAATGAAGCATATCCTGTTATCTTTTCTTGTCGTTGTCCTCTTGCTCCAAGGCGGATGCGCTAATCCGAGCATCGAAGAACAAACGGAGCAGCAACAACAGGCGGCCCAGGCAATGAAAAAGAGCGACGCATTCGGGCGCGGTCTTCAGCAGTGACCGGATACGCGCAAAAGATCGATCCGGCGTTTGAAAATTCCTCCGCCACACTTGATAGAATTTGATGAATAACAATCTGACGGTCCGCCGCTTAGATTCAGCTGGGTGCACTCTTTCTTATTGGCGACGGCGTGATGGGACTTTTGAAGCCGCGCTGGCACTCCCTTCTCTGGCATTTTGGTCCGGAACTGGCCCGCGCGGCCACAGAAGAACTCGCAGAGCACCCGAAAACCGCTCGCGCGATCTATCTGGCAGAGGCCGCAATTGGCGTGGCACTCGCTTCCTGCCAAACGCCCGAGATCGAATAGCGCGTCGTTCCACTCGACACCTCTGCTCTCGCAAGACTCCCGGCAGGTTCGAGGGCCGCTCAGCGAATGGGCGGTCTTTTGATTCCAAAGAAGCGTCGAGCGGAAAACGTAAGGGAGTGGAGTTATTCCGAATATCTGGGGTCGATTGACGCCAGCGAATATGAGGCGCCGGAACCAAATCACCCCAGAACCAAAGTAAGGTTCGACGAAAGAGGAGTTAATCGAGGAATCTACCGAGTCAGCCTAACGATCAACGCGCGGCTGATCCTCCAGTTCCGCGATCACCTTATGCCACTGTCGCATTTCCACTCTACTTTTGTCATCGCACCTTGAGTAATCTTCACCTCAAAAGGTCCGTAGAAACCAATGGCTTCTTTCCAATCCTTCCTCGCAACCGTGTATTGGCCCGGTTTCAGTTCAACATGAAACTGGCCTCGATCATCGGTTTGAAATGATTTGATCACCTGGCCGTCCTGTTTCACTTCAAATGCGATATTCGTCAATGGTTTCGAGTCGGCTTCGCTCTTTCTCGTTGGCCCACCCTGAAACGGAGTCATCGAGATTGTCCCTTCGACTCCGGTGGGGCCATCTGGAGCAGGGACTGCTGGTGTTTGGGGCAGGGCGAGGCAGGGTATAAAACAAAGAAGTGCCAGAGATAGAAATAGGATTTTGTTCATAAGGCGAACCTTGAGCAGATGGTGACATCATCACCGCGAAATCGAAGCCCTTTGAATGCTCTAGTTTCGCACGACAGTGGCGATAACGCCAGGTTTGAGCCCGCCGAGAAAGAGTCTCGCGGATTCCTCGGGCGGAAAATCAGCTGTCGCGGATACCGTTCTTCAACTCCCAGACTCGTAATGCCGCCAGGATCAACCTCTTCGTGCGCGCCATTGTTCCGATTCCAGGCAGGGGCGGCTCGCTCGATGATGCGTCGATCTCCCGCCGTCTGTTTTGCTGCGGGCGCCGCTTCGGTTCGACCCTTTGCGATCGAGGCCGAAGTGTTGCCAAACCGCCGGGCTGATTTTCGTTAGAAGAAGGCTGATTCATGATTAGAAAACGCTCTGGGAGGTTCCTAATGGAGTCTCAACCCTATTATCCGAAGCGCGGATGCCGCTTTGCGACCCCAACCTGCCAATCGCTCGTTACAAACGTGTGTCGAGAATGGAACAGTTTTGTAAAATTTTCGCTGTCGGAGAATTCCTCCCGGGATTCGGGCTTCACCAACCACCCGGTTACGGCGAGAGGCCAGCTAGCTTCGAATTCCCTGCTTCAATTCCCAGACCCGCAACGCGGCCAACAGAAGGGTCCGTGTTCGTGCCAGCGTGCCCACCGCAGGGCGGCTCTGCTCCGCTCTCGGCGAGAGAGAGACTTTCACATGCCTTCGCTTCGTTCCGTTTTGAGAGAGCCGGCCGCGGGGATCGGAAATCGTGAGTTCATTGCAGTCCATATCGTTCGAATCCATAGAGGCGTCGTCAAATAGCAGCTTGCAAGCCAGGACGGCCTCGCAAAAAAACGACAAGCCAAAACAGAAATTGCCCTCAAAGTTAACCGCCCGTAAATCAGCACGATAAAACGTCTGTTCAAGGCATCGACGGCCACAATCTCGTTCGGGCTCCCGTTCGCAAGCCGGATCCATCCTTGCACCATTCGGCCCAGATTTGAAACACGGGCGGATCATCTCTCTCATCCACCGACATACCTCGTAGGCAAAATGAATCGCAGCGATCGTCTC
This sequence comes from uncultured Verrucomicrobiae bacterium, assembly GCA_963720895.1. GTDB lineage: Bacteria > Verrucomicrobiota > Verrucomicrobiia > Chthoniobacterales > UBA10450 > Palsa-1392. The sequence continues at coordinate 25,178 of CAVRGZ010000001.1, forward strand.
AGGACCAATTGCCCCGCGTCTGGTTGCCGACGGGCGGACCTGCGGCGAGCAATGTCACCAGACCGATACGAGGAAGATCCTCCGCTCTCTTTCGCGGTAACACTTTTATGGCGAGGAGTTCACCTCCAAACTTGGACGTGGATCGAGTGCCGACAGGTGAAACAAAGCCCGAAAAGACGCTATTCGCGTGCAGCGCAAGGGCATAGTAATTGCTGGCGTTTATGATATATATAACTGGAATTTACAATTTCGTCACAACCTCAGTCGGGCCGTTAATGACCACAACGTTTTTCAGAACCGGTGATCGCCGAAAACTCGATTTTCTCTCGAATGCTCAATCTCAAAAACGCGCCGCAAAACGGAAACTTTCCGCTGGCGGAAAATTTCGATTGGCCGGGCCAACGAGCGGGCACGAGATACGATTTGACTCGACTCCGTCCTTCCAAATCTGGCAATCTTAAAATTACTCCAACGTTGATATGTGAACCGACCGAGGGAAGAGTTTCCGATAACGTTGAATTGATAACTTGAATGGGAAATGGCTGAACAAAAAGACAATTCGGAGGCTCGGGAAAAGAAGGAAAAGAGGGAACTTCGCGACCTCAAACCGAAGAAAGATGTCCACGGGGGCGCACGCAACCACGAGCATAACGATAAGCGACCTCCGTCTCGTGAAATCGATTTCTTAAATTGGGACTGAGGCCTGGCTTGCACGACGGCTGAGTCGTTCAGGAGATGATCTCCGAGACAGCCGGGCAAAAGAGAGACCTTGCAGGCCGGTTGGCTGGGATGCAGGGGCGTAGGGCGCATCCGATGGTGCGGTCCGACTAAAGTTGTTCGGCATCCATGAGTGGCTGATGAAATGCCATCGGACTGCCGTTGCGGTTGGTCGCCGGCGCTCCAAGAGGCAGAATTTTCGCGTGAACCGCGAACGTTAGGCCCGGGCGAAGAGCCATGGCGAAGACTGGCCGAGCGAGTCATACTGTCGAGATGCGTTATGACGTCGCGATTGTTGGCTTGGGTGGGATGGGGAGCGCGATCCTGGCCCAAGCCGCCAAACGCGGAGCCTCTGTTATCGGCCTGGAGCAATTCACCCGCGGCCACGATCGCGGCTCCTCCAGCGGGAAGAGCCGGATGATCCGCAAAGCTTACTTCGAAGATCCTGCCTATGTACCCCTGCTCTTGCGCGCCTACGATTTGTGGCGCGAACTTGAGCGTGAGACCAGCCAGGAGCTACTGCGCCTGACCGGATTGCTGATGGTGGGGAAAGAAGATTGTGAGATCATCGCAGGCGCGACTCGATCGGCACGCGAGCATTCCCTGCCTTTCGAAGCGCTGACCACGCTTCAACTCCGGTCGCGCTTCCCAATGCTCAAAGTTTCGGACGAAGAAGTGGGAATTTACGAATCTGACGGCGGCGTGCTGGATCCTGAACGATCGATCTGCGCTCACCTGGACGTAGCAAAAGCGGCTGGGGCGCAAATACGTTTTGAAGCGGCAATGGAAAGCTGGGAGCCGGATGCCGAGGGTTTCACCATTCGCCTTACCGACGGCACAACCCTGGACACCCGCGCACTCGTCTTGTCGTTAGGCGCCTGGTCAAAAGATGTCATGGAGAAGCTCGGCGTCACGATTCGCGTCCAGAGGAATGTTCAGATTTGGTTTGAGTCCAATTCTGACATGTATGCGGCTCCCAATTTCCCGCCGTTTCTTCTGGACCGGGAAGGTTTGCCCGCACCCCTCTATGGCTTTCCTGATTTCGGCGATGGCGTAAAGGCGGCCTTCCATTCCCACGGCGCTCTGACCGACGCGGCGCGTCTCGATCGCGAAGTGGACGCTGCCCGGGATATCGAACCGATCATGCGCGCGATGGAAAATTGGATGCCGGGTGCCGCAATGGCTCTGCTTTCAGCCAAACCGTGTCTCTATACGCTGACGCCGGACGGCCATTTCGTGGTCGACCGGCATCCCGACCATCCTCGTCTTATCTTGTGCGGAGGGTTTTCCGGGCATGGCTTCAAGTTTGCGCCTGTAATCGGCGAGATTGGAGCCGATCTTGCCTTGGACGAGGGGACGCGACATGAGATCGAATTTCTTTCGCTGCAGCGATTCCTGCGCCGTGCGTGAATCGGTTGCGACGAAGGGTCAGGCTAAGGAGATATACCCCGGCATTGCGATCCTGATCGGTCGACCACGGAGAAGAACCACATATTGTAGTTGACGCATTCATTCGCAAAGAAGGGCCCCTCGGTGACGCGAGACGCGCGGCCCCGCATTCGCGACCGAACGATCCTCACGCTAGAGAAGGGCCATGACAACCAAAGCGCAATTCGCGACCGAACAGTCGGCAGCAGGAGAGTTCAAACGCCAGGAAGACGCGTTCCGCGATTGGGTTTCGGGCGACGGCTCGACACCCTATCCGGCCACCGCCGGGCGCTACCACCTTTATGTTTCGCTCGCCTGCCCGTGGGCCAGCCGCACCGTCATCGTTAGGCACCTTCAGGGACTGGAAGAAATCATCGGCATGACCGTGGTCGATCCGGTCCGCGATGAAAGAGGATGGGCGTTTCGCGACGGACCGGGCTACAGCCAGCGACCCGGCCAACGGCTTCTCCTTTCTGGAGGAGGCCTACAAGGCAACCGACCCTTCGTGGAGCGGCCGCGCGACCGTCCCCGTGCTTTGGGACACGAAAACGCGTCGCATCGTCAACAACTCCGAAGACGACATCTGCCGAATGTTCGACGGTGTTTTCCGCCCGCTCGCGCAACACCATGTCGAACTCTTCCCTAACGATATCGCGAGTGAACAAAATGAACTTTCTGCCTTCATCTACGACAAAGTGAACAATGGCGTTTACAAAGCCGGCTTCGCCAGCCGGCAACGCGCCTACGAACACGCTTGCCGCGCGCTATTTGACGCGCTCGATCAACTCGAAGCGCGCCTAACAAGAAGCCGTTACCTCTTTGGCGAGCGCATCGTGGAGTCCGACTGGCGCCTCTTTTGCACCCTCATTCGCTTCGATATCGTCTACTACATCCACTTCAAGTGCAGCCTGTGCCGAATCCTCGATTACCCGAACTTGCAGGGATACTTGATGGATCTTTACCAGCAACCCGGTGTCGCCCAGACGGTGAACTTCGATCACATCAAACGTCACTACTACATGACGCACGACGCGATCAACCCGATGCGCATCGTGCCGATCGGTCCGGTCCTCGATCTCACCCGCCCGCACAGCCGCGAGAAGGTGTCGCCAGCGTAAGTGAAGACCCTGGCATACGTCAGACTGCCCGGAGTTCAGTGATTGACGCTCGGTCCACGGGCCGATAAACCGAACCCATGGCAAACATCCACATCGCCCGGGGCGAGACGAAGCTCGGAATTTTCGCGGAAGAAGAGGTGCAGGAAGGTCTGCGAACCGGGCGTTTCGCTTCGACCGACCTGGCCTGGCGCGAAGGCATGGCCGGCTGGCTACCACTCGCACAAATAGATTTCGGCGCTCCGGGCGTCATCCCTCCGCCTGGTCCAGTCCCGCCTCCCGACGCACCCGCGGGCGCGCAGGACATCGTGGCGGCCCCGCCGACCGGTCTGCCATGGGATCGCCGCCAGGAGCTCGGGATTTTTCCTGCCTTCCTCGAAACTCTCAAGCTCGTCCTGCTCAATCCCACCACCGCGTTTTCGGCCATGAAAATCGAAGGCGGACTCACCGAACCCCTTTTCTATGCGGTAATCGGCGGCAGCGTGGGATTTATTGTCTATTTCCTCTTCAGTCTGTTCATGAGTTCGTTCGGCTTCATGGGCAATCGTAACGCGCTCACGGGCGTGCTGGGCGTGGGTGTGGGCGCGGTTGTTTTCGTCATCTTTATGCCGGTTTTGATCGCCCTTGGCGTCTTTATCGGTTCGGCCATCCTCCATCTCTGCCTCACTCTCGTCGGTGGCGCGAGACGGTCTTTTGAAGCGACCTTCCGCGTCGTCTGTTTCTCCGTTGGATCGGCTTATCCGCTCTTGATCCTTCCGATTTGCGGCGGACTCATCTCTGGCATTTGGTGCATCGTAGTCGAATGTATCGGCCTGACCCGGGCTCACCAGACCACGACCGGCCGGGCCCTCCTTGCCATTCTCTTGCCGATCATTGTCTGCTGCGGCGGCGGCTTTGTCCTTGCGGTAATGGGTGGCATCTTTGGCGGTCTGGCGGGCCATCATTAATTCGTCGGACCAATGCAGCCTTATCGTCATCAGATCGCGGCCCAGGAAATCGATCACGAACTGATTTGGTTTCTGGTCTCGTTAGGCACATTCTTTGGACTCGCCCTCTGGTTCGCTGGCCGTCTCCCGACGCCGCAGTGTGCCTTTCATACCCTTACTGGATTGCCCTGCGTCACCTGCGGCGCCACTCGCTCGGCGTCCCAATTTCTCCACGGCCATTTCGCCGCTTCCCTGCTCTTCAATCCCCTCGCCTTTGTCGTCTACAGCGGTGTTGCAATTTTCGACCTCTACGCAATTGTCGTCCTAACTACAGGTGCACCGCGATTCCGACTCAGAAATTTCTCGCGCACGGAAAGACTCCTGATCCGCGGCAGCGTGATCGCGCTCCTCGCAGGCAACTGGCTCTACCTGTTGACCGCACGACCCCTCTGACCACACGTATAAAGGGCACCGCGCCTGTGGGTGGTGAGTGCTTGTTGAGTGTAGAAGCGGGCAGCACAGTCCCTGAAGGAAGCGACGGCGCGCGTCTCTCCAAGCCGGGATTGTCGACATCGCTTCAGTAGCTTTCAACCGGCGAGCGTTTTCCGTCTTCGACGCTGCGCTCTTTGGCGCGCTCTTCGCCCAGAACGGCGACGCGCAGATCCCAAATCTCATCGTTTAACGAGGCAAAGGCGGACTCAGAAAATTCATCTGGCGGTATGAGTTTCTTTTTGAAAGCAACGAGGTTGCGCAAGGCTCGATCGAGCGTGTCCTGAGGAAGGTTTTCAAGATAGCCTAACGCTTCTCCAATGGCCGCGACGCGATGGCAAATCATCGCAAGGTCGTTCCCAGCCTCGATCGCACGGCGGATCGTTTCTTCGAAACCGTACTCATTCAGAATCGCGCCCATATCGAGATCGTCGGTCATGATCAAGCCCTCGAAGCCGAGTTCATCGCGGAGGAGATCGGTAACGACGCGCCTGGAGAGTGAAGCGGCGGTTTTCGCCGGTTCGAAGCAGGGATACCAACCGTGGCAGATCATCATGCTGTCGACCTGATTTGCGAACTTTCGGAAGACAGCCAGTTCGTTCGCCTCCAGCTCGGCGCGGGTCCGCTCAATCACCGGCAGGTCGTGATGCGCGTCGACTGTCGCGGCGGAGTAGCCGGGAAAATGTTTTCCGCAGCTCGCGATCCCCTGCCCCCGTAACGCATCGTTGAACGCGCCCGCCAATCGAACAGTTTCATCGACGTCGCGGCCATAACAGCGGCCGCGGAGGGAATTGTCGGCCTCGTCATCGAACGAAATATCGAGCACCGGGCAGAGGTCGAGATTAAAACCAAACAAACGGAGCAATCGCCCGGTCAGGTCACCATGCCGCCTAACGAGCTCAATGTCGCCTTTCTCGCGCAGTTGCTGCGCGTTTGGCGGTTCGTTGCCAATCAAGCGGAGCCGGGAAACGCGGCCCCCTTCCTGATCGATCGTGATAATTGGTTCAATCGTGCATAGGTCGCGGAGGTCGTCGATCAACTTTCGCAACTGTCCCGCGCTTTCGATGTTTCGCCCAAAAATAATAAACCCACCCGGCTGCACCCGTCGAAAAAGCGCCGCCGTCCCGGGATCGAGTTTGATCCCGGGCACGCCGCTAAGGATCAGTTGACCCGGTGAAGTGCTCCCCATAACGTCGCACTTTAGAATCGATGCATAGCGCGCGAAACAAGAAAATGGAGCTTTACGTTGACCGTGTTTCTGCTTTGCGCCGCTGACCGCGAAATTTCTACTTTACTGAGACGCGCTTGAAAAAAATCGGTATTTACGGAGGCAGTTTCGATCCAATTCACCATGGTCATCTGATTTTGGCGCGGGAAGCGCTTGAGAGCCTGAACCTCGCGGAAGTGATCTTCGTGCTGGCCGCACAGTCGCCGCACAAGGCTCTAACGCGACCAACCAGTAGCGCGGTTCGCTGGGAAATGCTCACCGCCGCGATCACCGGAGAACGTTGCTTCTCCAGCTCGCGGCTCGAGATTGATCGTCCCCCACCATCGTACTCGATAGATACCGTGGAACAGCTGTTGGCGGAGAAATCAGATGCGAGATTTTTTTTTCTCATCGGAGAGGACAACCTGCCGCTGCTCCCCAGTTGGCATCGGTTTGACGAATTGTGTCAGCTCGTCCAGTTCGTCGTGCTCGACCGTTCCGGAGGAGCGGTCGAGGAACGCTATCGGGTGATCCGGAGAAGAATCGACATTTCGGCAACGACGATCCGAAATCGAGTTGCCAGCGGCCAGACCGTTCGCTATCTCGTGCCGGAAGCAGTCGAGCAAATCATTCGCCGGGAAAAACTTTACCAGGAAGCGAACCAATCAAACCCGAAGAGCTAGCCAGAACCTGTGCGCAACTCGCCTCCGACAAAAAAGCGGAAGGTATCGTGGTCCTTGATTTGCGCGAAATTTCGACTTTTACGGATTTCTTCGTCATCTGCTCGGGAACGTCAGAGCCGCACCTGAAGGCAATTGCAGGCGAAATCGAGACCCGACTGCGCGAAGAACATGGCGTGCGCCCGGCAGCAATCGACGGTTTTCCCACCAGTCAGTGGATCGTACTCGATTACCTGCAGGTGATCGTTCACGTCTTCCATCGCGAGAAGCGGGATTTCTACAGCCTGGAAGACCTCTGGAGCGACGCTCCCCGCCTGACGATCGCTCTCTAACTGTCGATCTCCCGGGCGACGCGGGTTATTTGCGTTTTTCAGGTCGGCACCACCCTTCGCAGGGCGAAGTGTCTACATCTTCGGCGTGGCCGAAGGCTTGGCGCTGGCCGCAGGCTTAGGTGGATTCGCAGCACCTGGTTGACCCGCTGGGCGGCTCGAATCGTAGGTCGCTGGCTTCGGCGTAGGAGTCGTGCCGGCGGGACGATTGCGAGCAACTCCACATCGAAGAGCAGCGTCGAGTTCGGCCCGATGTCGGAACCCGCGCCGCGCTCGCCATAGGCGAGATCCGCGGGAACAACGAGTTGATACTTCGAGCCGGCCTTCATCAGCTGAAGCGCTTCGGTCCAGCCCTTGATCACGCGATTGACCGGGAACGTGGCCGGTTCGCCCCGCTTGTAGGAACTGTCGAACTCCGTCCCGTCGATTGTCGTTCCGCGATAATTCACCTTCACCGTATCGGTCGCTTTCGGACTCGGTCCGGTTCCTTCTTTGAGGACCTTGTATTCCAGTCCGCTGGCGGTTGTTTTCACGCCTTCCTTTTTCTTGTTTTCTTCCAAAAACTTTTTACCTTCCGTCGGCGTTCTTCTCGCCGGTCACTTTCTTCGCGGCCGCCTGCTTCGCCATCATTTCTTTTTGAAATGCAGCCATCGTTTCTTTCACCTGCTCATCGGTCATAAGCGGCTTACTCCCGCTCAATCCGTCTTGAATTCCCTTGTTCAAGAGCTCAGCGTTGACGTCGATCAACTGCCGTTTCAGAGTGGTGCCGATGTCGAGCCCAATGCTGTAGCTGACTTTTTCTTTCTGATCTTTCAGTTGGGTTTCAGCCGCCGGAGCAAGCGAGGCAAGGGCGAATGAAGCGGCGATGATGAAGAGCGATGTTTTCATAAATTGTCTTAATGAATCTAAATGCGGCCAGTCCGGTTTTCGGCCTGCCGCGCTGAATTCATCCACGGGGATCGCGTTCCCGTCAAGCGAACGAAATTTCAACCCCGTCGAGCCGTGGTGGCGGGCGACATAGTCGTGGTCCTAACCGTGGCGCTCTTCGGCCTTCCCTCGCTCACTCGTTTCGGCCGCCGTTTCTCTGTCGCATCAGGATGCGATGCGCATCGGGCGCAAAATCTGGCAGAACGAATGCGGCGGCACGGTCGCGGCCTCACCTCCTGGAACGCGGGCGAGAATTTCGCCTCGCTCGGAATCGGGCACTTTATCTGGTACCCGGCCGGCGCGCGCGGTCCGTTCGAGGAGAGTTTCCCGTCATTCGTTCGCTACGTGGAAAAGCGGGGCGCGAAACTGCCGGAGTTATTGCTCGGGCGGAAAAACGGCGCTTGCCCGTGGAATTCGCGCGCGGAATTTCTCGCCGCCGAGTCGAGCCAGCGGATGAAAAATCTGCGAATTTTTCTCACCGACACGATCGATTTGCAGGCCGATTTCATGGTGGAACGGTTGCGCAATGCGCTGCCAAAAATGCTCGCGGCCGCTCCGGCCTGAGGAGCGGCGAAAAAGTCGAGGAGCCGTTTCAACCGCCTCGCCAACCGCGCGCACGGCTGCTATGCGCTGATCGATTACGTGAATTTCAAAGGCGAAGGCGTGCTCGCGACCGAGCGCTACAAGGGACGCGGTTGGGGCCTGCTTGCAGGTCTTGGAAGGGATGTCCGATGAGAGCGGGGCTTCGCCCGTTGGGCGAATTTGCCGACTCCGCCGAGAGCGTCCTGCGCGAACGGGTAAAAAATGCGCCACCGGAACGAAACGAAGGGCGCTGGCTCGCCGGCTGGCTAAAACGAGTCGATACTTATCGTTAGGCGAAACGGTTTCGCCTCGAGAAAAGCGCGTCGTTACGATTCCTGGGCCTCGACTGAGCCGAACAGAGGCTGGGCCCTGCGGTCGTCTCACGCCCCGCTGGTCGCGCCGAGGCAGCGAGGCGCGCGACCGCGCGGAAATATGTGTTACAACGGAGAGATTCATCTCTTTTCGCTCTCCTTCTCGCTCGGAAATACCGGGGATTGAGCCTAAGGAACAAGTTTAGATGCGCCTGGAAGGCCTTTTTTGTCGAGTCAGAAAAAACAGGCGTCCGGAAGCGTCGACGGCATTTCAGGCAATTTCCACGTTGCCACCGGCCCGCGAATTATTCATTTTGCAGGCGGTGCGAGGTAGAAATCGCCCATCAATCGATTTTGTGATCAACCGGCTCTCAATTTTCCTGACCATTTTCCTGCTCGGCGGACTCGCCTTGCTCAACGCGCGCGCTCAGGTTCGGCACTCGACTCCGCGACCTTTTCGCCCGCCCCCAGCCGCGGGCCACACCTGCGATGAAACGCGCCAACCAGCTCGATCCATCAACAGGCCCCGATCAACGTTTCGGCCCGTCTGCTCGAACAGGCTGACTCCGGACAATTCGCACGTTCGCGTCTCGCTCTCCAAGCAACGTGCCTACTTGATGATGGGCGACGAAATCGTCATCGATTCGCCCATTTCGTCTGGTAAACGTGCTCGACCAACGCCGCAGGGCAGTTTTCATGTCATGGAGAAGGACAAGGATCACAAGTCCAGCATCTACGGTGATTTCGTCGACTCGTCCGGCCGGATTGTCCGCCGCGGGGTAAGCAGCCGGATCGACTCGGCACCGAGCGGCACACATTACGTCGGCGCGGATATGAAGTGGTTTATGCGCCTGACGGATGACGGCGTCGGGATGCACGTAGGCTTTCTGCCGGGCTATCCGGCATCGCACGGTTGCATTCGAATGCCGTCAGTCACCGCCGAGATGTTCTACAACCACGTCAAGGTCGGGACGCCGGTCGTGGTCGGCGATTAATTGGGGCGACGCCCTGATGAGCGTCGCGAGTGCCCCGGACGGCGACACAATTGGCAGGGCAAGCTGCTTCACCATCCGCGCTCACGAATACGCCCCGTTCAGCCGCTCGCGCAAAAGATTGAGCGCGGTTTGCGTGACGAGCTGTTTGAACGTCTCCCGATCGGTCGGGAAAAAGAGGTGCCTAACGACGGTTTCGCCGCCGCCGGCAAGCGCGATGTAGGCGGTGCCCGACCGGCTTGGCCGCGCTCCCGCCGCCGGGCCCGGCAATGCCCGTGGTGGCGAGAGCGAAATCCGCCCCTGACCTTCCTTCGCGCGCCTTCCGCCATGGCGCAGAGCCACCGGTTCGCTGACCGCGCCATGCTCCAACGATGGTTGCCGCAGCGACACCGAGCGCGGCGGCTTTCGCCTCGTTCGAATAAGTGACGTAGCCCGCAAGGAAAACAGCCGAGGCGCCCGGCACATTGGTCAGGCGATGAGCGAGAAATCCGCCGGTGCACGATTCCGCGACGCGAGCGTCGCCCCTCTCGCGCTCAGTTGCCTGACGACCACCGTCTCGAGATTCTCACTCGTGGTGGAGAAAATGGAGGTCGCCAATTTCGTCCGGACGATGGCGTCCCCGCGCTGGAGTCGCTTCGGCCGAGCCGATCAAGCGTAAATCGACTTCGCCCATCCGCGCGCAATAGCCCAGCTCAAGATCCGGCGATGGCGAGCAGTTGCGCCCCGACCGCTTCTTCGACATAGGATTCCCCCATCCCGACAATCCGATAGCTCCGATAGGCGAGAGCCGGTTCCAGCCGGACGATTCGCTGAAGAATCGGCAAGACGGATTGCCCAAACATCGGCTGCAGCTCACGCGGCGGACCCGGAAGGAGAAATAAATGCGGGGTGGCGTTGCCTCGGCCGCAAGATAAAGTCCGGGCGCGGTGCCGTTGTCGTTAGGCAAGACGACCGCTCCGCGGGGCACCTCCGCCTGGCGCAGAATGCGGTCGGTCATTCGAATGCCCCGCCGGGGGAGCCGTTGGGTGATGGTATGCGCCAGGTCGGGGTCGGGAGCCAGCTCGCGTCCAAGCAGTTCGGCGGTGATTTCGCGGGTGACATCGTCAGACGTAGGTCCGAGACCGCCGGTCACAAAAATCAAGATCCGCGCTGGGTGAAATTTCCCGCAAACATCGCGAATGGCCGCTCCCATCCGGGACCGAAATCTGGCGCTCGACTCGCAGGCCCAGGGGAAAAATCTCGCGCGCGATAAAGCTGAGATGAGTATTAATCACGTCGCCGAGCAGGATCTCGGTGCCGGTGTTGATGACGATGACGCGCATGCGGGACGAGGGAGGGAAGGTTCAACGTCCAACGCTCATCGTCCAACGTTTCAATCGAGGGACCCGCTAAACGCCGAGTTTTTTTCCGTGAAGGTTCGGCGTCGGAGGTCTGACGCCAAACGCCCTTCTCAGGCAGCGTCCTTGTCCTGCTTCTTGCGAATGAGCGGGACCTTTTTCCCTTCGACGACAGCGCGATTGATCGTGACCTCGGCGATGTCTTCCCGGCTCGGGACGTCATACATGATGTCGAGCATGATGCGTTCGAGCATCGAGCGCAGAGCGCGGGCGCCGGTCCCTTTCGTCACCGCCTGCGCGGCGAGGGCCCGGAGCGCGTCTTTCGTGACGGTCAAGCGGACGCCTTCCATCGCAAAGAGCTTGGTATACTGCTTGATCATCGCGTTCTTGGTGTCGGTCAGGATCATGACCATCTCCTCTTCGGTGAGCGCATCGAGCGCGGTGAGGACCGGGAGTCGGCCGATAAATTCCGGAATCATGCCGAAGCCTAACAAGTCTTCCGGTTCCACCTGACGGACCGCTTCGCGGCGCAACGCCTCTTCGACTTCGAGCGACGGACTGCCGAAGCCCAGCGTCTTGTTGCCGATTCGCTTTTGCACGATTTTTTCGAGCCCGACGAATGCGCCGCCGCAGATGAAGAGGATCTTTTCGGTGTTCACCTGGATGTATTCCTGGTGGGGATGCTTGCGCCCGCCCTGGGGCGGGACGTTACAAGGTACTGCCTTCGAGAATTTTCAGGAGCGCTTGCTGCACGCCTTCACCCGAGACGTCGCGCGTGATGCTGACATTATCGGTTTTGCGGCCGATTTTGTCGATCTCGTCGATGTAGACAATGCCGATCTCAGCGCGTTTCACGTCATAATCGGCGTTTTGCAGGAGACGAAGAATGATGTTTTCCACGTCTTCGCCGACGTAGCCGGCCTCGGTCAGCGTCGTGGCGTCGGCGATGCAGAACGGGACGTCGAGGATTTTGGCGAGCGTCTTGGCGAGCAGCGTTTTACCCGAGCCGGTCGGTCCGATCAAAAGGATGTTGCTTTTCTCGATCTCAACATCGGCAAAGGGATCGGGCTGAAAAGCCGCGGAAGTATCGGTCGGTGGCGAGCTTTGCAAGACACGCTTGAAATGATTGTGCACCGCCACGGAAAGCGTCTTTTTCGCGATGTCCTGACCGACGACATATTGATCGAGCGAACGCCGGATCTCAGCCGGCTTCGGCACGCGAATGGTCGATGATTGCCGCCGCGCGTCCTCGTTTAGCTCTTTGTCGAGAATGCTTTTGCAGACATTGATGCAGCTGTCGCAAATATAGACGCCGGGGCCAGCGATGAGTTTGCGCACCTCCGCGTGGCTTTTGCCGCAGAAGGAGCACATGGTGAGGTTCGAGGCGCGCGCCATGGTCGTCTCCCCGTTAAAGCAGATCCTATTCCTCGACTTTCTGCGGAAGAGCGGCCTCCGCCACCGCCGTCGAACGGTCGTTGAGGCTTTGGTTTCGGGACTCAGCGCCGTCGAGCAGTTTGGCCTCCTTGCGCGACTTGATCACTTCGTCGACAAGGCCGTAGGTCTTGGCCTCGGCCGCGCGACATGTAATAATCGCGATCAGAATCGTCAGTTTCACTTGTTCTTCCGGTTTGCCCGTGTGCTGGGAGAGGATTCGAATGAGGCGCTTTCTTCAGCTTAAACATGTATTCGACGGTGCGTTCAACATCGCTGGCCGCACCCTGCGCGCCGCCCGAGACCTGGTGAATCATGATGTCGGAATTCGGCAGGGCGAAGCGTTTGCCTTTCGTCCCCGCCGAGAACAAGACCGCGCCCATGCTGGCCGCCATCCCCAGACAATAGGTGGTCACGTCACAGGTCAGAAATTGCATCGTGTCGTAAATTGCCAGGCCCGCCGTGACGGAGCCGCCTGGCGAGTTGATGTAAAGGTTGATGTCTTTTTTCCCGTCTTCCATCTGGAGGAACAAAAGCTGCGCGATGACCAGATTGGCGATGTGATCGTCGATCTGCGTCCCGATAAAAACGATCCGGTCCTTTAGCAGCCGCGAATAAATATCGTAACTGCGTTCGCCCCGGCCGGTTTGCTCGACAACCATCGGAACAAGCACGGATTGAGAGTAATTGGAGTCGCGATTTGTCGTCATTTTGATTCGGCGGAAGCTTCCGGAGCCGGGGTTGCGGCTGTGCTGTCGATGGTAGCATTCGACCCGAGGAAATCAATCGTCTTGGCAAGCAAGACCTGCTCGACAAGTCCGTTCATGCCGTCGTGTTGCTCGATCTCCTGGCGCATTTTTTCCGGCGTCACGTTGTGATGCATGGCCTGGTGACGAATGCGTTCATCCACATCCGCGCGCGTTACCTGAATTTTTTCCTGCTCCGCAATGCGATGCAGGATGAAATTGGTTTTAAGGCGGTGCGCGGCGAATCCGCCGGCGATGCGAATCAGCTCTTCTTCCTTCTCCTTCAGCGCTTCGTCCGGAACTCCGCGTTCACGGTTACGTTGCACGAGTTCGGCGAGCGCAGTGCGCGTCTCGTGTTTCAATAGATTCGGCGGAAGCTCGAACTGGATTCGCTCACTGAGAAATTTGATCACCTGCGACTCGCGGGCCCTCTCCAGCTCATGACCTTTCTCATGCTCGATCTGATGCTCGAGAGCGTGCCGCAGTTCATGCAGCGTTTTTTCCGGCATCCATTTCGCGGCGAAGGTATCATCAAGCGGTGGCAGGACCCGTTGCTTGATTTCATGCAGCGTGACGACATACTCGGCGGTCTTGCCCGCGACTTCCCCGACTGGAAAATCCGTCGGGAACTCCACTTTGATTTTCCGGATTTCGTCAGGCTTCTGTCCGAGCATCTGCTCGACAAAATTCGGGAGGAAATTGTCCGGCGCGAGGCGCAGCCAGAACTTCTTCCCGCCCTGGAGATTTTTGCTCGCTTCAGGGGCCAACTCGGCGATTGGTTTGCCGTCGATTGCGCCCTCGAAATCGATCACCGCAAAATCCTCCAGTGCGAGTCCGCGTTCGGGGACATCGACGAAATCGGCCGACTGCTCGCGCAACCGCTCGACGGCCGCGTCGATCTCAGCCTCGGTCACCGAGGTGTCAGGCAACTGGAGCGGGATGCCCTTGTAATCGGGCAGCTCGAATTCCGGCGCGGTCACGACTGTAGCGCGGAAACGCATGGAGCGATCGTCGCCAAATTCAACATCCTCAAGGTTCGTTAGGGAGACAACCCGCAACTGTTTTTCAGCGATCGCTTCATGGTAACTCTTGGAGACGAGTTTCTTCGTCAGTTCGTCCTGGATGTCTTTCCGAAATTTCGCCTCAATCACCCGCCGCGGCGCTTTCCCTGGGCGATATCCTGGGATCCGGGCCTGTGCCGCAAAACTGTTCGCGATCGCGTCCCATTCCTTGGAAACCTGCTCCGGCGGCAGCTCGATTTTCAGCGTAGCGACGCAGTGCGGCTGATTTTCGACTTCGATCTTCATGGATGATTCATGTTACCGGTGTGTCGAGTTGTTCGCAAACCAGGGACGCATTGCTGCGCTCTTCTGTCATCCCGATCCGGCGGAGCGCGAAGCGGGATCCCGTAGTCGCAATGTGCGCCTTCCCATAAGAGTCCGAATCCGCGCGGACTGCGGGTGCGAGGTCCCTTCGCCCCCAAAATGTTTTCGAGGCTCGCGCTGACAAAGTCTGTTGCCTAGAATACGCGCTCGCCTCTGATATAAACCGAGTGGGTTTGCGGCAGACCAAACCAGTAGGCGACCTCGCGATAATCGGCGAAGTCGAAGATCGTGAAATTGGCCGCTTTCCCAACCTCAAGTGACCCAATTCGGTCGCCTCGGCCAAGGCTGTAAGCGGCGTTAATCGTCGTCGCCGTCACCCCTTCGGCCGGCGTCATTTTCATCTGCGTCGCCGCGAGGGAGAGAACCATCGGGATGGAAGGAGTTGGCGACGAGCCCGGGTTGAAATCCGTTGCCAGAACGACAGCAAGACCGGCCTCGATCATGGTCCGCGCTTTCGGATAACGGGTCTTTCCGAGAGCGTAGACGGAAGCGGGCAACAGCACCGGCTGAACGCCCGCCTCGGCCAGGGCCGCAATCTCCGCATCGTTGGTTTGCTCGAGATGATCGGCTGTCGCCGCCCCCAGCCGCGCAGCCAGAAACGCTCCGCCGGAATTCGTTAGCTGATCGACATGCATCCGGATGCGCAGATCGTGTTCCTGCGCCGCCGTCAGGATTTTTTCCGAATCCGCGAGATCGAAATAGCCACGCTCGCAAAAGATGTCGCAGCTTTCTGCGAGTCCCTCCTCTGCCACAGATGGCAACATCTCGTGAATGACGAGGGCCACATATTGTTCGGGCGCTCGGCGAAACTCCTCCGGAATGGCGTGAGCACCAAGAAACGTCGGGACAAATTCAATCGCGGTGGTCTCATTCAATTGCCGAATGACGCGGAGAATTTTCAGCTCTTCATCAAGCGACAAGCCGTAGCCGGACTTGGCTTCCATCGTGGTCGTCCCGCAGCGGAGAAACCAGTCTGCGCGCATTTGCGCGAGGGCCAGGAGCTGCGTTTCGCTGGCCGCGCGCGTCTTCCGAACGGTCGAGCGGATTCCGCCCCCACTTGCTCCAATCTCTTCATAGGTTGCGCCCCGCGCGCGCATCTCAAATTCATCGACTCGGTTCCCGCCAAAAACGGGATGAGCGTGCGCATCGACAAAACCCGGTAGGACGATGCGTCCCCGGGCGTCGACAATTTCGGTATCGTCAGGGCGCAACTCGCGCGCGATCTCGTCAGAAGGACCAGCAGCGACAATCACGCCATCGCGGACGACAAGTCCGCCGTCCTCAATAATGGCGAGTTCACTCAGCTCGGGACCGACTCGGGCCCTTTGCGGACCAGCCAAAGTCACGAGTTGAGCGGCGTGCAAGATAGCGATCGAGTTCACGGGCTCAATCTGCCGTCATCCTGAACGGAGTCGAGGGATCCCGTGAGTTAGCGAAACCTTGCGCCACTGGATCCTTCGGCCACTTGGGATAACTAGAATTTCTTCTCCACCGCCTCTCGGGCGCTTTGGTAACGCGCTTCCGATTCGGCAACCAATCTTTCCATTTGTTGCCTGCAGAGTCGCCCTTAGTTTTTCATCCTTCAGACCAGACAGGTTGATCCGCACATTCATCCCCGCGCCATCGATGCATGCGCGCGTTGCAAGAAGGCCAACGCCCACATCGGAAATCGATGCCGGATTTCCTTTCCCGGCCATGTCCGCGAGCAAATCATAGACCCGGCAGGCGGTTTCCATCACGCTGAGCGGAATCTCGGCGGCATATTGATTGGCAAACTGGATCGCTTTGGAGCGAGCCGCCTTTTCTTCGGGAGAATCCTTCGGCAGGCCGAAATGCCATCATCACCTTGTTGAAGGCCGCGGTGTCTTCATCGACCAGGAAAAGCAACTCGTCCTTGAGTTGCTGTCCCTTCACCGCCCATTCGCTGAAGTAGCCGAGCTGATCGTCCCAGCCGCGTTTCCCGGCAGAAAGATTGGCCACCATCCCGCCGAGCGATGCGCCTAACGCGCCCATCAATGCGGCCACTGAGCCGCCGCCTGGCGCTGGAGAATCGCTCAGCGTCTCATTGCAGAACTGCCGCAAATTCATTTTGACGAGCGATTTTCCCGTGGCCGCTTCGATCTTGAATTCGATTACTTTTTCCTTTGCATCGAACGGCCTCAGCTCGCCTAAACCCATCGAGCGGATCGCCAGATCGATCAGGTCTTCCTCCGAGGAGCCTTCAGACCATTTCTGCTTGCGGAGAAAATATTTTCCGGCCTCGACCAAACATTTTTTTGGCAGCATGCCGACAACTTCGGAACCGGTCACGCGGAGCCCGCGTTGCGCAGCAGCCTCGCAGCAGGCGTCAAAAGCCGCGTGCAACGGAGTCTCTTCAATGTTCGTCAGGTTCATGGAAACCTGCGCCATACCGTATTCCTCGACATACCAGCCGATGGCTTTGACGTGTTTCAACATTCCCGGGATGCGGACTGGTTCGCCGTTTTCGTCGAGCACTTTCTTGCCCGTCGGGCTGCCGTCCTCGGTCTTAACCCGCCCGTTTTCCCGAACATCAAAAGCAACCGAGTTGGCCCGCCGCGTCGACTTGGTGTTGAGATTCACGTTGTAGGCAACGAGGAAATCCCGCGCGCCGATCACAGTCGCGCCAGAGCGTTCACTGAAGACGGCTGGCCCGAAATCGGGTTTCCAGGCGGGCTGTTTGATCTTTTCGAAGAATCCTTCGTATTCGCCGGCGCGAATGAGAGAAAGGTTCGATCGTGCCGGATCCTTCGCCGCTTTCTCGTAAAGGTAAACCGGGATCTTCAGCTCATTGGCGACACGTTGGCCTAACGACTTCGCACAGGCGATTGCCTCCTCCCAACTCACATTGCTCACCGGAATAAATGGGCAGACATCGGTCGCGCCCATCCGCGGATGTGCGCCCTTCTGTTTGCGCATGTCGATCAGTTCCGCGGCTTTTTGAATCCCGCGAAAGGCGCCTTCCACGACCGCGTCAGGGCCGCCAACAAAGGTCACCACCGTTCGATTTGTGCTCGCACCAGGATCGACGTCGAGGAGCGAGACGCCCTCCACCGCTTCAATCGCAGCAGTAATTTGCTTAATAACATTCAGATCACGCCCTTCGGAGAAATTAGGTACGCATTCGATGAGTTTTTGCATAGTCGTTCTATTCCCTTGCTTTGTTCTTGTGGGCGCTTCGCCTCGCGAAGGACGGGAAGATGCATCGTTTGGAAATCACGCCGAGTCCGCTCCGCGGGGAAATGCGGCGTCTACAGATCGCGCGCCTCCGGGTTCATTGGAATTCTCAGGTTGTGTTTACTGGCGAACTCAATCGCCCGCGAATAGCCAGCGTCAGCATGCCGAATCACTCCCATCCCCGGATCACTCGTGAGGACACGTTCGAGACGTCGCCTGGCGCTGTCAGTTCCATCAGCCACCACGACCATGCCGGCGTGTTGTGAATAGCCGATGCCGACGCCGCCACCATTATGAATCGAGATCCAAGAAGCGCCGGCGGCGGTATTGACGAGCGCATTGAGTAGTGGCCAGTCGGCGATCGCATCACTTCCATCGATCATCGCTTCAGTTTCCCGGTAGGGCGACGCGACCGAGCCGGTGTCGAGATGGTCGCGCCCGATCACAATCGGTGCGCTGACCTCACCGTTCCTGACGAGTTCATTCATCGCTACGCCAAACTCAGCGCGGGCGCCGTAGCCGAGCCAGCAAATACGCGCCGGCAATCCTTGAAATTGAATTCGCTTGCGGGCGAGTTTCATCCAGCGGGCGAGCGTTCTGTCCTCAGGAAAGAGCTCCAGCGCCAGACGATCGGTCCTTGCGATATCGGCAGGGTCGCCGCTCAACGCCACCCAACGGAATGGTCCCTTCCCTTCACAAAAGAGCGGTCGAATGTATTCAGGGACAAAGCCGGGAATATCGAAGGCGTTTTCGCAACCGGCTTTTTTCGCCTGGGTGCGAATGTTATTGCCATAATCAAAAGTGATCGCGCCCTTCTTTTGCAGCGCCAGCATCGCGCTCACGTGCTGCGCCATCGCGGCCATCGACCGCTCAACATATTCGTCCGGCTTCTCCACGCGCAGCTGAAGCGCTTCGCTCAATGTCATTCCGTTAGGCACATAGCCATTGAGCGCATCGTGTGCGCTCGTTTGATCGGTTAAAACGTCGGGCACGATGCCGCGCTCGACCATCTCCGGAAGAATATCAGCACAGTTGCCAACGAGTCCGACGGAGATGGCCTCCTTTCTCGCGCGTGCCAGGCATCGAGCAACTGCATCGCTTCGTCGAGCGAACGCGCAATCTTGTCGCAATAACCGCTCTGCAACCTCTTCTCGATTCGCGTCGGGTCGACCTCTATCCCGAGGCAGAGCGCGCCGGCCATCGTCGCAGCCAGCGGTTGCGCGCCCCCCATTCCGCCGAGGCCGCCAGTCACAAGCAGTTTGCCTTCGAGCGAACCGCCAAAATGGCGTTCGCCCGCGGCCGAAAATGTTTCGAAGGTGCCTTGGACGATGCCTTGGCTGGCGATGTAGATCCAGGAGCCGGCCGTCATCTGGCCGTACATTGTGAGGCCAAGTTTTTCGAGCCGGTTGAACTCGGGATAATTCGACCATTGGCCGACGAGGTTCGAGTTGGCAATCAAAACCCGCGGCGCTTCCTCGTGCGTGCGGAAAATTCCGACCGGCTTACCCGATTGAACGAGGAGTGTTTCATCGTTTTCGAGGTCGCGCAGTGAACGGACGATCGCGTCGAAGGCTTCCCAACTCCGTCGCGGCCCGGCCCGTGCCGCCATAAACAATCAATCTGTCCGGATCTTCCGCGACCTCGGGATCGAGATTGTTCATCAGCATCCGCAGCGCGGCTTCCTGATGCCATCCTTTGCAGCTGAGTTCATTCCCGCGTGGGGCGCGGATCGTTCTTTTCTCGCTCATAGTGTTTCGTCGGCACTGTCGAATTGGCCATTCCGGATCGCCTCCGCGACACGCTGAATATCGCCCGAGAGCGCGCGGTCTTCGTCCACGCGCGGCACGATGCTCCGCAAGGTCGTGAAAGCCCGTTCGACCCCAATGCCGGCCTTAAGAGGACGCCGAAATTCGAGCCCTTCGGCGGCCGCGAGCAACTCGATCGCAAGAACATGCTCCGCATCTTCGACGATTGTGCGCAACTTCAAGGCCCCAGTCATTCCCATCGAAACATGGTCTTCCTTTCCAGCCGAGGTCGGCAGATTATCGACGCTCGCGGGGTGGGCGAGGACCTTGGCCTCGTTGAGAAGCGCAACCGCCGCGACGTGCGCGATCATGAAACCGGATTGCATGCCAGGATGTTGGGCAAGGAAGGCGGGCAGTCCCTCGCTGAGGTCCGGATTGGTCAGACGATCGATTCGCCGTTCGCTAATGCTCATGAGATCCGTCGTCGCGATCGCCGCATAATCGAGCGCGAGAGCGAGAGGCGCGCCATGAAAGTTGCCCCCGGAAAGGACGTCGCCGTTGTCAATGAAAACGAGAGGGTTATCCGTCGCCGATCCGGATTCGATCGCCAAAATCTCCTCGCAATGCCCGAGCGCGCCGCGGATCGCGCCATGCACCTGCGGCATGCAGCGCAGACTATAGGCATCCTGGACCCGCGGGTCGTCCTTCGCGTGCGAGTCGCGAATCTCACTTTCCCGCAAAAGGGCGAGGAGATGGCGCGCAACCGCTTGCTGACCGGGATGCGGGCGGGCGTCGTGTATACGCCGATCGAAGGCGACGGGCGTGCCTTTGAGAGCCTCGAGCGACATCGCACCGGCAACATCGGCGACCCGCGCGAGACGTTTTGCCCGGAAGAGGGCGAGCCCACCCACCGCATGCATCGCCTGGGTGCCGTTGAGCAAGGCGAG
Organism: uncultured Verrucomicrobiae bacterium; assembly: GCA_963720895.1. Taxonomy (GTDB): domain Bacteria; phylum Verrucomicrobiota; class Verrucomicrobiia; order Chthoniobacterales; family UBA10450; genus Palsa-1392. Next base: position 45,667 of record CAVRGZ010000001.1, read on the forward strand.
GCCCTCCTTGGCCTGCAGGTCCGTCGGCCGAAGCCCGACCTTTTGCAATGCGTCCGCGCTCGGCATGCGTTTGCTCTTAAAAAAAACTTCCCCTTCTCCAAGCAACGAAAGCGCGAGATGAGCGAGCGGCGCGAGATCCCCGCTCGCCCCGACCGAACCCTTCTCGGGAATGACCGGGCAGACGTTGTTATTCAGCATCGCGACAAGGAGTTGGATGACCTCCAGCCGAATCCCGCTAAAGCCAAGGGTAAGGACATTCGCGCGGAGCAGCATCATGGCGCGCACTTCCGGCTCGGAGAGCGGGCGACCGATGCCGCAGGAGTGACTTCTCACCAGGTTGACCTGGAGTTGCCCTAGTTTGTCCGGAGGAATCTGGACGTCGGCCAGCTTTCCGAAGCCGGTGCTAACCCCATAAACGACAGCGCGTCGCGCGACGATCTCCTCCACCACCTTGCGCGAAGCACTGATCGCCTTCTCAACCGCGCTTGCAATCTCGACGGGCTCGTGGGCAAGAGCGACCTGGGCTATTTCCGCGAGAGATAAGGGACGTCCGCTGAGCTGCATCATCGAGCGAATATTACGAGAAGAGACTGAGAATTCCACTCGCTCTCTTCGCTAGTGCCAATGCGGCCGTGTTCCCTTTGGAAGCCCGGCGAAGAGTTTCGCCCTTTGCAGAGGCAAGGATCCCCAGAAAAAGGCCAGGCCGCGCAAACGACCTGGCCTCTTGGGTTAAAGTTGTCCGGTCGGAGGCAAACCGCCGGTGACGACTATTTCGAGTATGTCGGCGCCGGGGCCGGGGCCGGGGCTTCCTTATGTTGCGCGCAAGCACCCAGGCTCAACACGCCGGCTCCCACGGCCACGATCATGATCATTTTGACAAATTTCACTATAAACTCGCCTCCTTCCTTAGCAGGTTGCTGCCGACTGTTTAGTGGGGGAAACCAACGCGTGCAACGAATTTCTCGGCCTTTTTTTAGGTCGAGATCACGACCTCGGCGCCCAGCGGCACCTGATCGAAGAGCGCGATCAGATCCGCGCTCTTCATCCGGATGCAACCGTGGCTGGCCGGCTGACCAATCTCCTCTTCATGGTTCGTGCCGTGGATGTAAATGTAGCGCTCCCGCGTATTGGCGTTGTGTTCCTCGAGTCCGTCGAGCCAGAGGATGCGCGTCAGGACGAGGTCGTCGATCGGCGGCGGGACGGCGTCCGGCGCGAGCGGCGTGCGGCTGCGAAAAATCGTTCCACTGGGAGCGGCGGCGCCGATCTTTTCGCCAATTTTGAACTTTCCGAGCGGTGTTTTCATGCTGCCCTCCTCGGAACCCAGGCCAAAACGAGAAGTCGAGACAGGATAACTGGCCAGCAGCAAGTCCCCGGAAAGAAGGTCGAGTCGCTGATCAGGGACAGAGATTCGGATGATTGGCTCGGACGTTTGCATCTCAGGGCGCGGGCGATAGAATGCGCTCGCGATGCGCAAAAAATACCACGTCGCGATCGTCGGCGCGACCGGCGCCGTCGGAATTGAGCTGCTCCGCGTGATGGAACGGCGTGATTTTCCGGTGGCGGATTTGCGTCTGCTGGCCTCGCCGCGTTCCGCGGGGAAAAAATTGCCGTTTCGCGGACAGGATTTTTCGGTCACGGCCGCTTGAGCAAGATTCGTTTGCGGGTGTCGATCTCGCCTTTTTCAGCGCCGGCGCAGAGACGGCAAAGCAATTTGCACCCGTTGCGCAGCGGGCTGGAACGGTGGTAATCGACAACTCCTCGGCATTCCGAATGGATAAAAACGTCCCGCTGATTATCCCCGAGATCAATCCCGAGGATATCCGCGGGCATCGTGGAATAATTGCGAATCCAAATTGCACAACCGCCGTCGCGCTAATGGCACTTCATCCGCTGCATGGTGCGTTCGGTTTGCGCCGCGTTTTCGCTTCCAGTTACCAAGCCGTCTCGGGCAGCGGTGCACGTGCGATCGAGGAACTTAAGCGGCAGGTTGAGGCAACCGTAGGCGGCGGCCCGACGGTGGCGCAGGTTTATCCGCACCCGATCGCATTCAACGTCCTCCCGCACGTCGATTCCTTTCTCGATAGTGGTTACACCAGAGAAGAAATGAAAATGCAAAATGAGGGCCGCAAGATCATGAACCTGCCTGATTTCCGCGCCTCGGTTACTTGCGTGCGGGTGCCGGTTTATCGGGCCCATTCGGTCGCGATGAGCGCGGAGTTCGCGCGCCCGGTTTCCCTGGACGCAGCGCGGGCAGTCCTGGCGAAAGCGCCGGGACTCGACCTGATCGATGATCCCCTCGCCGCCCGCTATCCAACTCCGCTCGCGGCGGCGGGCAAAGACAATTGTCAGGTTGGGCGGTTACGCCTCGATTGCGCACTGGATAACGGCCTTGGGCTTTGGGTCTCGGGCGATCAACTGCTGAAAGGCGCGGCGTTGAACGCAGTGCAAATCGCGGAGCTGTTGGATTCTAAAACTCGACCTGAGCTGTAAAACGAGTCCGCTGCTTGGAGGCCGCGAGCGGAGTCACCAGACTGGATCCGAATGACGAATCAGGCAGGATGCCTGAGTTACTGAAGGTTGGCTGGATTGCTCCGGAAGCTGTCGTGTTCGCCTAACGAGCTCGTTATTGGCCCGGCGGTTGGAACCTGGTCGCGACCGGAAGTCAGCGTGGCTTCACCACCACAAATGACCGGCTGCGTTGCCGGCAGACCGAGAGCACCTGGGGCTGGCTCGGATCGAGCGACTGCATCGCCCGTTGGTAATCCTGAACCGACGTGATTGGTTCCTGGTTAATTGCCTCAATCACGTCGCCGGCCCGCAACTGTCCTCCGCCAATATCCGAGCCAACCTGTGCGACCACCACCCCTCGGACGTCGCCCGGCACACCCAGTCGCTGCGCCAACTGCGGAGTCAATTCCCGCACTTCGATCGAATCGAGAACTCCGTTTGCGTCCGGCTGCTCCGGTTCGTCCGCATCTGGTTGGTTAGGCGCAGGCTGCGCTTGCTGCCCCGGCGGCCCGAGCGGCTCCGCTTGTGCGAGGCCAAAATTGGGTGGTCGCTCCTTAATTGTTGTCGCGAGGGTTAGCGCCTTGCCGCTGCGCGCGACCTCCAAGTTCACCTTCTTGTTCAACTCAGTCAGGGAAACGAAGCGTTGCAATTCGACGATATTGCGGACTTCGTGGCCATCAAATTTTTGAATCACATCCCCACGTTGAATTTGTGCCGCGGCCGCCGGCGAGTCTGGCATGACCGCCGCCACCACCACCCCGGAATCAGGCGCGTTGACCTGCCCGGGTTGAAGTCCGGTGGTCTCGATGCCGAGATAACCGCGAATGATGCGGCCATGTTCGAGCAGGTTCTCAAGCGCCATTTTCACGGTGTTGGACGGGATCGCGAATCCGATCCCTTGCGAACCGCCGCTGCGCGAAATGATTGCGGTATTAATCCCGATGACTTCTCCCTGCAGGTTGATGAGCGGTCCGCCGCTATTTCCAGGATTAATCGCCGCGTTCGTCTGAAGCAAATCGCCGAATCCGTCCACCCGATTGGGGCGTCCCTTCGAGCTGATAATTCCATCCGTCACCGTCTCGTCGAAACCAAACGGGTTGCCGACCGCGAGGACAAAATCGCCCGCCTGCATCCGGTCGGAGTCGCCGAGCTTTAGCGGTTTCGCGTTTGGTTCGTCCATCTTTAGCACCGCAAGATCGACCTGGGCATCGGCCCCAATGAGACGGGCCTTCCGAGTCTGACCGTCGCTCAGCACGACCTCGATCTCATCCACGTGATCGACAACGTGATTGTTCGTGATAATGTGGCCTTCCTTGGTCACGATAACACCTGAGCCGAGAGAATTTTGAACCATCGCTTCATCCGCCGGGCCACGGAACTGTCGAAAATTTCCACGGAAAAAATCAAACGGATCAAGGCCAGATTGCCGGCGCGGAATTCGTTTGCTTGTCTTCACGCTTACGACTGAAGGGATGACCCCCGCGATCAGTTTCCGACGCTCGTTGCTCAATGAAGCAAGACTTGCGATCTCCTTCGAATCCACCGCCGAACCGTCCGCAAGAGTGTATTTTTCCGGCGTTGAACGACTGGGCAAATTGAGTCGTCCGCGACGCAACTGATAATCGTAAAGAAGAGAAACGCCGGCACTTAGAACGAGAACTAACAGGAGAAATTTGAGTAAATTTTTCATTAACTGACGTGGGAGAAGGTTTTTCCCACTTCTTCGACAACCAAACGTTGGAAACGTTGATTTTCCGGTTTGGCAAGGAGCGGATCGTCACGAAAGATCTCGATTGCCGCAGCCCGAGCCCGCTGCATCAGCTTGGCATCTGATCGCAGGTTCCCAAGTTTTAATTCCGGCAACCCGCTTTGCGCCGTCCCGAGCAGATCACCCGGACCGCGCAATTCCCAATCGGCCTCCGCTACCTCGAAGCCGTTGCTCGTTCTCTCGAGCACCGCCAGTTTCGCCATGGTTTCCTCCGACGGATCGGAGCGGATCAAAATGCAGTATGATTTGTGTTCCCCGCGCCCAATTCGACCCCGCAGCTGGTGCAATTGCGCCAACCCGAAACGCTCCGCGTTTTCAATCAGCATGACGGTGGCATTTGGCACATCGACCCCCACTTCAATGACCGTGGTGCTGACCAGCACGCTGGTGAGGCCGCCACGGAAACGTTCCATGGTCCCCTGCTTTTCCGGCGCGGAAATGCGGCCATGGAGCAATTCACAGGTAAACGGCTGCAACCGTTCACGCCATTTCTCAAACTCAGTGGCGGCCGCCTTTGCCTCGAGTTTTTCGCTCTCGTCAATCAGCGGATAAACGACATAAGCCTGCCGCCCGTCCTCCAGTTGGCGGCGCAAAAATGCGAGCACATCCGGCAATTTTTCTTCGTCGCGTGTTGCCGTCACGATTCGCCCGCGGTCCGCTGGCATCTGGTCGATCGTCGAGACATCGAGATCGCCATAAAGACTCATCGTAAGGGTGCGCGGAATCGGCGTCGCGGTCATGACGAGCACATCGGGAGCCGGCTCACGCGTCGTTAGGCCACCGCGTTGCGCGACGCCGAATTTGTGTTGTTCGTCGATCACGACCAGGCCTGGGTTTTTCAATCCGTCCGGCTCGTACAGCAGTGCATGCGTGCCGACGAAGATTTGGCCCGTTTCCGGCGAACACCGGCCGCCTGTCTTCCCCGCATTCAAACGAGGCGTTTTCGCAAAAAGCGACAATGGGTCTTCCTTGCGCGCGCCGGTCCGGAGAGATATCGGCACGCCTAACGGCTCCAGCCAACGGCATAGCACCGCGTAGTGCTGCTCGGCGAGAATCTGTGTGGGCGCCATCAAAGCCGCCTGAAAACCTGCCTCGACCGCGAGCAGCATCGCTGCGGTCGCCACCACCGTTTTTCCCGAACCGACGTCTCCCTGCAACAACCGGTTCATCGGAAATTTGGAGCGGAGATCGCGCCGCAACTCTTCGATCACCCGAGCTTGCGCATTCGTCAGGTGAAACGGTAACGCGCCCAGGAAACGCTCCAGCAGGTCTCCCGGTCCACAGTGAATCGCGCCCGTTCGTGCCCGGGAGCGCAGCCGGCGTGACGCCAGGAGCATCTGCATCGCGAAAAATTCCGCCAGGACAAGCGTTTCGCGGGCCCGCGCGAGCGCGTCGTTTGTTGGCGGAAAGTGAATTTCCCGCAAGGCCCGCGAGGCGAGATCCGGATTAAGCCCAACCGGCAACAAAGTCTGCGCGTTGTCGTCGACCCACTCATCCAGCGTCCGGTAGATTAATCCTCGCAAGACCCGCTGCGAAAGACCTTCAGTTGCCGGATAAATGGGCGTGATGCGCCGGAAATGAATCGAGATTTCGTCATCGTTTTCGATGATTTCGAATTCCGGATGTTCCATACAGATACGCTGACCACGCTGGCGCGGCTTACCAAAAACGACCACGCGCTGGCCGGTAATGATCATCTTCTGGATGTAATGGAGGTTGAACCAGCGGCAGACGAGCGGCTGACTGAGGGCGTGCGAATCGTCCTCTTCGAGGGTCACCTCAAAGATTTTTTTCCCGCGGCCGAAGCGATGGAGTCGTGTTTTGGTCACCTCGCCGCAGAGACAAATTGGCTGTTCGCTCTCCTCCCTTGGAAATTCGGCAAACTCGCGGCGATCTTCATACCGCCGCGGATAATGGGTGAGCAGGTCGCCAACTGTTTCGAGGCCGAGACGGCGCAACTGGTTGCTGCGGGGACGGGGAATCCAGTCAATTTCGCCTAACAGATCTGCATTCGTCAGGGTCATAATTCGTCCGTGACCACCTTGCGGATAGCCTCCACTTGCATCTGCAGGCGAATCTCGCCTTGGTATTCGTCCGCGCTGATCCGAAAAGCCACGTCCCATGGCGGTCGGGGCAACGGCTCTTCCGCGCCGCCAAAGAAAATGGCACGCTGATGACGGCCATTCTGGTGGAGGCGCAATACGAGGTGCTTTTCTTTCAGGATCTGCGGCGGAGCGACCGGCTTCACGCCGCGGGCCAGAAAGAGAGGCTGCGGATTGCCCTGACCGAAGGGTTGCAATATGTTCGTGCCAGCGAAGCAGATCCCAGGTTAGTTCACGCAAAGTCAATTCGTCATCCAGATGGAGGCATGGCTCGAGATGTTCCGCGGAAAGCAGTCCGCGACAGCTCTCCTGGAATGCCGCGGCGAACGCCGGAAAGTTTTCTGCTCGAATCGTTAGCCCAGCGGCCATCTCGTGCCCGCCGAATTTCTCAAGCAAATCGCCGCAGCGCCCAAGCGCGCCAACCAGCGACAGACCTGGAATGCTGCGACCACTGCCTTTCCCGAGTCCCGCATCGTCAAAGCCGACAATAATCGTTGGCCGATGGTAGTTGCGGGCGATGCGCGAAGCGACGATACCGAGCACGCCCGGATGCCAGTCGCGGTCGCCAAGGACGATCGCCGTGGACTCAGACAAATTCTTTTCTGCGATTCTGGCTTCCGCGGCATGGACGATTTCGCGCTCGACGACTTGCCTCTCGCGGTTCTGCCCGTCCAGTTCTCCGGCCAACTCGACGGCTTCAGCAGAATCAGTAGTAAGGAGGAGGCGCAAGGCTTTCTCCGCAGTCGTTAGGCGACCGGCCGCGTTCAAGCGGGGACCGAGACGGAAGCCGATATGTTCCGCCGCGATCGGAGGATGGACGGACGCAACGTCCATCAGTTCACTCATGCCTAACAATCGCCGGCGCGCAATTTCACGGATGCCGTGATGCACAAGAATTCGATTTTCTTGCCTCGAGAGGCACGATATCGGCCACGGTCCCGAGAGCAACCAGGTCGAGCCGTCGGCGCAGATCGAAGTCCTGGGATGAGGACGAGCTTTGAGCAGGGCATGGCAAAGTTTGAAAACGATGCCAACGCTGCAAAGGTAGCTGAAAGCGAGAATCGCGCGGCGGCCTTTCGGGTTGACGACCGCCACGCAGTCCGGCAGCTCGCCTTTCGGTTCATGATGATCGAGCACGATCACGTCTGCCCCACGCGCGCGGATGTCAGCGACTTCAGTGCACGATCCCGTTCCGCAATCGACCGCGATGAGCAGTTGCGGCTGGTGCGACTGCCAGCACCGCTCGATTCCTTCCGCGCTGAGGCCGTAACCTTCCTCCATCCGCGAGGGCAGGAAAAGCGCCGGCGCCGCGCCGTAGGCGCAAAGCATTTCGTTGAGCAGTGCCAGCGACGTGACACCATCGACATCGTAGTCGCCATAGAGGACAATCCGCTGGTGGTCGATGATCGCGCGCAGGATTCGATCCACCGCCGCGCGCATATTCGGAAGCAGAAACGGATCGCTTAGTTCTCGCAGGCGCGGGCGAAGAAAGTCGACCGCCTGGGTATCGTTCAACAAGCCTTTGCGCCGCAGAAGGCGGGCGATAACAGGGGAGACCCGCAAACATCGTCTGAGAAATTGACCTTATCGGATGCGCCATTCGAGACCACAAAATCCAGCGCCGCGCACGTTTCATTTGGCGGAGTTGGTAAGGCCACGCATCCGATGCAAGCGGTTGAATCAAGCGGGCGTGAAATTTTGCATCGTCATCAAATAACCGAAAACGTCGCGATCGTGAGGTTCAGCCGCAAATGCCGCGTGCGCAGATCGTAGTTCAGACCAATTTCGGAGGAGGAGGAACGGCTGGGAGCAACTTTTGCCTGACGCACAATTCCGCGAACAACCTGAAGGCCTTCCTTTCTCTTCCTCACCAAAGGCAAATCGCAAGCATTCGCGAAAGTAAAATTCGACAAAATGCGACGGTCTCTCTCCGGTTGCGCTGCAATCAAGGCGTCGAGGTTTTCGACATTGTCTTGCCCTAATGAACGAAGAGCGTGGGCGATGGTCGGCTTCTCGGCGTAATCCGGGACGGATCAGCCAGAGGGCATAAACAAACGGTTTACCCATCATCTTTTTCCATTCCGCGCCCAGGTCGAAGAAATTGATAAGCTGTATCCGATCGTGTTGACGGAATTGGATGGCCTGATCGCCGATCAAGAGAAAACCGCATTCTCGCCGATATTCCCGTCGGAAACAAACTCGGCCGTGATTCCTCGCTCGCCTAACAAACAGTGAAGCATATTTATCGACGTCTTCGAAGCCGGATCGACCACGACCTTCCGGAGTTGTTCGATCGACCCGCGAAGAGCGAGGATGACGCTAAAGACCGGCCCGTCGGACGCGATCGCGACGCGATCGACGACCGAGTAGATCGGGTTGCGCAAATATTCGAAACTTGAAACGAGCGCGACGTCGAGTTCTCCTGCTGCAAGTTGCCGGCAAAGAATTGATGGATGATCGAAGTGGACCTGCGGCGCTCCAGCCGTTGATCAGGGGGCGGGCGTTGAGATATTTGACACAGCCAAGAGCCGTGCAGCCAATGCGGCCACGTCAGGCGCAAACCAGTTGGTCTTCCACTTCTGGCACAATCTTTTGAGATGCCGGTTTCGCGAGGCGGGAGATGATTATAGTAACTGTCACGCTGAACCGGGTCGCGACCTGCAGCCCGTATCGCATGCCGCAGTGCTTCGACGGTCTGTTCTTCCGGCGTCGAGACCCCTGCCATATGGAAAATTTTTTCCCGCATGATAGTGCCGTGCAAATCATCCACGCCGTAGGCCAAGCGCGACTTGGGCAAGGGGCAATCCCATGCTCACCCAATAGGCAGTAAGATGGTCAAAGTTATCGAGATAGATGCGGCTAACTGCGAGATTGCGAAGTTGTTCGAAAGCGGTCGCGCGCGGGAGGCGGGAGAGGCTGGTACGTCTCCGGCTCGAAAGCGAAAGGGATGAAGCCGGTGAATCCCGCCGTCTCGTCCTGTAGTTCGCGCAATTGCCGCAGGTGGTCAACTCTTTGCTCGTTCGTCTCGACATGTCCGTAGAGCATGGTGCAGGTGCTGCGGCCGCCCATTTCGTGCCAGACCCGATGGACTTCAAGCCACTCCGCGCCGCTCTCCTTCCCCCGGCACAATTCATCGCGCACTCCGGATCGAAAATCTCGGCGCCACCTCCGGTGAGCGAACCGAGGCCAGCCTCACGCAGAATGGCGAGCGTTTCCGGGATCGAGGTCTTAAATATCCGTCGCGCCAAGTGCCGGATTTCGATTGCCGTAAAAGCTTTCAGCTGCAGCTGTGGATCGAGCGCGCGCAGACGGGTAAGCAGGTCGAGATACCACCGCTTGTCGAGCGTAGGATGAAGGCCGCCAACCATGTGCACCTCTGTGATGCCGCTGGCCAGCGCTTCTTGCACTGCGGACGACAATCTCGTCGATCGAACTTTCAAAGCATGCGCGATCACGTTTCTTCGCCGCAAACGCACAGAACTGGCAGGAGAGGACGCAGATGTTGGAATAGTTGATATAGCGATTAAGAATGTAGGTCGCGACATTGCCATTCTTTTTCTCGCGCGCGGCGCTGGCCATGATCCCGAGCGCATTGAGGTCATTCGATCGGTAGAGCTGGAGCGCTTCCTCGTCGGAGATCCGCTCATTCAGATCGATCTTCTCGGCGATTGATCGGATTGCCGGTGGAATGAGTGAAAGTTTCATTGCAAATATGCGCTCTGCGCGGGAAAGTCGATCCGGCTAAATGATGCACAGCCGGATGCGCCAGCGCAAGCATGGCGGACTGCCCGGTCAGAAAACAAAGAGGGCGAACCTGGAAAACCGGTTCGCCCTCTTCTCAACCCACAACAAAATTTTCAGTAGTCCCGATCCTTGGCCGTGCTCATGAAGCGCATCTTCGCCGGAGGCGGCGCGATGCCTGGGGCCGGATAGTCAGTTACGACCTGACGGTTCGACGTCGGGACGAGGCGCACCGCGCCTTTGGCGTTGTTTCGCCAGCCGTTCGGATCGGCAAATTCCTCGCCGCTGTGATGCAAGCCGGAAACCTGGTCTTCGAGACCGGTTCCGTAGCGTTGCTCGAGGATTGTCGGCGTGACGAAAATGAGGAGGTTGCGCTTGGTGCGCGCATTCAGATGCTCCTGGAAGAGATAGCCGAGGACCGGGATGTCTCCCATGATGGGCACTTTGTTCCGCGCCTTGCGAACCTCATCCTGCAGCAATCCGCCAATCGCCAGAGTGTCGCCGCTCCGGATCAGGACATTGGAATTCAAAGTGCGCTTGTCGATGATGGGACTCGACACTGCCGCGCCGGCGAAGATGAAAGTGTGCATCGACCACCTTGTTGCTGATTTCCGGCTTCACGCTCAGCGTAATAAAATCATCTTTGTTGACAAGGGCGTGACGACGAGCTTGTTACCGAAACTCTTGTCCTCGAACCCGCCGAAAACGGCCGTCGCGGTCTGTTCATTGAAATTCAACTGCGGCACCGGCTGATTACGGGTGATCTCGATTGTTGCCTTTTGATTATCGGCTGTGACGATCCGGGGATTGGCGAGAAACTCAGCATCCGAGTCCTCGTTCAAAGCTCGCAAGTAAGGGACATTTGCGGAACCGTAGAGGATGGCAAACTGGTTTGCAGCGAGGTGGCTGAGATTGCCGAAAAGATTGTTGTTGTCGACATTTCCGGGCTGCAGATCCGTGCTAATCAATTTACCCTGAGCGTCCTGCACGCCCCTGGAGCCGCCATAAGTCACTGTCTGCGGACTCGTGGAACTGCCGACCACGCCTGCCCAGTTAATCCCATAACTTTGCCTTGGATTGGCGTTCACCTCTACGAGGCGCGATTCAATCATGACCTGTTTGGTTGGCTTGTCGATTTGGACGAGCAATTTGCGAACGTTATCGATGTTGCTGCGCGTCTCGCGATAAAAGATTGTATTGGTTCGTTCGTCGATTTGTGATTTTGCGGGCTTGCTAAAGCTGCGAATCGAGCAACGATTGCGACTGCTTTCGCTCGCGCATAGCTGAATTGATAACTGCCACTTTCGGTCGGTTCGGCCGTCCGTTCGGCGGGGTCTTGATGTAGTAGACGTTGTCGATCGGATCCATCGAAAAGACCCTTGGATTTCACAATAATGGCGATGGCCTGCAGCGCGGTCACGTCCTCAAGTCGCATCGTCACCGTGCCAGTAACTGCTTCGCTCACCACCATGTTGATCTTGGCCTGACGTGCGAGGAGACGCAGGACCTGCCCGACATCGTCGCCTTGAAATTCGCGCACGCCCACTCCGCCACTTTCCGTGACCGAATCGGTCGTGGCGGAGTTGCTTCCGAAATCGCCGGGCTGCAGCCGCGGTCGCTGCCGGTTGCGCTGGACAACGTTGCTGGGGGCGGCGTTGGGTTGCCGGCATGGGAGACGCCTGCGCGAGCGTCATTGGCGCAACTCCGAATTGCGTGCGGCCAGGTGCTGCCGGAAGCCGGGGCCGCGACATTAGCTTTTGCGGGCTCTGAAGCAGCACCGGTGCGAGCTTCCTGTGCGCGAGACGCAGACGCGGAGGCCACGAGTGCGGCGAGCGCGCAGATGAGTTGTTTGGTCGGAGTGAGCATAATGATTAAGGCAAGAATGTTGGACTGCGGGATGTGGTAAAAGCAGGATCCAGACCAGCCCCGAGCGGCTTTCCTTAAACTTCAAGCCGCGCCATCATTTCGTTAGGTAAAACAACCAGGGAGCAGGACATCGAAAACGGTCGCGCCCAAGCGGACGCGTTTGCGCGCGTAAGGATTGGCGCTCTTGCGCGGAGTACGCTTCGTCAGGCGGCGGTCGCGAAGCCCAATGCGGTCTTGCTGAAATCGGCCACAGGCATTTGCCTAACGAGTCGCACGATGCCGTCCTGCCATTTCTCGGCTGATCTCCACAAGATAAGGGTCGTTTTGCTCCAGCCGGGTGCGCATTTTTGCCTGCAATGAGTCGGTCTTATAGCAAAAATGTCGATCGGCGGACCGACTGCGACATTGCTCTTCATCGTCGCGTCCATCGAAATGATGCCGAACTTAAGCGCATCCATCAGGGTGCTGTCGTAGCTGAAACCGCGGTCAAGTATTGGTTTGCCGTACTTTGACTCGCCAATCTGCAAAAATGGGCAATCGCGGCTCGCGTGAATGCTGTTCCCCTGCGGATATATCGAATGAACTTCCGGAGCCAGCCCCGCGATTTGCCCGCCGACGATCAAATTAATGTTAAATCGAAGCCGTCCGCCTCGAGCGCGGCACGATCTCGTTGTTCCACCTCGCGCACTTTTGAACCGACATAGCGAACGGTTTCGTAAAGAGTCGCGCGATTCATCAGATGTTTTCGCGCCGGATGGCTTTCGTTAAGATGAAGATCGTCGTCGATCAGCCCCAATGTCGCCTGGGTAAGCGACAGAGTTTCCCGAACTCAAGATGCAAATCACGCGGTCGCCGGGTTTTTCGAAGATTCTCATTTTGGTTCGCACCGTGATGTTGTCCATTCCGGCGCTGGTGCGAGAATCGGAGAGAAAGACTGCGCCCTTGCGACAGAGCATGCCGAGACAGTAAGTCATAATTCGCCCGGCTTACTGCTCGCCAACAACGCGGCCTTCAAGCGCCGCATTCGCGAGTGATGGCTCAGCGGGATGAACGCGGCCGTCGCTTCCCCGAAAAAACGCGCTCAATATCCAGCTCACGATACTGATTAAAATGGCTCCCAAAAATGCGCTCCCAAAACTGTCGACATGAAATCCATGCACAAGGTCATTCACGAGGAGGAGCATGAGGCCATTCACGACGAAGATAAAAATCCCGAGGGTGAGGATGATCAGAGGCGCCGTCAGAAGAGCAGGATCGGTCGAAGAAGGCATTCAGGATTCCGAGGAGCAAGCGCCGCGCCGATAAGCGACGCAGCACTATCATAACGAATTCCACTGATCACCGAGGCGGCGACCATGACCGCTACGGTTGTGATCGCCCACCTAAAAACAAAGTGCCTCATCGTCAGGTTTTATAGAATTGCCGCAGGAGCTCTTTTCGTGCCTTTCCGCTTGCGCATCCTTCCGTGGCGAGTAAAGGCTTGGCCGACCAAAAGCAAAAGTAAATGGCGAAAAGTCTAAAAAAATCGAAAGAGGCAACGGCGCAGGACAGGGCCACTGCCGCGCCCGGAATGGAAGCGAGTAATAGCCTTGCAGGCGAAGGACCCGGCAAAGCCAGGGGCAAGAAAGGGGGCGGCAAAATCGCCCGGACGGGCAAAGTCCGATGGCAAGTCTGCATCGCCAAAGCCTTCACCCGGACGCAAGACGCGCCCTAAAAGCGCGACGAAACGACGACGGCCACGGGGCCGAGGTGACTGACGATGAAATCCGGGTCCGGGCATATCTCATCTCCGAATGGCGCATGCAGAACGGCGTCGTCGGGGACTCGGCCCAGGATTGGCTGGAAGCGCTCCGCCAACTCCAGGAGGAGTCCCGAAAAACGCGTTTGAACGGCCTTCTTTCAGGGCTCAGAAAGTGCTTCTGCCTAGGCCATAGCACGCGTTTCCGGGAAGCAATCTTTTAATTTCTCGAGAAGCCGATTGATCGTAAATGGTTTGGGCAGAAAACCGACGACCCGTGCTTCTTTGAGCAATTCCTGAGCGCGTTCGTCCGAGCCTTGGCCCGACACAAGGAGCAAGGGCGGAACCTTGCGTGCCGGGAAGAATTTTCATAGACCTTCGAGATCAGAAGAAAGAGTAATGTCCCGTCGATCAGCGGCATCGAGAAATCGAAAATCATCAGATCGTAGCTTTTCTTCAAGGCCAATTCGAAACCGTATTCAGGGCTGGGCGAGGTATCCACTTCCAATAGAAGGAATTCTGGAGCGCTTCCCGCATGATGCGAAGGACCGCCGTGTCATCATCTACGATAAGCACTCGTTTTGCGTCGGCCATGCTCGAAGGCTTGCCTAAGATTGCAGCGTAATTCAAGCTTTTGTTGCGACCGTTTCGGCCGGAAACAGGCATCCAATGAATTCAACCAAAGCCGAACTCGCCGCCGCGCTCCGTCAACGACTCGCTATCATCGCGGACGAGACCAGTCGCCGCGATCCAGAACGACATCTCGAAAAACTGAAATCAGTTTCGGAAAAGATTGTCCTATTGGGGAAATCGCTCCCGCCGCCGGTCGATCCACAACTTGCGCATTTTCTTGCGCGATGCAGTTACGACAAGGCTCTCGAAGCGCTGGAAAAGCGCAACTGTCCAGCATGAGGAGCCCGCTGGCGGCGAGCTCAGCGGACGCTCCTTGTCCTGCAACCGCGGTCAACCTAGCGAGAATACAACTCGACGATCAATTGCTCGTTGACAATCGGCTGCATTTCCTCGCGCGACGGGATGTGCGCTACTTTGCCGGCGAGCGCATCACGATCAACCGTCAGCCAATCTGGGACCGGCGCGATTTGGGTCAGTTCCATGTTGCGCAGCGCGAGTTGTCGCGATTTCGGCTTGTCCTTAACCGTGATTTTGTCGCCCGCCTTCACGTTAAATGAGGAAATGTTCACGTTCTTGCCATTGACCTGAACGTGACCGTGCGAGACCAACTGGCGTGCTGCGCTTCGAGTATTCGCGAGACCGAGGCGGAAAACGACATTGTCGAGCCGGGTCTCGAGAAGTTGGAGCAAGGTTTCGCCAGTGACGCCTCGTCGCTGGAGCGCGGTCTCAAAGATCCGGCGAAATTGCTTTTCCATCAGCCCATATTGGAAACGCAAGCTTCTGTTTTTCCCCAAGCGCAATTGCATAGTCCGATTGTTTGCGGCGGGATCCTTTCGGTCCATGCATTCCTGGCGGATAATTTTTCCGCTCGAGCGATTTGGAAGGTCCGAAAAGCGGCACGCCGTATCGGCGGGCGATTTTTGTTTTGGGTCCGGTATATCTGGCCATGGCGACGATGAAATCGTTAAGTGATTAAGTCTCGGATCAGACGCGCCTTTGTTTCGGCGGGCGGCACCCATTATGCGGAACCGGCGTGACGTCACGGATAACGGTCAGGTCGAGACCGATTGCCTGGAGCGCCCGAACTGCTGATTCGCGACCGGCGCCTGGCCCCCTAACGAGAACCTCGACTTCTTTCAGACCATGGCCCATCGCCTGACGCGACGCGTCCTGCGCGACCATTTGCGCCGCATAGGCCGTGCTTTTGCGCGAACCCTTAAAGCCAACTTTGCCGGCGCTCGACCAGCCGATTACGTTACCGTTTAGATCAGTGATCGTGACGATGGTGTTGTTGAAGGTGGAGAGCACATGGGCGAAACCGGAGTAAACATTCTTGCTTCCTTTCGCCTTGATGATTTTCGGTTTCTCCACGTCGTTCGGATCAAGGGAAAGATTTTCCTTCGGCGCCTCGGCTGCCGGGGCCGTCCGGTTTTTTGGCTGATTTTTTGCCCGTTTTCGGTTTTGCTTCGGTCTTCGCTGGCGAGGCCAGTCGCCTCCGTCGTTCGGCGGAAGTCGACCCCGGCAATCACTGGAGCTTCGCCCGATTGCTCCGGGGAGCAACTTCTGCCGCCGCTCGGAGCATCGGCCGCAGCCTCGGGAGGGCTGCCCTTGGGCTCAGTCGCCTTGGTTTTCGGGGTTTCGGAAGCTGGCATCTTCAGCCGGTGTTTGATTTTCAGAATCTTCTGCCATGTCAGTTCGTTAGGGTTAAACCTTACCTGCTTTGGCGTCCTTGTTGCGAATGACGCCTACGGTCTTGCGCGGACCTTTGCGGGTCCGGGCGTTGGTCGAGGTGCGCTGCCCGCGGACAGGCAATCCGCGGCGATGCCGGATGCCGCGATAACAATTGATCGCCTGTAAACGCTTCAAATTGCTCTGGACTTCGCGGCGCAGATCGCCTTCGATCGGCAGCTTGCTGTGCGTGATCGCCTGGATGATCTCGTTGATCTGTTGCGGAGTAAGGTCCTTGGCCCGGAGATTGGGATCGATATTGGTTTGCTCAAGGAGGCTTTTGGCGGTGCTCGGGCCGACCCCGTAAATATAGGTCAACGACGCCTCGATCCGTTTCTCGGCTGGAATTTCGACTCCTAACAATCTTGGCATAACGATCTCCTATCCCTGGCGCTGCTTATGGCGCGGGTTCTTGTTGCAGATCACGCGGACCACATTTTTGCGCTTCACGATCTTGCATCCTTCACAAAGTCTTTTAACTGACGGTCGCACTTTCATAATTCACGAGACGAAAAACGCGGAGCCAATCTCCGCGCTAACGATGGCGAAAAGTGATTCGCCCCTTCGACAAATCGTAAGGCGAAACTTCTAGCATAACTTTGTCTCCTGGCAAGATGCGAATGAAGTGCATCCGCATTTTTCCCGAGATGTGCGCGAGCACCCGGTGCCCGTTGGGCAGTTCCACCCGGAACATCGTATTCGGCAGGAGTTCGACCACCGTGCCCTCTACCTCAATTGCGTCTTTGCGCGCCATGTCAGGATCTCGGGTTCGTCTTTGGTAATCAGGACCGTGTGTTCGAAATGGGCCGAAGGCAAACCGTCTGAGGTGCAGACCGTCCAGCCATCTTCCAGCAGCCGCACGCCGGCGCCGCCGAGGTTGACCATCGGCTCGATCGCGAGCGTCATGCCCTTGTTTGAGCCGTGGTCCACTGCCGCGTTTGCCGTAATTCGGGACCTGCGGTTCTTCATGCAACTTCCGCCCCACTCCGTGACCGACAAATTCTCTCACAACACTAAAGTGGTTGACGCGTCGCTTCATCCTCGATCGCCGCACAGAGGTCGCCCAGCCTTTGGACATCGGCACGAGCAAAACCGATGGCCCGTTGTAGCGCACTTTGGGTGACCGCGAGGAGCTTCTCGATTCGCTCGTCGATCATACCAACCGGGATTGTCGCCGCGGTGTCGCCCACCCACCCATCCTGCACGACACCGATGTCGAGCTTCACGATGTCGCCGTATTGGATTCGGCGCTGACTTCCGATGCCGTGCACAATCTCGTCATTCAAGGAAATGCAGATATTGCCCGGGAAGACACGATGTCCCAGCCGATACCCGAGAAAAGCACTCCGAACTCCGGCTTCGTGCATCAGGTCAGCCGCCGCCTGGTCGATTTCTTTGGTCGAAACCCCAGGCCGGATCAGCTCGGTAACTCGATCGAGAACGTCGCTCGCGGTCCGGCAGGCGGCTCGCATTTTGTCAATTTCCCGAGCCGATTTGATCGGGATCATCGCACGCGTTCCTCGATCAAAGCCGAAATATCGGCAAAGACCGTTTCCCGATCTCGATTCCCGTCGATGCGATGAAGGGCATCATCTTTTTCGTAAAATGAAAGGAGCGGCTCCGTTTTTCCTTTGAATTCCGTAAGCCGGGTTTCCAAGACGGATGCATCGTCATCGTCGCGACGAATAAGTGGCCCATCGCAGTAGGGACAAATCGGACGGTCAGCGAAACCAGCACTCTTCAGGCTGGTAGTAAAGCCACAGCGCCGGCATTGCAGGCGGCCGGCGATGCGGTCGCGCACTGTCTGTTCCGAGACCTCCAACCAAATGGCAAGGTCGAGTTCGTTCCGCGCTTTTGCAGAATATCGTTCAACCGCTCCCCTTGCGTCACCGTGCGCGGAAACCCATCAAACACGAATCCGTCTTTGCCATGAAGATTCAGCCAGTCTTCGACTAAGTGGACGATGATCTCGTCAGGAACCAATCCGCCTTGCTTCGAAATTTCATCGGCCTTAATCCCGAGGGGCGTCCCGAGGTCGCGTTCGCGCCTGAGAATGGTGCCCGGCGAGGTAACCGCGATTGCAAAATGTCGCGTAATCATCTCCGCCTGGGTTCCTTTTCCGGAACCCGGCGCGCCGAGGAGCACAATGCGACTCTTCACCTAGCGTCCGTAAAGAAAGATTGCCACGCCGCCGATCACCAGGACAGCGATGCCGACATAAAGCCACATTAAGGTTCCCTGCTGTGCCGCCTCTCCCCGATTATAGGAGGAGCGATCAAAAGCGCGTCCACGGATTCGGCCTTTGCGCAAAAACCCATCGTAGTGACGTTGGATCAAGTGTGTCTCGACTTGTCGCATCGTATCAAGAATCACTCCGACAATAATGAGCAGACTCGTGCCACCAAAAAACTGCGCCGTGATTACCGGGACGTGCAGTCCCCTGGCTGAGAAGACTTGGCAGGATCGCAATCAGCGTGAGGAAAACGGCGCCGCAAAAGTCAATCGGGTCATCGTAAAATCGAGAAAGTCCGCGGTCGGTTTTCCCGGCCGAACGCCCGGAATATAGCCGCCATATTTCTTAAGATCGTCCGCGATCTGCGCCGGCTGAAATTGCGTCGCCACCCAGAAATAACTGAAAAAGAAAATCATCGCCGCGAGGACTGCGTAGTGCAGCCATCCGTTGGAGAGATTTTCCGCGATTTGCTTCGCCGTTCGGCTGTTCTTGAAGGCCAGACCAACAATCGTGGTTGGAAAAAGCAGTAGCGCCCAGGCAAAGATAATCGGCATGACTCCTGCGTAGTTCACTTTCAGCGGCATGTACTGTGTCTGGCCGCCGTACATTTTCCGCCCCACGACGCGTTTCGCGTATTGCACCGTGATCTTGCGCACACCTTGAGTGACAGCGATGACCGCGGCGATGACAATAAAGAGAAACGCCACCATCAAAACAAGGATCGCAGGATTGACCTGGCTCGTTCCGGTTTGTGCCGAGGGCACAAAGTTTTCCAAGCCTGAGCCAGCGCCGCGGGCAGGCGTGCGACGATCCCGATCGTAATGATCAGCGAAATACCATTGCCAATCCCACGATCGGTAATTTGGTCGCCTAGCCACATGAGGAAGAGCGTGCCCGCCGTCAGCGTGAGAACGGTAATGACGCGAAAGGACCAGCCGAGATTATCGACGAACGGGATTCCCAATCGCGCAGTCGTCTCCGTGATTCCGGGCAAGCATGGTGTGATACGACTCCGGATGCTGAAAGGAGACTGCGAGCAGATAGCCCTGGAAAATGCAAAGCACGACCGTCGCATATCGCGTGTACTGCATGATTTTCTGCCGGCCACCGTCTTCACGCGACAAGCGACTGAGCGAAGGGATTACCGCCGTCAAGCAGCTGCAACATGATCGACGCACTGATGTAAGGCATGATGCCGAGGGAAAAAATCGCGCAATTCTCGAGCGCTCCGCCGCTGAAAAGATTAAAGAGCGCCGCGACGCCACCTCCCGCGCTTTGCGAGGACGTCCGAAACCAATCCTGCAGAACCGCCGGATTGACGCCCGGTGTGGTGATCGCAGCACCCAGCCTCACGACCACGATGACCGCGAGGGTGAACAAGATCCGCCGGCGCAGTTCCGGGATTTTAACCGTGTTTAAGAAAGCCGAAACCATCCGCCAAAGTCTCTTTGGAAGCTCTGCTTATTTGGCAGTTTTCTTTTTCCTCGCCGCAGGTTTCTTTGCCTTGGCTTTCGCTTTCGGCGCCGTTGGAGTCGGGGTTTCCTGCTTCGTCGCGACGCTCTCGGATCGTTTGCCGCTGGTTAATCGAGGGTCGCTGTCGCAGAGTCACAGTTCCGCCGGCCTTTTCGATTTTCTGGCGGGCCGATTCGCTCACGCGGTCCGCCTCGATCGTCAGGCCATGTTTTAATTCGCCGCGCCCAAGGACCTTTAGTCCGGCCATTTACCTCGAATGTGCTTCGATTCCCGCAACATTTCCTCGTTGATCACGGTCCCGGCCTTGAACTCGTTCAAGTCGTCGAGATTGATCAGTGCATAATGCTTCTTGAAAGCCGCGTTGTTGAAACCGCGCTTGGGCAGGCGGCGGATCAACGGCATCTGGCCGCCTTCGAATCCAAGCCGGATGCTACCGCCGGAACGCGCCTTTTGGCCCTTGTGGCCCTTACCGCTGGTTTTCCATGACCGGAGCTTTCACCGATTCCAAGTCGCTTCACGCGATGGCGGGAACCCGGCCTCGGCTTAAGATTGTGCAACCGAATCACGACTGGGGCTGCGCCTCCTCGCCGTTACTCGCTCCGCTCGTCCGCAGACCGCGGGCTTTCAGGATTTCATCGCGCCGCCGAAGAGAGCGAAGCGCTTCGATCGTCGCTTTGACGACATTGGCATGATTGTTTGAGCCTAACGATTTGGCGAGCACGTCCCGAATGCCAACCGCTTCCACAACGGCGCGCACGCCGCCGCCCGCGATCACGCCCGTGCCCGGCGATGCGGGACGGAGCAAAACCCGGCCACCACCAAATTCTCCGATCGCTTCATGCGGAATCGTGTTGTCGTGGAGCGACATTTTTTCCATCGATTTGCGTGCCGCTTCAGAAGCTTTGCGAATCGCCTCCGCGACTTCATTCGCCTTGCCAAATCCGCAGCCGACTTTCCCATCGTGATCGCCCGCCACTATGAGACGCGCTGAAACTGAAACGACGACCGCCCTTCACGACTTTTGCGCAGCGATTGATGAACACAACTTTCTCGGTCGTGTCACCTCTTGCCGGAGGCGTCCGGTCCGTGGTGCGGGAGTCGCTTCGTCTGCCTTGGTTGCCTGCGTATGCCATATTAAAGTTTTAGTCCGCCTTCGCGCGCCGCGTCGGCCAGCGCTTTTACCTTACCGTGGTAAAGAAATCCACCCCGATCGAAAACCGCCTTGTCGATCTTCTTCGCGAGCAAACGCTCGGCGATCAATTTACCGACCTTCTCCGCTGTCGCGCGATTGGCGGCATGTTTACCCTTTGCCCCCAAGGCCTTCTCCGTCGTGCCGGCGGAGACCAGAGTCTGGCCTGTTTCGTCGTCTACAACCTGCGCGTAAACATGTTTCCCGGAAAAATAGACGCATAAACGCGGGCGCTCCGCAGTGCCTGAGACTTTGCGCCGAATGCGGCTGTGAATGCGGCCGCGAATGATTTTTCGATTAATCGTGGCCATGATTATTGAACGGTCTTGCCTTCCTTGCGGCGAATTTGTTCGCCAGCGTAACGAACGCCTTTGCCCTTGTAAGGCTCCGGCGGATAGTAGCGTCGAATATCCGCCGCGACTTGTCCGACGGTCTTTTTGTCAGCGCCTTGGATTGCGATTTTGGTGTTATCGGTCACCGTGATTTTGATATCCGGCGGAATCGGGAAGAGCACCGGGTGCGAAAATCCAAGACTGAGATTGAGATTTTTTCCCTGGACCGCGGCCTTGAAGCCAACACCCTCAATCTCGAGCTGCCTGGTGAAACCTTCGCTCACACCGACGACCATGTTATTGATCAAGGCGCGGGAAAGACCATGCGAGGCCTTTACGCTGCGCGTCTCGGCGTCGCGGACTAGCGAGACTTGATTGTCGGCCACGCTCGCCTTGATCCCTTTCGGCAGCATCCAATCCAGTTTCCCTTTCGGGCCCTCGACCGCCACTTTGCCTCCGCCGTCGATGTTCACTTTAACCTTGACCGGAATTTCGACCGGTTTATTTCCAATCCTTGACATGTTTCTGGTTACCAGACGAAAGCCAGTAACTCGCCCCCCACTTTTTGTTTCTTCGCTTCGCGACCTGACATGACTCCCCGCGAGGTGGATAGAATCGCGGTGCCCATTCCACCGAGCACGCGCGGGATTTCATCCGCCGCGACGTAACGTCGCAAACCAGGTCGACTCACGCGTTTCAAACCGGTAATGGCGCTGTTACGATTCGAAATCTTGTTCGTGATTTTGATCCGCGGATGCGCGGCCGTTGTGTCGAGCTCGAAGGCGGTGATGTAGCCTTCCTCCTTCAAGATGCGAACAATTTCGTTCTTCACCTTGGAGTAAGGGACAAACATCTCTAGCTTCTGCGCCTGCGTGCTGTTGCGCACACGCGCCAAAAGGTCGGCAATAGGATCGGTAACAGTACTCATGAAAGTTTAGGCGGCTTGGGCAACGGGCTTCTTCGGCCGGTCAGCTGAAGGGCATTCCCATCTCGCTCAAAAGCGATTTGGCTTCTTCGTTCGTGCGCGCGGTGGTGACAATCGTAACATCAAAACCAATGTTGCGCTTGATTTTGTCGAGCTCGACTTCCGGGAAAAATCGACTGATCGGAAACGCCAAGCGTATAGTTGCCGTTGCCGTCAAAACCTTTTGGCGAAACTCCACGAAAGTCGCGAATGCGGGGAAGCGAAGCTTTGATCAGGCGTTCCATGAATTCGTACATGCGTTCGCCCCGCAGGGTGACTTTCGCTCCGATCGCTTGTTCTTTGCGGAGCTTGAAATTCGAGATGCTTTTCTTGGCTCGCGTCTCTGCCGGCTTTTGACCGGTGATGAGGGCGAGCTCGGTCTTGGCGTCTTCCAAGCGCCTGTTTCACGTCCGATTGTGAACCGACTGAGGTATTGATCACAACCTTCTCAAGTTTCGGAATCTGATGTTCGTTCTTATAGCCGTGCTGTTCGCGGAGCACGGCCGTAACGCGATCTTTGATATTCGCGATAAAATTCGTTTTTCATTTTCTTTGCTTTGGCTTTCTCTCAATTGTCATCCTGAGCGAAGTGAAAAATCTAACAGGTTACGCTCAAAGGTCGCTTTGGAGGTTCCTTTCCCATCCGGGATCGGGATAACAAAGCCTTAAAGGGTTATTCGTCTTTCGCCGTCTTTTTCTCCTTCGTCGCTTTCGCTTTGCTCTTCTTCTTCTTTTCCCTCTCGGTGCGTTCGACCAGTTTCACATTTGAGATATGAATCGGGCCTTCACGTTCCGCGATCGAGCCCGAGGGATTATCCTGCGACTTGCGAAGGTGCTTCTTGATCAAACGTACACCCTCGATCAAAACGCGATTTTTCTTCGGCAGCACCTGAAGAATCTTGCCGCTCGAACCGCGGAAGTTCCC
The DNA here is from genome assembly GCA_963720895.1 of uncultured Verrucomicrobiae bacterium. Lineage (GTDB taxonomy): Bacteria > Verrucomicrobiota > Verrucomicrobiia > Chthoniobacterales > UBA10450 > Palsa-1392. The sequence continues at coordinate 68,867 of CAVRGZ010000001.1, forward strand.
CGAAATGACCTCAACGTGGTCGCCCTTTTTCACATGGTGTTTGATCCGGTTCATAAAACTTCCGGGGCGAGAGAGACGATCTTCATGAAATTGCGCTCGCGCAATTCACGGGCGACCGGTCCGAAAATGCGGGTTCCGCGCGGGTTCAAATCCTTGTCGATGATAACAATCGCGTTGTTGTCGAAGCGGAGGAGCGAACCGTCATCGCGGCGAATCGGCTGTTTGGTCCGGACCAAAACGGCGCGGACCACGTCGCCTTTTTTCACTGCTCCGGTTGCGCTTGCCTCTTTGACGTTCGCCGAGATGACATCGCCAATGCCGGCGCATTGTGCGGCGCCTTTGCCGATCACGCCGATCATCGTCGCCATGCGCGCGCCGCTGTTATCGGCGACGTCTAATCTTGATCTTAGGTAAACCATAACAGTCCTCTCTACTTCTGGACGATTTCGACCAGACGCCAGCGCTTCAATTTGCTCAACGGCCGGGTCTCCATGATGCGCACGGTATCGCCAGACTTGGCCTTGTTCTCCTCGTCGTGCGCGTAAAATTTCTTCTTTTGCTTCACGATTTTGCCGAACTTCGCGTGCGGCACACGCGTGACAGTGCGGACGACGATTGTCTTGTTCATCCCGCTCGAAATCACTTCCCCAACGCGCGTCTTGCGCGTGCCACGCGTTGATTCCTCTGCTGAGTCTTGCTCTTTGGTCGTTTCGTCCATGGTCACTATTTCTTTACCACCGTCGCCTTGTTGCGTTCCGTGAGGACGGTTTCGACTCGGGCCACATCCCGACGCAGGAGGCGCATCCGACTCGGCTGCTCGAGCTGACCGCTTTGCTGTTGAAGGCGGAGATGCAGACCCTCCTGGCGCAGGTCGCGCTTCTTCGTCACCAGCTCATCGGTGCTCATTTCTTGAATTTCTTTGAATTTCATTTTGAATTTAATTCCGGATTAGGCGGATTACTCGGATTTCAATTTTTCAGATTCTGTCTTCTTTTGTCCGCGTTATCTGCGTAATCCGCGCTTTTCTTTATCCAGTCGCTACGTGGTGGCGGGTAAGAAACTTGGTTCGCACCGGAAGCTTGTCGGCCGCGAGGCGCAGAGATTCGCGCGCGATCGATTCCGGCACGCCATCCAGCTCAAATATGATGTTCCCTGGGCGCACTGTCGCGACCCAGTATTCCGGCTGGCCTTTGCCTTTACCCATCCGCGTTTCGGGCGGTCGTGAAGTAACTGACTTGTCGGGAAAAATTCGGATCCAGAGCTTACCTTTGCGTTTCATGTTGCGGGTCAGCGCGACGCGGGCGGCCTCGATCTGGGTATTGGTAATCCAGGCGCGCTCCAGTGTCTGGAGGCCGAATTCGCCAAAGTCGATCCGAAGGTTGCGCGAAGCCATCCCCTTGCGGCTTCCCCGCTGGGTCTTGCGATACTTCACGCGTTTGGGCATTAAAGGCATGGCGATGTTTCCTTCTTAAAATTCGTTAGGCCGAAGCCGGTTCAGACGCCGCGACCGCCGCATTGGCTGGAGCCGGCGGCACCTCTTCCTTCTTACAAATCCAGCATTTCACCCCAATTTTGCCGTAAACTGTGTTCGCTTCGGCAAAGCCATAATCGATCGGCGTGCGCAGGGTATGAAGCGGCACCTTGCCTTCGCGATACCATTCCGAGCGGGAAATTTCCGCTCCGTTCAGACGGCCCGAGCTGCGCAAACGAATCCCCTGCGCGCCAAAATCCATCGCAATTTGCACCGCTTTTTTCATCGCACGGCGATAGGCGATACGGCGCTCGATCTGCAACGCTACGTTCTCGGCCACAAGCTGCGCGTCGAGCTCCGGCGTCTTGATCTCCTGGATGTCGATCTTGATCTGTTTGCCTTGTGCCATCCGCGAAATCTCTTCCGTCATTTTTTCGATTTCGGCGCCTTTGCGTCCGATCACGATGCCGGGCCGCGCAGTATGAATGGTGACCCGAATACTGTTCCAGGCGCGCTCAATAATGATCTTTGCGACCGCCGCGAACTGCAGCTTCTTCTTCACGTAGTTGCGAATCTCGAGATCCCCCTGCAGAAACGCGGGCATTTCCTGCGCCGACGCGTACCAGCGCGAACGCCAGTCGCGGTTCACCCCGAGACGAAAACCGATTGGATTAACTTTCTGTCCCATGAATTAGCTTTCTGATTTCTCCGCGCTCGCTGCTGTTTCATCGCCGCGTGCCTCGGCTTTTGCGGCGCTCTTGTTCGCTCTCGCGCGCGCCGCCTTTTTCTTCTTCGCGCCGCCCGGTCCCTTCGCTTTCTTCTCGCGCGTCTTGATTTCGATCTCGTCGGTCAGGATGATCCGGATGTGGCTGCTCCGCTTGCGAATCGTGCTCCCACTGCCACGCGCGCGCGTCATCATCCGCTTCATAGTTGGACCCTCGCCCACAGTTGCTTCTTTCACGACGAGTCCGTCGACGCGTAGATTGGCGTTGTTCTCTGCGTTGGCGACCGCGCTCTTCAGCGTTTTACCAATCAGAGCAGCCGCTTTCTTCGGGCTGTAGGCAACAAGATCGAGCGCTGCCGAAACCGGCAGGCCCTGAATAGCGCGGGTGACTTCGCGCGCTTTGAACGCCGAAATCTTCGCGTAACGATATGTCGAGCTAACTTGCATTTACTTTAAACTTACATTTTGGCGCGCATCCACCTGGAGACGATCGCCTACTTTTATACTTACTCTTTCCGAATCCAATTCCTGAACGACCGCGCCACTGATTTTTTCGCGCACATCCACCACGCGCAAAGTCGCGATCGTTTTCCCGGCCCGCACCACTCTGAGTGGCATTCCGAGTTTCACTCCCTGTTGCGCGCCGAGGTTGCCCACGACGAGCGACCACTCTTCCTTCACACTGATCACCCGACCATTCATCAAGTCCGGCGCGGCGTCCTCGTTCAGCGGAGGTCCGCCCGGCGCAGCGAGAAGGTCGTTCGTTGCGCGCAGCTGCGCTTCAACCTCCAGTCGCGCCTCCGGATCGGCGCCCTCTGCGCTCTTCACGAAACGCAGTATCGTCTCGCTCAGCTTCAGCAACTGCTCGCGATAGGCGCCCTTCTCCTTGTTCGTCGATCGAAGGTCGCTCACTGCGTTCAAAAGGCGCTGCTCGAGCTTGGCCCGGTCTTCGCTCACCGCCTCAACGCCGAGTGCCTCCATTCGCAGTCGCAGTTCGGAATATTTCCGGCGAAACAATTCAGCCTCCACGTTCGAGACGACGAGACTTTCGGTCAGCGTTTTCTGCGTCTCGCGGTCGAGCGAAAGCTGTTTGCGTAAGAGATCACTCGGCGAAAGCGGCGTTTCTGCCGTGACACTCGCCTGAGTGGTTTCAAGATTGGAATCTGACAAAGAACTAATTTCTGCCGCCAACCCGGAGGTCGACGCCAGACTCACCAGCGCAAAAGAGAGCCGGAAATTGAGAGTGGAGACTTTCATCTCTTTCTCTCAACTCTCAACCACCAACTCCGACTATTTGGTCACCTTCGCGGTGTGCGACCCGTGCTTCTTAAAAATCCGGGTAGGTGAAAACTCACCGAGTTTGTGACCGACCATATTTTCGGTCACGAACACGGATTGAAAAATTTTGCCGTTATGAACCAGGAACGTGTGCCCCACGAAGTCCGGGGTCACCATCGAGCGACGCGACCAGGTCTTGACCGGCTTCTTGACGCCCGAACTGTTCATCTTGTCGATCTTCTCGAGAAGATGCGGCTCGACAAAAGGTCCTTTTTTTAAAGATCTGCCCATAAACTATTTCTTCTTCTGCCGGCGTTCGAGGATGAAACGATCGCTCGCTTTGTGTTTCGCGCGGGTTTTAAAACCCTTCGCCAGCTGCCCCCACGGACTGACTGGATGGTGGCGGCCGCCGCCGCCCTTCGATTTGCCCTGACCGCCACCCATTGGGTGATCGATCGGGTTCATAACCATGCCGCGCACGTGTGGACGCCGGCCTTGCCAACGCGTGCGGCCAGCTTTGCCGCTCGAGACATTCATATGGTCCACGTTTCCGACCTGCCCGATCGTCGCATAGGCGCTGTCGTGGATCCGACGAATTTCGCCGGAGGGTAATTTCACAAGGGCGTAACCACCTTCGCGATTGCTCAGCGTGGCCTGCTGACCCGCGCTCCGGGCAATTTGGCCGCCCCGGCCAGGCATTATTTCGATGCAGTGGATGTTTGCGCCTAACGGAATCGCGCGGAGTGGCAGGGCGTTGCCGACCTTGGGCGGCGCGTCGTCGCCCGCCGTCACCTTGGCGCCGACTTCGAGACCATCCGGTGCCAGGATGTAGCTCTGTTCCCCGTCGCTGTATTTAAGCAACGCAATGCGCGCGGTTCGGTTTGGATCGTATTCTATCGCCATCACGTCGGCTGCGATGCCGCGTTTCTTGCGTTTGAAATCGACTTTCCGGTATTTCTGCTTATGACCGCCACCGATGTGACGCGAAGTCAGCCGGCCATTGTTATTGCGGCCACCGCTTCTTTTTTTCGGTTCGGTCAGGCTCTTGACCGGTTTCGACCGCGACTTTGTCACTTCCTGGAACGTGGGAAGCGATTTGAAACGCAGCGTCGGCGTGAGTGGGCGAAAATTTCTGAGTGCCATAAACTATTTTGTCATCTCGATTCCGCGTTTGCGGGAGACGGCCCTCCCAGCCCGGGCAAGACTGGCGTGTTAGGCGACGTCGCACGTATCTTGTGAGGTTCTTCTCGGCTCAAAATGACAAGCCGTGCGGAATCGCAGTTGTTAAAAAGTCGCGTCATACCACCAAATCTATCTTCTCCCCTTCGGCCAGGGTCACGATGGCTTTTTTCCAGTGTGCTTTGCGTCCAAAATCAGAGCGCCGTTCGCGTTTTTTCTTGCCGGCATAATTGCAGGTGTTCACGCCCACGACCTTCTTCTTAAAGAGAAGCTCGATCGCCTGCTTGATCTGAACCTTGTTCGCGCGCGGATTAACGCGGAAGACATATTTGTTGAGCTTCTCGCCCAAGAGTGAAGCTTTCTCCGTCAACTGCACTGTCTGAATCAAATCGTAGGGTTCGTTCATAGCAGGTAATTTATGCTGCGGCCCTGGTGGAGGCGGACGTCCTTTCTGCCAGCTGTGTGAGAGCCTTGCCACTCACAATGATCTTGTCGAACGCCAACAGTTGCTCGGTGTTGACATCGGTCGCGGTCGCCAGCAAGACCGGTTTTACATTGCGCGCCGAGCGATAAAAACTTTCGTCAAACGCATCGGATATAAGGAGCACTTTCTTTGCGTCGGTGTGGCCTTTGACCAGACTGACGAACGCCTTGGTCTTGGGCTCCTTCACGCTGAAAGCATCAACTGTCAGAACATCGCCGGCACTGATCCGTTCGCTCAACGCCTTCTGAAAGGCGAGCCGACGGACCGTCTTCGAAATTTTCTTGGTGTAATCGCGCGGCTTCGGTCCGAATACGACGCCACCGCCGCGCCAGATGACTGACGACTTGTACCCAGCACGCGCCCGCCCCGTGCCTTTTTGCCGCCATGGCTTGGCGCCGGAAAGATTCACGTCGGCTTTCGTTTTCGAGTTCGCCGAACCGGAACGACGCGCCGCGCGCATCGCGACCACCGCGTCGTGCATCGCCTGGGTTCCGCGACCGCCTTCGATCAGATTGATTTTCGCCTCTTTCGCGGCGGCAACGGTTAAGACTTTCGCGCTCATTTGCTGGCCTCGGCTGCGACAGGTTTCTTCAGTGCTGGACGAACGACGACGTAGCTGCCATTTGCGCCGGGAACGGCGCCACTGATCAGGATCACTTTGTCCGCTTCGCGAACCTGCAGGACCCGAAGGTTTTGCACGGTTACGCGTTCGTCGCCCATGTGACCGGGCATGCCCATGTTCTTCCAAATCCGACCCGGGGTGGAACGATTGCCGATGGCGCCGTTGCGTCGGTGTGTTTTCGAGCCGTGAGCCGCACCCTGGCCGTGAAAATTGTGCTTCTTCATCACGCCCTGAAAACCCTTGCCCTTTGACTTGCCGACGACATCAACCCAATCGCCCGCTTGAAATTGCGTGACTGCGAGGTCGATCTCACCTTCCGGCGCGTCCGCCGTTAGGCGAAATTCCCGCACGAGTTTTTTCGGCTCAGAACCAGCTTTCGCAAATCCCCCGAGGAGCGGTTTAGTGACACGCGATTCCTTCTGCACATCGAACCCTACCTGAATCGCGGAATAGCCGTCATTCTCGTTCGTCAGACGCCGGAGAAGCGTATTATCGCCCGCCGCGATCACTGTTACCGGACACAGCTTGCCGTTCGCATCGTAGATGCTGGTCATGCCGATTTTCTTTCCGAGAAGTCCGATGCTCATGGTTGTGGGCGTGCAAAAATTAGGCGGTAAATCGTTAGATCTTGATCGTGATATCCACACCAGCCGGCAGGTTGAGTTTCTTCAACTCGTCCACCGTCTTGGCCGTCGGCTCGATGATATCAAGAAGACGTTTGTGGGTGCGAATCTCAAATTGGTCCATCGATTTCTTGTCGACGTGCGGGGAGCGATTGACGGTGAACTTTTCGATCAAGGTCGGGAGCGGAATCGGTCCCGCGACCCGGGCGCCGGTCCGCTTTGCCGTCTCGACAATGTCGACCGCGGATTGATCGAGCATCCGGTGGTCGAATGCTTTCAAACGAATGCGAATGCGTTGCGCGTCGGCCATACTATTTCGTTTCCTTCTGGTCGAGCACAGCCGCGACGAGCTGTTGCGGAACTTGTTCGAAATGTGACGGCTCCATCGAATAACTCGAACAGCCTTTGGAAAGTGAGCGAATGGCGGTGGCGTAGCCGAACATTTCGGCGAGCGGAACTTCGGCCTGGACCATGGTGAGATTGCCCTTCGCCTCGATGCTCGCGATCTTTCCACGGCGACGGTTCAAGTCGCCCATAATATCGCCCTGATATTCCTCGGGAGTGGCGTTCTCGACTTTCATGATCGGCTCGAGCAGGATCGGTTTTGCCTTCTTGAAGGCGTCCTTGACCGCAAAAATGGCCGCCAGTTTGAACGCCATTTCATTCGAGTCGACGTCGTGATAAGAGCCGTCAATGATATCAATGTTGGCGTCGATCACCTGGTAGCCGCCAACCACACCGTTGAGCATCGCTTCTTCGATCCCCTTCTTGCAGGCCGGAATGTATTCCTTCGGGATATTGCCGCCTACGACCTTGTTCTCGATCGTAATTCCTTTGCCCCGCTCGTTCGGCTGAACTTTGATAATAACGTGACCGTACTGGCCGCGGCCGCCTGACTGTTTGATCAGCTTGCCTTCCCCGTCGGCCGGTGCCGTAATTGTCTCGCGATACGCGATCTGCGGTTTGCCCGCATTCGCGTCGACTTTGAATTCACGCAGCATGCGGTCACGAATAATCTCCAAATGCAGCTCGCCCATGCCCGCGATGATCGTCTGGCCAGTGTCTTCGTGGGTATAAACCTTAAAGGTCGGATCTTCCTCCGACAGTCGTTGCAGTGCGACAGCCATCTTTTCCTGGTCCTGCTTCGTTTTCGGCTCAATCGCCATCGAGATAACCGGATCGGGGAAGGAAGGCGGCTCGAGCAGGATCGGATAATCCTCATCGCACAACGTGTCGCCGGTCGTAATATTTTTAATCCCGACGATCGCGGCGATGTCTCCGGAGTAGCAGGTGTCGATGTCTTCGCGTTTATCGGCCTGGATCTGGATCAAACGCGAGATTCGCTCGCGCTTGTTTGTCCGCGGATTGTAAACCGTGTCGCCCTTCGTCAGAGAACCGGAATAGACCCGGAAAAAAACCAGTTTTCCGACGAACGGATCACTCCATAACTTAAAAGCGAGCGAGCAGAATCTGCCGTTGTCATCCGTCGGCGCTTCCATCTTCTCATGCGTGTCGGGTTCCATTCCGACGGCGGGAGGAATATCGAGCGGGCTGGGCAGATAATCGATCACCGCGTCGACCAGATATTGAACACCCTTGTTCTTGAAGGCCGAGCCGCCGACGACCGGAACGAATTTGTTCGCGATCGTTTGCCGGCGAATGCCCGCTTTGAGCATCTCCGGCGTCACGGGCTTCTCTTCGAGAACTGCTTCCGCGACTTCATCGTCGATGTTGGAGATTGCTTCGACCAGGTCGCTGTAGGCTTTGTCGACCGTTGCCTTGTGCTCTTCAGGCAAATCTCGCACCTCGTAAGTGGAACCCATCAAGTCATTGTCGAGATAGAAGACCGCCTTCCGGTTCACGACGTCGAGCTGCCCCTTGAGGTAATCTTCCTTCCCTAACGGAATCAGAATCGGCCAGGCATTCGCGCCCAGTTTCTTGCGCATGCTGTCGATCGACATTTCAAAGTCGGCGCCGACGCGATCCATCTTATTGATAAAGGCGATGCGCGGGACCAGATACTTGTTCGCCTGCCGCCAGACCGTTTCGGATTGCGGTTGCACGCCAGCAACCGCGTCGAAGACCGCAATCGCACCGTCGAGCACGCGCAGCGAGCGCTCCACTTCGGCCGTGAAATCCACATGGCCTGGCGTATCGATGATGTTGACCCGCATTTTGACGTCCTCAAACATCTTGTAAACGCCCGGCTCCGCTTTTTGCGTCCAGGCGCAGGTCGTGGCGGCCGACGTAATCGTAATCCCGCGCTCGCGCTCCTGCTCCATCCAGTCGGTCACGGTCGTGCCTTCGTGCACTTCACCGATTTTGTGGATCATGCCGGTATAAAACAGGATCCGCTCGGTCAGCGTCGTCTTGCCCGCATCGATGTGTGCGGCGATCCCGATGTTCCGCGTCTTTTCGAGCGGGAACTTCCGGTTTGGCGAATTGGGATTCGTCACTTTGGGTTTATCTAGAGTCGCAGAGGCCATGGCGGAAAAATCCTTTACCAGCGGAAGTGGGCAAAAGCGCGGTTCGCCTGTGCCATTTTGTGGGTGTCGTCGCGTTTCTTGATCGCGTTGCCCTGGCCAGCGGCCGCGTCGCGCAACTCGTGCGCCAGGGCGTCAGCCATCGGCATCCCGCGACGATTATCGGCGTAGGTTACGATCCAGCGCATTGCGAGCGAGACCTGACGAGAAGCGGTCACTTCCATCGGAACTTGATAGGTGGCACCGCCAACCCGGCGCGATTTCACCTCGAGACGCGGACGCACATTTTCCAGCGCCTTGTTCACCACTTCGAGAGGATCGACCGCATCGGAACCCTCGCGCGACTTATCGATCGCCGTATACACGATCCGCTCGGCGAGCGATTTTTTGCCACGCTTCATCACGGTGGAAATCAGGCGGGCCACCGCCGCGCTGCCGTAGCGCGAGTCGACCTTTTCCTCTTTCTTGTAGGTTCTACGACGACGAGACATTGGGAAGTTGAGAGTATTTGACTGAGAGTTGAGAAATTATTTCTTTTTCGCGCCCTTGTCCGCGCCGCCTTCACCGGCGGCCTTGGGACGTTTCGCGCCGTACTTCGACCGGCTCCGGCGTCGTCCATCCACGCCTAACGAATCGAGCGTTCCGCGAACAATGTGGTAACGCACCCCGGGCAAATCTTTCACCCGCCCGCCGCGCACGAGAACGATCGAGTGTTCCTGCAAGTTGTGGCCTTCGCCCGGGATGTAGGCGATGATTTCCTGGCCGTTCGTTAGGCGCACCTTTGCCACTTTGCGGAGAGCGGAATTCGGCTTCTTCGGCGTCCGCGTCATGACCTGGGTGCAGACACCGCGTCGCTGCGGACAATTCTTCAGGGCCGGTGATTTTGATTTCACCGAAACCTTCTTTCGTCCCTTGCGAATAAGTTGATTAATCGTTGGCATTTTCGTGCATTCCGGCGTCGAAACAGTGACGTTTCAGACGACAAAAAAACCGCCTCAAGCCGTGTCCACCGTCCTCACGCACCTGATACGGAGAGCGCGCAATATAGGAACAAATTATTGCGTCGCAAGATTATTTTGGCACGAGGTGAATTCGGGCGCGCTTTGCAGGTGGTTTCGATTCTGTCAGGATCGCGAACGTGCCAGCGAAAAAGCAACTGATCATGGTGATGGGAGTGCAACGCTCCGGCACGACCGCCCTCTTCAAGTCCCTGGCCCACGATCGCGCGCTCACATCGTTCCACGAAAGCGCCGACGATACGATATACTACCTTTATCGCCTGCGCCCGGTGCGAGAGACTGCGCCTATTCTCAACGCCGCACCCGGCGCCGTCCTGCTCAAGCCAATTACGGAAACGTTCGATCGTTCGCTCGAGGATCTTCAAACCGAATACGCAAAATACGCGCTCACGTTCGTCTGGATTTATCGCGACCCGGTTAACGTCCTCCACTCCATGTCGCGCAAAGGCTGGCTGCCCCACGCCTTGGAAGGCGAGGCGGGCGCGGGCACCTGGGTCGCTCGCAATCATCTCGCTTTACGGTTTCAAAAGAATCATCCGGCCGCGATCGCGATTGTGCGCTATGAAAATTTAATCAGCGACCCCAAAATCTTTGCTTCGTTATGCAAATCGTTAGGCGTGAATGGAAGGCCCGTCTTTCGCGAAGATCGTGGAAACGGCCGGAGTCATCTCCCGCTCCCGGTCCAGCGGGCGATCGACGCCGCCACCTGCTCGACACTGCGGGCCCTCGACTCCGCGCGCACTTTCAAGCCCGGTCGATTACAAGATTGGAAATCCGCTGCGAGGGCGAAACTCTCGCGACCCGCCAAACGATCGACCTCAGCCATCATCCCGTCGCCGCCGCCCGAATGGAAGGAGAACGTCGCAGCTGCCCAGGCTACGCCTCCCGCCGAGCTGAAAGGATTGCTTTTTTGGCTCGACGCGGGCCGCTTGTCTCCGTTCAAGGGACGCATCCTGCAAGCGGAAGAGAGCGGCCCGCTTCGTCTGCGGGCGCTCGCGGATGGTCAACCGCCATTCTGCATTCCGTTTCTTAACGGAAAGCCCGCGTTATTTTTCCCTACCAGCAAGGCGACCGAACGATTGCTGGGCGAGCGCGGTCTGCTTCGCTTCGTCGTGCCGGCAAAAGGAAAATGTCCGCTCGTGGGCGATTCGTTTTCAGTTTCTGCCCTCATCAAACCGCACATTCCGCCTGAGCCACACCGACGCCAAGGGCGGATCGTTGTCGTGCGCATTCACTCCGGAGATGCCGAGGCAGAGTTTATTCTCGAATGGGACCGCGCTCATTCGTCATCACGGGCGATTTTTCGCGGCAACAACCGATACGGCTCGATAGCGACGGAGCGTAGTTCGCACCCACATCAGAAGTGGCGGATGATCCATTTTCAATTGCAAGACGGAAACGATTCGCAACTTCTCATCTCCGCCGACGGAGTTGAGAGCACCGCGCCCCTGACTGCTCGGACCATACCGCTTCAGCCTCCGCGTGCGACCGACTGGACAATTGAACTTGGCGGTTCGGAGGCCGACCCGGGCGCGCTTTTTTATGGAGCTATTGCAGAGGTAATTCTGTTCGGCCGCCGCTTGACCCAAACGGAGCAGTTCGCGATCGCGGGCTACTTGAAACAAAAATATCAGCTCTAGAGGGAGCCTGTGGCGAAGGAAGAATTTGCGACCCTCAAGCCCCATTTCCAAGCTGCGCACTCATGTTTGAATTGTTGCACAAGACCGGGACCGCCCGGCGAGCTCGCCTAACGACGGCACATGGCGTGATCGAGACGCCCGCCTTCATGCCGGTCGGGACACAGGGAAGCGTGAAGGGAGTGAGCCCACGTGAACTGGAGGAGCTCAACACGCAGATCATTCTCGGGAATACCTATCACCTCTTCGTCCGGCCGGGGATGGAGGTAATGCGACACTTTGGCGGGCTGCATCGTTTCATGAACTGGGACGGACCGATCCTGACCGACAGCGGCGGCTATCAGATTTTTTCGCTCGCCAAGCTGCGCAAGATCACGGAGGAGGGCGTTCGCTTCCAGAATCATCTCGACGGCACACCGACCTTTATCTCGCCGGAGATTGCGATGGAAATTCAAACGGCGTTAGGCAGCGATGTCGCGATGGTGCTGGATGAGTGTCCGCCTTACCCGTGCGCATACGAATATGCGGCGCGCAGCCTCGAAATGACCGAGCGCTGGGCGCGGCGGTGCAAGGAGGCGACTCTTCAACGTTCAACTGAAAAGGAGCAACGCCAGCTGCTTTTCGGGATCGTCCAGGGAGGAACGTTTGAGGATCTGCGCCGCGTCAGCGCGGAGGCGACGGTCGAGATCGGCTTCGATGGTTACGCCATCGGCGGGGTGAGCGTGGGCGAGCCGGAGGCGGAAATGATGCAGGCGGTGGAATGGAGCGAGCCGTTCTTGCCTGACGACAAGCCGCGCTACGCAATGGGCCTCGGGACGCCGCCGCAATTGCTCGAGCTGATCGCAAGGGGCGTCGATGTGTTTGATTGTGTCCTCCCCACTCGCCTGGCGCGCAACGGCACTGCTTTCACTGCCGGCGGCACGCTCAACCTGAAGAACGCTGAGTTCACCCTCCAGTCCGGTCCAATCGAGGAAGGTTGCGTCTGCCCGGCCTGCCGCGAATTTAGCCGCGGTTATCTCCGACACTTGATCAAGGCCGAAGAAATCCTCGGCCTGCGCCTGGTCACACTGCACAATCTTCATTTCTATCTCGACCTCATGCGACGCGCCGGACGTGAGATCGACGCGGGCAACTTTGACAGTTTTCGGCGCGCCTTCGCCGCGGGATATCGAAAAAAAGCCGAGGAGTAACTTACTATCGCGCCTGGGCGAGCGGCGCGGCCGTGTCCGCGGCAAAAATTTTCTGCAAGTCGGCGATCACCTTTTGTGGACCAAGATATCTCTCGCCCTCGTAGCTGCTGGAAAGCAAATGGCCGGTGGCATCGAGCAGGACTAACGACGGAATCCCGTCGCCGCTCAGTTGTTTCAAGCCGGCCAATCCGGCTAGCTGATCGTAGTCGATTGCCGGCCACGGCATCCGGGATTCGCGCATGTAAGTTTCCCAACTGAAGCGCGACCGGTCGCAACTGACGAAAATGATCTCGAACTCGGGATGCTGCGGCACGATCTGATTGTAATAGTCAACCAACTGGGGCGTAAACTTCCGGCACGGCGCGCACCAATGGGCGGAAAAGTAGAGCGCAATCAATTTCTTGTTCTCGAGGCCGGCGTCGTCCGCACGGCTGATCGTGCCATCCCGGCAAACGATGAGCTTGTCGCGCAAACCATGCATGACTAAAGCATCAGCGGGCGGTTGACCGGCCACGGCCCGGGGGCTCTGCGCGGGTTGGGCGGAAGTCGCGGTCCGTTCGGCGAGCGCTGCGCGACGCGCGACCGAGTCGGCCTCTTTCTCCTTCGCTTTTTCAGCCTCCGAGGCCGAGACGGCATAGGTCTGGCTCTCGAGTGCGGCAATCAGTTGCGCGCTCGCCCGAAGCTCGATCAGCGATTTCCTGGTTCCCGAATCGAACGACTCGAGCGTGCGACGGCGAGTGATTTCCGTCAGGACACTCTCGCTCGAATACCCGGAGCGCAGCATGAGGGCGATCTCCTTGTTCGACATGGGCTGGGGTGTCGCCTTGGCCGTAGCGATCAGGGTGGCAACGAAAAGGAGCAAAAGCAGACGCATGCATCGTCCTGCGGAGCAAAAGGTGCGCCAGCCAGCGGGCAGCGGGAATTCTGAAGCCGGTCCTTTCAATCCCTTCTTATCCCAAGGAGGCACGACCAGGAATTTCACTGCTCATCGAACCGAGTCGCCAGTATTTCGAGCTTGGATTCTGCGCCTTGAGATCCTTCGCCGAGCGTTAGATACTCAGGATGACAACTCGACGAACACGCGCCTAACGACATTCCAGTCCGACGCTTCTTTTTCGGGGTCGGAAATAGACTTTCCTCCTCCGTCCGATCGTCGACACTATCACAAAGACCAACTCTTTGTTCCCGCCAAAGAGTGCCCGTGATTTTCGCCCACCGAATTTTTCTCGCCGCTCGGCTGATCATGGCTTTTGAGTCCGAAATAACTCGATGATCGAATTGACCGTGCCTAACGAACAGTCCGGATTGCGTCTCGATCGCTATCTGGCCCTCGCTCTCCCTCAATTTTCACGCTCCCGGCTGCAAGCCTTGATCCGCGCGGGCGATGTCCTCCTGCGGGGAAAACCAGTCCGCATCCGCGAATCAGTGAGGACCGGCGATATCGTTAGGGTGACCGTTCCGCCACTCCATGAAATCGATGCACAGGCCGAGGATATTCCGCTCGAGATTCTTTTCGAGGACGACGACCTGCTCGTGCTCAATAAGCCTGCCGGTTTGGTCGTTCATCCCGGTGCGGGAAACCAGACGCACACTCTGGTCAACGCCTTGCTCCATCATTGCACCAACCTCTCTGGGATCGGCGGAAAGCAGCGTCCCGGTATTGTTCATCGCCTCGACAAGGAGACGAGCGGTTGTCTCGTCGTCGCGAAAAATGACGGGGCGCACCAGCAACTCGCGCGGCAATTCGCTGAACGCGAGGTGGAGAAGATCTATCTCGCGCTCGCCGCCGGCCTCTTCAAACGTCGCCGCGGCACGATCGACGCGGCGATCGGCCGGCACCCGGTGGAGCGGAAGAAAATGAGGGTCGATCTGCGCCGGGGAAGGGCCGCCAAAACGGAGTATCGGGTCCTGCAATCGGGTGATGGAGTTAGCCTTGTGGAATGTGCATTGCACAGCGGGCGCACTCATCAGATTCGCGTTCACCTGCGCCATCTCGGCCACCCGATTATCGGCGACGCACTTTATGGAAAAAAGGCGGGCGCTCCGCGGCAGATGCTGCATGCTTGGAAACTGGGGTTTACCCACCCATGCACCCAGCGGCGCCTCTTTCTGGAAGCACCCATCCCGGAGGATTTCCGCCGCCTGGAAGAAGGTGTCTTTCGCTAACCGAAAGACCGGATTCCTCGTCCTACGCGAAATTTACCGGCCCGTTAGGCTGGGCCCTTCTCCGAAAGGCAAACATCATGGCCACGATCGGAGGTATGAAGATAAATCCGCGCAGCCAGGGTTCCGAGTGCCAGGGCAAAGCGAAGAGCCGTTCGTTCCAGAAAAGGTAGTAGGCGAAAATCGTAATCGAAAGGACCTGCCATGCGTCGACTCGGCGCCAGGCCGCCAAGGGCAAAATCCAGGTGCAATACCAGGGATGCAGCACCGGGCTCAAAAACAGCGCCGTGCCTATCACCCAGAGCAATCCGCGTTTCCAATTCCGGATGAAGAGAAGCGAAACAAACAGCACCGCGACAATGATGATGACGTTGTAATGATAGTTTTTCTGGTGCGGATTAGGCCAGAAAGTGTCCTCGACGATCCACCAAAACATGTCGTTCAGTCGCGCGACATAAATGAATCGCCCGAGCGATTCCCAGATCGGGACCCGGGGAAATCCAAAGGGCAGGCTAAGGAGAGCGGGAACCGTAAGACTGATGAGAAGCGCGATTGCACGACGGCCGAGCGCGAAGGCGCAGACCGGTAGAAGAAGCAACGGGACCAGTTTGATTGAAATCGCTGCCCCCAAGGCGGTGGCGCCGAGAATCGCATAGCGCCAACGGAGACGGCGCTCGGTGGCGGAATTGCTCCGGACGAAAAATAAGATGCCGGCGAGCATTGGCAGAATCATCAAACTGTCGAAGTGCGCCGCCCCGCCGAAACTGTAAACAACGAGAGGATTCCAGGCATACCAGGCGGCGTCGGCGTGGCGCATGCGGCCACCGATCAATCGCAGGAGGACCGCGACGGCACCGAGGTCGGCCGCCGCGAAGAGCAACTTGTAAAAGAGCGCGCTCGCTCCAAAGCGGCTGAGCCCCGCGAAAATCAACTCCGTTCCCGGCGGATAGATCGCGCTGAAGTCGCGGTGATTGATCTGACTCCAGTCGGCGAACTGCTCTCGGACGGCCGCAAGTTGCGCATCGTTAGGCGCGAGAACATAGGGATTAAACCCGGCGTTCTGCACCTTCCCTTCCCATTGGTAGCGCCAGAGATCGTCGCCCGGCTCGAGCGGGAGCGCGACGATGCGCAAGAGGATCGCCACAATCCAGAAAATCACCGTCGCCATCCGGCCTGAAGGCAGTTTTGCAAAGAGAGACGCGGCCGTGAAAAAGGCGATGCCGCAGAGCACCGCGGTCTCGACAAATTTCATCGGCATCGCGGCGTAATGCCAGTCGTCGAAACGGCGGAGTGCCGCGAGGAATAGGTTCTCGGCGAGGAGCACGAGCACGAGCACAAATACGAATGACGACTGGCGGTAGAGCGGTAGTTCACGCCCCAGGGGCGCGGAAACGTGGTTGTGGTCTTGCATCTGAATACCGGGATCGACGGGCACCGCCGCTACAATGCTTGCTTCTTCGTGATCCGTTGCAGACCAAGCCGGTAGGCTGCGACGTCCACGATCTCTGCCACCCGCCGCTTCAAGCGTCGAGCCCGCGAACCGAGGAAGAGCAGGAAGAGTGCGTAAGGAATCAGAATCCGCAGATCCACTCCTCCGCTGTTTAAGTCCCGGTAGAGGATCATTGCAAGAACAAGCATATTGATGATGATCGTGGTCGTGACAAAGCGGTAGCGGAGCCGCACCCTGGTCAGGCATTTCGGTCCGCCGTGATATTCGGTCACGGTTTGAAGGATCACGCTCCAGAAGAAATTCCCATAGATTTGGATGTCCCACTCCTTCCAACCGGTGTCGGCCGAGTAGCTCCAGCCTTCTTCTTCGAGGAGCTGAAAAATCGATTTCAAAAGCGCATTTCGTTCTCCGCCATCTTCGCTCCAGTAAATGCGTCGGCGCAGGCTGCCCCGTCCAGCTGTGCCCGTTGGCATCTCCTCATGCGTTCGGATCACGCCACGCGGGGTGCGCTTGAATTGGAGCCAGGTGAAATATCGGTTCCAACCGCGGACCAGCGGTTGCGCGAAGGCGAGGAACATGACGAGCAACCGGGCGGGTGCGGTGTCGAACTTCGGCTCGATCCGCGCCCGCAGCATGTAGGAAAGCGCGACGCAGAGCGTGCCGCCCAACATCAGGTAGGGAACGATCCGAAGCACGGGCAGAAAAATTCCCAGTCCGAAAAGAAAAAGGGTGAGAACGAACCACTCGACACTGCTGACGTAGTTCGCGATTTCCGACTGCGGCGACGGATAGATCGACTGGAAAAAGCCTTCGCCGAAGATTCCATGATAGATGATCGGGCGGTTGATGAACCAGCTGAAGCGGGGCGAGCCATAAATCTGTCCACGCCATTTCGCCGTTCCGGTTGGACCAAAAAAAATGAGATGCTTGAACCGCAACATTGATTCCGCTTCGCCGTAGCCGGCCTGCTGTTTACGAAAAGCGCCTAACGTAAAGCGGCGATGATGCCAGACGATCGCGGTCGGACTAAAGGCGATGACGTGGCCTTCCTGCTGCAGGCGCCAGCAGAAATCGACGTCGTCGCCCGCTTTGCGATATTCGATGTCGAAGCCGCCAATGGTGTCAAATGCCCAGCGATAGAAGGCCATGTTACATCCTGGAATGTGCTCCGCGACCGTGTCGGTGAGCAGCACATGGCTCGGGCCGCCGGGCGCCGCTGCGACGCAGGCCTGCACCCAGTTTTCGGCCGGCGGTGGGACGTTGGGCCCGCCAACCCCGGCATAGTCACCGCTCACCAGAGTACCGATGAGGTAATAGAGCCAGTCGGGGTCCGCCATGCAGTCGGAGTCGGTGTAGGCGAGCACTTCTCCCTTCGCGGCGGCCGCGCCGGCGTTGCGCGCGTAACTGAGGCCGTGGTTCTCTTGCCGGATATAGCGGATCTGCGGAAAGCGCGCAGCGATCTCCGGCGTGTTGTCGGTCGAACCGTCATCGACCAAGATCGCTTCGTAGGACGGATAGTTAATCTTGCCTAACGATTTGAGGCACTCCGCGAGCGTTTTCCCGCCGTTGTAGGAACAGACAATGACCGAGACGAACGGGGTCTGCGGGAGATCGCGATGCGGCAACGAGGCATCGTCCTGACCGAGTTTTTTCTGGAGCGCAAAAAAGGATTTCTTTGGCGTGCGATCCCGCCGGACGAGGCCGAACGACCAATCGGTGATCTCCTGCTCGCCGGTGAACCATTCGTCCGTCCAGGTAAAAAAGATCGTCCCGGCGAGACCGCAACGGACCACGCTGTCGACATGCCAGCTGAGCATTTCGGCCTGCTCCTCTTCGCTGTGCCGGATCGTGTCCATCCCGAACTCGCCCAGCATGAGCGGCTTTTCTTCCGCCAGGTTTTGCAGGCGGAGCAAATATTTTTCGAAGTCGCGCTGGTCGTGCAGGTAGACGTTAAAGCAGTAGAAGTCGACGTTTTGCGGCAGGAGATACTCGGTCGGCGGATAGCTCGCGTAGGAAAAGAGGACGTTTGGATCCGCTTCCCGGCCGACGCGGATGAGCGTCTCAAGAAATTCCGTGACCCGCCGCACGCCGAGCCAGCGGACCATCGTGGTCGGGATTTCGTTGCCAACCAGATAGCCGAAAATCGCCGGATGACCGGCATGCTCCGCCACGGCCTTGCGCACCGCACGGACGATCTCGCGCCGGGTTTTTGCCCGGACGAGAAATTCGACGTGCTTGGCCCACGGCAAGGTGATCAGAACGCGCACCCCGGCATCCGCGCAGGCGTCGAGAAACCAGCGCGGCGGCAGGTGATAAATGCGCGCAACGTTGACGCCTAGTTCGCGCATCTGGAGGAGATCGCGGCGGACCTGCTCCACCGAACCGAGATAGTGGCCTTCGGCGTCCGGTCTGAAGGGACCATAGGTCACGCCTTTGACAAAAAACTTGCGTTCGCCCTCGAAGAAGAACTTGGCGACGGCGCGGATGCGACCCGAGGAAGGTTGACTCACAGCGAGCCTTTCCTAGCTGTCAGATGACGAGGACGCAAAGATTTTGCGCGGCTCTCTCCTAACGACCAATTTTTCGAAGGGCTTCGTGAACGACTCGCGCCGTCTCGTCGATCTGTGCGGGTTGATGCGCGGTGGAGAGGAATCCGGTCTCGAACTGCGAGGGCGCGAAATAGACCCCGGCATCAAGACAGTGGTTGAAAAACCGCGAGAATTTCTCCAGATCGCTCCGCTTGGCACTCACCAGATCGGTCACCGGCCCCGATGTAAAAAAGAGGCAGAACATGGAACCGATACGATGAAAAACGGCGGGCAGGTTCGTCTCGTCCAGCGAACCTCGCGTGGCCCGCTCAAGCTCCGCCCCGACACTTTCGAGCAATTTCCAGCCGTCGATCCGCTCCAATTCGCGCAATTGGGCAAGACCCGCAGCCATGGCGAGCGGGTTCCCTGAAAGCGTGCCGGCCTGGTAAACGGGCCCGAGTGGCGACAGTTGGTCCATGATTTCCGCGCGACCACCAAAGGCGCCAACCGGCAAGCCGCCGCCGATGATTTTGCCAAGCGCGGTCAGATCGGGCCGGACCCCGTAGATTTCCTGTGCGCCGCCGCGCGCCACCCGAAACCCGGTCATCACTTCGTCGAAGATCAACAAGGCGCCGTGCCTGGTGCATTCCACGCGTAAGGCTTCGAGAAAGCCGGCCTCCGGAAAGTAGAGGCCTGCATTGGCCGGGATCGGTTCCACGATAATCGCGGCGATCTCATTGGGATTCGAACGAAACGCCTCGCGCACAGCTTCAATGTTGTTGAACGGAAGAGCGATCGTCAGCCCGGCGAAGGTCTTCGGAACCCCGGCGCTGTCGGGTTGTCCGTGCGTCAGGGCGCCGCTGCCTGCATGGACGAGAAGCGAATCGACATGGCCGTGATAGCAACCCTCGAACTTGATGATCTTGTCCCGCCCGGCGAAGCCGCGCGCCAGCCGCACACACGACATCGTCGCTTCGGTCCCGCTGTTCACCATCCGCACTTTCTCGATCGATGGCACCCAGCTGCAGATCAGTTCGGCCATCTCTACTTCGAGCGGATTTGGAATTCCAAAGCTCACTCCGCGACCAGCCGCCTCCCGAACGGCTTCGATCACAACGCCGGGCGCGTGGCCCAGAATTGCCGGACCCCAGGTGCCGACGTAGTCGATGTATTTTTTCCCATCGACGTCCCAGATGTTGGCACCTTCAGCACGATCCACGAAAAAGGGTTCGCGACCGAGACCGCGGAATGCGCGGACGGGTGAATTGACGCCGCCTGGGATCAGCCGGCCGGCCCGGGTAAAAAGTTGAGACGAAAGTTCGGTCACTGCCTAACGTTCAACGTTCAACGTTCAACGTTCAACGTTGAAAGCGTTCAGGGTTCAGCGTTGGACTAAAAAGGCCGGTTCGTTGACACCTCCAGAGCACGCGCCTACGCTCCGGTTCGCAAATCGGCGGGGTAGCCAAGTGGTAAGGTCGGGGTCTGCAAAACCTCTATTCGCGGGTTCGATTCCCGCCCCCGCCTTATATCTGGATCTGGAATTTAGCAGCTCTTCTAGCTGCTCGAATGGCACACCCGCTGAACAAAATTCGAATTCCCCAAACCGCCCTTCGATGCGAACGTTTTGGGTCTCCGAAGCGTATTACTAGTTATGAACGATCGATCGCACTCGCCGCACGGGAAAATCAATCTCCATGGGAACGGCCTCGGCGTCCCATCGCCCGAGATGGTCGAGAAACGTGCGCGAGAGATCGCGCTGATTGACGAGCGAGATCCGAACAACTTTACCGAGACCGATTGGCATCAGGCCAAAAATGAGCTGACTGGGGTGGAAGGGTCGCACGTTCCGGAAGAAGTGGAACAAGACGTAGCTGACGAGAAGGAGCGAGCGCGACGAAGTGCCCGGTGCATCCGGTCATCGCGCGCCGCGAAGCGGCTTTGAGGAGGACGAGAATGTCGGCGAAGAACTCGTCAGCGGCGGCATCGAGGAAGCAGCGCATGATCAGATGGTGGAGGCGCGGCGAGAGGAGTTGGATCAGGAACGCGACCAGTCATGAGCAACGCATCAATCATTGAACCAGGCGCGGCCCGGGCACCGCAGGCCGAAGAAAAGCGCGCTGCCCGATTGCTCGCCCGCTTTCGTCAGGTCCGCGAATTTTCCGAACGCCTCTGTGAGACGCTCGAGCCGGAAGATTGCGTCGTGCAATCAATGCCGGACGTCAGCCCGACGAAATGGCATCTCGCGCACACCAGTTGGTTCTTTGAGACCTTCATTTTGAAGGTTTGGATGGCGACCTACCGCACGGTCGTTCCCCAGTACGCCTATCTTTTCAATTCCTACTACAATGCCGCGGGCGACATGCATCGGCGCGACCTCCGCGGGCTGATCTCACGTCCGACCGTGGCGGAAACATATCGCTTCCGCCAGTCGATCGACGCGCACATTCAGGAATTGCTGGAGAGCGCGGATGACGAATTGCTCGACGAAATGGAGCCCGTTTTCACAATCGGTCTGCACCACGAACAGCAGCACCAGGAGTTGCTCGTCACCGACATCAAAAATGTTTTCTCCAACAATCCTCTACATCCGGTTTTTCGGCTGCGGGATGACCGGCCGGAACGCCGTGAGATTGCGCCGGCGGGCTATCTGGATTTTGAGGAAACGATCCTGGAGATCGGACACGACGGCCGCGGTTTCAGCTACGACAACGAAGGACCGCGCCATCGCGCGCTCGTTCCTTCCTTTTCTCTCGCGACCCGGCCGGTCACGAATGGCGAATATCTCGCCTTCATCGAAGCGGGGGGCTACGAGCGACCGGAATACTGGCTCTCGTTAGGCTGGACGACGATCAACGATCCCGCCTCAGGCGGGTGGAAGGCACCGCTCTATTGGACGAAGCGAGACGGGCGCTGGTGGAATTTCACCCTTTCCGGAATGCGCCCGATCGACGAAGCCGAGCCGGTCACGCACGTGAGCCACTTCGAAGCCGACGCGTTCGCGAATTGGAGCGGAGCGCGTCTCCCAACCGAGTTTGAATGGGAACGCGCGGCCGCCGGAGTTCCGATCCAAGGCAACTTTATCGACACGGAACGCTTTCATCCCGCTCCGGTCGCCGCTCAGAGTAACGGAAAGCTGCAGCAATTTTACGGAGACGTTTGGGAATGGACGCGCAGCGCCTATCTCCCCTACCCCGGCTATCGCGCTGCGCCCGGCGCGCTCGGGGAGTACAATGGCAAATTCATGAGCAACCAGATGGTGCTCCGAGGCGGATCCTGTGCGACATCGCAAAGTCATATTCGTCCGACTTATCGCAATTTCTTCCAACCGGAAAAACGCTGGCAATTCACCGGCATCCGGCTCGCGCGCGATCCCGAATGAGTGCCACTCCCAGCGGGGTGGCATTGCTCGATCTCGAGCCGGCGACCTCAGATTTTCTCGACCAGGCGGTCGCCGGTCTTTCGAGCTCGCCCCGCACGCTGCCGAGTAAGTTCTTTTACGACGAACAGGGTTCGGATCTCTTCCAGCAGATTTGCGAACTGCCTGAATACTACGTCACCCGTACCGAGACGGAGATTCTCCGCCAGCACGGGACCGAGATTGCGGAATCGATCGGGGACAACGCAGAGTTGGTCGGATTTGGTACCGGTGCTGGCGTGAAAACGCGGATGGTGCTCGATCATCTGGAGAACTTGATCGCTTATGTGCCGGTCGACATCTCCAAACAGCGCCTGACGGAATCGGCTAAAGCGCTTAGCCGTGAAATGCCCGCGCTCGAAATCCTGCCAGTCTGCGCCGACTACCTGCAACCTTTCGAGCTGCCGACACCGTCGCGCAAACCGGCCCACATCGCGGTCTATTTCCCGGGATCGACCATCGGGAACATGCAGCCGGAAGTGGCGCGTCATTTCCTCACCAGGGTGGCACAACTCTGCGGTCACAGCGGCGGATTGATCATCGGTGTCGATCTCCAAAAATCGCGCACGGTTTTGGAAGCCGCCTACAACGACAGCGCGGGCGTGACCGCACTCTTCAACCTCAACATGTTGGTGCGGGCGAATCGCGAGCTGGGCGCGGATTTCGAACTCTCCCAATGGCAGCATCGCGCCATCTACAATCAGGAGGCGCATCGCGTCGAGATGCACCTGATCAGCGAGCGAGCGCAAACCGTTCATCTCGGCGGATACGAATTTCATTTCGAAGCCGGGGAGAAAATCATCACCGAGTTTTCCTACAAGCACACAATCGAGGGTTTCACCGCGCTCGCCGCCACGGCCGGTTTTCAATTCGCGCGCGTCTGGACTGATCCCCAGAAGCTGTTCGCCGTTTTTCATTTTACAACGCTCTAGCCGGGTCCTGACCCAGCCGATGAGCGGCAACCGGTTGCCGGGGTCACCGCCCCCGGCTACAACTGCCAATCGGCATGGATTCGCTCGTTCGATTAATCGGCGTCAGCAAAAACTTCAACGAAGCGACCGCGCTCCATCCGACCGATCTGGATTTCGCACCCGGCCTAACGACAGCGCTAATCGGACCAAGCGGTTGCGGGAAATCGACTCTCCTTCGTCTGATTATCGGTCTTCTTGCGCCCGATAGCGGCCGCGTGATTTTTGATGGCACCGAAGTTTCCGCGGTCAGCGCGCAACAGATTCGCCGCCGGATCGGCTACGTCATCCAGGAGGGCGGCCTTTTTCCGCATCTCACCGCCCGGGCCAATGTCCTTCTCATGTCACGCCAACTCGGTCGTCCACCCGGCGAGATGGAAGCGCGGCTGGACGAGCTTTGCGCGCTCTCTCAATTTCCGCGTAAAACACTCGATCGTTATCCGGGCGAACTTTCCGGCGGTCAGCGCCAACGCGTCAGCCTGATGCGCGCGCTCATGCTTTCGCCCGAGGTGCTGTTGCTCGACGAGCCACTCGGTGCGCTCGATCCTCTCGTGAGGTCGGCGTTGCAGCGGGATTTGAAGGAAATTTTCGCACGTCTGAAACAGACCGCTCTGCTCGTGACGCACGACATGGGCGAAGCCGCCTATCTGGCAGACGAAATTGTTTTGATGAATGAAGGTCGGATCGTGCAGCGCGGCAGCGCGGCCGATCTACGCGATCATCCGGCAAACAAGTTCGTAACCGATTTCATTAATGCGCAAAGGAGCGCGACATTTTGAGAACAGGACTTCTTGGCGCCTGTCTCGGTCTCGTCGCTGCGAGCGCGTTTCCCGCCCAGCCAATCGTCGTCGGGTCGAAGAAGTTCACCGAGTCGTATGTGCTCGGCGAGATCGCGAAGACCGTCCTCGAGCGCGCGGGATTCGCCGTCCAGCTGCGGCCGGGCATGGGCGGCACGATCATTCTTTGGCAGGCCTTAAGCGAAAGCCAGATCGACGTCTATCCGGAATACACCGGGACGATTGGCGAGGAGATTTTGAAAACAAAGCAACCGCTCTCGGCAGATGAGATGCGGGCCGCATTGGAAAAATTTGGCGTTGGAATGTCGGCGAATCTCGGCTTCAACAATACCTACGCGCTTGTCATGCGGCGAGCGAAAGCGAAGGAACTCGGCATCCAGACGATCAGCGACCTGCGGCAGCACCCCGCCTTGCGCGTCGGACTGACGCACGAATTTCTCGACCGGCAGGACGGCTGGCGCCCGCTCGCCACAGGCTACCGTCTGAAGATGCGGAATGTGAGCGGAATCGACCACGCGATCGGTTATGCCGCGCTCGCGCGCGGGTCGATCGACGTGAAGGACGCCTATTCCACTGACGCAAAAATTCAGGAAAATGATCTCGTCGTCCTGCGGGATGACTTGCATTTTTTCCCGGAATACAAAGCGGTTTTTCTCTATCGGCTGAAACTCGATCCGCGTGCGATTAATGCGCTCAACCATTTCGGTCAGATCGACGAGGCCAAAATGATCTCGCTCAACGCCGCGGCGGAGCGAACCAAGGATTATGCCTACGCCGCATCCCTCTACTTTCATCCCACATCCAAGGAGTCGGCGCCGCGCCACGACCTGGCCCGTAATCTAACCCGCTGGATTAGCCGCCATCTCGAACTCGCGGGAATCTCGCTTCTGCTCTCGATTTTGATTGGACTCCCACTGGGCATCGTCGCGAGTCGCGGTGGCGCAGTCGGACAAGTGATTCTCTCGGTCGTCGGGATGATCCAAACCATTCCATCGCTCGCCCTTCTCGCCCTCCTCGTGCCGGTACCGTTCCTCGGGATCAGCGCGACAACCGCAATCGTCGCACTCTTTCTTTATGGCCTGCTCCCGATCGTCCGAAACACCGCCACCGGATTGCAGGACATCTCGCCCGCTCTGCGCGATTCCGCGATCGCGCTCGGCCTCGAGCCCGGGGCTCGCCTCCGCAAGATCTATTTGCCGCTCGCCTCCCCCACGATTCTCGCCGGCATCAAAACGAGCGCGGTAATCAATATCGGCACCGCCACCCTGGCGGCGTTGATCGGCGCCGGGGGCCTGGGCGAACCAATCTTAAGCGGACTGAATCTCAACGACAACGTCACGATCCTTGAGGGCGCCATCCCGGCCGCCCTTCTCGCGCTTCTCGTCCAGGGATTCTTCGATCTTCTCGATCGGTTCCTCATCCCCCGGGGTTTGCGACTTTAAAGGCAGCGTCGCCACTGCTCTGCCATCCCGAACGCGGCGAAGGCTCCGATTTGTCAATCGGAACCCGTCGATTGCAAATCGACGCTACGCCTTGCCCGCGAAGCGGCTCGGGACAAGAATCGCGTCGCGCATGCCGTGGAGCAGTTTTTTATCCGCCGGACAAATCGTGGCCAGGGCGCCGCGCAACGTCACTTTGTCCGACTCGACAAAGTAATAGGGGCAAAGGCGCACCCTCCCGCGCATCGTTTTCAGTTCTTCCGTCTGCCCATCCCAATATGCATGATCAAATAGGCGGCCCTTGTGAAATTGCTGCATGATGGTCGGCTCCCGCTCGAATTGAACGAGCGCCTCCTCGATCCGCTGCTGCCATTCCGCGTGGGGAAGATCGGCCCCGAGCGCGACTCCGCGGCTTCCCCAGCCTAACGGTGAAAAGCCGCTCACCTTAAGCAGTAAATCGCGCTCTTTCTGGCTGAAGCGCGTCGCCTCGCGCCAATCATGGATTTCGAGCCGCGGAATGACGGCATGTTGCGGCAAAGGCGTCGGATCGAGGATCCAGGTGTAAGGGATGATTCGCTGGAGGGTGCGAAAATATTTGTCGCCCAGTTCGCGTCGCCAGAAGTCGTGGAGCGGTTGAAGCCAGAAAAGCGCGAACCACATTTTCTCCTCGAGAAACGGTTTGAAGGGCGGCGTGATCGTGAGTTCGTCGCGGCTCGCGGCCTCCATTAGCGCGTTGATTCCGGGCAGATTTGGCAGATCAAATAATTCGAAGAATCGGTAAACGTCGCGCCCGGATTGGGGTTGATAATTCTCCGCCGCTTCTACTTTCCAGGAACGTTCCGGGTAGCGCGGGTTTAATTGCCTGACGATCCATTCCATCTCTGGTCGGTAGGTCGCAGATTCTTCCGAGATCACGATGTCGCCACCGTTCGGCAAAACGGTCGCAAATCCATCGATCATGCCGTCGGCTCCGCCGATCACCTCGGAGCCGAGCGCGCTGTAGGTTTGATTAAGCCACGCGGTCAACCCAATTCCGCCCGGCACGGAATCGATCTCCGCGATCGTCCAGCCTTCCTCCGTCAGAATAAGATCGGGCCGGATGACGCCGGGGAGAGCATCGCGAAATTCCTTCCGGCGCGAAAACTCGATCAGCTCAACCGGTTTCCCGAAGTCGAGGTAGCGCGCAACCCAGGAGGGTTGTTTTCCTTTAACGCTCTGCTGGTAAAGCTGATTGCACGCGCGCTGGAAAACGAAGAGCTGATGGCCAAGTCGCTCGAGATCGGTCCGGCTTTTCTCCTCAATCACGAACGGCTCGGGTGAGAGCAGCCAATCCTTTTCCGCGAACAGGCTCTCAACCGGGCGAGCTTCGCGAATGGCGGTCAAGCGATCGGTTTCGGTAAGCATGAAGGCGTGGAGGCTCTCCAACTTTCAATGGCCGGGCCAGCTCGTCCAACCCGGATTCAATTGGCCCTGCGTTAGGCAAGAACCGGCTGACGAAGTTTCGGCAGGACCGCCTCGATCGCGCCTCGCTCGGCTTCGAGCCAGGGCGGAAGCACGAGGGTCTCGCCTAACGTCGCCATCGCTTCGTCGACATGAAAGCCGGGACCGTCCGTCGCCAATTCGAAAAGAACCCCGCCCGGCTCCCGGAAGTAGACCGACTTGAACCAGAACCGATCGATCACCGGCGTTGGCTGCGCGCCACCCGCCGCAACCGACCCACGCACTTCGAGCTGGTGCGCTTCGTTGGAGACCCGCCAGGCGAGATGATGGACGCTCCCGGTCCCCCACGCTCCGCGTCGCGCCTCCGGCATCGCCCGCAAATCGACATACTGGCCGGACATTCCCTTCCCCAGGCCGTAACGCTGCCAGCTTTCTTCTTCGCCAGTTTTTTGGAAACCGAGTGCGCCCGTGAGAAACGCAACCGTCGCGGCAAGATCACGTTCCACCATCCGTGCGCTCTCCAATCCGCGGATCTGACGTTCGACCGGGACAGGGCTTCCCTCCCACGGAGTGAACGACCGGCCTAACGAGCTCTCGCTTTCCGTCAGGGCGATGCGCAGGCCATGCGGATCAGCCAATGGCAGAACCTGCTCGCCAAAACGCGTTTCCGTTTCGAAAATCCGCGTACCGTAACGAGTGAGTCGCGCCCTCCAGAAATCCAGGCTGTCTGGAGGAACGGCCAGCGAAACCTCGGTGCTCAATCCATAGCCGTCGCGGCTCGGCGCGAGATCGGCCCAGGGAAAAAATGTCAGGTCGGTTCCCGGGTGCCCTTCGGCGTCGGCGTAAAAAAGATGGTAGGTGCCGGGATCGTCCTGGTTGACGCTCTTTTTTACGAGGCGCATCCCGAGAACGCCGGCGTAGAAATCGAGGTTCTCCTGGGCCGGCCCGGCGATCGCGGTGATGTGATGTAGTCCGGCAACAGGTTGCATCGACTCTCCAGAATAGGGCAAACCCGGCTGATTGCCTGCATGAAAAGCGGCTTCTTTTCGCTTGACTCGGTTAATATCTATATGATATCATTTAGATATTAACCATTCATTTTATGTCTGAACCAACTCGAATCGACAACAGCAATCGCGAGATTATACGGTCCGCCTTCAACGGCTGGTTCATGCTCGTCTTGAACCTCGTTTTCTTAATCGGCGGACCCGCCCTCCTCGTGCGCGAGTTGCAGCGCAGCGGAGGCGAACTCGGCTTTAACTGGCTCATCGTTCTCGGAATCGCGCTGCCGATTCTCGCCGTCATTTTACTCGGCGGGCTTTTCACTCTCCAGCCCAACGAAGCGCGGGTGCTAATCTTGTTTGGCGCCTATCACGGCACGGTTCGGAGGAGCGGATTCTCATGGGCGAATCCATTTTATTCCCGCAGCCGAGCCAGTAGCGGAGCGTTGGCTGACCTTGCGAAAAGACGCGGGTTGAGCGCCGTTGTCACCGCCGCGTCGCAAAGCCCGAGCACCAAGCTTTCCTTGCGCGCCCGGAATTTTAACAGCGACAAACTGAAGGTGAACGACAAGCGCGGGAATCCGGTCGAGATCGCGGCCGTCATTGTTTGGCGCGTCGAAGACACGGCAAAGGCTGCCTTCGATGTCGACGATTTCGAGAGCTACGTCCAAATCCAAAGCGAATCGGCCATTCGCCACATCGCCAGTCTCTACAGCTACGATCGGGCGGAGGAAGACGGCGAACCGACCTTGCGCGACAGTGCCGATGAGGTGGCACAGGGTTTGCAGACCGAGCTGCAGGTGCGCCTCGCCAAGGCTGGCGTGACTGTCGACGAAGCGCGTCTCACGCACCTCGCCTACGCGCCGGAGATCGCCCAAGCCATGCTCCGCCGTCAGCAAGCCGAGGCCGTCATCGCGGCGCGGACCAAAATTGTGCAGGGCGCGGTTAGCATGGTCGATATGGCGCTACGCGAGCTTTCCGCAAAAGGCGTCGTGACGATGGATGAGGAACGCAAGGCCGCGATGGTGAGCAACCTGCTCGTCGTGCTCTGCGGCGAAAGCGAAGTCTCGCCTGTAGTCAACACCGGCACGCTTTACAACTGAACCGGATGGCCGGCGGCGAACGCAAACCATTCCTGCTCCGGCTCCCTCCCGATTTGTGGAAGGAGCTGGAGAAATGGGCGGGCGACGAGTTGCGGAGCGTGAACGGCCAGATGGAGTATCTCTTGCGAGAGGCGGTCGCGAAACGAAAAGCGAGCACGAAAAAACCCGATGATTCCTAAACCCGTCCCAGCTATCGTCAGTCGTCCGGTATCCGCGATGAATCTGTCTCTCTTTGCCGCTCTCCTCGCCGGTTTTCTGACCGCGAGCGCCGCCGCCCAACCGCCCGTGATTTTCCTCGTGCGCCACGCCGAGCGGGCAGCGATCAGCGGCCACATTCCGTCGGATACAGGTCTTTCTGCGTTAGGACACGAACGAGCGGAGGCTTTGGCGCGAGCACTCAAAGATGGGCAAATTACCGCCATTTACACAACGGAATACAAGCGAACGCGGGAGACGGCTGCTCCGATTGCGAAGTCGTTAGGCATCCGGCCCGAGATCATCTCGGCTGGCGATCTCAAAGGACTGGTGGCCAAGTCGAAAGCGAGCCCCGGAAATGTGCTTGTGATCGGTCATTCCAATACATTGCCGCAAATTATCAGTGCGCTCGGAGTTTCCTCCCGGGTCATTGTGACTGAATCCGATTACGACAATCTTTTTCTCGTCGTTCTTGAACAGCCACCGCGACTGATTCATCTGCATTATCGTTAGGCTGCCGCGGGCGTTGCTCTAGCCGGGAGCGTTGACCCGGCCCCCGCGAAACGTGGCCCGCGTCCGACTGGCCGGGGTCAACGTCCCAGCTCCAACTATTTCTGCTCAAAGATTGTGTTGCGCGCCACGCGCTCGCCTTTCAATAACACAACCGAAACCGCGGAAAGCGCGCGCACGTCCTCCAACGGGTTCCCATCAACGATCAGGAGCGTTCCCTCTTTCCCTTTTTCGATCGTGCCGATGCGATTGTCCGCGCGGAGCAATTTAGCGGCGTTGAATGTCGCCGCTTGAAGGGCAACGGCCGGCGGAATGCCGGCCGCGACCCAAAGCTCGATTTCACGCTGCACGGTTGGGCCGTGGAAGACAAAAAAGTTGCCCGCGTCGGAGCCGGTCACGAGGAGCACGCCCGCATGCCATGCTTTGAGCAAATTGCGATCGCCCAGATCCATCGACATTGGGTAACGGGCGAGGCTTTCGCGAAACGATTTCATTTCGTCGCTCGCCGCGGCGTGCTCGGTTCCGGCGAGCAACTCCTTGGTCACCACTTGCTGGACTAAGGAGCGCTTGAGCAAATCGGTCTTCCCTTTGCTGAAATCCGTGAACCCTTCCACCACGCTCAGAGTCGGATCGAAGGCGATGCCTTTCGCCGCCATCTCCGCGATCGTCGGGTCCGGGATCTCGTCGCGAAACGAACCGTGTTCGATCGAATCCGCGCCGAGCGCTACCGCATCGATCACGTCGCGGCTATCGCCGGTATGAATCGAGGCCGGCAGCTTTTTCGCATGGGCCGCGTTCACTACGGCACGGAGCAGATCGAGATTCATCCGGTTAAAGGCATGGCCCGGAACGCCCGCTTCGAGGATTCCCTTGATCGCGTTCACGCCTTTCACTGCGAGATCATCGACCTGCTGGCGCGCTTCCTCCGCCGTCTTCGGGATGCGCAGAAACTGCGCGTCGAAGCTGGCCCGCGCGATCTCCGGCATCTTCTTTGAGTACTCGGTGCCGTGTCCCCCTTCCGCGGTAAAGAACGGGCCGCAGAGAAAAAGTTCGGACCCAAGTTTTTCTCCGCTATTGAAGCGCTCCCGCAGCTTCAACATGTCATCTACCTTGTCACCCGCACTGCGGACCGCGGTGATACCGCAGTAGAGATAGGCCTCCAGCTCGCGCTCGCTCGATTTCTGCGGGTCGTAATTCGACCAGTCATCATAAAATCCGCCCGGGCCACCGAGGTGCACATGCACGTCGATCAAACCCGGCAGGACCGTCTTGCCGGCGGCGTCGATCGCTTCGGCGTTGAGCGTCTTCGCGTCGGGAAAGCTCCCTTCGTAGATCTCGGCGATCTTTCCGCCCTTCACGAGAATTGCGCCTGACTCAATGACTTTCCCATTGCCGACAAAGATGCGCGCGTTCTCGATCAGCCAGGTTTGTCCGCGCCGGAGATCGCGGGCGAGAATCCGGGCCTTGACCAGGTCGTGCTGACTCCACGCCTGGTAGGCGCCGAGGAAGAGGAACGGGAGCAGCACCACCAGCACCCAAAGTTTGGCCGAAGCGCGCAGCTTTTCCTCCTTTTCCCAGCGAAAGAGCTTCGTCGCAATAAAGGTCGCGACAGCGGTCGTGAGGAGGAGCGCGGCGACGGCCTGCCAATTCGCGAGGAGCGTTTCACCCCGTTGCATGATCCCGCCGATCCCGGTCATCAAATAGGTCGCGGGGATGAACTGCGTAATATTCTGCAGCCAATGCGGCATGTAAGTGATCGGAATCGTCGCTCCGCTCAGGAAAAGCATCGCCATATAGATCGGCTGAATAAGGATATTGCTTTCCTGCGACGAATTGACGACCGCGGCGATGATCAGGCCTAAGGAGCGAAAGGCGATCGCTCCGAGGCAGACGAAGAGGAGGAGCGAGCCGAGTTCTCCGGGCAGAGCCATGCCATAAAATTGATGCGCCAGGAAAAGAATCAGGATGACGCTTGGAAGATAGAGAATCACTCCCGTGACCATCGACGCAGCCAAGAGCGGAACCGGGGTGATCGGCGTCACCTTGTAGCGGCGGAGAATATTCTCCTCGCGCTCCTGCACCGCGCGCATTCCCGCTCCGAAAAGCCCGTTCCCGAGTATTCCGAGGACGATCACCATCGTCACCACCTGGAGAATGGCCGAGCCTTGGTGGGCGTCGAACATCTGGGCGAAAATGAAGAAAAAAGTCAGGGGGAAAAAATAGTTAAAGAAGAGGACGGCTCGGTTTCGTCTCGCCAGCTTTAGATCGATCTTGAGAAGAGCGAGAAAGGCTTGCATTCAGTTGTCGTTAGTCCCGGAGCCGTTTGCCGGTCAGCTCGATGAAGACGTCCTCGAGCGTCGGCCGATTGAGATGCACGTCGTCGAGTTCCAGTCCCTGGGCATCGATCCATTTGATTAAATCAACGAGCGTCTTCGCAGCCCGCTCCGAGCTGACGGAAATCTTGCGCCGATCGTCACTCACAATCATGCGAATCGCATCCGGCCAGACGGGCAATTCGACCGGCGGCAAAGGCTGGCCTAACGAAATCTCAATGCTCGACTGGGTCGCGCTTTTTTCCCGCAACTCTGCCGGCGAACCAATCGCGATGATGACTCCGTTATCAATGATCGCGACCCGATCGCAGAGACGTTCCGCTTCCTCGATGTAATGCGTGGTCATCAGAATCGTGCGTTTTTCGGCGCGCAACTCCTCGATCAGGTCGCGGATCTCGAGGCGCACTTGCGGATCGAGACCGGTCGTCGGCTCGTCGAGAAATAGCATCTGCGGATCGTTGATCAGCGCGAGAGCCAGCGCGAGCCGCTGCTTCTGCCCACCGGAAAGCGTGGCGTAGCCAGCCTCCCGCTTTTCCCAAAGCTGTAATCGGCGCAGGAGTGCGTCGCCATCAACCCGCTTCGAATAGAAGGACCCAAATAGTTCGAGCGCCTCGTGCACCTTGATTTTGTCCGGCAAATTCGTCGCCTGCAGACAAACACCGATCCGATCCTTCAACGACCGTTTTTGCCGGTCGGGATCGAGGCCAAGCACCTGCACTTCGCCGCCGCTCCGCGGCCGCAGGCCTTCCAAAATCTCGACCGTCGTCGTCTTGCCGGCGCCGTTCGGACCGAGGAGGCCAAAGACCTCGCCGGCCTTGACTTCGATGTCGATCCCCTTGACCGCGTCGAGTTCGCCGTACGATTTGCGCAGGCCGCGCGCGGAAATCACAGTGTCGGTCACCGCGCCAGACTTGCACGGAAAGCGCCGGGGCGCGACTGCAGCCGGGGTCGGTGACCCCGGTCGCGATGAAATCGCAGTGCGGGCGGCTATATGCCGTACCGGAATTGCAGCCACCCGGCGGGGGACACCGTCTCCGGCTACAGGAACGGGTCAGGCGGGCTTGCGCCTTAGGAGCAGGATCAGCCGCACTCCTGCGAAAAGCAGCGCCACGCCGCCGCAAATTTTGGCAAAGAGCTCGCCATGTCGAGTGTAAAAGGTTTGTTCGCCATTCGTCGGAACATCGATCGTTCCAGTGAGCACGCCTTCGGTAAACTGGCTCCCCTTGGCGTCGAGCAACACTTTCGTAACCCGGCCGAAACGATTGACGAAACAGGTCACTCCAGTGTTCGCCGCCCGGACCATCGGTCGCCTGGTTTCGACACAGCGGAAAACCGCATTCTCAAGATGCTGCCGTCCGGCCGCCGAATGGAGAAACCAGCCATCGTTGGTCACGTTGGCGAGGAGATTTGCGCCGCGCAAAACAAACTGCCTGGTCAACTCGCCAAGTGTGTCCTCGAAGCAGATGAGGGGCGCAACCTTCACCTCGTCGATCGTTAGGCGAAACACCACCGCTTCTTTCCCGCGCGTAAAATCGGCCGGCACCTGATCGCCGACGATCTTTGCAATGAAGGGCACGGTATGCCGCCCGGGAACGTATTCGCCGAAGGGCACGAGATGCAGCTTTCGATAGACCTGGACGTTCGCTCCGCCGTTCGAAACGAGCAGGGCCGCATTGTAATCCCCACTTTCATCCTGATCGATCGTGCCGAGGAGCAGGTCCGCCTTGATCGAACCGGAAAGCCCCATCACGAAGCGATAATTTTCCGGATCGAGCAGGGCGGGCGCGGGCGTTGCGCTTTCCGGCCAGACAATCAGTTGGGGAGGCGGCTGAGTGGCCAGCGCCAGGCGGGTCAGTCGGTCAAACTGGGCAAACGTTTTCTCCTGGAAGGCGCGACTGAATTTTTCGTCCCGCGGCACATTCGCCTGCACCGCCGCGACGCGTAGCGGCTCTGTTCCGGGTTTCAACTGCAACTGACGGATGCCATAGCCGCAAAGACCAACAATCGCCGCCAGCGTGAGGGTAAAGTCGTAGTGTGGCCGGCGCACCCGCACTTTGCTCTCGATTGTGAACCGCTGCACGGTTGCGACCCCGATTACGTTGGCGAACGCGACAACGAAAGAAAGCCCGGCTACACCGGTGATCTCGGCGACCTGAATGATCGGCAAAATGTCATGCAAAGGAACTCCGAGACCGTTCCAGCCCCAGCCGCTGAACATCCAGCCACGCACCCATTCGAGCCCGGTCCAGCAGGCGGCGAGGACAAATGCGAGCCCAAGATTATGTAGCGAGCTGAGCCAGGGCGAACGCGCCTCCGGAGACTCGTCAGGCGGCGGATTTGTCAATCGAACGTTAGGTGTGTTCTCGTTCTCCATTTCGTGCTGGCGGGCGCGGTCTGACGAGACCGGCGAGCCAACTCCAAATCGCAAAATAAACGCCCATATAGAGCCCGACCAGAATCAGGCCCGGGACTGTCACCGTGTGCAGCCACGAGAAGACACCCCAGAAAAAAACCACCCCCGCGACGTAGCCAAGAAAGAGATCGTGCAGCCAGCGGCGTTTCGTCCCCTCGCCCGAGAACCAGATCGCTGTGAGCAACGGGGTGAGTGCAATCCAACAGAGCCATGTTTGCTCGAAGGGCGCGAAGCAGGCGGTCGTCAACAGGCCGGTCAAGACCGCCGCCAGCCACGGCCAGAGCTTGAGCCAGCTTCGCATGCGCAAGTTTTCGCTCACTCGCAAATCAGGAGCGCCGCCGACGCCGCCCTGTATCGGGCTTGCTTTGTCGAGACGGATAGACCGCGTCGCGCAATTCACGCGACACGGCTGGATTAACGCGAAATGAGGCCGCTTTGACCGAGTCGATCGTCCGAATATTGACCCTGTTTGCGACAACGTAATCCAATGCGATCAAGCCGCTGAGGGTATCGAGAAACTCCGCTCCGTCCATTTCCTTGATACGATCGACTAACTGTGTGCCCGCCATTGATGCTCCTGTGAGACCAAGCGTTTTCAGGATTGTGATTTCACCACCGCTAAGTCTGATTTCGCTCACGAGGGAATTGTGACCGCGGAAGGCCGGATGTCGAGCAAGGGCTGGGAAATTTGCGATGTAGACGGTAACGCGAAGACCAGATTTCGCGGGCCGCCATCGGCGTTGGAATGGCTGAGTCTATACCAATTGTCATTCCGAGCCGACGAAGCGCGGCGAGGGATCTCGCTATTGGAATCGACACGCCCCCTTTGAAAGAAAGCACGGATTGCAACTGTGAGATCCTTCGCCGTCTGCGCGGCTCGGGATGACAAACTGGTTTTCGGTCGGGTCAACGAACGGGCAGACTTTCCGTTAGGCGGAGCCGATTCGACTCGCCGCATCTTCCTGCAACCACGCCCAGAGCGCCTCCAGATCGGCGTCCACCTGCGGTTTGATGGCTTCGAGTTCGTCGCGGGTGAATTCCTTCCCGCTCGGTCGACGCTGAGCAAAGAGATAATACTTGATCTTGGGCTCCGTCCCGGAACCACGCACCGCCACCCGCGTCTTGTCCGCTAATTCGAAGATCAGCATCTTTTCCCGCGGAATCTCGTCGCCCTCGACATCGCGGATCGTCTCGGTTTCAAAATTCTGGACGCTAATCACCTTGCTCCCCAGCATTTCGTCGGGCGGATTATTCACATAGGTGGCGAGAAGCCGCTGGATTTTCGCCGCCCCCTTCGCGCCTTCAAAAGTGAGCGCACCGTTTTTTTCCAGGTAGTATCCAAACTGGGCGTAAATTTGATCGAGTAATTCGTCGAGGCTGAGGCCGAGAGATTTTGCGTAGGCCGCGACCTCGCAAAACATGATCGCTGCACCGTTGGCATCCTTATCCCTGACGAAATCCGCCCCGCTGTAGCCGTAGCTTTCCTCGCCGCCAAAGATGTAAAACGACGAGTGCGCAAGCCGCAGCCGGCGCGTTTCATCTTCCGGCAGGTCTCGATAATTCTCATCCGCCGGGAGCGGCACGGCACGTTCGTATTTCTCGAGTTTGGCGCCGATGTATTTGAAGCCGGTCAGGGTTTCGACGCAGCGGAGACCAAACTTTTCCGCGATTGCTTTCTGGAGATCGGTTGTGACAAACGTCTTGATGATCACTCCCCGGGACGCGTTCTCCGAGTTCAGCACACCCTGGGCGAAGAGTGTCTTCGCCCGGTAATACGTAATCATCGCGCCTATCTGATTGCCGGTCAGCAATTTCATTTCGCCACCCGCGCTTTTCACTGCCACGCCCATCCGATCGCAATCCGGATCGGTCGCGATGAGCAGATCGGCGCTCTCCTTTTTCGCCAGTTCGATTCCGAGTTTAAGGGCCTCGGCGTTCTCTGGGTTGGGTGATTTTACGGTTGGGAAACGCCCGTCGAAACGATCCTGGGCTGGCACAACATCGAACGCAAAACCGAGCCGTTCGAGCATCGGCTTGATGATCACAGAGCCAGTGCCGTGAATCGGGGTGTAAACAATGCGCAGATCGTTTTGCGAACGGACGAGGGCTGGATCGAGGACGAGGGTTTGCAGCCGCGCCATGTAGGCTTCGTCCACTTCGCGCCCCAGCGTCACGATCTCTCCACGCCCCTCGGAGGTCGTGGGCGGGCCGGCGGCGTTCACCCGGGCAATGATCCCGCTGGCATGCGGTTCGACCACCTGCGCTCCGTCGCCAAAGTAAACTTTGTAACCGTTGTCATGGGGTGGATTGTGACTCGCGGTAATCACGACGCCCGCGCTCGCGCGCAAATAGCGGACGGCAAAGGAAAGCTCGGGCGTCGAACGCGGTCCGTCGAAGATGCAGGCATCGCAGCCGTTTTTCGCTGCAATCTCGGCCGCGAGATTCGTGAACTCCGTCGAGAAAAAGCGCGTGTCGTGCGCGATGACCAGCTTCGGCCTGCCGCTCAGCTTTTCGCCAGCAAACCAGGCCCGCAAATAGTCAACCAGGCCCTGAGTCGCGCGGCGCACGCTGTCGAAGTTCATCGCGTTGCTGCCGACACAGGGAAACTCCGGCCGGCCCATTTCGTTAGGCGTGCCTTGTTCGGCCGTGGTTACGACCTGGCCAATCGTCCGACCGCGGATCCCGCCCGTCCCGAATGCGAGGGAGCGATAAAAGCGGTCGTTCAACTCCGTCCAGTTGCCAGCCTCGACCAGCTCCGCGATCGATTGCGAGACGACTGGCGCACTCGCGCTCTCGATCAATCGTCGAATGTTGCTGGCGCTGGAGGGGAGCAGTTTTTTATTATTCACCGCGTGCTCGAGCATCGCCATTTCGTCCATTGCGCCACCTTTCCGGCACTGGCTCCGGTTTGCAAGTTACCGCAGCGGTCGATCGATACCGCGACTCGACAGGACGCGCTCTTCCGACCAAGAAAGCAGGATGCTGAAGATTGAGGAGGTCTCGAAACAGTTCCGCGGCGGGCAGTACGGCGTGCGCGACGTCTCGCTCGACTTGAAATCAGGCGTGATCGGGCTGCTTGGCCCGAATGGCGCGGGCAAAACGACGCTCATGCAGATGATCGCGACAATCACACGGCCGACGAGTGGACGGATCTTGTTTGAGGGCGTCGACCTGACAAAGCGGCCTAACGACGTCCGACGCAAGCTTGGCTACCTGCCGCAGGACTTCGGGGTCTACGAAAATCTCACCGCAATCGAATTCCTCACTTACTTCGCTGCGCTCAAAGGGGTGAACTCGAAAGCGCGCGTGATGGAGATGCTCGAAAATGTGAATCTGCATACTGCAGCCCAGCGCACGATCGGCGGATTTTCCGGCGGGATGAAACAGCGCCTCGGCATCGCGCAGGCGCTGATCAACGATCCCGCACTCCTCATCGTCGATGAACCGACAGCTGGGCTCGATCCCGAGGAGCGAGTGCGTTTCCGCAACGTGCTTTCCGAAATCGGCTTCGGCAAGCTGGTGATTCTTTCGACGCATATCGTCTCGGACATCGAATCGATTGCGACCGAAATCGCAGTCCTCAAGGCGGGTAGACTGCTCACGATTGGCGCGCCCGAGACTCTCCTCCGCGCATGTGCCGGCAAGGTATGGCGCGGCGTCGTTTCGTCCGAGGAATTCGATCGGCTCCGCACGAGCTTGAAAATTTCGAGCGCGATCCGCAAACTGGACGGCGTCCATATCCGCTTCGTCGGACCAGCAGCCGACCTCGCCGCGTCGGCCGCCGAGCCCGAACTGGAGGACGCTTTTCTCTATTTGATGAACTTTGGAGCAAGCAAAGAAATGAGTCGATGAGAGCCAGCCTTTCCCGCATCGCCGCCATCGTGCGGGTGGATTTTCTCGTTCGCTTCCGCCGCGTCTCGACGGTCATTATTTTTCTTCTCCTGAGCGCGTTTGCCTATGTCTGGATTCCCTCGCCCGCGACGGGCCGCACTCTCATCCAGATCAATGGACAGCGCGCGATCTACAACTCGGGGGCGATCGGGATGGGGACGGCTTCGCTCGGGATGATCTTTGTCGGGTTGTTTGGTTTTTATGTCATCTCGAACGCGGTCCGCAAAGATGTCGTCTCGCGCTGCGGACTGGTGGCGGCTTCCACGCCGATGCGATCGGGCGACTACCTGGTCGGGAAATTTCTCGGCAACGTTTTCTTTCTGAGCACGTTTCTCGTCGGATTCATGCTCAGCTCGATGGCGATGTTGATCGTGCGGGGCGAGGCGCCGATCGAACCCCGTGTTTTCCTCGAGCAGTATTTGCTCCTCACGCCGGCGGCGGTCGTCTTTGTCTCGGCCATCGCGGTTTTCTTCGAATCGGTCCCGTTCCTCTCCGGGAAACTGGGCGATGTCGTCTACTTTTTCCTTTGGATGACGGGCATCGGGCTGGCGGCCAGCCACCATAACATCAGTTGGGCGCGCTATTTCGATTTCACTGGATTTGGATTCATGAGCGACCAACTGACGCGATCGCTGCACACGGACGCGGTTGCGATCGGCGCGTCGGCATTCGATCCGAAGAAGTCGCCGATCGTTTTTCCGGGACTGACCCTAACGCACGGCTGGATCCTGCCGCGTCTCGTTTCGACGCTGGTTCCCCTGCTCTTTCTGCCGCTCGCGGCGCTCTGTTTCCATCGCTTCGATCCGGTGCGAACGGGAGGCACTTCCGAAAAGTCGAACCGAAACTGGATTGGCCGATTTCAGAATTTGTTCAAACCGTTGAGTCGAAGGACCGTCGCGCTTCTCCTTCGACCCACGCGCGGAGGTTCATTCGCTGCTGTGAT
The DNA here is from genome assembly GCA_963720895.1 of uncultured Verrucomicrobiae bacterium. Lineage (GTDB taxonomy): Bacteria > Verrucomicrobiota > Verrucomicrobiia > Chthoniobacterales > UBA10450 > Palsa-1392. Next base: position 108,166 of record CAVRGZ010000001.1, read on the forward strand.
GTGGAGCGATGCGGTCCTCACGTTCACCCTGTATCCTCTCGTCCTCGTTGCCTTCCTCGCCGTCAGCATCGGGTGCTTTTTCGTTCCCCTGGCCCCTATTATGCCGATCGTCTTCGCCGCTCTCGCAATAATCCTTTCTGATGTCGCGACGCGCGACATCCGGGCGAATACGACCGCCAGCATCCGGTCGGCCCCGCGGCTGCGGGAAAATTTCATTTGGTGGAAGCTCGGGTCGACTCTTCTCTTCAGTCTCTTCTTCTGCGCCGTGCCGATCGCCCGGACGGCACTCCTCGGCGCGGCGCCGCTCGGCGCACTCCTCGGCGGGATCGTCTTTGTCGCCTCGATGGCGACGGCGTTAGGCGTGATAACCGCGAACTCTAAGACTTTCATCGTCACCTTTCTGAGTTTCTGGTATCTCGTGGTAAACGATCATGGTGCGAATCGATGGCTGGATGTTGGTGGCTTTTACGGAGCCGCGAATATAAGAACGACGCTCGCCTACGCGGCGGTCAGTGCTGGCGCGATCGCCTGCGCGCTGCTCCTTCATCGGGTGCGACTGGAGCGGAGCTGACAACTTGGGCTTGGTTGCCGGAGGCCCGAGGTCGGCGGCTCTTTCTCGTCGAATTATCGGCGGCCACATTTTCCCAGGCGCGTTGGAGGATGGGCCGAAAGACAGCCGCCGTGATGGCGGAAAGAAGCACGACCGTGCTCCCGCTCCGGCCCCAGGCGCCGGCGGCGGGGTAAAATATTCCCGGAGCCTTCCGAAGGAGTTTGCCCTGTTGCTCCGGAGTGAGTTTCACCATACCCGAACGCCGATCGGGGTAGCCTAAAGTCGCGAAAATCCTGTTCCGGACGCGAAAGTCCGGATGATCGACGTGCGAGCTTTCCACCGCCTCGGGCAGACTGAGAGCAAGGCGACGAAATTGGCCGGGCGTCATCGGCTTGGGACAACAGCAAGACTCATTTCAAGATGGCAATTGCGTAAGTGACAACACCGCAAACCACCGCCATGAGGACAAGGGCCAGAATAAATATCGTGTCAGCAAAACGTTCGACCCGATGCATCCTCTGCACGCTGCGCGTCCGCAGTGCCCAATACGACGACAGGCAGGCGACGAGAAAGAGAAACGCGTCAAAGGCGAGGAGATCGTCGGCAAAAGTGTCGGTCTTGCGCAGGGTGATCACCACGCGCAAAAGTCCAATCACGGTAAGACACACACCGACCATTCCGGCGGAAACGGTGAAGATGTGGACAGAGATGTCTTCTTCCAACCGATTCCGGATTTCGCGCTTCGGCATGGCGGAAGCTAAGCGGCTGATCGAACAGGAACAAGTGAGCCACGGACGCCCCGGTCGCCCAAAAGAAGACGCAGCCTTAGCGACGGAGGGTAAAGCGATTGTTAGGCGTCTCCCATAGGCGGAGGCGAACCAGGCGATCATTCAGACTTCCGTTAAACCTGGGCCAAAGAACCCGGACAATGTTTTCGCCGGTCGAAGGGTTTCCGCGAAATTCTTCCGTCTCGAGATCGAGATGTTTGTCCTGCCACGGATGAAGCGCGCCTTCGATGCCCTCAAGGAGTGTCGAAAAATTGTAAAGCGTTCCGCTCCTCTCATCGTAGGGGCCGCCAATCGTTGCCTCCGTCAGATATTGGTGACCATGGCCGCGCGGATTGTTACATTTGCCGTAGAGGGAGAGATTTTCGGCCTCGGAAAGACTGGCGGCGTGGAGACGGTGCGCAGCGCTGAACGGTCGCTGCATTCCAAGAAAATAATTTCCGTCGCCCCAGGTACTCAGCAAAAAAATCGACTCGCTCATGCAGGCGGACGCGATGAATCGGAAATGCGTCTGCCACGCGTTCGTGCAAGTATTGCGCCAGACTTTCCGTGGTTTTCGGTCTATTCGTTAGGCTGGGAACCTCGTGATTCAGGTTCTTGTGATCGAGTTCCGCCTCGAGCGAGGCGAGGCATTGTGCCAGCTCGAAATCCGGCACGAATGGCCGCGCGCGCATGCCTGTTTCGTCGCGAAATGTCAGACGCGCGCGGTAATGATGGCCATGACCGTAGGGCGACGATGCGGTGCCAAAAAGCATTTCATTCTCCGTCGCGTTCAGATGCGGCGACATCGTTTGCCGCGCAGCTGAAAATTCGAGCCAGTAATTCGCTTCGCAAACACCCCCGGCGTAAAACGTCGCGCTCCGCTCGGGCGTCTCGACCAGATGGCAGGCGCAAAGGCTGGCCTCGAGATCGCCAAATAACGGCGCGACTTCGACAAAAAGCTGGCGCGCGACGTTTTCCGCAGTGGGCGGCAGTTCGCGGAAAATCGGATGATCCTCATTCAAGAACTTGTGATCGAAGCGCGCATGTAGGACCCGCTCCACTCGCGCTTTGATTTCGCTGATGTTAACGAGCATGCCATTGGCGGGGTTGACCTCGCCGCTGAAAACAAAATAGGCGACGTAGTTCCGTCCCGTGCCGTAGCGGGCCGCGCTTTCCGGACCAAAAGCCGCGAGGTTTTGCGCATCCGACCAGGATGGCAAAAAAAGGCGTCGCGAAGCGGAGAACTCCAGGCGCTTGCTGACTGTCAGCAGCATGTCGTGCGTCGAACCTCGCTCCGGCCAGGCTCGCTATCCCTGTAGCTGGGGTCGCTGACCCCGGCCACCAAAGCGCGCCGCTTCACGCTGGCCGCAACCCGACCTTCAGCTCCGCCGGGGTCAGCACCCCCGGCTACGAGGATGGCACCTGCTCCGACCATCCTCATTTGAGGAGCTCGAGGAATTCGGAACGGGTGCGCGCGTCCTCCTTGAAAACACCGAGCAGGCAGGAAGTTTTCATGACGGAATTCTGTTTTTCTACCCCCCGCATCATCATGCAGAGATGCTTGGCCTCGATCACGACAGCTACGCCCGCCGGATGAAGCACCTGCATGAGCGCGTCGGCCACCTGGGTTGTGAGTTGTTCCTGGATCTGAAGGCGGCGCGCGAAGACGTCAACGATGCGCGCGATTTTGGAAAGTCCGATCACTTTCCCATCGGGAATGTAGGCGACGTGAGCGCGCCCGATGAAAGGGAGCAGATGATGTTCGCACATCGAATAAAGCTCGATGTCCTTAACCATCACGATCTCGCTCGCATTGGAGTCGAAGATCGCGCCATTGACCACTTCCTCGACAGAAAGCCGATAACCCTGGGTGAGAAACTCGAACGAGCGGGCGGCGCGTCCCGGCGTTTTCGCGAGACCCTGCCGATGTCGATCTTCGCCCACCGCATCGAGCAGATCTGCGAAGACGCGTTCCATTTCCTGGATGCGACTCGCTTTCGAGGCGATTGCGCTTCAACGTTAGGCGCTCGGAAATATCGAATTGGTTATCCTGCACGGCGGAGAGTTTAGCGGCGCAGATGCAACTTGTCATCCCGAGTCGCGGAGACGGCGGGCCGAGGGACTGCACAGTTAACAAGCCGCTTCGTCGACTAAGGCGACGTCGCGGACCGCGATCTGTGAGGTTTGAAAGCCTGGCTTCGCGCTGCGTTACGGTTTCTCCGCGTTTTGCCGGCTCGGGATGGCAGAAAGCGAAAGGCCGCCTAGTCGAGCCAGCTCAGCGGATAGTTCGGATCGTCGAGCGCGAGCGATTCCTCGGTCAGTTCGAGAGTGTGCGCAGTATCAAACATCACGGCCAGCTCTTCGGTCCGAAGCGCGTCCTTGCTCGCCATGATCGTACCTGGATGCGGCCCGTGCGGAATTCCGCGGGGATGGAGCGTAATCGATCCACTCTCGATACCGCGCCGCGAACCGAAATTTCCGCGAACGTAAAACAGGACCTCATCGGCTTCCAGGTTATCATGGACCCATGGGATTTTGACCGCTTCCGGATGGGTATCGAGGAGGCGCGGCGCAAACGTGCAGATGACGTAACCGCGCACTTCAAAGGTTTGATGGATTGGTGGCGGCTGGTGCACCGTCCCAGTGATCGGTTCGAAATCCTGCGCGTTGAAGGTGAAGGGATAAAGATATCCATCCCAGCCAACCGCATCGAACGGATGCTGGGCCATGGTCACACGCGTAAAACGCGAGCCGTCTTTCACCAGAATATCGACATCTTCCTCCTTGTCGATCGTGAGGATCTCCGTTGGTCCGTGCAGATCGCGCTCCGAGTAAGGGGCACCCATCTTGATCTGGCCGTCGTGATTGAGATACCGCTTTGGAATTCGAACCGGCCCGGCCGATTCGAGGATGAGATAATCTTCCTCTTCAACCTTGTCGGGAACGAGCCGGTAAGTAATCCCCCGCGGAATGACAATATAGTCTTCCGCGCGATAAGGCAGCTTACCGAAGACAGTTTCGAGCGTGCCTCCGCCCTTGAAAACGAAAATGACCTCGTCGGCGCCGCCATTCCTGTAATACTCGAACTTGTCGTAGGCTTTCGCCGGGCGCGCCCGATAGGCAGTGATATCCTTGTTGAATAACATTGGGATGCGGCTGGTGTAAAGATCGCCGCGCCGCGGAATGTCCGCGGTCTTGAGATGGTGATGACGGAGGGGACTGTCGGTGACTTTTTTCGGCTCCCAGTATTTGATCAGCTCAACGTTGCGCACCCTTGTCGGCGGCCGCAGGTGATAAACGATCGAATACGCTTCATCGAATCCCTCCGTGGTAAAGACATGCTCGTAGGCGATCCCTTCGTTCTTGTAGGTTGGCGCCGCCCCGTTACGATGAAACCAGATGTGATGCTTCCTCGGCATCTTACCGAGTCTTTGATAATACGGCATGCGTTTCTTTCCTAGAGATTGCCTCGAAGTCCCTGCTCTTTTTCCAAGGCTTCAAAGAGAGCCTTGAAGTTACCTTTCCCGAAACTCTGCGCGCCTTTGCGTTGAATGATTTCGAAAAATAATGTCGGCCGATCTTCCACCGGCTTGGTGAAGATCTGGAGGAGATAGCCTTCGTTATCCCGATCGACCAGAATCCCGAGGCGCTTGAGCGGCTCGAGGTCTTCATCGATGTGTCCAACCCGATCCAGCACCGTGTCGTAGTAGGTGGTCGGGATGTTGAGAAACTCGACCCCGCGACTCTGCAGATCGGTCACGGTCGTCACGATATCCTTGGTCGCGATCGCAACGTGCTGCACGCCTTCGCCGTTGTAAAAGTCGAGATATTCCTCGACCTGCGATTTCTTCTTTCCTTCGGCCGGCTCATTGATCGGGAATTTGACGAAGCCGTTACCGTTACTCATGACCTTGCTCATAAGGGCGGAGTATTCGGTCGAAATATCCTTGTCGTCGAAGCTCAGGATATTGCGAAATCCCATCACATCCTCGTAGAACTTGACCCAGGGATTCATCTGGTTCCAGCCGACGTTGCCGACGCAATGATCGACATACTGCAGACCGGCATCCGGCGGATTATAGGCCGATTCCCACTTCCGGAAGCCCGGCATAAATGGACCGGTATAATCGCCACGTTCAATAAAGAGATGAACCGTCTCTCCGTAGGTGTGAATCCCGCTCATCACGACTTTGCCATTTTCATCGGAAAGCGTTTCCGGTTTCAAGTAACTCTTGCCGCCCCGTTTGGTCGTCTCCTTCCACGCAGAGGTCGCGTCCTCTACTTTCAACGCGAGCACTTTGACCCCGTCTCCGTGTTTGCGAATGTGATCTTCCACCGGCCCTTCCGGGCGCAACGGCGTCGTCAGGACAAAAGTCAGTTTGTTCTGCCGAATGACATAACTGGCCCGGTCTTTGAGGCCTGTTTCCGGCCCGGCGTAGGCCAGGCTCTGGAAGCCGAACGCCGTCTTGTAGAAGTGCGCGGCCTGTTTCGCGTTCCCGACGTAGAACTCAACGTAATCGGTCCCCTGCAAGGGAAGAAAATCAGCTTCAGGCGGCGAGGATTTTTTTGGTGCTGCGATGGTTGTTTCCATAAAATGAAGTGTGTATTCGAATCAATAGGCGTCGGACGACGAACGTTCGTGACGCAGATATCATAATAAATCGTCCGAGCCGCATGAGCAAGGTCGTGATCGGTCGCCCCTCATGGAATTTTTCGCCAACCCCAGGCAGGCTATGATATTCTCCACCCATGAGGCGGGGTCTCATGATGCTCGGCATGATCGTCGTCACCCTGCCGGCCTTCGCCCTCGACGAACCGGAGCTCCCCGGGCAAAGCGACAGCCTGCCTTCGGATGTCGAACCGCCGATCTTGTCTCAAAACCTCGCGTCGGACGACTCAACTCTCGATCCGCAAAGCGCGTCGGCGATCGAAAGTGACCTGGAGCGGGCGCGCAAACGGGAAGCAAACGCGGATCGCCTTTTCCGGGCCGGCATCATCGCCAAGGTGGAAGCCGAGCAGCGTGCTTTGCGGGTTGTACAACTCGAGGCAATGCTGGCCGAGGCCCGGCTGGAAGAAGCCCGGAAAGGGGCGGTCGACAAGAATAAACCGGAGACCGATCCCAAAATCGCCAGGATCGCGGAAGAAGCGCGGATCGCGACGGACCGGTGTCACCGTGCCGAGATCGAAGCGGCTTTGCGCAATCTGGAGCGACAGAAAAAGCTCCTTGTTCTGGGTAGCGCCCGCAAATCCGACGTCAACCGCGCAGAAGAGAAGCTTGCAAAGCTGCAGCAGCCCGAGAATTAACGCGATGTGTGAGAGGATTCGCGATGCCGCATTGGCCAGCGAGAAACACAAAATGTTTCCGTCCGGCAGCGTGCTGCTCTGCCCGGGTCACCGATCCCGGCTATGGCTAAAACGCGAAGCCGAAGCTGAAATGGAAGGCGCCGCGCGCTTCATCCTTATGCGGATTCGGATTGATCCCGTAGTCGAGGCGTATCGGCCCGATCGGAAGATTGTAACGCAAACCCGGGCCGATGCCGTAACGCATGTCGCTCAAGCCCGGATTGCTCGCCTCCGGCAGGAGATTTCCGGCATCAACGAAGACCGCGCCTAACAATTCCCCGTAAATCGGAAAGGTGTATTCGACATTAAAGATGGTGTAAAACTCACCCCCGAGCGGATTGCCGCGTCCGTTGTGAGGACCAAGATCGCGCTCGGCAAAACTCCGCACGGTCGTGCTTCCGCCGTTGAAGAAACGTTCATCGATCGGGAGCGCATAAGCGGAATTGACTCCGCCGGTGTCGAGCGGATAGACGATACCGGCGCGCCCCCCAAAGGCGAGCAGACTGCGTTCGAACCATTTCTGGAACGACGATTTCTGCAAATCCTCGCCCGCCAATTGCGGCTCGTCCGGCGCAAACGAGAGATAATAGGTTGCCCGACCAGTAGTGCGGAACAAGTCGATCTGGCTACCGATCGCACTCGAGGCGAAATCAAGGGTGTTATCGAAGACAAACCCGCGCGGCGCGACGAGCGGGTTCTTGCGCAGGTCAAGCGTCTGGGTAAAGCCGATCGCGCTGACGAAATAGGAAGTGGGACCGAGGATTGGCTGTTTGATGCTCGCGTCGGTAATTTCCACATGTCGGGCGGAGTAAACTAAACCGATCGAATATTTATCCGTGACCTGACGGCTGAGCGTGACCCGGCCGCCGACCTCGAATTTTGAATAGCCGACATAGTCGAAGGTCAACGCTGACAGTCGCACCTGAAGAGCGAAATCGGTCTCAAAGAGATAAGGGTCTTCATAGAGGATTTCACCCTTGTAACTGCGCTGCGTGTATTCGACCGAGGTCGTGATCGGTCGGCCATAGCCGAAAGGATCCCGATTCGCATAGGATGCGCCAACGATCGCACCCTCATAGGAGCCGTAACCGACCGAGAACCCAAACTCCTTCGGCTTGGCTTCCTCGACATTGACGTCGAGGCGCAAACGGTTGCCATCAACCGGCGTTGGATTGATCCGAATGATGTTAAACAAACCCGTCCGCGTAAGCTCGCGAAACTTTTTGTCGAGTGTCTCCGGGCTGTAGGGCTGGTCGCGGAATTTCTTAAGACGATTGACGAGATAACTTGGGCGCAGTTGCCGGGTTCCTTTCACGGTCACGCCATCAAAGTAATAGACCTGGCCCGGGTCGACCGTGATCCGCACCGGGACATGTCCCTTGATCGCCAGGGTCGGATCCCCGACCGCGTCGACTTTGACCGCAAAATAACCGCGCGTCTTATAGTAAGTCTGGAGCCGTCGCGGGATGTCGGCCAATCGACCCTCGGTGTAGGGAAGCCGGAGCAAATCAAGAATTTGGCCGCGCAAGGCTTCCCCGCCGTAAATGGTCGGCCCGACAAAATTGACGTTGCCGAAGAAATACTTCTGTCCTTCGTGAATGACGATCCGCGCGTCGACCAAATCAGGCTGGACATAACGGTAAGTCGGAGGCTCGACCGTCGCTTCGACGAAACCTTCCGAGACGTAATAGCGCTCTACGAGGTCGACCCCTTCTGCGAGGTCAGATGGGACGAAAGGCAGAAGCTTGGTCGCCTTGGAATAACGCGATTGCGTCGGCCCAATCGCATACTGATAGAGCTTATCCGTCGGCAACTGGCGGTTGCCTATGAACTGGACCGTGCCGAGATGGACCAGCGGTCCTTCCGAGATATCAAGCCGGAAGCGGCTCCCGGAGAGCATCGTGTAACGGACGTCGACCTTGGCATAGCCATGTTTTTTGTAAAAAAGCCCGAGGAAAAAGGCGGCGTCATCCGCGCGCGCACTTGTCAGACCGTTGTCCGCGATGAAGGTCAGCTGCTCCTTGAGCTGAGAGCGCAATAGCTTGTCGTCAAAGGCGGTGTTGCCCCGGATTTCCAGGTTTGCTTCCTGGGCAATCTGCTCCTGCTCTTTGGAGACGATCTTCTTTTCTTTCTGCTTCTGCTCTTCCTCCGGTAGTTTGACCGCGCCCTGACCAAAAACAATTTGATTCGTTAGGTTGAAAAAGAGGAGAAGGCCTGCCAGCCATTTCAGAATAGATTTGCCGCGGCCAGACCCTCCGCAAAGACTCGCTCCCGCCTCCGCCGCGGGCGGGCTAAGCCGTAGCGAATTCGCGCGTCCAATCCCTTCTCCTCGACTCTTCCATTGTGTCTCCATCGCCTAACGAAACCGGATGACGTACCTTGACCAGCCCGCGAAAATCTCCCGCCAGCCCAATCTCCCCGATCAAAATAACGTGCTCGCTGGCCTTATATTTCGCGGTTGCAGTCTGCTCCCCGGTCCGTGGGTCGGCGCCGCTGTAGTCGACGCTCAGGCGGTTGAAAACCGAATCCGTTTTCGGCGGTTCGTCCCCGCCTTTTTTGAATATCTTCCGGTAAAGCTCTTTCCCGAGAAGCAAGATGGCGCGGCTCGCGAGGACGTTACTTCCCGACAGGTTTTCGCGCGTCACCCCGGTCGCGAGCAGAGAAATGATATCTTCCTGCGGCAAAGGCGGCTCACTGCTAAAAATCGCCTGAGGCGCGTGCGCTGTTCCATAGACGAAAACCCGCACCGTGTAGTCCTGGATCAACGATTCGCCCTGCAATTCAATCTTCGGGTTTAGTGGATCGTCCGGATCGAAATAGAGAAAGCCGAGCCGGATCGTCAGCGTGCTGAAAGGGAGGGTGGCGTCGAAATTTTCCAGGCGCACCTGCCCCTGTAACTGCGGACGCAATCCGGTGCCGGTCAGCTTCATGTCGACGACCGCATTCCCGGTCGCAAGATTCCCCCGGATCAGAAACGGATCCTTGCTCTTGATCACGATGTCGAATTTCCAATCGCGTAAGGGCGGATCGGGAAAGGAGAGTGTCGGTGCAGCCGAGGGCGGCTCGGGGAGTGGCGCAGGGCGGCCGGGCAAACTGATCGGGATGATATCGATGTTTTTGAGGAAGCGGCTGTTCGTCGTCAGCACCTGACCGGTCACGCTCGCACTCGCAAGCGGACCCTCGACCTTGATATCGGCATCGACGCGCGCGGTCAGATCGTCGTTCCGCGCCACGAGTACACTGTTGGCTTTCAAGCGCAGATCGAACTTTGGTTCGGTCAACTTTGGCAAATCGATTGAGCCGCTGAGGGTGAACGGTCCGCCGGCAAGATCGCCGCCGAAACGTTCGAAAGTCAGCCGGTCTTGCCTGAAATTGAGCAACGCCTTAAAATTGGTCAGGGCAGGCAGGGTCGCGTTCTCGAAGCGTGCCAGGTTGATGTTCATGTCGGCCGAGCCGCTCAGATCGGGCTTGCCGACTGTTCCGCCGACCTTGACGTCGAGCGCGACCGAGCCATCGAGCTGATTGAGTGCGGGCACGAATTGCCGAACGAAATTGATCGAGCTGCGCGGCATCTGGATTCTGGCGTTGACCGGGGTCTGCTCATCCAGCTTCTTCTCCGCGATCAGCCTGGAAAGATTGAGCGGCAGTTGTGCGTCGATCTGCACCGGTTGGATGCGCGGCTGCTGAACTTTCCCGGCCACTTTGAGCTCGTTATTCTGTAAACGCAGTCCGAAATTAACCGTCGCCGGCTCCAACTGTTTGACGGCGTCTGCGCGCAGGCTCTGCAACTGCAAATCAAGATTCGCCACGAGTTGATCAAGCGGTCCCTCGGCATCGAGCTTTAAGCTCAACTGCCCTGCCACCGGCGGTTCTTTCCCGAGATCCTTGAAGAGCTTGGCCAGATCCAGATTTTCCGTCCGTAAATTAATCGCCACCTTTCCGTCAGGCGGAATGAGCGGCCTTTCGCTCCCGAGATTGCTCCAGGTAAATGGGAGCGAGGCGTAGGCGCTGGCGTATTTCGAGGTCCCTTGATCGATCTGGATCTTGCTGATCTCGAGCGTCGAATCCTTCGCCTGGAGGATGGCCTGAAAAATCAGCTTGTTGCTCGCCAGATAAACGATCGGGACCTGCAACTCCTGCGGCGTGTACTGGGCTTCGACATTCGCCTGCAGATCTTGCAAATCGCCGAAACGTCCTTTTTCCAGCTTAAGGCTCAGGTCGCCATTGTTCTTGAAGGTGGCGGCCTCGCCCCGCCCGTTCCAATGCAAAACTAACGAACCCGCGAGCGGCGTCTTCTTCCTCGCCCCACCAGTAGCTGGGGTCGCCGACCCCGTCCCATCCGAAGCGCCGCCACTTAAGAGCGGCTCGAACGGAGAAAGATCCGTCAGATTCGCCGTCGCCACACCGGTGTAGGCGAATGGCTTCTCCAACTTCACCGTCCCATACGCAGCCACATAATCCTTGTCGTTCAGAGTCGCAGTCAGATCGTTCAGATAGGCGACATTGTTCGCGATCGCCGTCTGCATGCTGAGTTGCTTCACGACCAATTTCCGGGCCGCGATTTCCTGGCCGGAGAGATTGATCTGTCCACTCGCAACCCCGCTCCGGATATGCACGTCACCGTCTGCCTGCAGCTCACCTGTCACCTTGTCCGGGGCATCGCTCTGCCAATAATCTGCCAGTTGTGGCGCGCGCAAGGAGAGCTGCAAATCAGCCGGTTGCATGGTTAGGCGAGACTCGGACGAACCGGGCGGAGGCAATTGATAGTTTCCCCTAACGACAAGAAGATTGGCATTACGTTGCACGGAGACCGGCTCGAAGGAGATTTTCGCGTTCTGGCTCTTGACCTGCGCGTCCACGCTATCGACAACAAATTTGTCGTAGCGCACATCGCTCAGCCGCGCCTGAATCGAAGAAGTCAGGTTGGCGTAAAACGGCTCTTTCGTCGCATCCGTCGCAGGCAGCTTTTTCGTCGCGGAAATCCGCGTCGTCAGAGTTTTCGCCGCCGCTTTGTCGAACCCAATCAGATCGCCCTTCGCATTCAGCTCGACACGCGCGGTGGACTGATCGGTCTTGATCGTGCCCGTAGCTTGCAGAGAACCGGTTACAGGGGGCGTCATGAACGCGGTCAGCTCTTTCAAATTCGGGGCGTCGACCGTTAACTTGAGATCGCCCGGCGTCCGCCGGAAACCCTCCGTCGTCTTCGGTAGCTGCACCGTGCCGTCCAAGACCACATGATTTGTTCCGCGATCGATCCGCGCCTCGTGGACGGTCGCGTTGCCCTTATCCGCCACGACGTCGAGCCCGACGTGATCGAGCGCGATTCCACTCTGCCGAACATTGTCGATCCTTGCCGTGATCCTCCCCTGCCAGCTCTGCGGCGCATCGAGGGCGCCTTTCCAATCCATCTTGAAATCCTTTACATCGCCCGTCAAAGCGCCCGCCGGTCGCCCGAAATATTCGCTGAGTTGTCCTAACGAAATATTGGAGGCGTTCACCTTCGTCGTCGTGTCGAAGGACGACTTGGTCGCGCTCAGGCCCACATTGCCCTCGATCGTTCCGCCTTCGCCGACTGAGCCTTTCACTTCCAGCGCCAGTTTGCCCCCGTTCGCTTTCGACAGATCGATATTGACCGTCTGAAAATGATGCCCTTCGTCGAATGTCAGGTTGCGCAGGAAAAGGTTCTTGTTCGCGTAAGTCGTGGTCGCTGTGATGTCCGTCCAATTGTGGACATTCGGGATCTGCAACTTGTCGATTCGGAGCGCGCCCTCCTTATCGGGATACAAGCCGAGATTGAAGTTACGCAGGACCGTTTCCTGCGGCTGCCCGCGCACGGTGACGTTGACGTTGCTCGCTTCCAGACGATCCGGGAAATAGGCCGGTAATGTGATCTTCTCGTTAGGCTTGGGCGGCGGAGTCGGAGTGGGAAGAGGTGCCTTCGACAAATCAAGCAGCGCGGCGACGTCGTGCAGCTCGACATTTTTCAAGACCTCGGAGGTTCCGTGAAAAAGAAGGTCCGCCAGGCTGTAGTCGACCTTCACTTCCCCTGCGTCGAGCGATTGCACAGCGGACGGCCCGGTCGCCGTTGCGTGCACGTTGCGCAGGATGAGCTGATCGAGTGGATCGCCCTCCATCCGGAAATCGAGTTTGATATTCTCCTTCGCCGCGAAGCGGATTGCGAGCGAATGAACAACCGAGCGCAAGATCGGCCCATGAAACAGGACCAGCAGCAAAAAAATGGTCGCCAGGCCGATTAAGAGCCAGCGTATCCAACTTCTGCTGCGGTGCCGTTGGATAGTGCTCTCTCCATCGTCGCCCACGATTGTAATAAGGTATTTGCCGTCCCTTCTAATCGCAACCGCCATCGCTAGTGCGCGCGCCCTTTCCGGACTAAACGTCCCGGCAGTCTAACTTTCGGCCGTTCGCGGAACTCGATTCATTCTGCGGGGGGAATTTTTACCGCGGATAACACGGATTAATCGGATGGGAAGATTGTAGGGCGGCCATCTTGGCCGCCGGGAGCGAAGGTCGAATTCAAGAGCCGGCGGCAACACGCCCGCCCTACAAATCCCTCCTTATCCGCGCAATCTGCGGTCCAAACTATCGGCCGCCGCCAGGAAGATTTCTTACCGCGGATGACGCGGATTAATCGGATGAGAAGATTGTAGGGCGGCCATCTTGGCCGCCGGGAGCGAAGGCCGAATTCAAAAGCCGGCGGGCAACATGCCCGCCCTACAAATCCCTCCTTATCCGCGCAATCTGCGTAATCCGCGGTCCAAACTATCGGCCGCCGCCAGGAAGATTTCTTACCGCGGATGACGCGGATTAACCGGATGGAAAATTCAAGAACTTGCGGGCAACATGCCCGCCCTACACACTCCTCCCTTATCCGTGCAATCCGCGAAATCCGCGGTCCAAACAAATCTGAAGCTAATGACGCCCGAAAAATTTTTTGATTATCTGGAAGGCAAACTGCCGCCAGCCGAACGGGAGCGTCTTGAACGCGCACTCATTTCCGATCCGGAACTGCAGCGGCAATTCGTCGCCGCGCGTCAAATTCATCGCACTATGGAACGACCACCTGACGAATCCGCGGCCACCACCCGGGCCGGCTCGCGCGGGCGCCAGATCGCCGCAGCCTTTGCCGTGCTCGTGGCCATGAACGTCGCGCTCGGCCTTTTCTATATTTTCCGATCGAACCAACCTTCCGTCGCGGTCCGCAAAGCTCAGCAGGAAAAGATCTATCGGGAGGTTCACGGTTCGGTGGAAAAAGCGGCCGCGGCTGCGTTCACTCCGCCCACTCTCGGCCGGGAGCAGATCGTCATCGTCGTGCCGCGGGAAAAACAGGACACGATCGCCCAGTCCATCGTTCATGCGGCGACCCAGGCCGGCGGTTCCGGATCGAAAGATTTGCCTAACGACGGAGTTGTGAAAGTGCTCGTTCTTGTTCCGGCTTCCAGCGAGGCACAGTTCCGGCAAACGCTCCACACCCTCGGCGCGCCCGCACCCTCCTCCTCCGCTCCGACCCCAAACACGGCCTCGCCCAACGAACCGGTCCATTTGGAGATTGTCCTCTCCAGCCCGCGTTAAACGATCGTCCGATGATTGCGGTTACTTTTGCCCTCCCGAACGAAAGTTGCGATTTCCAACGTTTACTCGGCGGACGCCATCGTGAGGTCAAAATCCTCCACACCGGCGTTGGCCCGACGATCGCCCGCGGCCGGATCGAACCGTTTCTCGATTCCGAGCACTTCGACTTTCTCATCAGCAGCGGGTTTGCCGGCGGGACGGACCCGTCCCTACGCGCCGGCGATCTTTTCCTCGGCGAAAACTTTTCCGATCCGCACCTGCTGGACCGCGCCCGGGCGATAGTCATCAGCCGCGGTGGCAAGCTTGTCACGGTCGATCGAGTCATCGCGAACGAGGCGGAACGCGCGCACTTCGCCCGCGAGCAGGCCGCCGCTGCGATTGACATGGAAACAAAATGGATTGCGCGCGCCTGCGCCGCGAAGAACGTCCCGATGCTTTCGCTCCGCGCCATTAGCGACACCGCGGCCACGCCGTTTCCCGCGCCGCCCGATGTTTTGTTCGACCTCGAACGACAACGAACATGCGCGACCCGTCTTGGCAGATATCTCTTCGCCCATCCCTTCGCCGTCGTTGGGCTGATGCGTTTTGCACGCCAGATCGCGACGACACGCGCCAGCCTGGCTGCCGCACTCAAGACGCTGGTGGAAAACCTCGATTAAGAGGTTCTCCTAAATTGTCGCGTGCACCGGTTTGGCCGGTTCGATGTGCACCAGCACATCGGCAATACGTGGATTCGTCCGCTTGATCGCGTCCTTCACTTCATGCGCCAGATCATGGCCGGCGCGCACGGAAATCCGCTCGTCCACCCCGACGTGCAGGTCGACGTAAAATTCCAGACCCATTTTGCGCACGAAACACTTGTCGATTTCAAGCACCCCCGGAACCTTGGCCGCGGCCGCGCGTACCCGCGCCACAATTTCACCGCGCGGGGCCGTATCCAGCACCTCACGCAGCGCCGGATAAAACAAACGCCAGCCATTGGCCGCGATCAGGACGCAGGCAAAAAGCGCAGCCCACGCATCCGCGCTCTGCCAGCGTGGACCGCCGAGGAGCGCGATCGAAATGCCGATGAAAGCCGCGATCGAAGTCAGCGCATCGGTCCGATGATGCCAGGCATCGGTTTGAATCGCGGTGCTCTCGGCATCCTTCCCGAGACGATCGACGGCGCGAAAGAGCAGCTCCTTGATCACGACGACCGCCACCAGAACCGCGAGCGTAAACGGTTTGGGCGGGTGATGCGGTTGAAAAATCTCGTGCACGCTGCCCGCGGCGATGACCACTGCCGCGGCGAGCACGCCTAACGAGACGATGATCGCCGCGACCGGTTCCGCCTTGCCATGACCGTAGGGATGCGTCTCGTCCCGCGGCCGGGCCGCAAACTTCAACCCGCCCCAGATGATAGCCGAGCCCGCGACGTCGAGCGCTGATTCGATTCCATCGGCGATCAGGACATAGGAATGCCCGAGCACGCCGCCGAGAATCTTCGCCGTCGCCAGGATGACGTTTGTTCCCATCCCGACAAGGGCAATGCGGGCGCCTGACCGGAGATTGCCGGCTGGAGTGTCCGTTTTAGTGTCCTGTTTCACAATCACACGTGGGTTTGCCGGCGAAGATCTCGGCCTTTTCAAGGGGCGAGCGAAGCGGCCGTATCGGCAGCAATACTGCCCGAGCGAGTAAGGCAAGAGAACGCGAAAATGGGCCCGGAGGGTTGCGATGAAAATGGTCCGGCACCGGCGTTGCGAGTCGCTCACAGATCGCTGCCGATAAGTTCCCTCCTCGCGCCATGGCGTGGAACGATTTTGATTGCAACAAACTCATGCGTAATTGTGAAACAGGACACCAGGATGGTGCGTCATCGAATGAATCGGAGTATTAAATCCATTGTCTATCAGGCGCACGGAAAACCCGAGGAGGTTTTGCGTTTAGCGGAACAGAAACTTCCGGCGCCAGCGGCCGGTGAAGCGCTCGTCCGCATTCTCGCCGCGCCGATCAATCCGGCGGACCTCAACCAGATCGAAGGGAAATACCCGATCCGCGCTCCGCTGCCGGCCACGCCTGGGTTCGAAGGCGCGGGAATCGTCGAAAAGATTGGAGAATCGGTGGAAGGGCTCGCGGTGGGGGCCCAGGTCATTTTGCCGCACGACGTCGGCACGTGGCGGGAAGCGTCTGTGGTCAAGGCCGATAAACTGGTCGCCGTGCCCAACGACATCGCTCCGGAACAGGCCGCGATGCTGAAGATCAATCCCATCACCGCCTGGCGAATGCTGCACGATTTCGTTAGGCTAGAAAAAGGCGATTGGGTCATCCAAAACGCAGCCAACTCCGCCGCGGGACGCGCCGCCATTCAAATTTCACGCGAGCTCGGATACAAAACAGTTAACGTCGTGAGACGGGCGGAGCTCATCGAGGAGCTGCGCGCGGAGGGCGGCGACGTTGTCCTGCTCGATAACGAGGAACTGCGCGAAGCCGTCGCCGCAGCGACCCACGGCGCGCCGATCCGCCTCGGCTTGAATGCCGTCGGGGGCGAGAGTGCGTTTCGACTGGCCAAGATCGTCGCGCCCGAAGCCACCATCGTGACTTATGGCGCCATGAGTTTGCGGCCACTGACTCTGCCTAACGGATTGCTGATTTTCAAAAATCTGCATTTCACGGGGTTCTGGGTAAACAAGTGGTACGACCAGGCATCGCCCGCTGAGCGCACGAAAACGTTTGCCCGAATTTTTGAGTTTGCGCAGCGCGGGTTGCTCAAGACGAAGGTCGAGCGAGCCTATTCGTTAGGCGAGTTTGCCGAGGCCGTAACCCGTGCCGGCGAGGGCCAGCGCGGCGGTAAAATTGTCTTCCGCATGTAAAGGGGCGAATTTTTCGCTCAGGCAGATCCGGCACTGAAGTGCATGGCTATCTTTCTGAGATCGTTACGCGACTCGGGAAAGGCAGAAAAAAGAGTGGGGTCTCGTCCCCTTTCCTGTTTTTCCCCTTTCCTGATTCACTGGAAATCCTTGTCCGGACCGCAGTTGCTGATCCGCCGGAGCGGCGTTTGTTGAAGAATGAAACTTCGCGCTCTCGCTTTCGGGCTGCTTTGCGCAGCATTTTTCAATGGGACCGTCTTCGCTCAGGATTGGGCGAAGGAGCGGCTGAACAAATCACCGCGCCACAGTGAATGGGTCGATCTGAAGCACGGCGACCGGACGGTCAAGACCTTCGTTGTTTATCCCGAGGTGAAAACGAAGGCGCCAGTTGTCCTCGTGATCCATGAAATTTTTGGCCTGACGGATTGGGCAAAAAACCTCGCTGACGAACTGGCCGCTGCCGGATACATCGCGATCGCACCCGACCTCCTCTCTGCACCTGGTAAAGACACGAGCAGCTATCCTGATCAGGGCGCGGCAATCAAGGCCGTCTCCGCGCTGACGGATGCGCAAGTCTTCGCCGATCTTGATGCCGCAGCGGAGTACGCTGCGAAATTGCCCGCGGGGAACGGCACTCTGGCCGTCTGTGGATTCTGCTGGGGCGGCGGAAAGTCATTCGGGTATGCCAATCACAATCCGCATTTGAAAGCGGCCTTTGTCTTTTACGGGCTCGGTCCGAATTCGGCGGCTGGCGCGGCCAGAATTGCGTGCCCGGTCTACGGATTCTACGGCGAAGACGATGCCCGCATCGATGCCACGATCCCGAAGACAAAAAAAATCATGAAAACCGCGGTCAAGAAATACGAGCCGTTAATCTATCCGGGCGCGGGTCACGGTTTCATGCGCGCGGGCGAAGCGCCGGATGCATCGGAAGCCAACCGCAAAGCGCATGACTCGGCTTGGGAACGCTGGAAAACGCTCTTGAAAGATTTGTAAGGCGGGCATTCTGGCGTGGCGGCCAAGATGGCCGCACGACAATTCAATACCGCACCGATCACCCCGCTTGGTGTAGGCGGGCATCTTGCCCGCCAATCCCAAACGCCCGTGTACGACCCAGCCAACCAACATGGTCGCCCGACAATTGAAAACGCGCCGGTCGCCCCGCCTGGGTGTAGGGCGGGCATCTTGCCCGCCAACCCCAAACGCCCGCGTAGAATCCAGCCAACCAACATAGTCGCCCGACAATTGAAAACGCGCCGGTCGGCCCCGCCTGGTGCAGGGCGGGCATCTTGCCCGCCAACCCCAAACGCACCCGCGGAACCCAGGCGGCCAAGATGGCCGCCCTACACCCGTGGCTTCCAGAGGGCGGCGTCGAGAATCGACCAGAGATGAACGAGCCAGCCCAGCAGAATGAACCAGAGCACTGCCGCGAGACAAAATTGGAAGATGGCCATCGCCAGCCGGCCCTGAAGCAACTGCCCGAGACCCGGAATGAAGAAACTGCAGAGCGCCGCGATCACGTTGCCGGTGGAACCTTGACCTGCCATGGAAATAATTTCTCCGGCGGGGAGGGATCCGCAACCGAGGAAATTGGGAAAGCGCGCCCGTGAGGATTCGAACCTCAAACCTTCTGATCCGTAGTCAGATGCTCTATCCAGTTGAGCTACGGGCGCAAAATCGATTCCGCCGAAAGCATCCGCGCCGTCGCGGGATTCGGGAGGCCTTACTATATTCGGTTCGAACCGTCGTCAAACTGCCGAGGACGGGACCGGTGACGTGAACGTCCGGACGTATTCGTTTTGTGAATCGCCCTCGGCTTTCGAAATCACGAGGACGGGGACGAGAACAAGAACAAGCGCGGATACCATTTGTCTTCTGTTGCTCGCCCTCCGTCCTCCGTCCTCCGCGTTCTCCCTTTGACTCCATCTCACGCGCGCGTCGCTTCGGCGACCTCCTCGAGGAGCTGGCGGGCACCGCGAAAGCGTCGGGCAAACCGATCGGTGTGCTCCTTCTGAAGAGCGGGCGCAAAGTTATCTCGATAACGGTGATACTCATCGAGCGATCGGCAATGATACTGCATCACATAGCTCGGATCGGCGGCATCGGCCTCGATCACCTTATAGATGCGACACTCGGAGAAACAGCCGGTCCGGACAACATCGGGAACATGGACCCGCTTCATCCAATCGACCCATTCCAACTCGATGCCGGACTCAACGGTTATCTCAACTTTGTAAATGATCATAGTGTTGCGGGCATATTACTGTCTGCTCTTGCTTGTATAATGCTCGCGTTACACCGCTGTCCAATCCACGATTAAGCAGAGGTATCCGATCCCAAAACACCTCCACACTTTCCGTTGTCGAGCCGGGCAATGTTAGCGCCGCCCGGTGTTAGAACGATCATGAAATGGATCGTAACTTCAATCCTGTCGTAGGCGCTGAATCCGTCAGCCCAATCCGCGGTGCAATGAGGGCGTCCGAAAACGCTTCTGCATCGCGCTCGGTAACGCGGAATCTCTTCTTCGACGCGTAAATTTTTTTGGGACGCCGAATGATTTTTTGAAACTTCGCGACACCAACCCCGTAGCAATTGACGAATGAACCGTTGTTCTGTTCGTCCAGGGCGAAGGTGCCGCCTATTTTCCACCCGCTATGCGCATCACGCGGGCTCAGGCGATTGCTCCTGCCGTAACGGGTCCACCGCCGCCGAAAATCCGCTTCTTCGGGGCGGGCGCAGTCCACGCCACCTCCAAACAGGCTACGGCGAGACCTCGATCCACCCGCAGCGCCTGACCAAATTTCACCTACGCAAAACGATCAATTCAGAAAGAAAAAGTACAATGAAGGCAAAAACCCCGTTGGTTTGCATATTCGCAGTTCTCACCGCGCTTCCTCTTTTCGGAACCGTCGCCCCGGCGGCGAACCTCACCATCATCCGGACGTTCGATTTTCCCCCTTCCATTGAGGCGATCAACGCAACCCTGCCGCAGAAGATTAGCGACCAGCTTGACCTGACTGGCACCGTCATTTTTCTCAGCGGGCTGTACGCGAGCTTTTGTCTACAAGGTCCACATCGAAAGGTTCAGCCCCCCGCTCCACGATCCGAATGACACCGGGCTCGTGACCCGGGGCCGAGGTATTAACAATCTACGCCATCTCGTCGGCGAATACCTGAACGCAGTCGATGGCACCTATCATGGTTACAAGATGTTTCACCCTGATTTCGTGGAATTGGACGTCCCTGACGCCATCGAGACGATGCCTTTGGGAGAGAACAATGCCGGCAACTTCGTTGGCACCTGTGCTTTCAGTGACGGGACGCAGCCAGCCTTCCTTAGCGTGCGTCAGGAATACACGATCTTTTCTGTGCCCGACGCGGTCGCCACCTTTGCATCTCAGTTAAATACCGCAAAGGAGATCATCGGCTACTACGTCGACACCAACAAAATGGCCCACGGCTATACCCGCGATAGTCTTGGCAATCTGACCTATCCAATCGATATGCCTGGTGCGACACAAACGGCCTTGTTTGGAAATAATGATTCGAACTGGGGAGTGGGTCGGTACACCGACGAGGCAGGCATCATCCACGGGTTGTATTACATTACTCCCGACGATATGCAGACCTATGATTATCCGGGATCAGCCTTCACTTCGATCAACGGGATCAACGCGGACGGATTCGTCTGTGGCTATTACGTCGACGAGATCGGAATAGCCCATGGATTTGTAGGCAAGGTGGACGAGAACGGCGTGAGTCAGCCGAGCACGAACCTGCCGGTGCTCCCGGTTGCGCCAGCCTATTGGTCGCCCGAAACCCCGGGAATGGTGATGCCGGATTTGTAAACGAAAGTTGGCACAGCTCAGGACTGACTCTGACTGCGTTCCCCTAAATCTGTGTTTATCTGCGCAATCTGTGGACTATTTCCCGTCCCTTTAGGTCGGCCGAACCATCTCGAACCGGTCGCGGGTCCGACAATACCAGTTCGGACTGGCCATGCGTCCGATGACATGGAAATGCTCGGTCCGAATCCGCAGCTTAACAGGATCGATTAACGCGTCGCGCACATGGACCCGCTTCACGAGACCGATGACAACTCGATTCCGGCCGATCTCGAGCGTGCCCCATTCCTTGCATTCGAGGCTGGCGGGCGCTTCGGCAATTCGGGGCGGTCCCACCGCGGAGGATGACGCCGCGGTCAATCCCGCGGACTCGAGTTCGCTCACCCCATATTGGAGCGTTGCCGAGGTCCGGTTCATGGCTTCCGCGGTTGCTTCATCGACGAGGTTTACCACAAACTCGTGGCTCCGACGGATGTTGCGCGCGGTATCCTTCGGCGCTCCATCGTCGCGGTCTCCCGGAGCGAAACCGATAATGGGCGGGTCCGCCCCCAGCGCATTGAAAAAGCTAAATGGCGCGGCGTTGATCGTGCCGTTCTCGTTCAGCGTCGTCACCCAGGCGATGGGGCGAGGTGTAACGAGCGAGGCCAGCATGGCGTAGGCCCGGCTGGCATCCTTGCTTTCCAGATCGAGTTCCATCCGAATAAGTCGGCCGTAAAACTACGGTTTCAAGTCGCTCGCAGTGGCCGAGGTCTTCAAGATCTGGGGAGCGCGTGCGCCCTCGCGCGCTGGTGATTGCGCCTCGCGATCACAAACTTTCATCCAAGCTCGTCTTTCAATCAGAGCTGAGCCACCCGGAGCGGATGGTCAACCGGTAAGACATCCCTTGAGTCGGGCACGGATTCGGGCTTCTACGTCCGCCCGCGTCCGCCAAGTTCAGGGTATTTCGAAAATCTCGATCTCGTTGGCAATGCCGCGGAGTAAACGCTTCTCCGGGGTCGCAGTGATGCAGTTTGATTGCAGCAGCTTCGAGGCTTTGCTGTCCATAACTACCCGTCTCGTGGCGAAGATGGAGCGCGACGTCGCGAGTCCCTGGACGCGAGATGCGATGTTTACCGTCCGTCCGAAATAATCCTGCCGGTCATTCAAGGAAACCGCCAGACATGGTCCCTCGTGGATGCCGATCTTAAGCAACAACTCATCTTTCAAGTCTTTCAATGCGTCTCGCATCTTCAGAGCAGCCGCCATCGCTCGGTCCGGCGTCGGGAACGTCGCCATCACGGCGTCGCCAATCGTCTTGACTACCGCGCCCCTTTCCGCCGCCACGATATCATTCAGGATCCGGAAGTGGGTGCGAACCAAATCGTAAGCCGCGAGATCTCCAACATTTTCGTAGAGTTCTGTTGACCCTTTGAGGTCGGTAAAAAGAAAGGTGAGACTGGTAATCTTGAGCCTCTGATCCACCTCCAGGGTATCGGTGCGATAGATATCGCGGAATGTTTGATTGGTCAGAAGATGTTTTGCGGTCAGGAAAGGGCGACGCTTCCCGATGAAATCGTGAATCTTATCGCTCACGACCCAAACAGCGGGCAACGTGCGCTTCTTTGAACGGTTTTCCAGCGTCAACTGGAGAGGGCCGGGGTGCATTTGAACGGTCCCCTCCGGTGGGTGCTCTCTGGTCATAACGAAGGAGAGCGATTGGCTTACGCGGGCGGACTCGCCCTTCATCTCGAGATGTTGCGACATGTGCAGGACCGGATCGAATATGTCCACGTCTCCTTCCGGCAAGAGGAGCGAGAGCACAACCTTTTCGCCGGGTAAAAGCTCGCGACTGTCGAGAGTCGTTTCCTTAACCCATTTTTCGAAAGTCTCGTCATCGGGCAAATCGACGCCCGAACTCCAAAAGATCTGTCGGTAATATTCGATCCAGGGAAGTGTCCCGGGATCGTGCGCGGCGATTCTTCGCACCCGCGGGCTGATGGTGAACGTGACCTCGACGATTTCGTCGAGGGTCGGTTCATGCGCCATCGCGCAAAGAACACATCTGTATTCGGCTTGTTTGACGGTCTTAAGCGTCGCGCCGGAATCGAGAACCCCGCCGCAAGCCGGACAAAGGATGTTCCACGACATATCGAAAACGCCGAGCCGCGCGCCGTGCAGAAAAGCAGCAATCACCTCATCCTCATCGAGCCCGCGCTGCGCGGCAAAGGCGAGGGCGTTGATCCGGCAAAGGTCGCGGTCCGGCGCACTCCGGATGAGCTTTTCGATCACGCTCACCGGTTGCGGCTTGGCCGATTGTCGCAAGCCTTAAAAAGAGTAGCGGTGTTGCCGGAAAGCTTCATGGCATGTTCGGATTGATCAACGAACCCTGGCTACCGTGTGGCGAGGAAAAACCGAAAGCAAGTGAGAGATAGGGCAAACCTCAGGTCAAGATCCTGAAGCGCTCGGTTTACCTTCGGCTATCTCCGCCGGCGTCGATTCATTGCGCTCGGGGCGACTGTAGCCGCCTCACAAGCGGTTCGAGCAATCAAACATGGGCATGCCAGGGTCGGTTGTCTATTTGCTCCCCGACGTTCCGCACTATTTCTACATTAGCGAGCAGGCGTTCGTGGTTCGGGAAATGCGAGAGTTCTTGCTCGGCAAAGTGGAACCATGATTGCGCTCTGATCCGGGCACTCAATGGCGTCAGAGCCGACGCGAGAATCTGTCGTTCAAATTTGTGTTGTTACTTGGCTTTGACCCATCTGCCCATCTGCATCTCTCTAAGCAGACCTACGCTGCAAACTCGAGTCGTTAGCGGCTCTGGCCCCATTTGCATCCTTCGATAACGATTACTTGAAAACAGTGCGGGAATCTGCTCGCCGCCTCTATTGGAGAAAAATTCCAATGTGCTTCCATATTGCGGTAAAGGTATATGTCTTACCCGACTCCACGATCAGCCGCCTGCCTTTTGCGCTAACCGTCCAACGCCCTATGACTGGGTAGACCGTCAAGACATGGGGCCCGGCAGCCAGCGAAGCGTCATAACGTCGATTGTAGGAGATTAGTGCCGTTTGCACTCCATCAATCTCAAGACCGACGATTTGCGGACCAATGTTGGGTCCGCGCAAGATGATGAGGCGGCCGGGTGCCTGGGTTGTTTTCGCGGGCGTAAGAGAAGCCTTACCAGCAGCCGAGATATTTCCGCACGCAAAGGCGAACCAGGCGATGGCAAGGGCAGCGACGGCCAGCCACAGATTGCGGCGATCCATGTGAAAACAAGGTTCAGACATGCCGCATTTTCACTCCAAGGGTCCACCAGTCAATCGCCCGCGTCGTCTCTGGTTTTCACAAGTAGGCTTTGTAACGTGCTCCAGGAAGGCGGCCGCCAAACGGTGAATCCCAAGCCTGGGCAACAGTTCCAATCCGGTTGCAGGGAACGCTGCCAACCTTTCAGACAAGACTTCGGCTAGTCGGAGCCCGAAATCGGGTCCAATGGCTCGAACCCATTGAATGTCTCGATCCCGATGTGGTCGGGGCCGGCGGTTTCACCGACCCAGGTGGGCGACCCCGCCGACATCTCGGCGCTCTGCTGCGCCTGCACGTTTGTCCGGTAGCCTTGCAATCCCCGTTTGTAGGCGTTGAATTGCGCCTGGTTCCCCGCGTAAATCTGGTCTCTCTTGCCCGATGGATAGACATACCACAATTTTCCGTTTTGCTTGACGGCCGTCACCTTGTTTGCGGCCAACTGGCTCACTTGTTGTATCTGCGCTGGAGTCGTGACGGTGTGGGTCCTGAAGCCAGCTTCCGTCAAAAGCATTTCCTTCTGGGATTTCGCGATCTCGGCGTTGTTGTCTGCGACCGTGGCGCATCCGGGCGTCAAGGCCACCAGCGCCCCAGCAGTCAACACATTGATAAAAGTCCAGCGGAGTATTTTTTTCATGATCGGTTTGGTTTGGAGGATGATGCGCTGGGTTCTGATCGTTGACAAGATGCAAATGCGGACGTCAAACCGCCCGAATCAAGACTCTGAACGGTTGCCCCTGGGGGCCGCGTCGTCGCGCCGGAGTGAGAATCGGTCAGTCGTCAGATTGGTGTCGATAGTTGGCTCTGACCCTTCCTGGCTGGTCCCTTCGTCAAGATTTGCACCCTGACCCCAATTCCCTATCCCCCCTTCGTCAAGATTTGCAGCCTGACCCCCAATTCCCTATCCCCCCTTCGTCAAGATTTGCAGCCTGACCCCCAATTCCCTATCCCCAAGGCACTGCTGGAAGGTGCTGCTCAATGGAGTCAGAGCCAAGTATCAACACAGATTTTGTCGACCGCAGTAATAGAGTCGATTCGGAATTGGGTTGAGGTGCTCTGCGGCAGCCGGGGCAGCAACCGGCCATGGCCCCGCCGAATGGATAGATTGGTCATAAGTGTGCCTCCTCAGCCAGCGCGGCAAAGATGACTTCGACCAAACGCCGCCGCGTCACCGATAAAGATTCACCAACACCGTCGCGCCGCCCGTCAGGTCGTCGGAGGTGACGAGATCGGGGAGGTCGTCGCCATTGAAATCCCCCGCGGTAATGTTGTTCGGACCTGGCGCCATCGGCACGGTCAATGGAAAGTCCTTCATCAGCCCAAAGCCGCCCTTGCCATTGCCTCGGGCGGCCGAAACGGCGTTTAAGTGATAATCGGCAGTCGCCAGATCTACGTTTTCGTCCCCATTGAGGTCGACGGCCACGAGGCCGTCGAAACCGTTGCTCGGCACTATGGTGGGAGCGCCGAAACTTCCGTCTCCGTTACCCGGGAAGACATCCACCTCGCTCCCCCACAGCACCGCGACATCGACATGGCCATCGTGATTAAAATCTGCGGTTGCCACCCCTTCTGAATAGGAGTATCCGAGGACGTAAAAGTTTGCCAGGGTGAATCCAGCGAAGCCATTGCCTAGGAGAATATCCAACTGTGTCACCCCCCCTATCCCAATTCCCGCCACGGCGAGATCGGGAGTGCCGTCGCCGTTAAAATCTTCCACCGCCATGAAGCCACTAATGCCTTCCACGATAGGAGCGCCGAAACCGCCGCTCCCGTCGCCGAGCAGCAGCACGGTCCCGGACAAGGCGTGGCCTCCTGGAACAAGCGGTAGAGACAAGACGAGATCCAGCTTTCCATCTCGATTAAAATCCGCCGTCACCATCTGTTGAATGTAGCCGGCGTCCAATGGGATAAAGGCCGTGGCGTCGAAGCCGCCCTTTCCCTCGTTCAGCAGTGTTTGCACGCCCACGCTCCCTCCAGCGTTGTCGCCCAAAACAATATCCGGCTGGCCGTCGCCGTTGAAATCACCCGTGATGATGCACACGGGGCCGTTGCCGCCGGGATAGGTAGCAGGGGGCCCAAAACGCCCATGACCGTCGCCGTTATAGACGAGGACCTCGTTCAAGCTTGCTGAGGGCACGGCCAGGTCGGTGTGACCGTCGCCGTTGAAATCGGCTACGGCGGTGCCGGAGGTATACGGACTGCCGGTTCCCAGATAGGTCTGGCGGAAAGTCAGTCTATGGCGCTCGGAGTGTGCGGCCGGCGGCGCAGCCAGCCATCCCGCCGCGACCAGCAGGTAGAGAGATAAGGAGGTGGCGTGGCTTTTTTTCCCGGCGATTCTTGTTTTCATTTGGCAGTTGCGCTCTCCGCATTTTGTAAGAACAGGAACGCTCTTTGAGCGTCTCGCCCGAGATTTTCAAATCCCACAAATTAGTCAACTCCATAATCTGTCGGCTCGCGTGTTTAGGAACCGAGGAGTGAGTCGTTGGGCAAACGGCGAATCAATCTGTGTTGTTACTTGGCTCTGACCCTTCATATTCAACGACCGTTGCGATGCGACCTAAGGTTCTGCAAAAGTAGCGGTGGGCGAGAATTTTACGATTGACATCGGCCAGCGTTCCTGTCGCACTCCGCGCATGATAAATAAACGAATCGCGGTGTCAGTATTGGCCATGTCGCTCTTGAACGCAGCGGCGTGTCTGGCGGCGAGCCCGCAAATGGGAACGTGGAAACTCAACGAGGCGAAGTCAAAGCTCATGCCTGGCGGAGGTAAGAACTCGACCGTCGTCTACACGCAGGAGAAAAACGACGTCAAAGTGACCGTAGACGGCGTCGATAAAGACGGAAAACCGGCCCACGCGGTCTGGGTCGGCAAGTTCGATGGGAAAGTTTATCCAGCAAAAGGAAACTTGGCCTGGGATGCGGCTTCCTACAAAGTCGTAAGCGAGAGGACGAACGAAATCACGACGATGAAAAACGGGAAAGTTCTCTGGAGCGGACCGATCACTGTCTCGGCCGACGGTAAATCGCGCACTGTCACGATTAACGGGACGGACGCGAGTGGTAAGAAATACAAAAGTAAAGCCGTCTACGACAAAGAGTAGCTCCCTGAAACTCTAGAACCTCTCGGAGAGGATCCACGGATTTTGCAGACTCCTACAGAGAGCCCACTCTTAGGTCTCTCCTAAATCTTTGTTCATCTGTGCAATCTGTGGACTATTTCGACAGTCTCCCAGGTCGGTCGAACCATCTCGAACCGGTCGGGGGGCGGACTCCTGCCGGCCGTGGTGGGCGACTCGCGTGGATGATCGCGCTCTCGCAAGCACGAACTTTACCTCAGCTCTCCAAATTCTCCGCGATCGTGGCGAAGAAGGTCACTGACACTTTTGGCTTGTATTCGGTAGGGGTGCCCCGATACAAGCAGGTCGCGGATTAAGCAACAGAATTGAAAGCTCCCCCGATATGTTAGGCGATGCGACCGGGTCTTTTTCTCGGCGCGTGGCGATTCGCCATTGCGTCCGGCTCAGCCGCATATTGCTGGCGATCCTGCCCGCTCTCGCCAGTGCCGCGAAGCCTGCTGCGCCGAGCGATGGCGTCGCGTATGTCGTCAACAGCACGTCGGATGAAGCGGACGCGGTGATCGGCGATGGGGTGTGCGAGACGGCGCCAGGCAACGGAGTTTGCACTTTGCGCGCAGCCATCGAGGAGGCGAACGCGCAGCCGACGGATGATATAATTAACTTTGATATTCCGCAGACCGATCCCGGCTACGATGGGACGTCATGGACGATCGGGCTGCTGAGTTCGCTGCCGGACCTGAACACGAACCTCGCGATCGAAGGACCGGGCGCGAACTTGCTGATCGTGACCCGCGTGCCCGTGGTCGGTTTCCGTATCTTTCGTTTTACGGGCACAGGAGTTGTGAGCCTCTCCGGCCTCTCCATGACGAACGGCGGCGCGGGCGCGGAAAACGGCGGCGCAATCATAAATGAAAACGGCGGCACGGTGAACGTGACCGAGTGCGCCATAAGCGGAAATAGCGCGGAACGCGGAGGCGGTATTAGCAACCAGGATACGGGCACGCTGAATGTGGTGGGTTGTACGATTAGCGGCAACACCGCAGTTCGCGGCGGTGGGATCACGAACCAGATCAGCGGAATCGTGAATGTGATGAACAGCACGATCTACGGGAACCATGGGATCGACGGCGGCGGAATAAGGAAGGTCGGTTTCGGAGCAGTGAATGTGAGTAATTGCACGATTGTCGCGAACACTGGCCGGGGGATGGTGAATGTCGTCAGCGGGTCGTTTTCCGTCAAAAGCAGCATTATAGGCGGGAACCAACTAGGCAATGGCAGCGGCGATGTGTCGGGGGCCTTTCAATCTCAGGGTTTCAACCTCGTGAGCAACGCGGATGCCAGCACCGGGTTTATCCAGCCTACCGATCAAACCGGAACAAAGGATAGACCGCTTTCTTTGGGTCTCGGCGGCCTAAACGACAACGGTGGACCGACGAAGACCATGCAAGTGTTGGCCTATAGCCGGGCGATCGACAAAGGCAGCAACGAAGGGTTGAACGGTGATCTGACAACCGATCAACGAGGCGAAGATTTGCTGCGCACGTTTGACGACCCGAATGTGCCGAACGCAGCAGGCGGCGATGGGACAGATATCGGAGCCTTTGAAGCACAGGCGCCCCTCGTAACTCCGACTCCAGGCCGTCTGGGCAACATCTCTACTCGAGTTCAGGTAGGAACAGGGGATAACGTTGCGATCGCTGGTTTCATTGTTGCCGCCGCCAGTCAAAAACAGGTGATTATTCGCGCCCTCGGGCCAACGCTCGGGTCCTTCGGCGTGGATGACGCGCTGACCGACCCGACGCTGCAGCTCTATGACAGCAACGGTGGACTCCTCGAGACTAATGATAACTGGAAGGACAGCAATCAGACGGAGATTGAAGCCACTGGGCTCGCTCCGCTCGACGATGCCGAGTCGGCCATCGTCGCAACGCTCACGACCGGCGCTTATACCGGCATTGTCGGATCTGCAAGCGGAAAAGAAGGGGTGGGTCTGGTGGAGGTCTACGAACTGGATCAATCGTCCGATAACGTCCTGCTTAACATCTCAACTCGCGGAATGGTGGGCACGGGAAGTGACGTTCTCATAGGAGGATTTATCGTCCTGGGCGACCTGCCTCGTAGCATTCTGGTGCGCGCGATCGGTCCGTCGTTACCCTTCGAGCCCGGTGTCTTCCTCGCCGATCCTACGCTTGAGTTGCGCGATGCCAACGGCACGACTGTGGCCACAAACGATGACTGGAAAGAGTCACAGGAGGCGGAGATTCAAGCGACTGGCCTCTCGCCACAGCTCGCTGTTGAATCCGCTACTTTGCAGGTTCTTTCCGCCGGGGCGTACACCGCGATCGTGAGCGGAAAGGATGGGACGGTCGGTCTGGCATTGGTCGAGGTTTACCAGCTTTAGAACAGCCGCTCGAAGCGCTCGCGGTTATCGGGTCGGGGAGCAATTGCCTGCCGGCCCGTGACGGGCGCCCTCGCCTGCTGATGATCGCGCCCCGCGATCACAACTTTATTCTCCCGCCCTTCCCAAGTGCCGGCCGTTGTAACCGCGCTGGCGCGCCAAAAGCGCCAGTGGGGTCAGAGCCAAGTATCAACACGAATGGGGATTCTCAGACCTGTGTCAATGCCTGGCTCTCTGAACGGTTCGTCTTGGGGCCGGTCTCGTTGCGCTAGCGCGAGATTCGGTCGTTCAAATTTGCGTTGTTACCTGGCTCTGACCCCTCTTGCTCCCACTCACTCGCATGAAGCTCAAGGCGGGAGAGTGA
This sequence comes from uncultured Verrucomicrobiae bacterium, assembly GCA_963720895.1. Taxonomy (GTDB): domain Bacteria; phylum Verrucomicrobiota; class Verrucomicrobiia; order Chthoniobacterales; family UBA10450; genus Palsa-1392. The sequence goes on from CAVRGZ010000001.1 coordinate 138,228, forward strand.
CCTTGAACTGGATCTTGGCGAGTTGCTCGGGAGCGCGGCCGAGTTTGCGCAGGAGGGGCAGCCAGCGCGGGTCTGAATGGATGTTGTCGAACAGGTTCTCCGATGCGATCTCTGAGAATCCTGCATCCTGATGTTGGAGCGCCTTATCGAGCCACTCGAAGGCCTTGTCGGCCTCGCCGCGGAAGGCATAGACAAAGGCAATGTTATAGGACCAGTCCTTCTCGAACTTCGCCGTCAGGGTGCGAAGCGTGGCATCGGACTCCGTCTTGCGCCCGAGCGCATGATACGCCATCGACAGGCCGATCAGCCGCAAGACCTCGCCCTGCTCCTGCTCGATCTCGGCGAGCGCAGCAGGCGCGTCACCTTTGAGCAGCATTGCTTCGCCGATGAAATAGTGCGCGCCGCCGTAACCCGGGCTCAGACTCAACACGCTGCGGAACGAAGCGATCGCCGCATCGAACTGTCCCGTTAATAGCTGCGCGTTGCCCAGGTTATTAAGCGCCGTCAAGTTCACCGGGTCGCGTCGCACGATAGCCTCATTGAGCGCCAGCGCCTCTTGTAGCCGGCCCAGAGATTTAAGAAACACAGCAACCTCGTCGAGCACGCTCAGATCACTCGGATCGAGTGCCAGGGCGCGCTCGAAGTGCTTTGCGGCGCCAACGGAATCATTGTTATAGGCCGCGACCGAGCCGAGTCTGGCGTGCGCCGGCGCGTAGTTTGGATCGATCGTCAACGCCTTCTCCTCCGCCTTGCGCGCACGAGCGAGGCCCTCGCTGCTGGGCAGCAACCCTTCGAATCCTTCGTTGAGAGAATTCTTCCCCAGCTCGCTCCAAGCCGGCGCATAGCGCGGATCAATCTTAAGCACCTGATTAAAAAGTGCATCAGATTGCGTAAACGCCTCCGGCGTGAATTGCCGCCCAAGCTGCACCGCCTGAAGGTAAAGGGTGTAAGCCTTCGGATCGGTCTGGCGCACCGTCGGTGCCGCGCCAAGCAGCGTCACCTTCAATTTTTTCACCACTTCGCCCGCGATGTCGTCCTGGATCTTGAAAATGTCGTCGAGTTTGCGGTCATAAGTCTCCGACCAAAGATGGTAACCTTCGGCCGCCCGAATAAGCTGGGCCGTGATCCGCAACTGATCACCGCTCTTGCGCACCGAGCCCTCGAGCACATTGGCCACGTGGAGTTGCCGCGCGATTTCCGGGATCTCGATCTGTTTGCCCTTGAAGGAGAACGAAGAGGTGCGCGCCGCCACCTGAAGCTGCGGCACCTTGGAGAGCACATTCAGCAGTTCCTCCGAAATTCCGTCGGAGAAAAACTCCTGTTCTTTGTCGGACGACATGTTCACGAACGGCAGAACGGCGATCGATTTCTCCGGGATGAGAACGGCGGTGGTTTCGTTAACGCCACGACGCAGCACGAATCGGTCTGTCAGCAACAGCACGACTGCGACCGCCAGGACGCCAATGATCGCGAAGTCGAGTTTGCGGCCGCTGTGATAGGTGATCGATTTGGCCGGGTCGATCTCACTTTCGCGCATCAAACCTTCGGGGGTGAACTCGTAAAACCAGGCGAACGCGAGCCACAACGGAAAACCGATTCCGGCGGCGACGAGAAACCACCGTGTCGTCCATTCCGGTGCGCCGAGCGAAGGGCCAAGTTGAGAGATGCCCTGCGCGAGCGCCCAGACAGCGCCGAGATAGAGAACCCCTGCGCGGATGACGTTGCGCCGCTTCAGCTCGGAAATGAAGGATGGCTTCCCGCTCATGCTGCAATCAATTGCCTGGATGCGGATTATAGAGGGTTCGAGCGGACAGCTCTACATCATTATTCTCCCAGCGCGCGCACGGTAACGATTCGGCGAAAATGAATCGCGGCCCTAATTAGTCTGGACCAAAGGATCAGGGGTCTGGTTGAAGTACGGGTTCCGTAGTTGGGATTTTCACCGGCGGACAGACTCGTCCTGTGGCGAGCTGCTGATCGTGCGGCCGCCACTTGGCAACGCGCAGAAATGCAAGAAAAAAGGACCGACCCCTTTTTAGTCTCACGACCCCTTTTTAGTCTCAATTCGCTGCTAGGTAGGGTGACTTGGCCAACGTGTGCTATTTGCGGTGGCCGTGACTCCTCAGCAGCCGCAGCTCGAACTTCTCGTAAGCGCCGAGATGCGCACGCATCAGGCTTTTCCAGAGCTTGCCGTGGTTCGGCACGAAGAAGTGCAGCAGCTCGTGGACAGCGCAAGGCGACTCGGGCCACGGCGGAAAAACGGCGGGACCATTCGGTCCGAAACAGGCGCTCGGTTTCAGGGTCACTGAAGGACTGAATCATTTGCGATCAGATGTCGAGAATTATTCAGAGGTCTGAAGTCTGAGGTCTGAGGTCTGAGGACAGTGATCAGAGATCAGAGATCAGAGATCAGAGATCAGAGGACCGAGGACAGAGGACGGAGGTCCGCGGATCAGGGATTAAAGCCGATCTCTTTCTTCGGCGGCGGAGGTGGTCCAGGCGAAGGATTCAAGATCTTCATTAGCTCTTGCAAGACGCCGACGATGGCGGCTTCATGCACGTCGAGCCGGCCCGTCAGCTTTTTCTCGAGGTCGGCAAGCTTCCTCGCCAGGTCCGGAGCGGCGCGCAGGCTCTCTCGCATCTTGGCGAACGCGCGCACGACGAAGATGCTCATCTGAACGGCGCCGGCGCTATTGAGGATATTTGCCGCCATGAGCGCGCCGTATTCAGTGAAGGCGGACGGCAAATACTTGGTGTTCTGACCGCGCTTCAAGGTCACAGTTTGTGATCTTGAACGACGAATGGACTCGGCTTCCGCCCGCGTGAGCTGAAACATGAAGTCTTCCGGAAACCGGCTTTTATTGCGTTTGACGGCCTGATTGAAGACTCTCGTTGCGACGCCGTAGATCTCGGCGAGGTCACGGTCGAGCATCACACGCACGCCGCGGACGGTGTAGATCAGTCCGTCGAACTGCGGGGAACTTACGCGTGCGTCGGTTTGCTTCTTCGCCATGGGATCGAAAGGCCCGTTCGTTGGATCAACTCAGTCCAGCCAGCTTTTGATATCACGTTTTGTGACCTCAAAGAACCTGCTGCGAAATCAAAGGCCCTGGCGATTTCTGTCCAATTGTGAAGGGATCCCAGTTCCTTCCGGAATTCGTCGCTATTTCCGACGATAAAGAGTTCGCCAGCCGATGCGTTCGTGGGGGTGTGCATTTCCGGGCTTTTCTAACGAACCTGAAAATGATGTCGAGGAGAATCAGAGGACCGATGTCTGAGGACAGAGGGCAGCGATCAGAGGTCAGAGATCAGAAAGCCTTGTCGAAATCCTGATGCGTGCCGATCCATAACCAGATGACGGTGTCACCGTCACGACGACAGACCGCGCGATAGCCGCTCCCGCCTTAGCCTGAGCTACGGCGTGGCGTTCGATGAGAACGTCATGCACGAGTGACGCGCTCCGCGAGGAATGCGAATTCGATCTCTACGAATATAAGTTGAATAAGATGCAGGATAAGCCGATCTTACAATTCGTAACCAAAAGCGCTGGTATGCTCCAGCCGCCACTCTTCATGGGTGGCTCCGGTCCACCTACACTGGGTGAGCTTATGGCTTTGTTAGCTGGTAAATCACACAGGAAATATATCTATGAACATTAAAACACTTAAAAGCGTTCTCGCTCTCTCTGTTATCACCGCCTTCTCTGCCGCCAGCCTGATGGCTGATGACATGAAGCAAGATGCCACGATGATGCATGACGGCGCGATGATGAAAGACGGCAAGATGATGGTGATGAAGGATGGCAAAACGATGCCGATGGAACACGCCGTGACGATGTCCGATGGCACCAAGGTCATGAAAAACGGCAAGGTGAAGATGAAAGACGGCAAGACCATGATGCTGAAGGACGGCCAAATGGTCATGATGGACGGCAAAATGATGATGATGCAAGACGGCAAGATGATGGAAATGCACTAACCACTCCGACATCAGTCGATGAATGCGAAAGCCGGCGCACTGCGCCGGCTTTTTTGCGGCCGTCACATGCGATCCAATGGCGCGGCAAGGGAACGGCAGGGAAAGAAGGGGCCCCGTGGGGGTCAGAGCCAAGTATCAACACGAATGAGGACTTCTCAGATCTGCGGCAATACTCCGCTCTCTGAACGGTTGCCGTTGGGGGGCCGCGTCGTTGCGCCGGCGCGAAAATCGGTCTTCAGCGTTTGTGTCGTTACCTGGCTCTGACTCCATTTTGCTTTTCCGCCGCTTCCAGAAGGCAGAGTTATTTGACCGCGGATTGCGCGGATGACACGGATGAGAAACATGGAACACGAGGAAGAGGATCAGAGGAAAGACTCCACTGCCTAACCAGAATATTTACATAGACGGTGCGCCTGCGCTTCCCTATGATCGATGACGCGCCTGCCGGCGCAGATCGTTTTTACATCAACGAAACTTAGCCCCGAGAATCCACCCTATGCACCCCGTCCCAAAGCTATTGTCGACCCTCGCCCTTCTTATTCTCTCCGCCTGCCTTGGCACGGCGCAGTCATCCAATGCTCGCCTGGGAAACATTAGCACCCTAGCGCGCTGCCGGACAGGCGATGCCGTGCTCGTCACCGAGTTCATCGCGCAAGGCACTGCTAACGGCTCACTGGTTTCGCGGGGTATCGGGCCATCATTGGTCCATTCCGGTGTCCCAGATCCGCTTCGCGATCCGATAATCGCCTTGTTCAATGCCCGCGGGGATCAGCTCGACTTTAACAACAACTGGATGCAGAACCCGGACAAGCAGGAAATTATCGATGTCGGTCTCGCTCCAGCATCCCCGCGCGAGGCCGCGATCGTCGACACGCTCGGGCCCGGCATCTACACCACCGTTGAGCGAGGGGCAAACCACGGCGAGGGCGTCGCGTTGACGGAAATTTACGATCTATCCGACGGTAGCTCCGAGCTATCAGCCGTCGGAACCCGCGCATTCGTTTCGACGGGCAGCGATGTCATAATCAGCGAGATCATCATTATCGGCAACGAACCGCTCCCGCTCTTGGTCCGCGCGCTCGGCCCATCGCTGGCCGATGCCAGATTGAAAGACGTGTTACCCAATCCGACGCTGGAACTACATGATGGGAGCGGAATTCTCATCGCTTCTAACGACAATTGGAAAGACACACAGCAAGCAGAAATCGAAGCCACAGGCTTGGCGCCCACCGACGATCGCGAGGCAGCCATCGACATAACCGTCCCCCCCGGCGCTTATATCGCGATCGTGCGCGGTGTCGGTGACACGACCGGCCTCGGCTTCGTCCAATTCTATTCGCTGGCTTTGCCAATTCGCGAGTTGAACCCGGCGCCGATCATCAAGCGGCGGCGCTGAGCTCTTTAATTGCGCCCACCGCGGCGACCAGGACGGGCAAGTCCTGAGCTATCAGCGTTTGAAGTTTTGCGACGGGTGGCTTTGTAGCTCGGGCCGCTTCCAGAAGGCAGAGTTACTTGACCGCGGATCGCGCGGATGACACGGATGAGAAACATGGAGCAGGAGCAGGAGCAGGAGGAAGAGATGACCGTGGCTCGCAGGTTTCGCAGAGGCCACTCCGAAAGCGTCCGCGAGCGGGCGGCGTGACAAGGGGACTTTTTTATGCGAAACGACGAAGTTGTGCTATATTTCGCGGGTTAAAAAAGGAGAAGTTCTATGAGACTTTGCAAATCTTTGATCGGTGTAGCGGCGATCGCGACTCTGCTCGCTTTCGCCTCTCCGGCCAGTGCCCAACGGCATGGTCATGGAAATGGGAACTGGCACGGCCATCCGGGCTGGGGTTGGCATGGAAACCCAGGATGGCGCTGGGGCGGGCCTCGCGTCGCCTTTGGGATTGGGGTCCCATTCTGGGGATGGGGCTATCCTTATGGGGGTTACGGATACGGCTATTATCCCTATGCCTATGCGCCGGCTTACGCACCACAGGTCTATGAGGGGCGCGTGGTCACGCGGCAGCACTCGGTAGACGCCAAGGACGTTTCGAGTCGGGACGAGTAACCGAAGCGGCGCGCACCTCACACTCGGCCAAGGGGTTTTTCGACCAGCTGCATTGGATTGTACCGATTAAGAGACTGTTGAAATACTGGCGTGGCCCGCGCGTAAAGGCAGAAAGGGTGGATGGCAGCAACGGCGAGGGTCGAGGCGGCCTCAGCCGCCACACGAACATATATTTCGTTGGAATCCCGGATCGCTCAGGACGCGAATCATGGCGCGGTCCAAAGCGTGGTTAAGGGTTTCCTGGTAGTTTTCGGCGGTGCCGGAATAGCCATAGTTTTCCGAGGCTCCTTCGAATCGGTCCTGCCAGCAGGTTCCGCCCCCTTTCCGGTTCAGTTCAACCGAAATGGAGATGCGTGCTTCGTAGCCCGAACGCCGGGCAACATCTTCGCTGACGACGATCTGGCGAACAGTAATCCGCAGGACCGGACCGCTGCTCTTCTGGCTGATCCCGGCACGCTGCGTGGCATCCGCTGCTCCGACTTTCACCCAGGCGGCTAAATCGGAGGATGCGCTGATAGGCGCGGAAATAGACGGAGTTGTCTCAACGTATCTTTTGCCGATGGTCTTATCCAGACGCGCATCAGAGACCTGAATGCCGGAGAGCGCGGCGCATGTCGGGAGCGCAGGGAATTCCCCCGGGCTCGCCATCAGCTTGTATTGGAGCGGGACGGCAACCGGGTTGAGCGATCTCGGGATGGCGGTGCAGCCGGCGATAAGGAGAAGAACGGCGAGGAAAGGACAAATCTTGATCGCATTCTTGCAATCGAGTCGAGGCAGAACAGTCATAGTTGTGGCCAGTTCACTCGATTGAGAAAACGAACGCAAGTCTCGTTTCGGCGTCCGAAATTGGCGCTCCTAACGGATGCGCAGCAATGGCCGGGCCTTTAAGTCTGCGGTTCCTTCCAAAAGGCAAACATTATTTGACCGCGGATGACGATGACACGGATGGGAATTTCGCGAAGGTCAGTGTTTCGCGCTAATAATTCCGCGGCAACCGTCCATTTATGAAAGGAACCGCGAAACGCTCTCGCTTTTGGAGGCTCGGCCGTTGGCTGGGCGAGTTGCTCCTCGTCTTTGTCGGGGTCTATGCGGCCTTCTGGCTGAATAATTATCAGGAGCATCGCCAGGAGGCGAAGCATCGCGATCAGATCCTGGCCACGCTCGAAGAGCAATTGCGCAAGGGAATCGAGAGCGGAAGGATCAATGGTGAGAGGCAGGAACGCGAGGCAGCCGATTTTAATCGCGCGCTCAAGGCGGGCGAGATGCCGCGGCCGCAGCCGTTCGTTTTCACGACCGATTACAATCCGGGCGACATCAGCGCGCTCCTCCAATCGGGCGGAGTGGAACTGCTCGACGTCAAAACGGTCCTCGCTCTGCGGGAATTCGAATCGGTCGTTCGCTGGGGGCTGAGCGACATTAATCGCTATCAGAATTTAAGCGACGCGCTGATCGTGCCGAACCTCGGCCAGGATATCTCTTTCTTTTATGACCCGGCGACCAAACAACTGCGAGCGCCCTACGAGATTTATCCCCAGGCGCTGGAGGCACGGGTGAAATTCGCGCATGACGTGGAAGAGGCGAAGATCAACCTGGCCAATCAAATCCAGCTCGAACGGAAACGGTAGGCGTCTGCGTAATCTGCGGTTTGTTCAAGAGGCGTGGGTTCTTGACCGCGGATGGCGCGGATGGCGCGGATGGGAGGTATCGAACGGGAGCAGGAGGACGAGCTCGAGCATGGGAGGCTGGAGGTCCCGGCGCGGAGCGTAAACTGCGAGGCGAGGTTCGGATGTCGAAAAGTTGGTTTTCTGGCACGGAATACGCAGCAATTCCCGGCGAATGCATGCGCTCTTCTCGCAGGTGGTGCCGGCTCTGATCATAGCTGGAGTCGCGTGTCTGCTCCTACGAGAGCTGCTGCATTGGCTGGAACGGAGTAAAGTGCGCGCGTCGCGTTGGAGTGCGCAAAGTCGACTCGTTATGAATTCGTTCCCGGGCAATCGGCATCCGGATCACGTTCCCGATTGTCCGATGTGCGATGTGCCGATGGTGAAACGCTCTGTCCAGCGCGGCCGGCGCGCTGACGTCAAGTTCTGGGGTTGCGCGAATTATCCGATGTGTCGGACTACGCGCCCGCTTTTCTGAAGGTCTGAAAGCGGCCCTAACAAATGGCCGCCGCGGCGACTAAATTTGGCAATGCCCGGGCCTGCAAAAACCGGGCAAACCGCGGTTTGTTGCAAAAGCCAGTGCTCCTTCACCGCGGATTTGAAAGTCCCGCCGCTGCTGGGCATCCGTCACGGAGCGGATGACACGGGTGGGAGATATCGATTACGAGCAGGAGAACGAGGACGAGGACGAGGACGAGGACGAGGACGAGAAGATCGCTGCGGCGCGTAAACTGCGGGGCGACAGTTTTCGCGATGGCCGCGATTAAATCTGCTAGTGTAAGGTCACACTTTATGGCGAGAGTAAACTATTCAGGCGAGAAGCGACGCAAAGAACTCGAGAAGCAGAAGAAAAAAGAGGAAAAAAAGCGACGGAAACTTGAGAACGCTTCGTTATCCGCAAGAAGCGAGGAAGCGATTGAGGCAAGCGATCCGGAAGAGCCGACGGTGAGCGTTTGATTCTCGCAGGTGGTGTCCGCTCTGATTGTCGCAGGCGTCGCGAGTCTTCTTTTGCGAGAGCTGTTGCATTGGGTGGAAAGAGCTACGACGCGCCCGTTTCAATCGGGCCGGCGCGCTGACATCAGGTTCCGGGTTTGCGAATTATCCGATGTGTCGGACTATGCGTCCGTTTTTCTGAAGGTCTGAACGCCGCCTAACGACTCCCGCCGTGGCGGAGGGTGAGAATCGGCCTTGTCTCTGCAGCGGGTTACGCTACAATCGGCACTCATTTTGAAAGTCTCCCAGGCTCTTCGCGCATTTTTCATTTGGGTGATTCTTGCCGTTTCGATAGAATGCGCATGCGCATCCGTTTACCTGGGGTTCACGTGGCCAAAGGGCAGCAAGGTCGTGATGCACCTTGGGTTGGGCCCGACCAATCTCCCGCTCCAGGACGGTTTCGCGAGCTGGAATGCTTCGGCGGCAGATGCTCTGGCGATCTGGAATGGCTATCTAGATTTCATCGACATCTCGGCGGTCTCGGAGCCGTCGGTGGCGCAAGCGTGCGGAGATGGCATTAATTCCGTTTTCTTTTCCAATACGATCTTCGGGGACACTTTCGATGACTCTACCATCGCGATCACAATCCTGAATACAACGGACGATCCGAAGGTAACTGCCGAGGGAGACGTGATCGTCAATACGGCCTTTCGCTACGATTCCTATCGCGGGCCGCAGCAGTCGGATTCGGGCGGCGACATCGTCGATTTCCATCGAGTCGTTCTGCATGAATTTGGACACGTCCTTGGTCTGGATCATGAGGAAAATGATCCGCCGGGTCAGTCAATCATGGAGCCGTTCATCACCGATCTTGATCATCTCGGTGGGGATGATGCCTTCGGAATCCGCGCCCTTTATCAGGCAAAGATGGCCAATCTCTACGGCGAGTTCGAACCGAGGGTGGGCGATAGTTTTTCCTACTTCGGGCTCGGCGCGAATAATAGTCCCACCTCGTTCTCGGCAACCGGGTTACCGGCAGGAGTGACAATAAATCCAACGACGGGAACAATGGCCGGAAAAGTCACAACTCCCGGCGAGTATAACCCGGTCGTGACAGCACACGGGCCGGTGGCCGACGCTTACGGGTCCATAAAAATTACAGTGTGGGGATTGAATCAGGTCCCCGGGCTCCTCGAGATTATCAAGGTAGATGCGGCCTCACTCCTGGCCGATCCCATCCGGCCGCGGCTCTACGCCGCCGGTGAGCAAGGGATCAACATGATTGATACGGACAACTATGCCGTGACGCAGCTGGTCTCCGGCAACCAGCGGCCGGCTAACCTTTCCTTTTCTCCCGATAACTCGCTGCTTTTCTACCGTGAGGAAGCGGATCCGACTCTGCACCGGGTTGATCTCGAATCATTGGATGAGCTCTCTGCGTTAACGATTCCGATAGGCTATGGGGGGGTTGTCGAAGGTCTGGAGAATCGCGGCTATTCGACTGGCTTCGCCGAAGTCTATCAGCTCGACGCGGCAACCGGTGCGGTGGAGGCGACCTTCGCTTCATCGATCAATTTTCCACAAATCACAATAACTCCCGATCGCCGAACACTGATCGTCAATGACATCGACCATTCGCTTTCCACCTACGACATCTCGACTTCTTCGCCCGTGCCTCTCTCGAGCATTGATGGGTATTTTTCCTATCCAGCCCCGGCAGCGGATAGTACGGATATCTACTGTTTTTCGCGGCCCAATAGTCAGGCGGCTCAGCTTACTGACTTTCCAGTCCCCGATTTGGTTCCCGGAGTGTTGTTTGGCACTCCCGGACTGGTAGGACCTCTCTCGGTGGCGCCGGACGGCTCCATTTATGAATGCGAGCCGCGGGCCCCCGGTTCGATTTCGGTCTTTGATCCCGTTTCGTTACAACTGACTAAACAGCTCCAAATCACTCATCGGCCTTTCAATGGTTATGCACCGTTCGGTGTGGCGTTCGATCATAACGACCCATATTTCTATGTCATGATGGCACCAGGTGGCTCGACCGAAATATGGAAGTTTTCGGTCGATTTTGATTTATTCCCGCCGCCTGATCCGATTCCGACGAAGAACCTGCTCAATATTTCAACCAGAGCACGGGTAGGAGCGGATGAAGAAGCGATGATCGGTGGTTTCATTATTGAGGGCCCGAATCCGAAAAAGGTCCTGGTAAGAGGCCTGGGCCCTTCCCTGCCGCTCACCGGAGCTCTTTCCAACCCCGTGCTGGCTCTTTATAACTCATCCGGAGAGTTGATCGCAACAAACGATAACTGGACATCTAACCACCTCGATATCCTCGCCTCGCACTTACCGCCCTCCAGCCCGCGGGAGGCCGCCATCGAAATGACTCTCGACCCGGGCGCGTTCACGGCGATCATCCATGATGTAACGGGTCAGGCCGGCCAGGCGCTGGTGGAGGTGTATGATCTCGATCCCGCGGATTCATTGCTGGCGAATATTTCTACCCGAGGCGAAGTAGGCCTCGATGACGAGGTGATGATTGGTGGCTTCATTATCGGGGGAGTGGAATCGACGGACGTGCTGGTGAGGGCAATCGGACCTTCGTTGGCTGCGCTGGGCGTTTCGCAACCGCTCGTCGACCCGGTTCTGGAATTGCATGACTACGAGGGAACCCTTATTGCAACTAACGACAACTGGCGATCCGAGCAGCAGACAGAGATAATTGCGACCGGCATCGCGCCCACTGACGATCGTGAATCAGCGATCATGGCCACGCTGGATCCGGCTAGCTACACCGTAATCGTGCGAGGCCAGGGTGGAACGACCGGAGTCGGGCTTGTTGAAATCTATAATCTCGGAGAGAACGGGAGCGACAAAGCGCAACATAAGAAGTGAGAAGCGTCTCAGCCCATCCAGCGAGCCGAGAGATATCCGGTGTTTTTTTACCGGCAGCCTTGAATAGTAACGCGGAGGCAGCTTTTGAAACCTTGCGTGCCGAACCGGAGATCAAATGAAACCAAAGACGACCACCCAACGGCACATTTCTCCGCGAAGCAAGGCAGACAAACGAACAAGTCCCGACGCTTACCTCGCCGCGTTAAGCTCTGACAAGCGAGCCGCGCTCGAAGCGCTTCGGAAAGCCATCAAAGCCGCGGTGCCGCAGGCCGAAGAGTGCATCAGCTATCAGCTGCCCGCTTTCCGGCTGAATGGAAAGTTCCTCGTCGCTTATGGTGCTGCGGCAAACCACTGCGCCTTTTACCCTGGTGCCGTGGTCCAGGACCTCAAGAAGGAACTTAAAGACTACGATACAAGCAAGGGGACGATCCGTTTTCCTGCAAGCAGCCCTTTGCCGGCTGCCTTGGTGCGCAAGTTGATCGAGCTTCGGATTGGGGAAGAAGGATGACGCCGGTTTGGTGATTGATCGCGAGCGGTTGAAGGCCGGTATCGTAACGTAGTTTGTTTTGGGATTGAGAGGAGGAGCAGGAGAACGAGGACGAGGACGATCGACTCAAGGGTAGAGCGAGGGCAATAACTGGGGGAACGCGAACATGGGTTCTCTCCTGGACGATGCCATGGTCACCGCCACCAGGACGATTGGTAAGCGCTTGGGCACGGAAATATGCGAAGATTCAGGCACATTGTGACAGTCGCGGAGTCGGTTGCGGTCTGCGAAGAGGTTGGCGGCTGCGGAGCTTAGGTCGGCGGCCAGGATGGCCGCCCTACAATTGCTCGATTTTGTATCCCTTCTTCTGGAGGAGATCGATCACACTGTTGGCCCCGCAGAAATGTCCCGTCCCTGCAACGATGGCTGTCGGGACCCCGCTTTTGATCAGGCCAATGATCTTCGGAATCCAACGCAGGTTGCGATAATCCAACAAGCGCAGTTCCGCACCCAGGTTTTCATCGCGGGTCCGTTTTGCATCTGCCATGATCGGTCCCACGTCACCTTTCTTCCAACCCGCCCGCGAAGCCTCAAAATCGCTCCGACGCTTGTCGCCGCGAACTAACGAGTCGAGCAGCATGAGCTCGGCATCGATGTCGGACATTCCACTGAGGACGTCGACATGTTGTTCGGCCGTCTCCAATCCGCCACGACTCTTACCCATGCGCTTGGCCTGGTAACTGATGTAGTTATCGACGCCCAGTTGATCATGAACATCGCTATAGCCCCTTATGCCCCAGATGTAATCGGCGATCGCCCATGGCCGGAGATTCTGGAGACCGGGGACATACTGCTGGCCGAGGGAAAAGCCTTTACCGAGAAAGTTGGATTCCCGGAATCTTTTCTGCAAAAAATTCCACGTTTCAGGATGAATGTGATGCCGGATGTCATCGCCTTTCGGGTAGGCGGCGGCGACATCAAACAGCTTTGAGAAGTTGCCTTTGGCGTCGGGTGCAATCTCGAAGAAAAACTGCTGAGAATTCTGGAGCGCCTCGGCGTAGGCTTTGGGCAGCGGGTAATCCTTGCCGCTCAAGGCGTGGATCGTTCCGACGAGATAGAAGGGCGCGGAAGCATTCGTCACTCGCCAAACACAGGCGGTCGCTGCCCGAACTGGATGGGGAATGCCGCAGCCGATGAAGAGGAGGAAGAAGTAGACGAGGTAGCCCAAAGGGGAACGTGGATTGATCATGGAGTCCGCTTTTAGAGAAACGGTCGGGTGTCGTCAAACAAGTTTTCAGCCTTGTCAATCCTCCCCGTTCTCGTTCTCGTTCCTCGCAACGAAAGGAAATCGAGAACGAGGACGACGAGAGAACGAGCCTGCCGACTGACGATTGATTTAACGCTATCGTCCCCTCGCCCCGAGCAGAGCTGAGCAGAGCGGTGTCTCGCGCGGAACCCTTAGGGTTTCATCACAGGATTTGAAAGCCCGGCCTCGCCCCGCGGACGCGGGGCTGCGTTACGGCTCGACTTCGCTGGAGATGACGGTATGGCTGGTGATCGTGCATAACAGGACGCGAACGGACGATCCCTTGGACCTCGACGAAGTGAGGCGCATTTACGACGAACTGGCGGCGCGCCCGGTGGAACGGCAATGCCTCCGCCGGACCGAGTGCTGCCAGTTCAAGCTCACCGGGCTGACTCCTTACCTAACGAAAGGGGAAGCGCTGGTCGCGGCACGGGCCTGGCGGGCGACGGGGCGAAAAAAGTTACCGGATGGCGTGCACGGCGCCTGCCCGATGCTCGAATCGCAATCGGGCAAGTGTTTGATCTACGCGGATCGACCGTTTGGTTGCCGCACCCACTTCTGTGCCGCGGCCGGCGGCCCGCTCGCGCGACGCGAGGTGCTTGATCTCATTCGCCGACTGGAAACGGTTGATGCGCAACTCGGCGGCGATGGCCCGCGCAAGTTGCCAGGGGCGGTCGCGGCAGCCCTGCGCGAAATCGCCTAACGAAAAAAAGCCACGATCAGGCCGCCTTTTTCGCCGTCACCTTTCTCGGCTTGCTCGTCCGCTTCTTTTTTCCTTCAGCCTGTGTCCTGGCCAGGCTCTCCTGGAGGACGGCGACCAGGTCGATCACTTTCGAAGACGGTTTCTTTGCTTTCGGTTTCTCTTCGATTTCTTCGCCGCCCGATTCCACTTTTTCTTCGATTACTTCCATGAGGGCGTCGCGGTAATCGTCTTTGTATTTCTTCGGATCCCACTCTCCGCTCATGCTCTCGACAAGCGCTTTCGCCATTTCCATCTCGCGTTTCCCCGGAGCGAAAGATTTTTTCGGGACGTTGAGCTTTTCCGCATCCGCCAGTTCTTCGGCAAAATGCATCAACTCGAGGACGAGAGCATGCTTGAGCGGTTTCACACCCGCGAGGTATTGCCGGGTCTTGATGATCACTTTCGCAATCCCGACCTTGTTCGTTTTCTCGAGGGTTTCGCGCAGGAGGACGTAGGCCTTGTCGCCGCCTTTTTGCGGCTCGAGGTAGTACGGCTTGTAGAAGTACATCGGGTCGATCTCATCGACGTCGACGAAATCCTTGATCTCGACCGTCTGGGTCGCTTCCAGATCAACCCGTTGGAAATCCTTTTCACTCAGGACAACAAACTTGCCTTTTTCGTATTCGAAGCCTTTTACAATTTTTTCCCAAGGCACCTCTTTGCCGTCCTTTTCCGCAACCCGTTTGTAGTTCACCGGGCTTAGGTCGCCCTCGCGCAGGAGCCGAAATTTCAGGTCCTCCCGCCGGGTCGCCGGATAAAGGGCGATTGGGATGTTGACGAGTCCAAAGCTGATGCTGCCTTTCCAAATCGCGCGCATGACAAAAAGAATTCGCGCCGGGGAGAACGATTTGCGCGCTTCCGCCTCATGAATATTCTCCTCTTCTTTTCGTTAGGCTGAGAAGAGTGTCGCACGCGGCATCGACCCTCTCCCCCAACCTGCACGGGCATTCCGAATTTCGAAATTCGCTCGTTAGATTCAGACCAAGCCCCGCGGCATCCGCGCCGCGATGCGTAGTGCCGGCGCGAACAGGCGTGAGTACATTCTCGAATAATCAGAATTTTGGCCTTGCGTCAGAGGAAAAAAGCCGATTACGATCAGGCAACGCGCAGAATCGGCACCGCGGCAACGTCGCGCGACCGAAGAAAGGAGTTCTTATGAAACATATATTGCCCAAACTTATCGTTAGTCTGTTCTGTCTCGGCATTTCTTCCTCCGGGGCGGCGACGATTTATGAACCTTACGCTGTGACCACCTTCGCCGGTTGGAACGATGTCCATTCGCAGGACGCAGTCGGCAAAGAGGCCCGCTTTTTCCAGCCTCACGGAATGATTGCCGACAGTTCCGGTAATTTCTTCGTCGCCGATTCAGGCAATCACACGATTCGAAAAGTCGCGTCCGACGGCACGGTGACCACGTTTGCCGGGCTCGCAGGAGTGTCGGGAAGTGATGACGGAACGGGCAGCGAGGCGCGCTTCAATTACCCGACCGATATGGCAATCGACGATCAGGCAAATCTCTATGTCGTCGATGTCAAAGACCATACCGTGCGAAAGATTACGCCGGGTGCAGTCGTAACGACGCTCGCGGGAGTGCCGAAAAAGGCGGGCTTCAAGGATGGAGCGGGCGACCAGGCGCTTTTCAACAAACCCCGCGGCGTGGCCGCGGATGAGGCGGGCAACGTCTTTGTCGCCGACGGGCTCAACCGCCGGATTCGCAAGATCACGCCGGACGGAGTGGTCTCGACTTTCGCCGGTTCGGGCGTGGCTGGGCATAAAGATGGGACCGGAACAGGGGCAACTTTTGGGGCGGTCGCGGGAATGGGGATCGACCTGAGCGAAAATCTTTATGTCTGCGACGACGACAATTCGATTCGCAAGATTACACCCGCCGCGGTTGTCACCCATTACTCGAATCTCGGTTTCAACGGGATCGAGTGCGCGGACGTCGTGATTGCGCCCGATGGAGTGGGTTATGTGGCAAATTCCGCCCTTGTCACCTCTTCAGTCATCCAGATTCCCGCAGGGGGAGGTCCCAGCGCAGATCTCGCCGGCGGCGTGAATTCGGGAAGCGAGGATGGAGTCGGCGAGAAAGCGATGTTTGTCTTTCCGCAAGGTATCACGGTCAATCCGAGCGGGGATATCTATACCGTGGATGGCGTCGACGGTGGAATCGTCCCAGCGAACAATAACATCCGAAAGATCACACCAGCCGGAGCCGTGACGACTTTCGCCGGACTAGCCCCGCAAGGGAGCGACGACGCGGTCGGGAATCAGGCGCAGTTTTATCATCCGCGAGGCGTCGCTGTCGATCGCGCAAATAAGATCATTTATGTGGCTGACGCGAGCAATAACACCATCCGCCGGATTAACCGTGGCGGGCTCGTTCGCACCCTGGCAGGCAAGGTCCGGGCGGAGGGCGACAAGGATGGCAGGAGGGGCAAGGCTCGATTCGATTTTCCCGGGATCATGACGGTGGATGGAGACGGCAGCGTTCTGGTCTCCGATGTCTTGAATGATCTCGTGCGCAAGGTCACGCCTGATGGGGTGGTGACGACGCTCGCTGAGACCGACTCTGGCGGCCTGGCGGTCGATTCCGCCGGCACGGTTTGGATCGCAACCTTCGGCGACCAGACAATCGACTTTATCGACGCCACCGGCAAGTTGACTGTCTTTGCGGGGAAAACAGGCCAAACCGGGAGAGACGATGGCGTCGGCACCGAAGCGCGTTTCAACTTCCCGTCGGGGATCGGATTCGACAGTGCCGGAAACCTCTACGTGGCGGATACAGGCAATGGTTCGATCCGCAAGATTACTCCGGCCGCGGTAGTGACGACGCTGGCGGGAGGGGGGCCCCGTCGCGGGAACGACGACGGCACGGGGATAGCGGCTAGTTTCGGCGAGCCGAAAGGCCTCGCCGTCGGGCCCTTGGACAACATTTACATTACCGACGAACGCAATCACACCGTGCGTAAAATCACCCCGGCGGGGAGCACCACGACGCTCGCAGGCAAATTGGAAACGGTCGGCTATGCGGACGGGCCGGGACAAGATGCACGTTTTGATCTTCCCTGGGACATTGCAGTCGACAGCAACAGCAACGTCTACGTAGCCGACAATTACAACAACGACATTCGCCGGATCTCGCCGGACCCCTAGGAGACTCCTGGCAGGCGAGTCCTCCTCGAGCGCGGCATTGTTCAGGCGGTGGTGCCTTTGCCTAACGAGCTGGCGTAAACGTGCTGTGTCTTCGTCCGTGCGTAGCCGATCTTCTCGTAAAAAGGATGTGATTCGGGGCGGACGACGTTGGAGCGAACAACGACTTTGTTGTTCCCGAGTTGTTGCGCCCAGTCTTCGACCGCCTTGACCAGCGCGCGGCCAACGCCCAATCGCCGCGCATCGGATCCCACGCTCAGTCCCATGATCTCGACCTGCGAACCATAGAGAAGGAGCGCGCGCTGTTCCGCCATAATCACACCCGACAAATGATCGTTAGGCCGAGCGGCCACCATGACAAAATGATCGGGATGACCCAGGAGAGCCTGGAGGCGTTGAAGAATCGCTCCCGCCTCGACCGGATAGCCGAGTTCGGTCAACAGCCGGGCAATCTCGGCCGCGTCTTCCAACCGGGCGCGCCGGAGATGCCAGGCCGAGACGCTCCGTGTCATCCCCTCGCCCGGCAAATCCTCAGCCAGCGGCGGCGTTCAGTTCTTCCATCCCGATGCCGCGGAGTTGGAAAAGCCGGATCAGGGTTTCTTCAATGAGATTGTTAGGACAGGAGGCGCCGGCGGTGATGCCGACAACGACTGGACCCGGTCGGGAGCCAATCCTGCGCCACCACTTCGCGACGCTCGTGCAGGTTGTAGTGCAGGATTTCCTTGTCAGAGAGCAGGCGGCTGGCGTTGAGAACGAAATAGGTGGGTAATTTTTCTTCGCCCATCTCGGCGAGATGCGAAGTGTTCGAACTGTTATAGCCGCCGACGACGAGGAGACGGTCCAACTTTACATCGAGCAACTCGCGGAGCGCATCCTGCCGCTCCTGCGTCGCGCCGCAGATCGTATCGAAGAAGCGAAAGGTTTTTGTGGCCAGTTCCGCTCCGTCGCGATCGGAAATCGCTTTCCGAATGCGGCGTTGCACTTCCTCGGTCTCACCGCGGAGCATGGTCGTTTGGTTGGCCACGCCAATAGTTCGGAGATGAACATCGGGATCGAAACCGGGCGAGTAAGCCCCGCGAAACTTGTCGAGAAACGCCTGCTTATCGCCGCCGCTCCGGATGTAATCGCAAACGTATTCGGTATCGGCGAGCGTCAGGACGACAAGATAATGACCTTTGCCATCGCCGAGCGCGCGCGAGCTGGTGGCTTTGGTCTCTTCGTGCTCCGCCTTGCCATGGATGATCGAGGTGACCGATTCGCTGGCGTATTTGCGCACCCGCTTCCAGACACTCATCACGTCGCCGCAGGTCGTGTCCACGATCTGGCAACCGGCATCCTTGATCTGCTGCAAAATGGAAAGCTCGGTACCAAAAGCGGGCAAAATAACGACGTCGTCGGGTTGCAGCTCGGAAATATCGGCTTGTTTATTTTGTCCGGTCAGATTCTTGATGCCTAAGGACGAGATTTGCTCGTTCACCTCGGGGTTGTGAATAATCTCGCCGACGATGAAAAGACGGCGATCTTTGAAAACCTTGCGCGCGGCGTAGGCGAGATCGATTGCGCGCTCGACTCCGTAACAAAAGCCAAATTGCTTCGCCAGCCGCACGGTCAGGTCGCCGACCGCGATAACTCCGCCGGTCCGCCGAACCTTGTCGACGATATCGCTCCGGTAATGCGCTTCGACCTGTTCCTGCACGGCCGTCATGACCTCCGGAGTGCGGAGGTTGACTTTGTTACGCGCGGTCGTGCCGCTGGATATTAGGTTCGCGCTCATGGGCATAAACTATGCGGTCGCTGAGCACTTTTTTCCAGTGCGCAGCGACGAGCCGAGATTCAGCCCCTGTTTTCGTGGAGCTTAGCCGTCAGTCAGAAGTGGGCCCGGCGGATCTTTGAACCAAGTGGTCGACATCATCTGAGAGCGGGGCGGATTGGGGTCACGGCTCTGGTCGAGCTTTTGAACCCGGTTGCCATACTCCGCATCTTCGGGAAGGGAATTCGCAATATGCACCGGCGTCCCAATTCTCGTCAGTGCGAAAAGCCGGGCGGCGGCTTCGCGATGCAACCGGATGCATCCGTGCGTGTGCGGATACGGATGGACAAATCCTTCGTGGAATCCGTAGGCGGGTTTAAACTCGCACCAGTAAGCCATCGGATAACCCGCATCGGGCTCGCTGATCCGGCGTTTGGTTTTGTCCTTGTTGTAGATAGTGAAATTTCCCGTCGGGGTCGGCGAGCTGGGTTTACCCACGTTACCCTGGACCGCCATGAGAAGGCGATCGCCCTCCTCGACGTAGACGTTCTGCGTCGCGAGGGAGAGTTTGACGACCACCTTGGAGGGATCGTGCGGTTTGAGGGCAGTGACGTGATAACTTCCGGTCGACGATGGCGCCATGGTGGTGCAGCTCGTGAGTAAAGCAACCCCAGCCAGCGGGATGAAGAAAAGGAGGCGAAATGAAAGGCGCATAGGTTTCAACTGAAGAGCGCATCGCGGGCTCATTGTCAACCGTGAGCCCGCCGCTCTTTGGCGGCGTCGCCGGTTGCGAGCTAAGTTTTCTCTCGCGCTTCGCTGGGCAAAGCGGGAGAAAAATGCCTAACGATTAACGACTCTGATCACACCGAAGGGGCCGGGTTCTTCTTCAACGATTCTTGCTCCGCGCTCCGAGCGTGTTGGAGCATCCAGGCTCGTCGCGCACGGGCCGATTCCCACCCGGCTTTCGTCATTGTTACGCCTTCAGCGAGCGGACTGTCTCAGAAGCTTGTCGAAGCGTCGCACGGTGTGGGCGTAGAACGGATAGGGTCGGGTCGCGTTGGTCGGGCGGAAGCGCCAGTATTTGTACATCCAAAGCCAGCCCGCGGGATTTTGCCTAACGACCGGCTCAAACTGATTCCAGCAAAGTTGCGCAATCTCCTGGTCGGTCGCCTCGGGCGGGATCTCGAGCCGGGGGTGAAAGACGATTCGGCAACGGCCACCCGGCAACGCTTCCTGATGCACCGGGACAATTGGCAAACCGGTGCGGCGGTGGAGCCAGGCATGGGCGAAGGTGACCGACATTTTCATTCCAAAACAATCGATCGCGACGGTCGGTTGGCGCGGGTGGAGGGTAAGATCGACCAGAATCGCCACGCTCTTATGCCGTCGCAGCGTTTTGTAAAGCCGCACAATCGCACCTTCGCGCTGGGCCATCTGGTGACCGGATTTTGGCGCAGACGGTTAAAGATTGGGTCGAGCTTCGGGTTCTTGAACTCCTGCGCAATGATCGTGCCCGGCATCCCGAGGTAGCCGACCGTAAGGCCGGACCACTCGAAGTTTCCGTAATGGCAGGCGGCAAAGATGCAGGGACCGGTTGGTCCGACGGTGCGGGCGAATTCTTCAAAGCCCTCCAGATCGATTAGTTCCCGATAATTCTTCGCGTTGATCCGTGGGCTCCAGAAGAGATCGATCATCGTGGCGGCAAATTGCTGGTAGGATTGGCGCGTGATTCTGGCGCGCTCGGCGGCGGAAAACCGATCGCCAAAAGCCGCCTCCAGATTGCTCAAGGCAACGCGCCGCCCCTGCCGATCGAGATGAGCCGCGATCGCGCCCGCGGTGCCTGCAAATTGGACCGCGACCGGACGCGGCAGGCGCGGGACGATGGCGGCAAGGAGGCGCACACCCAGCCATTCCAATTGGTAACGGAGTGATTTCCAGGACGACCTCATGGCGTGGTCGTCGTTAGGGCGAAGCGGCGGCGGGTCATTTCAAGAGCAGTCGGGCAGCGGGTTCGTTGACTTGAGGACGTTTGATTTTACTTTGGCGCAGGCTGTCGCCGTCGCGTCTCGCATCATCGTGAAATACGTCCTTTTTGTCTGCACCGGCAACATTTGCCGCAGTCCCATGGCCTTGGGACTTTTCCGCCGTTTGATCGGCAATCGCAAGGACATCGAAGCGGATGCGGCTGGCGTGCATGCCGTGCGAGGCCAGCCGCCGAGCGTCCATGCAATCGACGTTTGCCGACAACGCGGAGTCGATATCTCGTCGTTTCGCAGCCAACCGCTCACCGTCACGCTGGTCGACCGGGCGACCCACATTTTTGCCATGACCGGATCGCATTTGGAAACGATTCATCTCCTCTTTCCGCAAAGCGCAGAGAAGACATTCTTGCTCCGCGAGTTTGAAGAACCGGGCGCGACGCTCTGGCGTGATCTGCCCGATCCCATCGGGATGGGGCGCGAGATCTACGACGAGTGTGCCGAGAGCATTGAAAAGGCTTTACCGAGCGTTCTCGCCTTCGTAGAAGAAACGGAAATTGCAGTCTCCCGCCACGGCGGAAGCATGGCCGCACGATCCACCATGGGAAATATGCCTCATCATCTCGAATCCGAAGCTGGCGACAGTCAACCGGGGCCGTCGTCCGGCAAGGCCCTCCGTCAAGGTCGATCCCGAGATTTACGAAGCGATCGCCGCCGAGGAACGACGCCAGCGGGAAAACATTGAGCTCATCGCCTCGGAAAATTTCACCAGCCGCGCAGTGATGGAGGCGCAGGGTTCCTGCCTGACGAACAAGTACGCCGAAGGTTATCCGGGAAAACGTTGGTACGGCGGTTGTGAGAACGTCGACGTGGTCGAGCAACTGGCGATCGATCGCGCTCTGAAAATTTTCCGGGCGGAGCACGTCAACGTGCAGCCACATAGCGGAGCGCAAGCCAACATGGCGGTTTACTTTGCCGCGATCAAACCCGGCGATCGCATTCTGACGATGAATCTCGCCCACGGCGGCCATCTTACCCATGGTCATCCGGCGAATTTTTCCGGCAAACTCTATCAGGTGACGCAGTACGGCGTGAGCGAGAAAACCGAGCAGATCGATTACGACGCACTGGCGAAGCAGGCCGAAGAAGTGCGTCCGGCGATGATTACCGCCGGTGCTTCGGCTTATCCACGCTTCCTCGATTTTCCCCGCCTTCGGCAAATCGCCGATTCAGTCGACGCCCTGCTTTTCATCGACATGGCGCACATCGCCGGTCTCGTTGCGGGCGGCGAACATCCGAGCCCGGTGCCCCACGCACACTTCGTCACGACGACGACGCACAAGAGTCTGCGCGGACCGCGCGGCGGGATCGTGCTTTGCCAGGAGCAGTTTGCGAAGGCGATCGATTCCTCCGTTTTTCCGGGCGTGCAAGGGGGGCCGCTGATGCACGTCATCGCGGCCAAAGCGGTTTGTTTTCAGGAGGCGCTCCAGCCGCAATTCCGCGAGTATCAGCGACAGGTGGTGTTGAATGCAAAAGCGCTCGCCGCCGGCGTCGCCAAGCATGGCTTCCGGATCGTTTCCGGCGGGACCGACAATCATCTTATGCTCGTTGATCTGCGGCCAAAAGAGATCAACGGGAAGGATGCGCAGAATGTGCTCGATCGGGCCGGGATCACGGTGAACAAGAACGCGATTCCCTTCGATACCTATCCGATCTTTAAGCCGGGCGGCATTCGGCTCGGGACTCCGGCGGTCACGACCCGCGGGATGAAAGAGGAAGAAATGCTCGAGATCGCCGATCTCATCGCGGAAGCGCTCGCTGCGCGGGAAGATGAACGCGCGATCGCCAACGTCCGCCAGCAGGTCCAGCAGTTGACAAGAAAATTCCCGTTGCCGGGCTGATTTTCCTAATCCTGCTCCTGCTCTGAACCTGATCCCCGTTTCATCTTCGTTACGGGAAGGAAGACCAGGAGCAAGAGCAGGAGCAGGATTAGGAACGATTACAAATCGAATCCTACGCAGGCTTCCCTTGTCGGGAAAAGTTTCTGCAAACAAGGCCAAAAAAACGGCCCGTTTTTTCGTTTACCCTCTGTTCGTCAATCTGCCTAAGCTATCAGGGACATGACCGAAAAACAGCAACCCAATCCATTGCGCGAAGGGCTCTCAACCAAGGCGGTGCCGCAGCCGTGCGCAGTGGTGATTTTTGGCGCGACGGGGGATCTGACCCACCGCAAGCTCGTTCCCGCACTTTACAATATCGCCGCGGATGGCGAACTCCCTGCCGGCGTTGGCGGTCGTGGGCTTCGCGCGCCGGCCGAAGACTGATGACGAATTTCGCAAGGAAATGGAGGAAGCGACCCGCAAATTTTCCCGGCAGACGGTGCGCGACGAAATCTGGGACGGCTTTGCCAAATCACTCTTCTATCACCAGAGCGAATTTGGCGACGAAGCTGGCTACGAGAAACTGGCGGAGCGCCTCGACCGCCTCGACAAAGAGAGCGGCACGCGCGGCAATCGCCTCTTCTATTTCGCGGCCTCGCCCGACCAATTCGAAACGATCGTACAAAATCTGAAGAAAGCCGGACTGAACAAGACCCGCGAAGGGAGCTGGGCGCGCGTCATTCTGGAGAAACCGTTCGGCACCGATCTCAAATCTGCGCGGCACCTGAACCGCGTCGTCCAAAGTTCCTTCTCGGAGGATCAAACTTACCGGATCGATCATTTCCTCGGGAAAGAGACGGCACAGAATATTTTGGTCCTGCGTTTTGCGAATGCGATCTTCGAGCCGCTCTGGAATGCGCGCTACATCGACCACGTCCAGATCACCGCCGCGGAAACGTTAGGGGTGGAAAATCGCGCCGGCTACTACGAGGGCGCCGGAGCCTTGCGCGACATGGTGCAGAATCATCTTCTGCAGTTGCTTTGCCTGGTCGGAATGGAACCGCCGACCGATCTCAGGGCCGACAGTATTCGAGATGAAAAGGTGAAAGTGGTGCGCTCGATCCGCCGCTTCAGCGAAGAGGAAGTCGGAACCTACGTCGTACGCGGTCAGTACGCGAAAGGCGCAATCGCCGGCAAATCAGTGGCGGCTTATCGCGAGGAAAAAGGCGTCGATTCGCAATCGCAAACCGAAACCTATGTCGCGTTGCGCGTCCGAGTGGATAACTGGCGCTGGGCCGACGTGCCGATTTATGTCCGCGTCGGAAAACGGCTGCCCAAATCGGGCACGGAAATTTCCGTCCATTTCAAAAAAGCGCCGCAGGTTTTGTTCAATCGCGAGCCGCAATCGCCCGACCAGAACGTGCTCGTGATTCGCATTCAGCCGGACGAGGGAATTTCGCTCCGCATGCAGGCGAAAGTGCCCGGGACGAGCTTCCGCATCGAGTCGGTAAAAATGGATTTCCATTACGGGACATCCTTTGGGAAGGCCAGCCCGGAAGCCTATGAACGGCTTTTGCTCGACGCGATGGCGGGCGATGCGACGCTTTTCGCGCGACGTGATGAAGTGGAGCAAGCCTGGGCGTTCATCGACACGATCGAGGAAGCGTGGGCCGAAAAGGAAGGCGCGCCGGAATTGCACACTTATCCAGCCGGCTCGTGGGGACCGGAGGAAGCGGATGAACTGCTGGCGCGCGATGGGCGCAGCTGGAGGAGGTTGTGAAAGTGAGAGGTCAGACCATCCTGGGAAAAGTGGGTCGCACCATGCCTGTCGTTCCGAGCCCGTGGAGCGCGGAGAGGAACCTCAGAACGGATCTTCGGCACTGCCCGCCTAACGACCTCGAGAGTTACACACGAGATTCTTCGCCGGCTACGCTCCGCAGGGTGAGAGGAGAGCGAACCTAATCACCATGCCGGCTACCAAAGAAACTTTCAGCGCCGGGCTTCCGGTCGAGGTCGGACAAATCGATCGCGAGCTGAAGAAGCTCTGGGATGCGGGCGACGGCGTGATGACGCGCGCGTCGCTCATCAACCTCGCGGTCTACAGCGAAGCGCCCGATTCGTTAGGCAAAAATACCGCGATCATTTCGCAGATCACGGAAAATCATGCCTGCCGCGCGATCGTCATCGCAGCCGACCCGGAGTCGAGGGAGAGCGGCGTCGAGGCGTGGATCAGCGCCCATTGCCACGTCAGTCAGGCCGGGCGCAAACAGGTCTGTTCCGAACAGCTCTCCTTCCTCCTCAGAGGCAAACAATGCGGGCTCCTCCCGAACATTGTTTTTGCGCAGCTCGATTCCGACCTTCCGCTTTACCTCTGGTGGCAGGAGGAGTTCCGCGCCCCGATCGATCCCCAGCTTTGGGCCTGGGTTGATCGTGTCATCTACGACAGCCAGATCTGGCGGAATTTTGACGAGCAAATGAAACTCGTCGAAACGACACAGCACGAAGCGCGGCAGCGCATCGTCCTCTGCGATCTCAACTGGGAGCGCCTGATCCATCTGCGGATCGCGCTCGCGCAATTTTTTGATCATCCGGCGACCCACCATCACCTCGCAGGAATCAAGTCCCTCGAAATCGATCATGCGCCTGAGTTTCGTTCGACGGCGCTCCTTCTTGTTGGCTGGCTCGCCGGCCAGTTGGAATGGGAACGCGGCAGCGTAGGTAAAAAATCGTTAGGCTTTCGCAAGAAGACCGACGACGGCGAGCGAAAGATCAAGGTCGCGCTCCGCCCGAAGGAGGGCGAACCAATCAGCGCCTGCCAGATCACAACCGAGTCGGCGAAGTTTCGCGTCGAACACAAACCGGGCGCGGATCTGCTTGATGTTTTCTTTGGCCGGACGGAGGGCCGGAAGATGCGCCAGATCCTGCCGGCCGGAAAAAACGATGTCGTCGAATTGATGCAGGAGGAGCTGATGCGCGGCGGCCCGCACCGTGTTTACCTGCGCGCTGTCGAGCAGGTGCGAGATCTCATCTGAGAGGGCGTCTAAAAAGACATTCGCACCAGGCGCCAACTTCAACGGCCGCATTTCGCAAACATCTGTGAAACGAAGCACAATTTCTTAGGCGCGCGCGGAGGCGCGGCCGCCTATTTGACTTCATTTAGCGACCAATCGTAATCCTGATAAGTGATTTTGACGTCGTTAGGCAAAGGCGGATTGCGGCGCTTGTTGATGAAGGCGATGGGGCCACCGAGCGCTTTGAAATCATCCTTGTACCAGTTGAAAATCGACGAAAGTGCGGCGGTATTTTTTCCCGCGGAATAGTCGACACCTTTGGGAGAATTGACGAAGGCGACAGCCAACTTCTCGAGTTGAGCATCGAGTTTGTCCGCCTGGAACGGCTCCCGGTTGAGCGGCGGACAACTGCGGCTCGCGCAGTTCAGCGCGCAGTGGACGCGGGGTTCGCCAAATCTCGGGCGAATGATGTCTTTCTCGAGATGATTGAAACTCATCTTCTCGCCCGCGACCTTGATCCGTTGCCCAGTGAAGAAGGTGAAGAGGAGATCCTTTACGCTTTTCGTCGGATACTTGCCGAGCGCTTCATGGAGGATCCACGCGTTGTAGGCGTTGATATAAAAAGCGAGCTGCTCCTTTTTGCCCAAGGCCGAAACTTTCTCCTCCGCGATCCCGTCAACCACTTGCTGGATGGCCTGCATATCGGCGGCATTCTTCTTCCAGGCGGCGTATCTGACACCGCTGTTAGTGACATATTTGCCGAGTAGTTCGTTGTAGGTCCGGGTCCATTTCGGAGATTCCTCCGCGCGACCAATGGTGGGGGAAGCGAGCAAAAGCGCGAAGAAGACAATCCGGCGCAAGAATAACGGCAACTCCATGGGGGGATCCTGCGCTTGCCTTCTGACCCCGGCAAGGCGGAACCGGCAACTACAGCCGGGCTCGTCGACCGCGGGGGAAGTAGATAAGATTCTCAGCGACCCAATTAGAGGGGGAAAGCGCCGGCCTGCTGGAAGAGCGCGCGCAGTGCTTCCGCACTTTTGTCGATCGCAAACAATTCCGCGGCTCGTTGCCGGCCAGCCTCACCTAACGATCGCGCGAGTCGCGGATTGGCAACGATCCGCTCGAGCGCGTCTGCCAAAGCGGCCGGCTGATGTTCCGGCACAAGGAGGCCTGTGATTCCGTCGAGCACCATTTCCGGAACGCCGCCCAGGGGGGTGGAAACGACCGGCAGACCCGCCGCCATCGCTTCCATCACGACGGTTGGAAGATTATCCATCCCGCCTCCCACTTCGGTAACGCAAGGCAGGGCGAAGAGAGCGCTGCGCGCGAGTCGCCCGGCCACCACTGTTTGTGGCAGAGGACCGGTCAACGTGACCATCTTGATCAGGCCAGCGGCCGTGATTTGATCGCGAAGCGACCCCTCCAGCGGACCCTCGCCGATAACTTCGCATCGGAATTCGACACCGCGCTCGCGTAAGATCCGGCAGGCCTCGATCAAATCGCGAAAGCCTTTCTTTTCGATCAATCGCCCGATGGAGACGATCAAAGCGGGCCCGTCGGTAAAGGCAGCTCGCGGAAAACGGGCGAGATCGATCCCGTTGTAGATCCGATGAATTTTCTCCGCGTTCCCGTGGATATTTCTCGCCCAGGAACCGAACGCCAAAGTCGCTCACGGTGACAACGGCGTGCGCCGCACCGATCAGTTCGCCTAACGAAATCTCAAAGGGTTTTGGAGCAAAAATGTCGTTCGCGTGTGCGGTAAAGCTGAAACCGATCCCGAAAAACCGCTTGATCCAATAGGCGGTGCGCGCCGCCAATCCGGCAAAATGTGCATGTACATGACGCACCCCGAGCGCTTGCAGGCGGGGTCCGAGGAAGGCGGCTTGATAAAGACGGAGAAAATCGGTTTTCCGTCCCCAGTCGGCGATTTCACGGGTCGCCAACTCGGGAAGTTTTCCTTTGCGCATCGCCCGATCCACTTCCCTCACCAATTGCTCGTCTCCGGGGAGATATTCACCACCCGGCCAACGATCGCCGGGTCCCAATCCTGCGCCGGTTCGTCCAGCCGGGCGGCGAACGGAAAAGATGACCGGCAATCCGTTCTGTCGCTCGCAATTCGGCAATCTCGCGGTAACAAAATGTCTGGGTGAACGAGGGAAAGCGCTCAAAAAGATAGGCTAGCCCGCTCATGGCAAAGGATTAGCGGCGAATCCGCAGAGTTGGAAAGTGCTCTTCCCGGGCAAAAATCCTCCACCCTTCTCCGCGGCCTGCACGACTCTTGCTACTTCCCAAGAATGGTCCAGCGCGATTTCTTTGCCTTTTGCAAATCGCTCCAGCTTATCGAACTGAAGGCCATTGGCTCTCTTTCGCCAGTCAAGCATTTCGCGGAAAACGAGATCGTCTATTCTGCCGGGGAGGAGGGGCGCGAACTTTTTATCGTCACCCGCGGAGCTGTGGAATTGCTGCCGCCGAATGCCCGCGCTGGCGCCGCCACGACGGTGCTTTCCCGGGGGGATATTTTCGGCGAAACCGGCGCCCTGATGGAGCTTCCGCGCAACAATACTGCTCGCGCCTGCGGCTGCACTCAGCGTGCAATGTTTCCGCCGAAGCGATTTTCCGGAACTGATACAGCGAGTACCGTCTTTCTTTCTCTTCCTTTCGGAGAAATTGGCCAATCGCCTCTTCCAGGCCCGCGAACTGACCCATTCGCCTAACAATTCGCTCGAACTCACCGGCAGCCTGGCCAACTTCGACATCGTCACCATTTACCAGACGATCATTCAGTCGATGCAGACCGGCCTGCTCACGATCGCAGACGAAGATGGCGAGACGATTTCGACCTTCTATTTTGAGAAAGGAGCGCCGCGCTGGGGCCGCTTCGAGCACCTGAGCGGCGAGGAAGCGTTTTGGCAGCTCTTCCTCCACGAGCACCGTTCCGGCACCTTCTCCTTCTCGAATGAAACCCAGGTCCTTGCCGACTGGAGCGAGAGCAGCGCGCTTGACCCGTCAGGCGGACGAAATCTTGATCAACGCCATTCAAATGCGCGATCAATTCGAAGATCTGCGAAAACGGATGCGCAATACCTCGGCTCATCTGAAACGACAAAAGCTCAATCTCTCCTGGGACAATCCTGAACTGGAGGAACTGCGTGGTGTGGCGGAAGAAATCTGGCAGATCGCCTACAACGACGCGCTCACCCTCGCCGATCTTCACAGCCGGAGCGGTTATTGCGATTGGAAAATCTATCGAGCGGTCGACGAGATGGTGCACGCGGGGCTCTTCACCCTCGGAACCGACCGCGACACGCCTCGATTAGCGTCAACAAAACAATGAAAAAAATCTCTCGCGCAATCGCGCTCTTATTGATTGGAAGCACGCTCCTCTCCGGCTGCTCGATGCTCACGGCGCAGGGCCGGCGGGAACGGGCTTACAGCCGCTACGTCAGCAAATCGAGTCATGGCCGGGTGAAACAACAAAAGCGTTCGCCGCCCGTGGAAAAGCTTCCATGCCGGTCGCGCACGTGAGCGAGCCAAGGGAAACGACCGATGTTTCCGGACCGGAGTCGGTGGGAGACGGCAGCGGACAGTAGCGGCCTAACCCGGAAAGTCTTTGGAGCCTAGTCGCCGAGCACCGGGATCAGGCTTGCCCACTTGATCGACCGCGACGCAGATGAAAACCGCTCGGGTGACAAGCGTTTGCTCGGTCCTCATGTAGCGCTGCACCCAGACTTCGACCGGGATCTTCATCGAGGTTCGACCAACCGATTCGACCCTGGCGTAACAAGCCACCGTGTCCCCCACCCTGACTGGTTGGAGAAATGACATCCCGTCCACCGCCACTGTCACAACCCGCGTTTTCGCCCTTTTCGATGCGAGAATGCCGCTGCCCAGATCCATCTGTGCCATCAGCCAGCCGCCAAAGATGTCGCCGTTCGGATTGGTGTCCTTTGGCATCGCGACGGTGCGGGTGACGAGTTCGCCCTTCGGTGTGTTTTCATTAGGATGAGGTGCGTCCATACGCGAGCCTAACATGGGAGCATCGCCTTGTGGACGCGAACCACAGCGCGAAAAAGCCGCGGGCGCTCTAGCCGGGGTCGCTGTCCCCGGTTGGACAGACCAATGCCCAATCTCGGACGAGAAATTGAGGCGCCAAGAACGGTCGACCGGGACGGCGTCCCCGGCTACAGGATCAGCATGCAGTCGCCATAGCTGTAGAAACGGTAGCGTTCGCGTATCGCTTCGGCATAGGCGCGCTGGACGAATTCCCGACCCGCGAAAGCCGCCACCAGCATGAGCAACGTTGAGCGCGGCAGATGAAAATTCGTCAACAACCGATCGACCACGCGGAATTCGTATGGCGGGTAGATGAAAATATCGGTCGAGCCTTTCTGCGCGAAAAAGCGACCACCGCGTTTTTCCGCCGCCTCCAAGACCCGCACCGAAGTCGTTCCGACCGCAAGAATGCTTTCAGCCGCGTTAATCGCAGCTGCAGCCGGTTCGGAAATCATGAACTGCTCGGCATGCATGCGATGCTCGGCGATGGTCATGCTTTGGACCGGACGGAAGGTTCCCGTGCCGACATGCAGCGTGACGAAAGTGTGCGGCAACTGCAGCAGAATTTCCGGGGTAAAATGTAAACCCGCGGTTGGCGCCGCGACTGCCCCGGGCGCACGCGCGAAAACCGTTTGGTAGCGCGTCGCGTCATCCGCGTCCGCCGGCCGGTCGATGTAGGGCGGCAAGGGCATCTCGCCCCCACGACAGGGATCGATCGCGCGTTCCAACCAGACGACCCGCTCACCTTCCGGACCGATTTCCTCCACTTTGACATCCGCCCCGTCGAGAATGGTCATGGCTCCGATCCGCATCTTGCGGCCCGGTTTGACCAGGCAGCGCCAGCGTTGCGGATCGAGTTGTTCCAGAAAAAGAAACTCGATCGTGCCGTCATCGGAAAAACGTCGGGCCGGGCGCACTCGGGTGTCGTTCAAGACAAGGAGATCGCCCGGCCTGACGAATTGCGGCAACTCGACAAACTGCCGGTGGTCAATTGTTTGCCGCTCCCGATCGAGCACCATCATGCGCGCGTCCTGGCGACGCGGAAGTGGCCGCGCGGCGATTAATTCGGCCGGAAGCAGATAATCGTAGTCGGATAAACGGGTGCTCATGTGAAAGCGGCGGCGGCGAGGAGATTAAACGCAAAAGAGACGAAAGAAAAAGTTGGTGCAACCGCCCGGAGCGAAAGCATTGCGAGCCCATCTTGCGGCGTTGGAGACTCTGGTGAGTTTATCTTCAGCGTCACCGTCCAATTGATCCGAAACGCGCTAAAGAATTGCCGGGCCGGATAAACCCGACAGAATGATTGGTGCATGAGTGAATTCTCGAAAGCGTTGGAGACTGCGCTGAACGGTCTCGAGACCCTGCGCGGCGAAAGCGACCATCCGCCGCGGGCGAGTCGCGCCGCGCTGGCCCGATTGCAGGCGGCCGGCTCTTCGCCTAACGAGCGGGAACGGGATGCCAAATCGGCCCGTCTTGCCTCGATCGCGCAACGCGTCGCGGTATGCCGCCTCTGTCCGCACCTCGCACGTTCGCGAACTCAGACCGTTTTCGGTGTTGGCAATCCGGACGCGGATTTGATGTTCATCGGCGAAGCGCCCGGCGCGGATGAAGATCGGCAGGGCGAGCCGTTTGTCGGCCGCGCGGGCCAGCTCCTCACGAGGATCATCGCGACGATGGGTTTCACGCGGGACGACGTCTATATCGCCAACGTGTTGAAATGCCGCCCTGACATGC
This sequence comes from uncultured Verrucomicrobiae bacterium, assembly GCA_963720895.1. Taxonomy (GTDB): domain Bacteria; phylum Verrucomicrobiota; class Verrucomicrobiia; order Chthoniobacterales; family UBA10450; genus Palsa-1392. The sequence continues at coordinate 169,843 of CAVRGZ010000001.1, forward strand.
CGGCCGGCGAACCGGGCAATCGCCGGCCCACTCCCGTGGAGATGGAGACCTGCCTCCCGTATCTGACCGAACAAATCGAAACCATCCGGCCGAAAGTGCTCGTCGCGCTCGGAGCGACCGCGGTCGAAGGGCTGCTCCAGATTCGTGAACCGGTGGGAAAGTTACGCGGCCGCTGGCATTCCTACCGCGAGACGGCGTTGATGATTACCTTTCATCCCTCGTACCTCCTGCGAAACCAGGGCAACGTCGAGAAACGGAAGGTTTGGGAAGACATGCTCCTGGTCCTCGAGCGTCTCGAATGCCCGATCTCGGACAAGCAGCGTAATTTTTTTCGTTAGGCGATTCTTCTCGCATCCCTCGTTGGGCAAGAACCCCGCCCGTTCGTCATCCCGGGCGGATCCCCCGGCACTTCCGGCTACGGCGCCAGATGAGAGAGCGGCGAAACACGGATCCTGGGGGTCCAACCCGATAGAGGGTTCAATTATCCATCGAGGTTCTTCGACCTCGCTCGGGATGACCTCAACGCACGATCCAGAGGTTGCAAGGAATCACGTCCGTTACCCAGGCAATCCGGCTCGGCAGTTTGGGTTTGGGTTCGGGCTTCGTCTCGAGCGGAACGACGAGCAGGTTTGCTTCGACCGCCTGGACGAAATTCGACGCGGCAAAGCCCGTGTTCCCGCGAATGCAACGCGCTTCGATCGGGACCGCGGTGGCGCCGGCCGCGAGAACGAATTCCTGGAGCGCAATTTCCTCCTCATCCAAGGTCCGCGCGATCTCTTTGCCGCCCTTGGCCTGGCGCGCGGCACGCGCCTTGTCAAAGCTGGTGTAGTTGCGAATGACATAAAGACGTTCGCAATTTTCTTTCTCGGCCAGATGCAGGGTGCGGCGCAGAGCGCGTTGTGCGTGATCCGAGTATTCCGCCATGAAGACGATGTGGCGAAGCGGTTTCGGCTCCAGCTCCGGTTGCGTGAAAAGCATGACCGAGCAGGTGGCTTCACGAACCAGGCGACGCGCCACGTCGCCGAGGAACTGGCGATGGATCGCTTTCCTTTCCAAGGCGCCGGCAATCAAGAGCTCGACTGACAATTTTTGCACTCCGGCCAGGATCCCGCTCGCCGGATCGCCTTCCTCATAATGCACAAAGGAATCCTGCGGCAGCTTCAGTTTCGCGATCGCATCGGCAAATTTCTTCGTCGTCGCGGGATCGCGTTTTCCGACGAAAATCATGCTCAGCCGGGCGCCAAAGCGCTCGCGCAAGCGGTTTGCCTCCGCCAGGACTTGGTGAAAACGCGGAGAAAAAGCCGCGGCCACCGCGATGGATCGGTAGGGGGTTTCGCTCATTGTTACCTGCTACTGTGGAACAGTGGGCGCCGGAGGCAACCCGCGCTCCGGCCTGCCACGTTGAATTTCCCGGTTCCTCTGCGATTTTTCGCCCGATGCGACGCGCGATTTATCCCGGCAGCTTCGACCCGGTCACCAATGGCCATCTCGACGTGATCGAGCGCGCGCGAAAGCTTTTTGACGAAGTGGTTGTGGCCGTCGCGCATAACGATCAGAAGCAACCCTACTTTACGCTCGAAGAACGACTCGATTTTCTGCGCCAGGTCACCGCTTCGCTCGAGGGGGTAAAAGTTTTGCCGCTCGATGGATTGCTCGTCGAATTCGCGGTGGAACAGAACGCGAACGCCGTGGTGCGCGGATTGCGCGCTGTCTCGGATTTCGAGTTCGAATTCCAAATGGCGCTGATGAATCGCAAGCTGGAAGCGACCGTGGAAACGATCTTCCTGATGCCAAAAGAGGAGTATACTTATCTCAGCTCGCGCATCGTGAAGGAGATCGCGCGGCTCGGCGGCGATGTCGGGCAGTTTGTCCCCGCTTGTGTCGTGGGAAGTTTTGCGAGGAAATTGGAGCGATGAATTCTGAAAAATTTCGCGAGTGAAAACCGAAAGGATTCGCGTGTGAAAATTCATTTGCGCCAGATACCGGCCGCAGGATTGCATCTCGAAGGCGAGGAAGATTGCCCTTTGCCCCAATTTGATCCCGAGGAGGCCCGTTGCGCCGGGCTGCTTCGCTACGCCCTCGACGTGGGGATTTCCGAAGGCGCGCTTTGGGCAAACGGTGCATTGACGCAACCGGTTGAGTTGCGTTGCGTTCGCTGCCTCGAGGCGTTTCCCTTCAACATTGAGGTGAAGGAATTTGCCGTCCACACCGAGCTCACCGGGCCTGAAGTGGTCGACCTCACGCCATTCATGCGGGAAGATATCCTCCTGAATTTGCCCCCCTATCCCCACTGCGATCGCGAGGGCGGGCGTGTTTGTCCGGTGCCGAAAGAGTTAAAAAGAGACGACGATCCGGGCGTCCTCGAAGCGCGTCCGCCCGATTGGAGCGCACTCGACAAGCTCGAGCTTTAGGGCCTGTAATCGTGCTCGCGCTCCCACTCGTGACCGATTCAATTCTTGGCCGGAAAGACGATTGCGATCACGAGCAGGAGCACGATTGCGAATGGAATCGCGATACCTTCCGGTTGTTTTTTCCCGAATTCCTGCTTTCCTGATCCGCTCTTATGGGAGTCCCAAAACGCAAAACCTCAAAGATGCGTCTGCGCACGCGCAAGGCATCGCATCGCTGGCAGGCGCCGCAACTTAATAAGTGCTCGCAATGCGGCAGCACTGTTCCCTCGCATATCGCCTGCCCTTCGTGCGGATATTACAAAGGCCGCCAGGTGCTGACAGTGGACGCGGGCTAATATGGGAGGGGCGTTTGCGCCCCGATCTTTGGCCCGGTTCGGTTCTCGGGGTAAAGGCTGCCCCTAACATTAATTTTTAGACTTTGCATTCGGCGAGCGAAAATCGCAGATTGGCGGCTCGATGAAAATCGCTCTGGACGCCATGGGTGGCGATTTCGGGCCGCCTAATCTGGTTGGCGGCGCAGTCCTGGCGCTGCGCGAATATCCCCAGATCGACAAACTTTTTCTCGTCGGCGACACGGCGCAAATCGAAGCCGAGCTGAAAAAGAGCAATTGCAACGATCGGCGAATCGAGATTGTCCATTCGACCCAGGTTGTCGCGATGACGGATGGCGCCGTCGAGTCCGTCAGGCGCAAAAAAGACTCATCCGTTAGCCGCGCCGTCGACCTGGTGAAAAAGGGTGAAGCTGCCGCGATTGTCAGCGCAGGTCACACCGGCGCCGCCGTCGCCGCGACGACGATCAAGTTGCGCACCCTGCCGGGAATCGATCGCCCGGGCATTGCCGCCATTTTTCCATCCGAAACGAACATTTTCGTCCTGATCGATGCCGGCGCGAACAGCGACGCACGGCCCGAACATCTGCTCCAATACGGAATCATGGGCTCGGTTTATTCGCGCCATGTGCTCGGCTACAAGAATCCCTCGATCGGCCTGATGTCGATTGGCGGCGAGGACGTCAAGGGAACCGACTTAACAAAAGAGGTTTTCAAGATGCTGAAGCGGAGCGCGCTCAACTTCCGGGGCAACATCGAAGGCCACGATCTCTTTGCTCATCCCGTCGAGGTCGTGGTTTGCGACGGCTTCATCGGCAATGTCATTCTCAAGACCTGCGAATCGGTCGGCGACGCCATTTTCAAATGGCTCAAGCATGAGCTCGTGAAAAGCAAAGTGCGAATGGCCGGCGCTTTCCTCGCCCAGAAAGCGTTTCAGGCGATCAAGAAAAAGATAAACTACGAGGAATACGGCGGCTCGCCCCTTCTCGGCGTGAATGGGATCTGCATCATCGCGCATGGTTCGAGTACCCCACTCGCGATCAAGAATGCGCTTCGGGTTGCGGCCGAGTCGATTGAACAGCAGGTCAATCCACATATCATCGAGGAAGTCAGCCGCTATAATGAAACGAACGCCTCGCTCGAGCCCGCGGTCCGCTAAACCGCAACGCACCGTCTCGATCATCGGCACCGGCAGCTACGTGCCGGAAAAAATTCTCACGAACGAGGATCTCTCCAAGCTCGTCGAGACCGATGACGAGTGGATCACGACCCGCACTGGGATCAAGGAACGGCGCGTCGCGGCGGAGGATGAATATACGAGCGACATGGGAGCCAAGGCGGCGCTCGCTGCAATGGAACAGGCTGGGATCAAAGGAGATGAAATCGATCTCATCCTCGTCGCCACGGCCACGCCGGACATGGTATTTCCCGCGACCGCCTGCTTTATCCAAACCAAGATCGGAGCGACCAAAGCGGCCTGCCTCGATCTTTCGGCCGCCTGTGCTGGATTCCTCTTCGCGATCGAAATCGCCCAGCAGTTCATCACCTGCCACACCTACGATACCGTCCTCGTAATCGGCGCAGAGAAACTGACCGCGATTACCGACTGGACGGAGCGCAACACCTGTGTCCTTTTCGGCGACGGGGCGGGCGCCGCCATCTTGCGGCATCGCGACGGTGGCTCACACGGCCTGATCAGCACTCACATCGCAAGCGACGGGAATTTTGCCGACATCCTCTGGATGCCGGGCGGCGGCTCGCGGCATCCGATCACGCGGGAGAACGTCGACGACCATCTGCAAACGATCAAAATGTCGGGCAAAGAGGTCTACAAGCAGGCCGTGACCGCAATGGTCGACGCCGCGAAAAAGGCACTGGAGAAGGCTGGCCTAACGATCGACGATATCGCCTGCGTCATTCCGCACCAGGCCAACGTTCGGATTATCGAAGCAATCGCCGACCGCCTGAAGATTCCGGTCGAAAAAGTTTTCGTAAATCTCGATCGCTACGGTAACACCTCCGCCGCAGCCGTCGCCATCGCCCTCGACGAGGCGAATCGCAGCGGCCGAATCAAAGCGGGCGATTATGTCCTGATGATCGTCTTCGGCGGCGGATTGACCTGGGCGGGTTCGGTTATCGAATGGTAAGGCCAGCGCGCTTGCGATCCGGACGATCCGCTCACTCTCTACAACGTGGCCTGTGGCTCCACCAAATTGAAGGAGCTGGATTTGGCCTGTGACTTACCGGAGCCTGCGATCCGGACCAGCGGCCCGGAGCTCGCCGACTGGGCGAAACACGACTCCGATCTGGATGATCTCCGCAGTCATCCGCGGTTTCAGAAAATACTCGAACAGATCAGATGAGAAAACGCGAGGAGCCGCTTTAGTCTGCCTATGCTTATCGATACCCACGCTCATCTTGATTACCCAGACTTCGCTTCGGACTTTGACGATGTCTTGGCGCGCGCCGCGGAAGCGGGTGTGACACGTATCCTAACGATCGGCACTTCGCTCGAAAGCAGCCGTCGGGCGGTCAAGCTCGCGGAAAAGCATCCGAATGTTTACGCGGTCGTCGGTGTTCATCCCAACTACGCGGAGGAGGCGGGGGACGATGTCATCACGCCGTTGCGCGAATTGGCAAAGAACCCGCGGGTCGCCGCGATTGGCGAGACAGGATTGGATTATCACCGTCTTCCGAGTGCGGCGGTCGCCGGCGAACGCAAAACGCAGGTCATCTCCCAGGCGTTGCAAGCGGAGACGGACGACCAAATCGAGAGTGGAATTCATGACGGGGCGCTGAAAAGCAAGCAGGCCAGCCTTTTCCAGCAGCAGCTCGATCTCGCGGTCGAGCTCAAGCTGAATGTTGTCATCCACCAGCGCGATGCCTGGGACGACACTCTTGAGGTGATGCGTAGTTACGGACGACAAGTGAGCGGAGTTTTTCATTGCTTCGGCGGGACCAGAGAAGAGGCGAATGAAGTCATCGCTCTCGGTCATCTGGTCTCGTTTACCGGCATCGTAACTTTCAAGAACGGCGCGGGGGTGCGTGAGGTAGCGGTCGGCTTGTCGCTAGGCGAGTTCATGATCGAGACGGATTGCCCGTATCTTGCCCCGACCCCTTTTCGCGGGAAACGCTGCGAGCCAGCGCACACTCGTCTCGTCGCAGAAAGCATCGCGACGGCACGTGGCATCTCACTCGAAGAATTGGCGCGGGCAACGACCCAAACGGCCGAGGAATTTTTCCGTCTCAACGGATGAAGTCATCTCGAAGGCAACGACGCGGAGTCAAGAGATCGATTTGCATTTCCAAGGGGCGGCGCTCTACGGTCGCCCCTCGGGAGCCCTCGACTTCCCCCGGGATGCTTCTATTGCTCTTCGCTCTAATTGCATTCGCCTTCGCGTCCTGTACCAGCGTCGATCGGCGGCATCAGGTGATCATCAGCATACCGGAACAACGAATGGCCCTGCTGGAGGATGGCGCGCCCCTCGCCACCTACCCGGTTTCAACTTCGAAGTTCGGTCTGGGCGACATTCCAGGGAGCAGCGGCACGCCGCTGGGCGCGCTCGAGGTCGCGCAAAAGATCGGTGGCGGCGCGCCGAGCGGAGCCGTTTTCAAAAATCGGCACCGCACGGGCGAGATCATAACGCCAGATGCTCCCGGACGCGATCCGATTGTCACTCGCATTCTCTGGCTGCGCGGCGAAGAACCGCAAAATGCGCGCGCCTATTCCCGCTTTATCTACATCCACGGCACACCTGAGGAACGGAACATCGGACTCCCGGCCAGCTACGGCTGCATCCGGATGCGCTCTCGAGATGTAATCGAACTTTTCGACATTGTCGGGAACGGAGCGCAGGTCAGGATCGAAAACCAGCCACTCGAGTCCCTCGTCCCGGGCATCACACCGGTGGCGGACCGTTTCGTTTCCACGCATAATTTCGCTCCAAGCCAGATTCGTTAGGCCGGGGATTGCGCGAGCCGGGGGCATACCGACTGCTCTTCCCTGTGGAGTGAAACGATCCACCGTGCTGACCGGCCTTGCTGCTCTCCTCGCGGGACCTGCGCTTTACTCGCTGACCCGTCCTGATCCCGCCGCAGATGCGGAAACCACGAATCTATCGCTCAGTTCGAAGGCCTATCGCCTGGACAGAATCTACCGTTCAATGGAAGGGCCTTACTCGATCCAAAGCGACATTCCCGTGGCGAATCCCAAGATCTCGTCTCTTGAGTGGGTGACCGGTTTGGAAACGCAGGTCGTCGACGCCGAGGCCCCGAAACCGATCTCGCAGGAATTTTTCTGTCATTCCAATCTCACCTTTGCGGAGCATGGCGAAACCCCCGCCCAATTCAATCGGCGCTTCGGTGGAAAAACCCATTATGATTGGCGTCTTTTCACCCTCGTCCCCGGCCGGCTTTCGATCGAATTGCCGGCCGGCTTCGGCATGCTTGTGCCGGCAGACGCGTCTTTGGATTACCTCACGATGTCCCTGAATATGAACCCGCGGAGCGAACCGGTGAACGTCCAACTGCGCACCACCGTCCACACCATCGCGCTGAACGCACCCGGGGCGCCGACCAAAGCACTTTTCCGCCGCGCGCTGTATGTCCTGCAACCGCAGGATCAGAGCGCCAGGATAATGCCAATGACGACAGGTCAAGAACCACTGCATGTTGGCGCCGGGTGTGCCGACACCTGCAAGGTGAATTCCTCGGCGTTAACTGCGGTCGGGGCTTCCGGCTCAGGCCAGACACTTCATTGGATCGTCCCCCCGGGACATCACATTTATCGAACCGAAATTACTTCGCAGCTACGCCTGCCGTTCGATACGACAGTTCACTACGCGACCATCCATGTGCACCCTTTCGCCCGCGCCATGGAGCTGCGCGACTTAACTTCGGGCGCCACCGTCTTTCGGCTCAATTCGCAGGACTGGTCCGATCGTCTGGGCGTGGCTCATGTTGATGAATTCAAATCAGTCAAAGGAGTGCCCATCTATCGCGATCACCGATACGAAGTCACTGCGGAATACGATAATTCGTCGGATGCCACCACCGATGCGATGGCGATTCTTTACCTTTACCTCCTGGAGAAAGATCTCATCTAGGAGATTTTCTGCGATATCGCTCGGCGGGCCCCACGCCTAACCTGCGCTAGGGCATCTGTCCGAGGCGTTTTTGCGCGCCCGGCCTCGCGAGGAGCGCCATGTCGGCGTCGACCATGATCTCGACGAGCTCGCGAAACCGGACTTTCGGTTCCCAATCAAGAATTTTCTTCGCTTTCGTCGGGTCGCCGATCAAGAGGTCCACTTCCGCCGGGCGTTCATAACGTTCGTCGTGTTTCACGTATTGTTTCCAATCGAGATCGACGCGGCCAAAAGCGATGTCGAGAAGGTCCCGGATGGTATGCGCCTCGTTGGTCGCGAGGACAAAATCATCGCCTGCGTCATGCTGCAGAATGCGCCACATCCCTTCGACGTATTCCGGGGCGTAGCCCCAATCGCGTTTCGCATCGAGGTTGCCGAGGAACAGTTCCTTTTGCAGGCCATGTTTAATCGCAGCCACGGCACGTGTGATTTTACGCGTGACGAAGGTCTCGCCGCGACGCGGGCTCTCGTGGTTAAAGAGAATGCCGTTGCTCGCGCAGAGCCCGTAACTTTCGCGATAATTTACCGTGGCCCAATAGGCGAAAACTTTCGCCACACCATACGGGCTGCGCGGCCAAAAAGGCGTCTTCTCGGTCTGCGGCACCTCCAAAACTTTGCCGAACATTTCGCTGCTCGAAGCCTGATAAAACCGGGAACGAATGCCGGTTTCGCGAATCGCTTCCAGAATCCGAATCGTCCCGAGGCCGGTGACATCCGAGGTGTATTCCGGAATGTCGAAACTGACGCGGACATGGCTTTGCGCGGCGAGATGATAAATTTCGTCCGGCTTCAGCTCGTAAATCAACTTCACCAGGTTGACCGAATCGCTCAGGTCGCCGTAATGCAGGAACATCCGGACACCGTTAATGTGCGGATCGGCATAAAGGTGATCGATGCGCGAGGTGTTGAATGTGCTGGCGCGCCGAATGATGCCGTGCACTTCGTAGTCTTTCTCGAGAAGAAGATCAGCGAGGTAGCTGCCATCCTGCCCGGTGATCCCGGTGATCAATGCTCTCTTCATTCGCGATGCCCCGCTCCTAATGCATTCCCTCGAACGCGGCAAATAGTTTACCCCGGAGCAGCGGCTGCTTGGGCCAGGACCAACCGCTGGGCGACGATCAGCTCAGCGATGCCCTTTCGGCCCAAGGACAACATTTCCAGAAGCTCTTCATGCGAGAAGGTTGCTTCCTCGCCCGCGCCCTGCACTTCGACAAGCAAACCGTCCTCCGTCGCGACCAGGTTGAGATCGACAGAGGCCGCCTTGTCTTCCTCGTAATTGAGATCGAGCAGCGCGACGCTGTCAATCACACCGACGCTGACCGCCGCGACGAGTTTCCTGATCGGCAATTCGCTGATTTTCTCTTCGCTCACAAGTCGCCGGCAAGCCACCGAGACGGCCAGGCTGGCTCCGGTAATTGCGGCTGTCCGGGTTCCGCCGTCGGCTTGCAGGACATCGCAATCGACCCAGATGGTGCGCGGACCCAATTTCTGCAGATCGACCACCGCGCGCATCGAGCGACCGATCAGGCGTTGGATTTCGCTGCTCCGGCCGTCGAGCCGACCTTTAGAAATGTCCCGCGGCTTTCGGGTCAACGTTGAGTAGGGCAGCATCGAATATTCGGCGGTTAGCCATCCCCGCATCGACTCGCTGGTCTTTCATCCAGCGCGGGACGGATTCCTCGATCATCACGCCGCAGAGGACCCGTGTGCTTCCCATCGAGACCAGGACCGATCCGCTGGCATGCGGTGCGATGTCCAACTCGAAATTCACCGGCCGCAATTGATCTGCGCTGCGCTCGTCCAGGCGATTCATTCGGCCCAAATTAGATGAAGTCGAGATCGACGCTATCGCAAAATCGTCAGGCCGGCCAGTCACACCACGCGCGTCCGGCTGAAACCAGGGGTCCTGACCAGGCCTTTTCCTGCGATCGAATCTCTGCTTCTGTCGGACAACCGAGGAGTCTCAAATCGCTCGCGACGCCCTCCTTGGAATTTTTTCCAAAAAATTTTGGTCTTCCCGGTTGACGCGGCGCGGCAGAGGGCTATTTTCGCAATCCCGCTGGAAACGGGCCCCGAAGCTTTTCGGGGTGGTTCTCGTACTTTTGGGACTGCAAATTGGAACTCAATTTTGTCCCGGCATGATGCATGGTCAACCCGCCACGGTGGGCAGGCTGTGAATTAAGGTCGGCGCCAGAATTGAGTTTTTTGATGCCCGAAAGACGCGCAGCAACCGCTGGTTCTTTGAAATCTACATACAGGGTAGTAAATACAACTTTTTAGAGCTGAGTCTGAATCTTAATAAAGCTCCGGTCTTCGGATCGGAGCGGAGAGTTTCAGTTATCAAAGATCTCTGGTCCCGCGAGGGGCCGGAACAGATTGATCAAGCTACAAAGAGCACATAATGGATGCCTTGGTGCCAATAGGCGATGAAGGACGTGGCTAACTGCGATAAGCCCCGGAGAGCGGTAAACACGCTTTGACCCGGGGATTTCCGAATGGGATAACCTGAGTGGGATAATACCTGCTCGAGTTCGTGTGAATACATAGCACGAACATCGCGACACCCGGTGAAGTGAAACATCTCAGTAACCGGAGGAAAAGAAAGCGAAAGCGATTCCGTCAGTAGTGGCGAGCGAAAGCGGAAGAGACCAAACCACCAGCTTGCTGGTGGGGTTGTAGGAGCCCGATGTGGTAGTGCAACGATTAGATGAAGCGAATGGAAAATCGCTCCAAAGAGGGTGACAGGCCCGTAATCGAAAATCCGCGCACGCCTAGGGATTTCCTGAGTAATACGATGCACGTGAAACTTCGTATGAATCCACGCCGACCACGGCGTAAGTCTAAATACTAATTGGCGACCGATAGTGAACAAGTACCGCGAGGGAAAGGTGAAAAGAACCGCTGTGAGCGGAGTGAAATAGTACCCTGAAATTATGTGCTTACAAGGTGTCAAAGCCGGAGCAATCCGGTGATGGCGTGCCTTTTGCTTAATGAGTCTGCGAGTTAGTGTCAGTGGCGAGCCTAAGGCGTTCTGCGCCGGAGGCGAAGCGAAAGCGAGTCCGAAATGGGCGACCATAGTCGCTGGCACTAGACCCGAAGCCGAGGTGATCTACCCATGAGCAGGTTGAAGGTTGCTTAACCGCAACTGAAGGACCGAACCCGTGAAGGTTGAAAACTTCTGGGATGACTTGTGGGTAGGAGCGAAAGACTAATCAAACCCGGTGATAGCTGGTTCTCCCCGAAATAGCTTGAGGGCTAGCCTCGTGTGCTGACCTGCGGAGGTAGAGCACTGGATGAACTAGAGCCCATACCAGGGTATCGAATTCAATCAAACTCCGAATGCCGCAGGGTGTAACACGGGAGTCAGTGCGTGAGGGATAAGCTTCACGCGCGAGAGGCAAACATGCCAGACCAGCAGCTAAGGTGCCCAAATACCGTTCAGTGGAAAGGATGTGAGGTTGCTTAGACAGTGAGGATGTTGGCTTAGAGGCAGCCATCATTTAAACAGTGCGTAATAGCTGACTCATCGAGCGATCTCGCGCCGATAATGATTGGCGATAAGCGGTATACCGAAGCTCTGGAAGACGTTCTGGTTCGCCAGGACGGATTGGTAGGGGAGCGTTCTAGCGACATTGAAGCCGAAGCGGAAGCGACGGTGGAGTTTCTAGAAGTGAGAATGCAGACATGAGTAGCGACAAGCCAGGTTAAATTCCTGGCCGCCGTAAACCCAAGGTTTCCTGGGGAAGGTTCGTCCTCCCAGGGTTAGTCGGGACCTAAGTCGAGGCCGAAGGGCGTAGACGATGGACAGCAGGTTCAATATTCCTGCACCGGCTGTGGTTAAGTCCAATTGTACGTATGAGTAGAGACAGTCCGTCGATTGAAAGTGACGGTCCCGCAAGGGGACGCTGAGGCCTCTGGCCAAGGCGGATCTGTTAAAACATGTACCAAGAAAAGCAATTGGATGTTCCCACGGTTGCCCGTACCGTAAACCGACACAGGTGGGTGGGTAGAGTATACCCAGGCGCGTGAGTGAAACCTCGTTAAGGAACTCGGCAATCTAGCCCCGTAACTTCGGAAGAAGGGGTGCCACCGCAAGGTGGTCGCAGTGAAATGGGTCAACCGACTGTTTAACAAAAACACAGCACTCTGCCAAGTCGTTAAGACGACGTATAGGGTGTGACACGTGACCAATGCGGAAAGATTACGGTAAGTGGTTAGTCTGGCTTCGGCTGGACGAAGCTACGAGCCCAAGTCCCCGTGAATGTCGGCCGTAACTATAACGGTCCTAAGGTAGCGAAATTCCTTGTCGGGTAAGTTCCGACCTGCACGAATCGTGTAACGAGTTGACCGCTGTCTCAACGAGGAGCTCAGCGAAGTTGTAGTGGCGGTGAAGATGCCGCCTACCCGCAGTAGGACGGAAAGACCCTATGCACCTTTACTACACGCTGTTACTGTTGTTTCGATTTTGATGCTTAGCGTAAGTGGAAGACTTTGATGGAGCCCTTTCGGGGGTTCCTGAGTCGCCAATGAAACACCACCCTTCGGGATTGGAACAACTAACCTCCTGCCATTATCTGGCGGAGGGACACTGGCAGCCGGCTAGTTTTACTGGGGCGGTATCCTCCCAAAGAGTAACGGAGGAGTACGAAGGTTGGCTCAACCTGGTTGGCAATCAGGTGTCGAGTATATGGATAGAAGCCAGCTTAACTGTGAGACACACACGTCGAGCAGGTACGAAAGTAGGTCCAAGTGATCCGGTGGTTGAATGTGGAATTGCCATCGCTCAACGGACAAAAGGTACGCTAGGGATAACAGGCTGATCCTGCCCAAGAGCTCATATCGACGGCAGGGTTTGGCACCTCGATGTCGGCTCATCACATCCTGGGGCTGGAGAAGGTCCCAAGGGTCCGGCTGTTCGCCGGTTAAAGTGGTACGCGAGCTGGGTTCAGAACGTCGCGAGACAGTTCGGTCCTTATCCACTGTGGGCGCAGGAGAATTGAGGGGTTCAGACCTTAGTACGAGAGGACCGGGTCTGACGAACCGCTGGTGTTCCGGTTGTCGTGTCAACGGCAGTGCCGGGTAGCTATGTTCGGAAAGGATAAGCGCTGAAAGCATCTAAGCGCCAAGCCTATCCCAAGATGAGTTCTCCCTGAAGAGTCGTGGTAGACCACCACGTTGATAGGTCACTGGTACAAGTGCAGTAATGTATTCAGCTAAGTGATACTAATAACTCGTTCGGCTTGGTCATTTACTTTTCTATTAACCCGCCGCGTCGGCTTCAAACCTGACGCGGTGGCAAATAGAGGGGAATGACAATTTAAACAAAACGAAGCCTAAAAACTGTTGGAAATAACTTCCTGTATGTAGACTTCAGAGAATCAGTGTTCTTTGAGAATTGTGACTTGGAGCCCCGAAAGCGTTCGGGGCCGCCAGAAATCTGCCTCGCATCGTCGGAGCAGCTTTCTGGTGATCATAGCGCAGTGGCCCCACCCGTTCCCATTCCGAACACGGAAGTGAAACGCTGCAGCCCCGATGGTAGTGCATCTATAGGTTGTGCGAGAGTAGGACGTTGCCAGAACTTACGCCCGGCATCTTGGAAACAAGGTGCCGGGCTTTTTGTCGTATTCGTCCGAAAATTAGAGGCTCGCATTTTTCCCCCATCAATTTCATCCTTTGCCATGGCTAATGCCCTCACTCCGATGATGCAGCAATACCAGCGGCTGCGCGCCAGCGTGCCGGCTGATACCTTGCTCCTCTTTCGGCTCGGAGACTTTTACGAACTCTTTTTTGAAGATGCGAAGGTCGCCTCCGGCCTGCTCAATCTCGCCCTGACCAAGCGCAACGACGTCCCGATGTGTGGCATGCCCTATCATGCGGCGCCGGGTTACATCGCCAAACTTATCACCGCCGGCCGCCGCGTCGCGATCTGCGACCAGACAAGCGAGCCGCAGCAGGGCAGGATCGTGACGCGGGATATCACCCAGATTATCACCGCCGGGACGGTCAGCGACCTCGATCTCCTCGAATCGAAGCGAGCCAACTATCTCGGCGCCGTTTTTCTTGACGATGGAGTCTTCGGTTTCGCCTACGCCGACCTCAGCACTGGCGAATTTCGTCTCCTGCAGGTGGCCGACACCCGCTCGCTCCTTGATGAGCTGGCGCGCGTTGCCCCCTCTGAGTTATTGATCAGCGACGGTCAAGGGGATCAATTTGGGGAGTTCGATCGCGCGCTACCCTACGACCATTACGCCTTTTTGCCGGAGAACGCGCGTTTCACTCTTTGCGAACATTTTAAGGTAAAATCGCTCGACGGGTTCGGCTGCGCCAACCTGCCCCAGGCGATTGCCGCGGCAGGCGCGATCGTTCATTACCTCAAACACCAGCTGCGCAGAAAAATCGATCACCTCACTTCCCTGCGTTGCGACACACCGTTCAATTACGTGGTCCTCGATGCTGCGACCCAGGCGAACTTGGAATTGGTCGCCTCGCGCGGGACGCGCGATACGAGTTTGCTCGCGGCCGTCGACCGCACCGTTACCCCGATGGGTGGGCGAAGATTGCGCACTTGGATTTTGCAGCCAATCCGCGATCTGGCGGAGCTCGTAGGCCGTCAGCAATTCGTCGCCGATCTCCTGCAAGAGTCGGATCTGCTTGCGTCGCTGCGCAAGATCTTGCAAACGATCCGTGATCTCGAGCGCGCTTCCGGACGGCTGAGCCAGGCGTCGGGAAACGCGCGTGACCTGATCGCGCTGAAAGTCTCCATCCAGCAGATTCCAGAGCTCAAGCGAGAGCTGCAGACCCTTCTCGACCGGCTCGCTTTCGGCGCAAATCACGCGGATGAATCTTCCCGAACCGAATCGCTCGCGGCGTGCCTTCACCAGGAACTGCGCGAAATGCCGGAGCTGGCGGCGAAGTTAAACTGCGCCCTGGCCGACACCCCCCCGCTCGCGCTCAAGGAAGGCGGCATTTTTCGCGATGGCTTCGATCTCCACCTTGACGAGCTGCGACAGGCCTCGCGCGACGGGAAGAATTGGATCACCCAACTGCAGGAACGGGAAATCGCGACCACCGGAATCAAGTCGTTGAAAGTGCGATTCAATTCCGTCTTTGGCTATTTCATCGAAATCACCAAGTCGAATCTGGCCAGTGTCCCGGCCCATTACACGCGCAAGCAGACCACTGCCGGTGGCGAGCGCTTCATTACACCTGAACTCAAGGAAATGGAGGCGCAAAATTCTGGGCGCCGACGAGCGGGCGCGGCATCTCGAATACCAGCTTTTTCAGACCCTGCGGGAAGAAACGTTAGGCGAACTGGCGCCGATCCAGCAGACGGCCAGCGCGATCGCGACTCTGGATGCCATCTGCTCGCTGGCGGAAACGGCCCGGCTCTTCCACTACTGCCGGCCCGAACTTGATACCTCGCTTCGCCTTTGCCTGAAGGACGCGCGCCATCCAGTTCTGGATCAAAATCTGGCTGAGGAAAAATTTGTGCCTAACGACACTGAACTCGACGGCGAAACGCTGCGACTGGCGATTATCACCGGACCGAACATGGCCGGAAAATCAACCTACATTCGCCAGGTCGCGCTCATCGTCCTCCTCGCGCAAATCGGCAGCTTCGTCCCGGCGACGAGCGCACAGATTGGACTGGTCGATCGCATCTTCACCCGGGTCGGAGCGAATGACGACCTTTCGCGCGGCCAATCAACTTTCATGGTCGAAATGAACGAGACCGCCAACATCGTAAACAATGCGACGGAGCGCAGCCTCGTCATCCTGGACGAAATCGGCCGCGGGACCTCGACCTTCGACGGATTGTCGATCGCGTGGAGCGTGGCGGAATTCCTGCACGACAAGATCCGGGCGCGCACCCTCTTCGCCACTCACTACCACGAACTGACAAAGCTCGCGGAAGAGCGGAGCGGGGTTTGCAACTTCAACGTCGCGGTGCGCGAATGGAACGAACAAATCATTTTCCTGCGCAAAATTGTCCCCGGCGGAGCAGACAAAAGCTACGGCATTCAAGTGGCCCGGCTGGCCGGCGTGCCACAGGAAATTTTGAACCGGGCAAAGGCTATCCTGTCACATTTGGAAAGACCAAACGGTGCGACTGAGACATCGAACATTCGAAGGAAGCAGCGCACCCTGAAACATCCCCAGAAACACGACAAACCCCAACTCGACCTGCTCTAACCGCGCAAGCAAGGCAGAGCCAGCCTGCCATTTTTTCGCTGACGCGCCCCTGCGAGCCGGGTAATAACTAACGATTTCAACCATGGCGGTAAGAATCGAAAAGGACTTGAGCGACCAACTGCGGGGCTCCTGGCTCAAAGCCGTGGCGGCGATTGAGCTGCACAACCTTGATTACGCCATCGATCTCCTGCAAAACCTCCTTAAAGAGGAACCCGAATTCTTGACCGGCCGCCGGATGTTGCGCCGCGCCGAGATAACCCGGGCCAGAACCGAAAAAAAAGGAGGGTTTCATCTCTCGGGTGCGCCGCTCGCCGTCATGAAGGCCCAGAGGGAACTGAAAAAGGATCCGCTGAAAGCAATTGAGTCGATCGAGAAAGTGCTCGAATCCGGCCCGTATAACCCGAAAGCTAACATGATTCTGAAAGACGCCGCCGTCGCCGCGAATTTCCCGGAAATTGCATTTTTTGCGATGGAAACATTGCTCGAAAAAGACGCGAAGGACGTGAAGGTGCTGCACGAGTTGGGTCGCCTCTATCGTCAATACGAACAGAGCGATAAAGCTGTCGAGATTTACAATAGAATCTCGGAGATCGTCCCGACAGACTTGGAAGCCAACAAACTTGGCAAAGACGCGTCGGCCCACGCCTCGATAAAGGAGGGTGGCTGGGCGAAGGCCGAAAGTTATCGCGATCTGATCAAGGACAAGGAGGTCGCTGTCTCGCTCGAGCGGCAAAGTCGAATGCAATGTGGCGAGGAATCGCTCGAGGAACAGATTAACGAAACTTTCGGACGACACGAGAGGGAGCCGCAAAGCGTCGAGCTGGCAAGAAGACTTGGTCTGTTGCACGACCAAAAAGAAGACCTCGATGGCGCCATCGCCTGGTATCAGTATGCCGTTGACCTAACGAACAAAAACGATCCCGGTTTGGTGCGGAAAGTGGCCGACCTGAAAATAAAACAGATTGCTCAGCAGATCCTGGAGGAGGAGCGGTATCTCACGGGACGCGGACAGAACGATGCGCGGTTCGCGGAAAAAATGGCGCACTTGGAGGCCGCGAAAAAAAAGCGGACCGAAATCCTGATCGAGGATGCGCGCAAACGCCTTGATCGGAATCCGACCGACCTACAATTGCGCTACGAGTTAGGCGAGCAATTGACGAACGCTGGCGAGTATCGGGACGCGCTGCCGGAATTGCAGCGTGCCCGCCAGAATTTAGGCGCGCGGTTGAAGGCGATGAATTTGCTCGGCCGCTGTTATCGCAAACTCGGCATGCTTGATCTTGCGGCCAAACAGCTCGAAGACGCCGCGCGCGAGACGACGGTGATGGAGTCGGTTGGGAAGGAAATCGTCTATAATCTGGGTTTGGTTTTCGAGGAGATGGGCGACGCGGCAAAAGTATATCGATGCGATGAAGAAAATTTACGAGGCCGACTACGGCTACCGTGATGTCGCACATAGAGTAGAGAGTTCGTACCATCGCTCCGCCGGCGGCCCGTAGCACCACGGGTATCGCCCTGGCACTCTTCTGCCTTACGAAAAAATTAGCCGCGATTCGGCGTCCGAAGCCGCTTGGCGACTCGAAGGTTTAGTGCCGGGTTTCCGGCTTCATCTCAACCAGCCAAAATAGTTCAAATCATGAAAAAGCATCTCTTGTTCACATCACAGACATTAATCATCGCCGTCGCCGCGGGCGGTCTCTTCGTCCTCGCCAGTGCGAGAGGAGCAGACGAATCCAAAATGAATTCCCAATCCAAGCTCAGTGCGACCGACAGGAAGTTTGTCAAAAAAGCGTATAAGGGCGGAATGGAGGAAGTCGAAAATGGAAAGATAGCGAAAGAAAAAGCCAAGGACGAGGCCACCAAGAATGTGGCCGAACGCATGATCACCGATCACAGCAAAGTGAATGAAGAGCTGCGGAACATCGCCAAGGAAGAAAACCTCGACCTTTCCAAAATTCACCCGAAGACGGAAACAATCTCGGGTGACAACTTTGACAAGGAATACCTGACGATGCTCAAGGCCGACCATGAGAAAGACATCGCGGAGTTCGAGAAAGAGGCGAACGACGCGAAACCGGGAGAAGATCGTGACGTTCCGACATTTGCCAAGAAAACCCTCCCCACCCTGAAAGAGCATCTTCAAATGGTTGAAGATGCTTTGGCCAAGGAGAAGTAATTCCCGTCGATTCGAAATGCGGCGTCTCTACCCGAGGCGCCGCATTTTTTTTTGCCCTGGAAAGATTGTTCAAGCCCTTGCTCTTTGTCTTAGCTTCTGCGATGTCCGCCGGTTACCCCCCACTCCCGCTAGGTTATGAAGTTTTTCAAATCACTCATTCAGAAATTCGCCGGTAAACCCGTCGACTGGGATGAGCTTGAGGAGATGCTGATTCGAAGCGACCTCGGCGTACCGATGAGCCTTCGCATCGTTGCCGCGCTGCAAGAACGAGCGCTGACCCGGACGATCACGGCACAGGATGTCATAGAGGTGGCGCGGGAAGAAATTCTTCGGGTCCTTCCGATCCAACCGGCACCCATCCGCCCCCTTCCCGCGAAGCCGAAAGCGATCCTGATTGTTGGTGTGAACGGTACCGGTAAGACCACTTCAACGGCTAAATTAGCCCATTATTTCCAGCGCAACCGGCATTCGGTTTTACTCGCTGCGGCCGATACTTTCCGCGCCGCAGCGATCGAGCAGCTTGCGATCTGGGCTGAGCGTTTGAAAATCGATATGATTCGCGGCCAATACAATGCCGACCCGGCGGCGCTCTGTTACGAAGCCTACCAATCCGCGGATCGGCGCGACATCGAGTTCCTTCTTTGCGACACTGCTGGACGTCTCCATACCAAAAGCAACCTCATGGCCGAGCTGGAAAAAATTAAGCGTTCGCTCGCGAAACACGATCCCCAGGCACCGCACGAGCGACTCCTTGTGGTCGACGCCACCACTGGGAGCAATGCACTGGCCCAGGCTCGAGAATTTCACGCGGCGGTCGATCTGACCGGCCTCATCGTAACCAAGCTCGACGGGAGCGGCAAAGGCGGGGTCGTCATCGCGATCCAGCACGAGCTTGGGATTCCGACACGCTTTGTCGGCACCGGGGAGAAGCTCGATGATCTCGCGCCCTTCGACAGCCGCGCGTTCATCGAGCAGATGCTTTAACTTTCTCTTCCGCAAGAGCCCAGATCGACCCATTGGGCGAAGGGACTACTGCTCACCTGATGTTTCTCGAATGAACGGGACCGAAACGTTCGTGGTCTAAGCGAAGATGAAACTATCGCACACGTTGCTTATCGCAGGGATCGTCTGCGGACTGACGGCAGAATCGGTTTGGGCGGGAAGCGGCGAAGTAAGGCGTCCTTCGTTTCGCGAGGAAGCAAATACGCGCGTGGTCATCAAACGGGCGCCGAATTTCGGCAACAACACGGCGCTGAATCTCTACCTTGATGGCAGACACCTTTCCAGTTTTACCTACGGTCGAAAATACGAAGGAGTGTTGCCGGCGGGGGACCACATCCTCACCTTGATGCAAACGCCGCACTTGAGCGATGCATATCCGTATTCCCAGCAGCGAATCAGAGTGGTGCCCGGTCGGACGAACGTTTTCACCGCGTTCTGGGTCGATGGCGGCGATAGAATTAGACTCGATATTGGGGGCTGACCGCTAGTTCTAGCGGTCCGGACGGAGGGGAATCGCGGCGGACGCTCTGGAACGACCACCGAAGCGACGGAAAGTGCTGTTCCCTTGCAGCGGGATAGCATTGGAAATCTGTCGCCCAATTTTTCTTCAGCCGATCACAGCTGGCCGCCAGCGATTGTTGCAAGATGGCTCTTCCATTCCGAGGAATTGCGCTGATTCTTTTCCCCGTTGACTCCGACGACGAAAGAGAGCGCGGCTGCGGCCGAGGGTGATCCCCCGCCGGTTAAGACCGGCCTGGCTGGCTTCTTTGCCAAATTTGGTGTTCTCAAGGGGGCGCAACGAGAGCTCTGGCTCACGTTCCTGATTAAGTTCCTCATCTACACCGCCTATTCGGTCACGAACAAGACCATGGTGCTCTGGCTCTCGCGGGATCTCGGCTTTAGCGATCAGGCTTCCGGAGCTTTGGTTGGCTGGGTTTGGGCGCCAGCCATGACGGTATTCACGTTGCTCGCCGGCTCGCTCACCGATGCGATCGGTTTACGCCGAACGTTTTTTCTTGGAGTCGCCATTTGCACTTTCGCACGCAGCGTCATGGTCCTGACCACGATTCCCTCATTGGCGCTAACTTGCGGCGTGCTTCCTCTCGCGGTCGGCGAGGCGCTTGGCACGCCCGTCCTCCTCGCGGCGACGCGGGTTTATTCGACCACCCGGCAGCGCTCAATCGCGTTCTCGATCATCTACATGGTGATGAACATCGGTTACGTCGCGGCCGGTTGGATTTTTGACTACATCCGGAAATTGGATGTGCAGCTCCACTTTTTTGGGTTCCAACCAACCACCTATCAGCAACTCTTTCTTGTCAGTCTCACAATCGAAATTCTTATTTTTCCCGCGATTTATTTTCTCCGTCGCGGAGAGGAGGAGAAAGCGCGGGAGAAGCGGTTGGCTGCGGCAACATCCGGCTTCTGGCGACGCATCGCCGAGACGGTCCGGCAAAGTGCGATCGATACCGCCCGACTTTTCAAACGGCTCGTCGGGCAGTCTGCGTTTGCCCGCATCCTTGTCTTCTTTCTTCTGATCGGATTTCTCAAAGCCATCTTCCTACAGATGGATTATGTCTTTCCGAAGTTTGGGGATCGCGTGCTGGGTTTGCATGCGCCTGTCGGCAAACTCGCAAATATTAATGCGATTCTAATCATTGTGCTCGTGCCTACAATCGGAGCACTGACGCAACGGTTTGCCGCTTATCGCATGGTCGTGATCGGTGGGGCCATTTGTGCAGCGGGGGTTTTCATCATGGCATTGCCGCCGATGTGGTTCTTGGCTGCGGCGAAGGGCCCGTTTGGACAATGGCTCGGACACGGTTATCTCGGCCTCGAAGGAGATATCAATCCCTATTACGTTATGACGGCACTGTATCTGATCGTCTTTTCCGTCGGCGAAGCCTTTTATTCACCGCGAGTCTACGAGTACGCGGCCGCCATCGCCCCACCCGGCCAGGAAGCTTCCTACGGCGCGCTGGCTTATCTTCCGTTTCTCGTCGGCAAGCTCCTCGTCGGCACGTCCGGTTGGATCCTTGCGGCTTTTTGTCCCGCGGAAGGGCCGCGCCGCCCCGCCATGATGTGGCTTATCTTCGCCCTCGCAGCCTCCATCGCACCTGTCGGGTTGCTCCTCTTTAGCCGTTACATCCGGATCCCGGAAGCTGGTCGGACGGATTTCGCCTGAGGCATCTGGCACGATCTGGAGCCGTGCGCATGCAACGAGCAACCGTTGCCTGGGAATAAATGGCGGTGTAAATTCTCCTATCTCCGATGAACGAAACACCTGATGCCATTTATCGAAGGACCATCCGCCATAGTAGCAGTCGATCGGCCGCCTTGATCGGCACTGCCATCCTGGCGCTGATCGCCGTTACCTCGCTCTACCTCGGCCATGCCGGCGAGAAAGACCAGCCATCTCCTACCGTTGTTGCTGCCAATAATGCGGCCGCAACTCCGACAAACACTTCAGAGAAAACAACCAAGACCAAATCCATGTCCGACACCGAATTGCGCAAGAAATTGACTCCCGAACAATATCACGTCACCCGAGAGAACGGCACCGAGCCGCCTTTTCACAATGCCTATTGGGACAACCACAAGCCTGGCATTTATGTTGACTTGATCAGTGGCGAAGCGCTCTTCGCTTCGACCGACAAGTTCGAGAGCGGAACCGGCTGGCCGAGTTTCACCAAGCCGATCGACCCGGCGCATGTCGTCGAAAAAACTGATAAGACGCTCTTTATGGCGCGGACAGAAGTCCGCTCCAAAGACGGCAACGCACATCTCGGTCACGTTTTTGACGATGGTCCACAGCCCACTGGGATGCGTTATTGCCTCAATTCCGCGTCTCTGCGTTTCGTGCCGGTCGAGAAGATGCAAGAGGAAGGCTACGGCCAGTATCTCTATCTCTTCGACAAGGCGGCGAAGAAATAGACTGCCAACCCGGTCATCCCGAGCGAAATCGGGAAATCCCCTGGCATAACGAGAAGTTATCTTCAAGGATCGATTTAGCCGGCAAGAATAATCGATCCTTCATCATGCACGATCTTTGATCGTTAGGCATATCGCCACGGTGACGCATCGGAGACCCGTCGAAGTCCGTCGGTCGCTCGCAGCATCCTTACGCCAATGCGCGCCGTGGGCGCCGTGCCGAATCCGGGATCCGCGCATCATCCCGTCCGATCGAGGCGCGTAAAGCGATTCCATTTACAGATAACCATGGGCGTTCCATTCATTCTCGGCACGGTCGGGCACTTTGGCCTGGCGGTGCGCGATCCGAAGAAGAGCGCGCGTTGGTTCGAGCGCGCATTTGGACTAGAGAAGCAGTTCGACTTCAAGGATGGCGTTGCCGTCGGCAATGACAACGTCACGATCGCCTTTTTCAAAGGCCATCCGTCACCGGAAACTATCGGCCACATGTCGTTTCATCTGCCCAACGTGGCAACCCTGCAAAAGGCGCTGGATCATCTGAAAAAGGTCGAGGCCGACCTTGAGGATCCCGGGGACGAAATTGGCCCCGAAGCCCCAGGCTCCCCGCACCTTGGCCTTTGGGTCCACGATCCCGACGGCTACCGCTGGGAACTGTCCGTTCAAGGTAAAGAAGCTTAGTTGACGCCACTCAGGTCCGACCACTCCAAGTCGTTCGGGGTCATGCTCGTTTCAGCCCTTCCAAAGATAGGCAATCATCACGCCGCCGATCGGTAAGCCGATCAAGGTTCGCGGATCGTGCCGCAAAGCAGCGCTGACGGAATCACCGACCAGATTAACCACCAGAATCCCGATCGCCAGGCGCCGTCCCCATTTCTTCTGCCGAGCCAGCCCGACAGCCGTCCATACACACGCTGTTCCCACCAGCAACATGAGCGGAATGGAAAGCGGCGTCCCGATTTTTTGGAATCCGAGCTGCGCGTCCGGATTCAACCGCCATATCATCTTTAGTCCGCTGCCCGGGGCGAGCAGTGCTGTTACTGTGACCGCGCAAGCCGTCGCCCCAAACGCAAAAAACGCGACCAGAACCTTCATCCCCGCCAACCACCGCCGCGACATAAGGCGTTTCTACGATGTCGCGCGCGAAAAGTATAGGCGGTTTCCGAAAAGCACACAGCTTGCCCGCCTGTCTGCGGCCAATCCCTGTGCGGCGTTCGACACCTCGTCGGCCACCTGCAAGGTCAGCAGGAATCGGTTGTCCGCATTCCTCTTTTCTTCCTCCCCTCCTGACTCCACCTTTTGGGATGCGGAAAACGGCATTCCTCGGCTTTTTCATCGGCATCGCGCTGGGTTGTTTGTTCGGCGCTGTCATAGCCGTTCTTCCAGAAGGGCGCGGCAGTAAGGAACAGCCTTCTATCCTGAGCGTAAACAAGCGCACCGGCAAACCGCAGCTCCACATGAAAGGCAAGCCCGAGATTCAGTAAGACTTTTGCTGCGGCCCCTTCGCTCTGGCTTGCCACGCTTCGCTTTGGAGATTCCATTCAACTTTGATTTCCTCCTTCATCCTTTATTCTTTACCCATGCCTACTGCAGCCGGCGGTTTCGGGAACGATATCACCGTCAACGTGATCGCCTCCATCATCGCTTCCGCCCTCCTCCTCGCGGCTGGCTTTCTTTGGGGAAAATACAAAGAACGGCAGCGCTTCGGGAAAAAGCTCGAGGAATACGACTTTTATCCCTACACCATCAACCGCGACAATTTTTCGGAATTTAGCCTCAAGGATTTTCGGCTCGGGATGCATTATTTCCTGCGCAATTTCGATCCGACAGCGGCACGTCAGCTCATCTTCATCGGCGAGCAAAACAACGTCAGAGCCCAGCTCGAGCTGGCGGAGCAGAAAGTCTATGCCCGCCTTTTCGACCGCTATGACGGCAAGAAAATCGCCGACGATACCCGCGAATACCTGGAGAATTTTACTCAGATCGTGCGCCTGCTCGGCAAATCATTTCCCAACCTCGGTGTCGAAGTTCTTCTCCACGATCTTTCGAATCCGTCGCGGTCGCTCGTCGCCTTGGAGAACAACGTCACCGGCCGCAACCTGCACGACGGGACTACCAACCTCGTCATCGACCTGAAAAAACGGCAGGTCTCGCAGGAAGAGAAACTGAACTATGAACTGAACCTCGGTGCGCGGAAGTTCAAGTGCACCACCATTCCGATCATTCGAAAAGAATATGGCGTGGTCGGCGCCATCTGCATCAATGTCGACGCTAACTATCTTACCGAAGAAGTGCTGAGCGCCTCTGAAAAAGTAGTAAACTTCTTCCAAACCTTTTGCCGCACGGACATGCAGCTCGACGAGAACATTCTCAGCCGTGACGAGTACGCCAAGGCGCTGAAGGGCAAACGCCACTTCAAAGATAGCCGGTTTGAGTAAGGAAGGTTTTGCAAAGCCCGGCCGTCATCGTATATCCATCGCAGAGCGCCGATTCGATTCAGTTAGTGATCCGCGCCTCCATTTCCGCTCGCCGATTCCCGATTAATGAGCCCATCGCGGCTACGACTTCATCGTAGTTCTCAATGATGTCCCGCTTGCCGGCGCTGTTCCGAGCGATTGGGCAAATTCCGTGCGCCAAATCAATGCCGGCGATGCGTTTGAATGCGTTTCTGAATCGCTCTGTCAAAACGCCATTTTCAAATAGATCTTCGTACCGGATGACAACCTTCGCGGGATAATCGCGAAGGTGATCGAGCATGTCGGCCTCGGCGCGAGCAATTAGCTCGGCCGCGTTCTTAAGCCACTCGACTGGCGCTCTCAGAGGACCGGTGGGCGACTTTCTCCGGGGTGAGGTTATGCCAAATACCCAACTCGCGGGCAATGAACCGGCTGAGTAATTGTTCGCAAAGGTCCTCGCGCCAGATAAATACGAAAGTGCTTCCGTTCCGTTTCAGATGGTCAAGGAAAAATGGTTCGTGATGAGGGTATCGCCACCACTGGGACAGGTACAGACCAGGAGTTTAGTTTCACATCGATCAGGATGTGCCGCGGAGAAGCCTGCTCACGAAGCCAATTAAGGTAGCGGTCCGCAATCGCAGTTGTTCCTGAGCGCGTAGTCGTTTCGCTCAGCCGAATGTCACTGTCCTCCGCGAAGCGCAAAAACGTTCCGGGCGCATCCTTCAACGGGTGGGTATGGAACACCTCGCCGAAATTCATGACATTTTCCCCCGCCAAGGCCCCTTCAAGGGCCGTCGTGCCTGTCCGCGGTGCAGCGGTAATACAGATAATGCGTTGCTCGGTAGCACCGGTGGATGGCGACATGGGATTTGTCTGCCACCGGTTGCGCCGGAAAGCAAAACACTAGGCCGGACTAGGAAACCAAGTTGAGTTGGCTATGACGCAGCCATTCCGATGCACAAGCGGTTGAACCCGAGCTTCAGCTTTTTAAAACAATCTTCCCATACGCTCCCGGTTCCAAGACCGCTCGATGCGCCTGCGGCGCCTCGGCCAGGGACAATTCTTCACCGATCACCGGATGCAGGCTGCCGTCGCTCAGGCCCGACACAAGCGCGGCGTGAATGCTCGCCAGTTCGTCCGTCGGCGTGTTAGGCAGCACCATCCCGCGAATATCGGCGTCGCGCGACATCGTCTCGCGCGCGTCAATTTCCACTCGGCCACGGTTGCCGATCACCACCACCCGGCCGCGCGGCGCCAGGATGGTGAGATCCTTTCCGAGATTCAGATGAGCAGCCATCTCGAGAACCACATCAACACCTCGGCCCGCGGTTGTCTTCAAGATCGCCGCCAGGTAATCCGGAGCAAGATGATCAAACGCCTCGTCTGCGCCCTGCTCTCGCACCAGTTCGCGTCCCCGCTCCGTGCTTGCCGTGCCGAGGACGCGCAGACGATGCGACCGCGCGATCTGTAGCGCCGCCGTTCCGACACCGCCGCTCGCGCCATGAACCAACACCGTCTCGCCCGGCTTTGCCTGCGCACGCTGGATCAGTCCGCGAAACGCCGTTGCGTACGGCGTTCCCATCGCGGCGCCGTGGGCGAACGAAGCATTTGCCGGTAACGGGTGAAGCTGAACAGCATCGCAAAGCGCATACTCCGCATACGTTCCACTGATTGACCCGGCGGTGTAAACCCGATCGCCGACTCGGAATTTGATCACGCCTTCACCCACGTGCTCGACAACACCCGCACCATCATTACCGGGCGTGAAAGGCAGCGCCGGCTTGCGCGCATACGTTCCGGCACGGATGTAAGTCTCGACTGGATTGACGCCCACCGCGAGTATTCGCACAACCACTTGGCCGGGGCCCGGCCGCAACTGCGGCACCTCGACTAATTTCATTACTTCGGGCTCGCCGAATTCTGCCACACGGATCGCGTTCATTGCTTTGCCTTCTACTTTGGCAATGAGCATTCTCCAAATCGAAACCGTCCGCTCTATGTGAACTGAAAACTTGGAACCCAGGAAACAGGAGGAAATTGCGGGCCAAGATCAAAGATCAACCGTCATTTATCACCGTTTTGTTCCCACCGCCCTGTGACCTCTGCCTCCGCTTTTTCCGCCTTCTTCTCTCTTCCGGTTTCTGACTTCGGTTTCCTCACCTCCGTCTCATGTATCCGGGCATAGTCGACCGTGAGCTTGCCGTCGCCGTTGTCGGTGTAAATTTCGACAAAGTGTTCGCCGAAACGGATGTCCTGCCAGCTATAGTCCTGCTGACTTTGCACCGCGGCAGGTATGACCGTTTCCACTCCCACGACCGACGCCATGAGCAGCGCCCGGCTTGCCTCGAGCGATTCAAGCGTTTCGCCGTAAAGAGGACTGCTCTCATCGATCGTGTGTCGCAGAGTTAAAGCCGCGGGGAACACGATCAAGCGGTCGAAGTGGAGTTTGAGCGCATGGAAACACCGGAACATTTCCCCGTCCTCCAAAAGTGGCTCATCCCGTGTGAACATGATGCGAAACTCCACTTCCACCATGCTGTGGGAGCGCAGATTGGCCACGCGCAGCATCAGGGTCGGTTGCCCGTTGAACGGCGCGATGACGACGGATTTGCTAAAGACGATCCGCGCCGTCGGCCGCGAGAAGCGTAAAAAAATCAGTCCGGTCATGACCGCCAGCCAAAACATGCCACTGATGATTTCGATCGTCGCCACAACATGCGCGTAGGGCGTCTGAGGGTACATATGACCGTAACCGACCGTAGCGAGGGTTTGGACACTGAAAAAGAACGCCTCGAGAAAGGAACCCGAGGTCATTCCGGCGATGCAATTTCCGCCAAGAGAATAAAGCGCCGCAAAAAGAAGATTGATGGCGATATACACGCCCGCAATGAGAGCGGCAAAACGCGACCAGTTGAGCGAGAGCACCCATTGGTAGATGTCGCGCCATTCCTTCCCGGCGTTGATCTTAAGAAATTCGAGCTGTCCAGCTCGAGTCGAGATCGTCCGAGGCATCCGATGGTGCATGGAACAAAATATATAACCGTAATCAGAAAGGCGCACATTCCTCGCCTACCCGGGATCTCTGACCTCTTTCCGCTTCGAAGGCCCGGCTTGGTCGCGGCTACGGGCTGCGGCCACTTCTTCCTTTCTACTTTCCTGTTTCTTCTTTTCAGAAAACGCCAAGGTGCCGGGAACCAGATCGATCGCGACCAGAAAAGCGCCTTCGGCAATTGCTGAATGGGAAAGCCTAGGCGGCGCCAGGTTTACCTCCCGCGGCATCCGTCACTGCGGATTTTCAGCAACTCTCTTGCCGCATTCCTCCAGGCGTCGCCGCAGAAATAATTGTTCGGAAGTGACATTGGTTAGCTCCGCGGCCCGACGGAACCCGATCGCCGCCTTTTGGAAATCACCCAGCGCATAACGAAGATGAGCCTGGACGGCATGGTACAAGTAATAGGCATTCAGCGACTCATGCGACCCAATCGCTGTGACTGCATCCAGTGCCGCCGGCGGCCCGCGGACGTTGGAAATGGCCACTGCCCGGTTCAGCGCGATAACCGGTGAGCGGTCGATCTCGGTCAGCATATCGTAAAGCAAGAGAATTCGCCGCCAATTCGTCGCTTCATAGGTCGGCGCTGCGCAATGACAATAGGCGATGCCCGCCTGGAGATGAAATTCACTGATCTCTGTTCCGGCCGCCGACTGGTTCAAATGCCCCATTCCGCGCGCAATGACCGCTGTGTTCCAGAGGCCGCGGTCCTGTTCCGCGAGCAAGAGCATATTGCCTTCGGCGTCGGCCCGCGCCGACAACCGCGCGGCGTTCAAAAGCATCAAGGCGAGCAGCGCGTGCGTTTTGGGCTGAGCACCCACTGGATGGTCGACCAGGATCTCGGCCAACCGAATCGCTTCATCGCACAACTCTCTCCCCCATTTTCGGGACGATGCTCGAAAAAAGCCGTTAGCTCCTTTTCTTTGCTCCGAAAATTGGTCTCGCGCCGCAGGGTATCCAATGCGCGATTCTTCGCCACCCGCATCAGCCAGGCGGAGGGATTCCGCGGGACGCCGCCCAGACCCCAACTCCGCATCGCCGTGAGAAGGGCATCCTGCATGGCATCTTCGGCCACCTGCAGGCGATCGAAACCAATAGCGCGGGTCAGCATGGCGACCATCTTCCCCGCCTCACGGCGAAAAAGATGGTCCACCAGTTGATTTACATCCGGCGTCACCGGAACGGGCTGTTATGCCGCCGCCAGATCGGCCTGCATTTTTTGGATCGCGCGCACCTCCACGCTGCCGTCGTTCTGAAAGATCGGACAACCCTTGGCCAGCTCGGCCGCGTGGTCGAGGTCCTTCGCGGTGACAATGATGTAACCGCCGACTTCTTCCTTGCCTTCGGCGTACGGCCCATCGGTCACCGACTGACCTTTCCTGCCTTTCAGAACCTTGCCTCCATCCTGAAGTGGCTCGCCCGCTTCGAAATGGCCTTTGCTTTTCAGCTCACCCATCCAGGCGAACCAGGCGTCCATGTTCTTCTGCATGTCTTCCGGCGACATCTGGTTTGGGTCGGCGCCTCCGCGAAAGATGTAGAGAAACGTGTTCGATTCAGAGTTCATTTTGTCTTCCCCGGTTCGGATTAATTGTAGTGTTCATATGCGATATTGACGAACGACCGGGCAATCCGAGGACATCTTTTTGTCGATTCCTTCGCCTCGCTTTTCTACCTCCTCGTTCCTTCACTTCTGAGCGATGATCGCCGTCGCCACCGGTGGCAGGGCGTGACTCTCGACTGCACGAAACCCGGCACTGGTCAGCATTTCGTCGAATTCAGCCAGCGTATAGGCATCGCCTTCCGGGGTGTTCGCGAGCATTACAAAGCTAAAACTGGCAGCCTCCGGTGGCGATACGCGGTCGGCATTCGGCACGAATTCCACAATCGCCACTCGCCCGCCGTCGCGTAACGCCCCGTGTGTCTTTTTCAGGATTCGCGCACATTCCTGTTTATTGAAATGGTGCAGGAAGTTTGGGACTAGCACCACGTCGTAGCCTGACCCGAAATCCACCTCGAACGCGTTTCCAGCGATGGTGCTAAAGCGATCTTTCAATCCAGCGCGTTCTGCATTCTCCCGCGTCAGTTCCAACACCGGCGCCCAATCCAGCGCCACCAATTGTGCGCGCGGATGCTTTTGCGCGAATGCCATTCCCCACATTCCGTGGCTTGCCGAAATATCGAGAATCTTGGCCGTTGCCTCGAGCGGAATCAGGTCCGCCAGCGTCTGCGCCGGCATCCTCATCATCGGCGCCATCCCCCGGGCAAATTCCAGCCAGAGCGGATGCTCTGGAGCGATCGCTCCCAACTCGCCCTGCGTGGTGCCGCCCTTTCGGACCGTAGCCGCAATGTCGTCAAACCCGCGCCGCAGCTCAGGAGAGAGGAGAAATTGGAGTGTCCCGCCGCAATAGGCCGGCGACTTGCGACTGAGAAACACCGCGCTATCTGGCGTCAGCGCATAACGATCCCCGCTTTTTGTCAGGAAACCTTGGATCGTTAGGTAATCAGCTAGAATGCGCACACCACGCTCGGCGGCGCTGCAACGCCGAGCCAGTTCTGCTGTAGTCGCTGGCCCATCAGCCATCGCCGTAAAAAAATCCAACTCGATCGCACCCTTAATCGCCGCTGTTCGTTCGTAAGCATTGACTGTCTCGAAAAAGAGCTTCGGTGAAGGAGGTTCGGGAATTGTGGTTTTCATGCATTCATAGTCAACGAACCGCATAAAACCGTCAAAACCCATCCGGCCAACCCCGAAGAGACCCGATAATTCCTCATCTTAATTCTTCCTTCTTTCTTCATATTTTCCCAATCAATGCAAACCGTGATCCAGGTTATCTCAGCGGGAAGCAGATCGCTCCGCGACACGATCGTAAACGACAGAGCGATTTGGCCTCGTGGTGGCGGATCAAAAAGGCCAACCCGCGCACCCGGCTGGGCCAAGATCCACATGCCGGGCGAGCGCGGCGCGATCAACATTCAATGGCATGGCCCGTGCCAGACACTTATCTGCCGGATCGTCACACGAGGTGGAAACCGGATGCAATTGCCGGCGCGTTTACGAAGTACCTATTGGCGCGCGTGTCGTGCCAAATTAACCTGATTTAAATCATTCCCGGCTGATATCGCCCCCGCCCTCTGCTCTCCGTCTCTCGCTCAACCCGGTCTCGTGGCGCTCATCGCCACAGTGATCGCCTCTTCCAGCTTTCGGAATTGGACGGGTTTTACCAGGTGCACAGCGAAACCCGCTGCCAGACTCCTTTCTACGTCCCCGTACATCCCAAAACCGCTGATCGCGATTCCGCGGATCGCGCCGATCCCGTCCAGGCGAGCCATTAACTCAACTCCCGTCCCGTCCGGGAGACCCATGTCGCTGATCAACAAATCAAATGAATCACCCCGCGCCGCTTCGATTGCAGATCGCACATCGTGCACGCTTACGACCCGATGGCCCCGTCGGGCCAGTAGTTTCTCTAGCGCCGCGCAGGTATCCACATGATCGTCGACCAACAGGATCCGTAGCGCGCGCTTTTCCGTTTCGCCAGCCTCCGCGGGACGATTGACCGTGACTGCCGGCGGCGACGTTGTGTCCATCGTTAGGCGAAAAGTTGCCCCGCGGCCCCGGCCGTCGCTCACCGCCACGAGTGCTGCGCCATGTCCGATCGCGATTGCTTTCGAAATCGCCAGCCCGAGACCCAGTCCACCCTGATGTTGCTGGAAGGACTGGCCTGCCTGTTCGAACGCGTTGAAAACCAGGCCTATTGCGTCTGGCTCGATCCCGATGCCGTTGTCGCGGATCGCGATCGTTAGGGCGGATGGCTCCTTGTTGGCCGACGAGATTCTGATCTCACCGGCCTCCGAGGAATACTTGATCGCGTTCTTCAGCAAGTTCCAGATGATCTGCGGAAACTTCGCCGCATCCGCCTCGATCCAAGAATCCGCCGCCCGCAAGTCCAGCTCGACGCGCAACCGCTTTTCCGCCGCTTCCGCCTGACACATCTCCACCACGTGGGTGATCGCCTCGTGCGCGTCGATCGGCTTCAATTCCAGTTTCAGTTTCCCTTTTGCAATCCGCGTCAGATCGAGCAGATCGTCGATCAGTCGTCCTTCCAACTCGATGTTGCGTCGAATTGCCGCTAACGCCACCCGCACCGTTTCGCTTTTTCCAGGCTCCGCCTCCAGGAGATCCAGGAACGACACCACCGGCGTGAGTGGCGTCCGCAGCTCATGCGACAACATTGCGAGAAAATTATCCTTCGTCCGGTTGGCGCTTTCCACCGCCGCCTTCTGCTGCTCCAGTTCCGCCTCGATCCGTCGGCGTTCCGTCATCGCCGCAGCCAGCGTCATCGAGGTCAATGTCAACACCCCGGCCCAGCTCTGCAGAGCCAGGAGCGACTGATTATCCGTCAGTAACTGGAAAGGCCCGTAATGCTTCAGTGTCCCCCAGATTGCGATCGCGGCGAGGACAAAAACTCCCGTGACCGTCTCCAGCTGGCCAAACCGGAAAGCTGTCCAGAGAACGATCGGTCCGCAGACAAAGGCGAGCGGGTAATTATTGATAAACCCAGCAAACCAACCACCAAACACCGATCCTCCGACCACCACGAGCGAGAGGAGCAACGCCCCCGCCTCCACCTTCTGTTTGGTATTCCATTCCGGGCGTGGCCCGACCCACCATAAAAGGACCAATGGCGCAATCACGAGGTAGCCCGTCAGGTCGCCCAGCCACCAGGTGACCCAGACTCGACTGTAGTTTCCCCAATCGGCGAAGCCACCCAAAACCAGGCTCGTGACGCCAAACGAAGGACTTATTGCCGTGCTTCCCGCCCCGATCAGCGCAAACTTGAAAACGTCCTGTGCGCGGTCAAACACCCGGGTGCCGCCGGCATAACGAATCAAGAACCATACTGCGCAGAGCGCCTCGAGCGTGTTGCCGCTCGCAATCGCGAGCGATGTGCCGATATTCCCGGCGGTCGTCGCGTTGACAAGAAAGGCGCCAAGGAAGACGCCGGGCCAGGCGCGACTCCCGAGGACGAGGAGCGCGGCAACCGCAATCCCGGTCGGGGGCCAGACGGGCGACGCGCTTGGTTGGAGGAAGGCAAGACACAGACCGCCCTTGCCCGCGACAAAGTAGGCGAATGCGAGAACGCCTATTGCCAGCCATTTGGAAGAACGGCGCAAAAACATCGGACCGCGCTATTCGTATCCCGCAAAGCCACAAAGGGCAACCTTTAGCATTTGCTTTAACCGCCCTCCGTTCTCCGTTGAGGCCTGAATTTCTTGCTTCTTACTTTCGCTGCCCCTTCCACCAAAGGGGAACCAAAACCCAAAGGGTCTACGAATGGCATCTATAGAATCATCACACTTTGACGCAGAGTTTGCTCAGGAATGTGAATAACGACAGAACGAAATACGACCAAGAAGTAACATGAAAAAATTTATCACCATATGGATTGGCTGTTCGCTTGCCCTGGCCGTCGGCGCCCTCGCCGACCAGCAGGAAGAAGCTCAGTCGACCCCGGGCAAGAAACAGCACCGCAAAGCGCAGTCCGCGCAGACGGCACATCCTTTAACAGGCCAACAGGCGCCAGTCGCCATGCCGCATGGCAGGAAACGGGCGAAAGAACGCGGCGCGGCACCCGCCAATCCCCACACGCAATCTCCCGCGAACCCAGGTGCCAATACAAACGCGAACTCGAACGCCGCGATGAAAGCCGAGCGGAAACGGAATCGCAAAGCCACCGAAGAATCGGCAAATAATGCCCTTGCACCCGAGGCACGGAATCAGGCGACACAATCGCATTCCGCGGCCTCGACCACGACTGCCACTTCGGCAAAAACCAAGCAAACCAATGCGGGCGCGCGCAAACCCAACGCCCAAGTGAAGAAAGTCGATGTCCAGAAGATCAAGACCCAGCACGCCAGCTTCCGCGCCCAACCGAAGCCGGAGCAAGTCCAGGCCATCACCTTTAACGAGAACCGCCAGATCAGCGGCAGCGACCATTGGCAGGGAAAACAATACACCGCCTTTCGCTCCTACCATCCGCAGCGACACGACCAGAATTGGTATCGCTCGCATTACAACCGCATCGAGCTAATCGCGGGCGGATACTACTTCTTCAATGCCGGCTACTGGTACCCGGCCTGGGGTTATCAGCCTACCGCTCAGTATTACGTCTATGACGGACCGATCTATGCCGGATCCGAGGCCCAACCGCCTGACCGTGTCATTGCCGACGTGCAGGCCGCGCTTCAGGAGATGGGATACTATCGAGGTGAAGTGGACGGATTACTCGGCCCGTTAACCCGTGAAGCCCTCACCGCATATCAGACCGATAATGGCCTCTACACCACCGCCGCGATCGACGAACCAACGCTTAACTCCCTCGGAATCTAGATAGCCGCACAAACCTCTAACGAAAGGCCGTCGAGACTACACTCGGCGGCTCTTTCTGTTTCTTGCGAACGCGCCGACCCTCCCGCTGGCCTCGGCACTTCCCCTCCCCCTGTTATTCGTCACTCATTACTTTCGTTCCTATTTAACATTTCCGTTTTTTCGCTTTTCGTCGTTCTTTCCTGTCATGGAAATTCGAAATCTGGAAGCACAAGTGCCATTCACAACGGCGGATGGCTCCATCATTCGCAGCATTCTCGACCGAACCAATGCACCCGTAGAACGGCAGAGCCTGGCTGAAGCCAGTCTGACTGCTGGTCAGGCGACACTACGGCATCATCACAAGCAAACGGAAGAGATCTACTTGATCCTGAAAGGGCGTGGGGAAATGGAAGTCGACGGCGATGTGCGAGGTGTTAAACCGGGCGATGCGATTCTCTTACCGCCGGGCGCATGGCACGTCATTCGGGCACAGACGCCACTGCGCTTTCTTTGCTCCTGCGCGCCTCCATATTCGCACGAAGACACCTATTTCGAGTAGCGCCATCTTTCCTCTGCGCTTCTTCTTTCAGCTTCCTCATTCTTCCTTCATCCTTTCCTTCTCCGGCCATTATGAAAGCACCGCCAGGGCAAGCCCCTTCAATACAATCCCCGAGAATCACCCACGTTTCCTGGGGACGCATGGAAATCGATGGTCTTGGCTCAGCACGTAACTACAGACTCTATCCCGGCAGCGGCCGGTATGGGACTGTGCGAGCAAGCTTCTCAAGCCGAGGCAATGGAGCTGGTCGGACAGGAAGACGGAAGAACAAGGTTCGTATATGAGGGAAACCGTCCAGGCACAATTCCCCTGTCTGCACCCGGAACGCAAGCCGCAGGCCTCATGAGACCTGCGGCATCTATTGGCGTCAAGCAGACTGTGCAGTCTTAGTCCACGACAACGTGATCAATTGTCCGAAGACCCCCGTTGTTCGCAAAATAGACGTGAACGTGGGTGCCGGGCCTGAGTGCGCTTTGGACTCTTTCCCCTCTGCTGTTATACACATGGCCGGGACCGTCGAGAACGTATTGGCCCCCACCCTCGTTGCGAATAACAAGAGTCTTGGGAGGCTGATAGCTTGCCGCCTCGCCTCCTTCAACTGTTGTGGCCGGGCCGGTTGCTGTCACCGTGACTCCCTTTTCTACGGTTGCCGTCTGCGAACCTTGTCCAAAGGCCAGCGGCGCAATAAATGCGCAGCAGGCAATACCTATAATTAACTTCTTCATATTATACTTCCTCCATGAGTTGATTGTTGCATCTTATCGCTGTCCATCGCTTCCCTTGCATAACA
The DNA here is from genome assembly GCA_963720895.1 of uncultured Verrucomicrobiae bacterium. Taxonomy (GTDB): domain Bacteria; phylum Verrucomicrobiota; class Verrucomicrobiia; order Chthoniobacterales; family UBA10450; genus Palsa-1392. Next base: position 205,250 of record CAVRGZ010000001.1, read on the forward strand.
CGTGCCGCGGCAGGTATTTCACCGTAACCTCCAATGTTCGAATAACTTAAGTAGAGTCGAAATGTTTCGTTCTCAGGCCAATTTTCCCGAAGCCGGGATTGACTTGTATCGTCCCCGGGAAAACTAAACGGTTCCACGTCCCTGAGGCCATTGGTTACCTGAAAGTTAGAAGGGCTTGGAGTGGATTTGGCCCTAAATGTTGGGCAGTGAGCTTGGAGGAAAAACGAAGAAAGCCGGATCAAGACCCAGTAAAGCAAGCTGGCCTGTGATCCGACGAGATAGACTGATCAATCAATACAAACAGGAGACCTCGGAATCGTAACGCGCCTGCGGACGCAGTGGGGCGAATTGGCTCCGAGCCGGAAGGAGGGAGAGTTCAATCTCTGATACTTTAAGGGATGAAGCCCTTGGCGGTGGCTGTGGGGCTTCTCTAAGATTCAATGCGCGGGACGCCTGCGTAGACAGACAAGTTTCTTCCCGGCCGAGAAACTGATCCAGCCCCTATTTCTTATCCAGGAGGGGGAGGTATTTTTCGTACCCTTTGTCTGTCATCTCCCCCTGCGGGATGAAATGCAGGGCCGCCGATGGGATGCTATAGCGCCGCCCGGTGGAAGATTTTGTATCGGCAAAAAGATGCCCCAGATGGGCGTCGCTCCGTTTGGCGCGTACCTCGATCCGCTGCATACCTTCGGAGTTGTCGGGCTTCTCGACGAGGAGGTCATACGAGATCGGTTTGCTGAAGGACGGAACTCCGAGGCCGCTGTCGTATTTGTCGAGGGAAGTGAAGAGCGGCTGTCCGTCGATAACATCGACGTAGATTCCCACGCGCTCGTTATTCCAATACGCGTTCTGGAAGGGCGTTTCACTGCCTCCGCGTCGCACGACATTGTATTCCTCAGGTTTGAGGCGGCTTTGCAGGACGGCGTCGCTCGGGATGGGCCGGTTCGGATCGAAACCGAAAGTGTCGTGCTTCTGCTTCTGCGCCAGAAAAAAGAAATAGATCGCTCCAGCCGTGAGGAGAATGGCGGCGGCAACGCCGGCGTACGTGCTGAGGCTCGACTTCTCTTCGCTGGTAATTCGGCCCCCGTACATCAGATCGCGCTCAGGTTAGGCAGCGGATTTTTCCACGTCGGTCTCATTTTTCTCTGCAGCCGGGAGGACTGATTTGGCCCACTTTTTAATTAGTTGAACTGACACGGTGAGGTCAAATCTAAACTGCGAAAGCATTCCGGGGTTCGGCTTGATTTGCGCGTTACCCACGCGCCCAACCTTGGTCGTCGTCTGGGTAGATCGCTTCGCTGGTATATTGATGCGCCCCACCGGGGGCGAGCCGCTTTAGCCGCGTTGGCTCGGCTCGGGCCTGGGCAGAGCGAAGTTCCTTCCATCCTACAATCAGACAATACGCAACGACATCTTAAGGGGGCTCTTTTGCCACAAAATCTTTGAGCCACAATCCGCCGTGGTGCAATTGCAGGCCTGGCTGGGAATTCTTTGGCAGGCACGCCTGCCGCGAGAAGGCCCGGTCGTTTCTTCGTCTCTGCGAAATACGTCTAATCAGCGATTGATCTCTCCGTTTTTGATTCGAAATTTGTTCCGTCTGAAGACAGCGGTTGCTACTCCGCCACAGGATATAGTGGATCGGAGGCGCGGGTCGGTTTTCTCTCGTTTCCGAGCGCGAGGAATTCGCGCAGTTGCTCCATCGCCGGGAAATAACGTGCGGCGAGGGCGCCGGTGACTTCGCCCAGCACGACGCCGTCATAGTTGTGGGCGAGGAGCGTGCGGTGATCGAGCATGTCGATCCAAACCTGGCCATCGGCCAGGATTCCGGCCGCTGCAGCCTGCCTGATTACTTCCCGTGGTGTAACCGGAGCGATGCGCAGTCCTGAGTCTTCGAGGAACTCCTTGGCGGCTTTCCAGGCCAGATCCAGGCAGAATTCAAAACGGCGGATGGCCCCTTCCTTTTCCAGAGAGTTGAGAGCCTCCGGCCCCTTTGCCAAGGCGCGGCGGAGCAGCGCAAGACCGCTCTCAAAGCTCTGGAACCGTTCCTCCCTGCGGGTATCCGCGTGCATCGGTGCGTTCCTCTAAAGCAAGAACGATGCGCCGAGATTGGAAATTCGGCGCCCTGCGCTCAACGCCGTACGGAAATACGCGTCGTTCGTTCCTTTTTGGCCTTGGACTTCAAGGCAGCACTCCCTTCGTCGAGAATCAGCTCTTGAGCCTTCTCCCACGCCAGACCGCTTGAAAGTGCCTTGCGAGACACGATTGTGCGCGGTGAAAAAGAAGACGGCGGCGGCGAAGAAGAGCAGAGCGGATGTGGTTTCTCCTTTTCGGGACGGGCTGTGGGATCTATTCAAAGAAACGGCCAGCGGAATGGATGGCGCCGACGTCGTCGTGGCGCTAAGACAGGCGGGGGAGGAAATCTGGGCGGTCGGAATCGACGAAACTTACACGCGCATGAGCCCGCAGGCGCAGGATGCGGAGCCGCTCGGCAATGCCTTCGATATCACCTGGCTCACTGTGGTTTGCATCAAGCTCAAAGAGATCAAGCAAGGCAAGAAGCCGACGACCCGCATCCGCGCATGAGTGCGGGTTTTTCCGCCTCTCAGCGTGCGAGGGCGCCCGCACACAGCGGTCGGCAAATGCTTTCCCGTGATTAATGGGAATCCGGATCAGCTGCGAGCGCGGCATCGACCGGCTTCTGCGCGGTGCCTCCGTCGACCTTGGTATGAGAAACAGTTCGCCGCTGGTCCGCGGCTCGCGTCTCAACGGCAGGTGCGGACTCCTCCGGCCGGCGTGCCGCCTGCAACGTTGATTCCTTTGCTTCTTTGGCTCCACCGCTTTCCGGCTGTTCGCGGGCCTTTTGAGCCGCAATTTCCTCTTCGCTGAATCCCATTCGGCTCATCAGGTCAGAATTCGCGTGAGGTGTTGCGTTCTTTGCTTCGGTACGCGCCTCGGCAGCTACCTGGCGTTGCGCTTGCGCTCGGGCCTGACTGGCTGTTTTGACCTGGAGCTGAGCGGCGGCAGCGGATCTGCGGTCGGTTTTTGCCTGCGCTTTTGCCTGAGCCGTTTCCGCTCGCGCCTCTGACTCGCCCCTTCGCTCTATGTAGTTTAACCGCCGCGCCGGACCGGGATGCGGCGCATGGCGTCGGAAGACCGGAGTGGGGCTTGGGCTCGGTTCCTCTGCTACCAGCACGCCGCGGCTAAAGCAGGCGATCGAAATAACAATCGTGATAATTTTCATCTTTGCTCTTGCTGATCAGTAATGGACATTTCCAACGACTCGCCGGATCTCCTCGCCGATGGCCGGGCCCCAGCTGCCGGCCGATGAGATTAGCAGCATCGCATATGCCAAAACCGCTTACGCACAAGCAACCCACTTTGGGTTACGTCCCGGTTGCCGGTCGAAAACCTGCCGACGGGATCGTGACTTGATCACACCCTCAAACTGTGAAACCTCGCGCCTCTTGGATCTTCGCTTTGTCGGGGATTCTCGGCGGGTCGCTCGAAGCACAACAGACGCTGACCGCTACTGCCGCGCCGCAGGTCAAGCGAGATTTCGTCTTTCGGGGCGTTATCTATGGCATCGCTGGTCACAGAACGATCACCACGAACTGAGCCCCGGAGGCCAGGAAGATTTCGGGAAATGGTCGGACATGATCGCGATCAAAGCCTATACCGACGCTCTCGACAGTGAGGCGACTAAATGAGCGCGCCGGGTTCAGAACCAATGGCGTGGCGATCGGAAAAGCGTTGATGGAATGAAAGGATGCGCCGCACTCCATCCCCCCGGAAAGCTGCCAATCCGAACACGTCGAGCGCTCGGACAACCAAGAGCTAAGAAAATAGGAGGAACGAATCTGTAACGCGGGCACTCAGGAGGGCAAGGCTGGCCATGCGCAAACTGGGTTATGGAGCATTAATGTAGCGCGCCAAGGCAAAGTTAGCCCGCTGATTATTGAAGTTCGCTTGAAAGCCGACCGCGACAATCTTTCCATCACGCTGCAAGGCAGCGCCATTAGCTCCTCCGTTCAGATCACCGAAAGAGGTGCGGACCTTGCCGCCGATGCCAAACGTGGTGTCGAGCAATCCGCTCGCATCCAACCGCGCCAGCACGAAATCGGAATCAGTTGATCCGCTATCCGGGAAACCAACCATGACAATCTTGCCATCGCGTTGCAAAAGAACCTTGGTGGCACTCTGACAGCAGCTGCCAAAGTCGACTTGCGTCATCCCATCATTACTGAAACTCGGGTCGAGAACGCCATTGGAGTCATATCGCGCGACAGCGAAATTCTCGACGCCTCCGTTGTGCGAAATGGCGAATCCAGCAGCGACGATCTTACCGTCCCGTTGCAAAACAGCAGAGCGCGCTCGATCGAAATTATGATCACCAAAATCAGTCCGCACTTTTCCCGAGGCACCGAAAGTCGTGTCGATTGCGCCGTCACTTAGATAACGCGCTGCGGCAAAGTCATAAAAATTTTCCGGATTATTCGCGGAGCCTACCGCGACAAGCTTGCCGTCCGCCTGTACGAGAATAGAAAAGGCGTCGTCGTTAAATCCGTCGAAATCGGTCACGACCTGGCCGCTGCCGCCACCGAAAGCTGGATCGAGTGTGCCGTCCTGATTATAGCGCGCGAGGGCGAAGTCCGTATCGGAACTATCGTCACTCGAAAAATCGACATAATCAGTGCCGGCGGCGACAATCTTGCCATCCGCCTGCAAGGCCACGGCGGAGGCATAGCTGCCCTGCCCGGGAAAGCTCGTCGTGACGATCCCGCCGTTGCCAAAGGACCCGTCGAGCGATCCACCGGGATTGTAACGGACTATTTTGAAATCGCCGAGAAAGACGAAGAGCGGAAAGGCGCCGCCCGCAACGACGATTTTGCCGTCACGTTGGATAGCAACTGACGAGGGCTCCGCGGCCAGGCCCGGGAAATCTGTCCGTACTTTGCCACCACGGCCGAACGTAACGTCGAGAGTGCCATCTGTGTTGTAGCGGGTGACGACGAAGTCTTCGTCTGAAAAATCATTGTGTTTATAAGATGTCCCTACGACGACCAATTTACCATCCGCCTGGATGGCAATCGCCGTAGCGATGTCGGTGCTCTGACCAAGATCGGTCATGAGAAGGCCCCCGCTCCCGAACAGCGGGTCAAGCTCTCCGTCGGCCGCCCGCGCCATTTGAATACTTGCGAAGAAGCTTAAAATAATCGCTGAGACGCCAATCTCGCGGCAGCGAGTGATGAATCGATAAAGTTGTGCCTTGATGATTTGCATAGATATCCTTTCGTTTCCATTACTTCATAGACCCAAAAAACTCTGGTCCACACAAAGTGTTTCGTAACAACTTTGTTACAACTCACGGCAAGTGGAAGGCGACCGCGGCAGTTTCGCCTGGTAACGCGCGAATCTCACATTTTGGCGATTATGTCCCGTCGTCGCAAACTTTCACCGTGGTCGCCATCTACGCGGCGATTGCGACCGATTTCAGCGAACAAACGCGCTCTGGTTTGTCGTGACGCCAGTTTCATATCAGCGTTCTCAGCCGGTGGAGGCGACCGGGAATCTAAGAAAAAAATGCTTATTGAATTGACGCCTAATAGAGAACGTGCTCGGAATCGCACCATGAAAATGAATCGTTTCCTGCTTATATCTGCGATGCTATCTCTCTCAGCGATCTCGACTTTCGCCGCCAGTCCTTTTTTGGGCACCTGGAAGCTTAACGAAAGCAAATCGAACTTCGCGCTCGGCGCCACCAAAAATCACACCGTCACCTATACGGAAGCCGAAGGCGGAATGATAATGCTGACCGTAGATGGGACAGATAAAGAGGGAAAGCCAGTCCATTGGACCTGGACGGGGAAATTCGATGGCAAACCGTACCAAGGTGCAAGGTAGCCAGGTGGTCGATTCGATCGCCACTGAGCCGGTGAACCACCTGACCAACAGCACGACCGGGATGAAGGACGGCAAGGTGGTATTCACCGGCACGATCAAAGTCGCTAAAGACGGAAAATCGCGGGTCGTAAAAACCACCCTGGGAGACACAAATGGCAGCAAGCACACAGACAAGGCTTACTACGACAAACAGTAGTCACGGAACAGAAGCAAGGAGGCCGGGTTTCTTTCGGCTCGTTTCTTTGTCTTAATGGCTTACTTGACTCTTTTCGCATGTGGGAGTCACCGCCTTTTACACTCATCGCGCGGCTCATGGCCGGACAAGCGAGGAACGGGAGGCCTTTGTCATCGGTGAAAAGGCCGGAGAGAAAGCCTCGATGGACGCGACATTGCCGACGGATGCAGGGCTCAGCATGATGGCGCAAGAGGCATTTAAGCGGCAGTGCCCGGGGGACCAGCAGAGCTGGGACTCGGTGTTTGCAAATGGTCATACCGATGGATTCAAGAAGACGCATCCCGCGTTATGACTCCCCCACCGTTGCCAATTCGGAAGCGCTTTCCCTGGATCCCTTATTGGATCGTTCTGGCTCTTATCGCCCTTGTCGCGCTTGCGCCGATCGGCTCAGTGGTGGCGTGCGGCTGGATCGCAAACGCGCACGGTTGCAAAGTGGATGAGGGTTCGGTGCATCCTTGTATCATCGGCGGGAAAGACTACGGGCATCTGCTTTATACTCTCGGTGTCCTGGGCTGGCTGATGCTTGTCACTCTTCCCCTGGGAGCGATTGCTGCCATGATTTGGCTAGTCGTTCTCATTCTTCATCGGGCAAGCTGGCGAAAACGCTTTGCGCAAGATCTCGCATTGGCAGCCCAGACGGAAGCGGAATAAGGCGCGAACTCCTGGGGGAACGCAGATGACAGAATGGAAATGCGGGTGATTACTCTCGTCACTCTTCGCTCCAGACGGCAATGGCTCAGGAGGTCGTCGCTCTGCTCGATCTAAAGGGCGCCACCCGCATCCTTGACGTTGGATGCGGCGATGGAAAGATCACTGCGGAAATCGCTACTCGCTTTCCCACAGGTTTGGTCGTGGGCGTTGATCCTTCACGAGGCATGATTAATTTTGCTCGGAACCACTTCGCACCGGCAACGCGCCCCAACCTTCGATTTGAGATCGCCGACGCTCGCTCCCTGCCATTCCAAAACGAGTTCGACCTCGTGGTTTCCTTTAATGCGTTGCACTGGATTCCCGAGCAGAATGCAGCTCTTACTTCCATTCACTTCGCCTTGGTTTCCGCTGGGAGAGCGCAACTGAGGTTGGTCGTTGCAGGGACGCGCCCGAGTTTGGAACATATCGTGGAAGAAACACGCCAAGGGCCGAAATGGAGCGATTACTTTCGCGATTTTCACGATGCTTATCTACGCTTGACATCAGAGGAATACGCAGTCGCAGCCGAGCGTAACGGCTTCCGAGTACCAGGCGTGTTCATACGGCTGATCGGACCTGGGATTTTGGGTCGCGTGCGGCTCTTGCCGCTTTCTGCGCGGTTGGATGCGTCGCATGGACGGACCACCTGCCCGCGTCCGATCGAGCCGACTTTATCAGAGATGTTCTGGATCGTTACCAAACGATAGCCGCCGATGGCAGCGAACAGGGACAGACTTTCAAGTTTTACCAGATGGATATTAGCCTGCTCGCAACCGACAGTTGACAGTTAGGCGGCGGAGCGACTCCACGTGAGGGTTGTCGGTCGAAAAAGCTTGTCGGCTGATTGTGGCCTGATCGCATCCTGGGCGCAGCGCGGCTACATAGAGCGCAAGGGGCCCGCGCAAACGACGAGCGATAGATTTTGAGCTAATAACTAAACGAAGCCCAGCAACTGCAGCGTTTCCGGGTCTATGAGGCCCGTGGCGGGTAGCCCATTGTCCTGCTGGTAACTTTCCAGTGCGGCACGCGTTGTCGGGCCCAGAACGCCATCAATCTCATCGAGATAATATCCGAGATCTTGCAACGCGCCCTGCACGTTCGCGATCACCTGATCCGGAGGCAGATCCTGGTAACCGTAGACGGGCTCGTCAAAGGCATAGGTGGAGTAAAATGGATTGTAACCCCAGGCCGGATACCACCAGCCGGAATTCCAACCCCAGTAGCCCCAGCCCACCAGAGCAATCACGTCGCAGTGGTGCCGCCACCAATCTCGGTTGTGATGATGATGCTGGTGATCGCGGTGTTTCGCACAAGCCGCGGCGACGGAGTCCCCTTCCCCCGCCAATCACGCAGCCGCGCAGCGCTTTGCCGGTCGAGACTGCTCCTCCCCTTGCGGTTGCTGTGCGACCAGTTGCCGGCTCGTTCATCTCCCTTTTGCATCGCGGTTGTAGGTGCTTGATCTGGCCTTGGCTCTCGCGACGTCAATTTCCCTTCGCTCGTCGAGGCGAACGGTTGACGATGGACCGCGGGTTTGTTCTGGAGCCCGGGTGTGCCCCGCTTTAATTGCCCGGTCGAATGCGGTAGAGCAGATTTCCCCGGGTAATGAGGCGGAATTGGCCTGTAGAAAGTCCCCGATCCGCGAGTGGAGGGTGCCGAGGGCGCTCCCGCCGGAGCGTCGGAATTTGCGTGCCGGACAAATCCGGGGTGCGGGGCGGCACGAGTCTGAGTTGTTCCGCTGTCGTCCGCCGCAAAGGCGGTCGCACCGCTCAACGCAACGCAGAAGGTCGTGACGACAGTTACTTTTCCATTGATTGAAGTTTTCATGTTCATCCCTTTCTCATCCTATTTGTAACATTAATCTGTACCAAAAACGCCTTCGCTCGCATTGTCGTCGACGACGGCGGCGAACGAGACCGGTGCGTCGGCCCGTTTCCGGGAGCTTGGAACACAAACAATTTGCGCATCGGCCGACGCTGCCACCGCGACAACCGACCGCGAAAGGACGGCAAAGCTCGTGGCCGTAAAGTCTTCATGGTTCAAGAAGTCGGACTGCAGCGATTCGCTGACAACGGATTTTCTGTAACAGGCTCGTCACCAGCCAGCTTAAATTCCTCGCCACCTCAACGTGGTTCGGGCCCGCAATCTTACGGCGGATTGCGCTGATGACACAGCTCGGATTCCGAAACACGGACATGATTATGTCCGCCCACCAATCATTCGCTCCCGATATCAATTCGTTAATTCCGTCAGAGATTCCGGTTAGTCCGTGGACAAGTTCCATTTCACCAATTGCAAAACGGAAAAACATGAACTGACGTGGAATAGCGCTTCGTTATCGACACGGCCTCGCTGCAGGAGCAGATTCCGTGATGTCCCTCTCTTGCCAAGCTCGGAGCCAAACCGGCGGAGGCGCATTCACCAGCACCGCTCGGCGGGAGCGGCGAGGTTGGGCGCAGTTTTGCGCCGAGGAGAACAATTACCTTCGCCTAACGAACCAAAATTATCCGAAATGAATTGGGACGCAATCAATGCGGTTTCGCAATTCGTTAGTTCGATCGCAGTTGTCCTGTCGGTGCTTTATCTTGCCAAAGAAGTTCACCGCAGCACGCGTGTTGCAAGAGTTGCTGCCCAGGACGCGGCGGCCGCAGCCGTCCGGGACGTGACAAATACGTTCATGGAAAATGCGGAGATGTCGCGAATCTGGGGAGCGGGTCTGGAGGACCTCAAGACGCTTTCTCCGGAGGATCAAGTGCGTTTCTTTCACGCCGCTCACCAATTTCTCAAGGCGCTGGAGACGATTCACTTTCACCAACTCAGCGGATTGATGGACGACCAACTCTGGCACGGTTGGCAGGAACTTCTTCGCCACTATATCGCCGCCCCGGGCATTGCACGCTACTGGGAGATACGGAATCAGCTTTTCTCGGAGCGCTTTCGTGAATTCGTCAGTCATCTCGAACCGGCGCGCGATCGTCGAACTGTCGGCACCCTGCTCGCGCAAATAGATCTCTCGGAGTAACGAGGAGAAATGCGTGTTCGATCGGCAAGCGGCAGCTTTAAGAGCGGCGGGTTTATCGAATTGAATGCGTTTCAGTCAGAGAAAAACAAGTTGCACCCCGCCGTGACAATGCTGAGTTAGCCGTCATGAATAAGCCTGTACCGCGTGAACTCCGACTCGCGAAACGCATGGCCCGTCTCGGTACCGAGACCGCCTTCGAAGTCCTGGTCAAGGCGCGGGCGCTGGAGGCCAAGGGCCGCGACATCGTCCATCTCGAGATTGGGGAGCCCGATTTCGATACCCCGGAAAACATCATCGATGCGGCTTGTGACGCCTTGCACAAGGGATTCACCCACTATGGCCCTTCCGCCGGGATGCCGCCCCTGCGCGAGACTATCGCTCAATATGTGAGTGAGACCCGCCACATAACAGCAGCGCCCGAGGAAGTGGTCGTGGTTCCAGGCGGTAAACCGATCATCTTCTTTACCATCCTCGCGCTGGTGGAAGAAGGCGACGAGGTCATCTACCCCAATCCCGGATTCCCCATTTACGAGTCCATGATCGATTTCCTCGGCGCGAAAGCCGTACCCATCCAATTGCGCGAGGAGATGGATTTTCGGCTCGATGTTGGCGAACTCCCTGGGCTGATTACCGACCGCACGAAGCTCATCATTTTGAATTCGCCGCAGAACCCGACCGGCGGCGTGCTGGAGAAAAAGGACTTGGAAGGCATCGCGAACGCAATCGGCGAGCGCAACATCATGGTGCTAACCGATGAGATCTACAGTCGCCTCATTTTCGAGGGTGAGCACCACTCCATCATGTCGCTCGACGGCATGAAGGAACGCTGCATTCTGCTCGATGGTTTCTCCAAGACTTACGCCATGACCGGCTGGCGGATGGGTTACGGCGTGATGCGTGCTGACTTGGCGACGCATGTCGCCCGCCTCATGACCAACTCGAACTCCTGCACCGCCAGCTTCACACAGGTCGCTGGGATCGAGGCCCTCCGCGGACCGCAAGGCTCGGTGGAGGCGATGTGCGCCGAATTCAAGAAGCGACGCGACGTGATGGTCGCCGGCCTCAACGAGATCAAAGGTTTTTCCTGTCGGTTGCCCAAAGGCGCCTTCTACGTTTTCCCGAACGTCAAGGAAACCGGCTGGCCATCGAAGAAACTGGCCGACGCGTTGCTTGATGATGCCGGCGTCGCCGCGCTCTCCGGGACCGCGTTCGGCGACTTCGGCGAAGGCTATCTGCGCTTCAGCGTGGCCAATTCGATCGAGAACATCGAGAAGGCGCTCGATCGCGTTGGTACTTGGGCGAAGGCGAATTTGTAGGGGGACCGCTCCGGTTGCCGCAGACGAACCTGTGGTGCATTCGAAGCTTGTCGATCCGAGCCCGCAACGCGGGCAAAGAATCTCGCCCCGGGGTGACAGCGAAAGGAAACGATCGCAAACATGTCAAATAGCGGTTGGGAGATCCCTCGGCGCGCTTCGCCCGGCTCGGAATGATAATTGGAGCAACCGCGCCCGCCCCCCTACGATCAGTGGTCGCCATGACAAAAACATGCTTCTATTCTTCCAGCCATGACCGATAAAAAACGTTTCCGCATCTTTGCCACTTCCCGGATCGGTGATCCGGCCGAAAACCGTCTGCGCGAACGGGGCTATGAACTCGAGGTTTTCCGGGGTCCGGAAGCACCGGCAAAGGCTCTGATTATCGAAAAAGTGAAGAGCGGTATCGACGCGTTGATCACGACGCTTCGTGACCCGATAGACGCCGAGATCTTCAAAGCCGGGAAGGGCTCGCTCAAGGTCGTGGCGCAGATCGCGGTCGGCTTCGACAACATCAACCGGGCCGATGCTAACGATTATAAGGTGCCATTCACCAACACCGCGGACGTGTTGACCGAGGCGACGGCTGAGTTTGCTTTTCTCATGCTCGGTATGCTGGCCAGGAAAATGTATGCGAGCGAGCGCCTTGTGCGAGAGCAGAAGTGGCCGTCGTGGCACCCATTCCTCCCCTTTCTTGGCGACGAGGTCACAGGCAAAACCATCGCCATCGTCGGCACCGGACGCATTGGGCTGGCGATGATTAAAAAGTGTTCAGGTTTCGACATGAACATGCTCTGCTACGACCCGGCGTATCACAATGACAGTTATATCGCCTCCATCCAGGAGCTGATGGATCTGCGACACGACCGGGGGATTCAGAAGGAAAAGACCTGGATCAAATATGTGGAGCTGGAGGAAGCACTGCGCGGCGCCGACTACGTGAGCATTCATGTGCCGCTGTTGCGTGAGAGTGAAACCGATAAGCCGACTTACCACCTCATTAACGAGAAGACGCTCAAGCTGATGAAGCCGACGGCCTACCTGGTGAATAGCTCACGCGGCCCCGTCGTGGACGAGAAGGCCCTGGCAAAGGCGCTGAAAGACAACGTCATCGCCGGCGCGGCGCTCGACGTCTTTGAGAAAGAGCCGCTCCCGCCGGATTCGCCGCTCCTCGATCCCGAAATCGTCGATCGAGCGCGGCTCTTCCATCATTTCGCCAGCGGGGCCCAGATCACGCGGCTTTCGGTCGATCCCGACAAGGGCATGGCCGGGCGCACCGCCCAGGCAGTGATCGATGTCCTGGAAGAGAGATATTCCGGCGACCCGACCAAAATGCCGTACGTGGTGAATAAGGAAGCGTTTGAGAAAAGCTAGAGCGTGTCATGCATTATGGATGCACTCAATCCGGGAGCGGTCGCCGCGGCGACCCCGGAGTGGCACGCGCCTCGCGGGGCACCGGGCACGTCGCATCCATCCCGGACACAGCGCCCCTCCAGAGGTTTTTCGCGAGGCGCAAAAACAGCGGGCGAGGCGCCCGCGCTCTCCGGAACCAGCCCACGCTCGCTCCTTTATTGCGCAGGTACGCTCTCCTTCTCTTCCCTTCAGAAAAGTGCATGTCACCCTCTAGCAAAACGCTGGCAACCTGGACTCGCCCCAATCGACGCAGTCCGCCTCCCAGCCGTTCATTCCTCGACTTCCAACGGGAGCAACCCGCTCCTAATTCCCAGCTGATTACTTCGCCGTGGTGGTGGAAGCGTCATCCGTCCGTGGCAGGACTCGGATAATCGCCATCATTCCGCCATCTTCGTGATCGAGGATATGGCAGTGATAGACAAAGTCGCCGATGTCGGGCCCGCGGAAATCCATTCGCACCTTTATGCTCGGATAGGGACCGGTGCCTGACCAATAGGGAAGATCCACGGTATCGAGAATCTGCGCTTGTTTAGGGTCGACCGGCTTCCCATTCCGCTCCACAAGGAGGAAATGGATTTGATGAATGTGAAACTCGTGGTTCTCATTCGAGCGATTTTCGATGATCCAATCTTCCGTCGAGCCCTGAGTAGTGGTGATGGCTGGAGGGGCGTCCGGGCTATAAGGCCGGGGCGTCTGGCCGGCGACCGTAATGTAAAAGTACCTGGTCGTCCTCGGAGAAGTAGAGTTTGCGATTAGCTGTCGGGATTGCTTTATCCAAATCGTGGAAGCGTTGTGGAGGTGGCGGACCGGAGCTATTCGGGACAGTCGTGACGTTGGGTAAGGATGAGCCGCTCTCGGTTTGCACGATGTTGAAGAGTGGGCGAGCGGGGTCGGGATCGCCACCGGGGCCGGTATCAACCAGGGCAGTAGCAAGACCGGCAGCCTTCACATCCGGGCCGGGACCGGTAACAACAATCTCGGCCCGACCAGCTGGGGGCATGAGGAGATGCGTCAGAGTGAGAGTTCTGGGTTTGCCCGAGGCGTTTTGCGAGCCAAGAGGGACGCCGTCAAGCGCGACGATCTGCAGGGGTTGATCGACACCGTCATAGGTCAGATGCAGATCCAGAATCGAGACAGCAGCGGAGTTAACGATGCGCCAAAATTGCTTCTCGCCCGGCTTCATCTCGAAGACGGCAGGGATGAAGGCCGGGCCACCGGTTGGGATGTAATTCACCGAGAGATCGGCCGCGGGATCGTCATCGGCGGGCTTGGAGACTCGAGGCTTATGGAGCGGACGTGGTGGAGGATTCACCGGCTGGTGGTCGCGGACGAGGATGACACGCTGAGGCAGGCCGGCGACGATCGCATTGACGTTTTCGATGCCATCGACAATGAGCGCGCCCGTGGCGCCCCCCTGGACGGCAGCGGTCGAGATGCCGTGAATGTGCGGATGATACCAGTAAAGGCCGGGTGGCTCGTTCTTCGGGAAATGGACTTCGTAACGAAACGTTTGACCGGTGTTGATGATGGTCCGGATCACTTCATCCTGATGGCAGACCGGCGGAGTGTTAGTGCCGTGATAGTGCAGGTTGACGGAGGCATCCGTCATATTCATGGCGCCGCAGCCCCCCTCCCCGGCGCGGGACATATCCATCCCGGGCATCTCAGGCATTTTGCCCGTTCCTTCGGGAACAAGATTGGTGAGCGTAAGAACAAGAGTGTCGCCCGGATGGACGTGCAACGTTGGTGATTGCGCACCATCGGAATTGATGAAGCAATACAAAGTCTTGCCGTATTCGTCCTGACTGGTCTGATAGCTAAAATCGACCTTGAGGATGCCGTCCTTGCTGTAGAGATGCTCCGGCTCCTGGACAACGCTCCCCTGGGGAAAACGCTCGCAAGGGTCCTGGGCGAGCGCGCCGAGTGGTAATAAGGCCAGCAGGGATACGCCCTGAAGAGCCAGCTTCATGGTAGTAGTTGTTATCATTATTTCCCAGATGATGTTTTGAAAAACGCATCGACTCCGGCCAGCGAGTGACCGCTGGCCGGAGTGAAGCTTAGACTAAGCTATGCGGACGATTAGAAATCGCGCCGAACCGGTTAGCTACTGGATGGTGACCGCTACAGGTCTGGATGCGATTCCGTTGGCAACTACTTCGATTGTGCTGGCCCCGGTCTCGGCCGTTGCCGGGACATCGAACATGGTGGAGACCTTGGCCCGACCGGTCGCGACTCCCATCGTGCTGTGGTCGTGCGTGCGGGCGTAGAAGATATGCCCGGTCGCGGTGTTAGTGATCCTGACCAAAGGATAGTTAGTCGCGCTCAGTGCATCATCGCCGTAATCGGATCCACCGGAAAGCCCATTGAATTGCATCCCCAAGATGCGGGAAGTCGAACCACGGTTGAGAGTAGCAGCGACCTTCTTTACCTTCGGCCGCCAGGCATTGTTTACATTTCCCGTGGTGGTGAACACCTCCACGTCCTTCGTTCTGCCATCAGCCACCAGGTAGAGCACCTGTCCCGTCGGCAGGAGCAAGGTGCGCGTTTGCCATGATTGCAGGCTGGCCGAACTTTGCGTGGGTGGAGCTTGCGTGAACGTGATACCATCAAAGATGTAGAAGGTGATGCTGCCCTGGAAAACACCGGGGCTGGCCGGCAACAGGATATTGCCATCCGGAAGCAAACTGGCTGGACCGTCTGCCGAGTCATTGCTGTTTGGGAAGTCAGGGCCAGGCGTCCACGTCCCGGTCAAGGGATTATAAATGGAAGTGTGAGGAGTTCCTCCAAAAGCCACCATGTTGCCGTCCGGGCGCAGGATTTGCGGTCCGACCTCGAAACTGCCCGCGTCAGGCAGGGGGACAATTGTGCTCCCCGCACTCGTCCATTTGAGCGTGGCCGGATCGTATATCTCAGAATTGGGAATGTTAGCGGTATCAATTGTCAGGATTTTACCGTTGGGTAGAAGGCCGAATCCCTCTTCGGAATAAGTGTCCGCCTTCCCGGTGTTGGTAATCGCGGTCCAAGTCAGATTACTGGCATTGAAGGTCACTTGTTTCGTCGACGAGATTCCACCTTGGCCCATCATAAAGACTCCATCAGGCTGAACGATGCCCGGCGAGTCGCCGATGTTGTTCCAGCCCGCTGGTGGGTTGACTTGCGTCCAGACATTGGCCACCGGGTCATAAATCGCTCCCTGGTTTGTCCAGACTGCCGAGAGATTGTTATACTCTCCACCTTCCACGAGGAGCCGGCCATCTGGCAGCACCGCGTTGGCAAAATAGAGCGGAGCATAACCGGTCTGCATGGCCGCCATCTGGGCCCATGTACCCGTCGACGTAGCTGCCATTGATATCCGGAGTCAGTTTCCACCAGATGTTGCTGTTGTATTGATGCACCAGAACCGTGCCATCGGTCAGGAGATTGGCGGAGTCAGTATTAAAGGTGGGCTGATTGGTCAGCTTCGTCCAACTTCCCGTCGCGACCTCGTCGAGGCCGGACGGGCCCAAACGTTGCGCTGAGGCGATTTGCGGGACGGCCCAGACTGCCAAAGCAGCCGTGACGCCTAAGGTGAAAGATAAAAAACGCCGCCGCAGTGCGGCCCGATTACATGCGCTAATGGTTGTCATTTCGGCGCATCGTGATCAACCGCGCGCGTGTTGACAAGCCAAATCTTGCAGTTCTGTAATCTTTTTGCGGTCGACTAGCGGCAGTCGTTTTTGGAGGCCAGGTATGGCCCGACCGACGAGACAAAGTACGGGAATTTAGGTCTCCTCGCAAACCCGACTCCGAACTCCAACCGTCTTCGCGAGGAGACGTCTTCGCTCAACTCGCCACAGTGGGCGGGCACGAGTAAGGAAAAGCCAATTGGCGTTAGACCTTCCATGAAGATTCGGCCTGTTTTGGTCCGTCTAATGTTGAGAACGCTGGCGCCGAAGAACGGTAGGACACGATTCGCGCTTTTCCTGTTCGCAACAGCCCGGCGATGTGCGACTCCATCAGAATCGCTCGCGCTAGTGCAAGCGTTGTCGTAACGAATACGAGTACGACAATGCCGAACAGCTACAATCAAGTCTGAGAGCGGTTGACGCGGCAGTTTCGCTTGGGGGGCTTTGTGCAATGCTGCAACGCTCTGTCGCGACGGTGCAGTATCCTCGAAATCGCAATGCGAATTTTTTTCCTACTCTTCCTCTTTCCCGTCCTATTCGCCCTCGCCCACATCCGTGCGCACGCGGAAGCGGCAGCCCCGTACCAATTCATCACCGAAATCCCGATTGGGGGCGATGGGGGCTGGGATATTCTCAACATCGACGCCGCAGCGCGTCGCCTTTACCTCTCGCACGCGACAAAAGTGGTCGTGGTCGATTTGGAGAAAAACGCGATCGTCGGCGAAATCACCGACGCGCCCGGCGTGCATGCGTTCGCGCCGGTGCCGGAATTGCAGCGCGGCTTTTCGTCCAACGGAAAGGAAAATAAATCGAGCGTGGTCGACCTGAAGACGCTTAAGACGATCTTAAAAATCGAGACGGGCGAAAATCCGGATGCGATCGCGTATGAACCGAAGCGAGGCGAAGTTTACGTTTTCAATCACACCGGCAAATCCGCCACTGTGATCAACGCCAAGACGGAGAAAGTCGTGGCAACCATTCCTCTCGGCGGATCACCGGAATTTCCAGCGGTCGATACAGCGGCCGGTCGCGTTTACGTTAACCTCGAGGACAAAAGCGAAGTCGCAGTAATCGACGCTGCTAAACATGAAGTCATGGCGCGTTGGCCGCTCGCGCCCGGAGAAGAACCGACCGGCATCGCGCTTGATGTTGAGCAGCATCGGCTCTTTGCCACCTGCCACAACAAGATGATGGAAATGCTCGACACTGATTCCGGTAAGGTCCTGGGCCATGTGCCGATCGGCAGCGGCGTCGACGGCTGCGCCTTTGATGAGGTTTCAGGGTTGGCGTTCGCGTCGTGCGGCGAAGGCATGACCGTGATCGCAAAAGAAAATTCGCCTACCAACTTGGCCGTTCTACAGACTTTGCAAACGCAACGTGGCGCACGCACGATTGCGTTCGATCCGAAGACGCGCCGTATAT
Organism: uncultured Verrucomicrobiae bacterium; assembly: GCA_963720895.1. GTDB lineage: Bacteria > Verrucomicrobiota > Verrucomicrobiia > Chthoniobacterales > UBA10450 > Palsa-1392. The sequence goes on from CAVRGZ010000001.1 coordinate 222,908, forward strand.
ATTTGCCGACTGCTGATTTTCAACCGCCGGCAACTCCGAATCTGCGCCCGGCGATTGTGCCGAACACAATGCGCTTGCTGGTTTACGGACCGCAGTGATGCACACGCGGCGATTTTTCTTCGCCGCACTTCTTATTTTCGTCAGCCGCTTCGCACTTAGTGCAAGGCGGACCGCCAATAATCACGGACGATCCCGGAACGCCCGGCAACGGAAAGTGGGAAAAATTCTGGCGATGTGCATTTTTCCATGTGCCTAATGAGTGGTCGATCGATGCGCCGGCGATCGATCTCAACTACGGCATGGGTGATCAGATTGAGCTCGCGCTCGACGGCTATTGCGGAGTGCAGTTGCCTGCTGACCGGAGACGATCAGTGTGCCTTGGAAGCCGGCCTTTGCGGGAAGATCAGAATCAAGGCGACGATCATCATGAGCAGCGCCAGCGAGGCGGTGTATCGGCTGAGAGCCAGCCCTCCTTTCGCGATCGGCTTATCCAGAAAATCGCCGACGACGGCTCCGAGCGGGCGAGTCAAAATGAAGGCGACCCAAAACAAAATGACGCGTGAAATGCCCGTGAAGTAATAGAGAAGCGCGGTCAACAGGAGTAAGCCACCGAAGACCGCAGCGGCTCCGACGTAGCCCGTCTCATTGCTATCTGCAACCCAGTCGCCAAGGGCGGTTCCCAACGTCTGCGAGAACATGATTGTGACCCAATAAAAGACTTCGACCTTTGGCCTACTTACCGTTTCGATCGATATGCTCCCGGTCGACCACCACCAGATCAGAAGCGACACAATCACGAATATCAGCAGGATGCTCGAACCGCCAGCATAACCAAGGCCGATCGACCTGGTGCAATAATCGGCCAAGGTAGTCCCAACGGTCGTTGTCGCGACAATCGTGAGCCAATAGAGGAACGGGTGAAATCTCTTCGCCCTAATCTGCACAAGCAGCACAGCGATGAAAACGACGCCGAAGATGGCTGTGCCGATAAGATAGCCGGAGCCCTTGGCGGCAGCGGTTGTTTCGCCCAGCCACGACATGGTGACCGCGTCGCCTCCGGTCTCGCCCAGCGTGGTTGCCAGAATCTTAATGACCCAGAAAAGAAGGGTTACCTGTGGGACCTTCGCGATGATCTCCCGATTTCCTTTGCTCATTGTTGGTTGTCGAAGATCGTCGTGAGTCGCTAGGCACGAGTACGCACCGCAGGAATTTGTTATTCTTGCGCGCGATCGACGTTCCGAACTGTGGTCCCGGTGAGGCTGCGAGCAAGCGGGACTTCGACGAATGTCCCCGCCGATGAACAGCTGCTTCGTTCGGCGAGGTGAAGGCGCAGTTGCGCGGAAATAATGGGCACCGTCCAGATTCACGGGTCAGGGAGGATGTCCAAATGGAATCCATTTTCCCCCTAAATACGGGTGAAAGGGGGGTCTCAAAATTGTCCAGGATATGGGCCCCGGCACAACTCCCAAAAGGTGCTCAAATATTCCGTGAAATGACAACTTTGGGGAGTGCCGCTCTTTAAGACGGGACTCGAACCCCGCCTCAGGAAAACGCTGCTGGCGCGCTCTTCGAACCTAAAAACGTTGCAGCAGCAACGCGTTCTGAGGTAAGATTTGTTCTCCCGAAGAGAACCAATCGTGAAACAAACATTCCGAATTCAAGCGTCGCTTGCTTTCGCCATTCTACTCGGCGTTTGGCTCAGCAGTTGCGGCAAGGAAAGTACAGGCCGAATCCGCTGCCGTCGCCCCCGTCAATGAAGTCGACGTCATGATAAACGATTACGAAAAGGTCACGAATCAGTACGTCCGTGCGGCAAGGAAGCTTAAGGGTGGCGACATGAGCGTCACAGTTCCCTATATTGAGCTGGGCAAAGAAGCTCGGAAATCCTCAGCGAAGCTTCAGGAGGTAGCAGCGAAGATGACACCGCAACAAGCGCAACGGATGGCGGTCATTTCGTCCAGGGCGACACCATACATGCAGAAGTAATTAGAGCCGCCGCTGAACCCAGTGGCAGCCCTACGGGCGCGGCGCTGCCGCCGCCGTTTGGGGGTACTGCCAGAGGGGAGCCAGTCTCGGCTCTGCCGTGATCAAACGATCCGGGTCACAGTTGGCCAGCGAAAGGACGCTTCTCCTACTCGGTAAGATGCAACGAAAGAATTTTCTGCCAGCCGTGGTAGGGACGAACGGCTAGGCCGTCCGTCCCCTTGGCATGGCTACGTCCCAACCAAACCAAAGTGGTTACTAACACTGCCTGGCAGCGCCGTCGGCGGCTTGAGCCAGACCGTTCAGCGTTTGAAAAAATGCCGGGCTTTGGATCACCCTCGAACTTTTCCTCGATGTCGGGAAAGGAAAGGCCGGGCACCTTGACTGGCGGGACATTGCCAGCGCTGTCACTCCAGATTGCGAAGTGAAATACTTCCGCGCCTCCGATGCCGGTCACGACCCGAAGCACGGTGAGGTCTGAGACCTTGACCGACATCGCATCGTAAAGACTGGATCCGCCCTGCTCGATCGTGTCGAAATGGAAGGCGGCGGTGTTCGCAATGGCTTGCAGATGTTCGCCCATCGAAAGATCGTGCGACGGGATGGCCGGTCGATTCGCAATCTTGATGAACTGCGGGAAGGTGGCACCAAAGTCCGGATTTTGAGGACTGCGGTAGCGAATCCACCAACTCGTCTCCACGATTAGATTCATGAGGTTGGTCAGGCGGCCAATCTGCTGGGTGCCGGTCGCCGGGCTGCTCGGCAGCGTGCAATAGTCGTCAAGATTAACCGGTTTCCCGCCGACTGAAGCGATGTAAGCCTTGAGGAAAGCGGCGTGACTGATCTCATCGTCCGTTTTGTCGTTAATGTATCGCGGGGATTCGTCGTCGACCGCTTCGAGGGCTTCCATGTAAGTGTCGTTTCCGTTGGTCAGCTCGTTGTATTGGCGCCGGCGATCAAGCCGGCTGCGGGTGTGAGGAGAGCGGCGCCGAGACCCAGACTGCGGAGAAATGAACGCCGCACCATCGGGTGAGGCGGCGGAAGCATTTCGTGGAATTGCTCCAGACCAGGAGAACCACCTTTATCTGCGGTTAATTGCATGTCATTGCTTTTCATTTGATAACTCCCTTTGAGCTGATCGTTAGTTCGAACGGAATAAGTCTTCGATCTCTCGCAGTTATCTTGCAACCGGTCATTAGTAACAGAATTGTTACGGCGTATGACTTCAAGGTAAGTTAGTAACGGAACTGTTACGAATCCTATCTAACAGAAGGCTAGGCTGTTAAAGGCAATGCGCTTCGAGGCACTAAGCTCATAAGCTTTCAAGGATCGATGGGCCTGCGGAGAAGCTTTGTGCATGATTCCATTCGAGTTTCACAAGCACGGCCGGACGGTGTGGCAACGACCTGCAACGAAGACAAGCGATACCCTGGCGGACAAATCTGACAATGTGATTACGATGCTGTCATGAAACCGATTTGAGCTTGAGGGCGCATTTTGATCGACCGATTGTCTGCTCGTGATATCGACCTCAAATCCTCTCTTAACAAAAGCAAGTTTGTCGCCGCGCCGGCATATCGGGCTCAAGGCATTCTACCTTGAGCCGTGCCTGATTCTGGGCGCTTCCATCCTCTGGATGGCCGTGTTGCCCCTTGCCGCCCTCGTTTGGTCTGGGATCACCCTGACAAGAAGAACCGGCATCTGAACCACCGCTCGTCAAGTTTACGGAAGTCTAGCTTAGGCCTCGCTCACGCGAAGTGCGCGCTGCAGATGGGTGAAGTCCACCGGTTTGGTAAGATGGGTTTTGAAGCCGGCGGCGAGGGAACGAGCGATGTCGTCATTCATGCCGTAGCCGCTCAAGGCAATGCCGCGCAATCCATAGGTATCGCGTAACTGCTCCATCAGCTCCGTCCCGGTGCCGTCCGGTAATCCGAGATCGGAGATGACAAGGTCGAAGGGGCTCTCGGCCGCGACCGCGAGAGCGTGTGCGACAGTCTTGACTCCTATAACAGAATGACCTGCCGCAGTCAGGAGTCGGATGAGCACCTGCAAGGTGGCCTCGTGATCTTCGACTACGAGTAGTCGAAAATGTTTGTCGGTTGGCAACGCTTCGTCAGCCGGCAATTTAGCCGGGACGAGAATGTCGGGGAACAATTCGCCGGAATCCGCCACTCCATGGGGCGGCGAAATCGCTCCCGGGCAGTGTTACGACGAAGGTCGACCCTTGACCCGGTCCCGAACTGAGCGCGGCAATTTTGCCACCATGCAGATCGACAATGGCGCGCGCGATTGCCAGCCCTAGCCCCACACCTCCAAAGCGATGTTCGCCGCTGAAGTGACCTTGATCGAAAGGCAGGAAAATTCGCTCGAGAGCAATCTGCTCGATCCCGATCCCGGTATCGGCGATCTCGATCTGGAGCGAAACGCTGACGTCATCGTCGGTGTCCGGGTTTTGGGTGCGAATGGAGACGCGGCCCCCACGCGGAGTGAACTTAACCGCGTTCCGGAGCAGGTTCCAGATGACCTGTTGAAAACGGGCCGGATCAGCAACCAGTCCGCTCAAACGCGCCTCGAACTTTCGTTCAATTGAGATTCTCTTGGCGAAGGCATCATCGCGCACGATCTCGACGGCCAGCCCGATAAGGGAATGGGCATCACACGGTTCGGCGCGCAGGTGCAACTGGCCTCGCGCGATACGAGTCAGATCGAGCAGGTCGTCGATCAGCCGCGCCTCAAGGGCGATATTGCGTTCCATTATTCGCAGGTCGTCACGTGCGTCAGCGGGCAGGCGCTCATCCTCGGAGAGCGAGCGGGCCAGCATCAACACAGGCGTGAGCGGCGTGCGCAGCTCGTGGGAGAGCGCGGCGATAAAAGCGTCCTTCGCGCGGCTGGCCGCTTCGGCGCCGCGCTGAGCCGTTTTGAGATCGTGAATGTCAGTATTGGTCCCAAACCATTGCACGATCGAGCCGCGCGCGTTGCGCCTGCCCTGCGCACGAACGAGAAACCAGCGATACTCCCCGTCATACCGTCGAAGCCGAAACTCGACTTCGTAGCGTTCCCCGCTGGCCAAGGCGGCCCGCCAATGGTGGAGGGCGTTTGGCAAATCATTCGGGTGGACCCACTGCGCCCAGGCGTTGCCGAGAATCTGAGTCTCGAGGTCGGCATTGAAATATTGGACACACTCATGGTTAGCCCAATCCAGCGTCCCGTCGGGGCGCGCCGTCCAGACCTGAAGCGAAACAACTTCAGCGAGAAGGTGGAAACGGTCCGTGGCGTCTGAAATCAAGCGTGGCGATTGTGGGCCAGCGTGCTTTCAAAGACAAGCATTCAGCTGTCGAAATTCGCGGTCTTAACAAATGCCCGGCAAGGCAGCATGTCTCCCGAGCCCCGCTGCGCCTATTGCGACGCCGCCAGACTAGCACGTTGGGCTGGCGCAAGCCACGCCTTCGCTTTGTCTGGGTTCACGCGTGCAAAGGCATTTACTTTCGTCGCCTGCTCGGGTGCGAGCTTGAGTCGGGCGTAGGGTGTGCCTTCGAGTTGCTTTTTTTGATCGCTGGCTGGCGCCGCGTGATAAGTTCGATCCAGCGTTGCGCCTACTTTCACTCCGGCGACGGAAGCTCCACTCGGTGGAGCGTCGGATGAAAGATGAATGCAATCCGCCACCCCGGCTTGCCGGGCCTGAGAAGCAAGGTTCTCCAGGGAAATGCGGCTGGGATCATAATCCACCAAAGTCACTTCCCGCCCCTTGAAGAAACCCGCTTCGGTGCGGACGACGCCTTCGATCTGCCCCAGCTTCATTTCGCCGCTCCAAAAGCAATACTGGGCGAAAGCGACGCGCTTGGTTGGCATATTCTGAGACTTTGCCGCCGAGGGCTCGGCCCGCAGTGAAATCATCGGAAAGATCAGGGCCAGGAGGCAGACGAAGGCTTTCATGGATCAAAATGAGACGGACAAGACCTCAGTCTTATTCCGACCATAGAGCACCGTCGCTTCCCTTACCGAAACGCAAACGACGCTTCACCGGCGGATCCTCAATCAATACGCCTATTTCAGCTGCAGGTTTTCCCAATGGATGATGGCTGCATTCCAGGCCGTGCCGCAGAAATCGAGTTCGGTGTAATGATAATCGAACGCCTTATTCCCCTCTCCGTCCAGGCCGACAAGACCGGTAAAAATGTAGGGTCCGCCGAGGGTGTAATCAATCAGATAGTTATCGGGCGCGTCCTCGTAGACACTGCTGCAAAATGGACTGTAGATACTCGGTATGGGCAGATAATGCCACACTTCGGTCGCCTGCGAGTTATTTGCATCGAGCTGATATCTGCGCGGCGCGCTGTAAGTACGATTCTCGCCTGGCGGCATCTGATAGTTGCTTGCGGCGCCGTCATCGAAAAGGAGCAACTGGTCGCCCGGCATGGAGACGGCATGCTGCCCAATCGGCGGATGCGTGTGAGGACCCAGAGCGAGCTCAAATTGGCGCAAGGAGGCAAACTGATGCCACTTCTTGGTGGGGTCACCCAGGATCCATTTGATCGCTCCGGAATCATAATCGATCGCGATGACAAAATTCTCGCGACTCGAGACAATCAAAGAATTATCGGACGAACGATAAGCGGTAGCGTTGTTATGAAACCAGTCGGTCGGCGATGTCTTGACAAACTGCGACGGGTCGTCGCCGCCAGCGATCATGGCGGCGCTTACAATCTCGGCCAGGTTCCAAGTCTTGAGCACGTTGCCGGCGCTATCGACCTCCAAATTCACGCACTCTGTATAGGATGCGGTATCGACGTCGAGAATAAGGCCTGTTTTGCCCGGATCGAAGTTATGATGAAAACCGGTAACACCTATACTGCTGTAATCCGCGAGTTCAGTCGTTGTGCCGTCAAACTCCATCCGGAAGAGTGAGGTGCCGCCACCGAGATAGAAGGCGTTATCGAATAATGCGACATCCTGTGTCCCGATGTTGGCCGTGCCGATCCAGCGAATTTCCGCATCACTATCGATGATAATCGGTGTGGTCGGATCGGCATAACTCTTGAGGAGGATGAAGTCATAGCTGAGCGTCGTGCCCGGGAGACGCGACTGGATTACTGTGGGATTTGAATAAGTGCCTCCATCGAAGGCCGCCGTTTGAATCGCCAGCGTCGTCCGCCGCATTATTCCATCGGCGAATCCGACGCTGATCGTGACATTGTTACTACGACCCGCATAAAGGCCAAAGACCGGGATCGTCAATTTTCCCGTGTCGGTATTGAGATAACCGCGGTCCGCCAGATACCGGCGAGAGTAGCGAACCTTAACCGGACGCGTTTCCGAGCCGACCTTGGGGTCGATTTGAAATTGCGCACTCTTCAGAGTCCCGAAGTCACCGACTTTGAGCTGCACAAAACTAATGAATGGGGTCGGGCCAGCGTAGTAGGAAGCCGTCCCAACCAGTTGGCCGGCGTGAGAGAAGGTCAACTCGACGAGGGAGATCGCAACCGAGAGAGTGATCAGCCATGCTTTCATGAAGCTCTTTTAATGGTTCATGGACGGCAGAGTCAAGAACAACGTTCTGGGTGCATCCAGGAGCGGCAGTCGGTGACCCCGGCATCGCCCGGCGGCGATTTCGCTTTTGGTTACCGTGTCAGTCAGTCCAGATTTTCCCATGGACAAGAACCGGCTCGAAGCTTTTAGCGACGGCGTCTTCGCAATCATCATCACTATTATGGTGTTGGAACTGAAGGTGCCGCACAGCGCGAGCCTCGACGCGCTGGTCGGGCTCTGGCCAATTTTTCTCAGCTATGTCCTGAGTTTTGTCTTTCTCGGAATTTATTGGAACAATCATCACCACATGCTCCATGCCGTAAGGCGCATTACCGGCCGCAATCTCTGGGCAAATTTGCATCTGTTGTTCTGGCTCTCACTCATTCCCTTTGTCACCGGATGGATGGGCGAGAATCATTTCGCGGCCGTGCCAGTGGCACTTTATGGTGTGGTGCTGCTCTGCGCGGCCTGCGCTTACTGGCTGCTGCAACGCTCATTAATCAAGGCAGAAGGGCCTGATTGCCTGCTCGCCCGGGCGGTGGGAGGCGACTGGAAGGGGAATTTCTCGCCCGTTCTCTATGCGGCTGCGATTGCGCTGGCCTTCGTTCATCCTTGGATCTCCTGCGCGCTCTACATCGTGGTGGCGGTAATTTGGCTCATCCCCGACCCGCGGATCGAGCGAAGCATCGTCCCGCCCGAGTTTCCGCCGGCCACCGGCCGCTAATAAATATCTCGCGCAGGCACGGAATTTTCTGCAATTTTGGCTTGTGCGCGTTCTGATCGCTGATGATGAGAAGAGCTTTTCGACGGTCCTGGCCGCTCTGGTGCATTCTTGCGGGCACGAAGTAGTTGGGGTGGTGCACTCGGGGCTGGACGCGATCCGTTCCTATCGCCAGCACAAGCCGGATGTCGTTCTGATGGATTTCGCGATGGCGCGGCTGAACGGCCTGACCGCCTGCCGCAACATCCTGAGCGATGATCCAAGCGGTTGCGTGCTTTTCCTCTCGGGACTGAGTGAACGGACAGAATTGACTCCGGAATCGTCGGGGGCCCTGGCCGTCTTGCAGAAGCCGATCACCCGCGCCCGGCTCGAGCAGGTATTGAATGACGCGGCCTCCCGACGGCAATCCGGCAAGAGCAGCGACGCGCCCTGCGTGCCGGTGGATTCGGAATTGTGCCAGCGCTCTGGGAGCGTCGGTAGACCCGACGGTTCGGCCGGCGCGGCCGTGAACGAGACTCGCTCTTAGGCCAGGCGGCCGCTACTTGGAGTAACCGGTCGTGACCTGGCTGGCGGCATGCAATCTGTTGAGCGAACTGTGCACTTCGTAGCGGATGACTTTCCCGCCAGGGCTGAGGACAACGGTAAGTTGCTGCGCTTCGACGTCGAGGCCCCCGAGGCAGAAACCGAAGAACGGGATGTAAGATTGGGTCGGAGGCGGCACGGATCGAAACCAATCGATCGCGGTGTTATGATCCAAATCAACAAAGCGCGTCGTCGGGATGCCAAAGAGGTTCACCAAGTCCTTCTCGGTCGTCTGGCCAGGCCGGATCTGGTTGACGTTTTCCTGCGTGATCGTCCGCGGGTACGACGCCAGAATCGTTAGGCAAGAAGAGAGCAGGAAGGCGACGACAAGGAATTTGGTTTTCATATGGGCTGGTCTCTACATTCTGCACAAATTGCGCCGGGATGCAGCAAATCGTTTGCGGACCAGTGAGATTTGTTCGCCTCACCCGGCTCATTCTTTGCCGACGCTGGTCGGGAGAAACGGGCGGCCGAGCGCCGCATCGGAGGCGGCGGTGCTTTAGACGTGAAGTCAATTTCTTCAGGGCGACGATTGCTTGCCGCTCAACAGGGCTGGCCGAGGCGGACGCGACTTCGCCAAACTTCCGAGGGGCGGAGCGGGCCTGAAGAATCAAGGCGGCTGGCGCGAGTCTGCCGCAGATGCGACGTTTCACCAAACATGTCAGCCGATTCAGCCCAACTCATCGACCTGAGCCACTGCGTCGAACACGGGATGGTAACTTACAGAGGTCTGCCGGCCCCGATCATATGCGATTACCTGAGTCGTGAAGCATCGCGGGCGCATTATGCGCCAGGGACCGAATTCCAGATCGGCAGAATCGAGATGGTGGCGAATACCGGCACCTATATCGACAGCCCCTTTCATCGTTATGCGGATGGCCCGGATCTTTCCGAACTGGCGCTCGAAAACCTCGCCAACCTCGATTGCGTGGTCTTTCGCGCGACCGACCGACGCGGGCGCGCGATCGATCAGGCAGAGGCCACGGCGGAGCTCCGCGGGAAAGCGGTGCTCTTTCACACTGGCTGGGACGCGCATTGGCGGACGGATCAATATTTCGAAGGCCATCCATTTCTAACGGCACGATTGGCCGAAACGCTCGTCGCGGCCGGCGTGGCCCTGGTCGGGATCGACTCTTTTAATATTGATTGCACCGATACCGGAGAACGGCCCGTGCATTCGACTTTGCTCGGTGCCGGAATCCCGATCGTGGAACACCTGCGCGGTCTCAGTGCTTTGCCCGACCGCGGCGCGCGGTTTTACGCCGTTCCGGTGAAGGTCAAAGGGATGGGTACTTTCCCGATTCGCGCGTTTGCCCGCCTAACGACCGAGTAAGAGCGGTTCAGTTCTGCGCCGCTTTGCGATATTCTTCGAGCGCCTGGGGCATCCAGGCCTGGAGTTGCTGGATGCGGTGACCATGCGACGGATGAGTGGAGAGAAATTCCGGAGGCTGTGCGGAGCCGCTGCGCTCCATTCGTTCCCAAAAGCGAATACTTTCTCGTGGATCGTATCCGGCGCGCGCCATGTAAATCAGGCCGATGTGGTCGGCTTCCGATTCATGCTGACGACCGAACGGCATAAGAATGCCAAACTGCGCCCCGGCGCCGAGTGCGCCCATGACGGCGCGCTGTTTGTTGTAATCCATGTCGGAGAGTGAAACGGCGATACCGGTCATGGCCGTTTGCGCGAGATTCTGTTGCAGGACGCGCTGCGCACCATGACGCGAAGTGGCGTGGGCCATTTCGTGGCCAAGCACGGTCGCGAGGCCGGCATCATTCTCGGCCACGGGGAGGATGCCGGTGTAAACGACTATTTTGCCGCCGGGCAGGCAAAAGGCATTTACCTGGTCGTCGCGAATAAGCGACTCGCGCCACGCGAAACCGTTCCCGGCGGCTCCAGTGGCGGCCGCGAGTCGAGTCGCAACCCGCCGCACCATTTCGCTCTCCGGACCGGCATCGACCGTTTGTGCCTGGGCCAATACCTGACGGTAACTTTGCAGACCGAGGGTCGACTCCTGTTCGGTCGACAAACCGACATGACTGGTACGGCCGGTTTCGGGGTTAACAAATTTCTCCGAGCTAAAGTATTGGTAGGCGAGAAAAATGGCCGCGACGAGGATCGGGAGCCATTTGATATGGCGGCGGTTCATAAGTGGAGCAGGCGGTGACCCGCCGGTTTCAGACTGTTATTCGGCCAAGACATTAACTTTACGCCCGAGGCCATTGAGTCAAACCCCGGGGTAGGAATTCCTCCCGCACCACCTTGCCGTCCTTCACGGTATAGATGCCGATCTCAGAGCCTTGAAACGCTGCCCGGAATTCTTGTCGGTGACATCGATCTCGAAACAAACGGCAAAAGTATCCCGCGCGACGAACGGTCCGGTCACCTTTGAACTGTGCACTTGGTGGTTTTCGACCCACCACTTGGTCTTCGCGCAAACCGCGTCGAATCCCTTAGCTTCGGCCGGCATGTCACCCATTGCTTGGGGTTCTACGCTTACGATATCCTTGCTGTAAAGGGTGCTGGTCGCCTCCTCAAAAGCGCCCCTCTCGCAGAGTTCAACCAACTTCTTTGCGACTTCCTCCGTGTTCATCAATTTCTTGGTCGATCAAGCGAACGACCAAATGGTAGGGAAACTTTTCCCCATCGGCGACAAAATTATCAAGGCCGCCGTAAAAAACCCACGAACGATTCGTTAGGCACGGTCCGGCGCAACCGGATGCGGCGCCGCGGCGATGGCGGACTCCAAGGCCTGGATGTTGACCGGTTTGGTGAGGTGCGCAAAAAAGCCACTCGTCCGACTGCGCGCGATATCCTGATCCATCCCATACCCGCTCAAGGCGATTCCCGGCAGTCCGTAAGTATCATGAAGCTCAGCCATGAGTTTATGCCCGTCTCCGTCGGGCAGGCCCAGATCGGAAATTATCAGGTCGCATTCGCCGACGGCGGCTCGTTCACGGGCGGCGCTAATCGTCGCGACCCCGTCCACGCAGTGGCCCCGGCGGCCAAGCAGTCGAGAAAGGGTGGCGCGCGTCTGGTCATGATCTTCGATGAGCAGGATACGGCGCCCGATGGCAGATCCGTCCCCAGCCATACCGGCAATGAGCGGCGCATCCGCCGGCGCCTTTGTTTCGAGCGGCATTTCAATGCGAAAGGTAGCTCCACGACCCCGCCCATCACTTTGCGCCGAAATCTTTCCCTGCTGCGCCTCGACCAGGCGCTGGGTAATGGCGAGGCCGAGCCCGATCCCCCCAAAGCGGTGCCCGTGCACCGCGTTTTCCTGGATAAAAGCGTCGAACACCTTGCCGAGCATCGCCGGCTCAATTCCGACTCCCGTATCGGCAATTTCCACCTCGAGCTTGTCTGGCTTCGCCTTGGGGTTGCGTGTCCGCACTGTTATGCTCCCGCCGCGCGGAGTGAACTTCACCGCATTCTTGAGCACGTTCCAGAAAATCTGCTGTAACCGGACCGCATCCGCCTTGATCGTGTGTTGTTCGGCGGCGAGGTCGAGCGAGACCTTGATCTCGCGGTCGTTGATCTCGGAACGAAGGATATTGTATGCGTGATTCAAAGCCGCGTGGGCGTCGATTGGGCGGACGTCCAGCCGCAGTTTGCCGCCCGTGATGCGAGTGATATCGAGCAAGTCATCCACCAGTTGAGCCTGCAAAGCGATGCCCTTCGCAATGATGTCGATGTCGGCCCGCACATCCGGCGAAAGGGTCGCGTCGTCGGCCAGCGAGGTCGCGAGCAGGAGCGCGGGATTGAGCGGGGTGCGCAGCTCATGGGAGAGCGTCGCGAGAAAATCGTCTTTCGCGCGGGTCGCCGCTTCGGCCCGGCTTTTCGCAGTCTCCGCACTCAAACGGGCCGATTCGGCTGTCTCCAATAGCCCTCTGATCTGTTTTTCACGCTCGCGCAACGCGCCATTGGCTTCCTCCAACTCCGCGGTGCGTTCGGCAACTTTCTCCTCCAACTCTATGGCATGGCGTTTCTGCTGGAGGGCGAAACGGATCGAACGCTCGAGGTCGATCGCGTCGATCTGCCCCTTCACCAAATAGTCCGCCGCCCCCGCGGCCAGCGCTTGCAAGGCCAGGTCGCGATCGCCGTCGCCCGTAAGGAGAATGACCGGTGCCCTGCAACCGTGGCGCAGCGCTTCGCGCAAAAGGAGAAGGCCGTCGCCTTTGCCGAGACGATAGTCGAGAAGCACCGCATCATGCTGGCAGCGCGCAATCTCCGACATCCCTGAATCGAAATCCTGGACCCAATCGACCGAAATCTGGACCCCGGGAATTTCCGCCAGAAGCTCTTTCGTCAAGAGGTGGTCGTCCGGATCGTCTTCTATCAGGAGCACCCGGAACGGCCCTTTCACCCTATCCATCTTTGTCTCCGTTTTCCTCGCCCGGCAATGCGACGATCTCGAGCCAGTATTTGCCCAGGACTTTGACTACCTCCGCCATCGCGGAAAAAGTGACCGGTTTCGTAATATAGGAGGCGGCCGAGAGATCGTAGGTGCGATAAATATCTTCTTCCGCCTTGGAAGTCGTCAGGATAACGATGCGGATACTTTTGAGTTTGGGATCGTCCTTGATTTCCTTAAGCGCTTCGCGGCCGTCCTTTTTCGGCATGTTGAGGTCGAGCAGGATGAGACCGGGTCTGGGTGAGCTGGTCGGGTCGGCGTACTTGCCGCGACGCTTGAGGTAATCGAGGAGCTCGACACCGTCCTCAACAAAACGCAGATCGTTAGCGAGGCGGCTTTCTTCGAAGGCCTCCTTGGTCATGAGGCGATCGTCAGCGTCATCGTCTGCCATCAGGATCGTAATCGGTTTTACTTCGTCTTGCATTTTCTCTCTCCCTTCAATTCTGCCGCTCGGGCAGGGTCACGACAAAAGTGGCGCCACTTTCCGGCGCACTCCGGGCCGTTATGCGACCCCCATGCCTTTCCACTATCTTCCGGCAAATAGCCAGTCCCATGCCCGTGCCTTCGTATTGCTGCCGACCGTGAAGACGCTGAAACAACTCAAAAATTCGATCGAGATAAATTTCCTCAAAACCAATCCCGTTGTCCTCTACCGTTATCTCCCATTGCGGGATCGTCTCAACCTTCTCCTCGAGATGGTTCAACCGGCGACCCTCCACCTTTACGATTGGCGGACGGTCCGGGCGCCCAAACTTCAGGGCGTTGCCGATCAGATTCTGGAGTAACTGTCGCATCTGAAGAGGATCGGCCTCTAGCGTGGGAAGCGGGCCGATCTCGACCTGGCCGGCGCTGCGCTCGATGCGTTCCTCCAAGTCAGAAAGAACTTCTTCGGCGGTCGCCCGCAAATCAACTGCTACAAACGGCTGCGCCTTGGTCGTAACGCGCGAGAAAGTGAGGAGCGCGTCGATCAGGGTGCGCATGCGGGTAGCCGAGGCGAGCATGCGAGAAAGATAGTCGCGTCCCCGCTCGCCAAGCTCACTGGAATACTTGGTATCAAGGCGGTCGCCGAAAGCCTGGATCTTGCGCAATGGTTCCTGCAAATCATGCGAAGCGACCGATGCAAATTGTTCCAGCTCGCGGTTGCTGCGCTGGAGGGATTCGTTAGCCGAATGCAGATCGGCGGTGCGCGTTTGGACGCGCCTTTCCAACTCGTCGTTCGCGCGCGCGAGGTCTTCGGCCCCGCGCCGCCGCGTCTCCAGCTCGCGCGCCGTGAATCGATAGGCTGCGCCGACCATCGCGAGGCCGAGCAAAGTCGTGGCCCAGAGAGTGAGCACCGCCGTGCGATAACTGACCCGGGATTCTTCATCGCGAATCGCAAGAAGACGCAACTCTTCCTGCTCCATCTCCCCCATTAGCGTCCGAATTGAATTCATCTCGTGTTTGCCCCGGCCAAGCAGAACGTAGCGCGAGGCACCTTCCACGCCTTTGCTGTCGCGGGCCGTAATCCCTTCCCAAAGGGAGAGCAGCCGGGCGTCGATCATCGGCTTCAAATTCGTTAGGCGCACCTGTTGTGCGGAATTGTCCACCGTCAGGCTTTTGATTCGGTCGACGTGCCCCTGCACAAGATTCGAACTCGCATGATAGGGCTGCAGGTAACTCGTATCTCCAGTGATGAGGTAAGTCCGCTGGCTGGATTCCGCCCCTGCAAGTGCGCTCAAGGTATCGCGAATCTCGTCCAGCACTTCGTGGGTGTGAATCACACGGCCGTCATTCCGGCGGATCCGTCCGAGGTTGTCGTAGGAGAGCCAGCCGCTCACGAGAAGGGCCGCCGCGGTTAGGGCAAACCCGATTCTCGCCCCTTTCCCAACCAGCTGGTTCATGGTCGTTTGTTTAGCTCGACGAGGTCTGCGTTCGAGCGGGCTCCTTTCATCGGCAGGCATATCATCCGGAGGCGTCTCCGATGCGCAAGGCAGAAGGCGGGATGAAGCGGAGATACATTTATTCGGATATCCCTGTCAGACTTAATTCGGTCACGAGTGGAAAATGGTCGGACGCAATCCGTGCCCGGGCCGTTCGGTGAACCGTTACGCTTGCCGGCTGCAAGGCCGCATTGACGAAAATGTGATCGACGGCGAGCACTGGAAAAGCCGTCGGAAAAGTGCGCAGCGGCCGTCGCGATGCCACCAGTTGCCGCACGTCGCGCAGATACCGGCTTAGGAGCCGGTGGGGGCGCGAACCGGGAAGACTGTTAAAGTCCCCGAGCAAAATGAGTGGGCTGCTACCGGCCGCCAGCCAGTCCGCGCTCGTAAGGAGTTCGGCTTGCAATTGCCTTTCCCTCCAGCCGAGGCCGAGGTGAGTGTTTATGACATAGACCTGGCCTAAGTTTGTCATCACGTCCAGGCCGACCGCGGCGCGTTCTTCCCGGCAGAAAAAAGGCGCGATGCCTGGAAGACATGCCGCCTGGCGAAAAGCGAGCGGGTGCCGGCTAAGGACAGCGTGACCATAATGTTCGTCACCATGCCGCATCGCCGCCTGGAAGCGCCAGTGCCAGCCAAGCGTCGTTGCGATTGTCCCGGCCTGATCGACTCCCCCTGATCTTGCCCGGCTCAGGTCGAGTTCCTGCAGACCGATAATATCGACTGCGAGCTCGTCGATGACCTGCGCGATTCGCGTCTCGGAACGTTGCCCATCGGTCCCAACGCAGCCGTGCACGTTGTAGGTGGCGACACGGAGGCTCGGTCCGGGCTTTTCATTCATCGTCAGTTTCGAAACCCTTTGTCGTCACATCTGGGAACGAAAAATCGAGAAAGCGCGCCCTTTTATCTTTTCCTTCCAAGGCCGATGCCGCCATTCTTCCAACGTCACTTCGCGCGAGTGAGCTTTATCGGCATCAAAAACGCGCGCATGTTTCCTGACGAAACTTTCGTCAAGCACGTTCAGATTCGCTTCTTCGTTCAATGACATCGAACGATTGTCGAGATTGGCCGAGCCGACCGAAGCCCAGCAGTCGTCGACAAGGAGATACTTACAATGGAAGCGCGCCGGCTGGTATTCGTAGAAACGTGCCCCGGCCGTGAGAAGCGGCTTCCATCGCGTCTGACCCACAGCGCGGACGACGTGCGCATCGATGTCGCGTCCTGGCGTGATGATTTCCACCTTTACGCCGCGACGCAGTGCCGCGAGCAGGGTCTGTATGGTCAGGCTGTCGGGAATGAAATAAGCGTTCGCAATCCGGATTCGCTCGCGCGCGGCGGCAATTGAGACAAGCAACATCAACCGTGCACTGTCGGATCCTTCGCCGGCCGAGCTCTTAAATATCTGGCAGAGCTGATCGCCTGCCTTTTCTTGTTGCGGAAAATAAGCATCGCCATGCAGCAGCTCGGCGCGGGTTTCCATCCAGTTGTCCATGAACGCCTGTTGCAACTGAGCCACGACCGGTCCCTCCACCCGGTAGTGCGAATCCCGCCACAAACCGTGGGTACAACCGTCGCCCTTCCACTCATCGGCAATCCCGACTCCACCGATGAATCCAAGATTCCCATCGATCACGAGAATTTTGCGATGCGTCCGGTAGTTGATGCGGGAAAAGTGCACAAATCGAAAAATTTCAACGCAGACTCCCGCGCGCTTCAGAAGTTGGATCGCGCGGCCGTGGACCGCATCGGATCCCATCGCGTCCTGCAAGAAATGCACCTTCACCCCGGCACGGGCGCGTTCCGCGAAGGCGGACGCGAACGCATCAGAAATCTCCCCCTCTTTCCAGAGAAAGTTTTCGAAGGTAATCGTTCTTTCCGCTCTCCGAATAGCTTCGAGCATTGCCGGGAAAATTTGATCGCCGTTTTCCAGTGGTGTGATTTTGTTTCCTTCGACCAAAGGCGGTCCGAGCAGATGTCCCATGGTGCGGACAAAAACGTCATCGCCAATTTGGTAGTTCGCCGTGATCGGGTGGCGAATCTTTTTCTCCGCGGGAAAAAAGTTACGCACCAGGAATAAAGTGGCGAGGCTGCCCGCTACAGTCGTTCCAAGTAACTTGGGCCATTCCGGCCGATCAGGATGAGAACAGAGCTTCATCCCCTATCAATCGAAGGGAGAGAGCGATCCGCTCCCTTCCTCGGGCAGAAAGGCTTCTTCCGAAGAACCTCAGTCGTTGCAGAACGACCAAACGCCCTGCGCGAATCGGTCTGTGTAAAGCGCGAGATAGGGCAACGACCAGGTCGTCACCATTGCGAACCCGAAACGTCGAAGTCATTCAACCGAGTAAGCGCACCGGCGCCGAGCAAGCCAACAAGTGCCCAGTGCCCTATCCGAGCCGAGAGAAAGCAACCAAGAGTGAAAGCAAGGAAGAAACTTTCGGCGTAACTGATGAGGAGAAAGAAGCTCGTCGGAGAGATAAAGAGAAACCAGACAGGATTGCGCGATATCTCTTCCGACTCCTCGCAAAGCACCAACTCTCGTAGCAAAAGGGCTCCCGCCACGGAGGCAAAACCGAGAATGTATTTCGTCGTCGGGCACCCGTAGCCACAAGATCAATAGCCTACCGATGCAATTGACGTTGCCTATCGAAAACGCCCGGACTTCCTGAAATGACTAAATATCGATTGTCGCCCCTATTTTCGGCAGCAAAAGCTCTTTGCCGGCGGCCTGTGCCGCTTTAGTCGCGGCGTCGCGGTCGAGCTTGATCGGCGGGAAGGTGTCATAGTGCACACCGACAATCTTTGCGACCCCAACAAAGTTCGCTGCCCTGAGCGCATCGTCGATTCCCATGGTGAAGAAGTCTCCGATCGGCAGAACCGCGAAACGGAGTCTTGTTTGTTCGCCGATGAGTTTCATATCCGAGGTAAGCGCGGTATCGCCTGAATAATAAAAATTTCCATCGTTCGACTCGATCACGAAGCCCGCGGGATTCCCGCCGTAGCTTCCGTCAGGCATCGAGCTGCTGTGGATGGCGGCGGTCAGCTTGACTCGCCCGAAGGATGTCCGGGCGGCGCCGCCGTGGTTCATCGATTGCACATTCTCGAGACCCTTCTTTTCAAACCAGGCGCCGACCTCGAAAGGAGCGATGACCGTCGCGCCGGTGCGCTGCGCGATGGCCACCACATCCGCCACGTGATCGCCGTGGCCGTGCGAGACGAGAATGAAATCGGCCGCGATCTTTTTCGCGTCGATCTTCTCAGCGAGCGGATTTGGAGTAATGAATGGGTCGAAGAGGAGGGTCTTTCCACCGACCTCAACCGCGAAGCAGGCGTGCCCATAGTACGTGAACTTCATGGGACTATTTATTGATCAATTCCCGAGAGCGCAATGGCTCGCCAACCAAGGAACGATCACTGTGGGTGATGCTGCAGACCGTTCTCGCGCAGCGGCAAACTGTTTCGCGGTCGCACTGGCCGCCAAATCCGCCTAGGCGCCGTAGGATTTGCTGAATTTCTTCTTTGATTCAGGTTCCGGTGCAGCCGCTGGCGAACCGTCGCTCGCGTCGGCGGGTTCACCGTCCGTTGCGGGCGACGCGGACTCAGGCGCGACTTCCGAAGAATGCGCCCCTGTCCCGGACGAAGAGCCGGATTGCGAGGCCTCGACAAAAGCCATTTGTAAACTGGAAAGCGCATTCCGCAGAACGGTGGATTCTTCTGACGAAAGGTTGCCACGGGTTTTTTCCTGAATCATCGCGAGCTGGTCAATGAACATCCTGGCGACCTCCAGGTTTACCTCCGCCTGACCGGTCTGCGGATTAGGGATTTGGCCGAGAAAAAGCGCGGCATTCTGCGCTTGCATCATGACGAACTCGATAAAGCGCTGGGTCAATTCTCCGGACTGAGTGGTAGTTTGGACTTCGGCCATGGGATGTGAGCAGTTTGAGTGGGTTCGATTGAACGGGATTAAATCTTACGCGCGGGACCGACGGTGGCGAGGACATAAGTTTGCTGGAAATATTTTGCCGCCACTCGCCGGATGTCCTCGGGAGTGATCTTTTCGATCTCGGCTTGCAATTTTTTGAAATGATCAAAACCAAGGCCGTAAAGCTCATCGAGCGCCGCCATGTAGCCAAAGGAATCATTGCTTTGGTTGGCAATCCGTTGCTGGCCGATCAGTTTTTTCTTCGCCCGGGTCAACTCATCGTTCGTTAGGCCGAAGGCGGCCAGTTTCCCGATTTCATCCAGGAGCGCGGCCTTGACCAGGTCAAGCTTCCCGGGATCGGTCCCGAGATAAAAAGCAAAGAGCCCCGGAACCAGCCCCTGCATCTGGCTGGCTCCGACATAGTAGGCGAGGCCCATTTCCTCCCGAATGCGAACAAAAAAACGCGAACCCAGATCGCTGCTCGCCTCGTCAATCAATTCCAGGGCGTAACGATCGGGACTAAACATGTCCGCACCGCGAAAGCCGACCATCAAAACGCCCTGGGCCTTTTCCTTCAACTCCTCGACCGCAACGGTCTTCGTGAGCAGCGGCGCTGGCGAAGCGTCCGTCAGAGCGAGTTCACCCCGATTCATCCCCCCGAGCAACTGTTCCAAAAGTTCCCGCACTTCTGCCGCCCTCACGTTGCCGAAGACAGAAATGACGCCGTTCTTTGCCACCACGTGGCGATCGCGAAAGGCGAGCAGATCCTTTTGCGTGAGCTCCTTCACGGCTTCCGGCGTTCCTTTGCCTCGCAGCGCGTAGGGATGCTCACCGAAAAGAGCGCTCCGTAGAATGTTGCGCGCCACGGTCGTGAGCTGTTCTTCGTCGTCACGAATGCTCGCCAGCTGCACCTCTTTCTCCCGGTCGACAGCTTTTTGAGGCATCGTCGCGTTGAGCAAAATGTCGCTGAGCAATTCCGCGCCGAGTCGCAAATCAGGCTTGGTGATGTCGAGCGAAATGCTGAAGCTGTTATTACCCGCATCGCTTCCCAGGTTCCCGCCGACCGCTTCGATTGTATCGGCAATCTCCTCGGCCGTTCGTGTCGTTGTGCCCTTCACGATCACCTTGGCCACCAAACGCGTCAGGCCATTGGTTGCCCGCGTCTCCGCGAGCAGTCCACCGCGAAAAACCGCGACCATGGAGACGAGCGGAAGGCGCGGATCTTCCCGGACAAGAAGACGCAACCCGTTGGAAAGCTCGAACTTTTCCACTTCGCCAGCCGAGACGGCGATCGCTTCGGTGGCTTTGGCGGCGAGGGTTCCGCGTGGGTTGAGCGAAACGACGGTCAAATTGTCCTCCATCAGATAGCGCTGAGCGACGCGTTGGATGTCTTCGAGCGACACTTTTTGCATCGCCTCGAGATAATCACGAGTGAAATTGAGATTGCGCGCGACGAACCAATTCGAGCCGAGATCGGAGGCTTGGCCCCGCATCGTGGTAAGCGACCCTAACGAATGGCCGAGCGAAATCTTTTTTGCTTTGGCCAGCTCTTCGGCGGTGGCGCCGGCCTGCTGCAGCTCAGTGACAATCTTGAGAATCAACCGCTCCGCTTCCACCCGATTCTCCGGCTCAAGCGTCGCGTCGATCCCAAGCAAACCAGGATCACCGGGGGTGTAGGAAAAAGCCGAGACCCCAAAGACGAGACCGGCTTCCTCGCGCACCCGGCGATACAGGCGCGAGCTGCGACCCTCACCGAGTATGGTCGAGAGAAGATCGAGCGCCGGAACGTCGGGATGGGTGATCTCAGGCACGTGCCAGGCCAGGGCAAGACGCGTCAACTCCGTGGAAAACTCTTCATTCACCTCCCGTCGCCCCTGCTGCGAAGGCTCCTGCGCGATATAACCCGGCGCGAGCGATTTCGCTGGATAGTCCAAAAAATATTTTTCGAGCTGAGAATAAACCTCGGCCGCATCGACATCGCCGACGACGACGAAAGTGAGATTGTTAGGCACATAGCGCGCCCGGTAATACTCCAACACGTCCTGTTGGGTGAGTTGGT
Source organism: uncultured Verrucomicrobiae bacterium (assembly GCA_963720895.1). Classification (GTDB taxonomy): domain Bacteria; phylum Verrucomicrobiota; class Verrucomicrobiia; order Chthoniobacterales; family UBA10450; genus Palsa-1392. Next base: position 244,026 of record CAVRGZ010000001.1, read on the forward strand.
CGAAGATTTGAATCTCGCCGATCACCGGGAGGCGATAGGGATGACGCTGATAAGCGGTTCTGAAAAGGAGTTGCCCCATCATCCGATCAGGATCGTCATGGAGCATGGCGAACTCTCGCCGAATGACGTCCTGTTCCTTGCGATATTCCTCCAATGGAAGAGTGGAGTTCATCATCGCGTCGGACAGAATATCGAGCGCGCTTGCGACTCCTTCCCGCGGGACATCGATCCAAAAAACGGTCCGATCGAAGGAGGTGTAGGCGTTGATGTAGCCGCCCTGGTCTTGGACGCTTTGCGCGATCGCATTGGTCGAGCGCGTCGCAGTCCCCTTGAAGAGCATGTGCTCGAGAATGTGCGAGAGGCCGGCGCCGAGATGGCGACCTTCGTTGATGCTGCCGGTGCCGCACCAGGCTTGCACGCTTGCGACCGGCGCGCTCCGGTCGGTCTGCACAATAATTGTCAGGCCGTCAGGCAGAGTCCAGTGTTGTGCAGTGACCGGTGGAAAGGTAATCGCGGTCGAGATATCCGAGGGGGCGGTCTTGAGTCGAGCGGTAGTCAACATGGCGGAAAATGCGGACGACGGGTGCGAACCGGCCGGCTCATGAACTTTTCGGCGCGGGCAGGGCCTCCGGCGACTTCACCGGGCGGGGTGCGGTCTCGGGCAGAAACGGCCTGACAAACGCATCGTGAAAGGTGTAGACTGATTTGAAGTCATCGAGCGAATCCTGCTCCGTCTTCCCGAAAATGCCGGCTCCGATCAGGTTGAAAACCATCTGCCCGATGTCCTCGCAACGCTCGACTCCCCAGTAGGAAAAGACGGTCAGTGCCATTGGACCAAACTCCTTCAAGGCATAGAGCCGCACACCGTCGAGCAACTCCGGGCCGGCGACATGACGGACGGTGGCGCCCTTCGATTTTTTCTGCTGCTTGGTCGTATAGTCAAGCGCATCGCGAAGGAAGACATAGGCGTCCCGGTGATAACGCTGGTCGGTCGCGACGATGGAATCGAGCGCTTCGGCAAATCCAATTTTTTGCATGACAAGGGAGCCGCCCGGGAGGGAGCGAGCGCTATGATAACAGCAACCCCCAACTGAGCAACTGACGCAAGGTGAATATGCGCCCGATTCTCCTCTGCGTCTTGTTCGCTCGCTTCCCTCGACTGGTTCGCGACGAGCAAGCGCTGCCTCGGCTCAGGTGAGCATCGCCAAATAGTCCTGCGCGAGAAATTCGTTCGGGAATCCGGGACCCGCCGCGGCCCACTTCAGCTGCGCGGAATTTCTTGCCGAACAGGATGACCTTCATTCCGCCGTCGCCAATCGTCAGGTGAAGCGATTTCATACAAATGGCGCGCGCGAATTTGAGAAGCGGCAAACCCCGGGAAAGCGCGGCAATTTCTCGCTTTTAGGCGCCGCCAAGCGACCCATCGAGAAAGTTTAATTCGTCTCCGCCTGGATCGAATCGAGATAGACCGAGATTGGATCGCGCCGGTGCGGCAGCGCTTCGCCTGTCGCCTCGACGGTTGCGAGAATCTGAGAGAACGTTCCGCGCGTCGTTTTACATTGCGTAGCCTCATACCAGTTGAGGTAGTCATCGATCGCCTGGCTCTGGCGCTCGATCACGGCCCGATAACTCGCGGCCCGCCTGAGCCCTTCGGGCAAGCGACGCGCCTTGCCTCCCGCCAGCATCTCGGCCATCTCGTAGTCTTGCTCCACGATGACCTTATAATACGGATGCGCCCGTGCGCCGAGGAGGAGCAATTGTTTGCTCACCCGCCGGAGCACGGCGCGGAACGCTGGCAGTTTTATAAATGTCTGATGGTCGCCTAACGAATAGTCGTGCGGTCGCCCGTCGGTCCCGGGTATCGAAAAACGCAGGACGCGATCGAGACGCGCGACAGTCTCCGCCGCGCTCAATGTACCGGAGCGATCCATCGCTGATAGTTGAGCGACACTCAGCGCCCACCACTTGTCTGCCGCATGCCCGAGAGTCTCGGGGAAATGCGCGCGCAGATCGGCCACCGCGTCGTTGGGCGCATCAGGCAGATCGATAATGAACCGCGCGACCATGGAGCGGCCACCGGGACCGTCGAGCAATAACTGGAGGAGAGCCCGTGCATAGGCTTCGTGCAACTGTCGCGAAGGCGCGTCGAGCTCTGTCCGCCGTTGCCGGACGACCTGTTCGAAAGGGCTAATCGCGTTCCTGGCGACAATCGTGCGCAGAAGTTCGGCATCGTAATGCGGATCACGTCCCGTTCGCAGTGCGAGCATAGCCTCCAACAGCCAATCCGGCGGAGTCACGTAGCGCGAACCGGCAGCAATATTGCCCCGGTCGCGATACATCATCTCGACGAGGATGGCTCGCAATAACTCGCGTTCTACGGTGGTGCCCTTCATGTCCCGGGTCACGAGCAAATTGAGCTGCAGCTTCAGGCCATAGCCGAGCTGGCTGACGTCGAGTTGTAAGACCGGCGTCTCGGGAACATTGGCCCGCGGATAATCGAGGTTGATGATGAGAGTCGTCTTCCATTCATCGCGCAGGCCGAGAACCCGGAGGAGGTGGGACTTCGTGCTCTCCGCCAGGTCGCACATCGCCCCGCGGACCCGGGCATCGGCACCATAGACAAGAAACTGTCGTGAAGTGCTCGTAGTGCGGGCATTGCCTCCCGACCCAGCCACGCCCGTCGTCAGGCAAAGAAAAAAGGCAACCGAACGGACGACTCTGTAGGGGGAGAACATCGATGACCGAGGCGGACGATACGACATTTTTGAGTGGCAAAAAGCATGAAAATGCGAGCATTTGTGCTATTTTCTGTGATCCAATCGAACAGGAAGGAAAAACTAAAACCATGAAATTAACGCGAATCTTAATTTTGGCCGTTGCGGCGGCCGCATTGTCGTTGTTCGCCGTTCCGGCTGGGGCGCAATCGCGGGGGCATCACGGCGGCAATCCTGGCAATATGAATCACGGGAACTGGCACGGTGGCAACCGGCACGGTGGCAACTGGCACGGTGGGAACTGGCATGGTGGCAATCGGTGGTTTTATGGAGGGAACTTTTTCTTCGGCGGGTTTGGTTACCCTTTCTATGGATATCCATACTGGGGCTCTCCCTCTTATTATGGTTACCCCTACGGTTACCCGGTGGGCGCATATTACACTTATGATCCGCGCGGAATTTATCAGGGAAGGGTCGTCAACCCGGGGCGGTCAACGAATGGAGGTGGTGGGAAGGACTTTTCCATGACCGCGCGGGTCCAGCGACAGCTGGCGGCGGGCGGTTATTACCGCGGCGCAATTGACGGGATCGCCGGCGATGGCACCCGGCGCGCGATCCGAAATTACGAGCGCGACAATGGTCTGCCGGTGGATGGCCAGATCGACAATCAGTTGCTGGCCACCATGGAGCACGGGTAAGAAGCGGATTGCTTTCCTCAGACCGGCGTTTCGCGAGTAAGGAGCCTCTAGCGTCCGAACTGGTTAGGCGGAGGAAATGCTCAGCGCGTAACGTTCAGCGTGACCGACTGGGGGTGAAATTCGATGCCGGCCATTCGACCAACCGCCTTCCGCTCCCGGTCCAGGGATACCCAGGCTTTTCCCAAAAGGAAATCCGCATATTTCATGAGCGCGGGGTGAATCGGCATTCGGCCGATATAACCACCGTTATTTGCCGTGGTGATTTTGCCATCATTGATCGTCACGCGATACGCGCTCCCACTAAAAATCGGGAGTTGCAAGATGCGGCGTTCGACGTGGACCCAGCATTGACCTTCCTGGAATTGGACGAAGACGCGCCGTAGCGGGACGTAACCCTGCTGGGCCGGGCTGTCCTTGCGCCGCACGGTGGCGGCAAGATAACTGTTCGCCTGCTCTTCGTTGTAGACGAGAGAGGCCTGACGACGGCTGGAGAGCGCGGACATCATATCCATGCCGATCATGGGTGCAAAGCTGTAGTTTTTCGGTGGTAGCGGCAGATCGGGCGGGAGAAGCATCACGATCACCACCGCGAGACAAAGCGCGGCCAGCAGTGTCTTTCCAACCTTGGTCGCGATGCGTTTGCCGCGTCCGCGATTCGGCCGGAACATCTCTTTAAGATGTTTGCGCGTCCGCTCCTCGGTAACGGCTTCGTCGGCCTTTTCCTTGATCAGTCCGGTGCGATCGAGGCGCGCGCCGCAGTTGTGACAATAGATTCGTTCCAGCTCGTTTTCGTGCTGACAATCCGGACAAATGAGTTTGGTCATGAACCGGAGTCCTTTTTGGTTTTCGTTTCCGGTGTTTTCGTGGGCGCCGGCTTTCCAGCGGCTTTGCCTCCCGTGCTTTCAGCGCCGCTCTTTTCGCCTCCAGAAGGCGATTCCTTTTTCGCGCCTTCCTTATAGGAATCACTGCGATAGTCAGTAATGTAGAAGCCAGAGCCCTTGAAAATGAGCCCCGCTCCCGTCCCCAGCAGTCGCTTGACGTTCCCTTTGCCCCACCTCGCCTGGCGGCAGAGTTCCTTCGGACAAACCTTGAAAGGTTCATCTCGCATCGATTGGTAGGCGTCGAAATTCTGCCCGCATTTCTGACAAGCGTATTCGTATGTCGGCATGGATTGAGCTTGTTAGTGCAAGATGGTCGCCAGTGTCAGCAAATTTAAGCAGAATTCAAGCCGCACCCTGAAGGACCCTGGCGGCCTGGGTCGTCTTGACTTTCCAAGGCCTCCCGCGTTATTTGCGCTTCCCGCCGTGAAAATGCCTTTCTCTCGCTCTTCTCCGTGTCTTTTTTCAGCGGTCGCCGTCCTCGCATTAATCGCTTTGAGTGGCTGCGGTGAAGACGATCCGCGGCTTGCATATGGGCAGACCCGGTATCTCGGGGGTGCCTACGGAGATTCACCGGTCGCTTCGACTGCGCCGGTCGACAATGTCTCCTATTGGGACGGCGAGGGGGTGCCCGGTAAGCCGTCGATCAAGATCATCCTCGGCGAGCAGCGCGCGTATTTTTACAAGAGCGGACAACTGGTCGGGATCTCACAGCTCTCGACCGGGCGTGAGGGCCTCGACACGCCGGCCGGTCAATACAAAATCACGCAAAAGGATGTTGAGCACGCCTCCAGTCGTTATGGCGATTACGTCGATGCGAACGAGAACGTCGTGGTCCCCAATATTGACAATGAGAAAGATAAAAAGCCACCCGGGACCCACTATAAAGGCGCGCCGATGCCGTATTTCATGCGCATCGTTGGCGGCGTCGGCATGCATGCCGGCTATCTTCCAGGTTATCCCGCTTCGCATGGTTGCATTCGGATGCCGGAATTCATGGCGGAGGATTTTTTTAATAACGTCGATCTGGGCACGCCGGTGACGATCGCGCCCTAGGGCCGCTCCCTTTTACCGACCAGGAGGGTTGCCCGCCGTCGCGCAGGGGTTAAACTCCTGCGCCTCGCCACATGATCATCATCACTCAACCCACTGTGACCGATGCGCAGATCGACCATATTGTCGCGCGGATCGAGGAGTTCGGTCTTCGTCCAGAAGTGATGCGTGGCGAAGCGCGTGTCGTAATTGGTGTCATCGGCCCCGAGGAATTGATCCGAGGCAAACCGCTCGCCGCCATCCCCGGCGTCGAGTCGGTCGTGCCGGTGATGAAACCCTATAAATTGGTTGCGCAGGAGAACGGTTCTTTACCCCCGCCGGTATCGATCGGAGGGGTCAAGATCGGCAAGGGAGAACGCATCGTCTTGATCTCGGGTCCGTGCTCCGTCGAGAGCAAGGAACAACTCTTCTCGATCGCGACCTTCGTAAAAAATGCCGGAGCCCGGGCCTTGCGCGGTGGCGCCTTCAAGCCGCGGACCTCGCCCTACAGCTTTCAAGGTCTGCGTGAAGATGGACTCCGTTTCCTCGCCGAAGCCCGCGCCGAAACCGGTCTGCCGATTATCACTGAAATCATGGACACGCGTGACCTGGAGGTCATCGAAAAATACGCCGATTGCCTGCAGGTTGGTGCGCGCAACATGCAGAATTTTGCCCTCTTAAAGGAAGTGGGCCGAAGCCGCCTCCCGGTCCTGCTCAAGCGCGGTCTGAGCGCGACGATCAACGATTTGCTGATGAGCGCGGAATATATTTTGAGCGAAGGAAACCCCAACGTCCTCCTATGCGAACGCGGTATCCGGACCTTCGAAACGATGACGCGCAACACCCTCGACCTCAACGCGGTCCCGATATTGAAAGCAAAGACGCGCTTGCCGGTGGTGGTTGATCCGACCCACGGCATCGGCTTGCGCGATTACGTCCCGCAAATGTCACTTGCCGCGGTCGCGGCGGGGGCGGACGCGTTGATGATTGAGGTGCACAACGATCCTGAGCGCGCCCGGAGCGATGGCGAACAGGCGCTGCGACCGGAAGCTTTTGCCGACCTCGTTAGGCGAATCCGAGCCGTCGCCGAAGCGATCGGGCGCGAACTATAGGGAAAGCCGTTTCCGTGGACTGGAATTTCGGACGCGTTCGGAAGCAGCGAAATTGAACTTCGCTCGCCTTTCGGCGAGAGCATGGCGTGAAAAAATCGTCGGGAGCCGATCTCCTGCAAGTCGTCGCCGCCGCGGAACCGATCGCGCGCCACCTCCAGGCGCTCCGCGAAGGAGTGCGTCCGGTCGCCTTTTCGCATGTCATTGAATCCGCGCGCGCATTTCTGGTTGCGGTTCTCGGAGTTGAAATTCCACAAACGCTTTGGGTCATCTGTCCGAGCGTTCGGACCCAGGAATTGCTTCACGAAAGCCTGACGAACTGGTTTCCTGAGGCGCTCTTTCTGCCCGAGGCCGAGTTTCTCGCCGTCGAAAACATTTTACCAGACCAGGAGATCGCCGCAGAACGGCTCGCCCTTCTCCGCCGGGTTGAAGGAAACCGGCGAAGCCACCTTATCGTCGCGACCCGCGCGAGCCTTGATCAGCCGGCGCCGAAGCGTGGCACGCTCCGGGAGGCCGCGCTGAAGCTGCGCCGCGGCACTTCAGAATCGCGCGAGCATCTCATTAATTCGTTGGGCGCGGCTGGCTATGAGCGCGTCGCACAGGTCACGACGCGCGGCCAGTTCGCCGTCCGCGGCGGAATTCTCGACGTCTATTCGTGGCATGCTGCGGTGCCGATTCGGACCGAGTTCTTCGGGGATGAGATCGAATCGCTTCGGGAATTCGATCTCGATACGCAGACGTCGCTGCGCAATCTGAATGAGGTCGAACTCCTGCTGGGCCCGGCCGACGATCAGAGCGGAAAGGTGCGCGATTATATTGCGGAGGAGCATCTGAAGGTAACGATCGAAGACGAGGAGGAAGATGCGGACATTTTCATTAGCGAGGGGTGGCTGCCAGGCAGTTCAGAGTCGGATAGGGCGAAGGGGACGCTATCCGGGGATGAATCCTTGCTCATGACTCCTGATTCCTCCCCTCCTCCCGCGGCCGCTGGATCCGCTCGGAATGACAGACCTTTGGCCACCGAGGGTGCCGTTGAAGACTTCAGTGGCGCCTTTGTTGATTGCGAGATCGGCGAATTCGACACCGGCGAATTCATGATCGCGGAGGCAAAACGCGAGCAATTCTTTGCCCGCCTTAAAACTTGGCGCCAGGACGGAGCACGGATCGCAATTTACTTCCAGACCGAAGGCGAGATCGAACGGTTTCGCGAGATCATGGCGGAGGCCGGTGTCTCGTTAGGCGAAATCGATTTGATCGAAGGGACGCTCGCCCGCGGCTTCTGTTTCCCGGCAGCCAACCTCGTCGTGCTCGCCGCGGCGGAGCTTTTCGGGCGCGCCCCGACGCACGGACGGCGCCGCCTCCAGCGCGCCGCGAAGTTCGGCACGCACCGTACTCAGATCGATTTCAGCGAGCTCAACGAAGGCGAGCTCGTGGTTCACCTCGAGCACGGCATCGGCCGTTTTCTCGGGCTCCAACGCATGGCCAGCCCCGAAACGAGCGAAGTTCTGGCCATCGAATTCGCCGAAGAGGCGAAGCTTTATGTTCCGCTCGAGCAGGCCTTCATGGTTTCGCGCTACGTCGGCGTTGGGAAGAGATCACCGCCGCTTAGTTCGCTCGCCGATGCGAAATGGACGCGAGCAAAAAAGAGCGCTGCCGCCTCAATTTTCGATTACGCGGGCAAAATGCTTGCCCTGCAAGCCGAGCGCGAGATTCAACGCGGTCACGCTTTTGGTCCCGACACGAAATGGCAACTCGAGTTCGAGCATTCATTCCCTTTCCGCGAAACGCCGGACCAGCTGAAGACGATCGCCGAAACGAAGCGCGACATGGAAGAGCCGCGCTCGATGGATCGCCTGATTTGCGGCGACGTCGGCTTCGGCAAAACCGAGATCGCGATTCGCGCCGCTTTCAAGGCGGTCATGGCCGGGAAACAGGTCGCCGTCCTCACCCCGACCACCGTGCTGGCGCAGCAACATTTCGAAACGTTTCGCCACCGAATGCTCGACTATCCGGTCCGAATCGAAATGTTGAGCCGGTTCCGCTCGCCGGCCGAACAGCGCAAGGTGCTTGAAGAATTACGCGAGGGCGGCGTCGATGTCGTCGTCGGCACACATCGGCTCATTTCCGGCGATGTGGTTTTCAAGGATCTCGGTCTGGTCGTAATCGATGAGGAACAGCGCTTCGGCGTGCTGCATAAAGAAAAATTCAAGGAACTTTTCAAACTCGTCGATGTCCTCACGCTCTCGGCGACGCCGATTCCGCGCACGCTTTACCTCTCGCTCGTCGGGGTCAAAGACATGTCGACAATCGAGACCCCGCCGCTCAATCGGCTGCCGGTCGAGACGGTAATTTGCGGCTACGACGAACGCATCATTCGTGATGCGATTAATCGCGAGCTCGAGCGCCAGGGGCAGGTTTATTTCCTTCATAATCGCGTCATGTCGATCCAGAAAATGCGCGACCGCATCGCGGAGCTCTGCCCGGAGGCGCGGGTTGAATTTGGCCACGGCCAGATGGACGCGGATGAACTGGAAGATGTCATGCAGCGCTTTGTCGCGGGGAAAATCGACGTCCTCGTTTGCACGACGATCATCGAAAGCGGACTCGATATTCCAAACGCAAACACGATCATTATCGATCGGGCGGATCGTTTCGGGTTGGCGGATCTTTATCAATTGCGGGGCCGCGTCGGACGGGCCGAACACAAAGCCTATGCCTACCTCCTTCTCCCGCGCGAGATGATGACGGTCGGCGCGGCGCGCAAGCGGATCAATGCCATCCAGCAATATAGTTCGTTAGGGGCGGGCTTCCGCATCGCAATGCGCGACCTGGAAATTCGCGGCGCGGGGAGCATCCTCGGCACCGCGCAAAGCGGTCACATTGTGGCGGTTGGTTTCGACCTTTACTGCCAGCTTTTGAAGCAGGCGGTGGCGCAACTGAAAGGCGAAAAGCTTCGACCCCGGCTCGAGGTCGAGGTGCGGCTTGATTTCGTCGCCACCAAGGAAGGCGAATTCCTTGCCGCCGGCCCCGAAAAACTCGTGCCCGCATTCATTCCCACCGCCTACGTCAGCGACGCGGCGCTTCGCATTCAAGCCTATCGAAATCTGGCCGAAATCGCGACCGCCGAACAACTCCAACGTCTCCGGCGAGACTGGCGCGACCGCTTCGGAAAGTGGCCCGCCCCGGTTGACAATTTGCTTTTGCTGAGCGAAATCAGGCTTTCTGCCGCCCGGGCTCGCGTCAGCCGGGTCGAGGTGCGCGAGGACAAATTGATGCTCAGCCGTCGGGGCGACTTTATCCTTGTCGGTGGCAAATTTCCTCGCTTAACTTCCGGTAGAATCGATCTCAATCTCCCTGAGGTATGGCAATGGTTAAAGCAACTTTGAACTTCATCTGGCGTTATCCGACCGTGGCGCTGCTCGCATTTTCCTGTTTTGGGGTGGCGGCGACCGCTTCGCCGACAAGCGGCGCAGAGTCGGTCAATGGTATCGCCGCGATCGTCAACGACAAAGTCATCACTTATTCCGAGGTGCGTGAGGTCGTTGAACCGCGCGAACGCCTCCTCCGCTCGCAGTATTCCGGCCAGGAATTGGTGAATAAAATCACCGAGTTGCGGAAGGCCGCCCTCCAGGACCTGATCGATCGTCAGCTCATTGTCCAGGCTTTCGACAAGGAGAAGCTCGCGATTCCGCCGCATTTCGTCGACGAACGTGTGGAAGAAGTGATTAAGAACAATTTCGGTGGCGACCGTCATGCCTTCATCAAAACGATGGAGGCGCAAAAATATACCATGTCGAAATTCCGTGATCTGGAGCGGCAAAAGGTCATCGTGCAGGCCATGCGGGCCAAGAATGTGACATCGAATCTGATCATCCCACCGGCCAAGGTAGAAGAATATTACCGCAAGCACCGGGACCAGTTCGCGAACAAGGCGCAGGTCAAACTTCGAATGATCATGATCCCCGGCCACCCCGATTCGAGCGGTGGCGTGGCGCAAGCCCAGATGGCGGAGGAAATTCGGGGCAAGCTCATCACCGGCGCGGACTTCGACAAGATGGCGCAGATGTATTCCGAAGACAGCACTCGCGACCTGGGTGGCGACTGGGGCTGGATCGATGACAAGACACTCTCGGCGCCGCTCTCCGAGGTCGCCTTCGCTCTTCAGCCTGGCGCGATCAGTAAAGTCGTCAATTTGGGCGGCAATTATTACATCTTGAAAGTGGAAGCGCGCCAGGGCGGCGAAGTGAAACCACTCAAGGATGTGCGGGCCGACATCGAGGCGCGGCTGCGGCAGGATCAGGCGCAAGAGTTGCAAGAACACTGGCTCGCCAGTCTGCGCTCGAAGGCTTACATCAAGACCTTCTAGCTTGCTCGCATCGCTTCGCTGATGACTAATGCGCAACATGCGCAAACGCATCGGCATCACGTTGGGAGATCCGACCGGCATCGGTCCCGAAATAATCGGGGCGGCGCTGGCCTCGGGAAAATTGCCCGATGCGGATTTTCGGCTGCTCGGTTCGTCAGCCGGGCATTCGTCAGGCAAACCCACCTCCGACAGTGCGCGCGCGGCCCAGGCCGCCCTTGAGGAAGCCGCCCGACTGGCGATCGCGCGCGAGATCGACGCGGTTGTGACCGGGCCGATTCACAAGGCTCGCATGTATGAGATCGGATTCGAGTTTCCCGGCCAAACCGAGTTCTTCGCCGCGCGCTGCGGCGTGGAGAACTTCGCCATGCTCCTTACCGGGGCGGGTCTCACCGTCGCTCTCGTGACCACGCATATTCCATTGGCCGACGTGGCAAAAAAACTGCGGCTCGACGAGATCGTTCGGGTTGGCCGGTTGTTGGAGGACTTTCTCATCAGGCGCGGCCGTCGCCGGGTGGCCGTCGCCGGTCTCAACCCGCATGCCGGCGAATCCGGTTCCCTCGGTCATGAAGAGATCGAGGTCATCGCCCCGGCGATCGCGCAGCTCCAATCGGCCATCAGCCATCAGCCATCAGCAATCTTTTCGGGGCCCTTCTCGCCCGATACCATATTTCACCGTGCGGTTGAGGGAGAATTCGACGCGGTCCTTTGCATGTACCACGATCAGGGGTTGATTCCGCTGAAACTGCACGCGTTCCATGAGGGTGTGAACGTCACTCTCGGACTCCCGTTCCCACGCACCAGCCCGGATCATGGCACCGCTTTTGCGATCGCCGGCCAGGGCATCGCCCGGCCCGACAGCATGATAGCGGCAATCCGGCTCGCAGTGGAACTGGCCGAGTTAAACCCTTATTCTGAGAAATGAACCCCCGAATCTCTCCTCTTCACCTCACTCTTCTCTTGGCAACCGGATTGGTTTTCGCCTGGTCGGCCTGGCAACCCTACGATCGCCTGACCTGGTGGCTCGAAGTCGTTCCGGCAATTCTGGGCGCGGCAATTCTCATCGCCACCTACTCCAGGTTTCGCTTTACCACCCTTTGCTACACGCTGATCGCCCTTCATATCACCCTGCTCTGTATCGGCGGGCATTACACTTACGCTCGCGTGCCCTTCTTCAATTGGATCGAGCCGTTTTTCGGATGGCACCGGAATCATTTCGATCGGCTCGGACATTTCATGCAGGGATTTGTCCCGGCGTTGATCGCACGCGAACTCTTCATCCGACTGCGCGTTGTCACGTCCGGCGGCTGGCGCGTCGCGATCGTGATTCTCATTTGCATGGGGATCAGTGCGCTTTATGAACTTCTGGAATGGGCCACGGCGCTCACCACAGGCGCGGCCGCCACCGCCTTTCTTGGCACGCAAGGCGACATCTGGGACACGCAGGAGGACATGTTCATGGCTCTCATTGGCGCAATCTGCGCCTTGATCCTGATGAGCCGCTGGCAGAACCGGCAAATGCGACTTCTGCCGAGCCACTGGTGAAAATGAGAATTGAACCGCGGATTTCGCGGATCGAAGGGACGCGCTCTGTCGCCTCCACCTGGCCGCGAGTAACATCCGCGTAATCCGCGGTCAAAAATTTCCGATGCAGCCGCAAAAATATCTCACCGTCTTCAATCTCGGAATCCAGAACACCTTTGTCTATCGCTGGAATTATCTGCTGCGCGCTTTTTTTGGGCTGATTCCGCTGGTCGGCACGATTTTTCTTTGGCGGGCGATTTTCAAGGAGAGCGGTGGCGGGATGCGCGGCTACGACTATGGATCGATGATCTACTACTACCTGCTTACGATTCTGGTCAGCAACCTCGTCACCCCGACCGAGGACGAATGGCAAATTGCCGCCGACATCCGCGAGGGTCAGATCAATTCCTTCCTGACCAAGCCGATGAGTTATCTCGGCTACCGTTTCTCTATTTTTCTGAGCGGACGGCTGGTTTACAGCGCGGTCACGATCTTACCGATCGCGGCCATCTTCCTTTACTTCCGGCACTTCATCATTCTGCCTAACGACCCCGTGACCTGGTTCGCCGCGATCGTTTCGCTTGCCATGTCGGGTTTGATCCAGTTTTTTCTGACCTACTCGCTTTCGATGATGGCTTTCTGGATTCTCGAAATCTCGACCATCGTTTTCATCGTTTACAGCTTCGAGTATTTCCTCGGTGGCCAGATGTTCCCGCTCGATATCATGCCCCCCGCCATCCAGGCGGTGATGAAATGGCTCCCGTTTTATTACGAGTTGTTTTGTCCAATCGCGATTTTCCAGGGTCGGCTGCGCGGAACCGAGATGTGGAGCGCACTGGTCATTCAGGCCGGCTGGATGCTGGCGATGTGGGTCGCCGCCAACCTGATGTGGAAACGTGGTCTGGGGCATTACCAGGCAGTCGGCGGGTAGCCACGGTGCGGTGTCGAGGCGGGCGTGTCGCCCGGATGCCCCCTAAACCTGACAAGTAAGAAAGCGGCCGACACGGCTGTCCTGCACCAGTTTTCCGTTGCGCAGCGGCGCGTCACTTCCCAGATTCGCCAGATCGTGGATTTGAAACGTTATCTTGGCATGCGCCAAAAAGAGGTGGATCGCGCGCTCGATCGTTTCCTGCCCACGGCGACGACCAAGCCGGCCACGATTCACAAGGCGATGCGCTATTCGCTTTTCGCCGGCGGCAAACGCCTGCGGCCGATCCTCTGCCTTGCCGCAGCGGAAGCCTGCGGCGGCCTAACGACAAGCGCGCTTCCCCTCGCCTGCGCGCTGGAATGCATCCACACCTACTCACTCATCCACGACGATCTCCCGAGCATGGACAACGACGATTTCCGCCGCGGGCGCGCCACCTGTCATAAAGTCTTTGGCGAAGGCATCGCGGTCCTCGCCGGCGACGCGCTGCTCACAATCGCCTTTGAGATCGCGGCGCAAGCGGAGCGTGGCCGCGCTACGATCTGCGCGCGATTTTTCGCGAAATCTCCGTCGCCGCCGGCAGCCGGAGACTGATCGCCGGCCAGGTCGCCGACCTCGAAGGCGAAGGCAAGCGGATCAACCGCGCGCAACTGCGCTACATCCACGAAAACAAAACCGCGGCCTTGCTCACCACGTCGGTCCGGCTCGGGGCGATGAGCGCCAACGCCAAACCGACGCAGCTCCGTGCGATCACCGACTTCGGTCGAGCCCTTGGGCTGGCCTTCCAGGTGATCGACGACATTCTCGACGTCACGCAGACGAGCGAGAAACTCGGAAAGAGCGCGGGCAAGGATGCCGCCGCTCACAAGGCCACTTACCCATCTGTTCTCGGTTTGGAGAAATCGCGCGCGGAAGCCGGGCGGCTGACTCGTCAGGCGCATACCGCCCTCCGTCCGTTAGGCAAAAGAGCAGAGACTCTACGCGCGCTCGCAAATTACCTGCTGGAGCGCGAATACTGATTCTTCCTCTCGGAGAACTGGAACCCCTACGATCTCATGGACCCGATTCCGGCCATGTCATCCCGAGCGGTAACGAGGGACCGCGCAAGCAACTGCCGGGGGATCGACCGAGATTCGTCTCCCGCGTCAGCGGGATCGGAATGACAATGCCATTCACGACTTAGATGATTTGATTCTACGCCAACGCGAGATTGGGATTGATCTCCGTCGGGAGCGGCGTGGACTCACCGCGCTCCAGATGGAGCTGCGCGGCAAAGCCAATCATGGCCGCGTTGTCGGTGCAAAGAGTGGGCGCGGCGAAACGCAACTCCAGTCCGGCTCGCTCGCTCCCTAACGACATCTGCCGGCGAAGCTCGCCATTGCAACTGACCCCGCCGCTCACTGTGATCAGGGTTCGTCCTGCGCCACGCGCCGCTGCGATCGTTTTTGCGACCAGCACGTCAACCACGGCACGCTGAAATGAAGCGCACAAATCTCGGTCATCCCGAGCGCAGTCCGGGGATCCCGGCGCGAAACGGGAAGTGCCGTCACCGCTGCCACCCTTTTCGACTATTCCCCGGGATCCCTCGACTGAGTCGGATGACGCCGGCAGACGTGCGCTGTAACTTGGGCAACAAATAGCGGACCGCGGTTTTCAATCCGCTGAAACTGAAATTCGCATCACCTGAGTTGATCATGGCGCGCGGCAAATCGAATCGCGCCGGATCGCCTCCCTGGGCGCAGCGCTCGATCTCCGGTCCACCCGGATAGGCCAGTCCGAGCATCTTGGCGACTTTGTCAAAAGCTTCGCCGGCCGCGTCATCGACCGTTCGCCCGACGATCCGATAATCGCCGACCTCATCCACCTCGACGAGCAAAGTGTGCCCGCCGCTCACGATGAGCGACATGTTGGGCTCGATGCCATTCTCGCTCCCGAAAAATGGGGAGAGCAAATGACCCTCAAGATGATTGATCGCAAGATAGGGTTTCCCGAATCCAAGCGCCAGTCCCTTGGCCAGCGATGCGCCGATCATGAGCGAACTGGCCAGGCCCGGCCCGCTCGTGGCTGCGAAAGCGTCGATTTCGCCTAACGAAATTCCGGCGAGCTGCGACGGCGCGCGCGAGCAGCTGCGGTGCGCGTTGCAGGTGATGCCGCGAAGCGACCTCCGGCACGACGCCTCCGTAGGGCTGATGCGCCGCGACCTGCGAAGCGACCTCGCTGGCGAGCAACTCTCGCCCGCGTAAGACGGCAATGGCCGTCTCGTCGCAGGAAGTTTCGATCGCGAGAAGGAGGGAGTTCATTTAGCGAACGAGGCAGAGAGAACGAAGTAGGGAAACGCATGTCTCTCGCATTGCGGCCTTGCGTGAAAATACGAGGCCGCTACTTCTTCACCGCGTCGACATTCGGCGACGTCTGTTGGGCGTAAATCATCACGCCCTTGAGCGCATCGATTGCGCGCATCATCTGCAGGTCCTGAGACTTGATGATGCGGGTCGCTTCAGACGGCTGGATCTTGTCGTTGTTCCGCAGCATCGCGACTGCACGGTCTTGCTCCGGAGTCAGCGGCACGAAAATATTAGGCACAACGCCATTACCCTGAATGACCGTTCTGCTCGGAGTATAATATTTCGCGGTCGTGAAACGGAGTGCCGATCCATCGGGCAATTGCATTACATTTTGGACCGAACCTTTGCCGAAGGTGGTTTCGCCGACCACGATCGCGCGATGCAAATCCTTGAGCGCGCCGGCCACGATTTCTGAGCCACTTGCGCTCCCCTCGTTGACCAGAACCACGAGCGGAAAACTTGGCCGCTCCTTGGCCCCCCCCGCAGTAGAATATTCGTGCTGTTGCGATGAAGCCCGGCCCTGAGTAGAGACGACTTTGGTGTTCGGCGGCAAAAATTGACCGAGCACATCGACCGCGGAGTTGAGCAGACCACCGGGGTTGTTGCGCAAATCGAGGACCAGCGCCTGCATTCCTTGTTTCTGCAAACCGTCGAGCGTCTTGCCAAATTCTTCGGCGGTCGGTTCGTTAAACTGCACGATCCGGACGTAGCCCACCTTGAACGGTCCGGTCAGCTCGGGGTCCAGCAGGCGCCCCCCTTTCACGCTCTGGACTTTGATTTCCTTGCGCTCGAGTGCGTAGTCTTTGATCTCCTTGGTCGAAGGCCGCAGGATCGTGAGGGTGATCTTCTGTCCGGGCTCGCCGCGGAGGACCTCAACCGCATCCTGCAGACTGAGCCGCTCGGTCGAGGCACCGTTGATTTTCAAAATCTCATCCCCTGCCAGGATGCCCGCTTTGGCTGCGGGCGTATCCTCCATCGGGGTGACGACGGTGAGGAGGCCATCTTTGAGCGCGACTTCCACGCCAAGGCCATTGAAGCGGCTGCGAGTGTCGTCCTGCATGTCCTTGAAGTCGTCCGGATCCATGAACTGGCTGTGCGGATCGAGCGACGAGAGCATGCCTTTCATCGCGGCATTGATCAGGTCGTGATAACTCACCTTTTGGCCATCGACATAATCCTGTCGGATGAGCTCGACGGCTTTGGCGAATGTTGCGATTTCCGAATAACCGTTCTCATCGGTCGGAACGGTTGCCGGTTCCGGATCGGCGGCGCTTGCGGTCCCGGCCGTGACAGAGAGAAAAACCCCCGCAGCCAGGAACGAAGTGAACGCGCTGAAAGGCAGACTACGCTTCATAAATATCCATGTTTGGACGTAAACGACCCGATTGTCGTTCATTCCTTTGTTTTTGCCAACCGGTTGGTATGACAAGGTCCGCGTCCCCTTCTAAGCTAACGCGATGAAATCGCTCCGCCGTCTACTCGTAAACCTCGCGCTCTCCCTGGTCATGGCTGCCCCCGGCCTTACCGAGGCGGCCGAGACGCAGAAAGCGGACGCCGAATTCGATAAACTGGTGCTCGATTTCATCGGCGGCTACCTCGCCGCCCGGCCGCTCCAGGGTGTGGCCCTCGGTTTCCACCAGTTTGATGGCAAAATTGGTGACTACAGCCGGCTCGCGATTGATGCCGAAGTGGAGCGGCTGAAGCGTTTTCAGGATCAATTCAACAAGATCGAGACGGGCAAGCTAGGGAAACAAGCGAACATCGACCGCCGGATCCTGCTCGCGGCGATCGCCAGCGAGCTCTTCCAAATCCAGGACATGGGGATCTTCGAGAAAAATCCGATGACCTACGCGCGCGCTATCGATGTTAACATTTACATAAAGCGCGATTTCAAACCGCTCGAAGACCGCGTCCGCGACATCGTCACGATCGAAGACCAGACCGCCAACATCATGACGGCGGGAAAAACGAATCTTGCCGATATTTTGCCGAGGCCTTACGTCGAGCTCGCCATTCAGATTGCAAACGGCTCGGCCGATTTTCTGGAGAAGGACCTCGCCGCGGCGGTCAAGGAGATGAATGACGAGCCGCTGATGGCGGCCTTTCAGGATGCGAACAAAAAAGCGGCGGCGGCGCTGCGCGACTACGCGGCCTGGCTGACGAAGGAGAAGCTGCCGAAAGCGACTGCCGAATTCGCTCTGGGTGCGACCAAATATCAACAGATGCTGGCCAACACCGAATTAGTCGATCTTCCGCCGGACAAGGTTCTCGCGATTGGTCTAAAACGCTTGAAGGAAGAGCAGCAGGCCTTCGCCGACGCCGCGAAGATCATCGATCCGAAAAAGCAGCCGATCGACGTTTTCAAGGAAATACAGAACGAGCACCCCAAGCCCGGCGAGCTGATTCCGGACGTGGCGAAAGACCTCGATCAGATCCGGCAATACGTTCTCGATCATCACATTGTGACTATTCCCTCCGACGTTCGCCCGACGGTCACAGCGACGCCACAGTTCGATCGCGCGACGACTTTTGCCTCGATGGACACGCCGGGGCCGTTCGAGAAAAAAGCGACGCAAGCCTATTATTACGTTACGCCAGTTGAGGAAAACTGGAGTGAAAAGCAGAAAAACGAATGGCTGACTTCATTCAATTTTTATACGACCGATGTGGTTTCCATTCATGAGGCATACCCAGGGCATTACGTGCAGTTCCTGCACCTTAATGCCTCCCCGGCGACGCAGGTTGAGAAAATCTTCGGCAGCTACGCCTTCATCGAAGGCTGGGCACATTACACCGAGCAAATGATGCTCGATCAAGGTTTCGGCAGCACGCCGAATCCAACCCCGGAAGAAAAGGTGCGGGCCGCGAAATTTCGGATGGCCCAAGCCGACGAAGCGCTCCTCAGGATCTGCCGGATGTGCGTTTCGATCAAGATGCACACTCAGGGAATGTCCGTCGCCGACGGAGCGAAGTTTTTTCACGAGAACTGTTACTACGAGGAAAAACCGTCGCTCTCCGAGGCAATGCGCGGGACCTTCGATCCGGGCTACCTGAATTATACGTTAGGCAAGCTTCAGATTCTCAAGCTGCGGGCCGACTACAAGGCGCAGGAAGGCGCGGATTTCTCGCTCGAGAAATTTCACAACAAGGTGCTCGACCATGGCATGCCGCCGATCCGCTTGCTGCGCGAGATTCTCCTCAAAGACGAGTCGAAGTGGGACGCAGTCCTGTAATCGTCCTCGACCCTATTGGAACATCGATCAGTCTCCCTCCGCCGCTTCCTCTTCTTCGTCCGCCAGAAGCAATTCCGGCAACAAGGGCTGCGGATTGATCGGCGACTCCTCTACCGCCCGCAGTTTTTTCGTGATTGCCCGCGAGCGAACATCGACTTCCTCGATCTTGTTGGAAGCTTCCTGCAGCTTTTTCTTCACTCCGTCGAGGATGCCGCCGAATTTTCCGAACTCCGTCTTCACCTCGGCGAGTAAATTCCAAACTTCACTCGATCGTTTCTGAATGGCGAGCGTCCGAAAGCCCATCTGCAAGCTGTTGACGAGCGCATTCAAGATGGTCGGTCCGGCGAAAACCACCCGGCATTCGCGCTGCACCTGCTCGCTTAATCCGTCCCGACGGATGGCTTCGGCGTAAAGGCCTTCGGTTGGCAGAAACATGAGCGCAAAATCAGTCGTGCGCGGCGGGTTGATGTATTTGGAACCAATATCCTTCGCGCTTTTTCTCAGCTGCGTTTCCAGGCTTTTCATCGCTTCCTCGGTCGCCACCGGATCTGCCGCCTCCTGCGCCGCAATCAGCCGCTGATAATCTTCGATCGGAAATTTCGCATCGATCGGCAGCCAGACCGGCGCTCCGTTTTCATCGCCCGGCAGCCTGATTGCGAAATCAACCATCTCTCCGCTCCCCATCCCGCGTCTTGACGTTGCGCGCGAATTGGTCGGCCGTCAGCATTTGCTCGAGCAATGTTCCGAGTTGCACTTCGCCCCAGCCCCCCCGTGTTTTCACATTCGTGAGGACACGTTGTAATCCGCCAACGTCGCTCGCCAGTTGCTGCATCGCGCCAAGTCCTTGATGCACCCTTTCCAAGCCGTTCGCTGACCATCTGAAATGACTCCCCGAGCCTCTTTTCCAGCGTGCCTTGCAGCTTTTCGTCGACCGTCGCGCGCATTTTTTCGATCTGCTGCGAATTATCTTCCTGCAATTGCTTCAGGCGCAGATCGACCACTGAGCGCAAACTTTCCAGCCGCACTTCGTTTGATTCCGTAAGCTTGCCGGTTTGCGTGGAAACGGTTTCGAGCTGGCCCTTCAGCATGGCGCCGATTTCCGCGATCGATTTCAGGTTCGACTGTCCAAGATTTTGCAAGGCCGCGTTCAGCTCTTCCCGTTGCGCCTTGGCGGCACCCTGCGCTTCTTCGCGATTCCGCGCGGCCTCTTCCCGGAGCATTCGCTCCTCGCGTTCCTGCGCACGGTCGAGAGACTCGAAGCGCTCGATCAACTCAGCGTCGGCGGGTCGGCGGCGGCGGACAAGCAGGAAAATAGTGGCTGCGATCACCGCGCCGGCGAAGAGTCCAAGGAGAGCAGCGAAAATCGGATCCACGCCTTAGCGATTAACAGTGACGCGCTGGGCTTTCAAGCCGCGCCGTCATCCTGAACAGAACGGAGGTCTTGTTGGCAGGGCGAGACTCTGTCGGGCCGGCGAGGTGGCGTCTGAGAACAAGAGAAGCATTACGCCCGGCTCGACAGAGTCTCGCCCGACCAACCGGATCTGGCGACTGCGCGCGGGTTGGCTCTTCTAAAACGAGATCCGCAGTCCGCCGTAAGCCGCTCTGCCCAAGGCCGGAAAACCAAACACCTCCGCGTAATTTTCGTTCGTAAGGTTATCGATCCGCCCGAAAAACGTGAGATGCGGATTGAAGGCATACTCGGCGGCCACGTTTACCAGCGAATAGTCTTCGATATCGAAATTTGGTCCGCCAAAATTCAGTTCTTCCCGAGCGTTGACGAAGATGGCTTCAGCTGTGGTACGCAACTTTCCATACCAAAGATAAGATCCGGAAACATAGACCTGGTTCCGCGGCCGGCGGGGCAAACGCGCGCCCGGCAACTGAGTGATATCAGCGCCCGAAGTATTTACCGCATCAAGATAGGTGTAGCTCGCGGAAAATAGGAGATTGGTGATCGGTCGCAGCTCGACTTCCGCCTCCACTCCCTGGGTTCGAGCGGCACCGAGATTAAGGGTATCAAAGAGACCATTGAAGCCAATCAGGTTGCTTAGGTCATTGTGAAAATAGGTCGTAGCGAACCTTACTCGATCCTTCCAGAGACTTTGCTCGAAACCAATTTCCCAGCCGAGATCTTCCTCCGGCTCCAAACCAAGGTTATTTCCAAAAATCTTGTCCTGACTGCTCGGCGGACTAAAGCCGGTCGCGACATTCGCATGCACTATCGTGTTCGTCGGTGCAATCTTGTAACTTCCCGCAAAACGGTAGGTCCAAATTCCGCCGAACTGGTTGAAATGATCATAACGCCCCCCCGCGACCAAATTCAATCCCGTAACCGGGGTCAGGTTCGCTTCCAAATAGATCGCTCGCTCGTCGGTGTAGTCGCTGATAAAGGTCGGTTGCGCCCCGAAATCCTGCGAAACGAATGGTCGCTCCTGCCCGGCATCGACTTGATTGTAAAAAAGACCGGACGTGAGAGTGAGCCATTTCGCCGGCCGGAAATTGTTTTGGTAATCGATCGTTAAACGGGTAAAGAGCGCGCGGGTCGGTCCGACAAAACCATCCTCATTTGGATTGTTCACCTGCCGCTCCTCATCGTAGGCCACGATCAGTTTGTGTTCCCATTCCTCGGAAGGACGCCAATCGAGATGCGGAGCGATCAACCAGCGTTCGGTCAGAAAGTTATCGATCGGCTTCGGGTCGAAAATCGTGTTTGGATTGCCGGTGTCAGCCAATGAATAGGTAAAAAGGCTGCTGATCCGCAACTGGTCGTTAGGCGACCAGCCGACATTGCCGATCAAATTCGTAAACCGGTATTGATTGTTCGGCCGGGCGTTGTCCGTATCGAAACGGCTCCCCGCCAGCGAATAATCAACTTGTCCGACTTTCCCGGAAGTGGCGAGGTATTCACGGAAAGAATCATAGCTTCCACCTTCAAAACTGGCCGTCGTCTCCGGTATTTCGCTCCCCTCTTTCGTGAAGAGCTGAATCACGCCGGCCAGCGCCCGCGGTCCATAAATTGTGCTTTGCGGACCGCGCACGATTTCAATGCGCTCGATGTTGTCGATCGACAGGTCGGCGAAGTTGAAAAGGCCGGCGAGACCCTGGTTGATCGGGACGCCGTCGATTAGCACCTGGGTGTGTTCGCTGCGCAGGCCCCGCGTGAAAACGGAAGTGAGTTGTCCGGCTGTCCCACTCTGCACGACCGAGAGTCCCGGAACTTGCCGCAGGGCATCGGCCACGCGTTCGGTCTGGTGGATGTCAAAATTCTCCGACGTGATCACGCTCACACTTGCCGGGACTTCATCCTCCAGAGCCGGAATGCGGGTCGCGCTGATGACGAGTTCGGCAGTTTCCGGAGGAAGGACCTCATCTTGCGCCTTCGTCGTGCCTAACGAAGCGCAGGAAACAGCTAAAGCGATGGACCAGAATCTCGGCGAATACAGGCCAATAGCCTGTCTTTTGCAATAGCTCGCTGCAAAGCATCTGCAGATGGTGCCTTCGAGCCAAAGAAACACGCTCCACCCTGGCAAGCGCTCAACGAAAGTTCGCTTTGGCGGGCGGTCAAAACCAACCCCAAAATCACTCAGGGCACTCCCCAGACACCGGGGCGCCACCGCCCAGTTCCTCCATGACAACATGACAAATTACCTCCAATAGCTGAGAGGCGGACTCGTCACTTGCCAGCGGTTCGTCCACAACTCTCATTCTTCTTTTTGCGAAGAAGTTTTGTCGCGCCGATTTCCGTTGTAGCCAGGGTCGGTGACCCCGGCCGCCGGGATCACCGATCCCGGCTACAGCGGCACGAATGAGGTGGAGCGGGCAAATATTCTGGCTCCTGGGTTTGGAGAAGTTGAGAATTTTAAGTTGAGAGACCGGAGAAGCGCCTGTTCGCGTTTTCTCCCAGTTCCCCAACCGTCATCCTTCAACTGTCCCCGCCTTCTTCCCGCCTTCACCGCTTCGAAGAGGTTGAAAATCGTAAGTCGAGAGACCGAGAATTCAGGCGTTTTTTGCCTTTTCTCTCACCTTTCAACTCTCAACAGCTCCCTCGCGATTGGCTCATGGGAAGTCGTATCCAGTTACAGCAGCGCAACTGCTCCCGGTTCACACGGGATTTCTCGCGCCGATCCACTGATTCAAACTCGCAAAGAACTACAGCCAGAAGTAGCGGCTTGCGCTTCTCTGCTCAAGATTTATTTGTCAGGCGTCAGAAAACTGCACGCTGTGGCCTCAAAAAACTTCAATTTCCTCGTTACCGGCGGGGCTGGCTTCATTGGCTCGAATCTCGTGCTCAGCTTTGCAGGAAAAGTATCCCGGGGCGCGACTGACGGTGATCGACGATTTTCGTTCGGGCGACTTCAAGAATCTGCGCGGTTATCGGGGGGACTTCGTGGCGGCAGATCTCGCTTCCCTCGATTGGGGCGCCCAGTTTGGCGCCGAGAAGTTTGACGGCATTTTCCATCTCGCTTCGATCACTGACACAACGTTGCACGACCAATTCCCGCAGGTCCACGACAACGTGGAGAGCTTTCGACGCTTGCTCCGTTTCGCCCAGCCAGGTCGCACCCGCGTCGTTTACGCTTCATCGGCTGCGACCTACGGCTCGGCGAGCGGAGTCAACCTGGAAACGAACGACGCCGCGCCGGCCAACGTTTACGCCTTCTCAAAAGTGATCATGGACAACCTCGCCCGGCGGGCCGCGACGGATGATCCGGACTGGACGATCGTCGGGCTGCGTTATTTCAATGTTTATGGCCCGCGTGAAGGCCACAAAGGCATTCCCGCGAGCATGATTTTGCATCTCTCGCGGCAGATCAAAGAGGGAAAGCGCCCGCGAATTTTCAAACACGGCGAGCAAAAACGCGATTTCGTTTACGTGAAGGACATCGTGCAGGGAACGCTCCGCGCGCTGGAGGCGAAAGAGAGCGGAATCTACAATCTTGGCTCGGGACAGGCGCGCTCGTTCAACGAGCTGATCGCCGTTCTGAACCATTCGTTAGGGACAAACTTCGAGGCGGAATACTTCGAGAACCCGCACGCGCATTACCAGAACCACACCGAAGCCGATCTGACGAATGTGCGCCAAGCGCTCGGCTACGAACCACAATTTTCGCTCGAAAAAGGCGTGGCTGATTACATGCGCTGGTTGTATCCCGCCTGAACAAAGTTGCCCAAGCAATGAAAGCCAAACGACGCTCAAAAAGCCCCGAAGAGATCAATGCCGCGCTCGCGGCAAAAAAAGGCCCCGTATCGAAATTCATCGCGAAGAATTATCGCCACTTTAACGCAGCCGCGCTGCTCGACGCCGCGAAGGGGTACGAGGCACACCTCGCTGCCGGCGGCAAGATGTTGATGACGCTCGCAGGCGCCATGTCGACCGCCGAGCTCGGCATTTCGCTCGCGGAGATGATCCGTCGCGACAAGGTCCACCTGATCGTCTGCTACCGGCGCGAACCTCGAGGAGGATATTTTCAATCTCGTCGCGCACGATCACTACGAGCGGGTGCCGCACTACCGGGAACTCACACCACGGGACGAGCAGCAACTGCTCGCCCGGCACATGAATCGCGTGACCGACACGTGCATCCCGGAGATGGAAGCGATGAGGCGGATCGAGACGGCGGTGCTCGAAGAGTGGATCGCGGCTGACCGCGCCGGAGAGCGCTATTTCCCGCACGAGTTCATGTACAAG
Organism: uncultured Verrucomicrobiae bacterium; assembly: GCA_963720895.1. Lineage (GTDB taxonomy): Bacteria > Verrucomicrobiota > Verrucomicrobiia > Chthoniobacterales > UBA10450 > Palsa-1392. The sequence goes on from CAVRGZ010000001.1 coordinate 268,539, forward strand.
ATTCTTCGCAGCGGCAAGCTGAAGAAGAGCTATCAGATCGACCCGAAGCATTCCTGGCTGCTCGCGGCGTGCGAAAAGAATCTGCCGATTATCGTGCCGGGCTGGGAGGACGCGACGCTCGGCAACATGTTTGCGGCGGCTGTGATACGCGGCGACGTGAGGAACGTGCACACCGTGCGGACGGGCATCGAATACATGACCTGGCTCGCGGACTACTACACCAAGAACGCAAAGAAGCTGCGCAACCGCGAGGGCTCAATCGGTTTTTTTCAAATCGGTGGGGGCATTGCCGGCGATTTCCCGATTTGCGTCGTCCCAATGCTCCACCAGGATCTCGAGCGCACCGGGATGCCGCTGTGGGGTTATTTCTGCCAGATCAGCGATTCGACGACGAGCTACGGCAGCTACTCTGGCGCCGTGCCGAACGAGAAAATCACGTGGGGTAAACTTGCGGCCTCAACTCCGAAGTTCGTGGTCGAAAGCGATGCCACGATTTGCGCGCCATTGATCTTCGCCTGGGTGCTCGGGCAGTAGGAAATACGACAGACAAGACGCTCTTGCGAAAAAACCCGGAACTGGGCACCGTGTTGTCGTTAGGGCAGCGGGATCGCCTGCCAACCTGCTAGCCTTCCCAAAAGAACTTCGTTGGCCGTTCCAGAGCCGTCGCCAGGCTGCGGTGGACCGGACAACCCAGCGCCGTCTCTTCAAGAAGGGCGCGCTGCGGATGATCGGGCGGCAGCGGGATGTGGACTTCTGTCGTCAGGAGACCGATTCGCCGGGGATTGCTTGCCATCTCTTTCTGCACCTGCACCGCCGTCCCTCTCAATTCAATCTGATGCCGCTCGGCCACGATAGCCATCGTCGTCGCTATGCACGTGCCCAGTGCTGTCGCGACAAGATCGGTCGGAGAGAAGGCTTCGCCCTTACCCTGGTTGTCGGCGGGAGCATCGGTTGCGATGACCGAGCGCGATGGGCCATGCTTCGCATCACAGTGCAGGTTACCGGTATATTCGATCGAAATTTGAACCATGACCAAGCATCGGACGGTCCGACGCAGAAGGCAAAACCGCCCCTTAAGGTTGCTCGCGAAGGAGCGGCGTCTCTTGAATCCGGTCGCCATGCGCCTGCAATTCGGCGCGATACGCCGTCGTCAAATCTGGGTCATGCAGAATCATCAAATCCGAGTTGTGTGCCGCGACATCGTCGTTTTCCCAGCTCTCGCTCCACCAGCAAAAGCCCACCACAGCGGGCCATCGCCGGGAGAAGAGGTCTTGGAGAGCCGCACGTGCCCACGTCGTTGCGCTCACTTTCCGATGATGAATGTCACAGCCAAACTCGGCGACGATGATGGGTTTGTTCGGAGCCAGTTTCGCGAGGCGCGGATAGACGTGATCCATCTCTTCGCGAAAACTCTCGACTTCGTCCGTTTGCGGGGTCAAGGGCCCATAAGCGCTGACCCCCAGCCAGGCGCAGTAGTCGGGCCCGGGGAAATAATTTTCCATCCGGTTCCAATGGGCCGCCGGCACATCGTCCCAATTGACGTGCCAAACCCATTGCAGGTTGTTCGCGCCGGCTGCCCGCATCACGTCCACGATATGGCGGTAAGCCTCCACGTATTGCGGCGGTCCGGCCGCGTGGCCGTGCCAATGCCCGTTCCAGGCAAACCATTCGCCATTGGGCTCTGTGCCCCACTCGATCAGGATCGGACGACCAAAGGCGCGGGCGCCTTCCGCCCAGCGTTTCAGGTCGTCGTCAAAGCGACCGGCCACGATATTCTTCAGGCTAAACAATTTCTCGGCGTGCCGCTGGTCGAGATCCGAACGCAGCATCAGGCGAACATAGGGAACCTTTCCCAACGAATGAATCCAGCCGCAAGTCGCCGCCGGGAAAGCGCGAGATTCAAACCAGTTATCGGAAAAATAAACCCAGATCATTTTTTTCCCGACCACTCGCTCGAATTGGAGCACATCGGCCGCTATCACGTTATGTTCATTCGCATCGTCGCCCTGCACGCTCGGCGCGCTGTAGAAAAAGCCCTGGTAAAATTTTCCGAATGGCGGCGGTGCAAGTGCAACCGCAGGACGCAAAGCGATCGCGTCGGGCGATCCGCAGGCACAACCCGCCGCGAGCAGGGCCAAAAGAACTCTTCGTTTCACCGATCCCTATCTCGCTCAACCTTGCCCGAGCCAAATGATGGCCGCGATCACGACCAGAAAATAGGGCACAAGGGCGGCGGCACCCGGATATTCCTTCGCCAGGCGTTGGCCAAGAAAAAGCGCGAGAAGCGCGAGACCGGCGACGACCGCACCACAAAAGGCAATCGTGGAATCATGCCAGAAAAGGATCAGGACGCAGCCGATCGCGCTCAGCACGCCAGCCGCGAGCTCCAGCAGGGTGATGATGCCGAGCAAAAGAGGCACGGTCCCCGCGAGCGGGCTTTTCGCGAAGTGGCCGGTGAGCCATTCGAGATTGCCGCGTCGATCGAACACCTTGTCGATTCCCGATTGCAGGAAGAGGATCGCGAAGAATGCCGAGGTCAGTATCTGCAGAACAAAGACGGCGCTGGTGGAAGAGTGGAGCATGGACATGCGCAGGATTCTAGCACGGCGCGTCAACGGCATTCTCAAGTCGTCGCGGGAGACGCACCTCCATAGACCTTGTTTTTACTCCTTGCGTGCCCGAGGCCACTGGACATTATTGCTGTCCGCCAAATTTCGGTTGCGGGTGTAGCTCAGTGGTAGAGCACCTCCTTGCCAAGGAGGACGTCGCGAGTTCGAGTCTCGTCACCCGCTCCAGCCCCGAAAGCGTTTGGAGGCTGGAGCGCCACGCCGGAGCGAAAGCGCAGGCGGGCCTCCAAAGCTAAATTCAAGCGCTCCAAGACTACGTCTTGGCAAGCCAGCCAATAATCGCCGCTGAAATCCGATTCCCCATGTTCTACGTCTACATCTTATTCAGCAAACCCCAGCCTGCCCGGCACCACATCGGTTTGACTTCCGACCTGCGCGAGCGCCTCAGCCAGGATAACGCCGGCGGGTGCAGTCACTCGGCCAAATCCCGTCCGTGGCAAATCGAAACCGCGATCTCTTTCGCTCGAAACAGAAGGCGACAGCGTTCGAAAAGTAGCTAAAGAGCGGCTCTGGTCGGGAATTCGCACGCCCCCTCATTTCTGAAGAGTCCCGGATGGCATGAGATCAAACGCCGCCGGTTGCAAAAAAGTTGAATCCAACCCCCGCCCTGATCGCATCTCACAGCAAAGGACAAATATGAAAATCACCTTCTTCAAGATCAAACTCTTCAGTTACCTCTGCGCGATCGTTTTCGCCTGCGCGGCACATGGACAAACCCCTGCGGATGCAGCCTAATAGCAACAGCAGCGGCCATCACGCCTGCCGCGAGCGTTCCGGCCGCCGCGGCGACCATCTCGCCGGCCCCAGCTGTCGCGAGCTCCACCGTCGCGCCTTCCGCGACGGTGGCCCCGTCGTAGCCGCCTCAGCCAGTCCGGACACCGAAGAGGATTTCGACAAAGCGATTGAGAGAAAGATTCGAAAACACTTCACGGTCGATTTCGATGGCGGTCACTCTGGCAATCACTCCGGGGATGATGTGCCGTGGATCGCTGTCCCAATCGTGCTCATCGTTTTCTCTGACGATCTTTGGCCTGCCCGTCGCGATCGTCGGACTGATCATGTATTTCAGCTTCTCCAAGAGCCGCGCCATGCACAAAACCGTTCGGATGATGGTCGAGAAAGGCCAGCCGGTTCCCGAGGCGCTCCTGAATCCACCTCCTGTCGTGCGGCAGCGTTCTGACCTGCGCCGCGGCGTCACCCTTCTCATGATCGGCGCGGGTCTGATGGTTTTCTTCGCCGCCGTCAACGATTGGGAAGGCGGCGCCTGGAGCCTCGGAATTATCCCGTTTCTGATCGGACTCGGCTACCTCCTGGTCTGGCGATTGGACGTGCGCAAAGAAGATCCTTCCCCAAAGGTGTAGACTTCCGGGGTGCCACTCAATGATGCCGATCTCGTCGCGCGGGTCTTGGTTGACGATGATCACCACGCCTTTGCCGAGTTGGTCCGCAATCATCAGTCTGCGATCCGCGGCTTGCTCCGACAACTCACGCGAAGCGATCTCGGCTCTGGCGGATGATCTCGCTCAGGAAACTTTTTTGCGTGCTTACAAGAACATCCGCAGCTTTCGAGGGGAAGCGAAGTTTTCCACCTGGCTGTATCGCATCGCCTATAACTGTTTCCGCGAGGAGGCCCGCAAACGAAAGGAACTGGTCGGAATCGACGAGCACAAGCTGGAGGCCGAGCAGGATCCGCAAACCGTCGACCCGGCCTTGAAGCACGATCTCATGCACGCCCTGCAACTTCTTCCCTTGCACGAGCGATCTGCTATTTTGCTTTGCTGCCAGAATGGTTTATCGCATGATGAGGCAGCGCGCGTTCTCGATATTCCCCTCGGCACGGTTAAGACCAACGTCTTGCGCGGCCGGGAGAAATTGAAGAAAACGCTCGCAGCATGGGGACCCAACTGACAATGGACGAACAACTCCAGGAAGATTGGCTTGACCGACGCTTGCGCGAGGAGATGCCCTACATTGACGATGCCGGTTTCACCGCCCGGGTCGTGCAGAAATTGCCCGCACCTGTCCGCCGGCACTCCTGGCGGGCGGCGATTCTGATCAGCATCACTCTGCTGGCCAGCGTTGTGACCTACCTGGCGTCCGATGGCGGTCGCTTCCTCATCGTCGCGGCCTATCGCTTCGCCGCGATGCCGCTGGGCTTTATCGGTCTGGTCGCCATCTGCGGCACGCTCATCGCGACGGCCGTGGCCGCCAGCGCCGCGCTCGCGCAGTGCGCGAGAAACTCGTTAGGCAGAGGGGAGCGGGCCGCTCCCGGCGAAGATCTCGCGCGCCTGCTGACGACATCCCGCGCAATCTGCTCGCGCAGCGCCGCCAGGTTCTCAAATTTTTGCTCCGGCCGCAGGTAATGCAGAAACCGCACCTCGACGTCTTCGCCGTAGAGATCGCGATCGAGATCGAACAGATGCAACTCGAGGACGCGCTGCGGCGAGCCTGCGCAATCGTCGGCCGTACCCGAGGTTCGCTACTCCGCGGACACTTCTTCCCGCTCGAGCATTCCCTCCGCCGCATAAACGCCGTTGGGCGGAAATTGCTCGCTGTGCGCGCTCAGGTTCGCGGTCGGAAATCCGAGACTGCGCCCGAGATGCTTGCCCGCCTCCACCGTCCCGAGAATCGTGTATTCGCGCCCGAGCATCGCGCCGGCGGTCGCGAAATCCCCCGCCTCCACGGCCTGCCGAATGGCCGTGCTGCTGACGACGTCTCCATTCGACGTCGACCGGCTGCGACCCCGACGACGTCGAACCCATGTTGCGCGCCGAGCTCTTTCAGCAGCGCGAGATTGCCGGCGCGATTTTTCCCGAACGACCATTCCTGGCCGACACAAATCTCCCGCAGCGGCCGGGCCGCCGCAACCAATTGCTTCGACGAAATCTGCCGGCGGCGTGCGCGGCCAACTCGCGATCGAAACTTGAGACCAGCAGATGCGACGACCCCGAGGTCCCGGATGAGCGCGATCTTATGCTGCGTCGCCGTGAGCAGACGCGGGCTTTCCTGCGGACGCAGGAACTTTGCCGGATGCGGATCGAAGGTGACGACGACCGCGCGTCCCGCCCGCTGCCGCGGCGTGCCGCGCCGCGGTCGAGATGACCGCCTGATGGCCGAGGTGGACGCCGTCGAAAACCCCGATCGCGAGAAAACCGGCCCGGGAATCTGCGCACAGTTCGGGAATCGACCGCAGAATGCTGCATGACCGATTGCTCGCTCGTTAGGCGCCGCGCATCCGGGAGACTTCCGGCAGGGTCAGGATCTTCCCGAGAATATCGACCGGATCGGCCGTCTTAATTTCGTCCACGGTGACGGCAGCGGGTCAGATCAAAGCGCCCGGAACGCGTCCGGCGCAGCTCTTGCAGGTGCGCGCCGCAACCGAGCGTCTCGCCGATATCGTGGGCATAGGTGCGGACGTAAAATCCTTTGCTGCAAAAGACGGTGAAATCGATCTCCGGCAAAGCGATGCGATCGATGCTGTAGCGGTAGACATGCACGAGGCGCGGCTCGCGCTCGACCATTTTGCCCTGGCGCGCCAGTTTGTAGAGCGGCACGCCGCCTTGCTTGATCGCCGAAACCATCGGAGGCATCTGGTAGAAATCGCCGCGAAATTTCTCGAACGCCGCACGCACATTTTCCTCGGTCAACTCCGGCACCGGTCGTTCCTCCAGTCACTTCGCCTGCGCGGTCCTGCGTGTCGGTGGTTTTGCCTAACGACGAGCGTGCCGACATACTCCTTGTCCTCGCTCATGAGCAAATCCTGGATCTTGGTGCCGCGCCCGAGCGTCAGAATGAGCAGGCCGGTGGCGATCGGATCGAGCGTGCCGCAATGGCCGACTTTCTTGATCTGGAGCGCCGCCTGACGAGCGCGACGACGTCGTGCGACGTCATCCCGGCGGCTTTGTCGACGAGCAGAACGCCGTCCGGAGTGGCGGTTACTGACATGGTGAAGCGTGAAGTTGCATTGACGATCGGGCAAAGGTCAATAACGTAACGATTCTAGCTTTCTACCGCATTAACGGCCTCCACCGCGGCCTCGATCACCGATTCGCCACGTCGTCCAACGTCCCGGGCACCCGCGCCCCGGCGGCCAGCTTGTGGCCGCCGCCTTTGAAGCGCTGGCAAATTGCGCAAACATCGGCCCGCTCGTCCTTCGAACGCATGCTGACCCGGACCTTGCCGTCTTCCAGTTCCTCGAAAAAGATCGCGATGATCACGCCCTTGAATGGCGCGCAGGTGGTCGATCAGACCTTCGTTATCTTCGGGAATGACGCCGAGTTCGTTCGCGGTGGCGACTCGGAAGACTAAAGCTCGCGACTTTCCCTCGGCATCGAAGCGCATCCGGTCGAGCAAGACCCGCAAAAGCTCGATCCGCCGACGCGGGTAGCTTTCGTAAAGCTGCTGACTGAGCTGGCCCGACTTTGATTCCGCAACGCAAGATGTCGGCGGCGATCTCGAAAGTTCGCGCGGTCGTGTTTGGATATTGAAATGAGCCGGTGTCGGTTGAAATCGCGGCGAAAAGATTTTCCGCGATCGCCTCGATCGAGCGGCAAATCCTGGCTTTGGAGCAGCTCAAAAAGAATCTGGCCGGTGGCCGGCGCGATCGGATCGATGTGGACGAGGTCGCCATAGCGCGGATTGCTCGGATGATGGTCGATGTTGATCCAGATTTTCGCCCTGCCGACGGCGGCCAGGGTATTGTCGCCGAGTCGCTGCCGGGTCGCGGTGTCGAGCGCAAGGACGACATCGAAATCTTCGGGCTCGTCAGGCGGGATGGAAACCAATTCGCCGCCGGGAAGAAAGGAAAATTTTTCGAGCAGTCCCTCTTCGTTCCAGACTTTGACTCTCTTGCCCAGCTTCTGCAGCGCGAGCCCCATCGCGATCTGGCTGCCGAGCGCGTCCCCATCCGGGCGGACATGGCTGAGAACGACGAAACGCTCGTGCTCGCGCAGGGCTTGAGCGATTTCCGCGAAGGTCGAGTTCGTTAAGGTGAGCTTTCAATGGTTCGGCGGTGGTAGCGTTCATTTTTTTTCGGCACTGGGCGGAGGTTCGATCTCCTGCAGGATCTCGAGGACGCGGGCGCCGCGCTCGATTGAATCATCGAGATGGAAAACAAGGTGCGGCGTGTATTTCAAGACAACATGCTTGGAAAGGTCGGCCTGGAGCGCGGCCCGATTCGCTTCCAGCTTCGGAAGCACATCCTTGCGCCCTTCCGAGCCGAGCACGCTAACATAGACATGCGCCGATTTCAGATCGGGTGTCACGTCCACCTGGTTCACGGTGACGAGCAGATTCTCGAAGGTCAGCTCGCGCACAAGGAGAGTGCTGAGCTCCCGTTTCAGGAGTTCGTTAACGCGCAAGCAGTCGGTGTTTCATTGGGAATGATTGTAACCGGCGGCGGATTCAACTGCCGGCGCGGCGTCAGCGACCCGGCTACAATTTCTGCGCGACCTGTTCGAGTTGATAGCACTCGATGATGTCGCCGACCTGATATTCGTTGAAGTCGCCCAGCTTGATGCCGCACTCGAGACCGACGCGGACTTCCTTCACGTCGTCCTGGAAACGGCGCAGAGTGGAGAGACCGCCGTCGTAAACCGGCTGGCGACGGCGCAGGACGCGCGCCCGGGCGGTCCGGCTGATCCGCCCATCAGTGACAAGACAGCCGGCGACGATCCCACGGCTCAATTGAAAGACCTGTTTCACTTCGGCGTGGCCGATGACGGTTTCGCGATGCTCCGGATCGAGCAAGCCGGCCATCGCTTCCTTAATCTGGTCGATCAGCTCGTAAATGATGCTGTAGAGTTTGACCTGCACGCCTTCGCGTTTTGCGGTTCCGACGGCGTTGCTCTCGACCTTGACGTTGAAGCCGACGACGACGGCGTTCGACGCGCTGGCGAGAAGGATGTCGGACTCGGAGATCGGTCCGACGCCGGAGTGAATCATCTCCAGATCGATCTTCTTGCTCTGGATTTGACCTAACGACGCGGTAAGCGCTTCGAGCGAACCCTGCGCGTCGCATTTCAGGACGAGGCGCAAGACTTTCTTCCCGTCCGCCGCTTCGAGCAGACTCTCGAGCGTGGCGCGCTGCGGCATGCTCAGTTTTTCGGTGCGCTTGTCAGCGAGCCGTTCCTCGCTCAATATCTTGGCGGATTTCTCCGATTCCATGACGAGGAGTTCGTCTCCGGCGTTGGGCAAGCCGGTAAAACCGAGAACTTTCACCGGCGTCGACGGGCCGGCGGACTTGAGCGGTTGACCGCGATCGTCGACCAGCGATTTCACTTTGCCGCCGTAGTCGCCGCAGATGAATGGCTCGCCCACTTTGAGCGTGCCCATCTGGACGATGACGGTCGCGGTCGGGCCGCGTCCAGCTTCGACCTGGGCTTCGATCACAGTCCCGCGCGGGGTTGCGGTCGGCGATGCTTTCAGTTCCATCACTTCCGCCTGCACGACCATGTTCTCGAGCAACTCGTCGATGCCCGTTCCCTTCGTCGCTGAAACCGGAACCGCGATCGTCTCGCCGCCCCAATCTTCCGGAGTGAGATCGTGCTCCTGCAGTTGCTGCTTAACGCGGTCGATATTCGCCGAGGGCAGATCGATCTTGTTAATCGCGACCATGATTTTCACATGCGGCGCGGCCTTGGCGTGGTTGATCGCTTCGATCGTTTGCGGCATCAGGCCGTCATCCGCCGCGACCACAAGGACGACAATGTCGGTCACGTTCGCACCGCGGGCGCGCATCGCGGTAAAGGCGGCGTGACCAGGCGTATCGAGAAAAGTAATGCGGGTGCCTTTGTAATCGACCGTGTAAGCGCCGATATGCTGGGTGATGCCGCCGGCTTCGCCCGCCGCGACGCGAGTTTTGCGGATCGCATCCATGAGCGACGTCTTGCCGTGATCGACGTGTCCCATAAAGGTAATGATCGGTGCCGCGCAGCTTGAGCTCTTCTTCCTTCTCGATGACCGGTGGCGGCGGCGCGACCACCACCTGCTCGACCTTGTGCACACCGCCACCTTTTTCGCGGCGCTCCATTTCGAAAGCAAAGCCATGCTTGTCGCACACTTTCGTCGCCACCTCGGGCTCTACTGTCAGGTTCGGATTCGCGAAAATATTGAAATCGTCCATCAACTCTTTGATGAGCTGGAAATTCTTCAAGCCGAGCTGGGCTGCGAGATCCTTGACGATGATCGGCGGCTTGATGTGAATGATTTTGCGACCATCCTCGGTCTCGGTTTCCACTTCCGCTGTTTCTTCACCGGTTGAAACGGCGGGGCCGGTTGCTGGCTCCTCGTGAGCCGGTTCAACGATCGTGCTTTTCTCTCGGATGCGGGAAATCGGCGGAAGAATCGTGCGCTTGACTGTTTCGCCGGTGGCCACGCGTTTCGGCTTTGGCGTATGCGGTTCGATCAACGAAACGCTTTCCACCGCCGGTTTTGGCGGCGTCTGCGTCGGGGGCGGTATGGTGCGGCGGCTGGCTGCTTTTTCGCCGCGATCGGAGTGAAGGCAGACTTGGTCGCCGTCACCGTCGGTTTGGCAGCCGCCGCCTTGGGTTGCTCGGTTGGTTCGATGATCGCTGCTTTCCGATCGACTTTGGGGGCGGCCTCCTTGTTTTCGGCCGTCCTGGTAGTCTTAGCGGGCTTGACCGCAGAGCCGGAACGAGTCGACGAAGACTTGGCGGGAGCGGTAGATTTCGCCGTCTTCCGCGCAGGTGCCTTGGGCGCCTTGGATTTGGTCGTCGTTTTCGTAGGCATTTAAATTCTCTAAAAATTTGCTCATGGCCGTGAGCGGTCAGGCGTGGCCATTGTTAGGGAGAAACAGGTTCCCGGTGCACCGCCTCGTAAATTTCGCGCGCCTTTTCTTCTTCCACGCCGAGGATGTCGACGAGATCCTGCATCTCAGCATCGCGCAAGCCTTCGAGATTGGTAAAGCCGGTCTTGACCAAGGTCATCGCCTGCTCCTCGGTGATTGGCAAGGAGGTGGCGAGAGTCTGCGCCGCATGGGCCACTTTTTGTTCGACCGCCGTGGTGCTCGGCGCTTCCTTCTCGATGTTAATCTCCCAGCCGGTGAGACGCGAGGTCAGGCGCGCGTTCTGGCCTTTTTTTCCGATCGCGAGCGAGAGTTGGTCTTCGTCCACCGAGATGGTCGCGCCTTTTTTCTCAAGGTCGAAAACCAGATTCTTCACTTTGGCGGGCTTGAGCGCTTCGAGAACAAATTCCTTCGGGTCGGAGCTCCAGCGAATGATATCGACCTTCTCGTTGTTCAGTTCGCGAACAATATTTTTCACCCGCGAACCGCGCATACCAACGCAAGCGCCGACCGGATCAACTTTCGGGTTGTCGCTGAAGACCGCGATCTTGGTCCGATAACCGGCCTCGCGGGCAATACCGCGAATCTCGACCGTGCCATCGGCGATCTCGCTCACCTCGAGCTCGAAAAGTCGCCTAACGAAGTTGGGATGGCTGCGTGAGATGATGATTTCCGGGCCCCGGACACCGTTCTCGACTGCGACGACATAGGCGCGCAGCCGATCGCCCACATTGTAGTCCTCAACCACGACTCGTTCGCGTTGCGGCATGACCGCTTCGAATTTTCCGAGATCCAGAATCACATCCGAGCGATCGAAGCGCCGGACCGTGCCGCTCACGATCTCACCCGCGCGATCCTTGAATTCCTCGTAAATCATTTCCTTTTCGACCTGGCGGATGCGCTGCATCATTGCCTGCTTCGCCGTCTGGGCTGCGATCCGGCCAAAGTTTTTCGGTGTCACTTCCACTTCGACGGCTTCGCCGACCTGCGCGTCTGGTTTGATCTTGCGGGCCTTCTCGAGCGAAATTTCGTCCTGCGGATTGGTCACTTTTTCGGCGACCAGGAGGTTGGCGAGGGCCCGGATCTCTCCCGTCTTCGCGTCGATATCGATGTGCAGATCGCGGGATGCACCGACGCTCTTTTTCGACGCCGAAAGGAGGGCGTTCGAGACCGCCTCGATCAGGATTTCGCGTTTGATTCCGCGCTCCCGCTCCAGGTAGTCGAGCATGGCAATGAATTCAGCGTTCATAAAACTCGCGTCCGCCGACAAAAAAGAGTGGGACACCGGCTCCCACTCCAATCCACCATGGACTAGGTGCCAAACCTACTTTTGCCATGGCGGTTCGTCAAGTTGCGCCTGGCCTAACGAATCGCCGTGGGAAGCGACAACGCGGGAGCCTTCTTCAACTTGTCATCCCGAGTCGGCGCAGTGCCGCGAGGGACCTCGCACTTGCAATTGAAGTGCCTGGTCGCAAAAGGATCCTCCTTGCGGATGTGAACCCCTCGTCGTCTCCCCGGCTCGGGCTGACAAAGTTGCGGTAACGGCGTCGTTGAAATGTTCCAGGCCCAGTTCATGTTGGCCGGCGTCACCGACCCCGGCTACATTCCAGCGCATGTGGCGCAGCTTTTTTCTCGTCACGCTTGTGTGGGGCGCAATTTACCTGCCGCGGCTGGGAACACTTGAACTAAAGAGCGAAGAAGGCCGGCGCGTTTTGCCCGCGGTCACGATGCTGCAAACCGGCAACTACGTCGTGCCCTGGGTCGGAAGCGAGCCCTACCTGCGCAAGCCGCCACTGGTCAACTGGCTGGTCGCGGGCTCCTTTAGGATTTTCGACACGCGCAACGAGTGGACGGCTCGTTTGCCTTCGGTCCTCTTGCGTGCTCGCGGTGGCTCTGGCCTTTGCCGGTATCGCGCGACCAAGTCTCGGACCGAATGGTTCGCTCGCCGCCGCGATGATGTGGTTGACCAATTTCGGCCTGCTCGAAAAAGGCCGAATGATCGAGATTGAAGCACTTTACGTCTCGCTCAGCGCTCTCGCGTTCATCTGCTGGCTGAGTTGGTGGCACCTACCGGCGCGACGTTGGCTGGCCTGGACTGTTCCGGGGATTTTCCTCGGGCTCGCACTTCTCGCCAAAGGTCCGCTTGCGCTTCTCTTCTTTTACGCGGTTGCGCTGGCCGTTTTATGGGAGGCGAAGAAACTGCGCGAACTCCGGCGCTGGCCGCATCTCGTCGGCCTGATCTTGATGCTCGCGATTTTCGGAGCGTGGGCCGTTCCATACCTCCAGATGACGGAAGCCGGCCACGTTGCGAGCGTCTGGTCGAAACAATTTTCCGGCCGGGTAACGGACGCCGACTTCAAGTTCGGCGACTGGCTGCTCAACATCCCGCGCGGGATCGCCTACCTGCTTCCCTGGGTCGTCCTCCTGCCCTTCGCTCGCTTTGCCCTCCTGGAAGACGAAGGAGAGCGAAAACTCTGCCGCGCCTTGTCGTTAGGTCTGGCCGTGCCGTTTGTCGTCGTCAACCTGATGCCGGGCGCCTTGCCGCGTTACACCATGCCGCTGCTCGCGCCTGCCATCTGGCTGCTCGCCATCTTCATCCGGTCGCACGCTCTTCTTTGGCCCAAACGGTTGCGCAGCGCCGTCACCTGGACGGTCGGGGCCGTGACCGCCGCGATGCTGGTTTATACGCTCGCCATCATCCCGCTCCTGCAACGACGTGAAAAAGTCAGGCCGATCGCGGCGCAACTCGACGCGGCCATTCCGCCTAACGAATCGCTTTACGCGGTCGACCCGGATTACCAGCCTTTTCTTTTCTATCTCCATCGCCCGATCGTTTACGTGAGCAAAATAAAGGACCTGCCGCGCGCACGCGCGCTATCTGCTGGTCCAGCCATCGAAGGAAAAGCCGGCCGAGCAGGCGAACATTTGGGGGCCGGCGCACGCCCGGCCGATTCGGGAAATCAAGGATTATCGGGGCCGCAAAGTCATCCTCTTGAAGGTGGGCGGCGAAGAGTTCGACGACGGATTGACAAGGAGACCAAAGCAGAATTCGTTAGCATGCTAACGATGAGCGAAATCGACCCGGAAAAAATTGGGCAGCTTCTAAATGAGACGGCGCGAGTCTGGCGGCACAAGCTCGACCAACGCCTCCAGCCGCTCGGCTTGAGCCAGGCCAAATGGCGCACCCTTGCCCACCTCGCCCGTGGGAAAATGACACAGCGTGAGCTCGCGGAAAGCCTCAACATTGAAGAACCAACGCTGGCGCGCCTCCTCACCCGCCTTGAAAACTGCGGGTGGATCAAGCGCGAGAGCGCACGTCACGATCGGCGCTGTAAGACGGTCCATTTGCAACGTAAGTCGAGCCGCCTTCTTGAACAGATCGAAGGGACCGCGCGTCAATTACGTCACGAACTATTGGCGGAGATTCCGCCCGGGGATTTGCAAGTCTGCCTGCGGGTCCTGGTCGAAGTCCGACAGAAGGCGGCGGCGGCCGAAGCGCATCCAGGGAATGGACAAAGCAAGAAACGAAAACCGTGATCGCCGCCAATAAGATGAACGTTGCTGCCCGCGAGGTCTCCGGAAATCTCGAACAGCAGGCCGGCCGGAAGTGGATTTACTGGGGCGCCGGAGCGCTGGGCCTGACCGTTTTGCTACTCACGCTTCGCGGTTGCAATCACAACAAAACGGCGCCGCCGCCGACTGCCCGGCCAGTCGCGGTTGCAAGAGTGATTACCAAAGACGTCCCGCTCTATCTCGATGAAATCGGCACGTGCGCGGCTTACGAGACCGTGCAGGTGCAGGCGCAGGTCAGCGGTCAGATCGTCTCGCGCAATTTCAAAGACGGCGCAGACGTGAAAAAAGGCGATCTCCTCTTTACGATCGACCAGCGACCTTATGAAGCCGCTCTGGACGCCGCGAAAGCCGACAACATGCTGGCCCAGGCGAATTTGAAGCGACAGTTGGAATTGCAGGCGAAGGACGTCACCGCGGTGCAGGATCTGGATACGGCGAAAGCAAACGCCATGCGGACCGAGGCCGCCGTGGCCGCGGCGCAGGTTAATCTCGATTATTGCTCCATTCGATCGCCGATCGACGGTCGGGCGGGACTGCGCCAAGTGGACGTCGGAAACACCGTCACTTCTGGAAGTAACGGAGGCGGAGGAGGCGCGGTCCTGGTTCAGATCGACCACTTCGATCCGATTTATACCGACTTCACCGTTTCCGAGCCGGACATTCCGCTTGTTAGGCGATACCTCGGCGGACCGAACCTCAAAGTGTTGACCGATGCTGAGAACGACAATCATCCGGCTCAGGAAGGGCATCTCTACTTCATCGCCAATATCCTGCAGCCTGGAACCGGGACGGTCCAGGCCCGCGCCATCACGCCCAACCCAGAGCACATTCTCTGGCCCTCACAGTTCGTCCACGTGCGACTCATTCTGGACACGATAAAGCGGGCGAAGCTTGTTCCCAACAGCGCGGTCCAGATCGGCCAGAACGGGCCCTATGTCTTCGTCGTGAAGAAGGATTTGACCCTCGACCTTCGCCCAGTGAAGCCGGGACAGAAGCAGGCGAACGATTTGACTGTAATCGACGAGGGCCTGCAAGAGGGCGAAACCGTCGTGACCCGCGGTCAACTTCAGCTGGCGCCCGGAACCAAAGTCGTAGTGCAGGAGACGGAGAAGACCCAGCCTAACGACTCCGAAGGGGCGGACTGACAATGGCAGACTCCCAAGGCAACGGTTGGGGCGAAAAGACCGAACCGGGCAGAGGCGACGGCAATGGCCCTGGCTCCGATCGCGCAAAAGTGAAGAGTGGAAACAGCTCCGCAAAAAAGCTCGTGCAGTTTTCCTCCGGCCTTTCACGTCCTTTCATCCAGCGGCCGGTCATGACGATGCTGCTGACGGCGTCGATCGTGGTTTTCGGAATTCTGACTTATCACCAATTGGCGGTGAACGATCTTCCGGCGGTCGATTATCCGGTCATCCAGGTCAGTGTTTCCTATCCCGGCGCGAACCCGGAAACGATGGCGAACAGCATCGCGACGCCTTTGGAGAAACAATTTACCCAGATTCCGGGCCTCGATTTAACAACCAGCACCAG
Source organism: uncultured Verrucomicrobiae bacterium (assembly GCA_963720895.1). Classification (GTDB taxonomy): domain Bacteria; phylum Verrucomicrobiota; class Verrucomicrobiia; order Chthoniobacterales; family UBA10450; genus Palsa-1392. The sequence continues at coordinate 284,073 of CAVRGZ010000001.1, forward strand.
TTCGCAGGGCAACACCCAAATCACACTGCAATTCGATCTCAGTAAGGGGATCGATGCCGCCGCGACAGACGTCCAGTCGGCGATTCAGCGCGCCAGCGGACAACTGCCGAGCGATCTTCCGAGTCCGCCCACTTTCACGAAAACGAATCCGAATGACCAGCCGGTCATGTACGTTGCCCTAACGAGTGACACGCTGACTGATGGCGAGCTCTATCGTTACGGAACGACCGAAGTCTCGCAACGGATCAACATTTTGCCCGGTGTTTCCCAGGTCAATATCTACGGAGTGAAAGGAGCCATCCGGATCAAGGTAGATCCGGGCGCGCTCGCCTCCCGCGGTATGACCTTCGCGGATTTGACGGCCGCGATCAGGGCCGGGACCTCCTACTCCGGCGCGGGCCAGTTCGACGGAGCAAACAAGACAATTACCCTCCGGCCCAACGGACAGATCGCAACTGCCGAAGGCTATCGAAATCTCATCATTAAGCAGTCGGACAATGCCTCCCCGGTTTATCTCAAGGACGTGGCCCGGGTCATTGACGGGGTCGAAAACGAGCGGCTCTCGCGGCATTTCTTCGTTAGGGGATTTCATCCACCAGCTTCGGTCATCGTCTTTGCCGTCTCGCGCCAGGCGGGCGCGAATGCGGTCGAAGTGGCGCGCTCGGTGCGCGCCTTGTTGCCCGGTTTGCAGCGCGAGCTGCCGGGTTCGATTCACCTCATTCCCGTCCACGATCGCTCGGCCTCAATCGTTAACTCTCTCCATGACGTCCAGGCGACCCTCGCCATCGCCTTTGCCCTCGTCATCTTCGTCATCTTCGTCTTTCTCGGACGCGCCAGCGACACCCTTATCCCGATGGTCGCGCTTCCGATGTCGTTTCTCATCACTTTCGTCGCCATGTGGTGGTTCGGTTTTTCGATCAACAACCTGACCCTGATGGCCCTGACCCTGGCCATCGGGTTCCTCGTCGACGACGCGATAGTCTTTCTCGAGAACGTCGTTAGGCGAGCGGAGGCCGGGGAATCAATTTACCGCGCCACACTCAACAGCGCCGGCGAAATTTCCTTCACTATTCTCTCCATGACTCTCTCGCTCGCGGCGGTTTTCATCCCGCTCGCCTTCATGCCGGGATTGTTAGGCCGAATTTTTCGCGAGTTCGCCATTACCATCATCGTCGCAATTTTCGCTTCCGGTCTGGTTTCGTTAACGCTTACGCCCTTGATGTGTTCGCGGATTCTCGCGGAACGTGGTCCCGGCCATCGCAAAACCTGGACAGAGCGGCTCTTCAGCCGGGTTTTCGAGCCGACCGTCCAATTTTACAGCCGTACGCTCGACCGGTTTCTCGATCACGGCTGGCTCGCGCTGCCGATCATCGTCGCCTGTGTTCTTGGGGTCTGGTTCTTCTTCAAACATCTTCCCTTCACCCTTTTGCCGACTGGCGATAGCAGCACGATTCGAGGATTTTTTATCGTGCCGGAAAGCGCCTCGCCCGAAGCGCAACGCCGACTGCAGGAAGAGTTGGATCCAATCCTGCAAGCCAATCCTGCGGTCGATAAATATTTTACGGTCGCCGGGCGCGCCGGACGCGGAGCGGGCGTCTTCACGGTCATCTTCCTGAAGGACGCGAGCAAGCGCCCTGACATCGACACCGTGACCGAGCAACTGCGTAAAGCCTGCAGCGGGATCCCCGGCGTTTTGCCGACAGTCCAACCGCAACCGGTCTTGCAGATTAACATTGGCGCGACCGGCAGCTCGTTCGGCCGCTACAGTTATGTCCTGACCGGGATCAATCCCAATGAAGTCTATGCCGCGGCCGACAGACTGGAGGCGAAGCTGAAAACATACGATGGCTTCGCGAGCCCGCCGCATTCCGATCTTTTCCGCAACACGCCAAACCTCGACATCAACATTGAGCGCGGGCGGGCGGAACTTTACGGCGTCTCGACCGTGAATCTCGAAAGCCTGCTCCGGGCCGCTTATTCACAAAACTATGTCTACCTGATCAAGGAAGCCGACGACCAATATCAGGTGATCGTTGAAGCGGACGACAAGGCCCGGCAGGGTCCGCAGGATTTTCGACTAATTTACGTCAAGCCCGACACTGGCGACAAACTGATCCCGATCCGCGCCCTAACGAACTCGAAGGAATCGCTCGGTCTGCAATCGGTCAATCATACCAATCAATTCACCAGCGTCACCTTCGGCTTCGATACCAAGCCGGGCGTCGCGCTTGGCGATGTGACCAACTACCTCAAACAGGCGGCGGCGGAAGTGTTGCCGCCAACCGTGAAGGGCGAGCTGCAAGGCGAAGGCCTCGTCCTCCAGCAGCTCTTCGATGCGTTGCCGTTCCTCATCCTCGCGGCCGTCTTCGTCATGTATGTGATCCTCGGAATTCTTTATGAGAGTTATGTGCATCCGGTGACGGTGCTCTCAACCCTTTTTCCCGCGGTCGTCGGCGGTCTCATGACCCTCTGGCTCTTCAATTCCACCCTCTCGCTCTACTCGGTCATCGGTCTGTTCCTCCTGATGGGCATCGTGAAGAAAAACGGGATTATGATTGTCGACTTCGCGCTCCACCGATTGGACGAAGGTTACGATCGACGCGCTGCGATTCACGAAGCAAGCGTGGAACGTTTCCGCCCAATCATCATGACGACGCTTGCGGCCCTGATGGGCGCGCTCCCGATTGCGCTTGGCTTCGGCGCGGATGGCTCTTCCCGCCGGCCGCTTGGGTTGGTCATCGTTGGCGGCTTGATCGTGTCGCAATTGATTACCCTTTACATCACTCCGGTAATCTATCTCGCCCTCGAATGGTTCCAGGAGCGGGTGCTCGATCGCGTCCCATTCCTGCGCAGTGCACACACCCACCACGAAGCCGACGCAGAAAAGCACGGCGCTGGCGCACCGACGCCGGAGCCAGTGGGAGCCGGTTAGCGATCCGCAATCGACGCAATCGCTTTCGACGCCAACCGATCGAAGGCCCGCAGCGCAAGTTCGAGATGCTCCTCCTTCGTGTCCTCGATCTTGTTGTGACTGATCCCGTGCAGGCTTTGCACGAACATCATCACCGTCGGAACACCGGCACGCGCCACTTCCGCCGCGTCATGCAACGGGCCGGAGGGCAAGCGGTGCGATTTGCCGCAGATCTCGAGGATCGATTCGTCACAAAAGTTAATCAGCCTTTCGTCGAACGGGAGCGGCTCGATCTGCCAGAGCCGCTCCCACGAAACGGTCACGTCGCCTTCGCGCGCAAAGCGCTCACTCGCCTCGCGCGCCTCCTGCAACATCCGTCCCAGCGCCGCGCCATCGAGATGACGCTGATCGAGCGTAATTCGGCATTCCTCCACAACGCTCGTAACAATTCCCGGTTTCGTTAGGCAGGAGCCGATCGTGCAGACCCCCCCGTTCCTCTCTGTGACGCGATAAATTTCCGGGCTCATCCTGGCCGCGGCAAGGAACGCATCCTTGCGACGGTTCATTGGAGTGCTCCCGGAATGAGCCGCCTGGCCCTGGAACGTGATCGCGTGCCGTTCGACACCAAAGGTGCCCAAAACCGCGCCTAGCGGCAGAGCCAGATCGAGCAGGACCGGCCCTTGTTCGATGTGCAATTCGATATAGGCCGCCGCTTTTGCCAGCTGGCGCCTGCAATCTTTGACCTTCTCGAAATCGATCCCCTGTGCCCTGAGCGCAGCCGGCAAAGAAACGCCGTCCTTATCCTGCAGCAAGCGGGCTTCTTCCATGTTGAGAGTTCCCGCGCAGGCCGACGAACCGAAAAGACTTTTCCCAAAACGCGCGCCTTCCTCGTCGGCCCAATCGACCAGACGCACCGTGACCGGCGGCTTCCCGCCGGATTCAACCTTGATTCGCCGCAAAATCTCCAGGCCCGCAAGCGTATTCAGGGAACCGTCGAGCCAGCCACCGTTAGGCACAGAGTCGATGTGGCCACCGATGAGCAACGCCTTCTCCGATTCACCGGGCAAGGTCATCCAAAGATTGCCCGCTTCGTCGCGCTCAATCTCCAGGCCAAGATCCTTCGCCTTGCCTTGCAGCCAACTCCGCGCCTTCGCCCAGACCGGAGTGAAGGCGACGCGCTGCGCGCCATTTTCGTCGCTCGTTAGGGCGCGCAGTTCCTTCAGGTCCTCGATTGTGCGTTTCGGATTCAGCTCGTTCACGTGCTTAATCGACGACTGATTTCTGTCTCCGCGCTCACAAATCCGTGAACGGATCGAGCTTCGCGATCGTCCGGCGGCTCCCCTGCTGCTGAATCAGTTTCGCCACCAGACCGGTCCAACCCGTCTGATGACTCGCGCCCAGGCCAGCTCCTGTATCACCATGAAAATATTCGTGAAAAAGATATTGCTCGCGGTCCGCCGCTCCATTTAGCGAATCGCCGGAAGCGCGTGTAAACGGCCGGTTCCCACGATCGTCGCGAAGGAAAAGTCTGATCAAGCGGTTGGAAAGGTCATCTGCGATCTGATCCAAAGTAAGGAATTGCCCCGAGCCGGTCGGGCATTCCACTTTGAATTCATCGCCGTAATAATGATGGAATTTCTGCAAAGATTCGATGAGCAGATAATTAATTGGGAACCAGACCGGCCCACGCCAGTTCGAGTTGCCGCCGAAGATGCCGCTCTGCGATTCCGCAGGTTCGTAGCCGACCGTCTTTTGCTCGCCACGTACCGCCAGAACATACGGATGGTCGCGGTGAAACTTGCTCAGCGAACGCACGCCGTAATCACTCAAAAATTCGTTCGGATCGAGCATCCTGCGGAGGAGACACTTCATCCGGTGACCACGGGTTAGTGCGATCAGGCGGCGATCGCCACTACCCGGTTCGGACCAGCGCGAAATCAGATTCGCGAGGTCGGGCCGATTCGTCAGATACCACTCGAGGCGCTCGCGGAAGCCCGGCATCGCCTCGAGCAATCCGGGCTCCAGTACTTCGACCGCCAGCATTGGCATGAGGCCGACAAGCGAGCGAACCCGCAACGGCAGGTAGCGATTCCCCGGGGTGTGCAGAACGTCGTAAAAAAACTCATCGGTTTCATCCCAAAGTCCAATCCTCCGTCCCCCCGCGTTGTTCATCGCCGCGGCTATTCCGAGGAAATGCTCAAAGAATTTCGTCGCGATGTTTTCGTAAACTGGATTTTCACGAGCCAGCTCGAGCGCGGTCCGCATCATCGTCAGGCAAAACATTCCCATCCAACTCGTGCCGTCGCTCTGCTCGAGCCGGCTGCCATCGGGAAAAGATTCGCTCCGGTCGAAGACGCCGATGTTGTCGAGCCCAAGAAAGCCGCCCTCAAAAATATTGCGGCCGCCGGCGTCTTTCCGGTTCACCCACCAGGTAAAGTTGATGAGCAATTTGTGAAACACCGTTTCGAGGAACGCGCGGTCGCCCTTTCCGGTGGCGTGCTGCTCGATCTTGTAGATGCGCCAGGCCGCCCATCCGAGAACCGGGGGATTGACGTCACCGAAATTCCATTCGTAGGCCGGAACCTGTCCGTTGGGATGCTGGTACCATTCGCGCAGAATGATATCGAGTTGCGTCTTCGCAAAGCGCGGATCGACCAGAGCAAGCGGGATGCAATGGAAGGCGAGATCCCAAGCTGCGTACCAGGGAAATTCCCAAGTGTCGGGCATCGACATCACGCGTTCGTTATAGAGATGGCTCCATCCCACATTTCGTCCGATTTTACGCTCGTGAGGGGGAGGCGGCTGAGCCGGATCGCCCTCCAGCCACTGCTCGACAACGTAGTAATAGAATTGCTTTGTCCAAAGCATCCCGGCGAGCGCCTGTCGCTGAATGGCACAATGTTCGCGGCTTAGGCAGCCGGGAGCGAGCACCGCGTAAAACTCGTCCGCTTCCGCCCGGCGTCGTTTGAGAATCCGGTCAAATTCCGCGAAGGAATCGGTCACCGGCCCGCTGATCCGTTGCAGCCGTAAACGAACACTCCCCACAGCGCCCGCGCCCAGTTGTATCCGAAAATGGGCCGCCGCCTTGGTTCCGATTCGCTCCGGGTTGACCGCATTGGAGTTGTTTCTCACGACGGCTTCGTGAAAGGCGTCCTTCACAAAAGGGCGTTGATTTGGCACACCGGAGAGCAGTTGGTGGTTCGTATCGTTGTCCGTAAAAAGAATTGTCTGGGGAGCCTCCGCGACCAGCCGATATTCGCCCAGTGCGTGGTGGCTCGCCTCGATCACCGCGAGGGCTTCCGAGTGGTCGCTCCCGACGCGCAGATTTGGTCGGCGATCATCGTATCCCCAGCTCCAGGTGTTGCGAAACCAGATTGTCGGCAGCAAGTGCAACGAGGCTGTTTCCGGTCCGCGATTTGTGACCGTGGCGCGAATCAGGAGATCATCTTCCGCCGCTTTGGCATATTCGATCGTGATATCAAAAAAGCGCTCCTCCTGGAATACCCCCGAGTCCCAGATCTCGAACTCTGGATCCGCTTTTGAGCGTTCGGCATTTCGGTTGACGAGATCCTGATAAGGAAAAGCGGCCTGCGGGTAACGGTAGGTCATCCGCATGTAGGAATGGGTTGGCGTGTTATCCTCGAAGAAAAACATCTCCTTCACATCCTCGCCGTGATTCCCCTGCGGGCCCGTCAAGCCGAAGAACCGCTCCTTCAGGATTGGATCGCGCTCATTCCAGAAGGCGAAAGCAAAACAGAGCCGCTGTTTGAAATCGGAAACACCGCCGATTCCGTCTTCGCCCCAGCGGTAGGCGCGGGAACGAGCGTGTTCGTGCGGAAAATAATTCCAGGCATCGCCGTTCGCACTGTAATCCTCTCGGACCGTTCCCCATTGTCGTTCGCTCAGGTACGGGCCCCAGAGGTGCCATTGCTGTTTGCGATGGTCATTCTCTTCGAGGCGCTGTTGTTCGGCGTTCATAAAACGCGGCTTGGGCCGAGCCAGGGAGAGCGCATCTTTAGGCGTGAGAGCCTGCTCCCAGGTTCGACAGAATCTCGCTCCACCATGAGGTCATTTTTTCAGTTGGAGATATTTCGCAAACCAATCGAGGTAACGCTGGTAGCGATCGATGATGTAGCTCGGCTTTTTGAGGCCGTGAAATTGCCGCGGATAAACGACCAGCTCGGTCGGCACACCTAACGTTTGCAGCGCCTGATACATTTGCTCGCTGTTGAGGAGCGGCACGTTGAAATCGCTTTCGCCACAGAGAAAAAGGGTTGGCGTCTTGATCCTGTCCGCGTGCAGGAATGGATAGGAAATCTTCTCCCAGACTTCGGGATGCAACCAGGGCGACCCGAGCTCGTATTCGTAATCGCGGATATACTGGTCGGTCCCATAGCCGGCCAGAATATTGGAGATCGACGCGCCACTGAAGGCCGCTTTGAACCGATTCGTGGTGGCGATGAGATAATTTGTCGACATCCCGCCGTAACTCCACCCTCCCACCACCAACCGGTCCGGATCGGCGATACCACGGGCGATCGCGTCGTCCACCGCCGCGAGATCGTCCTGCACATCGACTCCGCCCCAGGAGGCGTAGATGCCCATCGCGTAGTCCGTCCCCCGTCCGGTGGAACCGCGTGGATTTGGCATTACGACCGCATATCGGTTGGCCGCGAAGAGTTGCTTCTCGAAATCAAACTCGTTGGCATACTGCGACTGCGGGCCGCCGTGCGGCCGAAGCAGAGTTGGATTTTTCTGACCGGCCGTTTCGTTAGGCGAATGGACCAGGAAACCGTGCACCTCTGTCCCATCCGCACTTTTGAATTTCGTTTCCTCGACTGGCCCGAGCCGAATTCGGGCAAGAAAAGCGTTGTTTTGTTTTGTCAGGTCACGGAGCTCGTTGTTTTCGACCGCAAAAATTTCGTAAGGCCGATCGGGCGTGCTGGCCCGCACGATGACGTGGCCGTTGCTACTCACGTCGTAGGCCGTGATCTTGCGTCGGCCTCCGGCGACAGGGATTGGCGGCTGGACGGGGACAGCATCCCCGGTTCCAACTTCCGCCGTGACGCGCACCAGCGTTTCGGCGCCGTCGTCTTCCAAGAGGACAAGGATCGATTTACCGTCTGCCGCCCAATGCGGTTGAACCACATTGCGGTCGAGGTCTGCGGTCACAATTTTCGCCTGTCCACCAGCCGCCGGGATGATTCCGAGCGAATGCGTCGCGTATTCGATCTTCTTGGGATCACCTCCGTGAATAAAGGCAATCGCCTTGCCATCCGGGCTCCAGGCCGGCGCGCTTTCCCATTCAGGATGGGCGTCGGCCTCTGGTGTCGACGTCAGTTGGCGTTCTTTCGCGCCAGCTTTCCCTTCGATCAGGTAGACGTCCCAGTTTTCAGTGCGATCGGCGTCAGCTCCGCGCTTCGTGACAAAAGCGATTTCCTTTCCGTTCGGTGACCACGCCGGCAGAAGGTCATCATGCTGGCCACTCGTTAGGGTCTCCAGTTTTCGGCTCGCCAGATCGAGCAGCTTGAGGTGCGACCAGCGCTTCGTGATGTAGCCGCCGATGTCCTCCTTGAATTGGAACCGATCGATCACGATCGGCGGAACCGTTTTCTTTTCCTTCTCCTTTGCTTCCGGATCACGGGGATCGGGATCGTGCGCCACGAGCACAATGCGCTTGGAGTCGGGCGCCCAGGCAAAGTCGTCGACGCTCCCTTTTTCTCTGGTCAGTTGTTCCGCCTCGCCACCAGCGCTGGAGAGAAGCCAAAGCTGGTCGTTTTCGTTCTCGTCCTGTCGGTCAGAAAGAAAGGCGAGCCACTTACCGTCCGGGCTCCAGCGAGGATGCGTTTGCTTGTTGTCGCCAAAGGTCAGGGCACGGTTTTCCGAACCGTCCCATTTCGCAAGCCAGAGATTTTTCGGCTGCTTGTCTTTCTTGAGGTCAACCGTCCCGACGACATAAGCAAAGGTCTGGCCGTCGGGCGAGAAATTCGGTTCATCGACATCACGGATCGCGGCGAAATCTTCTGGTTTCAGAACCCGCTTGATTTCGGCGCCTAACGAAACATCTAAAGCGACCAAAAGAACGAAAAGAGTCTCCCAAACGCGCATACGGATGTGAGCGGAGTATACGAGAACCGCGCAAGAAGCGAGAAAGTTTCCGAAGCCGATCCTGCTCTACCGGCGTGCCATACCAACCGACAACGCTCTGATTGGAAAGCCTTCCGCTCAACTGACGCCATCTCGATTGGCGGGTTGGCCGCCGCTGCGCCCGATTCCATGTCTCCATCCGATTCAATCGACCGCCGGGGGGCAAACACTTCGCTCTACTGCACATTGGCTGACTCCGGCGATTCTCGCGATCGCCGCCTTGCGGGCGGAGGGAGGTCCCGCAATTGCCATGCTCGACTGGATGATGCCGGGAATGGATGGCCTCGAGGATCTTTTAGCCACTCCTCCGGGAGCGGTTATTGCCACCCCAAATTGCCTCCGCGACTGCCGCTCCATGTCCTCCAGTTGTGCTCGAGGCGCCACAATTCATAACAGAGCGAGACGACACCGATGAGGGCGGACCAGAAAAGAATTGCGGCCAAAGCGCGAATGAGGTTCGGGGTGTTTACATCCTGGAAAATCTGCAAAAGCATCACCCAAGGCCCGGCGCTGGCCTCCGGAGGAAGGGCCTGTCTTGATCCCGACGCATTCATCTTCACAAGACTTCTACGGGAACGGCAGTTCGAAGTTTCGAAAATTCCGAGAAATTCTTACGGACGGCGCCGCGCGATGGCTGTTCTCGAAGCGCGCGGGTTTCGCATTGAGCCGTCAGGAGGACTCGACGAAGGCATTATCCGAGCAGCTGGCAGGGCAGCTGAGCGGAAGAAACGACGAATTTCTGCCAATACGGGCTTGGCCGACGTTACAGCGTCGTCGCAAGCCTTTAATTGAAACCAAATTGCCTTTTAATCTCGCCTCAAGCCAGACAGGCGCAAAGAGCTCAACCTCTCACCGGCCAAGGTCAATATAGTCCAAAATGAAGTCGTAACCCTCGCTGTGTGGATTATGCCCTGTAAGCACGAACTGAAACGTCTTCTCGCCGGCTTCGGTGAATGTTACCTTCCCAAGGTCAATCACTTGATAATCAGAATCCGCTGAATAGTTGTCCTGAGCAGAGCCTTGATTCACCCCGCCAATCGCGAGCTGAACAATTCCGCTCCGATTGCTTTTCCGGATTCCCACTTTTATGTCGTAAGTTCCCGCGCTGGGTATCGTCACCTCGTAAGTAACAAAACCATCCGGCGACTTTGCTTTGAATAGGATGCCAGCGTCTCCGGACAAATTGTCATCATCGACACGTTTAAGGTGCCCTGTCGAATCCGCCGTTAGTACCTCGGCCTCAAAATGACTGGTCAAGACCAACTCAATGTAATCGAGAGCGAGGTTATATTTCGTGCCCTTTGAATTCCCCTCTGTGACGACGAACCGAAAAGCCTTTTCCCCGGCGCTGTCGAATCTTACAGTTCCAAGATCGCGCAAGTTAAAATCATGGTTTGAGCCGTTTTCATGACCCTTCTGAGCATACCCCTGTTTTACGCCGTCAATAAACAACTGAAACGCGCCCGTGTTGCTGCCAGTGTTGGTTCTCACCCTGACATTGTAATTTCCGGCCACAGCTATTGGCACTCCGTAGGTGACGTAATCACCGATTTGAGTCGCTTTTAGGAGCATGGCGGAACCCCCGCTTAGGTGTTGACCATGGATTCGTCACTTTCGGCGCCGAGTGCGCCTGTATCGGCAACGTCTCGGCCTCAAAGTAAGGATCCAAGTCCAGGTAGTCGAAGATTAGCTCATAATCGCTGCTCAGGGGATTTCGATCTACTGCCACGAATTGAAAAGTCTTCGGACCATCGGTCGCGAACGTGACCGGCCCGAGGTCCCGAACGTCATAGCTAACCGTGGGCGAGTATTCATCCTGCGGAGAGCCGCGATTCACACCGTCGATCGCGAGTTGGAAAATACCCTGGTTATCCCCGGTTCTGGTCCCAACCTTCACGTCGTAGGTGCCGCTCGCGTAAAATGGAACTGTATAGGTAACGTAGTCTCCCACCTTCGTGGACTTAAGCAGACCCGCTGCTCCCCCGCTTGCCAGGGGATCGTCCGTGAAGATTACATATTGTGTTCCTTTCGATGTTTGTGTCATTAACGACTCGGTTTCGAAGTCGTGCAGGCCAATGAAGAAGTTAAGCGGGGCAGTTCCGGTTCCATTCTGATCTTCCCCAAGGGCAAAGAGTTGAATTTTTGGTGGAGGTTCTTTCTTAATTGTTTCTATCCCTCCGCTCCACTCGTTGAGAGAATCAATTTCGGCGTATTGCCTGGCCGGAGACCTTCCAACCGTCGTGTAGGGTGCGGCATCGCCAGGGTAGAGGCCCGAAATCGTTCCGGTTCCGGGATCGAAACTCAAACCTGAGGGCAACGACTCGTCAAACTGTCCATTGAGCCCCACGAAGTCCAGGGAGAGGGTAGGCGCATCCGCGGTGATCGTATACGAAAAGAACTTATTCGGAATGAGCGCCGCATTCGACCCGCTCGTGATTACGGGAAATAGCTTATTGGAAACGAATGTGAGCTCCAAATAAGATTGCGAGGCATCACCATCCGTGAGCTTTAAACCCACTCCAAAGCTCTTGGACGTGCCATCCGGATTCCGAGGCACCATCCCAGAGATAAAGCCTGTCCCCGGGTCGATGGTCATTTGGGGTCCCCCCCCGATGCCCTCTTTATAGGGCAGGCCGGTTGCCGCCAGATTCTCTTCTGTGCTCGCATAGTTTGTCAAAACCTGGAATGTGAACGGCTGTCCGGCCCGGCCGGTGACGCAGCTACTGCTAACAATACTTTGCAGATCGGGCACGGAGTTAGGATACGCTATGTGAAAACTGACTTCTTTGGAACCGGAGCCGCTTTCATTGGTCGCCGTGAACGTCACAACCATGCCATCAGAAGGAGTCGTCGGAACACCGGAAATGATGCCTCGCCCGGTGTCAATGTTGAGGCCTTCGGGCAAGGGAGAAGCGGCGTAGCTGGTCGGATTATTTGTCGCCGTGATTTGATAGGTAAACGCCTCACCCACCCGCGCGACGAGTGCCTCGCCGCCCACCGCATAAATCGTACTGTCGACGGCCGCGGCGCCAAGAATTCTTCGGGCCGTTGGCAAAGGAGCTACTGTGATCCATGTATCGTCGGAGGGGTTATAAACGTCGACCGTCGAAATTATTTCTCCGTTAGGACCAATGGTTTCTCCACCCATGACATAAATCCTGCCGTCCGCGAAGGCAGCAGCCGACCGGATGCGCGGATGCGGCATCCTGGAGTTTTTTGTGGTCCAGGTATTGGTATCAGGATCGAACTCCTCGACCGTGTTCAGAGCGCGGTGTTCACCTTTTCCACCGATCGCATAGATCTTGCCGTTCACCGCGGCAACCGCAGGGGCCCCTCGCGGCGTATTCAGATGTCGCCTGGGCGTCCATGAATTAGTAGCCGGGTCGTAGACGTCGACCAGGTCGAGATTCTTGTAATCGGGAGCGCCCGAAGCACCCCCAACCGCATAGAGGAGATGATTCACACTATCTTCGCCAAGACCAACCTGGGCCCGAGGCTTCTGGAGGGATCGCTTCGTTGACCAAAGGCCGGTCGCGGGATCGTATGCCTGAACCGTGTCCAAAGCGAAGTGGGTGCACGAATTATCCGGTGCCGACCCGCCAACCAAATAAATAATGTTGTCGAGCGTAGCACCGGACGGCCGGTAACGAGGGGGATCGGGTATGGGAGCTAATCCGGTGATCCAAAAGTCTTCATGCGGATCATAGGCTTCGACTGTAGCCACCGTGACGCAGGTATTGAGAACCGCTCCTCCCATTGCGTAAACTTTTCCGTCAGCCGCAGCTGTCGCAAAACCCGAACGCGCGGTGGGCATCGGCGCCATGACGGTCCACCCAGGGTCGGGATCGCCGGGACGAAAGGCCGTGTTTACGCTTAGAGAGCGCAGATCTCCCGGATTGGTGATTACCGGAGCCTGCGCATTCGCTGCGATGGGCGCGAACCCACAACCCAGCGCGGCAAGTCCGAGACAAAACCGCGCCCCAATGCGGCCACGATATATTCGGGGGCTCATGCAGGTTCCTTCTTGAGCACTCGCTACCAAGCCGTCAAGCTTATTTCAAACTTTTCGACCGATCCATCTCGTATCAAGAAGGTTGCGGGAAATGCCGCGTCGCAGGCCGTGGTCCGTCAGCAGTCGCGTCGTAACGCAACCAATAATCGTTAATCCTGGGTTTTCAGGGACTGCAAGAGCCTGGCATATTTCTGCGTGACAGGATGGCTCTCCCCGAGGGTCGTGCGGGCGCGTTCTTCGGCTCGCTTAGCAATATTGATGGCCTCTTCCGCCCTTTGTTGATGCGCCAAGCCGTTCGCAAATTTTACGATAAAACTCACTGTGTCGGGATAACCTGGACCCAGGTTCTCTTCCATTAACTTCATGGCATCCTCGATCTGAGCCCGCGCTTCTTCAATTCGTCCCTGGCCGAGAACCGCGATGGCAAGGTTAGCGCGACTGTTCAGCGTCAAGCGGTGTTCGGAACCAAGCACTTTTTCTTCGAGTGCAATAATCCGGCGACACTCTGCTTCTGCCTCGGCATACTTTCCTTCATCATCCAGCAGCTCGGCAAGATTGTTACGGGTGTTAAGCGTGTAGGCGTGCTCGGGACCAATCACTTTCTCCTGCAACTGAATGACCATCCTGTATTCGGCTTCTGCTGCAAGGTACTGGCCGTTAGCCTGCAAGACCGTCGCCAAATCCATTTCGTCATTCAGCGTCACGGGATGTTCCCGACCATAGACTTTCTCATCGAGCTTGATCACATCGTGATAAATTGAGATAGCCTCCTGGTACTTTCCTTGATCGTTCAGCGTGTTGGCCAGGCCTATGCGCGCTGCCAGTGTTCGCGGGTGCTCCGGACCGATGACACTGTTATCCAAGCGGGAGACTTCGCGGTAGAGCCGTTCCGCCTCGACATATTTGCCTTCGTGATAAAGTGCGCTGGCAAGGTTATAACGGCTGAGAAGGGTATCCGGATGTTCGAAGCCGAGAATTTTTTCGCGAAGCTCAACCACCTGGCGTGCTTCAGCCTCGGCCTCTGCATGTTTCTCCTCTTCATTCAGGACATAAACAAGTCTGTGGCGACTGGCCAGCGTATCGGGATTTTCCGGTCCCAGGACCCGGGTACGGATCTCGATCACGCTGCGATAGAGTTTCTCAGCATCGCCGTACTTTCCCTGAGCGAATAACAGATCAGCAATCGCGTCCTGTACGTTGACCCATTCTTCTGAATTGCGGTCGACGTCCGTATATTTTTCCGCCGTTCGAAAATGCTGCATTGCCCGGGAATATTGAATTCCGGCTTGAGCGGACAGGCCCGCTAATTCCAACGCGTCGATGACGGCCCTTGGATTAGCCGGCTTGGCTTTCCGGGCCTCGTTAGCCGCTTGTATCGCCCAACGCTCCGATTCGTCGTATTCCTTCGCCACGTAGGCGGCATTGGCCCGTTCATACGCTGAGATGTCCGGGGCTTGTTTGAGGTAGAGCGCGAACGGCGGCAGCTTTCCCTGTAATTGTTTGACGTCAATCCCGAGCTGGTTGCCAAGGCGACGGTAGACGACTTCCTGCTTTTGTTTTTCGCCTGGTTGACAAACTTCCGCTTCCAATTGCGCGAACTGCCTGATGGCCTGCCGGAGCTTTCTCATCTCCGCTTTCGCCAAGGCTTCGCTTCGCCAGTGCCAGGTAAACAAACCGCCAACGAGCATCAGCAATGCGATCAAGGCCGCTGCGCCCAAGGCCAACACGGGATTGCGCCGCGACCAGCGCCAGAGTTGCGCCGGTCGTAAGACCGGCCGGGCGACGATGGGGCGGCCTTCCAGCCAGCGCTCGAGGTCCTCGGCCAACTCACCGGCAGACCGATAGCGCGCCTCCGGCTCGCGCTCCAGACAGCGGGCGCAGATCGTCTCCAAATCGCGATCGGCGTTTTGGACAAGCGAACGCAGCTTCGGCGCGGGTTTATCCGCAGCCTGTTGGATAACGGCGAGTGCGTGCTCGCCAAGAAATGGCGGACGACCCGACAAAAGATCAAACAGGATCGCGCCCAGGCTATAGATATCGGCAGCAGGCTTGAGATTGGCGGCGGGCCCTCTGGCCTGTTCAGGAGCGATGTAGCCCGGAGTACCAAAAATCGTCAGCGTCCTAGTCAGGTCGCTCGAGATGTCGAGCCATTTGGCGAGGCCAAAGTCACTCACCAACGGTTCGCGCCGGCCGTCGAGCAGGATGTTGCCCGGTTTCAGATCTCGATGGAGGATCCCGTGGCGATGCGCATACTGCACACCACGCGTGACCCTTGCCATTAATCTGACGATTTCGCGCGGATCATCACGCAGGGCCGGTCCCACCTCTTGCAAGCTGCCGCCCGATGCGTACTTCATGCTGAAGAAGGGCACACCGTCCTCGCTTTCTCCCACTTCATAGATGGGCAGAATGTTGGGATGATCTAGGCTCGCCGCGGCTTCGGCTTCGCGCCGGAAACGCGCCAGTGTATCGCACGAGTCGGCGTGATAACCCAGGACCCGCTTGAGCGCGACGATGCGTCGTGAATGCCGTTGTCGCGCCCGGTAGATGACACCCATTCCGCCGCGGCCGATCTCCTCGAGAATTTCGTAATTGCCGAGGCGCCAATGGGTGTCGGCAACCGCGACGGCATCGAGGGCGGCTCCAAACTCATCCGGGCCCATGTCCTTTTCTTTTTCCTTTCCGGTCTGGAGGAGGCAGGAGAGGCAGAGACCATGCGCGATGCGCGAAGTCGTGTGACAACGTGGACATTCGTCGGGCGGAGCAGCCAGCATCGCCAATGAATCGGTCAGGCCGGAGAAGTTCATGGGGTTTGGTCAAGGCTAATGCTTAGATCGTGCCGCAACGGAGTGCGCGTAGCATGCGAGGGCAGGCTGGTTGAACTGTCACACGTTGAATCGTTGGCAGTTTGCATCGCGTTAGGCAGGTCCCTGTTCACAAATCTCTCTTTTCGATTCATGTTTCGTCTGTCCCCTCCCCGGCGGCCAGGACCGTGACGAGATAATGCAATTCATTGTCGACCTCGTCGGACCCGGCGACAGTCTCGCTGACCTCAGCGCGCAGCAGCTGTCGGTATCGTTGCCGGAGCTGGTGCAAGAGCCTCTTGATCTCGCTCGTCCCTATACCCAGCTCGCGACCCAGTTTTTCGTAGGAAACATCCTCCCGATCCGCCGTCAATACTGTGCTCAAGACATCAAACACGCGTCGTCGCCCCCGGTTTTCGCATTCCTCTTGCAACCGGCGCAGGGCCTGTTCCGCCACCGTCGCCGCCCAGCGTACATCAAAGATCCGCTCTGGCGGCCAGTTCTCCAACGCCGCCGGAGTTATCGCAAGGTGGGAGGGCGCTTCCGCCATCCATTCATCCCAGGAGACAAACTGCACATCGCCGCCCCGCTTCCGCGCGTGCGCCCTGGCGTGACTGTCGATGAGAAAATTCTTGAGCGCGGTGAGCAGAAGCGAACGGAACCGCCCCCGATCCGCGTTCGCCTGCTGAAGCAGACCTCCTTTCAAAATCATAAGGAAAAAATCCTGGGTCAAATCCTGGGCATCTTCCAAGGTGTTGCCCCGCCGGGCGATGAAGGCAAAAATGGGCCGCCAATAGATATGGCAGAGCTGGGCAAGCGCTTCACGCGCCTTTCCTCCCTCGGCGTCTCCGTCGACCGAGGAGAGAACCAAGCTCCAACGGGTCGTCAGGAAACGTCCAGTGTTTCCTGCGCCATCGGTCGCCACTTCCGGGGACATGGAGCCGATGCTCGCGGAAATCGCACCAGCGCTCAAGCCAAATACAAGGGGAGGCGAGCGCGCACCGCTTCGATCCTGCCCCCCGAGCCGGGCCGCCGGGAGCGAACTCCCGTTCGCCTCGACCGGCGACCCTGGCGATCCAGGGGAAGTGGCCGCCCTTGTTCTGGGCGGAGGAGCCGCCTGTCGTGTAGCGTTGGAGGTTTTCGCCGGAGCACGGTCTCCCATCGATTGTCGTGACAAAGCTCCGCTACGAAGATAATCCATCGCTACCACCGTACTACGGGAGTCGCCGGTCAAAGTTCTCGGAAATCTATTCGACTGGCGTGTCGCCGGGTCGCTGCCCCGGCCGAAGAGGTGAGTAAGTTCCTTGCTTGCTCGCAGATGCCTGACGGGACGCGGTTCCCCTTGCTACAGCCTGACTCGGGCTTTTCTTCGAACGCATTTCGTGCGCGTTTGTCTCACCATGCCTATGAGATCAACGCAGGAGATTACCCAACAGGTCCAGGAGTTGGGACAATGGATTTCGCCTTTACGCGAGCAAGTCGGTCACGTCGTCGTCGGACAGAAATATTTGGTGGACAGGCTCTTGCTCGGTTTGCTCGCCAACGGTCACATCCTCCTCGAAGGCGTTCCCGGCCTCGCCAAGACGCTCACCGTAAAAACGATGGCGGCCTGCATTCAAACCGGTTTTCAGCGTCTGCAGTTCACGCCTGATCTGTTGCCCGCCGATCTAATCGGCACGCTGATTTATAATCCTCGGAGCGGTGAATTCACGACCAAGCTCGGTCCGATTTTTTCGAATCTAATTCTGGCGGATGAAATCAATCGTGCGCCGGCCAAGGTGCAAAGCGCGCTGTTAGAGGCGATGCAGGAACGCCAGGTCACGATCGGGGACAAAACGTATCCGTTGGCCGATCCGTTCCTTGTCCTCGCGACCGAAAATCCCCTCGAGCAGGAAGGCACCTATCAACTTCCCGAAGCGCAGCTCGATCGTTTCATGCTCAAGTTGAACGTCGGATATCCGTCGAAAACGGAAGAGCGGCGCATTCTCGATTTAATGGCGACCTCGGCGCCGGATTTGCGGGTCGACCCGGTGGTCGCACCGGAGCAGATCATCAAGGCGCGTGAACTGGTGAACCAGATTTACATCGATGATCGGGTGAAAGATTACATCGTCGACGTCGTCTGGGCAACGCGCGAGCCGGCCACCTATCGGCTCGAACTGGAGGGCTTGGTTCGATATGGCGCTTCGCCGCGGGCGACAATTTACCTCGCGCTCGCGGCCCGCGCCTATGCCTTTTTAAACGGCCGCGGCTACGTCACACCGCAGGATATCAAGAGCATCGGGCCCGACGTCCTGCGGCACCGCATCATCGTGAGCTATGAAGCTGAAGCGGAAAGCGTGACGAGTGAGACGGTGATCGATCGGATTTTCGCTGGGCTGCCGGTGCCGTGATGGAACCGGTGAGTAACCAAAACCGGTCATCCCGAGCGAAGCGAAGCGGAGCGGAGTCGAGGGATGAGGCACGCACCCCCGCCGAGATCCTGAAAAAAATCCGAGCTCTCGAGATCAAGACCAAGGGCCTCGTTCAGTCCGCCTTCGCGGGTGATTACCACAGCGTTTTTAAAGGGCGCGGGATGAATTTTGAAGACGTGCGTGAGTACCAGCCGGGCGACGAGATTCGCGCGATCGATTGGAACGTGACCGCGCGTCTCGGGAATGCCTTTGTGAAAAAGTTCACCGAGGAGCGCGAGCTCACGGTCATGCTGGTAGTGGATGTGAGCGCCTCAGGAAATTTCGGCAGTGCCACGGTGTCGAAGCGCGAGCTCGCGGCCGAGGTCGCCTGTTTGCTCGCATTCAGCGCGATCCGAAATAATGACAAAGTCGGACTGGTCCTCTTCTCCGATCAGGTCGAGCTCTTCATTCCGCCAAAGAAAGGTCGCTCGCACACCCTGCGTCTGATCCGTGAAATTCTTTACTTCGAACCGCAAGGCCGCGGGACGTTGCCCAGCCTGGCGCTCGATTATCTGAACCACGTCGTCACGCGACGCTCGGTCGTTTTCTTCATCTCCGATTTCCAGGCGGAAGATTTTTCGCGCGCGCTCACAATCACAAGCCGGCGGCACGATTTCGTCGCGATCCGGATCGATGACGAACGCGAAGAATCATTGCCCGACGTCGGGATCATCACGTTGGAAGACGCCGAAACGGGAGAGCAAATCGAAATCAACACAGGCGATCGCCGGATGCGCACTCGCTTCAGCGAAATGGCGCGGTCTCAGCTCGCCGAAACCATTCACACCCTGCGACGCAACAACATCGACACCATTTCACTCCGCACCGGTGACGATTATTTGCCGGCGCTGCGCACGTTTTTCAAACAGCGCGAACTGCGGATGGCGCGTCGTTAGGCCGAATCCGATGCACGTTTTTCTCGCTCAAGAGTTTCACGACATCTCCCCGCCGGTGGATTACTTCCTCCTCCAGCCGTGGATGATCTTCTCTGCGGTCGCCGCCCTGCTCCTTCTCACTGGCCTGACGGTCTGGGGAATCAAACGCTGGCGGAATCGACCGGTCGCGGTAAAAACTCCGCGCCAGCGCGCGCTCGATCTCCTCGCACGAGTCCAAACCGAGATCGACAAGCTGACGCCCTATCAATTCAGCATCCGCGTCTCTGATATCCTGCGGCGCTACGTCACGGAGCAGTATCAGTTGCCGGTCACGCGTCAGACATCGGTCGAATTTCTCAATACCCTTGCCGGGACTACTACCTTTTCCACCGACGATCAGACGCTTCTCGGTGATTTCCTGAATCGATGCGACCTGATCAAATTTGCCCGCTACGAAGCGACGCCAGAAGACAGCCGACTGCTCCTCGACGAAGCGGAGCGTTTTGTAAAAGGAGGTGCCCTTGAGCCTGCCTGATTTTTGGTCGCCCGATTCGCCCTGGGGATTTTCATTCGTGCACCCGTGGCTGCTTCTGCTTCTTTTACTCGTGCCTCTGCTCGGGTGGCTGCGCGGACAGCGCGGCGCGGCGGCCGCGTTGGTCTTTTCTTCGACTGCGAGCCTGCGCGCGCTCGGCAAGCGGAGCACCTCTCGCGCCGGTCGCATCATGCACGGTCTGCTTTACCTCGCGCTCGCCATTTTCATTTTCGCGCTCGCCCGTCCGCAACTCGGCAAGAGCCTGACCGAGGTGGAAGCGAGCGGGATCGACATCATGGTCGTGCTCGACGTCTCCGGCTCGATGTTAACCAAGGATTTCACCGTGGGCGGCGATTCGGCGACGCGGATCGACGCGATTCGCGAGGTCACACGAAAGTTCATCGAAAGCCGGCCTAACGATCGAATCGGAATCATCGCCTTCGCCGGCCGGCCCTATGTCGTTAGTCCGCTGACCCTCGATCATGATTGGCTGCTGCAAAATCTCGAGCGGGTGCGAATCGGGCTGGTGGAGGACGGGACGGCGATCGGCTCGGCAATGGCCTCGGCAGCGAACCGATTGACGGACAAGAAGTCAAAGAGTCGGGCGATCGTCCTCTTGACCGACGGCGAAAACAACGCTGGAAAAATTCCACCGAACACCGCGGCGGAGGCGATCAAGGCACTCGGTATCCGGCTTTTTGCGATCGGCGCGGGAATTAACGGCGTCGCTCCCGTGCCGGTCTTCGATCCCTCGAACGGCCGGCCGGTCACAGACGTCGCAGGCAACCTCATTTATCGCAATCAACAGGTGCAGTTCAATGAAGCGGGCTTGAAGGAAGTCGCCCAGATTGCCGGCGGTCAGTTCTTCCGCGCGACGGACACCGATTCACTCGAAAACATCTACGGCGACATCGACAAGATGGAGAAGTCGACCGTCTCGGTAAAAAAATATCAACAGTACCGCGATTTGTTTCCGGCCTGTTTGATGGCGGGCGCGGGTCTCCTCCTGGCTGAGCTGCTCCTCTCGCAAACCATCTGGAAAAAACTGCCGTGATCGCGTTCGGACGTTTGAAATGTGGGGAGCGCGTCTGCGCCCCGGTCAGACCAGCCGCCGCGAAAGACCACGGCGCAAAAGCCTCTCTCACCGTATGACCTTCGGGCATCCATTCTGGCTTTGGGGCTTGCTCGCGCTTCCGGCGCTGGCATTTTTCTTCGCGCGTGCCGAACAGATTGGGAGGGAAAAGCTGCGGCGGTTTGTCGCCGCGCGCCTCCTGCCGCAACTGGCCGGGACGGTCAATCGCCCGCGACGCATCGCGCGTTTCATTCTCCTTCTTCTCGTCCTCGGTCTCGTCATCGTTAGTCTGGCACGGCCGCGCTGGGGTTATGCCTTTGATGAAGTAAAACGCAAAGGCCTCGACCTGCTCCTCGCGGTCGATGTCTCACGCAGCATGCTGTCCAATGATGTCCAGCCGAATCGCCTCGAGCGCGTGAAGCTGGCGACGCAGGATTTGATCAATGAGTTGCAGGGCGATCGCGTGGGTCTGATTGCATTTGCCGGCAAAGCTTTCCTCCAAGCTCCCCTCACGATCGACTACGACGCCGCGGTTGATTCCATTAACGAGCTCGACACAAAAATCATCCCGGAAGGCGGTACCAACATCTCCGACGCCATCGCGCTGGCCACTCGGACCTTTGGTAAATCCGCGACCGGTAATCGCGCACTGATCATTTTCACCGATGGCGAAGAATTGAGCGGCGACGCAGTCCGCGCGGCGAAAGCCGCTGCGGACGCTGGAGTGCGGATCTTCACCGTCGGGGTTGGGACGCCGGCCGGCTCGCTCATTCCCGTGGAGGGAGAAAGCGGCGGAACCGCGTTCGTCAAAGACGCCCAGGGACAGGTCGTGAAATCCAAGCTCGACGAGACGCGCCTGCGCGAGCTGGCCCAGGCAGCGGGTGGATTTTACATTCCCCTTGAGAACGGACCGCGGACGATGAAGCAACTTTTCAGCGACGGTCTGGCGAAGATGCAGGTGGCTGACATCAACGCACGATTGTCACGCCGGCCAATCGAGCGCTACGAATGGCCGCTTTCGGCCGCGATTCTGCTTTTTGCGCTCGCCCTCTTAATCAACGACCGCAGAGGACAGCAGGCGCCCCGCCGCCGTTCGGAACGGAAGCGCTCGATTGCTCCCGCCACTGCCGTTATTCTCCTCGTCGCAGCCGGCTGGGCGCGGGCGGCTTCTCCCGGCCTGCAACTCTACGAGGAACAAAAATTTCCCGAGGCCTACGAACATTTCCAGAAAACGCTGCAGGAAAATCCCGGTGCCCGGCCGACGGATCGCATTCAGTTCGACGCCGGGGCGGCCGCCTACAAAATGAAGGACTACAACAAGGCCCTGCAGTCCTTCAGCCAGGCGTTGCTTTCCAAAAATCCACACCTGCAAAGCGAGAGTCATTACAACCTCGGCAACACGCTCTATGAGCGGGGCGCGGCGGAGAAAACCGACGCAAAAAAGCTGAGTAACTGGGAGGGCGCGCTCCCGCATTACGAGGAAACACTAAAAGCGGAACCGCAAAACAAAAACGCAAAGGACAACTACGAGTTCGTCAAAAAGAAGATTGAGGAGCTGAAGAAGAAGCAGGAACAAAAACCATCGCCGCCACCATCACCATCTCCTTCGCCGTCGCCGCAAAAGGACCAGAAGAAAGACCAAAAGCAGGACGACAAGAATCAGCAACAAAACAAGGACCAGCAGCAGAAAGACCAACAACAAAAAAATCAGCAACAGCAATCGCAGAATGGCCAGGGTTCTGGAGAGGGCCAAAAATCGGAGAATAACAGGCAATCTCCGTCGCCCACCCCCACGCCAGCGGGGTCGCCGACTCCTTCGGAAACGCCGAGCGCAAGTCCAAGCTCTTCCCCGGGGGAGAATGGAGCCGGAGGATCGCCTACACCAAGCCCGGAGCCCTCTCCTTCCGAGGGTGAAAAGCAGGGCGCGTCGCCCACTCCCAGCAATGAAGGATCTCCCTCGCCCACACCGGGCTCGGCGGATCAGAATGGCGGTGAAAACGGCGAACCACCCAGCCCGACTCCAGCCGGCACTCCGGACAAACCGCTAACCGGCGACGTCAAAGGCGCCGGCGAGGAAAAGCCGAAAGGCGATCAGGAAGCGGCGCCCGCTGAAGTGGAGCCGGAGAAGGAAGGCGAAATGAGTCCGAAGCAAGCGGCAGCGCTCCTCCAATCGATGAAAGACGAAGAGCAGAAAGTCCAGCTTGATGAACACAAGTCCGTGCGTCCTGTCTATAAGGACTGGTAGCGAGGAAGTTTGAGGGTTGAGAGTGGATAATCACTGAAATGGTATTTTTTCGACGAGTTTTACTGTTGGCGTTGTTCGCAGCCGCGAGCGCGCCATTGGTTCGCGCTGATTCACCGACCGTGACCGCCGTCCTGACCAGTTCGGAAACCGAAGTCGATCAGCCAGTTCAGTTGCAAATCAAAATCACAGGCGATGCGAAAGCGACTCCGCCTAACGATATCGCTGTGGATGGGCTCGACATCCGCTACAGCGGCCAGTCACAACTGGTTGAGGGGCGCAACCTGCGGTTCACCTACAGTTTCATCTACAACTATACGATTCTCCCGCTCAAGGCCGGGACCTTCACCATCCCTCCGCAAGTCGTGCATAGCGCCAGCGGGGTGCTTCGCACGCCACCGCTCACCTTGAACGTTTCGGCCAACGAAAACGGCGGAACAAGCTCAACCCGGCGCCGGAATGGAAGCGCGATTGACGAGAAGAACATTGTTTTCGCTGAGCTGATCGTTCCCAAAACATCGGCCTATGTCGGCGAAGTCATTCCGGCCGAGATCCGGCTCGGAATTAACAACCGCGTGCCGCATCGGTTGATCGAGGGGGCGACTCTCAGCGGGCAGGGATTTACCGCGCAGCGGATGCCGAACCCGGAGCAAACCCTCGAGTCGGTCAACGGGCGTTCCTATGAAATCATTACCTTCAAGACGGCGATCACGCCGGTAAAAAGCGGCAAACTCGAAATCGCAGCCAAGGATGCAAAGGCCATTGTGCAAATCCCGCGGCGCGGTGGAAGCCGGCCGCGGTCGCCTTTCGATATTTTCGGAATGGACGATCCATTTTCCGATCCATTCTTTAACGATCCCTTTGCTGGCAGTGGCGAACAACGAGAAGTGAAGTTCTCCAGCGACACGACAACGATCGAAGTCAAATCGTTGCCCGCCAATCGCGCCGCCAAGTTTCTCGGGAGCGGTTGGGAATTTCACCCTGACGACCGACGTGAAACCAAAGAATGCGCAGGTCGGCGATCCGCTCACCGTGACCGCGAGCATTTCCGGCCGCGGCAACTTCGACCGGGTCACGGCGCCAACCTTGGAAAATGAACACGGTTGGCACACTTATCCACCGGGCTCGAATTTCAAAGCGGACGACGATATCGGGATCAGCGGAACCAAGACATTTGAGATAGTGCTCACGCCTAACGAACCGAAAAAGGCCGTCCCACCGCTGCTTTTTTCCTATTTCAATCCGATCAAGGAAAGCTATGTGACGTTGCGCGGCGATAAGCTGCCGGTCGTGGTTGAAGGCGGCGCCGCTCCTGCCGCGACACCGGCGATCGCGAGTGCCGCCACTTCAAACGCGCAGCGAGCGCGCCCGACCGCCGCGCCCAAGGACCAGGACATTCTCTATCAGCGGACTGATCATGGCAGCTGGGGCCAGACGTTTATTCCTGTTTTCCAAAGGCCAGTGTTCTGGGCCGCGCAGGCGATTCCGTTTATCGGTCTGATCGGTTTTTTTGGTTGGGAAATGCGAAAACGCCGTTTGGAAAACCGCGCGCTGCAACGGATCGCCGCGTGGGAGCACGAAACAGCCGAACTGCAACGCAAACTGCGGCGGGCGGACGATCCGCCAGACCAATATTTGGCTGGAGCGCTCCGTGTGGTGCAGTTAAGAACCGCGCTCTCCTCCCCCGGTCGGAGGATTGAACCAAACACGGTTGACGTGGAAACGGCGGTTGCAACCTTTGACCTGCCGGACGAGCAACGCGATCGCATGCGCGAACTTTTTCGACGGAGCGACGAATTGCGTTACAGCGGCCGAGCGAACGGCAAAAGCACGATCGCGGAGGAAACGCGGCGCGAAGTGCTGGAACTAATCGAGCACCTGACCTGAGATGCGCGCACGACTTTTCAGTCTCATTCTCATCGGCTCGCTTTGCCTGACGATGGTCCCGTCCGCCCGGGCGGAGGCCGATGCAGTCTTTACAAAGGCGAACGCCGATTACGCCGCCGGGCATTTCCCGGAGGCGATCGCAGGTTACGAGTCCCTCGTCAAAGGGCAGCAGTGGAACCCGGCTTTGTTTTACGACTTGGGCAACGCATATTTTCGCACCGGCGATTTCGGACGCGCGACTCTGAACTATGAGCGCGCTCTCGCCCTCGACCCCGCCCAGCCGGAGGCGCGGGCCAATCTGCAATTGGCCCGCGACCAGGCGCACGCGGTCGAGCTCGCCCCAGGCTGGGCGGAAACGCGTCTCGATTTTCTGACCCGGGACCAGTTTGCCTGGCTTGCGGCAGCAGCATTTTGGGGTGCGGCTGCCATTCTTCTCGGACTCTACTTCTCTCAACGACGGCCGGTCGTCTGGGTTTTTGCGCTCGTGTTGTTAGGCGCGATCTCGGTTGGCGCGGCGCTAGTTGTTTATCAACTCGAGACCGGCAGTTCGGGGCGTGATCTTGCGATCGTGACAAAAAAGAACATCCAGGCACGCCTCGCCACAGCGGAGAGCGCGGGAACGGTCCTTCTCCTCCCGCCGGGAAGCGAAGTCAGGATCCTGAGCACGCGGGGCGACTGGTGTTATGCCGCCCTGCCGAACGACCTGCGCGGTTGGATCCCAGCTCAAAGCTCCGAGCGGGTCCGCCTGTAGCCGGGATCCTCTCTCTCCCTGGATCAGCGCTCCGGCCTCGCTGCTTGTCTTCCTGAGCGCGCCTAAGGAGCCTCGCAAGCGACGTGCGACGGCGCGATCCGAAGCGGCGCTCAGCCTGCCTTAGATCCTTCGCCGTTTTAAAGTCCGGCCTCGCCCTGTCGGCCTGCGTTATGGGCGCGGCTCGGGGTAATCGGTTGGGGTAATTCCCGTCAGCCCGCCGGTTGAGTAGCGGCCGATTGTCGTCATCTTCACCCTATGAATGCGGAAATGGATGTCGGAACGAACAAGAAGGCCTTCGAGATCAATCTCGACATCAAACGCTATGGAACGTTTGCGGAAATTGGCGCGGGTCAGGAAGTGGCACGACGCTTTTTTCAGGTCGGCGGTGCCTCCGGGACGATCGCGAAGACGATGTCGGCCTACGATATGCAATTTAGCGACGCCATCTACGGCGCAACTGACCGCTACGTCAGCCGCGCCCGGCTCCAGACGATGCTCGATCACGAGTATTCTCTCTTGATCGAGCGGCTCGACAAGAAGATCGGCAATGAGCGCACCTTTTTCGTTTTTGCGGACACGGTGGCGGCACGAAGTTTCAAGCAACACAACGAATCGCACGGCTGGCTCGGGGTCCGTTTCCAATCCGGGCCGCGCGGCGAGCCGAGTCAGATCATTATCCATGTGCGGATGCTGGACGAAGCAAACGTCGATCAGCAAGAAGCCCTTGGAATTATCGGCGTGAATCTGATTTACGGCGCCTTCTACGCTCATCAGCCGGAAAAACTGATCGCTTCATTGCACGAGAATCTGCCGCCGGAACGCATCCAGGTGGACATGATTAAGTTTTCTGGACCGGCCTACACGGAGGTCGACAACCGATTGATGAGCCTGCAACTAGTGAGCCAGGGCCTGACAAATACAGTGATGTTCAACGCTGATGGCGAGACGGTGCAGGCGGCAGAAATTTTCCATCGGAAGGCGATCATCGTGGAACGCGGCAGCTTCCGTCCGGTCACCTACGCGACAAACGATATGCTCGAAGGGGCGCGTCATATTTTCCTCAGCCAACCTGGAGCCAAAGAAGAAGATCTCGTCGTCCTGATGGAGATGACATTGGAAAACCTTCTCTCGGAGGGCCAGCTCGATCACGCGGATTTTCTCGCGCGGGTAGATATTCTCGGATCGTTAGGCCGAACGGTTTTGATTTCGAAGTTCGGCGAATATTACCGGCTCGCCGGCTACCTTTCCCGCTACACGAACAAGATGGTCGCGCTCGTCATGGGCGTGCCAAGCCTGCATGTGATCTTCGACGAGAAATACTATCTCAATCTCGAAGGCGGCATTCTCGAAGCGCTCGGCCGAATGTTCAAAAGCGGCCTCAAACTTTTTGTCTACCCAGTCGAGGACGAAAAGACGGGCGATTTACTTACCGCGACGCAACTGAAAGTCGCGCCCAACCTTCACCATCTCTATCAATATCTGATTGAGAACGGTTTTATCCAGGAGATCACCAACTTTAATCGCGAGTATCTGAAGATTTTCCCTCCCGACGTTCTCGCAAGAATGCGAACGGGCGATCCGACTTGGGAAGGAATGGTGCCGCCGGAGGTTTCGCGAATCATCAAAACGCGCCAGTTTTTCGGCTATCGGCCGTCGGTCGCGGCGTAGCGTAGCGTCGCGGCGGGCGTGTCGCCGGCTTGAGCGAAGATATCGATTGTTATTCGGCGCCTGCTTTCTCTCCGAGAAGACGCTTCCACAGCGACCGACGCAGTCACCTCTACCTCCTGTAGATTTTTTCAAGAAGCACTCCGCATTCGGCACGGTTTTCGCTTTAAGAAGCGCAAGACCATGGCCAAGTCCTCGAATTCAGTTATCGGCATCGATCTCGGCAAGCACGTTTTCAAAAGCGTGTTATTGCAACGGAAAGGCGATCACCGCTTTGTCCTGACCAATTACGGCTCGCGCGCCGTCCCGGAAACAATCGCGACCGTTGATGACTTGGCACAAGAGGTCAAACTGTTGCTCAAGGAGATGGGCGGCAGCGCGAAGAGTTGCGCTGTAGCGGCGTCCGATCCAGACGCGCTCCTGCGCATCATCGAACAGCCCAACACGCCGGTCGAATTGCTCCGCAGTGCGCTTCGGCTCAACGGTCTGGCCGTGCTCAACCAGGAATGCAAAGATTTCGTCCTCGATTGCGCGCCGGTTTCGGCAGTTGCACTGGCCGGAGTCGCCCCGAACGGCACCGCAATGGAAAGCCCGGGCAAGACGCGTTATCTCGTCGGCGGCATGCTGCGCCCGGCCGTCAAACAAATTTCCGAAGCACTGGGCAAGACAAAGATGCCGGCCAGCGTCCTCCAGCTCGCGCCGATCTGTTCCTTTAACGCCTTCGAGTTCGCCTACCCGGAAGTCTTCGCCAACGAAGCCTTTCTCCTCCTCGACATGGGTCACCAACAGAGCACCGTACTGATCGGCCACAAAACCGAGTTGATGCTTGTCCGCAGCATCGATTACGGCGGCAAACTTTTCGGTGAAGCGCTAATCGCGGACGGCGCAGTCGATGCCGAAGCGGCGCGCGTTCTTGTCGAGCAGGGCGACGCGGGCATGGCGGACATCTGTCGCAGCTCGCTTCTCGGTCTCGCCACCGAAGTGCGCAACTCGATCGGATTTTTTGAAGGCCAGTGCGAAGAAAGCATTTATCGCATTTTTGTCTCCGGCGGGATGGCCAGAACGGAAATGATTTTGCAAATCCTGAGCGATGAGCTGGGTTTGCCCTGCGAAATTTGGGACCCGCTCGAGACCTGCGAAGTGGCTCTGCCACCCGCCAAACGCCAGGCGCTCTCGAGCGAGTTTGCCTCCCTCAACGTCGCGTGCGGCGCAGCCATCTCCTACCTGAAATCCGCCTAACGATGGCCCTGCAACTCAATCTTCTCCACGAGGCAATCACCCAGGAGCGGCAACGCAAACGCGACCCACTCAAACTGGGAATTATCGCCCTGAGCTGCTTCGGAGCGCTCCTCTTCCTCTACTACGGCTGGAACGCATATCAGACGATTCAGATCAAGAGCCGGCTCAACGCCGCCGAGAGTGAGTGGAAAAAAATCGAACCAAAAGTGACCGCGGCGCAGAAACGGGCCACTGAGCTGCGCCAAATCATCGACAGTACCAAAGTGCTTGATGGTCTGATCGAAGATCGCTTCTACTGGGCACCTTTTCTGGCCCAAGTTTCCCATTGTGTCGCACCCAATCTGCAGGTGACCAGCCTCGATGGCAGCATCGTCGAAGGGAAACAGTCGGTCGCCATCACCCTCGAGGGTCTCGCCGCCGCCCGGGAACCGCGCGCGGCCGCCGAAGAATTTCGGCAACTCCTCACAGAACAGCTCGAGAAAAACTATGGCGAGGTCAAGGTCATCTTCCGCAATCTCGAGGACCTCGACACGGCGGTGAATCTGAGTGGGGTTCCCACGCCCAGCGCCCGCTTCGTCCTCAGCGTCACCTTTAATCCACAACCCGGTGACGCGGCGAAAACGGAAGACCCCGCCAAAGCGATTGCGAAAGCAAAATGAAGCCGAAAAAACTCAGTAAAGATCAGATTCAAAAGATCGCCCTGAGCGGGCTCGGTTTTGTCGCACTGATTTATTCCTACTTTAATTTCTTCCTCGGACCACTCAACAAGAGCCGCGCCTCGATGACCGTAACCATCGCTACCGTGCAGGCGAAAACGGCCTCCTCGATGACGGAGATGAAAAAGACCGCCAACCTCGAAATTCAGGCGAAGGAAGCAACCGGCCGTTACGAGGCTCTCAAGGCCACGACGGCAGATGGCGCGCCGATCGCCTGGTTCCCACCCAAGATGCGCACCTTCTTCAGCGACCAGGGGATCAACAAAGTCACCGCGCGTCTCGACTCGAGCGCCGATTTTAAACAACCGGAGTTGTCTGATTGGATCAAAGATACCTGGGCAATCGATCTGCCCCAGAGTGAATACGGCGACCTCGGGAAAGCGATCGCCGAACTCGAGAACAGCGAGCCACTGCTGGCGATCGAACATGTCGTGATTCACGCCGTGCCTGACGAACCGCAATACCAACAAGTCAGCCTCATCGCACAGACCGCGTTACTAAAGAAATGAAGAATTTCCTCCTTGTTTCTTGCCTAACGATCCTCCTTCTTCCCGAAGTCCGGGCCGCGGAACCAGCCCCGTTGATCGAGTCGAAGAACAAATCCACCTTTGACGCGACCGACGCGCGAGATCCTTTCTGGCCGATTGGTTGGAAGAGGCCGGGGCCGAAGGCCTCGATTTCCGGTCCGGATTTGGCGGCTGGCTCCTTTTCCCTGACCTCGATCACAATGGGCGCGGGAGCACGCTACGTAATCCTGAACGGCAAGATCTTGCAGGAAGGCCAGCAATTCGGCCTGCAATTCGGCAAACAGATTTATCAGGTCACGCTGCGTGCCATTCAGGACGGCAAGGTCATCGTCTTCTATCAGGGCTCCGAAATTACGGTGCCGTTGCGGCGCAAGTAGTCGTTCACCCCTCGTCGCCGTTTAGCTCTGCGCAGCGCAGCGCTCAATGTCGCCTTCTCTCGGATTCTCTTCTCCGGCTCTGTCGAACCCGCCCCTTCCAAAATGGTTGCCCCTCTCAAGCGCGGCTCTGAAGAAACGGCGAAATAATCCTGCGCAAACGCGTGGACCGCGAAAAACGGAACGCCAGCGCCACTCTTCCGTCGTCCTCGTTCTCGATCCGGTGAAACTCCCGAGGACGAAAGACGAGAACGAGGAGAGGAAACAGGAACTCGTTCACGGATGCGTTCCGTCCGTCGCCGCTATACATCGACAATTCGACGTCGTCAGGCGCGATAAAACTCACGGTAACTCCGTGCATTTTCTTCCAGCTTCTTGCGCAACGCTTTCTCTGGATCGGCCGCTTTACCGTCGCGCAAAACCGCCGCGACACAAAGCCGCACCATGCCCACGAAGTCATCGATCGCGACATATTCCGGCGCGATCGTGCCTTCCGGCGTCACATTGTGGTAGTTGCCGAGCGCGAGGCTCGCCGCCGCGCAGGTATAACCATAAACCTGATAGGCCGTCGCCTCGCAGGTTCCGCCATCGAGCAGGCAGCGTTGCACGGAAATTTCCTCTTCCTCTGCAATGCCGAGCAGGCGGGCGGTCGCCGGCCCGTCAAAGCTCGAAATCCTGTCCCCCACCCGGACAATCGGACCACGCCCAATTTCTGCGGTGCCGCGAGGTGTGCTCGTTTCGAGCGAAAGAATCGTCAGGGTGCGAGGCAGAATTCCTGACTGGGCGAGCTTGATCGCACCAACAAAACCGACTTCCTCCGCGCGGGTAAAAAGGCCGACGCAATGCGCATGGGCAGCCTTCTCTTCCAAATGGCGAAAGACACAGATAATTTCCGCGCAGCCGAGCAGATCATCACAAGCGCGGGAATGGACCTGACGCTCGCGAATTTCAAACGGCGAGAGATCCCACATTTCGAAGTCGCCAAAGGATCTCTTTTTCGGATCGCTGCGAAACCGCGCCGCGACGGATCCAAGAAAACGCATCTCACGGTCTTTGTCACGCACCCAGCCAGGATGATCCATATGCGCGGCCAGGCCCCATGCCGCGGCCCGTCTCCGTCCTCGCTGATAATGCGCCACGACGTTTCCAAAGCCGTCACGCTCGAACTTTACATGCGGAATTTTCCTCAACTGCGCCTCGATTTCCGTCCGCACCGCGTCCTCGTGAAAAGGAGCGGTCGGCTGCTTCGCGAGCGCTTCCACGACGGCGAGCATTTCCTTTTCCCGCATCTTTGCCTAACGACTTTCCGGCTGCAGTCGCGTGAGCGGCACGAACTCGCTCTCGTGCAGGACCATCGGCTTTGTCCCACGGAGGAGTCGCCGCCATTGCCAGGCACAACCGGCGACGATCAAAGAAACCAGGAGAAGAAAAGCTGTGGCCACAAGCGCGTCGATTCGCCAGATGGTCGCCTGGCGGACGTAGTCGATGTTCGCCGGAGCAGTTGCGACGATTTCATCCGCCATCTTGAGGAAACCAAGCCTCGGATCAGGCGAAAAAATTTTCAGGTAACCGGCTGAGAAGGTCACCACGATCATAAAAACCAGCGGAGCCAACGTCGTCCAGGCATAACGAGCCTTGCCCATTTTGATCAGGATCGTTGTGCCGAGGCAGAGCGCGATGACAGAAAGCAGCTGATTAGCGAGACCGAAGAGCGGCCAGAGGCTATTGATTCCACCCAGAGGATCAATCACCCCCTGGTAGAGAAACCAGCCCCACGCACTAACCATCAGCACACTGGCAAACAGATTCGCGCTCCATGAGCGCGTGTTGGCCAATGGTCGCCAGACTTGGCCTAACAAATCCTGGAGGAGAAAACGGCCGACGCGCGTGCCGGCGTCGAGGGTTGTCAGAATGAAGAGCGCCTCGAACATGATCGCAAAATGGTACCAGAGCGCGAGGCCGGTTGGATTGGCCGAGACGCGTGCAAACATGTGCGCCATTCCCACCGCAAACGTTGGTGCGCCGCCCGCCCGGCCAAACATCGTGCTCTCGCCGAGATCGTTCGCGAGCCGTTTCATCTCGGGTTCGCTGACCGGAAATCCGGCGGCGGAAACCTTCGCGACCACTTCGGTTGGTGTTCCTTTCGCGTTGATGGCAAAGTATTGGCCCGGCTGCAGCACGCAGGCCGCGATTAACGCCATCAATGCGACCATCATCTCCGTGACCATTGCGCCGTAACCGATCTGACGAATGCGCGACTCGCGTTTGAGCATTTTCGGAGTCGTGCCGGAAGCGATCAGAGAGTGGAAACCCGAAACCGCGCCACAGGCGATCGTGATGCAAACAAATGGAAAAACCGGTCCGGCGAAGACGAGACCGCTCCCGTCGATGAAGCGCGAAAGCGCCGGCATTTGCAGAGTCGGATGAATCAAAATCACAGCGAGCGCGAGCGCCGCCACGGTGCCGAGTTTAAGAAAGGTGCTTAGATAGTCGCGCGGGGTCAGCAACAACCAAACCGGCAGCGCAGAAGCCGCGAAGCCGTAGATGACGACAGCCCAAACGAGCCATTTCTGATCATGGCGGAACCAGCTTTCAACCGCCGGGAATTGGGGCAAAAATTGCCCGCCCCAAACGGCGAAAAGCAGACCTAACAAACCGAAGACCGTCATCCATCCGACTCCGACCCGGCCCGAACGGAGACCTACTCCCATGATCAGCGCGACCGGAATCGTCGTCGCCATGGTAAAAACGCCCCACGGACTTTTGGCCAGCGCCTGCACGACGACCAGCGCCAGCACGGCGAGCAAAATCACCATGATGGCGAGCACGCTGACGAGGGCCAGCGCACCGACCGCGCTGCCGATTTCCTCCTTCACCATTTGACCCAGGGTCTTTCCACGCCTTCGCACAGAGGCGAAGAGCACGACCATGTCGTGGACACCGCCGCCTAACGTCGCGCCGATGAGAATCCACAATGCCCCGGGCAGAAAACCAAACTGCGCGGCGAGGACAGGCCCGACGAGAGGGCCGGGCCCGGCGATGGCGGCGAAATGATGCCCGAACGCCATCCAGCGATTCGTCGGGACGAAATCCTTGCCGTCGTCCACCACGAGCGCGGGCGTGGCGCGGTTGTCGTCGAGCAGGAGAACTTTCGTCGCGAGCCACTTGCTGTAGAAGCGATAACTGATCGCGGTCGCGCACAAGCCGGCGGTCACGATCCAAAGTGCATTGATCTGCTCTCCCCGGGCAAAGGCCAGCACCGCGACCGCCGCCGCACCGAGTGCGCCGACACCGATCCAAAGGAGGAGTTTGAGCAGTCTGGTCATGTCTGCGCGCGACTATAAGGCAGCGTCCACTTCGGCGGCAATCCCGGAGGCCTTACCCTAACGAATCCCTCATCCGCTGAAGCTGCGTGAGACGCTCGGCAAAATCGGTTTCCCGCTGCCGATGCTCCATCACAACCGCGTTGGGCGCATTGGCGACGAAATTTTGGTTCCCCAATTTCTTTCGCACGGTCACCAACTCCGCCTCTATTTTCTCAATCTCTTTTCCAAGGCGCTGCCGCTCGGCCTCGAGATCGATCAGGCCTTCGAGCGGCAGATAAAGCCGGCCGAGCGGCGTGAGCGCGGTCGGTGTTCCCTTGGGAGGCTCGTAATCCGGCGTCAAATCAAGCCGCTCCGCATTAAGCAAAATGCGCAAGACGGCCGCTTCTTCATCGCTCAGCGCATTTAAAGGCTGGAGGACAAAAAGGATCCGTTTATTCGAAGCGATGTTGGAATCGCGACGCAATCGGCGACCGGCACTGACCGTTTCGTATTTCGCATTGGCGAATTGGTCGGCGTCAGGGGTAAGGCCGTAGTGCTTTTTGAATTCGTCATCAAGCGGTTGTGGCCAGCGGGCAAACTGGACCGAAAGTGCCCCCTGATCCTTCGGCAGTTCGTTGTTGAAACCGAGTCCGTGCCAGAGTTCCTCCGTGATGAATGGCATGAATGGGTGAAACAAGCGCAAGGTGTGGCCGAGGACAAAATCGATCAGCGCGAGGGTGTTGGCTTTGCGCGGACTCGTTGGTTTCGCATCGGGCGTTCCGAGCGCCGCCTTGCTCGCTTCGAGATACCAATCGCAAAATTCGCTCCAGAAAAAGCGATAGAGCGCCTGGGCGGCCTCGCTGAAATTGTATCCCTCCAGGGCTTGCGTGACCGAGCGAATGGCGCCGTCAAGGCGCAACAAAATCCACTTGTCGTCGGTGGCGAGAAGAGCAGGATCGATTTCGCTTTCGGTCTCTCCGCCGTGCATCTGACGGAAGCGCGTCGCGTTCCAGAGCTTGTTGGCAAAGTTGCGCCCTTCCTCGATTTGCTTCTCATCGAACCGAATGTCCTGCCCGCTGGGCGCAATCCGCATCAATCCAAAGCGCAAACCATCTGCACCATATTTTGCGATCAAGTCGAGCGGATTAGGCGAGTTTCCTAACGACTTGCTCATTTTCCGTCCCTGCCCATCACGGATTAGACCGGTGAAAAAGACATCCTTGAACGGAGCCTGCCCAGTGTATTCGAGCCCGGCCATGATCATTCGCGCGACCCAGAAAAAGATGATGTCCGGCGCGGTGACAAGATCGCTCGTTGGATAAAATTTCGCGCGGGTTGCTTCGTCCATCGTTTCAAATGGCCAGAGCCAGCTCGAGAACCAGGTATCGAGCACGTCGGGATCCTGCTCCCAGTTCTCCACGTCGGAAGGCGGCTCGATGTCGACGTGGATGTCTTCGCCGGTAACTTCGGACTTCGGATTTCGAACTTCGGAATTTTGTTTCCGATACCAGACCGGAATGCGATGCCCCCACCAGAGCTGGCGGCTGATGCACCAATCCTGGATGTTCTCCAGCCAGTGCTGGTAAACCGTTTCCCAGCGTTCGGGACGAAAATGAATCGGACCTGCTGGACCGACCGCGGCGCGCGCTTCCTGCACCTGCGGATACTTCAGAAACCATTGCTCGCTCAGACGCGGCTCGACCGGAACACCGGCCCGCTCGCTGAAGCCGACCGTGCTCTCATGCGGTTCTTCCTTCGCCAGCAGTCCCCTCTCCGCGAGCAGTTCGGCCGCTTTCTTGCGCGCGGCGAAGCGATCGAGGCCGTCCAGTTCCGGAACACCGGGACAATTGATCCTGCCATTCGGATGCAGGACATCGATCACCGGCAGACCGTGCCGCTGACCGATCTCGAAATCGAGTTTGTCGTGCGCTGGAGTCACTTTGAGAACGCCGGTCCCAAATTCCGGATCGATCCCGGCATCGCCGACGATCGGCAACTGCGCGCGATCGAGCGGCCGCCAGACCTTTTGGCCTAACGACGAACGGTAACGCGCGTCGTCAGGGTGCACGGCCAGCGCAACGTCGGCCATGATGGTTTCCGGGCGGGTCGTCGCGACTTCGATGAAACGCCCCGGCTCATCGACCAGTTCGTAGCGCACGTAATAGAGCGCCGATTTTTGTGGCGTCGGGATCACTTCCTCATCGGAGAGAGCGGTCAGCGCGACTGGGTCCCAGTTCACCATCCGGCGGCCGCGATAGATGAGCCCTTTGCGGTAAAGGTCGACAAAGGTGCGCTGGACCGCGCGCGAGTAACCGTCATCCATCGTGAAGCGCTCGCGCGACCAATCACAGGAGCAACCAAGCCGCTTCAGTTGCTCGATGATAATGCCGCCGTGTTTCTCCTTCCATTCCCAGACGCGGCCCAGGAATTCTTCGCGTCCGAGGTCACGCCGGGTTTTGCCTTCATCCTTGCGAATTTTTCGCTCGACCACTGTCTGCGTAGCGATGCCGGCGTGATCGACGCCCGGCAGCCAAAGGACTTCTTTGCCTGCCATTCGGGCGCGTCGGGCGAGGATGTCCTGGATCGTGTTATTCAAAACGTGTCCGAGGGTAAGCACGCCGGTGACATTTGGCGGCGGCATGACGATGGAATACGCCGGTTTCGGCGAAGCGGGGTCTGCCTTGAAAAAACCCTCGGCCAGCCAGCGGGCGTACCATTTCGCCTCGACAGCCTGCGGTTCGTAAGCCTTGGAAAGTTCCGCCATGGCGAGCAATCATCGAAGAGCAGGGCGCGATTGCAAAACGAAAAGGCAGGCCACGGATGTGCTAGCGTTCCGGCAATGGAAAAAGTCAGTCTCGCGGAGAAGTTTGGAGCCTTTACGGAACATTGGCGGCCTAAGATCGTCGGGCAGCTGAACGGCCAGGAAGTGAAGCTGGTTAAATTCCAAGGGACATTTCCGTGGCACCATCACGACAGCGAAGACGAATTATTCCTCGTTTGGCGTGGCCGGATGAGGATCGAATTTCGCGACCGGGTAGTGGAGCTGATGGAAGGCGAATTTCTCGTCGTGCCGCATGGCTTAGAGCATCGGACGGCGGCGGACGAGGAGGCGGAGGTCCTTCTCTTCGAGCCGAGCGCCACCCGCAACACGGGGAGCGCAGCCGAGTCGGAGTTCACCGCGCCAGAGGGCGTACGCATTTAGATTGATTGTGGCCTCGTCGGTCCAGCTTTCATATGCTCAACTCCCTGACCTGATGAATACGCGGGAGCGACCCATCGGCGTTTTCGATTCCGGGATCGGCGGACTCACGGTCGTCCGCGCCCTTCGCGAGCACTTACCTAACGAGCGAATCCATTATCTCGGCGACACCGCCCGCGTCCCCTATGGCGGAAAAAGCGCTGCGACGGTCGAGCGCTACAGCCTCGAAATCACGGAGATGCTGCTCGCGGAAAACTGCAAGGCGATTGTGGTTGCCTGTAACACCGCCTCCGCCCTTGCCCTTCCCCGGCTCGAATCGACGACACCCGTCCCTTTGATCGGCGTCATCCGCCCGGGCGCGGCGGCCGCCGTCGCCGCCACCCGCAACGGTCATATCGGGGTGATCGGAACGCGCGCCACGATCAGAAGCGGCGCCTATGAAAACGCGCTTCGCGGATTGGATCCGGACGTGCGGATTACGGCGCGCGCCTGCCCGCTTTTCGTTCCACTGATTGAAGAAGGATGGCTGGAAGGTGAAATCACCGATCGTGTCGTTAGGCAATATCTCTCGCCCCTGGTCGAAGAGGGGGTGGATACACTGGTGCTCGGGTGCACGCATTATCCGCTTTTGAGCGAGGCGATCGGGCGGTTTCTCGGCCGCTCCGTGACGCTGGTGGATTCGGCGCAAAATTGCGCAAGCGCTGTAACCAACTTACTGGACGAGAGAGATTTGCGGGCCAGTCCGGAGGCTGTTGGCCAACTCTCGGTCGCGCTGACCGATCCGCCCGACGCGTTTCTCGATGTCGCCCTGGAAGCGCTCCAGCTTGATCTGGGGCCGGTCGAGGTGCGCCCGGTGCTTCATCTGCGATAGGGCGAGCGGCGCAAACAGCAGGAACGACCGGGCGCTACTTTCGTTTGGGAAGGCGAGCCGCCACGAGGTCGTATGAGTGATCGATCATTGCGCGCAATTCGGAGTCCGGAATCGCGCCACCCAGTTCGACGGTGTTCCAGTGTTTCTTGTTCATGTGATAACCGGGCTGCACTTCCTCGTAGCGATCGCGCAGGTCGAGCGCCCATTCGGGATTACATTTCAAGTTCACCCGCGGCGGCACCTCATCGAGCGAGGCGAGCGCGAACATTTTCCCACCGACTTTAAAGACAAGCGTGTCCTCACCGAAGGGCGTCCCCTCGGTTGCGTTTAATTTCGTTAGGCAATAGGCGCGGAAATCCGCCACATCCGTCATCCCGAGCGCAGCGGAGCGAATCTCGAAGTACCCTTGTCCGTCTCGCGACGGGATCCCTTGCTGGCGCTCGGGATGACGTTCTATGAGATCGCACTCATGAGCCGATCCGACAATTCCCCGATCTTCACCCGCTCCTGCTCCATGCTGTCGCGGTGGCGCAAAGTGACGGTATCGCGCAGTGCCGGGTCGCGCTCGCCCAGTGTCTCGAAATCAACCGTGATCCCGAACGGCGTTCCCGCTTCGTCCTGTCGCCGATAGCGCCGGCCGATAGCGCCGGTTTCGTCATAGAACACATTCATTTGCGGGCGGAGCAGCGCCTGTACTTCGCGCGCCTTGGCGACGAGTTCGGCCTGATTCTTCAAAAGCGGAAAGACACCCGCCTTGATTGGTGCGACCCGCGGATGAAAACGCAAGCACGATCCGGGTTTCGCTTTTGCCTTTCTCGTCGGTCACGGTCTCCTCGTCGTAGGCCTCGCAAATAAGCGCGAGGACCGTGCGATCGACGCCGGCGCTCGGCTCGATCACATGCGGAACGAAACGCGCTTTGGTTTCCTCATCGAAATAATCGAGTGGTTTGCCGCTCGCCGTCTGATGTTGCTGTGAGATCGTAATCGGTGCGGTAAGCGACGCCTTCGAGTTCCTGCATGCCGAACGGAAAGGCATATTCAATGTCGTAAGTGCCCTTCGAATAGAAGGCGCGATCGGCATCAGGCACCGTGAGGACGTGCAGTTTCTGGCGTGAGATCCCGATGTTCTCATAGAACTTGAGCCGCTCCTCGAGCCAGTAATCGAGCAGTTCCATCCCCTGCTCCGGCCGGCAAAAATATTCCAGCTCCATCTGCTCGAACTCGCGCGAGCGAAAGATGTAGTTGCGCGGGTTGATTTCGTTCCGAAACGCCTTGCCAATTTGCGCAATGCCGAAAGGCAATTTCTTGCGCGCCGTATCGAGGACGTTCTTGAACTGGACGAAGATCGACTGTGCGGTCTCGGGGCGCAGATAGGCGATGGCATCGGGATCGGCCGACGCGCCCATCTGGGTGGAAAACATGAGGTTGAAAGGACGGGCCTCGGTCAGGTCTTTGCCGCCGCAGCTCGGGCATTGCTTAACCCCGTCTTTCTCCGGCAACTGGTCCGCACGGAGCCGCGCCTTGCAGGTGCGGCAATCGACCATCGGATCACTGAAGGTATCTTCGTGGCCGCTCGCCTTGAGCACGGCGCGATGGGTCAGGATCGCGCCATCCATCCCGACGACGTCGTCGCGCTCGCGCACCATCACGCGCCACCAGTAGTCCTTCAGGTTGCGCTTCAGCTCGACTCCAAGCGGACCATAATCCCAGACTCCGTTGAGGCCGCCGTAAATTTCGCTGGCCTGGAAGATGAAACCGCGCCGCTTGCAAAGGCTGACGATCCTCTCCATTCGCTGCGGGTCGTTAGGGCTGATCATGAGAAAGATCTTAACCGCGGATTATGGGAATGGAGCGCGGATTTTCAGGAGGACGCTGAATTAATTTTCATCCGCGAATTCGCGTACTCCGGGGTCAAAAAAATCGAGAAGTTACTTCGCGACCGTGACCTCGGTCTTGACCGAGTTGGCAATGAAACAGTTCTCGTGCGCGAAGTGGTGCATCTCCTCGATGTCCTTCTCCGTCGGCTGATTTTCGCCCGAGAATTTCAGCTTCGGATGCAACTCGACGCGAGTGATGGCCAGCTTGCCCTCGGCATTTTTTTCCATGTGTCCGACCGCTTCATCGACATATTCGTCGAGCAGGAATTTCTTCTTACAAGCGGCGGCGAGGAAAGTGAGCATGTGACAACTAGCGAGGGCCGAAACGAACGCCTCCTCGGGGTCGACCAATTTGGGATTGCCGAGATAAGCGGGCGCGGCGGTGGCCTGCATTTCATGGCCGCCGTCAAAGCTCCAGGTGTGATCGCGATTGTATGTTTTGTATTCGAAGTCGGGCGTGGCGCGCTTCCAGGTGAGCGTCATTTTGTGTTCAGACATGTCTTTAGATAAATCCCGGGCCGCAATTGGCAAGCGGCCGCGATTCCCTCGCCGAGTGGAACAAATCCTGCACTCAAGGAACCGATGCACTGCCGCGGGGCCGGGGAAAAACCGGACCCACGGACAGCGGGATTTACGAAAATGACGAACGAAGATCTGCAAGCACTCCTGACCGTCATGCTGGAAAGCGGCGAAGGCGTGTCGGACTGCCTCTTTATCAACGGCAAACCCCCTCTGGTGGAGCGCTACGGGAAATTGCACGCGCTCCCGTTGGAGGAGCCGGGCACCACTTTGCGGCCGCTCCATATCGACGCGATGGCCTCGCTTCTTATCGCAGGAGGCAAACGGCTGGAATCGGACCTCGCCACCACCGGCTCGTGCGACACGAGCTACGCCCTCGGCGACCTGGCTCGCTTTCGCGTCAACATCTTTCGACAGAACGGTCACACCGGCATCGTCATGCGGAAGTTGCAATCGCAGGTGCCCACGATCGAGTCGTTAGGGCTGCCGCCAATTTTCTCCGAAATCGTAAAGGAAAAGCACGGAATCATCTTTGTTACCGGGAGCACGGGCAGCGGCAAGACCACCACTCAGGCCGCGATGCTCAACGAGCTGAACCAAACCCAGGAGGTGCACATCGTCACCCTTGAGGATCCGATCGAATTTGTACACCCGCACGGCAAGGCGGCCTTCAGCCAGCGCGAATTGGGCAAAGATTTTCCTGATTTCGCGACCGGTTTGCGTGCGGCCATGCGTCAGGCGCCCAAGGTGATCCTGATCGGTGAAGTGCGCGATCGGGAAACGATGGAGATCGCCCTCACCGCCTCAGAAACGGGTCACCTCGTCTTCTGTACGCTGCATACGATCAATGCCGGTCAGAGTATCAATCGCATCCTTGGTCTCTTCACGACCGACGAGGAAAAACAGGTGCGCGAACGGCTGGCCGACACTTTGCGCTACGTCGTCAGTCAACGCCTCGTCAACCGGATCGACGAGGGTCGCCTGCTCGTGACGGAAATCATGGGCAGCAGCCTGCGCACGCGCGAAACGCTCCTCTACGGTGAAGGCGAAAACCGCACATTCCAGGAAATCATCGAGGCGGGGAGCACGATGGGCTGGCACAGCTTTGATCAATCGCTCATGCGAGCATTTGAAGAGGATCTCATCTCCGAGGAGACGGCGCTCCTTTTCTGCACTCACAAAAACAAAATGCGCCGCGATCTCGAGATGGCGAAGAAGCTTCGCGGGAGCATTCCCGACGAGCCATCGGGCTTGAAAATGGCTTCTCTTTAGAAAAATGAAGACTGGAAACGACGATCAATTGCGGCAGGAACTCCGCCTCGCTCATCTCGAAATCAGAATGTTGCGCGAGCAATTGCTTAAGGCAGTACAGGACGTGCAACGCTCGCGGGGCCAGAACGCGGAGCCAGCCGCTGAAACCGTCGAATCCGTCATCGTCCCTATGGTGCCTAGAAAAGCGAGAAGCAGCAACGGGTCCGAACGGGTCACCGGCACCAACGGCAAACCGCGGGTCCTTTACGTCGAAGATAGCGAACCTAACTTCCGTTTGGTCGAAAACGTTCTTATGGACCGTCCAGGGACTCATTTGATCTGGGCCGAGACGGCGGAGAAAGCCCTCGAGATAACGCGCACCCAAAACCCGCAACTCGTCCTGCTCGATCTCGACCTCCCCGACATTCACGGCAGCAAAGTCCTCCAGCAGCTCCAGGCGCAACCGGAGACGGCTAATATTCCCGTCATCATAATCAGCGCGGACGCCACCCCGAGCCAAATCGAACGCATGCTCACAGCCGGCGCCCGTAATTATTTGACCAAGCCGTTCGAGATTCGTCGCTTCCTCTGCATGTTTGACGAGATCTTTGCCCCTGCCTGACGAACGGCGAGACGCGATCTTTATTTGCCGGCGCCGCTCGTCGCGCTGATGGTTGGCACCTGATGGAGTGGCGCCACCTTTTTGCGCGGACTTTCGCGTCGCTTCGTGCCCGGCGAATCCTGCTCGGGATCACCCTTTTTGCGCTCCTTTTTGGTGGAGTGGCGTTGCGCCGCTACGCCTGGGAACAGACAACCCATCTGCGCTACCAGCGGGACATCGCCAACGGCTTTTATTGGGGCAACCAGACGCTGGTCGAAGGGCGTCGGCTCTCACCGGGAGAAAAGCCGGATTCCTGGCGGGCTTTTGCCCGCGGTTATATCGGGCTCTACGATCGGGTGCGGGCCAGTGCATGGGAAGACAATTATTATCTCGATTACCCGCCGCTCCGGCTCCTCGTGATGTCGGTTTGGGCGAAGCAGGTACGGGCAAAATTTCCCGGCGTCGAGGACGGAACGCCCGATTACGTCGAGCCTCTCCTCGCCGTCAACCTGTTCTGCGAGCTGCTCACTGCCGTCGGCATTTTCCTTCTCGTTAGGCTCGGAGTCCGGCGGGCTTCTGGCGCAACCGATTCCGATCTCCTCCATCGCCTCCCGCCGGCCGAGCGGGGATGGGTCTGCGGTTTGGTCGCGGCGAGCGTGGCCTGGCTCGAACCGTCGCTCATTCTCGACGCCCATGCCTGGCCGCAATGGGATGTCTGGGTCTTGCCATTCTATTTATTCGCGACGCTCGCTGCCCTCAGGAGACGCTGGTTCTGGTGCGGATGTTTGCTCGCGACCGGGGGAATGCTTAAAGGCCAGCTGCTCTTTGTCGCGCCGTTTTTTGTCTTTTGGCCGCTCTGGCAGAAACGCTGGGGCCGCTCTGGGCGAGTGCTCGCGGGTTTTGCCGCCGCCGCCGCGCTCATCGTTTCCCCCTGGCTCCTCCGAAGCGCCTTCGCATGGGGGGTGGTCGCTGCAACCGTTCTTGGCACCGGTTGCTTTTTTTGGTTTCGCGGCTCGCGCAACATTTGGGCTTGGACAGCCGGCCTCGCAGGCGTCGCGGCCTTTGCTGTTGGCGCACTCGGCGGGGGCAGCTTCGCCTGGTTGAAAATCGGTTTCCTCTATGGAAGCGAACGTTACCCCTACCTGTTTATCAGCTCCTGCTACAATCTCCCTTCACTTCTCTCCCATTGGCACCTGTCACTCAAGGCACCTTTTTGGTCGTCACAGCTGGGCCCTTTCCATTTCGCCCTGACGCTGCAATGGACCTTGCGCATGATTTATCTTGGAGCGCTGCTGCTTTGCGCTCTCGGCGCCGCTCGACACGCTCGCTCTCGCGACCCGCGTCTCCTTATCGCGATCGCCGCGCCCTGGCTCATCATGTTCGCGCTCCTGGCGCAAATGCACGAACGCTATCTCCTCTGGGGTGCAGTCCTCAGTGCCGTCGCGCTCGGTGTTAGCGTCCGCTTAAGTGTGCTCCATTTCGTCTTCTCGGCCATGAGCGTGACCATGATCACGCACGTCCTTTTGCTCGATAAGAAACTCGGTCCGACGCTGGCCACGATCGACTTTCTCGAACGGATGCGACCGATTGCCTCCTGTTTGCTGTTGATCTGCGTCGCGATTTACTTTCGCGAAGTTCTTTCCAATCGGACGCCGATCTTTCGGGCGCGACCGCGCGCTCGCCCGAGGGACGAAGAACCCGCCCTCGCGCTCGCGGTCGCCTCTGAGGAAGCGTAGCGCTGCCGTTGCCATATCGGGTTGAAAGCGCGCTAAATCTAGAGCTGCTTATTTTCCCGCGCGACAGCTCAGTGGTAGAGCGGTCGCCGTGGAAACAACTCGCAGGATCAAAGCGGTTGCTCCACGCCGCGAGCACGCTAAATCTAGACTCGCTCATTTTCCGGCGCGATTAGCTCAGCGGTAGAGCGGTCGCCGCGGCGACAAGTCGCAGGATCAAAGCGGTTGCTCCACGCCGCGAGCACGCTAAATCTAGACTCGCTCATTTTCCGGCGCGATTAGCTCAGTGGTAGAGCGCTTGCTTCACACGCAAGAAGTCGCAGGTTCGAACCCTGCATCGCGCACCACTTGCCTTATCACTGTATCTTCACGGAATATTTGAGGACTTTCGCAAATAAGCCGGAAAAGCCCGGATTATGCTGGTTCTTCGGACTTAAGACTTCTGCTGCCGGGACTACCTTCACAAATATTTGAGCATTTTTTGTGAATATGAGCCGCTCCCCTGTCCAAAGCGTTTGCTTAAGCAAATAGCTTATTTCCCGCGCGATACGTCCGAGGCTGGACATCTTACGAGCGAA
This sequence comes from uncultured Verrucomicrobiae bacterium, assembly GCA_963720895.1. GTDB lineage: Bacteria > Verrucomicrobiota > Verrucomicrobiia > Chthoniobacterales > UBA10450 > Palsa-1392. The sequence continues at coordinate 328,214 of CAVRGZ010000001.1, forward strand.
GTCGGCTCAATTATTCTGTGAATTTGGCAGCAGTTATGTCTCATGCGACCGACAGGAATCACGGCGAGGAACGACATTACTGCGACCGCGAGAAGCGCTCCGCTGTTTTTACCACCTTATTGTTCGCATCTATTCCTCCAGCCACCAGCACGCTGCCATCGAGGAGGGTTGTAGCTGTGTGTTCAGTGCGCGCAGTGTGAAGTCCGTGCGAAATCGAGCGCCAAAGCTCGGTCCCAAAATATTCCGCACTAGCCAAGGTTGAAGCAGTGAAGCCAGTGCCACCTACAACCAACACACTCCCGTTCGGCAACAGATTGGCGGTATGTTCCTCGCGGGAGGCGGTTAGATTTGCGGTCTCCGTCCACAATCCAGTAGCAGGGTCATAGATCTCCGCGGTGAATATCGGGTTATGGCCCGCATCTTCTCCGCCTGCCACCAGCACACGGCCATCGGGCAGGAGAGTCTGTGTATGGTAATCACGCGACGCATGAAGACTACCCGTTACGCTCCACGTTCCGGTGGTAGGATCGTAGAGTTCTGCCGCCAGGGGACTTCCGATGCCGCCGCCAGCGAGGAGGACTGAACCAGAAGGAAGCAAAGTCATTTTGCAACCAAAGAACCGCGGCTGATTGAGCCTACCGGTGAAGCTCCAGACTCCGGTGCCCGGGTCGTAGACAAATGCATAACTCGGATCCGAACTCCCGGCAGCGGCCGAAAGTACCTTGCCATCTGGGAGGAGAACCGGATCAACCGTCGACTGCCCATCCGGCATGAGGCCGGTAAGAGTCCATATCCCCGTGGCCGGGTCGTAGATTTCACAGGTTTGCACAGAATTCGAATTTGCGTAATGCCCACCAATCACGAGGACCCTCCCGTCGGGCAACAAAACAGCGCCATGACTTCTGCGCCCTACGTTCATGTCGCCAGTGGCAGTCGCTAGCCCTGTCGAAGGATCGTATATTTCGGCCTTCGCGCTCGCGTTGTAGAGCCCCCTATCTGTTCCGCCGGCAATGAGCACTCTACCATCCTGCAACAAGGTAGCCGTGTGCTTACCGCGTGGGGTGACCAGGCGACCGGCAAATCCAAAGCCAGCGAAGCAGGTCTGCGAGGTGAGAAAACAGATACATGCGAGGCAAAGAAAGAGCCGAACTCGATTCATGAGCAATGGATTTGAACGTTTTTTTGTCTTCATATTAATATTTACGGAAAGCCGGCGCCGAAGTTTTCGGATATTTTCATGTCGGCAGCCCGCAACATCTCTAACATCACTTTTTCCGCGGAAGGCTGACGCTCCAACCGGTTCCGATTAATGACGAAAGAAATCGCCGAATCTCCGCAGCTGCTCGACGTTAACCGACTTTGGAAGCCAGGGGCAAAGGCACTGCAACGATCCTGAAGTATTTCCTGCTAACGACAATCCTGTGCGGGGCATCAAGGGGTCGATGTCGGTGTCGGAGTCGGAGTCGGAGTGAGTGTCGCGGTAGGAACGGGTGTGGGCGTCGGCGTCGGGCTTCCCGGTTCGAGTCCTCGTCTATAGGTTATGAAAAGTTTTGCTCCAGGGACCGGAGTCACGGTTAAATCAGCCGGACCTGGAATCACTACTTTCTTCATAAACTCCGGCGGAACAGACAACCCTTGGTCGATCAGAGCAGCTGCCAGGACGTTGTTCGTCGCACCATTCGCTGTCACCGTCACCACGCCCCGTTGACTGCCACCTGCTTGCGTAAAATTGCGGATCGTCAGAAATTGCCCGTCCGGCACATTGAGTGACAGAGCATCGCCGGCCGCCTCGACCAATGCGCTCCTAAAATCACCAGCGATAGCAAAAGGAGTAACCGCGCACAGGGAGGCGATGACGAGTGCTGCCGTCTGCCTCTTCATCCTGATCCAATCGTTCGACTCGCTCCCATGATTGGCGGGCGCCGTCTCTAGTTACTCTCTTTTCTGTAAGTGATGAAACAGTTCGTCGCGTCCCCGGGACACGTCACAGTAACAGTAGCGGGGCCGGCAACGATCACATTACTGATCACTTCCAATGGGATTGAGGTTGACGATGTACTCGAGTCGACGATGGCGGCGGCGAGAATATTCGCCGTCCCGCTGTCGGTCGTCACCGTCACGACCCCGCGGGTTGTTCCACCTTCCTGCGTAAAGTTGCGGACGACGAGGAAACGACCGTCCGCAACCGCAATCGCTAGAGAGCCTCCGGGCGCGATGGTCGCGCTCTGGAAGGAACCGGCGAAAACGCAGATCGCGGACGAACAAAAAACAGCGGCAATCAAACACCGCATAGCGATAGTTTTCACTGCCCTAAGATTAGTCCTGTTTATTTCTCAGCGCAATCACTACGGCCCAAGCCGAAGAAGCGATGCGACAAGGAAAATAGGTAAGGCGCCATTTATTGACAGATCGAGGCGATTTTTTCAACGAAGTCGGCAGCTCCGCCCCAGGGCCAACCAGATGTCCCGACAGATCAGGCTCGACCTTTCAACAACCGTGGCTCATCGTTTCCTTTTATGCCCGTGGATCGCACCGTGAGTTGCTTTCTTGTTTTGCTTTTCGCCGCCACGTCGGCGCGCGCTCAGCAATCGTCTCGATACAGCGACGCAATGTTCCGCGCCGCAATCGACAATCACAGCACGGCGCCCAACTACGTTTTGGTTACGATTCGGGAGGGAGGAAACGGCTCTGCGACATTGGTCTGTATTGAAGCGCCATTTCTGGAAGGTGCGCTGCACCGCGAACATGACATTGCCTACAGCGAGTCAGGGGACCGCGATGTGCGGAAACTCCTATTCGCGAGCCACGATCACACCTACACCTTTTCAAAATCCGAAGCTCTCGCCAACGTTGCTCCACGTTACACCCCCGAAGTGCTTGCCCAAGTTCGTTCGACGCTGGCGTCCCGAAGTAAGGCCGAGCTTCGTCCAGAGTTGCTTGCCTCACTTTATGAGGGAAAGCACGGCGAGTCTTATGCTGCCTATCGGGATGCCATTGCTCACGTCCTGCTCGAACGAGGCATCTTGTGCGGGCGTGGTTGCGTGGTCGGAACTCTTTATGTAGAGCCACGCTAAAGACCCATGCATGATTTCAACCGGTCAAGTGGCGGGAGCCTGCGCCCTGGCCCAGCGTATTTGATCGAATCGTCGTTAGGCCAGGACGTATGATGAACAGCCACGAATCTCGTCGGCAGATTCATTCACGAAAACCGCCGATTCTTTGGGTTATGGTAGCGGCCGTGGGACGAATCAATCGGGATTGTCCTGCCGTCTTGGCTTCTTCCGGGCGCCCTCCCAGGCCTTTCGTTGGAACGCAGCGATGAGAGAAGATCGTAAGGTTATCACGCCGACACCGATGGAAGGCCATGGTGCCTACAACCGTAGCTCACGCGTGCAAGCTGCCGGCTCTTCACCGGCTTTACCATTGTTCGAGCAGGCGGCGCGGGCGGTTGAGCTGGAAACGATGCCCGGACCGATAATCATCGTGGATTACGGCGCATCCGAAGGACGCAACTCTCTCGTTCCAATCGCGACGGCGATCGGAGCGCTCCGGGCCCGGGTCGGGCCCGAGCGCGCGATCTCTGTCGTGCATACCGATTTGCCAGAGAGCGACTTCGCGGCTCTCTTCCGACTCCTCGCAACCGATTCCGGCAGCTATCTCCGTCATGATTCCGCCGCCTTCGCGGCGGCAATCGGACGGTCTTTCTACGGGCAGATCCTTCCTTCCGAAAGCGTCACTCTAGGATGGAGCGCCTGGGCAGTGCAATGGTTGAGTCGCGTCCCCGCGCCCATTCCCGATCAGGTCCAGATCGCTTTCAGCAGTGACGCAAATGCTCAAGCGGCATATGAGCGGCAGGCGGACGAGGACTGGCGCTCGTTCCTCACTCACCGCGCCCGGGAAATGCGCGCTGGCGCTCGACTCGTCGTCCTCACGATGGCGCGTGACGATTCCGGGGACTTTGGATATCGACCACTACTCGAGGCCATGTATGCCTCGCTGTTGGATCTAATCGACCAAGGCCTAATCCGCGCCAGCGAGGTGCGCCACATGGCAATCCCCACGTTCGGACGGACCCGCTCGGAATTTGAATCACCGTTCGGGGAGAGCGGCTGCTTTGCCGGTCTCTCGATTGAACACCTCGAGGTCTTTGAAGGCGAAGACGGGATCTGGCAGGACTTTGAACGCACCCAAGACCCCAGCACGTTCGGCGCGCAGTGGGCTGCCTTCTCGCGGGCTTCCGTATTTCCTACCCTCGCTGCGGAAATGGACGGAGGACACGGTGATCCGCGGGGCCCCGAGTTCCTCCAGCGCTTGGAGACCGGGACGGCTACTCGACTGGCGACCGCCCCTCAGCGGATGAACATCCCGCTGGCCAAGATGGTGTTCATGAAGCGCGCGGACTGAAGAGCGAGATCTTCGGTCCCATCCGGACTCAGCTCTGTTACACTGCATCGATTGCAGCCTTACGATGTCATTGTGATCGGCGGCGGCGGTGCCGGCTTGATGTGCGCCCTGACGGCCGGCCGGCGCGGTCGGCGCGTCGCGCTCCTCGAGCACAACGCACGCGTCGGCTTGAAGATCGCTATCTCGGGCGGCGGACGTTGCAACTTCACCAACACTTTCGCCGCGCCGGAGAACTACATTTCCGGAAATCCGCGCTTCTGCGCGTCGGCCCTCGCGCGTTTCACGCCGCAGGATTTTATCGCGCTCGTTGAGAAGCACCGAATCCCGTTTCACGAAAAAAAGCTGGGCCAATTGTTTTGCGATTTCAGTTCGCGGCAGATCATTGAAATGCTGTTGGCCGAGTGCGCGATCGCGGAGGTGGACTTGCGCTGCGGTTGCCGGGTCGGGTCGGTCGAAAAACAGGAACGCTTCTTGTTAGGTACAAATCGCGGTGAATTGGAATGTGATTCGCTCGTCATCGCGACGGGCGGATTGTCTTTCGCGAAACTGGGCGCTTCTGATTTCGGCTACCGGATCGCGGAGCAATTCGGTCTCAAGTTGAGAGCGACGCGGCCCGGCCTCGTTCCCCTTACCCTGGCCGATGAGGAGCGGTCCGTGTTTGCGCCCTTGAGCGGCGTGGCGCTGCCGGTAATCGCGCGGGCCGACGGTGCATCCTTTGCCGAAGCAATGCTAATCACTCATCGCGGACTAAGCGGACCGGCGATCCTGCAAATTTCCTCCTACTGGCGCGAGGGAGGAAGCACGACGCTCGATCTCCTGCCGCAACATCCCGGAGCGAACTGGTTGCTCGGACGACGGGGCTCGAAAGACACTGCCCAGGATTTGCTCGAACGCCAATGGCCGGCGCGGTTCGCGGCCACATGGTGCGCTCATCACGCTCCGCAAAAGCCACTCCAACAAACACGCACCGCGGACCTGGAGCAACTCGCGCACCTTGTTCATCACTGGCCGGTTCGCCCCGACGGGACGGAGGGTTACGCGAAAGCCGAAGTAACCGTCGGCGGCGTTGAAACGAGCGAACTCTCATCCAAGACGATGGAGGCGCGATGCGTGCCGGGGCTCTATTTCATCGGCGAAGTGGTCGATGTGACCGGCTGGCTGGGTGGCTACAATTTTCAGTGGGCGTGGGCCAGTGGCCACGCCGCAGGCGAAGTCGCCTAACGATCATTACCTCGCCGCTCGGTCCGCCGTCTCATACCGATCCGCCAGAGGTTGTTACGTTGTGCCCGGTTATGGCGAGGGACGACGGGAGACAGCGCCATCGTGGCTCCCTTTACCGACTGATTTTGCGTGACCTTCGGGCTTGATTTGCCGGCCATGCCGGCGGGCATAGACCTGGGTAAACTCCGCGCCAAAGAAGCTGATCAGGGCCGAGTAATAGATCCAGACGAGAAGCACAGCGAAGGAGCCGGCCGCACCAAACGCGCTTCCCATCGCGGCATGCCCGAGGTAGATGCTGATAAGGTATTTCCCGCCATTGAAAAGGATCGAGGTCACGAGGGCGCCAATCCAGACGTCGCGCCACTCGATCTGAACATCGGGCAGATATTTGTAAATCATCGCGAAGAGCATCGCGACGACGAAGAATGAGATGGTGATGTTGCCCGCTTGCCAGAGCCAGGGCAAAGAAGGCATCCAGTTCGTGAGGTAATCCTGCAAGCCGGTCAACGCGGCACTAAGGATGAGCGAGACAAGAAGGAGGAATCCCACCCCGAGAGCGATCGAAAATGAGCGCAACCGATTCAATACGAAATCGAAAACGACACCGCGGCGCACTTCCGACTTTACCCCCCAGATATGGTTCAAAGCCGATTGCAGTTCCGCAAACACGACAGAGGCGCCGAAGACCAGCGTCACCACCCCGACCGTGATCGCCCAGGCGCCTTTGCCTAAACCCGCGGATGATTCGAGGACCTGGCGAATGGCGCTCGCGCCCTGTTCGCCGATGAGGCGCTGAATTTCCGCGACGACTCGATTCACCGCCGTCGCCCGCGTAAAGAAGAGGCTGGCCGCGCCGACCGCAATCAGGAGCACCGGCGCGACGGAAAAGATGGTGTAGAAAGCGAGGGCCGCAGCGAGGCGAAACGTGTTGTCGGTCCACCACTCGACAGCCGTGTTCTTAAGAAGTTCCCAGCCCTTGCGCAGATTCGTTTCGCCTTCCATCTCTTTATAATCGCGACTCCGCTGGTGAAAGCTCTCCTTTTGCAAAACTTACCTAACGAGAACCTGTCGCATCTTATCGAGCTCGGCCCGTCATAGACCGGCGCTCCAAGATTGGTCATAACATCGGCAGGTTGTCATTACGCCCCGCTCGGCGCATCGTCGCAAGAGCGATGAAAACCTGGATCGGTACCTCGGGCTTCCAATATTCGGAATGGAAAGGGAGCTTTTACCCGGAGGATCTTCCTGCGAGCAAAATGCTGCCCTACTTCGCGGAACGTCTCTCCACGACCGAAATCAACTATACTTTTCATCGCATCCCCTCGCCCAAGACGATCGAGAATTGGCTTGGGCAAACACCGGAAAATTTTCGCTTTGCGCTCAAAGCCCCGCAAAAAATCACTCACTTCGCCAAGCTGCGCGACTGCCAGGACACGCTCGCCTATTTTTGTCGCGTAATTTCGGCGCTCGGTGATCGTCTCGGTCCCATTTTGTTTCAATTGCCGCCGAACTTCAAAAAAGATTCGGACGTGCTCAGCTCTTTTCTGCGTGAGCTGCCTGCGATGCGCGCCGCCTTTGAATTCAGGCACGAATCATGGCTCGACGAAGAGATTTTTTCTCTCCTCCGGGAACGCAATGTCGCGCTTTGTTTCGCCGAGACCGAGAAGCTGGCGACACCGACGGTGGTAACGGCCGATTACGGTTATCTTCGCCTACGGAGAGAAGATTACACCGCCGCCGATGTCGCACGTTGGGCGGAGATCGTTAGGCAAAATACGGCCAGCTGGCGTGACGCATTCGTTTATTTCAAGCACGAAGAAGCCGGCATCGGCCCGAAGCTGGCCGGCCAGATGATGGGATTAGTTGGATAAAAACGGGATCACGGCGGAAACCGGGTCCGGAAAATCCCATTCATACTGAGCCGCGCCGACATGTCCTGAGGTGTCGAAAGGACCGTAAACCGGCGGCTACGCGTCCTCAAATTGAGAACGCGCCCGGGACAATTGCGAGTCTTGAAAGCGCGGCCTGCATTATGAATCGCCGCGTGGCGCCAAGTTGGAACGACAAGAGGAGCCAGACACGGTTTTTTGATCTACACGCCTCAGCCCCGAGGAACAGGAAGCAATTCGAATCCGAGGCGCAAATACTGCTCCCCCTTGGAATTTGGCGCGCTTCTCCCAACGGATCGTAAACCAAGACACGGAGAACAAATGCACCGCACAATTCGGATCGCTTATTGCCGGCTGATTGCATTGGTCCTTGTCGTTTCGTTTTCGGCGCGCGCGGAGCGGATCAATCAGGAGGGACGAATTCTTGGGCCGGCGCCCGCGGCCACGACACCGACATTGTTCAACACGCCGGCTGCAGACGCCATCGTTGCCGCGCTGCAGATCATGCCCGTAACGAGCGCGTGGAATGAAGATATTTCGCGACGCCCGGTGCTGGCCAATTCCGCGGCCATGATCGCGCAGGTAAAAAGCGATCTTCTCTCGAGCCGCCAAACCCTGCGCGCCTTTTACGAGATGAACTACGTCCTCGTGCCAGACAACCAGCCTCGCCTGACGATTCCGTTTTTCAATTATCCCGATGAATCGGATCTCGAGGGCGGCGTATTTCCAAACGGTTTGTATCCGATCCCACCCAACATGCCGGTCGAGGGCTGGCCGAAGGCGACGGACGCCCTGACCCTGGAGCAATGGCAGCGGGACGTGAACGATTCGGGCGGCGATCGCCATTCGATTGTCGTCGCACCTGGTGCGGGCTTGGTCTGGGAAACCTGGCTCGCCCGCCTGGCGACCAGCGGTTGGGAAGCATCAAACGGCGCGAAGTTCGATTTGAACTCGAATGCGCTGCGCCCGGCGGGCTGGACCTCGGGCGATGCCGCGGGTCTGCCGATGTTTCCTGCGCTCGTCCGTCACGATGAATGCGAGCGCGGCATGGTCGAGCACGCCCTCCGTCTCGTCGTGGTGAAGACGCGGCGCGAATATATTTATCCGGCAAATCACTACGCGTCTTCGATTGCCGCTGACTCGAAAAATTATCCGGCGATGGGGCAGCGTTTCCGGCTGAAATCGAATTTCATCATCCCGGACGGCTGGACGATCGAGGAAAAGGCGGTTCTGCGAGCGCTCAAAAAATATGGCGCAATGGTTGCCGACAATGGCAATTTTTTCTCGTTTTCAGTTTGCCCGGACAACCGATTCTCCGACGAAGCATTCGATCATCTTTCCACGATCGACGTCGACAACTTTGAGGTCATCGAGACGACGGGGCCGGCTGAAGGCCCACGTTCTCCCGGTTCTCCAAGCGTCGACGCCGGCGGGGATCACATCGTCGATCTCGGGACGACGGTGATGTTGCACGGAGTGATCGGCCTGCCTGTCGGGACTGCGACCGTCCAATGGAAACTTTATTCCGGGCCTGACGAGGTCACGTTAGGGAGCCCGCAGAACACAGAGACCACGGTCAATTTCACTCAACCGGGTTCGTACGTGTTTGAGCTGAGCGCGGACGACGGCGTCCACGCGGTTGCCTACGATGCGGTCGTCGTCTCGGTGATGCCGCAAGCGCGCATGGCCAATCTCTCGACACGCGCCGCGGTCGGCCTGAACGAGAACGTTTCGATCGGTGGCTTTATCGTGCAAGGAGACGCTCCGAAAGAAATTTTGATCAGGGCCATCGGTCCTTCATTGACCAATCTCGGCGTCTCCGACGCGCTCGTCGATCCGACGCTCGAACTGCACGATGCGAGCGGAAATCTTCTGGTCAGCAACGACAATTGGAAGGAAACGCAGAAGATGGAAATCAGCGAGACGGCGCTCGCGCCCAGCGAGGATCGCGAATCAGCTATTCTGGCCACACTCGACCCCGGCAGTTACACCGCAATTGTGGCCGGCCGGAACAACACGAGCGGTATTGGGCTTACGGAGATTTATGACCTGCAACAGTCCGGTGGACGCCTCATGAACATCAGCACGCGTGCGCTCGTGGGCCTGGACGACGGCGTCATGATTGGCGGAGTAATCATCAAGGGCGTTGATCCAGCAACGATCCTCGTTCGCGCCACCGGGCCGTCTCTCGCTGGCGCCGGCATTCAAAATCCATTGCTCGACCCAACGCTCGACCTGTTCGACGCGCAAGGAACCAGCCTGGCCACGGACGACAATTGGAACGAAGCGGAAAAGGGAACCATTGAGGCAACAGGCCTGGCGCCATCCAACGAGCTGGAAGCGGCTCTGCTCATCGACCTTCTCCCCGGAAGCTACACCGCCGTGGTCCACGGCAGGGACGGCACTACCGGTGTCGCCCTGATCGAAGTTTACCAACTTCCTTAGTCGGCGGACAAACCCTCGCGACGGTGAATGCTTGCCCGTAACCTTAGACGGTGAATAATTCGCCGATGGAGGAAATCACGACGAGGCTTGCCGAGATCCGTCAGCGCATGGTGGATGCGGCCCGGAAAAGCAGACGCAGCACCGAAGAAATCGAACTGGTCGCGGTCTCGAAAACGCACCCGGTCGAAAAAGTGCAGGCCGCCGTCGAGGCGGGTCAATTGCTCTTTGGCGAAAGCCGGGTGCAGGAAGCTCGGGTGAAAATCCCGCTCCTTCCTTCGCGATTGCGCTGGCATTTCATCGGGCATCTCCAGAAAAACAAAATTCGCCACGCCCTGCCGCTTTTCGAATTGTTTCATGGGATCGACTCGCTCGGGCTCGCCCAGGAAATGGAGCGGATCTCCGGCGAAGAAGGAGTGCGGCCGCGTGTTCTGTTGGAAGTGAACCTGGCCGGCGAAGCGAGCAAACATGGTTTTTCGCCGGAGGCACTGCGACGCGATCTGGAGGCGGCGCTGTCGTTAGGTCGATTGACCATCGAAGGCTTGATGACGCTCCCGCCACTCGCGCCGGAAGCGGAAGCGTCGCGCCAATATTTCGTCGCGCTGCGCGAACTGCGCGATCAACTGGAAGCGGAATTCAACGTGCGTCTGCCTCACCTTTCCATGGGGATGAGCGGCGATTTCCCGGTCGCAATCGAAGAAGGAGCGACCCTTGTACGAGTTGGAACGGCGCTCTTTGGCGAGCGTTAGCGAGTCAGAATGGGTAAGCAAGTCGCGACGACGGCCTTTCGGTGCATTGTGTAGGGCGCGCCATTTTGGCCGCCACGAGGGCGTTAGCTTGGCCTGACAGACGCCCAATCCCAGCGGTCAAAGGGCGCGCCCTACACAATGCATCGCCTCCTGCTCGCCTCGCGCAATGCCCACAAGACGCGAGAATTTAGGCAAATGCTCGGGACCGAGTTCGCCCTGCGCGACTTGCGGATTTATCCGGAAATTGGTCAAGTGGTCGAGGACGGTGCGACGTTTACCGAGAACGCGCGGCTCAAAGCAGTGGCAATCTCCCAGCAGTTGCCAGGACTGATCCTGGCGGACGATTCGGGATTAGAGGTCGATTCGCTAGGCGGAGCTCCCGGGATTTATTCGGCGCGCTACGCAGGCGAGGACGCAACGGACGAATTGAATCGCCGGAAATTGCTCGAAGAAATGGCACAGCTACCACCCGGTACTCCAAGTACGGCGCGCTTTCGCTGCGTTTTGGCGCTGGCGTGCGGGGGCGAAGTGCTTGCGACTTTCGAAGGCGTAGCGGAAGGGCGAATCATCCAGGCGGCACGCGGCGGGAGAGGCTTTGGCTATGATTCCTTATTCCAGCCTAACGGATTCGAGAAAACCTTTGCCGAACTTCGACCGGCGGACAAAAACTCCATTAGTCACCGCGCGCTCGCGGTAGTGCGGTTGAAGAGCTTTCTCAGATCCACCTCATTCGCCGAGGAATGACGATCGGCAGCGAGATCTCGGACGAAACTTCAACCAAGCCGGGCAAAACTACGGTGCAGGAGGCGGAGGCGGGGGTGGGAGGTGGAGCGGCGGGAGCACCGGGCGCGCCGCCTGTCCCCGCACCGGCCTTGACTTTGATCTCGTAGCCGACCTTTTCAATCCCAGCTGAACGGACGCGATCGAGCAGTTTAATCACGTCTCCGTGAAGTGCCTCTTTGTCCGCGCCGATGAAAACCTTGGCGTCATGGTTGGTCTTATAAAGTGCCAGCAACTTCGCCATCACTTCCTCATCAGGCACCACTACCTGGTCGAAGTGAACCAGTCCGTCGGCATCGACAAAAAGACTGGTGTAATCCTTCTTCTGCGGCGGTGTGGCCTGGGGCACCGCGATCGAAGAGGGCAGGTTGACCCGGATGCCCTTCATGTGGACCTGGCTCAAACTCACCATCATGAAGCTGGCGAGCAGAAAGAACATAATGTCGATCAAGGGAATGATCTCGATCCGGGCTTTTTTGTGCGGAAGTGGTGATGCGACTCTCATATGAACTCTTTCAGCTACATCTGGGCGCCTTCCATCGTGTAGGTGATCGGCACGTAGACTTTCGTATAAACTCCCGGTTTGCAGCGCCAGCGCCGGAAGGTGCGAAGTAGTCGTTTGGTCGAGGATCGCGCTCCCCGTGCTTTGTCACGACGTCGACATCGGTTACCACCCCCGACGAATCGAAATGGAGGAGGAATTTACCGCTACCGGTCTGCCGCGAACGGCGAGCCTCGTAAGGGTAGGTCGGCCGGGGTGCGCTCGTCAGATTGGCTTTGGCCGAGACGAAGCTGACCGGTCCGGAGGGGGCGGATGGGCGAGAAGACGCGACACGGGCCCTTGGCTTGGGCGTCGGAGCATCTTTGGGCCGTGGCGGGGGAGTGGGCTCCTCGATTGTAAACTCGGTCGGCTCATCCGGCGGTGGGGGCGGTGGCGGCGGCTCTTCTTCCGGCGGCGGAGTTGGTTCGGGAGGGAGCTCCGTAATAATTGCATCAACGGGCTGTTGCGAGACGAATCCCGGATCCACCGGAATCTCCTCTTCTTTGTGCAGACTTGCGAACCCGATGGCCGCGCCTTCAAGCGCGATCGCACCCGCGAGAGCCGCCAAGACGTGCCACTTGGGCATTCCCTTATAGTATTGCGGTTTTGCCATGGTTCCCGGAACTACTGGTTTGCGCTGTTATTGGGTAAAGACGGACTCTTGATTTCGAAAGCGATCTTGTAGAACCCGGCCGAGCGTACCTGCTCGATCAGCCGGATGATATCGCCGTGATAGGTGTCGCGGTCGCCGCGGATGAAGATCTTGGCATGCGGAGCTGTCCGGTGCACCTCGACCAGCGAGTCGTAGACCACGTTAGGTTCCATCGGAGTCTTGTCGAAATAGATCTGACCGTCTTTATCCACTGAAAGACTGACGTATTCGCGTTTACTCTGCGTCTGACCGCTGATGCCGGTGGGCAGATTCACCTTCATGCCCTTCATGTGCACCTGGCTCAGGCTCACCATCATGAAGCTGGCGAGCAGGAAGAACATGATGTCGATCAGCGGGATGATCTCGATCCGGGCCTTCTTGTGCGGGATGGGCGAGGTGAATTCCATTTATTTTCCCCTAGATCGACGACCCTTTGCCGGTGGGGGCGGTGCCGTGGATATCCATTTCTTTGGCCGCACTGTGAGCTCCTAACATCACTTCCAGGTTCGTCGCCGCAGTTTGCAGTTCGAACTCCAAGTTAGACACTCGAGACGTGAAATAGTTAAAAGGAATCAAGGCGAAAATCGCGAGACCGAGACCGCAAGCGGTCGCGATGAGCGCTTCGGCGATACCGCCGGTCACCGCTTGCACCGCCAGCTCTTCGTTGCCGAGGAAGCTGAAGGAACGGATCAGACCGGTAATCGTGCCCAACAAACCGAGCAATGGCGCCAACGTTACCAGCGTATCCATCACGACGAGGAAACGACCAGCGCGTTTGATCTCGATGCCGGCGGCGACCTGGAGGGCGCCCTGAAGCGATGCATGCTGGTGATTCAAACCATTCCACAACATGCGCAAGACGGGATCGCGTGAGCCGCGGGCGAGTTTAGAAGCTTCGTTGATGTCACCCGTTTCGATCGCCGTGAAAACTTTCTCAACTCGCTTCGGATCGCGGCGGAACCAACGAGCGCCCCACCAGAAGCAGCGCTCGAGCACCACGGTCAACGCGACAATCGAAATGATGAGGATCGGCCACATGATCGGGCCGCCCTTGTGAAAGTTATCGATGAAGAAGTTCTTGCTCTCGGGTGCCGCCTCGGTGGGCATCGCGTTCGGCGGCCAGGCGCTGTGCTCGCGGCTGGAGCGAGGCGTCGCGACGGGAGCTGCCGGCGCCGTAGTCGCAGCAGGCATCACTCCGGCTCCGGCGGGTGACATCGCCGTTTCGGGAGTTGTGCCAGGCGCGGTCGCCGCCCCGGCATCTGGTGCGGTAGACATGGCGGGCGACGCGGCGGTATCGGCGGGCGCATTCAAGTCCGGACTGCTCGCCGGAGAGGCGGCCGGGTCTTGAGCGAAGGCGGTGAGCGCGAGGGTGACGGAGCACAGACTAACGATTAGCGTTTTTTTCATATTAGCAGGTTGATGGTGGAAAGAAGATTCCGGCAATGTTGATGCGGTTGTTATCGCAGAGCAGATCAAAATGCGTCCAGCAAAACTTTTCTGGTCGTTTGTGCAGCGGCGATTCCATTCCTCAATTAACAGTTCGAATTTACTTTTACAGTGGGATGTAGAGGAAGCCCACTAAATTGCGTCTGCGCAAGACTTTTTTTTAGCAACTTACCGCCCGTCTACGATTTGGTTCCGCAAGGCCGGCCAGTCTCCGACTCGCGCAACCAATTCGTCACCGGCCCGGATCGGGCCAACTCCGGCCGGCGTTCCCGTCAGGATCAAGTCTCCGGGCAAGAGGCTGAGCGATTGGCTGGCGAAAGAAACGATCTCCGCCACCGAATAAATCATCTGGCTGGTGCGCGCCTGTTGCCGGACTTCGCCGTTCTGGCGGAGCGAAATTTCGAGATCGTCTGTTTCAACTTCGGCCTGAACAAAGGGTCCCACCGGCGTGTAGGTATCGAAAGATTTGCAGCGGGAAAATTGCTTTTCTGCTTTTTGCAAATCCCGATCGCTGACATCGAGCGCAACTGTGTAACCGAAAACAAAATCGAGGGCGCGCTCGACCGCGACGTCTTTCGCGGTTCTGCCGATGACGACCGCCAGCTCGGTTTCAAAATCGGTTTTATGGTCGGGAAAAGCGATCCGAATAGTGCCGTTGTGAGGGAGCAGAGAACTGGGCGCTTTGAACCAGATGAGCGGAGAGCCGATCTCGGTCCGCCGCATTTCCTTGATGTGATCGCGGTAGTTCAGGCCAACGGCGATGATCTTGCTCGGTGCGACCGGGACCTCGATCGCCAGCTCGCCTAACGAACAGGTTTCACCGGTAAATTCAAAATCGAGCCAGAACGGCCGGTTCAGCAGACGTACTTCCTTATCCCGGACTTCGCCGTAAACGAGGGCATCGCGGTGGAGGAATCGGCCGAAAGTTCGCATTGCGCACCGACTTTTGGCGCGGGCCGCGCACTCGTCAAGCAAACGGGCCGGAGAAATGCGCCCTCGGGTTACCGGGACCGGGCAAAGAATCTCCGGCTGTTCACACCGGAACCGATGACGAACGATCGACGCTACCGGATCGAACTACCTTTCCTAACGATCTCCACGCGGTACGATCGCCACAAAATCGCGCACCGTTTTCTGCTCCCGAATCGAAAAAACGCCGTCTTTGCCGGCAAACCAGAAAGCGCTCGAGGATCCGCCATCGAGATTGAGGGCGCGCGTAATCCTGATTTTACCAGCGCCCTCCTTGAGGCTGAGGATCTGCCCCAGCTGCGCGAGAGAAACCGCCGAGCAGACGCCCAGCGTTGCCCGTCCCTTCTCGTCGACCCCGGCAAACGTTCGTCGCGCCTTGCGCGTGTCATTCAGTCCGGCTACCGGCGCGGACCGCTCGACGAGGAGCGGCCCGCACTGGAGCGCCGATTTGATTTTTGTGCTCATCTCAAAACGCGACGCCCTAACGACGTCGACATGCGAAGCGGTGGCCGTCAGAACCCCGCTAAGCAGCTTCGCCTTGCGCAGCGGCGCGAGGATGCGCCCTTCGCTCACGAGCAAACCAACCGGCGCGTCCTCCGGGTCGAAGTAACCGCCATTGACGCCCGCGCTGGCTGTTGTTCGCGCCATCACTTCAGCCAGTTCGCTCCGCGGCGCGTCCGGTTGGTCGATTATTCGCAGCGTCGCCTTACGGCTCTCAAAAACGGCTGTCTGCAAAGTGACGCGCTCGCCGCTCGTCTCATTTTCGACAACCGTTTTCCAGTGTTCGACAATCTCGTTAGACGAGGTTTCGCGTTCCGCGCCGCTGATCTTCCACTCCGCACGAACGAGGCCCGGAGCGAGAAGAAGCAGCGCGACCGCGCACCCGACCGGCCTCCGCCACACGGATGTCCCTGTCGAAATTGAATCATTTGGCCGCGCCATTCTTCGGTTCATTCCGTGGGATCCCTCGCCTGCCGCTCTCCGCGGGATCCGCTCGGGATGAGCGGGATTTCTATCCGCCCACTTTCAGCACCGCAAAGGTGCGGCTGCCCTTTCGATCGAGGTAGAGCAGAATACCGTGGCTCGGATCGGCTTTCGTCAGAGCGGCACGAAAGCTGGCCACGCTTGTGACCGGCTTGCCGTCGACTTCCGTAATCACATCCTCGCGCCGAATGTCCTGCGCCGCCGCCATGCTGTTGTCGGCTACGTCGGTCACGATCACCCCCTGCTGCACGTTCAGCTTGAGCCGGGCGGCCACCTCTTTCGTTAACTCCTGCACCTGCAAACCAAAACGGTTGATGTCTTCCTCCCGTGGCTCCAACTTCGGGGCCGGCTGGACCGCGCTGCGGTCGATCTCGTTAGGCAACTCGCCGGTCGTGATCGCGATCTTCATCGCCTGCCCTTTGCGCCAAACTCCCAGCTCGACGTTTTGCCCCACCTTTTTTTTCAAAATCTCGTGCTGCAGCTGGGTATCAGTCGTGACCGGGGCCCCGTCGATTTGCGTGATGACGTCAAACGGCCTGAGGTCGCTTTTGTAAGCCGGCGCATCGGCTTCGATCGTGCGGACGACGACCCCTTTGTCCACGCCCTTGAACAATCCGCGAATCGAGGAATCGTCGCCCAGGGTTTCGATCCGGATCCCCAGCCACGGCCTGACGATCTTGTGCCCGGCAATCAATTGCTGGCCGATTTCGTTGACCAAATTGCTCGGGATGGCAAAACCGAGGCCGCGATTAAGACCGTTGATGAGCGTGTTCATCCCCACCACTTTGCCGTCGATGTCGCAAAGCGGGCCGCCGCTGTTGCCGGGGTTGATCGAAGTGTCGGTCTGTAAATAATCGGCAATGTTATAGCCGCTCGTCGCCATCAGCTTGCTCCGGCCTTTCCCGCTGATCACGCCGTAGGTAAATGTGTAGTCAAGTTTGAAGGGCGCGCCGATCGCGAAGGCAAATTGGCCGACTCGGACCGCATCGCTGTCGGCCAACTGCACCACCGGCAGATTCGTCGCGTCCACTTTAATCACCGCTATGTCGGTCTTCTCATCCGTGCCGACCACCTTCCCGGGAAATTCGCGACCATCCTGCAGCTTCACCTGCACACTGTCCGCATCTTCCACCACGTGGAAATTGGTGTAGATAAATCCGTCCTGCCTGGCGATAAACCCCGATCCCTCGCTCTGCACCGCTTCGGGCGCGCGCCGTCCCTGATGCGGATCGTTGTCATCCGGTGCCTGAAAAAACAAATCGTCCAGGGAGCCATCGCCTCCGTCGGCCTTTTTTGTCACCTCGATGATGACCACACTCGGCGCGACGATTTCGAAAACTTTGGCAAAAGCGCTGTTCAACTGATGCACAACGTCCTTCCCCGGCGCGGCGGCCTCGATGGGAATCGTCGGAGTGGGTTGCGCCACCGGGACGGAGGGTACGGGCACAGGCGGCGTGGAAGCCGGCGGTTCCGGAGCGGCCTGCAAGGCGACGGCTGACGAAATCGCGAGAAAATTCAAAAGAGAAAAGCGGCGATGCATAAGGCGGTTTTGGACAGAAGCGCGGGCAGCGCTGTTCAAATAGTAGCGGAGAGGCGGAAGCGGGCAAACCTGCCTTTCCGCCCTCTCCCAATCCTGCTCTTGCTCCCGCTCCTAATCCTCTCCGCCCTCTCCTAATCCTGCTCTTGCTCCTGCTCCTAATCCCAGTGTTTTCCCCAAAGCGAGTTTGCAGGATAAGGATTAAGATTAGGAGCAGGAGCAGGACTAAGAGCAAGAACAAGAGCGGTGAGCGGGAACTCCGGGGGTCGCGGCGCACCAAAAAGTGCCTGCATTGACACGTTATTTAACCCCGTTAACCTTTTCTTCACATATCAAAATGCTTACTCTTGCCGAAGGCAAAAAGGACGGAAAAGAGTTCGTCTCGCACGCGCCCGGGTACTTCCCCGAGATCGCGCCGGAACTCTGGAATAGTTGGAAATGGCAGCTCCAGAACCGCGTCACCACTCTGACGCAGCTCGAGCAGCATCTGACTCTCTCTGATGAGGAGCGGGCCGGGGTGCTTCTTTCCGGAGACAAACTCGCACTCGCTGTCACGCCACATTTCTTCAATTTGATCGAGGCTGACAATCCCGATTGCCCGATCCGGCGACAAGTTATCCCACGGGTCGAGGAGACCTGGGCTTCGCCCTACGACATGGCAGACCCCTGCGGTGAGGATTCCCACATGCCGGTGCCGGGATTGGTCCATCGTTATCCCGATCGCGTGCTCTTTCTTGTCACCGATCGTTGCGCGAGCTACTGCCGCTATTGCACCCGCGCCCGGGTCGTTAGCGGCGTGGGCGAACAGGAGTTGCACACCGAATTCGAGGCCGCCTTCAAGTATCTCGAGGAACATAGCGAAGTGCGTGACGTCCTCCTTTCCGGCGGGGACGCGTTGCTCTTCAGCGACTCGAAATTGGAAAAAATCCTCAGCCGCCTGCGGGCAATTCCGCACATCGAGTTTCTCCGCATCGGCACACGTGTTCCGATTTTCCTCCCGCAACGAATTACTCCCGAGCTTTGCCAGATGCTGCAAAAATATCATCCGCTCTGGATGAGCATCCACGTCAACCACCCGCGCGAGCTGACGACCGAAGTGCGGGCCGGACTCGAGATGCTGGCCAATCACGGCGTTCCGTTAGGCAACCAGAGCGTCTTGCTCGCCGGCGTAAATGACGATCTCGAGACGATGAAAAACCTCGTGCACAAACTCCTCATGTGCCGGGTGCGGCCTTACTACCTTTACCAGTGCGATCTGATCAACGGTTCGTCGCATCTTCGCGCCTCGGTCGCGAAAGGCATTGAGATCATCGAAGGCCTGCGCGGCCACACCACCGGCTACGGCGTCCCGCAATTTGTCATCGACGCTCCCGGCGGTGGCGGCAAGGTGCCGATCAACCCCGGCTACGTGCTCTACCACGACAACGAGAAAATCGTGATCCGCAATTACGAAGGCGAAATCTTCGAATATCCGGAAACTGGAAACGAGAACGTGCAATTCGCTCCCCAGCGCGAATACCACGACGAGTATCTCTACTCCTGATCAGTCGACGAGAAAACTTTCGCGTTCAGCTGGGCTTTTGAACCGCGGATTACCCGGATGTCGCCGATTGAAGAAACCAAGAGTCCGGAATCTGATCCCGGTTGTTCGAGCAATGCGTGGTCAAATCGCTTTCTTTCAACTACGGCACGACTGTCAGCGTCAGATCGTTGCCATCGCCGCCGCTGTAGCTGGCTTGGAGGTTGTTGCCGTTTACCGTCACAATCGCGCCGTCAGCCAGATTGCTGAAGGTGCCGCTGATTGCATTCGAACCCGTGTTACTGATCAAGGTCAACTCCGTGCCGGGCGTCAGTGTCCCCTGAATCGTGGCTTGCAACGCGATGGTCGCGCCGTTGATCGTGACTTTATTGGCTCGCACCAGGTCGACGCGCCGCTGGTTGGCTCTGGCTTTGAAGGTGTAGGTATAGCTCGCATCGGCCCGCAGGGTGAGACTGCTTAGCAGCGTGAGGGTGACTTGCTTGTTGGTTCCAAATGCCGGCGCGAGAAAAGCACCTCCGCCACTCCCCGTGCCGACGGTGACCGCGCCGGAGATGGTTCCGCTCCCACCGAGCGTTCCAGCATTCACCTGCATGGGCCCGCTGCCAGTACCAGAGCCGGCGATGTTCGCGACCAGCAAAACCCCTTGATTGACCGTTGTCGCCCCGGTGTAAGCGTTGGACCCGTTCAAAGTCAGCGTGCCCGTGCCAGTCTTCGTCAACGAACCACTGTCCTGAATTACTCCACTAAACCTGGTGCTCAGATTATCGCTACCAACGATCAATTGTCTTCGGCCGAGAAAGGCATCGCCGTCCCCCTCAAGCGAGCCAATCGTCAACCCGCCTAGCATGCCGCTAATATCGAGTTTACCGTTTCCGAATAGCTTTATTTTGCTCGTCCCGCCTAAGGCGTGCTCGCTGAAGATAACCAGACCCCCTTTTCCTCCGTTCGTCCCGCCATTGGCAATCACCGTGGAGTTTGCTCCGGTTGAACCGTCGGAAAAGCTGAGAATGCCTTGCCCATTCAAATCGGGTGTGGTCCCACCGTTGACCGTGAAAATTGCGTTTCCAGCGCTGGAAGCGCCATCAAAGCCCACAAAACCTCCAGCGACATTATTTGCATTACCGTTGATCGCGAAGGTGCCATCGCCCGCGCTGGAGCTGTAATTGAAAAAAAGATCCTCACTAACGTCAAAAGTCCCATTGCCTGCCGTGGTTTGATCAAAGAAATGAGAGCTAAGCGATCCGACTGGGAGCACAAAATGACCGCTGCCCGCACTTGCGTTGGGCTGGAAGTAGAAGCTCTGATTGAAGGTAATTAGTCCCCCGATCGTCGCACCACCTGAGATGAAGAAAGGGACACTCTGAACATGTGTGTTATCCCCGAATTGTTGGGCAATACCCGAGTTGTTGACGACGCCGGCGCCGCTGATGGTTAGGTGAGATAACGAGTCAACCGGGGTAATGGTAAAGGCGCTCGCGCCTGGAGTGAAGACTACGCTGTTGACCACAGTGGTGAACTGGGCTGAGAAAGTGACGATAGTCACGTTGGAGACACCAAATGTCGCGATATCGGACGGTCCGTTAGGGACTGTCTCCGGGGTCCAGTTGGTGGCTGTGTTCCAGTCGGAACTCCCAGGATTGGTTTTCCAGGTCGCGCTCCCGGCCTGGCCGTCGATGGCGAAAGCCAGGCTGAGGACGATGAGGAGTTTGGTTTTCATGGTTTGGTTTGTTGGATTAAGCTAATTAAGGCACGACCGTGAGTGTAAGATCGTTGCCGTCACCCCCGGCGTAACTGGCTTGGAGGTTGTTTCCATTCAGGGCAATAACCTCGCCTTCAGCCAGGTTGCTGAAGGTGCCGCTGATCGGGGTCGCAGCAAGGTTATCGATGACCGTGAAGGTAGCGCCGACAGGAAGCGCGTTTCCATCAAGAGCGGTGTAGGAAAAGAGAGCCCCGCTTTCGATAAAAACGCCGCTCGCGATGATCCGGTCCGCTCTTACTGATTTGGGCTGCACTTTCCACGCATAGTTGGCCGTGCCGCGAAGCGTCAGAAGTTCGTGAATCGTGAGGGTCCCCGGCCGACCATCACCGCTCCCGGGAGCGAGAGTGGCGGCTGGGCCTTTCGCGGTCCCGATCCTTGCCTTGCCGGCAATGCTGCCGTTGCCCCGCAGTATGCCGCCTTTCACCCGCACCACTCCGGAGCCAGTAGCGGAACCGCCTTTGTTCGCGACTTCCAGTTCTCCCGCCTCCACGATAGTTCCGCTCACGTAATGATTGCGACCGCTCAGAGTCAGTCTCCCGGTTCCGATTTTCGTGAGGGTCACCTTGTTCCCGGCAATCAATCCAGAAAAAGTCGTGCTGAGGTTATTACTTCCGACGATCAGGTCGTTGTCGTTCAATCGCACCTTGCCACTGCCTTCGAGCGAACCGATCGTCATTCCCGGCCGAGCGTGGTCGGCGATATCGAGGACTCCGTTGCCGAACACTTTCACCTGGGCCAGTCCCCCATCTGTATAGCCAGCGAGAACCAGCGTTCCTCCTGCCGCCGTGCCTCCGTTCACGATGATAACAGCATTTTCCATCCGGGTGGAAGAACCGGCCGCGAAGAGCGCCACGCCGCCAGTGGCGCCGGCAAACTCACTCCCATTGGCCACGATGGCGCAGTTCGCTGCGCTCGCGGTGTCGTGGAATTCAAGGTGACCTCCCGGGGCATTCACTCCTGCGCCGCCATTGATTGTGAAAACGGCATTCCCCGCCGTCGAGGTATCGTAAAAGCGCACTAGAGCACCGGCTGTGCTCGCCACCGTGTCGCCGTTGAGAGTGAAGGTGGCATTGGCCGCCGTCGCGGCATCATTAAATTGCGTCTCGCCGCCATAACTCCCGAGCGCCGCGGACCCGCTCTGGATGAAGACCGCGTTTCCGGCGGTCGAGCTATCGAAGAAGTTGACCCTCCCGCCGAGCGCACTTATCCCAAGCGCTCCATCGCAAATGAAGGTAGCGCCATCCGCGCTCGCGGTCTTTGTAAATGTTACCGTGCCCCCCAGACCTCCGTTCATGCCGCCGCGATTTTGGTAGGTGGTCAATTGCCCTGCCTTCGCGCTGTTACTGAAACTCACCGAGCCGAGGCGCCCCGCGCTATCCGTCTCAAGCACGAAACTTTGCCCGCTGGCCGAGGCATTGGTCACTCCCGCTCCGCTGAAGGTGATCTGCAAGGACGGCGGGGCGGTAATGGCAAACGTCGCCGCCCCTGGCGAAAACGAGATACCATCGAGCTGGATCGAACTCGAGATGGAAACATCGTTCGTGTTCGAGTTGGCGAAAGTCGCGATGTCGCCAGCTCCGTTCGGGACTGTGTTTGGCGTCCAGTTGGTCGCGGTGTTCCAATCGCCGCTCGTCGGATTGAGATTCCAGGTCGCGCTGCCGGCGGAAGCGTTGGCCGCAGTAAGCAGGGTGAGGATGAGGAGTTTGGTTTTCATAGGTTGGTTTATTTGCTTAAGGTTGAGTTATGGGACGACGGTGAGAGTCAGGTCGTTCCCATCGCCGCCTTCGTAGCTGGCCTGGAAGTTATTGCCGTTAACAGTCAGGATATCGCCCTCCGACAGGTTGTTGAACATGCCAGTGATCGCGGTCGCAGCGGTGTTATTAATGACGGTGAAGACTTGGCCAATAGTCAGTGCGTTGTTGCCGCTCGGACGAAAGGAGAACATGGCCCCATTGTCGATCGTCACACCATTGGCAATCACCTGATCGGCTTGCACCGTCTCAGTCTCCAGCGCGTAGTTGTAGGTGGAGTCATCGTTGAGCGTGAGTGCGCTTTGGATGCTAAGAGTGGCGGGTGTCGCGGCTCCCTCGCTCGGAGCGAGAAAGGCTTGGACGCCGGTGTTAGTTCCAACCGTCACTGTGCCCGCTATGATCCCACTGCCGCCAAGCGTACCGGCATTGACACCCACCGCGCCCCTGCCGGTGCCCGAACCGCTCAGGTTACTCACGAGGAGGATTCCGCCCGAGATTGTCGTACCGCCAGTGTAGCTATTCGCCCCCTTGAGAGTTAAAGTGCCAGTACCGATTTTAGTGATGGCACCGTGCCCAAAGTCTTCCTGTATCACTCCCCCAAAGGTGGTACTTAGATTATTGCTTCCAATGAAAAGTTGGCCAAAACTTAGAGACACGCTCCCGTCGCCTTCAATCGATCCAAGCGTTACCACATGTCCAGTAACGACGACTGTGCCGTTGCCGAAGATTTTAGTCCGCGCTCTCCCTTTGGTGTTATTGACACCAAATGTGCATTGCCCGCCGGCCGTCTGTCCTCCATTGATGATGATCGTGGCGTCTGCGTTATCCTTGGAGCCCGTGAAATGGATCTCGCCTCCAGTGGCATCCTGGAAATCGGTTCCATTTACGATGACGGTTGCCTTCGCGAGGCTCACTCGACCGCCTCTCAATGTAACGACGCCTCCCGCACCTGAGTCGCCGGTCGCACCATCGATCGTAATGAGCGCACTGCCGGCATTAGACCCTTCGTGGAACGTCAGAGCACCACCGAAGTCGGCGTTCCCTGGGCCTCCCGGGCTTCCCGCAACTGTAATGGTGCTATTGCCGGCACTTGATGTGCCGTAAAAGGCGCCAAATCCACCGTAGAATGTGGTTGTGGACGGTCCTTCCAAAATGATGGAGGCGTTGCCGGCGGTTGAGGATCCAAAAAAATCCGTCTCCCCAGCTCCAGCTTTCGTAATAATAGTTGCATTGGAGGCCGTAGAGTTCTCATCAAATACGAGCGTACTTCCGTAGAAGTCTTCGGCCAGGGTTCCCCCTCCTTCGATCACGAACGTGGCATTGCCTGCGCTGGAATTGCCAAAGAACTTGATAAAGCTATCCTCGCCATGCACAAGGTCGCTCCCCGCCGTGAAGAAGCTTGAGTCGCCGGCGGTCGCTTCATTCACGAAAACTATCATGCCGGCTTTGTCGCGATCCGTTTCGGTCGCGAAGTTCTGGACGAAGCCGGAGTTATTTGTTACTCCCTGGCCACTAAAGATGAGTGTCCGCCCGGCGGGCGCCGTGATGCTGAAAGCGCTCGCCCCGGGGTTAAAGACGGCTCCGTCGACAGAGGTGTCCGCCGAGAGCGAGATTGCCGTGACATTTGAAACGTCGAAGGTCGCAATATCATGCGGATTATTTGGGACGGTATTGGGCATCCAGTTGGCTGCCGTGTTCCAATCGCCGCTGCCCGGATTAAGATTCCAGGTCGCGATGCCGCCATCGGCAGAACGAAAGGCGAAACAGATAAATGGCAGCAGGCCGAGGCGGCCGGCACAACGGAGGAAGGGGTAGATTCGCATGCCTGCGATGGTATTGAGGGTTCTACCCGGGAGTAAAGCCAAATTTGCGACTGCGCTTTGAACCGCGGATTACGCGGATGTCGCGGATATCGCGGATTGAAGAAGCCAAGAGTCCGGAATCTGATCCGGGTTATCCGAGCAATCCGCGGTTAAGTCGCTTCTTTCAACTAAGGCACGACCGTCAGGGTAAGATCATTGCCATCGCCGCCGCTGTAGCTGGCTTGCAGCTTGCTGCCGTTCACGGTGAGGATCTTGCCGTCAGGCAGGTTCTGGAACGTGCCGGTAATGGGAGTCGCGACGGTGTTACTGATAACGGTGAAGACCTGGCCCACACTCAGCCCGTTGTTTCCGGCTGGGCGGAACGAGAACTTCGCTCCGCTGTCGATTGTGACACCATTGGCGATCACTTGATCTGACACAGATCTTTTTGTGTTCAACTTGTAGATATAGGTCGAATCATCGTTCAGGGTGAGAGCGCCTTGGATGGTCAGAGTGGCCGGCTTCTGCGCTCCCTTGCTCGGGGCCAGGAAGGTTTGGACACTGGTGTTAGTTCCAACCGTGACCGCCCCGCCAATAATCCCGCTCCCGCCGAGTGTGCCCGCATTGACACTCACTGCACCGGTGCCTGTCCCAGATCCGCTGCTGTTACTCACGAGCAGAATCCCACTCGTAACAGTCGTCCCGCCGTGGTAAATGTTCGCCCCGGTAAGAGTCAGAGTGCCTGTGCCAATTTTCTCCAGGGAACCGGCATCCTGAATGGTCCCCGAAAAGGTCGTGCTAAGGTCATTGCTACCCACGGTTAGGTTTCGGTCAGCGAGACGAACAAATCCGGTGCCTTCCAGAGAGCCGATGGTCAGACCGGGTCGGTCATGAAAGTTGACCAGGATGTCTGCGTTATTGAATAGCTCAATCCGGGCTGTGCCACCACTCGAATCATCTTGGAAAACGAATCCGCTGTCGTCGCCGTCGGCGATGAGGGTTGCATTGTCGGCCGTCGAGGCCAAACCAAAAATAACTTCTGCGCGGTCGTGGACCGTGAAAATACCATGGGCGGCACTCGCGGTGTCGGAAAAGATAAGAACGCCGCCGACAGTCTGGCCGCCGGTCGGGGAATTGAGCGTAAAGTTTCCGTGGCCCGCGTTGGAGTTCTCCAGGAACGATACACCGTTAACAGCGGCACTGCTGTCAACAACGAACGTGCCGTCGGCCGCGGTTGAGTCGCCCATAAATACCGTCTCTCCGCCACCGCCGAGATTGTTAAAGATGCCCTCACCCGCACTTGAGCGATCAAAGAATTCCGTCTGTCCGCCCACTAAATTAACAAAGGTGCTCGCCCCCGCCCTCGAATCATCGAAAAACTTCGTGCGACCGGCGGAAAACTCTCCTGCCATCGTAAAAGTAATCCCGCTTCCAGCTGTCGCCTTTCCAGTGAACTGGAGGGTGGCGGGATTGAAATGTGTTCCGGGGTCGGTGAGAAAGCTCTGCTCCAAGCCCGAACTATTGGTAATCCCTGTACCACTAATCGTTAGTTGATTATCGGTGCTAATCGTGAACGCACTCGCTCCGGCGTTGAAAATGATACCTTCGACCTCAGTCGCCGGCCTAAGAGAAACGTCCGTAACATTTGAGACATCGAAGGTCGCGGTGTCGGTCGGGCTATTTGGGACGGTATTGGGCACCCAATTGGCAGCGGTGTTCCAATCGCCGTTAGTCGGGTTGAGGTTCCAGGTCGCGCTGCCGGCGTAGGCGCTAACGGCGGCGATGAGACTGAGGAGGATGAGTAGTTTGGTTTTCACAGGTTTGTTTTGCTGTGTTGAGGTTTAGCTAAGGCAACACTGTGAGGGTCAGATCGTTGCCATCGCCGCCGGCGTAGCTGGCCTGGAGATTGTTGCCGTTCACCGTCACGATCGCGCCGTCGGCCAGGTTGCTGAAAGTGCCTTCGATTGGACTCGCGCTGGTGTTGCTGATCAAAGTTAAAACTAAGCCCGTCTCCAAAGCTCCCTGCGTCTTTCCGACCAGGTCAATCTTTCCGCCTTCGATGGTTACCCCGTTGGCTATGACCTCGTCGCTTTCGACTTCTCCGCCGCTGCCTTCGAAGGTATTGGTATAAGTTCCAGTGGCTTGAAATCTAAGGTCGCTTAGCAGAGTAAGGGTCGCTGTTCTCGACGTGCCCGCCGCTGGAGCGAGAAAGGATTCCGCCCCGCCGCTCCGAGAGCCGACGGTCACCTGTCCGGCAATGATCCCGCTCCCGCCCAGCGTCCCTCCATCAACCGTCACCTTGCCGTGAGCCAGTGCTGACTTCATTGGCGTGTTAACGATCAGTGTGCCCTCCTCGACAAAAATGCGCCCGTGACCGGGAGCCTTAGTGGTTAGAGTCAGGGTTCCGGTGCCGACTTTGATGAAAGGACCGTAGAAAGTGATGCCTCCTGAAAAATGAGTACCTGAGATTGTTGCTGCCGACGGCCAGCACCGAACGGTAGTCGCCATCGATCAAGATACCGCCAAACCCCTCGATCGAGCCGATGGTGACGGGTTCACTCCCCCTAATATACAAACCGCTCCCACTGCCCAGGAAGATGATTCGTGCATCTGGGCCAGTAGACGAGTCAGAGAACCCGCCTAGTCCACCAACGGTCCGGCCTTCATCTGTATTGACGCCAGGATTAAGAATAATGGTGGCGCTTCCGGCAGTAGAATTGTCCAAAAAACCTACGTAACCGCCGTAGAAGCCCTCGACGGTTCCGCCCTTAACAACGATTCTGGCATCTGCCGCGGTCGCGCTGCCGGTGAAGTCGATGACGCCGAATGGACCCTCCGAAACCAAGTTCTGCGTGATCCCTGAGTTATTGGTAATTCCTGTGCCAGCGAGGGTCAGGACACCCGAAGGATTAGCCGTGATAGTAAAGGCGCCCGCCCCCGTATTATAGACGATGCTGCCTACGGTTATGTCGCCCGTGACCACGATATCGGTGATGTTCGACGCGGCAAATGTGGCCACGTCTCCGGGCGCATCCGGCACCGTGTGCGGCGTCCAATTGGCTGGGTCGTTCCAATCGCCGCTAATTGGGTTGAGATTCCAGGTCGCGCTGCCGGCTTGGAGACCGTGGTGCGCGAGGAAAAAAAAGACCCCGCTGAAAAGCAGGGCGCGGACGGAGAGACGGGGTTGATTCATAGGTGGATGGTGATGGTGTGTTCGGGTGTCGGAACGCAGGTTTAGGGTCCCGCTTGCGGGCAGGACGCCTTTTTACGCAGCCTGCGTCGCCTCAGTCAAGCTTAAACTGGCGGACCGACGTCGCCGGTCACGATGCGAAGCGTGTCGAAAGGCCGTGATCAGCGTCACGGGTTACAGCAGCAGAAATCTGCGGCAGAAATTTGAACCGCGGATTTCGCGGATGACACGGATATACCCTGACACACCCAGCACCTATACCTGCACCTTTGGAACGAAAGGTAACCGGAAGCAAAACGATCAGGTGATCGCCAACGGGCTTCTGCGCAAAAGAATGAGGCCGGTAATACCGACCGGCCACTCGACCGCGCTCACGGGGAAGCGTAGCATCTCTGACATGACGCGGACATCGCATCTCTCCAACGTGTGGTTCTCGGTTACCCCTCTGCGAGTGGTCAGTGGGCATGGCTGTTGGGTCACCACGACCGATGGCGAGGAGTATCTCGACTTTGCCGCCGGCATTGCGGTCAACTCCACAGGTCACGCCCACCCGAAGGTGGCCGCCGCCATCGCCAGACAAGCCGAACGGTTCATTCACGCCCAGGTTAACGTCTACAAGCATGACCTGCTTGAACCGTTGGCGGCCAAGCTGGCCGAGCTGGCCCCGGGAAAAATCGACACTTTCTTCTTCGCCAACTCCGGCGCCGAGATCACCGAAGCCTCGATCAAGCTCGCCAAGCAGGTCACTGAGCGGCCGAATACGATTGTCTTCGCCAGCAGCTTCCACGGTCGCACCCATCTGACGATGGCGATGACCACTTCCAAGACCGCATATCGGGCCGGGCACGCGCCACTGCCCTCCGGTGTCTTTGTCGCTCCCTTTCCCGATCCGTTGGCCACCGATCAAGACGCCGAAGTGGCCCGCGCCCTCGCCGGGTTCGACCATTTGCTCAAGACCATGACCGCGCCCGACGAGACCGCCGCCGTCATCATTGAGCCGGTGCAAGGCGAGGGTGGATATGCCCCCGCCCCGACGTCGTTCATGCTGGGGTTAGTCGAGCGTTGCAGAAGGCACGGAATCATGTTCATCGCCGACGAGGTGCAAAGCGGTTTCGGTCGAACCGGAAAGATGTTTGCAGTCGAGCACGCCGGGATCGAGCCCGACATCATTTGCATGGCCAAGGGTATCGCGAGCGGGTTTCCCTTCGCCGCCCTCGGCACCCGGCGCGAACTCGATGAGAAGTGGCCCACCGGCAGTCACGGCGGGACCTATGGCGGCAACCCGATGGGTTGCGCGGCGGCTCTGGCGACAATCGAGATCATGCAGGAGCCGGCCTTCCTCGAAAACGTCGCGGCCCGCGGCGTCCAGCTCACCGCCGGTCTCAAGGATTTGCAGCGAGAACACGACGTCATCGCACAGGTGCGCGGGCCGGGTCTGATGGTTGGTACCGAGTTCCACGACGCTGCCCGCGTCGCTGCGATCCAGAAGCATTGCCTCGAAGAGGGCCACATGATCCTGATGAACGCCGGCACCTACGGGAAGTGTCTGCGTTGGATGCCACCGCTGGTGGTCGACGAACGCGAGATCAATCTTGGTCTGGACGCGTTCGCGGCTGCTCTTAAGGCAACCGCTTGATCCATGCCCTGGTTGGCTAACGAATGTCGGGGGGCGATTTTCGCCGCCACGCACGGCCCGGCGGCTTTGGAGCACGCCCCGGCAGCCTCGAAACACGCTCCGGCGGCCTCGAAACACGGCCCGGCGGCCAGGATGGCCGCCCTACACGGGCGGGTTTGGGCGTAGATATTCCGCCACCGCAGGGTCGATGCTTTGCAGGTGAAGATCGCGTTGCGGGAATGGGATGGCGATTTTCGCGGTGGCCAGCGCGTCAGTGATTGCGACCGCCAGATCGCTTTTGATCTGAAGCCATTGATCGTATTCGTCAGTCCAGAGGCGGACACTGAAGTTCAGCGAATCGGTCCCAAAATCGGTCATGAGCGTTTGTGGTGGGGGATTCTTCGCCCCCAGCGGATGAGTCCCGGCCACTTCGGTCAGGAGCGCAATGACACGTTTTGGATCGGTCCCGTAAGCGACCCCGACGTTGATTTCGATCCGACGCTGGCGATTGGAGAGAGTGAAGTTGGTCACCTTATCGGAAATCAATTGCCCGTTAGGGACAATCAGCTCCGAGCTGTCGAAAAGACGGATAATGCTGGCCCGAATCCCGATCCGGCGGATCACGCCGACATCGTTTTGCACCTGCACGACATCGCCCACATTTACCGGACGCTCGAAGAGAAGAATGAGCCCGGAGAAGAAGTTGTTCACGATGTTCTGCAAACCAAAACCAATGCCAACTCCGAGCGCGCCGGCGAGGACGGTGAACTTCGTCATGTCGACCCCGAGGGCGGCGATCGCGACAATAAAGCCGATGGACAAGACGACGTAGTGGAGGAGCGTCGAGATGGCGTAGGACGACCCGCGGTTAAAATGGAACCGGTCGTAAATGTCTTCCTCGAGGAGGAAGCGAATGAAGCGCGAGAGCTGCGCCGCCACCCAGATCGTGAGGGCGAAGGCGAGGATTGCGCCTAACGAAATGCGGAAGGATTGGAAACTGAATTCCGCCGTCACCCAGGAGGTAAGGAGGTCGATGAACGGCGCGCGGAGCGAGAAGGCGTCGAGACTCTGCAAGGCCCATACGATGAGGGCGACGAAAAAGACACCTCGCGCCAGGCGGCGTTCGAGCAGGGTGCGATATCGCCGGACGACGCCGAGATCCGCGAGCGGTCGAACGTGCAGGGCAAAAAAGATCAGCCCGGCGATCACGCCGCCTGCGGCATAAAAAAGAATCGCAAGATAGGAGGCGGCCAGCGCTCCGGTGGCGAGATAGTTAGCCAGACGGAAGTAGCCGAGGACGTTGGCCAAGAAAATGGCCGTGAAGAGAAGCAGGCCGACGCGCGCGCCGGCCCGGGTCACTTTATGCGAAGTGGTCCGCGTTGCGCCAGCGGGCAAACGCGTTGAGCGGAGGAACCAGATAAGGAAAATCACACCGCCGACAATTTCAAAAAGGAGAATGATCCGGGAGAGCCCCGGAAGTGAGGCGATGACTCGCCTCACTTGCGCGACAACGTAGAAGACGACGAGCGCATTCAGGATCGGGAAGAAATGACGATCGATCAGGCGCCGGAGAATGATGACAATCGGAGGCAGCGTGACCGTTGCGAGCATGGCCCAAAAGAGCCGCGGCGCTTCGTCGAAGAACGGCCGGGCAACGAGAAAAGTCAGGACGGCCGCGGTCTCGATCGGCAGCTGAAGGACGCGGTTTGCACGTTCCAGGAGCGGATCTTTATCTGTCCACTTAGCGGCCCGGCGCATGACCCAGAAAAGGCCGAGGGCAAGGCCGCCGAAAATGAGCGCCAGGTAAAAGAACTGCAATCCGTTCCGCGCCACGTAGGAGCGCAGTTGGAGGAACTGAGCGCCGAACGAACTCTGGCTGCCTTCGACGAGGTCACGGGTCGCTTTCTCCCGCAACTCCGGGCTCCAAACCGGTGGACTGTCGCGTACAAAGAGCCCGCTAACGGCGGCGTTCTGTGCCGCGCGGATCGAAGCGATCGCGCCAGCCACCCTTTTGCTTTGCTCGGCCACGCGACTCTGCTCGGTCAGGATGGCGGCACGCCGTTTCTGCAAATTGCTTTCCGTTTGCGCGACCTCGGTCAAAACGTTGTCGATCCGTTGCCGAATCTCCGGCGGAGTATCTGAGGCTTGCGAAACTTCGCGCGTCCTGGTCCAGGTTGCCTGCAGGTCCGGCAAGAGTGCAATCTGCTTGTCAATCAGGTCCGCGCGATTCGTCAGGTCGCGGGTCCAAAGGCCGAGTTGCTCCTCCAATTTCACCCAGCGCACCTCGAGATCGCTCAACGTTTCGAGAGGCACGCCCGGCTTCAAGAGTTGCGTCGTCTCCGCCAGTTGCGCACTGACTTGCTGAGCCACCGCCGTCAAATCGCGGTTCATCGGAGGGCCTTCAATGGGACTGGCCGCCGACAAAGGCTCCTCCAGGCTGGCCTCGGTCGCATCGGCCTGTGTGATGACTTCAGCGAGAGGAATGGGTGTCGGCTGCGGCGGCGGGGTAGGAGACGGCGAAAGGGTAGCCGTCGGGGAAGGCGCCTTCTGTGCTTCAAGCGACGCATCGAATGAGATCATCGCCAAGGCGGTGAGAGCGATGAAGGTCAGGTGTTTCATTTCTGTTCCGGAGCAGAGTGGCTGGATCGAAATTGCCGGTCAAGTAGCGCCGATTTGCAATCGGCTTGCTTCTTCGATTACAAATCGAAGCTACGTGTCCTTCCAGCCTTTCGACCCCCATGAGGCAGTGCGAATTTATGGTACCACCCTTCCGCATTGGCGGCAGACCGGCGCGACCTACTTCGTCACCTTTCGTCTGGCCGATTCGATCCCGCGGCGCGTGGTTGCGGAATGGGATTACGAGCGGCGGGTCTGGTTGAAAGCGCGCGGAATCGGAATGGATCGCGCCGGACAATGGCGGACCGCATTTGAGAAGCTGTCGAAACACGACCGGCGTTCGTTCGAGCGCGATAACGCGCGGAAGTTATTCCGTTGCCTGGACGAATGTCACGGCGCCTGTGTGCTGCGCCAACCAAAAATGGCGATGATCGTTCGCGATGCGTTGTTTTTTTTCAAAAACCAACGCTACGAACTCGGCGATTTCGTGGTCATGCCGAATCATGTTCATCTCCTAATCGCGCCACACGCCAAGTGGGAACTCGAAGCGGTAATGCAATCCTTGAAGCGTTACTGCGCGCGGCAAATCAATGCCGCTTTGAAGCACAAGGACACCTCTCTCTGGCAGAAAAGTTTTTATGATCACACCGTCCGGGATGAAGCAGAACTGCAACGCTGCCGGGAGTACATCCGATTCAATCCGGAGAAGGCGCGGCTAAGAATCGGAGAATTTTTGCGTAGCGCCGATTTGTAATCGGCGTCCCCGATCTCCGATTGCCAATCGGAGCGACTTCCCAAAATTGCGCCACCCAGTTTCCGCAGCCAAAGTGAGCCGCATGTCCAACGACCTCCTCGTTTCCGACCCGCTTTGGTACAAAGACGCGATCATCTACGAGCTGCACGTCAAAACGTTCCAGGACAGCACGGGTGACGGGATGGGCGATTTCCGCGGCCTGATCGGCAAGCTCGATTATCTCCAGGAGCTTGGTGTGACCGCGATTTGGTTGCTGCCGTTTTATCCCTCCCCTCTCCGCGATGATGGCTACGACATAGCGGATTACTACGACGTGAATCCGAACTATGGCACGCTGGCCGATTTTCAGGCGTTCCTTGCCGCGGCACACGAGCGCGGGCTGCGCGTCATTACCGAGCTGGTGATCAATCACACTTCGGATCAAAATCCGTGGTTCCAGAAATCGCGCCGTGCGATGGCGGCGCGAAACGCTCTAGCCGGAGATGCTGTCCGCGGCCGGGGCGCGCAAGGGCTTCGGAGCGGGGATAGCCCGGCCGGGGTCAACACAGACGATGACGCTTATGCGGATCTCTATGTCTGGAGCGATTCGGCGGAGAAATACAAGGATGCGCGCATCATCTTCAAAGATTTCGAGACTTCCAACTGGTCGTGGGACCCGGTCGCGAAAGCGTATTACTGGCACCGGTTTTATTCTCACCAGCCCGACCTGAATTTCGACAACCCGGCGGTCCACGAAGCGGTGCAGAAGGTGCTCGATTTTTGGCTGAACATGGGCGTGGACGGTCTCCGGCTCGACGCGATTCCCTACCTCTACGAACGCGAAGACACGAACTGCGAAAATCTTCCCGAAACGCACGAATACCTGAAGAAATTGCGCGCCCACATGGAGGCGAAATTTCCCGGACGCATGCTTCTCGCCGAGGCGAACCAGTGGCCGGAGGATGCGGTCAAATATTTCGGCGAGGGCGACGAGTCGCACATGAATTTCCATTTCCCGCTCATGCCGCGGATGTTCATGGCGCTGCAGATGGAGGATCGATTTCCCATCATCGACATCCTGGAGCAGACGCCGCCGATACCGGAGAGCTGCCAATGGGCGATGTTCCTGCGCAACCACGACGAGCTGACGCTCGAGATGGTGACGGATGAAGAACGCGATTACATGTGGCGCGTTTATGCGAACGATCCGACGGCGCGGATCAATCTCGGCATCCGGCGGCGCCTCGCGCCGCTTCTCGCGAACAGCCGGCGTAAAATCGAGCTCCTTAACATCATGCTCTTCTCGATGCCGGGAACGCCGGTTCTTTACTACGGCGATGAAATCGGGATGGGCGACAATTTTTATCTCGGCGATCGCAACGGCTGCCGCACTCCGATGCAGTGGAGCAGCGATCGCAATGCCGGGTTCTCGAAGGCAAATCCGCAACAGCTCTACCTCCCGATTACGATTGACCCCGAATATCATTACGAGGCGATCAACGTCGAGAATCAGCAAAAGAATTTGTCCTCCCTTCTCTGGTGGATGCGGCGGGTCATCGCGATGCGAAAGAACTTCCGCGCTTTTTCGCGCGGCTCGCTCGAATTTCTTCATCCGGACAATCCGAAGGTGCTGGTCTTCCTTCGGCGCTTCGAGGATGAGACGATTCTTGTCGTCGTAAATCTTTCCCGTTTTTCACAACCGGTGGAGATCGATCTCTCGCGCTTTGCGGGTTGCGTGCCGATGGAGGTGTTCAGTCGCAATTTCTTTCCCCCGATCAAGAAAGCACCCTACCTCTTGACGATTGGTCCCCATGGCCATTTTTGGTTTGCCTTCCAATCGCAGGCCGCCAAACGCGTCACGAAAAAGCGCGTCGCGCCTGTGATTGAGGCCGAGCCCAACCTGCCTGCCCTCTTGCATAACAATCATCGCGCCCGGCTCGAGCGCGAGATCTTGCCGGGCTATCTGCGCACCTGTCGCTGGTTCGGCGCGAAAGCGAGAAGCATTCGCGAAATGCGGATCATCGAACAGATCCCTGTGGCGGAGGAGGCCGGGCAGTTGTGGCTCGTGCAGGTCGATTACAACGATGGCGCGCCCGAAATTTATTCGCTGCCAGTGCAACTTGAAGCCGGGCCGGCCGCGGAAGCTCTTGCGCGGGCGACGCCGCATGCCGTGATCGCCCGGGTAGGCAGCAAGGGAGTCTTGTACGACGCCCTCTGGGACCCGGAATTTCGGGAGAAAATCTTCCAATTAATGGCCAGCGGCGCCGTCCTCAAAGGACGCAGTGGACAACTCGTCGGACTGGGGAGCAGCCTGCTGGCGCAGGAGCCTGGCGACAAAGTGCCGCCCTCCCATGTGCTCAACGCCGAACAGAGCAATTCGTCGATGCTTTTCGACAACCGGTTTTTCCTCAAGCTCTACCGCAAGCTGGAGGACGGGATGAATCCCGATGTGGAGCTAACCCGATTCCTGAGTGAAAATCAGCAGTTCGCTCACGTGCCCGCATTCGTCGGTGCGATTGAATATCGGCGTCAGCGTTCCGAGCCGACCGTGGTGGCTCTCCTCCAGGCGGCCGCGCCTAACGAGGGCGACGCCTGGGCCCTGACGCTCGACGCGGTCGGCCGCTACTTCGAGCGGGTCCTGGCGCGCAAGGGCGACCTTCAAGCTGCGGCGATTGTTCCCGGGCCG
Source organism: uncultured Verrucomicrobiae bacterium (assembly GCA_963720895.1). Lineage (GTDB taxonomy): Bacteria > Verrucomicrobiota > Verrucomicrobiia > Chthoniobacterales > UBA10450 > Palsa-1392. The sequence continues at coordinate 363,520 of CAVRGZ010000001.1, forward strand.
GTCCTGGATGAATTGTTCGGCGGCATTTACCCCGAGAAAGCAAAGTTGCTCGGCCAGCGGACGGGCGAGATGCACCTCGCCCTCGCCGCCGAATTAACAGACAAGCGTTTCGCGCCGGAGCCGTTCAACGCCATGGCGCAACGTTCGGTTTACCAATCAATGCGTGCCTCGCTTCGCCGGGCCTTCGCCCTTTTACAAAAAAAGCTGCCCGATCTGCCCGAAGCCTTCCGTGCTGAGGCCGCGCAGGTTCTGGCCGCCGAACAAGACATTCTCACCGCGGTGCAGCGCACACTGGAGCGCCACGGGTCGGCGACAAAGATCCGCATTCACGGTGATTATCATCTCGGTCAGGCGCTCTACACTGGTAAGGATTTTGTCATCCTCGATTTCGAAGGTGAGCCGGCCCGACCCTTGAGCGAGCGCAAACTCAAGCGCTCCGCGCTGCGCGATGTCGCCGGGATGATGCGGTCCTTCCAGTACGCGGCCTATAGCGCGCTCTGGCAACCGTCGATGCGGACGGAAGATGTGCCGTTCCTGGAACGCTGGGCCGACCTTTGGTACCGGCAAATGAGCGCGATTTTTCTCGCGAGCTATCTGGCTACGGCCGCGGGCGCAAGTTTTCTTCCGCAAAAGGAAAGCGATCTGACGGTTTTGTTGGAGGCATATTTGCTCGACAAAGCGGTCTACGAAGTCGGCTACGAACTCAATCACCGGCCCGATTGGGTCCTGATCCCGATCCGCGGAATCAAGCATATTCTGAATCTGGCCTAACGAAAAATTGACGATGGAATACTCCGGCCTCGGTGCCCTCCTAACTGACGATGAAAACTATCTTTCTCGGTCTCGCCTGTCTCGCCTTCCCCTGACGCTGTCTCTCGCAACCGAGGCACGGTTCGAGAGCGGACCGGAGCAGACCGCCTTGATCGAGCTTTACACTTCCGAGGGATGCAGCAGTTGCCCGCCCGCGGAGGCATGGATGAGCCACTTGAAAGACGATCCGGGATTGTGGAAGCAATTCGTGCCGATCGCGTTTCATGTTGATTACTGGGATCGCCTTGGCTGGCGCGATCGATTTTCGTCCAAGCGATGGACGGAACGGCAGGGACGATTACGCCGCGCTCTGGCAAAGCGGGTCGGTCTACACGCCGGCCCTGGTCGTGAACGGCAGCGAAACTGCGCAACTGGTCCGGCAAGCGATCCGTCGCGGCGCAATGATAAGAAGAGCGGCGTGCTGAAAGCAACCAGCGTAGACGGAAAGACGTTCGCGCATCGAATTTAAACCGGCGAGCGATAGCGCCACGCGCCTGGGAGGCGCACATCGCTCTGCTCGCTTCCGGCATTTCAAGCAACGTCCGCGCGGGCGAAAACCGCGGCCGCAATTTGCAGCACGACTTCGTCGTTCTCGACCTGCGCGATGCAGCAATGAAATCCGAAGGCGGGCTGATGCGAGCTCGCGTGACGATGAATGCCGTCGATACAGCCGGAGGCCGCAAAGCCGTTGCTGTTTGGATCAGCGCACCGGGTCGGCTTGCGCCGGTCCAGGCAACCGGCGGTTGGCTACCTTGACCAATGGCAAATCGGTCGAGATAAATCAGTGGGTCCGCGCCCGAGTGTTCGAGACGCGAAAAATATGCGTTCTCTCGAAGGTTTTCTTTTGACGCCGGCTGCGGAACCGGATTACTTTGCTCGTCCGCATTGCTGCGGCTTCGGGTGTTTCCCGGGGTGTTCTTCTCGGGCTCAAGCGAGCCGATATTCGGTAAAAATCGAATGGGCGGTTGCTGCTCCGAACCGGGACGGAACGATTGATCTTTGACAGTGCAATTCTGGATTTCGTCATCACGACGATTATTATTTGAAATCCAGAAGGTAGAAGTCAGCGAAAATTGAATTGTGCGTTATACGTCGAGCCCCGAAGCGATTCGGGGTTGTCCAGTCCCGCGAGGGATTGGGCTATTTCTTTGATTAAAAATTTCGCCGGTTTTAACGAACCGGTGATCTCAATTAAGTAAGATCGGACGAACCTGCCTCGGCTCACGAGCTCGGGAGCAGGCAAGAATGGTCAGAAATTGTCGGTCCTTTAGCGAGGACTGGCGCAAACTTTGTCCCCGAAGCAATTCGGGGCTCCAAATTTTTACGGAGAGTTTGATTCTGGCTCAGAACGAACGCTGGCGGCGTGGATAAGACATGCAAGTCGAACGGGACAATATTTGTAGCAATACAGATGTAAGTTTAGTGGCGAACGGGTGCGTAACACGTGGGGAATCTGCCGAGAAGTGGGGGATAGCTCGTCGAAAGGCGAATTAATACCGCATATGATCAGGGAAGACATCTTTCCAACATCAAAGCCGGGGCAACCTGGCGCTTCTTGATGACCCCGCGGCCTATCAGCTAGTTGGTGAGGTAACGGCCCACCAAGGCGATGACGGGTAGCTGGTCTGAGAGGACGACCAGTCACACTGGAACTGAGACACGGTCCAGACACCTACGGGTGGCAGCAGTCGAGAATTTTTCTCAATGGGGGCAACCCTGAAGGAGCGACGCCGCGTGGAGGATGAAGGCTTTCGGGTTGTAAACTCCTGTCATTTGAGAACAAGTGGCTAGAATTAACTACGCGGAGCTTGATAGTATCAGAAGAGGAAGGGACGGCTAACTCTGTGCCAGCAGCCGCGGTAATACAGAGGTCCCAAGCGTTGTTCGGATTCATTGGGCGTAAAGGGTGCGTAGGTGGCGTGGTAAGTCGGGTGTGAAATTTCGGAGCTTAACTCCGAAACTGCATTCGATACTGCCGTGCTTGAGGACTGGAGAGGAGACTGGAATTTACGGTGTAGCAGTGAAATGCGTAGAGATCGTAAGGAAGACCAGTGGCGAAGGCGGGTCTCTGGACAGTTCCTGACACTGAGGCACGAAGGCCAGGGGAGCAAACGGGATTAGATACCCCGGTAGTCCTGGCAGTAAACGGTGCACGTTTGGTGTGGGAGGATTCGACCCCTTCCGCGCCGGAGCTAACGCGTTAAACGTGCCGCCTGGGGAGTACGGTCGCAAGATTAAAACTCAAAGAAATTGACGGGGGCCCGCACAAGCGGTGGAGTATGTGGCTTAATTCGATGCAACGCGAAGAACCTTACCTGGCCTTGACATGCATCTCTAAACCGGTGAAAGCCGGCGAGTGTCGAAAGACACAATTTGCACAGGTGCTGCATGGCTGTCGTCAGCTCGTGTCGTGAGATGTTGGGTTAAGTCCCGCAACGAGCGCAACCCCTGTGAACTGTTGCCACTCTCTTTATTGGGAAGCACTCTGTTCAGACTGCCCTGTGAAACGGGGAGGAAGGTGGGGACGACGTCAAGTCAGTATGGCCCTTACGGCCAGGGCTGCACACGTACTACAATGCCCAGTACAGAACGATCCGAGACCGCGAGGTGGAGGAAATCTAGTAAAACTGGGCTCAGTTCGGATTGGAGGCTGCAACTCGCCTCCATGAAGCCGGAATCGCTAGTAATGCCGTATCAGCTACGACGGCGTGAATACGTTCCCGGGCCTTGTACACACCGCCCGTCACATCATGGAAGTCACTTGTAGCCGAAGTGCGCGCGCCAACCCGCAAGGGAAGCAGCGCCCTACGCTATGAGCGGTAACTGGGATGAAGTCGTAACAAGGTAGCCGTAGGGGAACCTGCGGCTGGATCACCTCCTTTCTAAGGAGAAATCGCAGAGATTCGAATCGAGACCGTCAGGTCGAAGATTCAAATTCTCTTGCGGTAGGTCGACGGCTAAGACCGATGTCCTTCGGGATCTCGGAGATGCCGTTAAGCCCTTGGAATCGAAAGAAACCAAGGCTCAGAGAATATCGAAACGGTAACGCACAATTCAGTTTTTGTTTGGTTGTTGACTCTAAAATGCCGGATGGCCTCGCCATCCGGCATTTTTTTTGTCCATTCGTCAGCCTCGACTCCCCCAGCCAGGGGCCGCAGACACCTGCGCCTCGCAGGTGCGATTAGGCCATGCGCGCGGCGAATTCCAATCCAGGCGCTCTACGGCAGAGTGTCGCCTTGGTATTTCTTCGACTTCGCCGACATCCCTAAAGTTAATTCCGCCGTCGGCGGTGATATCAGCGCGGACGTTAGAGTCGTTCGTTCTTTGCCCTTTTACCGCCCGAACCGCAGCGATATCCGCGTCATCGACGACGCCATCGGCAGTTACATCACCAAAGAGAACGCCGAAAGTCACCGAAGCAGAGTCCAGTGTATGTCCCTGATCGTCGGTCACTCCGGTTAAAGTGACGGTCACGAAGGCCTGGTCGCAGTCGCTCTCGTTCAGCCTCACGACAACATTATGCGAATCCGTGGAATCGATCGCAGTTCTTCCCAGCGTCCCGCAACTGGAGATGGTATCGCCAAAAGCGGTGACATTGTTGTTAAAGGTAAAGACAATCTGGCTCTTCCCGTTCCCGTATCGGCTTTCGATGCCAAGATCGCCACTGAAGAGGCAACTCCAGATCGAAATCGCCGATATGGCCATGAGTCTTGCGCGAGGCAGCGCTCACCAGGGTGAGGTCTTCGCCACCGTCGGAAACGTAGTCGAATTCGATGCGGGAGGTGTTGAGCAATACGCCGTCAAAATTCTCGCCCGGCGTTTCGCCGCCATATCGCGCGGAAACAAAGACACCGTTGAAACCGGTCGTCTCCTCAAAATAATGGAACGTTCCGGAGCCGGACCAGCCGAGATCAGAGCCGATCAGGACAAGCGCGTTTGTGTTGCCCGGGTCAGGCACGATCGGGAATGAGATATCGGTGAAAAAGTTGGCCGCATCCGAGCCCTCAAACGATTCCACATCGAGGTAAATCCGGGCCGAGACAATCTGCTTGCCAATGAGCGGGCTATCGCTCGGCAAAAAGGCCGAGAAGGAAGAGCCAACGGGAGCGAAAGTGAACGTCGCCGTTTCGCCCGGGGCGCTCGATTGCGATTCCGAAAAAGCCGGCAATAAAGCTCATCGCCAAAAGATTCCGCGCCATTTTTCTTCCGAGAGTTCGTTTGATCATCTGCCCTACTAATCTGCTGCTTTTGTTGTCGCAATTGCGATTTTCAGAACAGGTTTCACCAGCCCTCTTCCGGACAGATGCCCGTTGGAGCATCGCAACCCAAGAACAAGCTCCAGATTGCATTTGCCGATCTTCGATCTACCATCTCAACCTTCCGGGGGCATAGCTCAGTTGGTAGAGCGCCAGCTTTGCAAGCTGGATGTCAGGGGTTCGAATCCCCTTGCCTCCAGTCTTCGCTCGCCGCGGTAGCGGAGCGCGAAGACTGTCGCGCCGAAGCCTTGGCGTAGGCGGACCTGTTCGACCTTGCGAGGGCGAAACGCGGCGAGCTACGACTCGGCAAGCCCCTGTCGCGCCGAAGCCTCGGCGAAGGCGGACCGCTTCGACCTTGCGAACGCGAACGCAGCGAGCTACGACTCGGCGAGCCAGTCCGGAAAATTCGCTCGCGTCGCAGAAGGGAGCGTAGACTGTCGCGCCGAAGCCTCGGCGAAGGCGGACCGCTTCGACCTTGCGAACGCGAACGCAGCGAGCTACGACTCGGCGAGCCAGTCCGCAAAATTCGCTCGCGTCGCAGAAGGGAGCGTAGACTGTCGCGCCGAAGCCTCGGCGAAGGCGGACCGCTTCGACCTTGCGAACGCGAACGCAGCGAGCTACGACTCGGCGAGCCAGTCCGCAAAATTCGCTCGCGTCGCAGAAGTGAGCGCAGACTGTCGCGCCGAAGCCTCGGCGAAGGCGGACCGCTTCGACCTTGCGGACGCGAACGCAGCGAGCTACGACTCGGCGAGCCAGTCCGCAAAATTCGCTCGCGTCGCAGAAGTGAGCGCAGACTGTCGCGCCGAAGCCTCGGCGAAGGCGGACCGCTTCGACCTTGCGAGGGCGAAACGCGGCGAGCTACGACTCGGCGAGCCAGTCCGCAAAATTCGCTCGCGTCGCAGAAGTGAGCGTAGACTGTCGCGCCGAAGCCTCGGCGAAGGCGGACCGCTTCGACCTTGCGAACGCGAACGCAGCGAGCTACGACTCGGCAAGCCAGCCGATTGTTTTGCCGCAGCTCGCGAAATCGAATAAAGGCGAGCTTGCGAACAGAAATGCCGAAAGTTACGACTCCAACCGCCCCCGATGCACTACGTTTACATCCTTCAGAGTGAAGCTGATGAGCGACACCATTACACCGGCTTGACCGATGATTTGCGTAAACGTCTTGAAAGCCACAATGCCGGCCGAGTGCCGCACACAGCCAAATGGAAGCCGTGGCGCCTCAAGACGTACATCGCTTTTTTTAATCGAAGCCGCGCTTCCGAATTTGAGCATTACCTTAAATCTGCATCCGGACGTGCCTTCGCCAAAAAGCGCTTCTGAAACGGCTTGTTGTTAAGCTCCCGATCCGTAGCACTCGAGATACTTGGTCCCCGAGCCCGTGTTGAAGATCACGATCCGATCTGCGGACGAGATCTTTCCCGCCGCGCAAAGCGATCTCGGACGCTGCCGCGCATTACCTCGCGCACGTGAAAGCAACCGAGCAAAGCATTAAGGTCGCCGCGCTCGTTAAGCAGATGCTCGCCGCGAAGAAAGCCGATGGCGCGTCCGCCAAATATCTCGGGGATTTGCGCTCCAAGCCGCGGCGCTTCGCTGCCGCTTTTGGCGACGAGCTGGTGGCCGCGATCTCCACGAAAGAGGTTGACGCTTGGTTGCGCTCCCTCCCGGTCAGCGCGATCACCCGCAACAATTTCCGGCGCGTGCTCGTGACCTTTTTCAGTCATGCCGTTTCGCTCAATTACGCGCTGGCGAATCCAGCGGTCAAAATCAAGCGAGCCAAAGAAGCGGATTCGCCGACCGGGATTCTGACCGTCGCGCAAGCGGCCCGTTTGCTGGAGCAGGCGACGTCTCTCGTCCTGCCGCTCATTGCCATCGGCCTCTTTGCCCGCCTGTGCCGGCCTCTTTGCCCGCCTGTGCCGCGCTGAGATTTGAGCGGCTCGATTGGCTGGACGTGCACTTCGCTGATAACCTGATCGAGGTGACAGCGCAGAAGAGCAAGACGCCGCGGAGAAGGTTCGTCAGGATTCAGCCCAACCTGCGAGAGTGGCTCGCGCCGGTGCGGAAACATTCCGGCAGAGTCACACCAGAGAATTTCGCGAAATTGTTTCGGGCGTTGCGCGAGTCCGCGGGTCTGATTGCTTGGCCGAATAACGCGCTGCGGCATTCCTTCGCCAGCTACCATCTGGCGCACTTCGAAGACGCCGCCGCGCTCGCCCTCCAGATGGGGCACACGGACAGCGACATGATCTTCTCGAATTACAGGCAGTTGGTCAGTCCAGCCGAAGCGAAACGGTATTGGTCGCTCAAACCGCAGGCCGAAGCGAACCGCAAAATCGTCGCCATCGAGTAGAGCTATTTTTTCTCGCCTCACGTCAGCCGCTATCGCTATCGTTGCCCCCCAATGGAAGACCGCAACCCCACCCAATACGCGGCAGGTGCGCTCGCCGGTTCAGCGTTCATTGCCGTCACGCAAATCTTGACCGGCGTGGAGTTGGACTGTTCGCTGCGGATCGCGTTGGCGCTGTTCGCCTCCATGATGCCCTTCCAAGTGATCTTGTTTTTCTCTCCTAGTGTTGATGTGTTACCAGAAAACGAAGGCTTCTCAGGGGCCCAAGGGGTCTGGTTGGTGACCCACATGGTTTCCACGTCGCTAATCCTGCTCGGATTCGGCGCGATGTTCTGGCACTTGGAGTGGTGGCTAGGGATTCTGTTCGTCGTGTCCGTCGCGATCGCTGGCGGAGTTTACTATTGGTGGGCGCACCTCTAGCGACTTCCATCCCACTTCGCTTTCTCGGACGCTCCCTGCAGAGGTATCGAAGCGAAACGAAACGGCTTTTCACGCTCCCATTTTCTAACCGAAATCCTGCCGCTCTCCGCAGCCGCAGGCGGGCAGACCGTTGCTAAAACTTAAGCCCTTGCCTTTCTCAAGAAAACTTAAACCGGGGCGTGGGGGGTCAGTGCAGGCTACGACACGACTTTGACTCTGATGGATCTTTTCCAATTCGCATCTAGCAGCCTCGTCAGTGCGTCCAAAGCTAACCCCGCCGCGCCCTTTCCTACGTTGTTACGGGCCTAATTGTCAGCCACCACAAGAGGAGAAACAGCCTGTGCCCCACGCTGGTCGCTCACCTTCTGGATTTGCGCGGCCTGTGCTTTGAAGGCTGCCTGAAGCTGCGTAACGGTTGCTTCAAGTTCTTGCACCTTGCGATGCTCTTTCAGGAACTCGTTGAGCAACATCGCATTCACCGCTTCGTAGCGCACGGTGTAAGGCTTGCCTTGCTCATCGCGAGCCACCAAGTCAGGGTTAACTTTTTCCACCTGTTCGGCCACGAGGCCAAACTGCGGGATGCCTTCCGGGTCAAGCTCCCGCTTGTAGTGGAAGGTGACCGGTTTGAGCGCGAGGATTGCTTCGCTCGCCCTGTCCATCGACTTGATCTCGTCCTTGTAACGCTCTGAGGAGACAATCGTGCCGAGTTGACCGTTGCTCCCAACAATTACTCCTACGCCGTCTGGAACGGTCGACCCAACGATCCCGGCGATGAATGTGGCGGTCTGGTGCCTTGCCTCGCCGATACGAATGGTGTTGGACTCGCTAAACCTACCACGGTTGCCGATGTCGATGTTTCGGTCGCCCACGAGAAGATTGGCTCCTGCTTCATTTCCCAATGCGATGTTGCGATTGCCGGTTACGTCAATGAGCGCGCCGTTCCCAACTCCCGTGTTAAAGTGACCGTTTGAAGGGTGCTGAAGCGCCGCATTACCGTAGGCGGTGTTTCCGAAACCGGTTGTGTTTTGACCTAGCGCATCCCAGCCGGTAGCCGTGTTCCAGTAGCCGGTCGTATTGCTCAAGAGCGCCGAAAAACCAGTGGCCGCATTGTAGCTGCCAGTTGTGTTGCTAAAAAGCGCGGCTTCTCCGAATGCCGCGTTGGCGGTGCCGGTTGTGTTGACGATGAACGCATGGAAACCGAGAGCTGTGTTGGTGTTGTCGCAGAACTGTGGACACTGTGCGTTGACGTGGTGCGAAAGCGCAAAGCAGGCGAGCGCTAGTGCGATGAGAACTGGCAGAATTGTTGCGTTCTTGGATTGAATCAGTGGATTCATGGTTTTCCCTTCTTTTCCCCCGCTACGTTGATTCTGTGATTCACGGTTCGGAAGGGCGAAGAACTTAGCGGGAGAAATGGCCTCCGTCTGATTCGGAATCCGTTTAACGGTGCCAGTTGACTGCTTCGCGCCCACTGTTGTCAATCAAGAAAATCGTTTCCAAACGATCCTCGCCGCCCTGCGGAAGCAAACGCCATCATCTGTCGGCCCGGCTCAGTTGGCAGCAGGCGTGCGAGCTGGGTTTTCGCGGGACGCTCGGCGAGTGGGAGCGATTGCTAGGCGCGCAGCCTACGGCACCACCGTCAGCGTGAGATCGTTGCCGTCACCGCCGCTGTAACTAGCCTGGAGGTTGTTGCCGCTCACATTCACGATTGCGCCGTCGGAAAGGTTCCTGAAGGTGCCGCTGATCGGGTTCTCGCTTGTGTTGCTGATCACAGTGAAGACCTGACCCTGAGTCAGCGCATTGTTTCCGCTCGGACGCAGGGAAAACTTCGCCCCGCTGTCGATCACGACTCCATTGGCAATCACTTGATCTGACACAGCCCTCTTCGTGTTCAGTTGGTAGATGTAGGTCGAGTCATCGTTGAGCGTGAGTGCGCTTTGGATCGTAAGCGTAGCCGGTTTCTTTGCTCTCTTGCTCGGGGCCAGAAGCGCTCCCGTCCCAGAGTTGGTCCCGACCGTGACGGCCCCGGCGATGATCCCGCTCCCGCCAAGTGTGCCTGAGTTGATGCTCACCCCGCCCGTGCCTGTCCCCGAGCCGCTGATGTTACTTACAAGCAGAATCCCACTCGTAACCGTGGTGGCTCCGTTGTAGGTGTTCGAACCAGTAAGAGTGAGTGTCCCGGTGCCGATCTTTGTCAGGGTCCCCCTGTCCTGTATCACTCCATCAAAGGTAGTGCTTAGGTTATTGCTCCCAATGGAGAGTGGACGAGGGCCGAGAAACACCGTCCCCTCGCCTGCGAGCGATCCGATCGTGACCGGCGGCGAAGCCTTGTGATTGCTGATTGAGAGTGTCGCGTTACCCAGCAGTTGCACCTGCGCAGTTCCACCATCTGACATGTCGGTGAATTTGATTGCACCTCCACCGCCGCCGTTGGTCCCACCGGTGGCGATGAGCGTCGCATTGCCCGCCTGAGCGGAATCATCGAACTCAACGACCGCGCCGCCGAAGAGATTAAGCTCAGCACCTTCACTTGTGATGACGGCTTCACCGGCGCTGGAAAAGTCAAAGAACGAGGTCGCTCCTCCTCCATCGGTGCCTGATTGGTTGGTGATCGTGGCACCACTGGCCGAAGAGTGTCCACGGAAGATAGTCCATCCAATACCATGGCTGCCCTGTGGCGTGGCGCTGTTTACAATCTCGCAATTTCCCGCGCTCGAGTTGCCGCCGAAATCGATGGCTTCCCCGGCGCCAGGCAAGGCTGTGAGTCGGATCTGGTCCCCGATGACCGCGATTCCGTTCAAAACAAGTATGCCGACACCGGCTTGAGGGTGGAGGTTCTGCATTATGCCCGAGTTATTAATGATTCCCGCGCCGCTGATGGTTAGGGTGATCATTTCAGAAGTGATGGTAAAAGCATTCGCGCCCGGCAGGAAGATGATGCTATTTACCTCAGTAAATGCAGAAAAAGATATACTAGTCTGACTCGAGACGCCGAAGCTCGCAATATCTGCGGGACCGTTCGGCACGGTGTTAGGCATCCAATTAGCGGCGGTGTTCCAATCACTGCTGGTTGGATTGAGATTCCAGGTGGCGCTGCCGGCATCGACAGAACGAAGAGCGAGGCAGATGAGCGGGAGCAGGCCGAGGCGGCCAGCGCAACGGAGGCAGGGGCGGATTCGCATGCCTGCGATGGTACAGAGGCATTCGCCCGAAAGTAAAGCCAAAACCGTGCCTGGAGGACGGGGCCGCCCAAAAGGAATCGCAGAGCGATACCGCTGCGCGCCTCAGCTGGCAGCAGGCGTGCGATCTTGGGTTTCGTGGCGATCTCGGAGAGTGGGAACGACTGATGGGCGCAACGTCCAAGCGGTGAAAGCAGACCAGATTGCCGATCTTGATTCTAACGTCTTGTTGGAGTCCGCCTGCGAACTTTGATTACAGCTTCGACTTCTCCAGGGTCGTGTCGCCATGGTTCACCTTTCCATCGACCGTAATGTCGTCGCGAAAGTTATCGCCGGTCACGAGGCCCCGGCCTAACTCCATCCGGATCTCCTTCAGGTCAGCCGTGCCGACGCGGCCGTCCGCGTTCACGTCGCCGGTGCGCAAGGTCATGGTGGCGGAAGCATCGACAGAACCGGAGGCACCGTTCACACCGGGCACGGTCACGGTAATATCGGAGCCGTCGCAGGTAACGTGTCCGAGTTCCACGGTGAAAGTCGAGCCACCGATCGTCGTGCTGTTGACTGTGCCGCAGTTAGTGGTCGTGGTGCCGGAGATACTGGTAACCGCCTCCGAGAAGGTAAACACAATAGTTTGTAGGAACGTGCCGCCATTTCCCACCCGGCATTCAACGCCCGGAGTGCCGGTAAGTGGTAAGTCAATATCGAACGTGCCTGCATTGCCGTGTTTCTTGCGCGAGGCGGCGCTCACTAGGGTGAGATCGGCACCACCGTCGCTTGTGTAGAGTTCCGCGCTCGCGAGAATGTCACTGGAGCCACTACCGGCAGCGACGAGCACCTTGCCGTTCGGTAGCAACGTCGCCGTGGGAATGGTGCGTGCATTGGCGAGGCTGCCGGTGGTCGTCCAGATCCCAGTTGCCGGATCGTAGAGTTCTGCGCTCGCCACGACGAATAAGCCGTTATAACCGCCTGCGATGACCACCATGCCGTCGGGCAGCAACGTCGCCGTGTGTCCAGTGCGTGCGGTGCCCATGCTGCCGGTGGTCGTCCAGGTCCCAGTTGCCGGATCGTAGAGTTCTGCGCTCGCCAGGTAGGAGGGGTCGTAGGTGAAACCGCCTGCAACGAGCACCTTGCCGTTGGGCAGCAACGTCGCCGTGAAAGATTCGCGTGCAAAGGCGAGGCTGCCGGTGGTCGTCCAGATCCCAGTTGCTGGATCGTAGAGCTCCGCGCTCGCGATGTCGGGAAAACCGCTTGCCACAAGCACCTTGCCGTTGGGCAACAACGTCGCCGTGTGAGCCGAGCGTCCATTGATCAGAATGCCGGTCTCCGTCCAAGTCCCGCTCGCCGGGTCGTAGAGTTCTGCGCCCCTGATGACGAGCCAACCGCCTGCGACGAGCACCTTGCCATTGGGCAGCAAGGTCGCCGTGTGACCCCAGCGTGCGGTTGCGAGACGGCCGGTGGCCGTCCATGTGCCGGTCGCCGGATCGTAAAGTTCCGCGCTCACGAGACCTGAGTTGGGGTCTTCGGTATGCCCACCCGCGACAAGCACCTTGCCGTTGGGCAGCAAGGTCGCCGTGTGACCCCCGCGTGCGGTTGCGAGACTGCCCGTGGCGGTCCAGGTCTCGCTGGCCGGATCGTAAAGTTCCGCGCTCGCTAAAGCCGTGCCACTACTATCAAATCCCCCTGCGACGAGCACCTTGCCGTCGGGCAACAGGGTCGCCGTGTGACCCCCGCGTGCGGTTGCGAGACTGCCCGTGGTCGTCCACGTCCCGCTCTGACCCGCGCAAGGTTGTATCAGCGCCAGCCCAGCACCGAGCAAAAGCAGCGGAAGCGCGATCCGCCACGCAATAATCGAGAAAGCCGGTCGAACACCGACCGCCAAGGAAGGCAATGTTTTGATAGTTTTAGTCTGTACGTTTTTATCGTAGGGGCGTGTTAGGCGCGACTCGCGTAAAGCCGGCGGGATATTGGCGATTAATGCGGCCAGAATTATTCATCTTGAGACCTCCGTTTTAACCGGAGCCTCTCTCGACAAGGCCGGCGCGATCTACCCTCTAAAGCGGGTCGGGATTATCCAGTGGGCTGAGGTAAGTGGCGATTAGCCCACGGTCCAGGGCAAGCGTCAACACAAATATTTGAGAATCTGGGACTTATTTCCGACTAGCGCGGCGGCTAATCCGCCCGTGATTAAAGACGATCGTCAGCCGCGGCGTTCTCTCGCTCAACCGTCCGTTGCCGGGCTGCGTGCGCGTAACCGTATCGGCTGCTCATGGGCTGGGTTACTCCATCGGGTAGAGATATCGCTAGAAAGCCCGGACGTGCCTTCGCCAAAAAGCGCTTCTGAAACGGCTTGTTGTTAATCTCCCGATCCATAGCACTCGAGATACTTGATCCCCGAGCCCGTGTTGAAAATCACGATCCGATCTGCCGACGAAATCTTTCCCGTCGCGCAAAGCAATCGCAAAGCCGCGAAACAGGCCGCGCCCTCGGGAGCGACGAAAAGGCCTTCCCTGGCGCCGACGTCGCGCGTGGTGCGAATCATCTCCTCGTCACTGACCGTGACCGCGCCGCCCTGTGATTCGCGCAGGATTCTGAGCATGAGAAAATCGCCTACCGCCTTTGGCACCCGCAGTCCGGAAGCGCAGGTCTGGGCGTCGGGAAATTCCGCGGCGCTCGCCTCGCCCGCATCGAACGCGCGAACGATCGGAGCGCATCCGGCGGCCTGAACCGAAAACATGCGCGGACGCGCCGGCCCAATCCATCCCATCTTCTCCATTTCGTCGAACGCTTTCCACATGCCGATCAAGCCGGTGCCGCCTCCGGTCGGGTAAAGAATGACGTTGGGTAGTTCCCATTCGAGCTGTTCTGCCAGCTCATAGCCGAGTGTTTTTTTGCCCTCGACACGATAAGGCTCTTTCAGCGTGGAAAGATCGAACCAACCTTCCGTGCCCTTGCGCCGGGCGATTTCCGCGCCGCAGTCGGTGATCAAGCCATCGATCAGAGTCACATGCGCACCCAGCTCGCGGCACTCGATGACGTTGGCGCGCGGGGTGTCGCTCGGCATGAAAATGTGCGCCTCGAGCCCGGCGCGAGCCGCATAGGCCGCGAGCGCCCCGCCGGCGTTGCCGGCGGTCGGCACGGCGAGCTTGGTCGCGCCAAGATGTTGCGCCATCGAGACGGCGACGGCCATCCCGCGAGCCTTAAAACTTTGGGTCGGATTCTGCGACTCGTCTTTGACCCAGAGATTCGACAATCCGAGCTCAGCGCCTTGACGCGCTGCTCTGAGCAGAGGGGTACCGCCCTCACCTAACGAGACCGGATCGATATGAAGAGGCAGCGGCAGCACTTCGCGGTAGCGCCAAAGCGACTTCTCCCGCCTTACGAGCGCCTCGCGCTTCAGAACGCGACTGGCCGCCGTCAGGTCGTAAACCGGAAAAAGCGGCTTCTGACAGGCCGTGCAAAGATTCTGCAGAGCCGACCATTCGTGCCACAACCCACAGGCCGTGCAGCTAAGGTGAGTGAGAAACATCCGTCCGAGGAGCGCACACGCGCTCGCATTTTGCACTAGTTCATATCATGAACCCGTCCGATTGATTCGCTGCCTGCCGGGCGGGTCCGCCTTCCCAGACTGTAGGTGATCTTTTTTCAATCTACTGGCAGCCGCCTCCTTATTTTCCTTCCATCTGTAGTTTGGGTCCGCCGCGACAGGTCCGTAAACGAGGTTCCCCCCATAGCGCCAATTATCGAGCAGAATGCCCTGGTCAAAGGGCTGACCTTTGGCCGTGACCACGATAACATTATGTTCGCTCGGGAGGCCGGCGAAGGATTCCGCCCAATGGAGCTCAATCGTTTGCAGCTTCATTGCATCCAGCCGGAGGAGCAGCTCAGTGGCCCATTGAAAACAGAGCCCCCCTTTTCTCCGGCCGGTGTTAACAAGAAAATTCTGCACACCAGGGGGCCAGACGACCCGCCACTCGCGTTGAAGTTCCTGCCCCGTTTTGTAGGCGCATGCAGCGACCCGGTAGGCCTCATCCGGACGAACAGTCGGGGAGAGGGCAAGAAGCCGCCTGCGCAATTTCGTGTCGTCGGCCGACGTGGCCATGACCGGATCTTCGCGCAGGCGTGCGCTCGAGGAGGAAGCACAATAGACGAAAGCAAGCAAAGCCACGACGACTGTCGAAAGGCGAAGTGAGTTGCAGCCGCGCATCAGGGATACAGGCATAAAGGAAAGAAGGTAACGACCATTAGAAGATTTCCCACCGCTTTTACGGCGCGCCTCGAGTCGAAAAGAGAGAAAGGCTTCTCATCGCTCCCGTTTGTGTTAGTCCAAAGATCAGGATGACGTCCTCGAGCAATCCAAAAGTCACCGACTCGCCCCGTCCCTGGTATCGGCCATCGTTAACGACCCAAATCATGATTGGGCTGGTCGTGGGCGGATTCATCGGCTGGTTGCGGCCCGACTGGGGCAACGCAGTCTATTTTCTCCGGGATATTTTCCTTAACCTGATCAAGTCGATCATCGCCCCGCTCGTCTTCTCCACTATCGTGGTCGGGATCGCGGGCGCGGGCAGTTTGCGCAAGGTCGGGCGGATGGGCCTGAAAGCGATCGTCTATTTCGAGATCGCGACAACCGCGGCACTCTTCATCGGACTGGCCGTGGTCAACTTCACCAGGCCCGGGGTTGGCGTCATCCTGGTGGCTGGACCTAACGAGGTCGTCGAACACGATCGCGCAGACCCATCCCAAGACGCTGCTTGAGACCGTGGTGCACGCATTCCCCTCGAGTGTAATCGAGGCCATGGTGCGCGGCGACGTGCTTCAGATCGTCGCTTTCGCGGTCTTATTCTCGATGGCCGTTTCCGCCGTCGGCGAAAAAGGAAAACCGATCGTGCGCGCGATGGAGAGCCTTTCGCAGGTCATGTTCAAATTCACCAACTACGTCATGATGTTCGCGTCCATCGGCGTGGGCGCTGCAATGGCGCACACCGTCGCAACCCAGGGTCTCGGCGTATTGGTCAATCTCGGGAATCTCATCCTCACGCTCTACCTCGGGTTGATCATTTTCGTCGTCCTGGTTTTTGGCGCTCGTCATCTTTCTCGTCCGCGTGCCGCTCCGACAATTCATCCGTGCCGTGCGCGAGCCGGCCACCCTTGCCTTCGCCACCACAAGCAGCGAATCGGCACTCCCAAAGGCAATGCAGGCGATGGAGCGGATTGGCGTTCCGCGGCACATCGTTGGCCTCGTTATGCCGACCGGTTACTCCTTCAATCTCGACGGCTCGACCCTTTATCTAGCGGTCGCTTCCGTCTTCGTCGCGCAGGCGGCAGAAACGACGACTGGTCATCATGTCGGGTTCGGACAACAGATCACGATCATGCTCGCGTTGATGATCACTTCCAAAGGCGTCGCCGCAGTGCCAAGGGCATCGCTCGTCGTCTTCCTCGCGACCTTGAACAGCTTTCTCCCGGCCGGACTCGGGCCCCTCGGCGTGGCGGTGATTTTCGGCGTCGATGAACTGATGGATATGGGTCGCACCTGCGTGAACCTGATCGGCAATTGCCTCGCCACGATCGTGGTCGCGCGTTGGGAAGGAGAGTTCGACGACCAGCGAGCTCGCGTTTTCGGAACGCCGCGAAGAGGTCGAGCTGCGATCTTCGCTCTGGGGATCGTCGCCTTCGCGGAGGCGGTCCGCTAGAGGATGACTACGGCAGGCGCTACGGCACGGCTTTCCGCCCGTTGGCGCGCGCGCTGGAACGCTTTCCGTTTTCCGATCGACGGTGAGAAGCAGGCTCTTCTCCGCGAGCGTTGGGAATCCTTGCCTAACGAGTTGCGCACGCCGAATCAACTCGCCGGCCGCCACCTCACTCATTGCGGATTCACGACCGGCGCGAGCTATTGCTCTTTTCGTTGCACGCATTGTTACCTGCCGGAAAACGCAAATGAGGTGCCGATTCCCGTCACTCGCTCACGATGAAGGAGCAAATCGACGCCAACCGTCGATTTCAGGGCCCGGGCGGCGGATTGCAGATCACCGGCGGCGATGTCGACCGACGCCTATTGGCGCGCTGGCCGGCAAAGTGAGCTGATCGAAATCGTTCGCTACACCGTCGACGTCGGGCTCGTGCCGATGCTCATGACCCACGGACAAACGCTGATCGAGCACCCCGATTTTCTCGAGGCCCTCGTCATGGAGGGCGGCCTCCGCCAAGTCGCGGTCCACATCGACATGACCCAGGCCGGCCGCCATGGCTATCCGATCGCTCGCATCAAAAGCGAAAGCGATCTTCATCCCGTGCGCCAGGCGTTCACGGATTTGGCGCAGGATATCCGTGAGCGCACCGGCCTGCCTCTGGAGTTGGCCCACAACTGCACCGTCACCGAGAGGAACATCGCCTCCATCGCCGGACGTTGTGCGCTGGTTTCTGGCCGACCCCGCGCGGTCCCGAATCTGGCGCATCCTGAGTTTTCAACCCGAGGCAAATACCGGCCGGACGATTTTTTCTCAGAACCCGGTGACGCCGGCCTTGGTCTGGCAAAAGATCTGTGACGGAATCGGACTGAAACTGGATGGAAGCGCCTACATCGGCGGTCATCCGGATTGCAACCAGGGAGCGACACTTCTGGTCGAGCGGCGGCGGGGCCGCTATCTGCCGCTCTTGCCTGACGACGAGAAGACAAAGCGACTTTTTGCCGAGATCCTCGCCACCCTCGGAGCGATCTCCACCATGACGACCGACGCCGGCGCTGGCAGATCGTTGTTGCCTTATCGCGTGGCCGGTGCGTTCTCGCGTCATCCGAAGCTCGCTCTCCGTAGCCTGGCGCGTGTCCTGGCGCTGGTCGCTTCCGGCCGCATTCCCTTTCCGTTTCTCCGCGCCATCGTTACCGGTCGCGCGCAAACGATCAATATTGGCACGCACAATTTCATGGATGCAAGCCGGGTCGCCCGGGCGGCGCAACGATCCGGTAACCCGGGCGCGCCTCGATGCCTGCGTCTTCAAAGGCGCGGTCAAAAACCGCGCGACCGGGGAATGGGAGGCGGTCCCGATGTGTGCAATGAACCAGGCGCGATGGAGCGAACTCTACGCGGAACGAATTTCGGAATCACAACCCGTTGCTCTCCCATGATCCGAACGTCTTCGGGGGGAGGATCGCATAAACGACGTTCGAGCGCGCGGGCGAGATTCCTAGCTCAGCTCGGAATAGCACTGTGGCCTACGCTCGTTTTCCGTTACCGAGTTACTTCGCCTTAACGAGGTTGACGCGATTCAGATCGAGATTCTTTTGCTCGATCACTTCGACCTGCGGGAAGGCTTTTTTTAAGCGCATGGAGAAAGTCGCCAGCCTTGCCCACGATCACCAGACTGGTCGGGTGGCAAGGTATTCGTTGGCAAAGTGGGTGACTGCCTCACTCGTTACGGCGTTGATCGACGGGATGTATTGATCGAGCGTCTCGAGCGGAAGATCGTAGGTCGCAAGATCGGAGATTTGGTAAGCGAAACCTTGATTCGTTTCGAGGTCGCGCGCGTAACCGCCGGTCAGGACCGCTTGGCGCGATTTCAGTTCGTCGCCTTTCACCGGATCGCGTGACCATGCGTTTCAACTCCGCTTGCACGAGCCCCGCGACCTCGGCCGCCGACTCGTTTTTCGTTTGGACAGAAGCGCTGAAATGGACCCTGTCTCACGTCGCGCATCGAGCGAACTGCCGGCGCCGTAGCTCGAGCCCGCGTTTGATTCGAATTTCGCGATTAAGACGCGAGACAAAGCCGTTGCCCAGTGCGGCATTCGCTACCAGCGCAGGATAGTATTCCGGTGAAGCACGCTTGATCGCCGGCCTCGCCATCGTCACCGCCGCCTGGCCAGCTTCCGGCATATCGACGACGACACTTTCCGGTTTCCAATCCGACGCGCCGGACCGAATTTGTTCGTCAGGCGATTTCTCGTTTTTCCAATCGCCAAAGAATTTCTCGGCGAAAGTCTTTCCTTCTTCGAGGGTAATATCGCCGGTCAGGACGAAGGCGGCATTCCGAGGCTGGTAATACTCCTGATAGAGCTTGACGATCTGATCACGCCCGATCGCCTGCACGGTTTCCAGCGTGCCGCTGGCGGCATGGCCATAGGCACCCCCTCCAAAAACGACCCGCGCGGTGACAAAGCGCGCGAGCGCTCCCGGCTGCTGCAAGGCGACCCGCAAGCCATCGAGCCGTTGGCTTTTCAGCCGATCAATCTCCTCTTGTTTGAACGACGGATGCCGCACCACGTCGGCCAGAATCTTCAGAGCCTCGTCGGCTTTGTCTGACATCACGACCACGCTGGCGGCCGAGGCGTCCCAACCCGCGCCGGAATCGATCGAGCCGCCTAACGACTCAATTGTGCGCGCGATTTCGGGTGCCGACATCGTCGCGGTTCCTTTGGTCAAGAGCGAGCCGGCCAGACTAGCGGTGCCGGCCAGATCCGGAGGATCGACTTCGGCTCCGTTTCGCACCACCAACTGCGCGGCAAGAAGCGGCAGACCCCTGCGCTCGGCCACAATGACCCGCAGTCCATTCTCCAGTCGCGTTTCTTTCGGGGTGGCGAATTTCGTCTCGTGCGGCGCGGACGGAGCCGGTACCGTGTCAACGCCTCCGATCGCCGAGGCAGATTGGATGGTCGTTAGGCAAAAAGCCATCGCGATCACACTTCTCATCCCGATCCGCCGAAGGACGGCGGTCTCCTGCGCCCAGTAGAAAAACATGAATTGCGGGAGAGAGGGTCCTGGCCCCGAAGGCTTTCGCGATTTGCGATAACAACTTTGTTTGCGGAACGACATGCGATCACTCATTAAGATTTTTTCGCCTCCTTCGCTGGTCTGGCGGACTTCATCGATTCCGGCAAAAACTCGATAACAACTTTCTTTTTGCCGGAGAGATAGCGGCCCAAGACTTCCTTGATTTCGTCCGCGGTCACAGCCTGAAGCCTGGCCAGGTCGGTGTTGATCCGATTCGGATCGCCGTAAAGAACCGCTGCTGCGCCAAGCGCGCTGGCCTTGCCGTTGTTGGTTTCCCGCTCAAGCAGTTTGCTGGTCAGAAAACGGTTCTTCGCCTTTTCCAACTCTGCCTCTGTTACGCCATCCCGTAGTACATTGTCGATCTGCTGACTAAGCGCCTTCTGCGCGTCGGCCGGGGATTTTCCGCTGGCGAGAATCATCCGCATGGTAAGGAGGCCGAGATCTTCGTTCAGGTCCGCATCGAAAGAGACCTGTTGCGCAATCTGCTCCTCGTAGACCAGTGATTGATAAAGTCGTGAGGACTCACCTCCGGATAGAATTTCATCAGCCAATTGCAGGGCCGGCGCATCTTCGCTCCGGATCGAGGGCGCTAGATAGGTTACGGCAATCGCCGGGAGCGGCGCCTTTGGGCTGTACTCGACGATCTGCTTGTTTTCTTTCCGCGCTGGCTCCCGCGCGGTGACCCGGGGGATTTTCCCGGGCGGTCTCTCGATGGCGCCGAAATATTTGTTTACCCAGTCGTGCAACTCGTTAGGCCGAAAATCTCCGACCACGATGAGAGTGGCATTATCCGGCCGATAAAAAGTGGAATGAAACGCAGTCACCTCTGGCAAGGTTGACGCATCAAGCTCCGCGATGTTTCCGATCCCAGGCCGCTTATAGGGATGCACCGCATAGGAGTTCTTGATCGAGTTGAGATAAAATTCGCCATAGGGATTGGCCAAAATCCGCTGGCGATATTCTTCCTTCACCACATCGCGCTCCGATTTGAAATTGGTCTCGTTGAGCGCAAGCGACGACATCCGCTCAGCCTCGGCCCAAAGAATCGGGTTGAGATAGTTTGACGGCACGACCTCGTGGTAAACGGTCACATCCTCTGCCGTAAAGGCGTTGTTTTCGCCGCCGATGTTCTCCGTCAGATTATCGAAGTCATCGGCCGTCAGATGGTCGTTCCCTTTGAACATCATGTGCTCGAAGAGATGCGCGAAACCGCTTCGTTTATCGGGATCATCCTTCGACCCGACGTGATACCAGACCTGAACTGCCACCGTTGGACTGGAATGTTCTTCTGCCGAGTAAATCTCCAATCCGTTCGGCAAAGTCTCGTGTTGGAACTTCAGCGGCGGCACCGAAATCGGCGGTTTCGTCGGCGCCGGCTCGGCCGCATCTATCATGGGAAGAGACGCGGCGAGGAGAGTGGCGAAGGCGAGCGAGAATTTCACGACAGGTCTGACATCATACACGACAATCTGTTAAGACGAATTTTGGTCGCGAAAAAGGAATCGTGAAATGGGAGAGGCTGCCTTGACCAATCGCCAAACGCCTATCACTATTCAGTTCTTCGGCGCGCTCCGCGCCGCCCCTCGGGCCTGTAGCTCAGTTGGTTAGAGCATGCGCTTGATAAGCGCAGGGTCAAAGGTTCGAATCCTTTCAGGCCCACCCCCCGCTGAAACAAGTTGGAAGCGTCCTGTGAAATCCCTCTTTGGCGGGACGAGTCCTGCGAAATGAGCCCGATCAATTTCAATCAAATCTCGTTCGCCCGTGACGCTTGGCGGCTGATGATCTCCTCCGGCTGGCCGCCTGGTTTCGGTCTCCTCTTTTCGTGAATAAGCTTCATCAAGTTTCTCAAGACTTTATTCGGTCTTGCCAGAGCAGTCGTTCCCGCTCTCCGCATGAAGTGCGAACGTTGCGCGCAAAGACGATCGCGCAAGCGCCGATCATTCCATCGGAAGCTTGGCGGTTTCAGGTTGAACGCGGCTCCCAACTAGCAGGCAGATCAGCAGTCCGAGCAGCGCGCCGCTCCAGTCGACCAGGACATCGCCGAAAGACGAGTTGCGGGAAGCAACGAATGCCTGGTGGAATTCATCGCTGGCAGCGAAAATCATCGCCGGTGCCAGGGCGAGCGCGGCTCGCTGCCAGAACGCGCCGACCCAACTCCGCAAAGCGCGAAAGAGCAGCCCCGTGAGAACGGCGTATTCGGTGACATGCGCCGCCTTGCGGACAAAGAAATGCACCTGCGCGATGGCGGCGGGAGAAATGTCGGGGTTCCACCAGCGGAGGAACGGAGTCACAAAGCGCGAAGTATGGTCGGATGACATCAGGTCGGTCGACCCAAAAAACATCAGCGCCGTCCAGAGGAAGACCGGGAACCAGGCTCTGGCGATTTAGCGAAAACTCAAGGTCGCAGTCTAATCTGCGGAGCTTGTCTGACAAATTCTTCGTTCAAGGCTAATTTGGCGCGCCAAAAATGAAGCTCCCGCCAGCCTCACCGCTTACTTTTGAACCCCTCTTCATGGAGCGGGTCTGGGGCGGCCGACGGCTCGAGAGCTTTTTCGGAAAGCGACTTCCGCCTGGGAAAAAGATCGGCGAATCGTGGGAAATCGTTGATCGCCCGGAAGCGCAAAGCGTAGTTAGGGGGGGCCTCTGTGAGGCCGGACCCTGCATGAGCTCTGGATGCAGGAACGCGACACGATTTTCGGAACCGAAGTTCCCGACAGCCCGCGTTTCCCATCCTGGCTAAGCTGCTCGATGCGCGGGAGACGCTTTCGCTGCAGGTTCATCCCAGCCCGCAAATCGCGGCGTCGTTAGGTGGGGAACCAAAGAGCGAGCTCTGGTATTTTGCCGCGGCCGACGACAGAGCGGAGATTTTCGCGGGCTTGGAAAAGGCGTGCACCCGAGCAGTTCGAAAGGGCGATCGACGATGGCAGCGTGGTCGAACTGGTGTCGCGGTTGCCGGTCAAGAGCGGCGACAGCTTTTTCATCCCGGGTGGACGCCTGCATGCCATCGGTGGCGGCAATCTCCTCGTCGAGATCCAGGAAAACAGCGACACGACGTATCGCGTCTTCGATTGGGCGCGGACCGACGACGAAGGGCGGTCGCGCGCCCTGCATCGGTCCGAATCAATACGCGCGATCAACTTCGGAGATCATGAACCTCAACTCATCGGGCAGAAAGGCGAGCAGTTGCTGGAATCTCCGCAGTTCGTCGTCGAACGATGGAAGTTGGGCGCAGCTCGCGTGGCTTCGGAGCAGGCGGCTTTCGCAATCTTCGTTTGTCTCGAAGGGGCGGTAAAGTGCGGCGAGATGGAGGCGGGCCCCGGCGATTTCTTTCTCGTCCCGGCGGCGCGAAGGAAACGCCCGTCGAACCTCGCGATTGCAGAAACGAGCTTGCTCCGGATCACGCTCCCCGTGACTCTGCCGGCTTGTTAGGCGTTCAAATATGCAATCCGCGCGGGCGAGGCAACGGTTGCGGGCCCAGCGGCTGGACGCCGTCGATTTTCCAAATGTTCCCTTCTGCCGTGAAACTATAGAGAAAGCCGCGCATCGCGCCGTCGGGTGTGGTGAGAAAGACCTGGACCAGGGCCGTGGCACCGGCGACCTGAACGGCGCCGAATTCCACCCGTTGCGCTTCCGTCATCGACCAAAAGTCGCGCCGAATCATGAGCTCGAATTGTGTCCGCGAGAATTTTTGCTGGACCCCGGAAGCGGCATGCCGGTAGGCGCTGTCGAAATCGTCGGTTCGCAAGGCAGAAAGTTGCCGGTTCACAATCGAATACAATTCCTTCGCGGCCGGAGCCGCGGTGCGCTGCCGAGAGAGATGCGTCGCCACGATGGCCGCGCCGCAGAGGGCGAAGAAAAAGACGAGGAGCGAAGTCTTGACCAGTCGATTCATCGTTAGGCAGCACGCCCCGGATCGATCCGGCGCAAATAGTGATAAGTGTAGAGCCCGGTATTATGACCATCGCCCCAGGCCGGCTGGAGAGCATAGCCACCGACGAGATTCCAACCGCGAAGCTCAAAACTCTCGTCGCAGTAGCTGACAGTGGGCCTGACAACTTCGCCCATCACGTCCGGCTCCCCGCCGCACGCTGCGCATGGGCAGGCGCTGCGCAGGAACCGGAGCGGTAGAAAAGTCTCGCTCCCGTCATTCCACTGGATGGCAAGTTCGGTGCCGATCTGTTCGATCTTATTTGGCTCCAGGCGCACGACTAAAACCTAGCAACGATTCGTCCTCTGGGGCAACCCTTTGCAGATCGCCGCTTGCAACCGGGATCGACGATCCCAATTACGCGGGAACAGGCGCCAGCCGCTCGACGACCGGGGTCACCGACCCCGGCTACAGCCCCCACGACCAAGGTCGCCAACCCCGGCTGCTGTTCACACCGCACGGCTGCTGAAATAATTTAAGTTTCATTCCTGCCGTTCCTGTGTTCCTGATTCTTCCTGCATGAACGAACGCCGCAAACCGTATCCTTTCGACCAACTCGAGCCGAAATGGCAGGACCATCTGGGAAAAACGCCGGGCTTTCCATGCGCCGAATCCGATCGATCCGGGCTTTGATCCGGCACGACCGAAATACTACGTGCTGGATATGTTCCCCTACCCCAGTGGCGCGGGCTTGCACGTCGGGCATCCCGAGGGTTATACTGCGACCGATATTGTTGCCCGCTACAAGCGCCTGCGCGGCTTCAATGTTCTCCACCCGATCGGCTGGGACGCCTTCGGTTTGCCCGCCGAGCAATACGCCATCCGGACCGGTCAGCATCCCGAAATCACCACCCGTGCCAACATCGCTCACTTCAAAAAACAGCTGAAGCGGATCGGATTTTCCTACGATTGGGAACGCGAGATCAGCACGGCCGATCCCGATTTCTATCGCTGGACGCAATGGATCTTTCTTCAGATCTACCATAGCTGGTTTAATCCTGAGACGCGCCGGGCCGAGCCGATCTCGACTTATTCGGGCGACGATCCGGACAGTGTCCGCCTCGCCTATGTCGCGGAAGTGCCGGTAAACTGGTGCTCCGAACTCGGCACGGTCCTGGCAAACGAAGAAGTGATCGACGGAAAGAGCGAAGTAGGAGGGTTTCCCGTCGTGAAGCGACCAATGCGCCAATGGATGTTGCGCATCACTGCTTTTGCCGACCGGTTAATCGAAGAACTGGAGCCACTCGATTGGCCGGTGGGAATCAAACTGCTGCAGCGAAATTGGATCGGAAAAAGCCAGGGCGCGATGATCGAGTTCACTGTCGCCGGGATCGGTGATCCCGGTGGTTTGGGAGTTGTCGGCGCTGCCGGGATCACCGATCCCAGCGACAACATCTCCGTTTTTACAACCCGGCCGGACACGCTTTATGGCGCCACCTACATGGTGCTCGCACCGGAGAACCCGCTGGTCGACCGTCTGATAACAGACGAGCGGCGGGGAGCTGTCCGCGAATATCGCGAGCAAGTCAGCGCCAAGTCAGACCTCGAGCGCACTGACCTCGCGAAGGAAAAAACCGGCGTTTTCACCGGCGCCTATGCGATCAATCCCGCGAGTAACAAGCGTCTTCCGATCTGGATCGCGGACTATGTTCTGATGGGTTACGGCACCGGCGCGATTATGGGCGTGCCGGCACACGACGGCCGCGACCTGGAATTTGCCAAAAAGTTCGATCTGCCGATTCTCGAGGTCGTCCAGCCTCCGGGCGAGGAAACCCCGATCGGCTACACCGGCGACGGCGTGGCGATGAATTCCCCCCTGATCGACGGCCTGCCGACACCAGAAGCAAAGAAGCGCATCACCGTCTGGTTGGAAGAGCGGGGTTTCGGCCGACGCACCGTGCAATACAAATTGCGCGATTGGCTTTTTTCCCGCCAACGTTATTGGGGCGAGCCGTTCCCAATTGTCTGGCGCGCGGGAAAACACGAAGCCATTCCGGAAACAGAGCTGCCGCTGGTCCCGCCACCTTTGGATGATTTCAAACCGACTGGCACTGGCGAACCACCTTTGGCTCGGGCGAAGGAATGGGTCCGCTATTCGGCGGCCGCGACGCGCGAACTAAACACGATGCCGCAGTGGGCAGGTTCGTGCTGGTATTACCTGCGTTATTGCGATCCTCGCAACGGTGAGCGCTTTGTCGGGAAAGAAGCCGAACAGTATTGGATGGGTGGAGCCGGGGGG
The DNA here is from genome assembly GCA_963720895.1 of uncultured Verrucomicrobiae bacterium. Lineage (GTDB taxonomy): Bacteria > Verrucomicrobiota > Verrucomicrobiia > Chthoniobacterales > UBA10450 > Palsa-1392. Next base: position 389,458 of record CAVRGZ010000001.1, read on the forward strand.
GTCGACCTCTACATCGGAGGGACCGAGCATGCCGTCCTCCACCTCCTTTATGCCCGGTTCTGGCACAAGGTTCTGTTCGATCTCGGGCATCTTTCGTCGGCGGAGCCATTCCGCCGCCTCGTGAATCAAGGAATTATTCTCGGCGAAGACGGCCGCAAAATGTCGAAGCGCTGGGGCAACGTCATCGACCCGCTCGATGTCATCTCCGAATACGGCGCCGACGCGTTCCGTTGCTACGAGATGTTTATGGGACCTCTCGAGCAGATGAAGCCATGGAGCATGACAGGCGTGGAGGGAGTTTCGCGCTTTCTTGCGCGTGTCTGGCGCCTGATGATGGAGGAAGACCAGGCGGGCGAATGGATCCTTTCAACCGCGGTCGCCGAGACGGAACCGACCCGGGCGCAACAAAAGGTCATCCACGCCACGATCAAGAAAGTCGGAGAAGATATCGAAGCGCTCTCGTTCAACACCGCGATTGCGCAGATGATGATTTTCGTAAATGCTTTTACCACAGAAGAGGCTCGCCCCGTCTCCGCTCTGCGCACGCTTCTCCTGTTGCTTAATCCTTTTGCGCCCCATCTCACTTCGGAACTTTGGGAGACGCTCGGAAGCAAATTCCCGGTCACCCCAGTCGAGATCACCGATCAGCCCTGGCCCAATTACAATCCGGATTACCTCGTCGAGGACGAAGTAGAAATCGCCCTGCAGGTAAACGGCAAAGTGCGCGCCCGGATCCCGGTTCCGACTCGCTGCGACCGAAGGCCGAACTTGAGACTCTCGCGCTAGCCAACGAGCGGGTCCAGGAATTCACTGCTGGCAAAACGATTCGGAAGGTAGTGGCGGTGCCCAGAACAAGCTGGTCAACGTTGTCGCGACCAATAGAAAAGGAGAATCATGTTGAAGGAATTCAAAGAATTTGCCGATCAAAGGAAACGCGGTCGATCTCGCGGTCGGCGTAATCATCGGAGCCGCCTTCGGCGGAATCGTCACGTCGTTGGTCAAGGACATTCTGATGCCGCCACTGGGATTGATGACGGGTGGACTGGATTTTTCCAACAAGTTCCTCGTGCTGAAGGCGGGTGCGAATGGCGCGGCCGATTTTGCCACGCCGGCCCAGGCCTCAGCGGCCGGGGCGGTCACGCTGGAACTACGGAAATTTCATAACGGCTCGTGATCAATTTCATCATCGTGGCTTTCTGCATTTTCCTCGTCGTCAAGGCGATGAACAAATTGAAACGACCCGCGACTCCGATGCGGCGCCGGACGTCAAAAGATTGCCCGGCCTGCGCCATGACAATTCCGGTCAAGGCGAGCCGTTGCCCTCATTGCACCACGGGGCTGCGCGCGTAGCCGTCGTCCTGTGGGCGACGTTGTTTTGGGGTGATCCTCCCGCGCTGCGCACAGCGAAGTGGTTAGAGCCTGGGTTACAGGCAAAATACCCGGCGCGGAGTGCAAAGCCAGATTGGCTTTCGCCGTCGTTCGGCCAACTAACACCTCCAGCCCACGGCGAAAACGCAGGCAGAATCCAGCAGCGCTTCTGCTGGATAAAGGCCGGGAATTTCAGCCGAAGTCCAGCCCCATCACGAATCGTCGCCGCCGGATGATGATGCCCAATGATCCGGATGCGGTCGGTCTCCTCCACGGCCAATGCCCGTGCTGAAAGAGGAAGTCCGGCGTCTCCCAACGGGGCACAAATTCAATCACTGCCTCAACGTGGCGATCATGGTTTCCGGCGAGTGCGATCACTTCGCAGCGTTGGCGCAAGCGGACAAGCAGTTCGTTCGCCGCCGCGCAGAAGCATCGTCGTGCACCAGGTCGCCGACAATGATCAGTTGTCGCGGCTGATATTCATCGAGCAATTCCGCCAGCCGGGCTTCGATCGAAGTCATTCCCCAGAGCGGTATGAGCCGGCCAGCCGCCCGTTGGGAGAGTTCATAGCCGAAGTGTAAATCAGCCACCGCCAGCCAGCGTTCCGTTTCATGAAAGAGTGCCAACCGCCCGTCGAGCAGCACGTTTGAGGCAATGGCGACGCAGCCAGCGGCAGTAACAGGCATGATTCCGGCTCCGAAATTATCGCTTGTCATCCCCGGCTTCAACCCGTAGGCAGGCGTTTCAGCCGCGATGAGGACTCCTGCCGAGATTGATCTTACTAAGCACCTTCGCTCTGCTGGGGGTGAGTTGCGCCACTCAACCGAAGATCGTCAGCACCCTTACGAAGCCCCAGCGCATTTCCAAAGTGCGCACGACCGCCTATACCCACACGGAAGCCGGCGGCCGGCACAACGCCATCGGGACGAGGCTTTCCGGCAAGAACGTGATGAGCGCGGCTTCTGACTGGTCGCGCTGGCCGCTTGGGACAAAGTTCCGGATCGTCGGGACAAATGATGTTTTCCAGATCGACGACTACGGGAGTGCGCTCATCGGCACGAGCACGATCGACCTTTACAAGACAAACCGGCTGGCAATGAGGAAATGGGGCGTGCGCTCAGTGGATATCGATGTTTTGGAATGGGGCTCGCCCAAACGGAGCCTTGAAGTCCTCGCGCCGCGCAAGAGCAACCGCCGCGTCCGGGCGATGATTGTCGCGCTTTCCAAAAACACGCAGATCACTCGCCCTTTCTACCGACTTTCTTTTGACAGCGGCGAGGCGCGCCGCACCTTCCGCGGATGAAAATCTTTGTCGTTGGCGGAGCGGGCTATATCGGGAGCATTTGCGTCGAACTCCTGATCGATGAAGGCAACGAAGTCATTGTTTTCGACAATCTGACCGAAGGTCATCGTCGCGCGGTTGACGAGCGAGCGGCGTTCATCGGGGGCGATCTTTCGCGCCGAGAGGAAATCAGCCATGCGCTTCGGGAAACCAAACCGGAAGCCGTCATGCACTTCGCCGCCAACGCCCTGGTTGGAGAATCGATGCAGAATCCCTCGAAGTATTTCCGCAACAACGTTGCTGGAGGGATCAACCTCCTCGATGCGATGATCGAGGCCGATGTGCGGCGGCTGGTCTTTTCTTCCACTTGCGCGACTTTTGGACCGCCCGAGCGCGTTCCGATTGACGAGACCCTCCCGCAGCGGCCGATCAATCCCTACGGCGAATCGAAGCTCATGTTCGAGAAAATCCTGCGCTGGTACGACGAGATTCATGGGCTCAAGTTCGTCTCGCTCCGTTACTTCAATGCCGCCGGCGCAACAGACCGATTCGGCGAAGATCACCGTTGCGAAACGCACCTCATTCCAAACGTCTTGAAAGTCGCGCTCGGCCATAAGCCCCAGGTTGAGATCTACGGCACCGATTACGAAACGCCGGATGGGACCTGCATTCGCGACTATATTCACATCCTCGATCTCTCCCGCGCGCACATTCTGGCCCTCGGCGCGAAGGAGAGCGCCTTCTACAATCTCGGCACGGGCGGCGGGGCGAGCGTGCGCGAGGTAGTCGATATTTGCCGCGAAGTGACCGGCAAGAAAATCCCGGTGATTGAAAAGCCTCGCCGGCCGGGCGACCCACCACGCTTGATTGCGGCCTCGGGCAAAATTAAGCGCGAGCTCGGTTGGCAGCCAAAGTTCGAAAACCTTCGCCCGATTATCGAAAGCGCCTGGAAATGGCACCGGAAGTTCCCGGACGGCTACGGGGATTGATTTCTCAAACCCGGATCGCCGAGATCCCAGGACCGCCCCTGTAGCTGGGGTCGGCCAACCCCGGCCGATGAGCTATCGAGTCGCCCTTCCTCTGTCGCGTAACCGCGCCCGCCGGAGTCAGCGACCCCAGCTAGAGAAAAAGAAACGCCCGCGGACACACGGTCCACGGGCGCTTCAAATCAACTCTCTAACAAAGTCGACTCGTTAGGGGTGGTCGTCGTAGTCGTCGTCGTCTTTTCGTAATAGGTGATTGGCTTTTGCAGCGTCACTTTAGTCACAACCATGCGGTCACCTTCCTTCGTGTAGGTGTAGCTGACTGGCATATCCGGCCGCAGCGCGGAGATCTGCACCGCAGCGCCGGTTGGATCGACCACAACCGTCTGCGGCGTGTAGTAGTACATCGTTGGCTGCGCGCTGGCGGTAGTCCGAACGGTCATCATATTCCCGTCGGGCGAGAACGTGGTGATGGTCCCTGTGCCATCCATCGCACTCGTCGTGCTGACAGCAGTGGATCCTGCCGGCCGTCGTCGTGGTCGTGGTCGAATCCTGCGCGAAAGCGGTGCCGAGAGCCAAAATGCAGGCGGCTCCGGCTGCCAATAATTTTGTGAATGTGTTTTGTTTCATGTTTGTCCTTTCGTTTGGTTGACGGGATGGTCTCCGTCATGCCCATTTCCGACTTGTCCCAGCCGGCTCTTTATTCATCTCCAGTTCGGAAAGAGATCGAGTCGGCGGTTGCATTGTTAGATAAGCTCCTCGACTTATCCTTTTGCCATGCAACCACTTCCCGGATTCAGAGATTTTTTGCCGGAAGACTGTGCCTTTCGGAATATCATTTTCGCCCGCTGGCGCGAGGTCTGCCGCGGTTATGGCTTTGTCGAATGGGATGGGCCGATTCTCGAGCCGACTGATCTATACCGAAAAAAGAGCGGACCCGAGATCGTCGCGCAGCTCTTTAATTTCACCGACAAGCGGCGACCGTGAGGTCGCGCATCCGCCCGGAGCTGACCCCACCCTCGCCCGGGTCGTGGCGACGCATGAAAGCGAATTCCGCAAACCACTCAAATGGTTCTCCATCCCGCAATGTTTCCGTTACGAAAAGCAACAGCGCGGACGGTTGCGGGAGCATTTCCAGCTCAATTGCGACCTCGATCGGCGACGCCTCCGCCGCGGCCGAAGTGGAAATCGTCGCGCTCGCGATTGATCTGCTCCGCGCCTTTGGATTCACCGCCAACGATGTGGTGGTCAGACTAAGCGACCGGGAGTTCTGGACCGATCTGCTTCGCCAGCTGGAGGTGCCAGCCGACCAATGGAGCGAGCTGCTTCAGGTAATCGACAAGAGCGAGCGCGAGTCGCGAGAGACAGACAGCTGGACGGCTCGGCGCGCTGGCCGGACCGGTTTTCGAAGTTCTCGACGGCGGCGGACGAAGCGAAAAACTGGAAGCACTCGTCCAGCAACTCGGCGACCGCGGACTGGCCGACTTCGTCAAAATCGATCTCACAATTGTCCGCGGACTCGCCTATTACACCGGAGTAGTCTTCGAAGTCTTTCGATCGTGCCGGAGAACTGCGCGCCATTGCGGGTGGCGGACGTTATGACAATCTCATTTCCCAACTCAGCGATGGCGCCGTCTCCCTCCCGGCGATCGGGTTTGCGATGGGCGATGTCGTCTTGGGCGATCTGATCCGCGAGACGCCGCCTGTCTTCGAGCGACTGAAAGACGCATTGAGCCAACAAAGCGCCCTCGATATTTATCTCGTCGTGGCCAAAGAAGAGCGCCGCCCCGCCGCGCTCCGCCATCTGCAACAACTGCGCGACGCCGGCCTTCGCGTCGACTATCCGCTCGGACCGACGAAAGTGAGCAAACAATTCCAAACCGCGGAGGCGATGGGCGCGAGGATCACTCTCCTTTTCGGCGACGAATGGCCGGCGGTAAGACTGAAGACGCTCGCGACGCGCGATGAAATCCTGGTCCCAAACGAGGAATTGCTTACTCGCGTCGAGCGACTTGTATCAGCCTGAGCGGAGCCCAGCGGAAGCAAAAACTCCCGTGGCACACCGTCGCGTTTCTTCGCCAGTCCCCTCCGCCCCCAGCCTCGCGGTCCCGCGGTTTTTCGCCACGCTCAACTCGGGATGACTTGCGCGTTTACACCCATTGCCCAAACTGACACCCTCGATCGCCATCATGTATCGCACCCACAACTGCAACGCCCTTCGCGCCACCAATATTGGCGAGAAAGTTCAACTCGCCGGCTGGGTTCATTCCCGGCGAGACCTCGGTGGCGTCATTTTTATCGATCTGCGAGATCGCGAAGGCCTCACCCAGGTCGTCTTTCGTCCCGAAGAGAATGCCGAGATTACGAAGTCCGCGCATTCGCTTCGGCATGAAGACGTGATCTCAGTCGGCGGCCATGTCGCGCCGCGACTGACCGGGCAGGCCAACCCGGATCTGGCCACCGGCGAGATTGAAGTCGTGGTCGAGCAGCTGGAAATCCTGAACCGCTCCGAAGTCCCGCCCTTCCCGATCGATGGCGAAGTTAAAGACGAAGATCTCCAGCTAACCTACCGCTACTACGATCTCCGGCGCCCGGAACTCACTCGCAACCTCCGTTTACGTCACCGCGTCACGAAAGCGACCCGCGATTATCTCGACAGCCAGGGCTTCCTTGAGATCGAGACGCCGATTCTTTCCAAAAGCACACCAGAAGGTGCGCGCGACTTCCTCGTCCCGAGCCGCCTCTGGCCGGGCAAGTTCTACGCCCTGCCGCAGGCCCCGCAGCAATACAAACAGCTCCTCATGGTCGGCGGGATCGAAAAGTATTTTCAGATCGCAAAATGTTTCCGGGACGAAGATCTGCGGGCCGATCGTCAGCTCGAATTCACCCAGATCGATATCGAGGCATCTTTCGTCCGGCCAAACGATATTTATCCCCTGACCGAGGGCATGCTCGCCGCCGTCTTCAAGGCGACCCATGGCATCGACATCCCCGTCCCGTTCCCTCAACTGACCTATCGGGAGGCGATGGACACATTTGGGAGCGATAAGCCCGATCGCCGTTTCGGCCTCCATCTCGTCGAGTTAAGCGACCTCTTCCGGGAGAGCGCCTTCAGGGTCTTCCGCGGCGCGGTCGAGCGCGGCGGGGTAATCAAGGCGATTAACGCCAAAGGGTTTGCTGGCATCACCACCGGCCAAATGAACGAGCTGGAAGAACTCGCAAAAAAGTTCGGTGCGAAGGGCCTCGCCTCGATCAAGGTCGAAAAAAGCGAATGGAAATCCGCCATCGCCAAATTCCTCTCCGAGACCGAGCAAGCCGGCCTGCAAGAAGCGCTTGGAATCGAGGAAGGCGATCTTCTTCTTTTCGCCGCCGACACCTGGAGCGTCACCTGCGAAATACTCGGCCGGCTTCGCCTGCGTATCGCCGAGATTCAAGGCCTAACGAACACCGAGCAGCTGGATTTTCTCTGGGTGACCGATTTTCCTCTTTTGCAGGTTGATTCCGAGAGCGGTAAATGGAACGCAGTCCATCATCCTTTCACCCGCCCGAAGGCTGAAGACGTCCCGCTTTTGGAAGAAGGCCGCTACGCCGAAGTGCGGGCCGACGCTTACGACGTTGTTCTGAATGGAGTCGAAATCGGCGGCGGCAGCATTCGAATTCACGAGCGCGATCTGCAGGCGAAGATGTTCGGCGTCCTTGGTCTGACGACCGAGGAAACCGAACGGCAATTCGGCCACCTCCTGCGCGCCTTCCGTCTCGGCGCCCCGCCTCACGGCGGCATTGCCCTGGGCCTCGACCGGCTCGTCATGCTCGTCTGTGGCACCGATTCGATCCGCGACGTCATCGCCTTCCCCAAAACCAACCGCGGCCAGGATCTGATGTCGCAGTCCCCGAGCGATGTGGAATCCCGGCAGCTGAGCGATCTGGGAATTCGGCTTGCAGACGTGTAGGGCGCGCCATTCTGGCCGCCCGCTTTAGATTTTTTGTCGAACGGGCGAGTAAATACCCGGGGGCGGCCAAGATGGCGCGCCCTTCACGTGATACCCGATCGCATACGGCCAGTCTTCCCAACGCGTCACCAAACCAGCGCGAACGGGATTTTCTCGCATGTAAATCCATTTCGATTCGGCAGATTCATCGCGGCGCAAGAGCCGATCGAAAACACCGTCCTGCCATTTCCAGACCGCGTTCGTCTCGCGCCGGACAAAGGGCTTTAGCCCAGCCGAGTATTGCGTGATCTTTGCGTCGCGGCTTGTCAATGGCCTAACGAGCGCGTGAAAGTGATCCGGCATGACAACTGCCGCCAAGGTTTGCCAGTCATCGTGCAGATCGCAGAATTTGAGGATCGCACCGAAGACTTCCGGATTATTCAAGACAGGCCGACGGTCCGCGACACAAATGGTGATGAAATAGGTGACCGTTTGATCAAGCAGCAACCAAACTGGAATGCGTGGGGGGCGCGCCATGCGGCCAGACTACAAAAGCCCCGAAGCAAGACAAGCGTGTAGGGCGGCCATTTTGGCCGCCATGCCGGCCGTCCCGGGGAGCGAGAGTGTCGGGTTCGCGTCCGTCCGGTAAGCAACCGTACCCCGGGGCGGCCAGGATGGCACGCCCTACACCGACCCACGCGCCTAGCGGGTCGAAGCGGTGGCGCCGTGCCGATTGATCGCAAGCTGCGCTTCGCTCGTCCGGAAAAGGATTGCCACGAGAAAAGTCACAATCGTTCCGAAGCAAATCCACCACGGGAATTCCATGATCGGGAACCAGGCCGGAGTCGTGTAAAGCTTGGCGCCGAAGATGCGCGCGATGTCGTTAGGCAGGTTGCTGATCAGCGCCACGAAAAGGAAACCGACGATCATGGCGAACGGGTTGGCGGCGTCACGGCCGCGCGAACGGGTTAGCATTCCGCAAAAGAAAATCCCGAGAAGTGAGCCGTAGGTATAGCCAAATATTCCGAGCGCGATTGGGATGATGCGAACGTCAGGCAAGACAATGACGCAATAGGAGGTGGCGGATGCCACCACGATCATGAGGACGAGCGAAACCCGACCGTGGCCCAGCGGACGGCGCCCAGGCTTTGAGCCTCGGTCGCGCCGGAATTGATATAGGGCTGATACCAGTCGCGGGTGAAACTGGTCGCGAGGGCGTTTAAGGCCGTGCTGAGCGATCCCATGGTGGTCGCGAAGATACCGGCGATGAGCAAACCGCGGAGACCAACCGGCATCTGGTAGAGAATGTAATGACAGAAGGTTTCGTTAGGCGTTTTCGACAGGGTCGGATCCGGGTGCGCCTGGTAATAGACCCAGAGCAAAATTCCGATGCTCAAGAAAGTGAAGGCGATCGGGATGTCGGCCAACCCGGAGAGAATGAGAGAGCGACGGCTCCGCCTAATGTCCGGCGCAGTGAGCATTCGTTGCACCATGTCCTGATCAGTCCCGTGCGTGCCCATGGTAATAAAAGTCGCACCGAAGAGACCGGCAAAAATCGTGTATTCGATCCCGAACATTGCGACGATTTTTTGCCAACCGTGTTTCGCCGGATCGAGTCCGGTGGAGATGAAATCGTGGAAATGAAAACCGCCCGTGCGCGCGACGATTTCATTCCAACCACCCGGAATGGAGAAGTAAAGCAGCCCGACCGCGACGAGCGCGCTGCCAAACATGATCGAAGCCTGGATGAAATCGGTCCAGATGACAGCCTTGATTCCGCCTAAGGTCGTGTAAATCGCGGTCAGAATAACAATCGCAACGGTGGAAAGAACGTAGATCCAGAGCGTCTGCATCGGACTGGGCCGCGCCCCACTGATCATTTCGTAAGCGAGCGCGAGGGCAATGGCGCCAACGTAAAGCCGCGCCCCTGAAGCGAGCAGACGGGTGATCATGAAGACGGCCGAGGCGGCGTTTTTGGAGCGGGTGCCGAAGCGGGCGGTCAGGTACTCGTAGATCGAAAAGACTTTGTAGTCGTAATACGGTTTGATGAAGATGTAGCTGACGAGAATCCGAGCGAGGATCGTCCCGAGCGCGAGCTGGAGATAGGTGAAATTGCGGAGCGCAAAACCTTCGCCGGGCGTGCCGAAAAACGTGCCCGCGCTGGTTTCGGCCGCGATGATGGAGGCGAGCACCGCCCACCACGGGATACGCCGGCCGCCGAGAGCGAAGTCTTCGAGGTTATCCTCCTTCCGACCCATGTAGAGTCCGATGAAGATAATGATGAAGAAGTAGAGGATCAGGACTCCCGAATCGATCAGCAGGCGCGTATCCACGAATTGTTTACTGCCAGAATTCGCGCGCAGTGCAAAGGATATTTGCCTCGGTGCCGCTTCGCGCTCTTGACATCCCGATCCGCCGAAGGACGGAGAGCCGTAACGCTGCCCCGTAGCGGACGAGGCCGGGCTTTCAAATCTCCCAAGCGGCGACCGACAGGCGCGCGCGGTTCCCTTCCGTTAGAATGACAAGCTAATGAAAACCAACGAACCGGAAATCGTGCCCGCGCCTGAGTTCGATCTCGCGCTTACACTCGACTCCGGCCAGACGTTTCATTGGGAATCGTCAGGAGCGGGATTTGTCGGGGCGATCGGGGAGCGGGCGGTCCATGTGGAGCAGCGCGGGAACGTATTGAAAGTTCGCCAAGACGAGGCGCCGGCCCGATCGCCGCGGCGGCCGCTGTCCGGAGTCGTGGCGCGCTACTTTGCGCTCGATCATCCCCTGGGGGAGATCTGCGCGTCCTTGCCTGACGATCCCCCGATGCAGGCAGCGCTTTCCTATTGCCGCGGACTGCGCATCATGCGGCAGCCAACCTGGGAATGTCTCGCCACATTCATCACTTCCTCGATGAAGCAGGTGGCGCATATCCGCCAGATGTCTCTGGCGCTGCGCAAGCGGTTTGGGAGCGACTCTGGCATAAACGGGACTCACATATATGCTTTCCCGGACCTCTGAAAGATTGGCGGGCCTGACAGAGGCAGAGTTGCGGGAATGTGGACTCGGTTATCGGGCAAAGAATCTCCTCGCGACAGCCCAACAAGTGGCCAGTGGTGAAGCCGATCTCGAATCCTGGCGCGCTTTGCCAGACGATGAACTGCGTGCCCAACTCTGCGCGCTGCCGGGCGTGGGCCCGAAGGTGGCCAATTGCGTGATGCTTTTCGCCTACGAGCGGTTGCGCGCTTTCCCGATCGACGTTTGGATCGAACGTGTCTTGCGACAGAAATATTTTCCGCGCCGACGCAGGATGACGACGCGACAGTTGCGCGATTTTTCGGCGAAACATTTCGGCGAGCACGGCGGCTATGCCCAGCAGTATCTTTTTCACCACGCGCGCAAGACCACTCCGCGCCGGTTGTCTCCCGGCGCAAGGTGAGATAATTTTCGGTCTGAAGATACTCGCCCACCGTCCTCCAGCGCGCTTTCGTGTAGCTGCGTAATTTCCCGGGACGGGATAGTCATGATGGATCCAAACTTAGATCGGCGGAAAGTCTGGTGGGCCGTGCTCGCTTCCATCGTTGCGCATCTCCTGATCGGCCTTTCACTGGCAGCCTTCGGCGGCCGACAGGACGTCGTTCTTGAGGAACAACAGGTGCCTCAGCTGACCATCATGCAGGCGCCCGAGCCGACGCCGCCGCCGCTCGTGCCGAAAAACGCCCCGATGACGACGGTCGATCCGGCCCGCAAATCCGCCGTCGCACCGAAAGAGAAAACCTTCGAGGCGAACGAGAATTCGATCGCGGCGGCGGAAAAAGCGGCGACGACCGACAACCCATTGCCCGGCCAGGACGGTAAAGATCGCCCGTTCATGAACCTGGACGAGCACGATTATTCACTGGCTAACAAAGGAGCGGCGCCGCAACCAAAACCATCGCCCACCCCGCCACCGGAAAAGCAACCGACTCCCAACGAAACGCCCACGCCTGCGCCGCCGGTCGCCACATCGACACCCGCGCCGGATCAGTTGGCCCTCCTCACCCAGACTCCTTCTCCGATCCCTTCTCCGCCAGAATCGGAAGAGAAAACGGAAATTCCCACGCCAGCGGAAACTCCGACTCCAACACCGGAACCGGTCGAGACTCCGCCGCCCTCCGGCCTCCAGTTACAGGGACTTACAGCAAAAAACGGTGATTCGCGGCGGGATCAACAACCGCGGCCGCTCGGCTTTGAATGCGGTCGGTACGCCGCAGGGAAGATACAAAAAACTGCTCGAAGACGCGATCGGGTCGCGCTGGTATTATTATACGGCGGCGAAGATCGATTTGATCAGCATCGGGACGACTGCGGTCAGGTTTGAGATCCTGGCCGACGGCAGCGTGCGAAACTTGCGCATGACGGAAAACACAGCCAATGAGGCCTCTGCAAGCATTGCGTTGCGCTCCATTCAGGAAACAAAATTCCCTCCGATTCCCGAGGACCTGCTCGCGACGCTTCCGGAAGGCCACTTTACAATGGAGGAATCCTTCACGATTTTCGCCAACCGATGACCACACTCTTCCTCGCTGAAGCCTCTAATCCACTCCAATCGGTCATCGAGTTCCTCTTGCGCGGCGGCCTTTTCATGTGGCCGTTGCTCGTTTGTTCGATCGTGGCTCTGACGGTCATCATTCTGCGCACCTTGGCGCTTCGCCGGAAAATCGTGCTCCCCTTGGTGATCGAAAGCGAGATCGAGCGTCTCTCGCCCGGCGGAAATCCCGAGCGCCTTTCGCGAATCGTGAAGGAAGACGACTCCTCCCTCGCCCGGATCGCGCGCGTCGCCCTGCAACATCTGCGCGCGCCGCGCTCGGAGAATATCGAAGCGGTTGAGACCCGGGCCCGCCACGAGATGGTCATCCTGGAGCGCGGCCTGATCGTCCTCGAGATCATCACCGGCATTGCGCCATTGTTAGGCCTGATTGGCGCCGTCTCGGGCCTGGTCCACGTCTTTTCCCATCTCGGCCTCGGCACCGGAGCGGCGGACACGAAAGCGATCGCCCTCGGCATCTCCGAAGCGCTCAATGCCACTGTCTTTGGGTTGTCGATCGCCGTCCCGACTCTGATCGCGTTCAGCTATTTCTCGAAAAAGGTCGAAGTAATGTCGGTGGAAATGGAAACGCTGGTCGTGGAATTGATCAGCAAATGCTATTACGGACGCACTTCGGAAGGGATGCCATCGCGGGTCTCACCTTCGGTCTCTGCGCCAGCCATGACGCACGCGCCAACTCCGCTGACCTGACGAGGACACCCGAACCGCCGCCATGAAGTTTGCCGTTCGGAAACGACGCGCCCCCTCGATCATCATCGTCTCGCTGGTCGATATCCTGACCATCCTCCTCATCTTTTTTGTCGTCTCGACCACCTTCAAGAAAGACCAGCCGGAAGTACAGATCAACTTACCGGATTCGAAGACGTCGACCTCGAAACCAGCGGAGATCGAACATGCGATCGTAAGTGTCGATGCCGAAGACGCGCTCAAGCTCGACGGCAAAGCGATTGCCGTCGATGAGCTCCAGGAAGCGATTACGAATCTGCCAGCCGAGCGCAAGAGTACGTTGGTTTTGAAGGCAGACGAAAAAGCCTCCTTCGGAATCATCATCAAGGTGATGGATGCACTGAAACTGGCGGGGGTGCGGAATCTGCCCGCCTTTACCCAGTCGGCACCAAAATGAAGTTGCCGATCGTTCGTTATGGCGATCCGATATTGCGCGCCAAGGGAAAACGGATCGCGGAAGTCGACGCCCACGTCCGCGAACTCGCCGCCAGTATGATCGAGACGATGCAGCTGGCGAACGGAATCGGCCTCGCCGCGCAGCAGGTCGGCGAGGCGCTGCAACTGACCGTGATCGACGTCTCGGAGGCCGAGGACCAGGAAAGCACGATGAAGCTCAACGGCGCCGAAGTGGATCCGAAGTCGTCGATGCCATTGATGCTGCTCAATCCGGAGCTGAGGCTGAACGAGGAAACAGATCTCGCCATTGAAGGGTGTCTCAGTTTTCCCGAAATCACGGCGGAGATCAGACGCGCGATTTCAGTGGTCGTCCGCGCACAGACGCTGGAAGGCGCGCCGGTGGAAATTGAAGCGAGCGGATTGCTCGCGCGCGCCCTTCAGCACGAGGTCGATCACCTCAACGGGATTCTCTTTATCGACCGGATGAGCGCCGTAACCAAGGTCGCCTTGCGAAGCCGCTTGAAACGAATGCAAAAGGAAAACGCACTCCGTTAGAAGCGCTGATCTATTCGTTGTCAGGCAAGTCGCATTTCCCGGGCGCCGCTCTTAGATCTCCTTATAAGTTACCGTAATATTGCGGTAGACGTTCGCCTCTTTCTGCGCCGAGAAGTAGAAGAGCTCGAGGGCTGATTTTCCCACCACCCACTGATAACCGACCAGCGTCTGAACGACATCCGTGTCATTGTCGCGCGTTCGCGAAATCAGACGCCCGGTTCCATACTTGGCGTCGAAGTAGCGGCGAATTTCGCCCATTCGATTGTTGTAATGCTCCAGGGTCCAATCCGGATACTCGGTACTGCAATTCAATCTGCGAGAGCGCGCTGTCCTTGAAGGTAAAGAGTGTCCGCTTCAATCCCGGATGAATCAGTCCCTCGACCGTCACGATTTCCTCCCGATCGCCTTTTTCCCGGCCGACGACTTTCGCTTTCGCGCCCTTCAAGACCTTTTCCACGCGGCTGGCCCCGTCGTTCCAGCGGAAGCCGAAAGGAGGGGAAATCTCGTCCGCGAAGGATGAACAAATGGAAAGAAGGAGAGCGAGCAACGTCGCAGATAGAAAACGCATCGCGCCTAACGACCAGTCGAATTGTAGATCTCGTAACGCCGGACGAGCGGCTGCAGATAGCGACGCATCGCCTCGACGTGCCGCGAGTCCTTCTCGTAACGCTGCAACGCGGCACGATCGCGGAACGTGATCATCACCGCGAGATCGAAGCTACGGTCCGCTCCGGGCGGCAGCGTCGGGACTGTGCGACCCGTCTGCACCCGCAACACTCCAGGGATCATCCGCAATGAATGGGCACTGCGGATGAGCTGCGCGCGATCAGCGGAACGGCCGGGATGTTTCAGCCACATCAGAACGATGCGGGTGACGGTAGGCGAAACCGGCGGCGTGGTGCTGCAGGCGCCGAGCAGGATAGAAGCGCAAATCGCCAGGGTCGCGAACGCTCCGAACCAGATACGGCTGGTTTCCCTGAATCGTCTCATCGGCGTTTTCGTCTCGGAGTTTCGAGCAAATTGCCGTCTTCGCGAACCTTTTCGCGTGGATCCGGGACCGGACGTAATGAACAAAATGCGACCGTTCACTCTTTCGCTTAGATTTCGCCTAACGACGTTTCCTTCAACCAGACAATCATCTCCGAGTCAAAACCAGCCGCAATGCCAGAGATGATTTTGCGTCAAGATTTTTTTGCGCGGTAAGGTAAAATAAAGTTCCGATTTTTTCTTGTGAGGTTGGGCCGCGATTTCTAATCTGAAGCCGCAGGCCGGGAGGACAGATACCAGCTGTGAACAAGATGTGAATAAGGTAGCCCCTGAAAACGGAGTTAGAATCATGAAAAAAGAATCAGATAATTTTTGGACCAGCACTCCGAAGGTTTCGCCCCTGATGAGGCCGCCTTCCCGGAACAGCCGACGCGCGACTTTTCCCTCGTATAACGCGTTTTTTGAGCGATTTCTCCCTCAAGCAAAGACGCGAGTTATCGCTATTCTGCCCCGTCGCGCAACTCAATGGCGCGCTCTCATTCTCTCCGTCTGCGGTCGTTTCCGGCGTTATTTAACGCTGTTAACAAGTAGTCATGGACGAGAGATGTACCCAGTTGTGGACGAAGCTGTCGGCCGCATTAAAACCCCAGGTCAGTGCCGATACTTTCAAGCGCTGGTTTTCCGCCGTAAAACTGACCAATGCGACCGCGGACGAGGTGACGCTCCTCGTTCCAAATAACATCTACCAATTCTGGATTGAGAGTAATCACATGCCCGCCTTGCAGGCGTCGCTCAGTTCCGTGCTTGGTGGACCGCGCGCGGTAAAGTTTGTCTGCGCAGTCGATACTTCCGCCGGTTCGGACGCAGCCGAACCGGAGCCCGGCATTTCGGCCAGGGCCCAGGCTGCGGCGGGGAGGGCGAACAAGACTCCTGGTCTGAATCCGCGGAACACGTTTGAGTCCTTCGTGGTTGGGCCTAACAATGAAATCGCGCACGCCGCGAGTCTGGCCGTCGCGCAATCCCCGGCCAAAACTTACAATCCGCTCTTTATTTATGGAGGCGTGGGGCTCGGCAAAACGCACCTCATGCAGGCGATCGGCCAATACATCGGAGCGCGCGGCAAAAGCACCCGCGTGATGTATCTCTCGAGCGAATTGTTCATCAACGAATTCATCGACGCGATCCAGCACAACAACCTGGTCAAGTTCCGCAAGCGCTACCGTCAGGCGGATCTCCTTTTGATTGACGACATTCATTTCCTCGGCGGCAAAGAGCGTTCCCAGGAAGAATTTTTCCACACCTTCAACACCCTCTTCGACGGCCATAAACAGATCGTCCTCTCGAGCGACCGACCCGCGTCGGAAATTGCCAATCTCGAACATCGCCTTGTTTCCCGCTTCGAGTGGGGACTAACCGCGGAATTGCAGCCGCCCGATGTTGAAACCCGCATGGCAATCCTGCGGAAAAAGGCGCATACCCTGAAAATCAAACTGCGGGACGAAATTTTTGATTTCCTCGCGACGCGGATCAAGACCAATGTTCGCCGGCTCGAAGGCGCGCTCATGCGAGTCGCTTCGTTTGCCTCTCTTAGCGGGAAGGAACTGACCCATGAAGTGGTCGAGCATTTGCTCAAGGACATCCTGCAAGAAGAGGCGCGCCGTGCCGTCACAATCGACCAGATCCAGCGCCGCGTGGCCGAACACTTCGACGTGCGGCTCGCCGACATGACGAGCAAACGGCGTCCGGCAAACATCGCCTTTCCGCGGCAGATCGCGATGTATCTCGCGCGCGAGCTGACCAAAGCTTCGCTCAACGAAATCGGCGAAGCTTTCGGCGGGCGCGATCACGGAACCGTGCTCCATGCCTGCAAACTGGTAAAGAGGCGGATGAAGGAGCAGGACAAGATTCGGCAAACGATTTCGTTCATCGACAGCGCGCTGCAACGTTGACGGCCCTGCGAGATTGCGGTTGCCGGATAAAATCGAAAGCCTTACATCTTAACGATTCCCATCCGTCTTCATGAAATTTAGCGTTACGAAAGAAAAGCTTCTCGAGTGTCTGCAGCAGGTTCAAAACGTCGTCAGCACGCGCACCACGCTGCCGATTCTTTCCAACGTTCTCCTGCAAACCAACGGGAAAGAAGTTCGCCTAACGACGACCGATCTCGACGTCGGCGTGCGTGGTAGCTTCGAAGCGGAGATCGAAAAAGAGGGCGCCACCACTCTCCCGGCGCGCCGCCTCTTCACCATCATTCGCGAATTGCCCTCGAGCGAAATTCAATTCGATATCGACGGCAAGAACGCCGCCTCGATTCGCAGCGGCCAGAGCTTTTTCAAAATCCTCGGCCTGCCCGAGGAAGAGTTTCCCCCGCTCCCGAAATTCGACGATTCCAAAGTCGTTACCATCCGGCAGAAGGATCTGCGCGACGGTCTGCGCAAGACCTCGTATGCGATCTCAACCGACGAAACGCGATACGTCCTCAACGGCGTCCTCTTCAGTTTCAAGGACAACAAGCTGACCCTCGTGGCGACCGACGGGCGGCGACTCGCGATGCTCGACATCGATCTGGAATTTCCACGGAGCCACGAGGCCGACATCATCGTCCCGACCAAGGCGGTCACAGAATTGCAGCGCTTGCTGACAGAGGAAGGCGATGTTCGGGTCAGCGTTGGCGGCAGCCAAATCGCGTTTGATCTCAACAACACGCTGCTCGTGTCGAAATTGATCGAGGGAAATTACCCAAACTATCGTCAGGTCATTCCCGGGGAGATGAAGGAGCGTGTCACTCTGGAGCGCGAAACCTTTCTCAATTCATTGCGGCGCGTTTCGCTCCTGGCGAGCGACAAATCGAATTCAATCAAACTCAATTTTACCAAGAACAATATCGACATCACGGCGAACACGCCGGAAGTCGGCGAAGCCAAGGAATCTCTGCCCGTCGTCTACAAGGGCCGCGAGTTTTCGATTGCGTTTAATCCCGAATTCCTGATGGCGCCGCTGCGCAATCTTTCCGAGGACGAAATCTTTCTCGACCTGATCGACGAGATGAGCCCGGGCGTAATCAAAATCCAGAGCCCGTTCCTCTACGTCCTCATGCCGATGCGCATCAGCTCGTAGTCGCCCTATAGCTGGGGACGCTGTCCCGGCTGGCTCGCAACAGGGAAACGGGGCACTAAATCAGATACCAGGCTCTTCAGGTTGCCCACCCAGTCATTCGATTCTAGCCCTGGGCACGCCGGCCGGAGACAGCGTCCCCAAGCTAAAGCAGGGCGGCCGCGGACAGGTGTGCCAGAACCTGTTCGGGAGTGATTCCATCCATCGTCAGGGTTGGCGACCGGAGGACTCGCACTTGCGAATTGGCTGGCGCCCAGATGGCGGGATCCGTCGGGCCGAAAAGGAGCAACGAGGGTGTCCCGACCGCCGCCGCAAGATGCGAAATACCGCTGTCGTGGCCGACGTAGAATTCGCAGTTCTTCAGCACCCCTGCCAGCTCGGGCAGCGAAAGATTCGTCACCCTGCTCACTCTTTCCTCAGGCAGGGACCTCGCCAGTTGGGTGGCGCGTTCTTCGTCCGCCTCTCCGTCGATGACAAGCAGCCGTCTGTCTTTACTCAATCGAAAGAGCGCTCCTGCCAGCTCGATAAATCGTTCCAGGGGCCAATTTTTTTCTTCGCTCCCGCTACCGGGATGGATCGCGATGAGCGAGCGGACAACCTTTCGCGGCTCGTTAGGTAAGACAGCCGCCGCCGGATCGTTCAGGTAAAGGGCAAGACTTTCGAGAGGACGGGCCAGTTGTCGCGCCGCGTGTTCCTCGCCAGTGATTTTCGGCGAGCCCGTGATCAGATTTCGCACTCCGGCGCGCTTCAGGTTGTTGGAGAAAATCTGCTCGGAATCGAAAAGGTAGCTGACGACCTGTTGAAAGCTGCCGAAGTAAGCCACCAAGTCAGGAGCAAGCTCGCCCTCACGGGCAAAAAAACTGGAAAGCGCGCCGCGTTCGATCGATCGCGTGGCATCCGCGTACCCGCTTATCTCAGCGAGCGCAGCGATGTGTTTGTAGCCGAGAATCTCGAGATGAGCGGCGGGAAACGAATCGCGCAGTAACTTGATCGCCGGCAGCGTGAGGATGAAATCTCCAATTGCGCCACCGCGAATGACCAGGATCCGGCTCAACGGTCTCTTGACGAATAGGCCCACGCTTCTGTCATCCTGAGCGAAGTTGAGGAACCTTAACGCCGACGTCCAAATCGTCAGCAACGCCGCTACTTAACTTGGGAGGTCCCTCGCTTCGCTCGGGATGACAAACCCAGGGTTGCTCAATACGCCACGAAGGCACAAACCAGGATCGCTGCACCGCAGATGAGTCCGAAACCGGAAACCAGCCGCCATCGTTCTGCCGACCTCGTGCTCCACTGAATCTGGTCGCGCAGCAGATAGGGCATCGTTACCCAGACCAGCCCACCCACAATCATCAGATACGCCAGCACCGTCACGAGTAATCGACTCGTCTCCGGGCGCAAGAAGGCTGCATCAAGGAGTGGCTCTGCCGCCAGCAAGCAAAGGATCCCGAGTGCACGAACCGCAAGAAATTCGTCGACGAATCGAAGGACAAGAAAGAATCCGATCGGCAGGATGATGAGCAACGGCCGCCGAAAACTGGCAAACTCCCCCATCTCCATCGTCGCGAGGAGCCAAAAGCTCCAAACCAGGTCGACCGTGAGGAGCGCCGCACCGGCTGCGCGCGAGCGCGGAAATTGCGGAAGCAAATTGCGGGCGGGTAAGATGAGAGCGGCAAGGCTGAGAAGGGCAAGCAACGCGCCTGCGATTAACCCCGCGGAATGGAGTGAGAGCGAATAGATCATGAAGCAGAGACGACGGGCGGCAGAAGTTCTTCCATCGGCGACAAATGACAACTGCTTGCGGCCGGTTCTTTCACCGCCAGAAGACTGAATCCGGTAGAGTGCGTGACTTTCAAATCAACAAGCCGCCCGATGTCGTTCTCCGCCCCTTCAAAGACAACAATCTTGTTGCTCCGCGTTCGACCCGTCAGGCGGA
This sequence comes from uncultured Verrucomicrobiae bacterium, assembly GCA_963720895.1. GTDB lineage: Bacteria > Verrucomicrobiota > Verrucomicrobiia > Chthoniobacterales > UBA10450 > Palsa-1392. The sequence continues at coordinate 409,310 of CAVRGZ010000001.1, forward strand.
GGCGGTTTGTCCTGCTCGGTCCTTCGCAAAGAATCTCCACCGTCCGGCCTACCAGCCGCGCGCCGGCGTGCTTCGCGGCTGCGTCCACGACTGTGAGCAAATCCCGATTGCGGGCTTCTTTCACCTCCTCGTCAACCTGCTGATCCATTTCCGCCGCGGGCGTTTCGGTCCGCGGTGAGTAGCGAAAGACAAACGCATTATCGAATTGCACACGCTCCACGAGAGCGCGGGTTTTTTTGTAATCTTCCTCGGTTTCGCCGGGAAAGCCGACAATCACATCGGTCGTAAGGGCGATTTCTGTGCGGGCTGCGCGCAGCCGATCAACGAGGCGCAAATATTTCTCTGCGGTGTAGGTGCGATGCATCGCTTTTAGAACTCGATCCGACCCGGATTGCAGCGGGAGGTGAACATGTTCGCAAAGCTTCGGCAGATCGCCCAGAGCGGCCACGAGATCGGCGCGGAAACCGACCGGATGCGGCGAGGTAAAGCGGAGACGCTCCAGCCCATCCACGTCATGCACGGCTTCGAGCAACTGGACGAAGGGACTTTTAGTTCGGGCGGGGTCAGCGATCCCCGGCACAGTGGGGAACTCGTGGCGGCCGTAGAGATTTACAATCTGTCCCAGAAGAGTCACTTCTTTCACCCCATGCTCGACTAAGCCGCGCACCTCTCTGACGATCTCCGCGATCGTTCGACTGCGTTCTGCCCCGCGCGTCCGCGGCACGATGCAAAAGGTGCAATACATGTTGCAACCCTGCATGATGGAAACAAAGGCCGTTGCCTGACGCGCCCGCAAGGTGTGTTCCCGAATCGTTCCCTGGGAACCACTTTCCTCCTCCGTGTCGACAATCGAGAACCGGAGGTCATCGATGGCCCGGCTGGGCTCAGTGACCCTGGCCAGAGCGCTCCGCTTTCGCTCGCGCAGCTCCTCGACGTAGTCCGCTACGCGATGAAATTTTTGGGTGCCCACGACGAGATCAAGGTGCGGCACCAGCTTGAGCAACTCCGCGCCGCGGGCTTGCGCCATGCAGCCAAGAAAACCGAAGACCGCCTCCGGTCGCTGTTTCGCCATGCGACTGAGCATGCCCATTTTACCCAATGCCTTTTGGTCCGCCATATCGCGGACACTACAGGTGTTGAGGAGGACAACATCAGCCTCCGCTTCATTCGCCGCGACCTCGTAGCCACGATCAAGCAATGAGCGCGCAACCTGTTCCGAATCGCGTTCGTTCATCTGGCAGCCGTAGGTTTTGATGAAAAATTTCGGCATTCGCGAGGGCCAACGATACACAAATGCGCCCCCCTCGCCACGCCGGAGCCGCTAACCCCATCGATATGCTGGAGCCGTTTCGCGGCCCGCGACACTTTCCTACCGCAGCTCTTTCGCCGAAGATTATCACCTTCCCAAGCGGGACTCCTTTTGAATAAATCACCGCGCAAATGAAATTAGAAAATGCGGCCATTGGCATCATCGGCGGAAGCGGCCTTTACCAAATCGAAGGATTCAGCAGTCCGCAGGAATATCAGATCGAGACTCCTTTTGGGGCACCGTCCGAGGCGATCACAGGCGGCGAAGTTGGCGGCCGCCCGGTCTATTTTCTACCACGCCACGGTCGCGGACATTGCTTGCTCCCGCACGAATTGAATCATCGCGCCAACATCTACGCCCTCCGCTCGTTGGGGGTGCGCTGGATCATTTGCGTGACCGCGGTCGGCAGCTTGCAGGAAAAATACGCGCCGCGCGATGTGTTCCTTCCGTCGCAATTTTACGACCGAACGAGCCAGCGAGCGGAGCACACTTTTTTTGGCGGCGGGATCGCGGCCCACATTGGTTTCGCCGAACCGATTTGTACCCCTCTGCGCGATCTTCTGGCGGAAGTTGCGACATCGTTAGGCGGGCGGGTCCATAATGGTGGGACCTACGTCAACATGGATGGGCCTGCCTTTTCCACGCGGGCGGAATCGGAGCTCAATCGCCGGCACGGTTTCGACGTCATCGGCATGACCAACCTGCCGGAGGCAAAGCTCGCGCGGGAAGCCGAGATCGCCCTCGCTACGCTAGCTATGATCACGGATTATGATTGCTGGAAGACCGACGAAGAGCCCGTCTCTGTCCAAACCCTCATCGAACATCTGATGGCCAACGCTGAGACGGCCAAAAAAATTCTCGCCGCCGTTATCCCGCGGATTCCGGCCACGCCGAACTGGATGGAGCACCGCGCCCTTGATTCGGCCCTGGTGACCGATCGCTCATTGTGGCCCGCTGCGACGCAGGAAAAGCTCCGTCCGATCCTGGGGCGCTTCCTGTAAGCGCCGCGCTTGCGAAGCGCGGCGATCCAAGTCGCTTGCCGGACCCACGCCAACTCCACATCTGCCGGGTTTTGGTTTGGCCTGCGGCACGAGACCGGAGCTTCTTTCTGTAGCTGGGGTCGCTGACCCCGGCCGAGCGGCCACCGGATTGAATCACGATCAAAGTCGTTCGCGCGGAGGGGCGCCGCCGACCAAATCAAGTCCTGCATCCGTGCAACCGGGGTCAGCGACCCCAGCTACAGTGACTGCTTGCGGAGTCATGCCTCGGATTTCTGCAGCCAGCCGAAGATCGCCGAGGTCATCCAGTGGGTGAAATGCTCTGGCTCCTGACAAGCACTGAAGGCGAAAACGAGGTGTCGCTTTCCGAAACAATGCTTGTCGCGGTAAAGCAAAATATAGTAATTCTAACGAACCGCGGCGAGCACTCGATCTGACCTCGAATTGGCGTTTCAACGATGAAAATCAACATTGCCCTCAGTTTGATCTCCTTTGCGTTCCTGCCGGCATGCACGACGACGAAAAGCGTCTCCAATGCGACCGATCAAACCACGCGTTACGCCAATTACGCGACCGGCCAGGAACCGGCGCCGCCCGCGGAAGGTCCGCACGACGTCAATGCCAACCCGGCCTACATTCCCACGCCGTTGCTCCGCAACTCCGCCGCGGCCAGTCCCTAGCCGATTACTACTCCGCGGGAGTGGCTGCGCTCAGGCGCCTGATCGCTTCGCCTAGCGAGTCGATCTGGGCCTCGGAATGCGCGGCACTCACCGTCAGACGAAGGCGGGCCGCTCCCCTGGCGACCGTCGGATAGCGAATCGCCGGGACGAAGAGCCCATCCTGCTGGAGTGCCCTCGCCAAATCGAGCGCCCGGCGTTCGTGACCGATCATCCATGGGATAATCGCGGCGCTGGGCTTGCCAAAGGAGGTTTGGCCCTCGGGGAGTTGTTTTCGCAGCTGCAGAATCCGTCTCCAGAGGGTTTTGCGTCGCACTTCCCCCTCCGGGGTAGCCATGAAGTGAATTGCAGCCGTTGCGGCTGCGGCCAGCGCAGGTGGAGGCGCGGTTGAAAAAATGAAAGAACGGGCGCGATTGATCAGCCAATCGATCAGATTGCGCGAGCCGCAAATATACCCGCCGCTCACGCCTAACGACTTACTCAGTGTGCCCATTTGCACGTCGATCTCCCCTTCCAGTCCGAGCTCGGCGGCCAGCCCGCGTCCGTGCGGACCCACTACCCCGAGAGCATGCGCTTCATCGAGGAGAAGACTCGCTCCGAAGCGCTTTTTCAGCTCGACCAACTCGCGCAGTGGGGCGCGGTCACCATCCATGCTGAAGACCGATTCCGTGACGATAACGACACGCGCCTCGGGATGCTCCCGCCGGGCCCACTCCAGATGGCTTTCGAGTTTCCCAGGGTGGTTGTGAGGAAAAACCCGGATCGTCGCACCGCTCAGTCGCGCGCCATCGATGAGCGAAGCGTGGCAAAGTTTATCGAGAATCACGACATCCTGTTTCGAAGCTAACGCGGGCAGCGTTCCGACGGCGGCTGCGTAGCCGCTGCTGAAGCAGATCGCGGCGGGCGCCTGTTTCCATCTTGCCAGGGTGGTTTCAAGAACGACATGTGGCGACTGGGTTCCACTGATCAGGCGAGAGGCGCCCGCGCCGACCCCATACTCTTCGATCGCCGCGATCGCTGCCTGCCGGAGGAGAGGATCAGCCGCCAGACCAAGATAGTCGTTGGAGGAAAAGTTAACGAGCTCTCGCCCAACGATGCGCACTTCCGGTCCCTGCGGGCTACCGATCTCCCGCAGCTTACGATGCAGCGCACGTTCGTGGAGGGCCTGGAGTTGTTCCTCGAAAAGTTCGCTCATTCACGCGCTCCGGCCGCGTGCCTTACATTCTCCGGAGACCCCAGGAAAGCAACGCGGAAGCATCCTGCCAGACGGCCGCCTTGCTGTCGCCCAGGACAACAACGATGACGTCGCGTCCGGGAATCGTGCCGCTGGCAATAAGGCAATGCCCCGCCGCTTCGGTGTAGCCAGTCTTCATGCCGTTGCAGAAAGGAAGTCGCTTCAGAACCTTGTTCGTGTTTTCCAGTTGGCGGGTCCGTCCGTTGGCATAACGGAAAACCAGCTGCGGAAGACAGACGATCGAGCGGATCGTCGGATTGGCGTAGGCCGCGCGCGCGATCATGGAGAGATCACGGGCGGTCGAATATTGATCGGGTATGGGAAGACCGTTGGGGTTAACGAAATTCGAATGCGTCGCACCGAGATTGCGCGCCCTGACATTCATCTTCTCGGCAAACAATTCGATGCTCCCCGCGTTGTCGCGCGCCAGGCAACGCGCGACGTCGTTAGGGCTTTTTACGAGCAAAGCGCGCAGGAGATCGATCCGCTGGTAAGTGTCACCGGCCTTGATGTTGAGCCGCACCGGCTCCGCCAGAGTATCGACCGTCCGGACTGTGACGCGCTGATCCAGATAGCCTTCTTCGGCGACGATCAAAGCGGTCAACAGCTTTTGCGTGCTGGCCGCAGCCCGCCGCGCGTCCGCGTTTTTTTCGTAGAGCACCTCTCCGGTGCGCGCGTCCTCCACAATAACGGAGACGGCTCGGGTGCGCGGAACGGCGCTGTCGTCGTGGCCGGGATCGTTCGTCTGGTAGGCGACGGTGAAATCGTCGTCGGAGACCGATTCGGCCCGCCTGATTTCATGATTTTTCGGTTTGACCCCTGCCACGCAGAGCAGGGCAAGCGCGAGCATCCCGGTCAGTCGAAGCTGTGCGGCGACTCGGCGGATCATGGGAAGAACTAGAGACAGATATTTTCAGCGCGCAAGCCTAACGATCGCCTCCGCGCTGGATCAATTCGATCTCGTAACCTTCCGGCGCATCGATGAATGCGATCGCGCCGCCGCGGCCGTTGGGATGGGGTCCGTCGGAAAGCGGGTAGCCTTTCGCAGTCGTTCGTTTCGCGAATTCCTCGATGTTATCGACTTCGAAGGCGAGATGCGTCAGGTCAGGTCCGACCACAACCGGACCACTTTCATCGAATTTACAAAGCTCAAGTTCAACGTCGCTGCCCGGCGCTTTCAGGAACACAAGTTGCGAACCGCGGCCCGAGGTATGGCGGCGAACCTCTTCCAAACCGAGGACATCCCGGTAAAATGAAACCGTCTTTTCCAGGTCCGTCACGCGATAGCGGATGTGCAAAAGCTTCTTGATCATTGCTATCTTATTGCGCCCAACGACGCATAATTTCAAATTCGAGCCGCCTCGAAAACCTTCTCATCATGCTTTGTCTCGGAATTGACAGCGGAACCAGGAGCACGAAAGCCCTCGTTCTGGATACCGACTCCGGTGAAGTCGTCGCCCTCGCGCAACGCAACTACGGGACGATCGAGGGCCTGCCTCCCGGGCATGTCGAACAGGAGCCGAAAACCTGGACGGAAGCCAGCGCGGAGACCGTTTCCGAATGCCTCGACAAAGTCGGAAAACGACGCGGCGAGATCAAGGCGATCGGAGTGAGTGGCCAGCAGCACGGCCTGGTCGCGCTCGATGAAGCCAACGATCCGCTGCGGCCGGCGAAACTCTGGTGCGACGTTTCGACCGAAACGCAGTGCGAGGAATTCAACAAGGAATTCGGTGGCGTCGAAGGCCTGATCGAACACATCGGCAACCCCATGCTGCCAGGATACACCGCGCCCAAATTGCTTTGGCTGAAGGAAAATGAGCCGGCCAATTTCCGCCGCCTAACGAGTATCCTTCTGCCGCACGATTACCTCAATCTCTGGCTGACCGGGGAACGCCAGATGGAATATGGCGACGCCTCCGGCACCGGTTTGTTGGATGTGCGCACGCGCCAGTGGTGCAAGCCGATTTTAAAGTTCATCGATCCGAAACTGGAATCGATGCTGCCCCCGTTGCGATCCTCGAAACGCCCGGCCGGTCTGTTACGCAGTGTCCTGCGCGAAGAATGGGGCCTGGCTGAGGACGCCCTCGTCAGCGCGGGCAGCGGCGACAACATGATGAGCGCGCTCGGGACCGGCAACATCCGGGCCGGCCTGGTCACGGTCAGCCTCGGCACGTCCGGCACCATTTGCGCATTCTCCGAGGAGCCAGTGATCGATCCGAAAGGCGAAATCGCCGCTTTCTGCGACGGCACCGACCACTGGCTGCCTCTCGCCTGCACGATGAACGTGGCCGTCGCGACCGAGCAGCTGCGCGCACTCTTTGGCTGGGATATCTCGACGATGGAGACGCGTCTCGCCGCCGCCCCCGCCGGCGCGGGCGGCATTCTTTTCCTTCCCTACCTGCAGGGCGAGCGAACACCAAATCTGCCCAAAGGTTCCGGAGTTTTTCACGGTCTAACGACCGAAAACATGACGCCGGACTTTATGGCGCGCGCGGTCGTGGAAGGCGTCACCCTCGGGCTCGCCTACGGCCTGCGCCGTCTTAAGGAACTCGGCATTGTGCCGGAAGAAATTCGTCTCACCGGTGGCGGGAGTAAGAGTCCGGTCTGGCGACAGCTCGCCGCCGATGTTTTCGGTCTGCCCACTGTGGCATTGCACGTCACCGAAGGCGCAGCGCTGGGAGCGGCGATCCAGGCGGCCTGGACATATGACCAGGTCAAAGGCAAACCACTCACTCTCGAAAAGCTGGTCGACGACCTTGTCGTCGTGGACAAAAAAACGCGGGTCGAACCGAATAAGGAATCACGGTCGCTCTACCGCGAGCTCCTCCTCCGCCAGATCGACCTGACGAAAAAACTGAAAACCGCTGGCTATCTGTAGCGTGCAGCAGTGACACCAGAGAACAGGCCTTTTGGCTTTCGTTCGCGCTGGCTCGCCCCGAACCATCGCAGGACGAACGCGGGGCGACCGGCTGGGCTGTGGGCAAATCCATCTGAGCAATAGCCGAACAAGACAAGCCGGCGGCCCGTACCTTCTGGAACTGGCACGAGCGCCACCGCTCATCATCCGCCTAGGAGACTGTTGAAATACTGGCATGGTCCGCGTTGCTGTCGAATTTGGCCTTGGCCAGCGTCGCTCGCTCGTTGCAGCCCGCACCGGGGATGCGCCTCGCTCACTCCTTGCCATCCACCCCTTCTGCCTCTACGCGCGGGCCATGCCAGTATTTCAACAGTCTCCTAGAGCGCGAGGATGATCTGTGGTTCTATAGCGCGTAATGAAACTCGTTATCGCCGCGACTGGCGCCAGCGGCACGATCTACCTTCAGCGTTTGCTCGATCAGATCGACGCGACGGCAAACCAGGTGCATCTCGTCATGAGTGCCCACGCGAAGCAAGTCGCGGCGCAGGAGGTCCAAGAGCTCGCCGTGCCCGAAGGCGTGGTTCAACATGCGGAGAATGACCTCAATGTTCCGTTCGTCAGCGGCTCCGCCCGCTTTGACGCGATGGTTATTGTCCCCTGTTCCATGGCAACGCTGGGCCGGATCGCCTCCGGGGTGAGCGACAGCGCCTTGCTCCGAGCCGCCGATGTTTTTCTAAAGGAACGCCGCAAATTGATCGTCGTTCCGCGCGAGACGCCATGGAGCCTGATCCATGCGCGTAACGTCGTCACTCTTCTCGAAGCCGGGGCGATCGTGCTCCCGGCGATCCCGTCCTACTACAGCCGTCCGCAGGGTGTGGACGAAGTTGTCGACACTGTCGTCTGGCGGATTCTCGATCAAATCGGTCTGCCAAATCCGCGCGCTTATCGCTGGCAAGACGAAAGCGCCCTACCTTCCCGGCCTTGAAAATCGACGGTTGGCGCGCGCGATGGCTGGTCCCATTCGCACATTGCTTGCTGCAAGTCTGGGCGCGCACCTTGCGCTTCCGGATCGACGATCGTGCGAATGTCATCAACTCCTCTCTGAACGAGCGCTACATCGGGGCCCTCTGGCACAATCGCCTGCTCCTCCTGCCTTTTGTCATCAAACGCTACCTGCCGGGACGGCGGGGCGCGGCGCTGATCAGCACGAGCCGCGATGGGGCGCTGCTCGCCGATCTGGTGGAGCGCTTCGATTTCGAAGTCGTGAGGGGCTCCAGTTCACGCAAAGGCGCGAGCGCGATCCGGCAGCTCGCGGAAGTTATTGCGAAAGGCCGGGATGTCGTCATCACGCCCGACGGACCACGCGGTCCGGCTTATGAACTCGGGCAGGGCATCGTTTTTCTCGCCCAGCAATCGGGCGCTGAAGTTGTCCCAATTAACATGGAATATTCGAGCTCGTGGAGGATTAGGAGCTGGGACCGCTTCATACTTCCCCGCCCCTTTTCCACCGTGCGGATCATTTTCGGCCAGCCGCATTGCGTCCAGACCACCGCGACAGATGAAGAATTCGAGCACGAACGGAAGCGTTTGCAGGAGGCGATGCTGCAGCTGGTAGAAATGCGCTAGGAACCGTCGCGCTCGCGGAGTTGTTATCCTGAGCCGCAGAGACGGCGAAGGATCTCAGTCTTGCAATCGAAGATTTCCCCACGCGGGCGATCTCTCTTCCAACTGCGCGGTTTGAAAGGCCGGACTCGTCCGCTGCGCGGTCTGCGCTACGGCTCTCCGCGCTTCGCCGGATCGGAATGACAAAGTGAAAGATCGTGCGGCCACGAGAATTTGCGGCGGCCGGAAACCGCCATTAGAAAGCCCTTACCTTGACCAACCCACACAAACTGATCGACGGCCGCGCAGTAGCGGAAAAAGTCTACGCAGAATTACGCGGCGAAATCGCATCGCTAAAAGCGGACGGAACGACACCCGGTCTCGCGGTCGTTCTGGTCGGCGATGATCCCGCTTCGCGCGCTTACGTTCGATCAAAAGACAAAATGTGCCGCGAGCTCGGGTTACATTCTGTAAAACTCGAACTGCCCGCAGATACAACGCAGACCGACCTGCTCGCGCACGTCGAAAAGCTAAATCGAGATCCCGCAATCCACGGTATTCTCGTCCAATCGCCGCCGCCCCAACATATCGACGAGGCCGTGATCATCCGCGCGCTCGATCCGGCGAAAGACGTCGACGGCTTTCATCCCATCAACATCGCGAAGCTCGCGCTCGGAGACATCACCGGCTTCGTTCCCTGCACACCGCTGGGTTGTCTGCGATTGCTCAGGGAAAGTGGCGTCGCGATCAGCGGCGCGCATGTCGTCGTGCTCGGCCGGAGCATGATCGTCGGCAAGCCACTTGCACTTCTTCTCCTGCAAAAAGGGCGATGATGCGACGGTGACCGTCGTCCATTCCCGAACACGCAATCTGGCCGAGATCACTCGAGTCCGCGGACATCATAGTGGCCGCGATCGGTCAGGCGGGATTCGTTAGGGCCGAGCATGTTCGTAAAGGCGCGGTGGTGGTCGACGTCGGAATTAACCGGGTGGAGGACGGATCAGCCCGACGCGGTTACCGGCTGGTGGGTGATGTCGCGTTTGAGGAAGTGGCGCCGAAAACGGCGGCAATCACACCAGTGCCTGGCGGGGTTGGCCCGATGACGATAGCGATGTTGATGGCCAACACGGTCAAGGCAGCGCAATTGCGACCTAGATCCGGGACTCGACCCGGCGAAGTGCGCGGGCGCCTCCCGCAGGAACCCGGCTCCAAGCCCAAACGCGGCGCGCCGCCTTACGACCTGACACTTGGTCGTCAGAAGGCGAAGAACTCCTTTTCCGTCTGGCAAAAGCCGAAGCAACCACGTCGTCAGACGGGGATGTTCCACTGCATGGCGCGCGAGCGCGTTGATCCAGAGGCGACCGGTATATAGTTTTCGATGAGCCGTCTGAATAATGATGTGGACTTTTCCGACACAATGGCTTCCGCGGCCATTTCGCCGGTCCGCAACGCGTAATAGATTCCTTCTCCAGTAAAAGGTTCGACCACTCGCGCGGCGTCCCCTACCAAATACAGCCCGGGGCTGGCTCGCGGGCAGCGCTGACCCGGGCCAGCGGCGCGATCGTTCGCCACGGATGATCGGCCGGGATTAAGAATTCACGTTCCGCCCAGCGCTTGACCGCGAGAAGGTCGTGGGGACGGCTGACCAGGCAAAGGTTGAGCAAGCCATCGCCAACGGGCGCCTGACCGGAATAGCCCTCGGGCAAGAGCTGCAGGACAACGCGATCGCCGAAACCATGGGGAAGCGATAAGTGCGTTTGCAGGGCCACCCGATCGGGCCCTTTGCTCGGCATCAGATGGCACAGACGCGCGACGGTCGAGTTGCGCCCATCTGCGGCGACGAGAATCCGCGCGGACTCTTTGCTCTCAGCCGTTGCAATCTGCCAATGCTCGTCGTCGGACGAAAGGAGCGTCTCACCTTCCCGCACTTCTGCTCCTGCGGAGCGGGCCCGGCGCAGCAGGATTTGATCGAGAACACTGCGTCTGAGCGCGATTTCGGCGTGCTCACCCGAGGGCAACACCGCGCTGATGTGATCGGCCGTTCAAGTCGATGAATTCGACTCTCGACAATTTTCCGTGGGGCGCGGCGCGCACTTCGCCGGCCACACCGAGCCGCTCCAGCACCGGCCAGCAGGTTGGATTCAAACAATCGCCACAAACCTTTTCCCGCGGAAAGTTGGCCCGCTCGAGGACGAGCGTTCGCAACCCCGCGGCCGCACAAAATGCCGCACAACTCGCCCCGCCGGGCCGCTCCCGACGATGGCGACATCCCACATTTTCGAGTACTCTTTGAAGTCGCGGCCGACACGGCCGCCGTTACACCAGTCACTCTCTCACCTCCGTGCCGCTGTCGAAGGAAAAGCCAGATCTGAACAAGAAAGTGCACGAAGTGCCGCATAAACCGGGCGTATATTTGATGCGCGACCGCTTCGGCCGGGTCATCTACGTGGGTAAAGCGCGCGACTTGCGCAAACGGGTCGGCTCCTATTTCATGCCCTCGAAGATGGCGGTGGCCGACCTCAAAACGCGCGCTCTGCTCGAGGCGGTCTGGGATTTCGAAACGCATACCGTCGCGAGCGAGGCGGAATCGCTTCTCCTCGAAGGAAGACTGATCAAGGAATATCGGCCGCGCTATAATATTTCGTTTCGAGACGACAAACGCTTTCCTCGTCGTAAAAGTCGATCCGACCGAGGAGTGGCCCCGCTTTCGCCTGGCGCGCTTCAAGAAGGACGACGGCGCGCGCTACTTCGGTCCGTATGCCCATGCCGGAGCACTCCGCCAGACCCTCAATTTCATGCGCAAAAAATTTGGGGTGCTGACCTTCGGCCGGGGCGCGCCGACCGAGCGCGAATTGAAATCGTCGACCTATCAGGTTCCGATGCGCCTGAGCGAGATCAATGCCGAAACCTATCGCCAACGGGTCGCGGAGGCGGCGGAATTCCTCGAAGGACATTCGCGCGAAATGATCCAGGCGCTGGAGGAAGAGATGCAAAAAGCGGCGGCGAAACTCGACTTCGAAAAGGCCGCCGAACTGCGCAACATGCTGGAAGATCTCCGCCGGACGACAAAGCCAATGCGGCGTTTCACCCGGCACAGCCTGCCGAGCACGATCGATCCGCAGGCCGACGTTCAGGCCTTGGCCGACGGCCTCCAACTCCCAGCTTTGCCCAGGGTGATGGAATGTTTCGACATCTCCAACATTTCCACGACCCACGTGGTCGCTTCGATGGTTTCATTTCGCGATGGCGTTCCGGATAAGAACAATTATCGGCGATATCGGATCCGAACGGTAGAGGGACAGGACGACTTCGCGAGCATGGCGGAGGTCGTCAGGCGACGCTATTCGCGAGTGCTGTTGCAGGCACGCGTGGCGAATCCGGAGACCGCGGAGTTTTCGCAGGAGAACCCAAGTGAGGCGATGACGCGCATTGCCCGTCATCCGAACCGCCGCAGGGCGGAGAGGGAGCTCGCAAGCAACTCGAGATGTCGCCGATTGAAGCGACCTCGAGCGACATTTGCGAGGTCCCTCTCCGCGCTGCCCCGGTTCGGGATGACAAATTTGTCGCTGTTCGGCTCCCCGACCTGATCATCGTCGATGGCGGCAAGGGCCAGCTTTCCTCGGCCTGCCGCGAACTCCAGCGCCTCGGCCTGCACGAGCTTCCCATCATCGGACTGGCAAAGGAGTTCGAAGAAATTTATCGGCCGGGTCGTGCGCTGCCACTCCGCTTGCCAGGCGGATTCGGGTGCGTTGCGTTTACTCCAGCGCATCCGCGATGAGGCGCATCGTTTCGCCAACACTTATCATCAACTCCTGATGAAAAAGCGGATCGGCGAAAGCATTCTCGACGATTGTCCCGGCGTGAGCCAGAACCGCAAGAATCTCCTCCTGCGCAAATTTGGTTCCGTCCAGCGACTGCGCAAAGCGAGCGTCGAAGAAATTGCATCAACCGAAGGGATAGGCCAGAAGTTGGCGGAGGAAGTGCACCGCTTTTTTGAGCGGCACTGAATGCACGAAGAGTTTATTACCGCGGATTACGCGGATAACACGGATCAGAAGAATTGACTTACTTATTCTACATCCGCGCCCATCCGCGTAATTCGGCGGTTAATTCTTATGTCTTCTTGCCTGGCCTCTGACGGCGCTGGCGCAGGAGCCTGTTGCGACGCCTTTTCAGGAAACGATAAAACCCACCTGGGAAACGCAAAAGCAGGCCCGCACCTACGTTCTCGACGTTCCGGCCCCGCGCGGCCAGATCACCGACCGTAATGGCTCGCCCCTGGCCCAAAACAAACTGAGCTACAACCTGACGATCGATTTCCCGACCCCACTCGATTTTTCCGATGCCAGGTGCTCGCTTTCGCGCACCAGCGCATCCGCGCCGCCGAGAAAACGCTTAATCGTTCGCTCGGGATTTCCGATGCGGCGATCCTTAAGCACTACCACAATCGCGGCTTTCTATCCCCTTTGAGATCGCGCAGAATCTGGAGGATTCCGAGCGCACCCAGCTGCAGGAAAATCTCCCGACCGGGCTTTCCCTCAAGCCGATTTATCTGCGCTATTATCCGAACAAGAGCGTTGCCGGACAGATTATCGGCTACACCGGCCGAACGAGTAACAACGCCGACGGGATCATCCAGAATGGACAGTTACTCTGGCCGGAAACCGAGGGCCGTGAAGGGCTGGAGCAAACTTTCAACAGCATGCTGACGGGACGACACGGGAAGTACAAAGTGACGTTCGACCGGGACGGCCGCAAAACATCCGAACGCATGGCGGAGCCACCGGTGCCCGGCTATAACATCGTCACCACGCTCGATCTGCGTCTGCAGGAAATGGCGGAAAAGGCGCTCGCCGCCAGAGCCAAGCGAGGCGCGATTGTCATCATCGATCCGAATACAGGGGACATTCTGGCGATGGCCTCCTGGCCGACGTTTGATCCTAACGAATTCATCCCCTCCATTTCGACGGCCAAATTCAAGGAGCTGCAGAACAACCCGGACATCCCGCTTCTTCCGCGCGCTTATCGTTCCGCGTATCCACCGGGATCGACCTTCAAGGTAACCGTTGGCCTGGCCGCCTTTGAGAGCAATACAATTACCCCCCAGGACCAATACGAATGCGTGCGCGGCGATGGATGTCGGAAACACCACCTTTCACAACTGGAAGAAACACGACCGCGGCTCGCTCAATTTTGTCCAGGCGCTGACCGAATCGTGCGATACCTGGTTTTATCAGGTCGGCATCAAGACGGGGGCAGGCCCGATTATCGACTGGGCCGGCAAACTGGGCTTTGGCGCAAAGTGCGGGATTCCCCTTAAAGGGCGAAGCAGACGGGCGCGTGCCTAATGATAAATACATGAAGGCGACCCACAGCCGGAAAATTCTCAACGGGGACATCGCCAACATGTCGATCGGCCAGGGCGACCTCCTGGCCACGCCACTCCAGATGGCGCAGTCGATGGCAATCGTGGCGAACGGCGGGACGTTTTATCAGACTCGTCTGGTTGAGCAGGTCCAGACAGTCGGCAATGAGATCGTGGCGGCCTACTCGGTGCGGGCAAAGAAAACCCTGAACGCCTCCTCCTTCGTAATGGAGCAGATTGACACTGCGATGATCGATGCGGTCAACGCGCCTGCCGGAACGGCGCATCAGGCGAGCCTGGACAAAGTTTCAGTGGCGGGAAAAACCGGGACAGCGCAGTGGGGTCCGAAGGAAAAAGAGCGAACGGCGGCCTGGTTTGCCGGCTTCGTCCCGGCAGAGCACCCGCAATATGCATTCGCGGCACTTTACGAGGGCGATGTCGGGAGCAAGGTGCATGGAGGATCCTCGGCCGCACCAATGATCGGAAGGATTCTGCGCCAGATTTACGGGGAACGAGGTGATGGAAACGAGAAGCCGGCCGAGCCCGAAGACGATACGTCGGACTAACGACGCCCTTCGCGCTAAATAATCCGATCCGCCTGAAGGCGGGAAACGATCGCATTGGAAAGGCGATCTATGGCCGCTTTCCTCTCCCACTTGTGTGGCCTACGGTGGAAACGATGACAGCTTCGCGATCAGACGCAGCGCTCCTGATTGTCGGCCACGGCTCGACCGTGAACCCGGATTCGAGCGGACCGAGTCTCGCGCAGGCGGCGGCAATCCGCGAACGCGGCCTTTTTCGTGAGGTCGGCTGCTGTTTCTGGAAAGAAGAGCCAAGCCTGCGCGATGCCTTGCTTTTCTTCGCCGAGCCGGAGATTCGCGAGGTCTACGTCGTGCCCAATTTCATCAGCGAAGGCTATTTCACTCAAACGGTGATCCCGCGCGAGCTCGAGTTGGAAAGTCGCCTAACAACCCGCCCTAACGGACAGATTTGGAAATATTGTCAGCCGGCAGGCAACCATCCAGCCATGACGGAGCTGCTTCTGCGACGAGCACAGGAGGTCGCGCCCGGCGTCCCACCGACTGAGACGACCCTTTTGATCGTCGGGCACGGGACGTCACTGAACGACAACAGCGCAGTTGCCGCGAAGCGCGAGGTCGAGAAGATTGGCGCCCGCGGATATTACGCCTCGGTCCAGAATGCCTATATGGAGGAAGCACCGCTAATTTCCGATTGGGCGCGCCTAACGAATACCCCGAATGTGGTAGTCGTGCCGTTCTTCATTTCCGACGGGCTGCACAGTTACCAGGATATCCCGGTCATGCTCGGGCTCGAGGCCGGACCAACCCCGGCGGCAAGTCAGAGCGCGATTTTTCGCCGCAACCCGCATCAGCTTCAAGGTCGCACTCTTTACTATGCCAATGCCATTGGAACCGAGCCGCAATTCGCCGAAATTATCGTGGAGCAGGCAACAGCTTTCGATCGGGTGGCCCTTGATCTCAGCCCAATTGGGTAAACTGTTGGTAAGCACGGAATTTTGAAGACGAACTCGACGAGCCTCTTGCAGGATCTGGCGGCCTATCTATTGGCCGCAAGGAAGAGCCCCACGACCGTGAAGCGTGCCGCGGAGATGGTCCGCGCCGAGCGCAAATATCGCTGGGTTGGCGTTTATAAGATCGAGCGCGGAGAATTCGTTATCGTGTCCGGGACGGGCAACAAGCCGCCGACTTATCCGCGCTTTCCGATAACGCAAGGACTTTGCGGCGCGGCGGCGGAAACACGGGAGACTCTGATCGTTGGCGACGTGCGCAAGGACGCGCGCTGGCTGCCGGCTTTCTTCACGACCAAGTCGGAGATCGTGGTCCCGATCACGAGCGAATCAACCGGCCGCGTTCTCGGAATGATCGACGTGGAAAGTGAAAAACTGAACGCGTTCACCAGCGACGATCGCGATTTTCTCGAGCACGTCGCCGTGCTCATGGCGAGAAAACTCTGCACCGCAGAAAAGAAGACGAATGCTCTCGCGCGTTGAGCGCGTCCTGAGCGAATGGCTCGCTTCCGGCGTCCGCGGCATTGGGCAGATTCTCGTCGTCCAGAACGAAGCCGGATTTGTCCTTTGCCATCGCGATGACGAAGGCAGCGTCGAGTGGGAGCTTTTTCGTTCGCCTGACGACGCGAGCGAAATCGCGCGGTTGGACGATGCGGGGCAATACCGCCCCCTCAAGACGGCACCGAATTTGCGACACGGCTGGCACCTGGAGTTGGCCAGCCTTGCCGAACTTCGAACAGCGCTGGATGGATTTTATCCTGGCCGGCTGACCACACTGGCGGGGTGGGAAGCGCACCACCTTGTCACCACGCCGCTGCGGGAAACGCTCGATCGCCAATCGGGAATGTATCGCGTCGCGGCGAAAATATCCGATGAGGAAGTGGATAAATTGGTCGGTCGTTTCTGCCGATCGCAGGGCGGCGCGCCCGGATGTTTGCGCACGATTCTTTGGGCCCGCGACGAAACAAAGGCGCGACCTTCGCTGCGATTGCCGCTCGACAAGTTCATCGCTCCGCTGGACCAAACGGGTCGTGGCGAAAATGTCATCCCACTTCTTTGCCAGGAAGCGTGCAATCTACTCGTGGCCGAGGCACGCAAGGTCGTGCAAGAGTCATCGCGGGCAAATTGAAGCGAAGCGGAAAGGCATCGAGGAGTTAGCAGCGTGAGTTTGAATTTTGCGCCCCGGCAGGCCCCGACTTCGCGCGGGATGACGTATCGAGCCAGGACCATCGTTACGATGGACGGCCCGCCGATCGACGACGGTGCGATCGCGGTCGAAGGCAATCGGATCGCGGCGGTGGGCCGTTTCAACGAGATAAGGCGGCTGGGCAGCTCTGTGACTGATCTCGGCGAAGTTGTCATCCTCCCCGGCCTGATCAACGCCCATTGCCATCTTGATTTCACTTCGTTGCGCGGTGTGATCCAGCCGCAGCGGTCGTTTGCCGATTGGATCCGTCAGATCAACGGACTGCGTCGCCGAACTTTCCGATGAGGATTTCCTCGCGTCGATCGCCCTTGGATTCGCGGAGGCGAGACGCTGGGGGACGACGACAATCGCGAATATCGAGTCAATGCCCGCGCTGCTGAGGAGAATCGCGACACCTTCCCTGCGAACCTGGTGGTTTTCCGAGCTAATCGACGTGCGGCCACGCTTGCCGGCGGATGAAATGATTGAGGATTCGCTTTCGTTCTTTCGAACCAGGGAAAACTGGCTGGGCGGCGTAGGCCTGAGTCCGCATGCGCCGTATACCGCTTCTTCGAATTTGACTCGCCTCGCGGCGGAGGCCGCGAAACGGCACAAAATATTGCTCACAACGCACCTCGCCGAGTCGGACGAGGAAATGGAGATGTTCCGTGACGGACGCGGCCGCCTCTTTGAACTGCTGCAAAGTCTCGGGCGTCCAATGGATGATTGCGGTGCGGGAAAAACGCCACTCGCGGTGATGCTCGAACGGGGAGTAATCGATGATCGATGGATCGTCGTTCATTTGAACGAGCTTTCGGAGGAAGATCTTGGGCGCCTCGAACGCGGACCGCGCTTTCATATCGCGCATTGCCCGCGGAGCAGCCGATATTTTCAGCACCAGCCTTTCGCGCTGCACAAGTTGCGCGACCTATGCTTCAACATCTCTCTTGGGACAGACAGTCTTGCGAGTAATTCTTCGCTCAGCCTTTTCGCGGAAATGCAAACTGTGCGAGATACCCACGAATGGCTCGAGCCGGAACGGATCCTGGAAATGGCCACGATCAATGGCGCGTGCGCCCTCCACGAAACGGACGCTCTCGGGAGAATTCGCGTCGACTTCCAGGCGGACCTGATCGCTCTGCCGATTGACAATGGCGCCGGGGACATTTTCGAAAAGATCATCGCGTGGAAGGAGACGGTGCCTTGGATGCTGGTCGGGGGAGTCGCGGTGCCGCTCGCGCATGATTGAGATCATTCTCATATTTGCCTTTTCTTTTCTCATTCGTGAAATAGTCTCCGCCCTGAGAATATGGCCAAGATCATCATCATAGACGACGAGCCGGCGATGGTGGAGGTCATCGTGACGCTCTGCCGCGAAAAAGGACATCAGGTTTTCCCCTTCAGCTCCGCGGCCAAGGCGGTTGAGCAGATGGCATCGATCGATCCGCAGATTGTCATCACCGACGTCAAGATGGAGACGATGAGTGGCTTCGATGTGCTCCGGCACGTGAAGGAAAATCATCGCCAGGCGCTCGTCATTCTCATCACGGCTTACGCCTCGGTCGATACCGCGATCGAAGCGATGAAGATGGGTGCTCACGGCTACGTCCCGAAGCCGTTCAAAATTGACGAGTTGCAGATGACCGTGCAGCGCGCGCTCGAATTTCAATCTGCGCGCCAGGAAAACACCTACCTGCGCAAGGAACTCAAGAATAAATACAGGTTCGAGAACATCATCGGCTCGAGCCGCAAGATGCAGCTCGTTTTCAACCTGATCAACAAGGTCGCCGATACGGACAGCACTGTCTTGATTCAAGGCGAGAGCGGAACCGGTAAGGAGCTCGTCGCGCGCGGATTGCACTTTAACAGCAACCGGCAGCATAATCCCTTCGTCGCAATCAATTGCAGCGCGCTGCCCGAGAATCTGCTCGAGTCCGAATTGTTCGGGCACAAAAAGGGCGCCTTCACCGGCGCGGTGTCGGATAAACGCGGGCTCTTTGAGGAAGCCAACCTTGGGACGATTTTTCTCGACGAAGTGAACTCGATGGCAACCTCGCTCCAGACGAAACTTCTCCGCGTCCTGCAAGAGCGCGAAGTGCGCCGAGTAGGCGACAACAAGAGCGTCCAGGTCAACGTCCGGGTCGTCGGCGCCACCAATGAGGCTCTGCAGCCGAAAATTCGCGACGGCTCTTTCCGCGAGGATCTTTATTATCGGTTGGCGGTTATCCCAGTGGAAATTCCACCGCTTCGCGAGCGACTCGAGGACGTACCGCTGCTGGTCAAGCATTTCCTGGAAAAACAGGCGGGCCAAAGCGGTAGCGAGCCAAAGAAGATCGATCCGCGGGCTTTGGAGTTGCTTTGCGCTTACGATTATCCGGGGAACGTGCGCGAGTTGGAAAACGCAATCGAAAGAGCCTCCGCCCTATGTGAGGACAACCTGATTGCCCCGAGTGATCTTCCACCGCAGATCGTCGAGTTCGCAGACGAAGACTCGGCGAGAAGAGCACGCGCCATGAAGCCGGTCGGGAAATCCCTCGATGAATTCATCCAGGAACAGGAACGAGAATACATTGAAGCGACCCTCGCGAAATTCAAAGGCGCCCGCGAGAAGGCCGCCAGCGTGCTCGGCATCAGCATGGCGACCCTCTACCGCAAACTCGAAATCAAGGGCCGGAAGTAAGGGCGCGGACGCGGGCTGATAAGCCTGGTTTTTCGCCCTGCCAATATCCATAGCGGCTGCTTCCGAGAAGGGAGTGGAACGCATTTGCCGTGAATGAAATCGGGGCCAGAAACAAGACGGCGACGTTCACGGCATGGAATTGCACCGCCAGCAAAAACGTTGGCGGTCTCAATAAAATAGAGGCCGACTGCGGCCGGAGCACGACGACTTCGGAAAAACGTGTCGGAGACTGTCGAGTCCGCTGGTCGTCCCACTGGGCCTCTCGACTTAGCTCGGGACGACGCTACCTAACCGCCGGCCGCCACGCGCAGAATTTCGATCCGATCGTTCTCCTGCAATTTTCTTGCTGTCCATTCCCGCCGACGCAATGCGCCGCCGTTGTGCTCGACCAACGTCGCTTCCGGCGAGAGGCCGTAATGCTGAATCAACTTTTCGATTGTGCCATAGTCGCAATCCATGGCCTCGCCGTTCACGAAAATTCTCATTGCGCGACCAGCGTCTGCTCCCCGTCCTTCCAGACCGGCTCGAACCCGCGCCGGCGCAGCAGCGTGGCGACCTCCGCCGGGGAACGCTCGTCGCTGATCTCGAACTGGCCGGTCGCAAGCGCGTCGGTTTGGTCCGGCGGGAGAATGCGGCCTCGCACGGTTTGGTGGATCGACCCGCGACCCTGGCCAGTGTAACCACCCGGTTCGGTATGGCTGCCGGAGCTCATCATCGTCACGCCTAACGAAGCCAGCGCGTCCCGAAGCGGCGCCGGCTCGCGAGTGCTGAGCACAATGCCGACCCGTGGGAAACAAATGCGAAAGGCACAGATCATCTGGGCCAACGCCCGGTCGCCTAACGAAAAAGGAGGGACAAATTCACCGGCGGCCGGGCGGAGACGCGGCAGGCTGACGGTGAGCTCGGAGCGCCAACATCGTTTGCGCAGATATTCGACGTGCGCGGCGAGCGCGAGGGCCTCGCTCCGCCAGGGAGCCAGACCAAAAAGCGCGCCAACCCCGATGCGCCGAAAACCAGCCGCGTAAGCCCGCTCGGGACAATCAAGTCGCCAGTTGAAATCCCGCTTCGGACCCGAGGTATGCATCTCCGCATAGACGCCGCGATCGTAGGTCTCCTGATAAACCACGAGCCCTTCCGCACCGGCTTCGACCAGCGGTTTATATTCCGCCGTCTCCATCGGTCCGAGCTCGAGTGCAATTGACGAGAAATGCGGCCGAAGTGCGCGGACGCAGTCCGAAAGGTAGCTCCCACTGACAAATTTCGGATGTTCCCCGGCCACCAGCAGGACCTGGCGGAATCCCTGGGCGGCGAGATGGCGAGCCTCCGCGACGACTTCGTCAATGCTTAGAGTGACCCGCAAAATGGCGTTATCGCGCGAAAACCCGCAATAACGGCAATTGTTAATGCACTCGTTGCTCAGGTAGAGCGGGGCAAACATTTGCATCGTGCGCCCGTAGTTTTGCCGGGTCAGGGAGCACGCCTCCTGCGCCATCTCCTCGAAGCGAGAGTCGTCGACCGGCGCCAGAAAGGCGGCAAGACGCCGGACCAGCGGCGACTGGGCCGGGAGCCGATCGAGAATGGTAGCGAAAGACATCCCCACAATTTCGCAACTCGTGCGGGAATCGCAATTCTGCAGACCGCATTGTAGGATTTTACCGTGACCAAACCGAATTTTGTTCCTTTACCCCCCCGCGAGAATCTGACGGACGACGAATTGCTGACGCGTGCATCGAATTTCCAGGCCGCGATGGCCCGCCGTCGCACGGTCCGCGACTTTTCCGATCGAGCGGTACCCCGGGAGGTGATCGAGCGTTGCCTGCGCACGGCGGGGAGCGCACCCAACGGGGCGAACCTGCAACCGTGGCATTTCGTGGCGGTGGGTGACGCCGCCCTGAAGCATGAAATTCGCGTCGCGGCGGAAGCGGAGGAGCGGGAGTTCTATGAACATCGTGCGCCTAACGAATGGTTGGAGGCTCTGGCCGCGCTGGGGACCGATGCGCAAAAGCCCTTTCTCGAAACCGCGCCCTGGCTGATCGCGATCTTCTCTCAGCCTTACCGCATTTTAACTGACGGCCGCCGGATGAAGCATTATTACGCGACGGAATCGGTCGGGATCGCGACTGGCTTTCTCGTCGCGGCGATTCACCAGGCCGGTCTGGCCTCGCTCACCCATACGCCGAGTCCGATGGGATTTCTGAACAAACTCCTGCATCGTCCGCCACACGAGAAACCGTTTCTCCTCCTCGTTGTTGGTCACCCTGCGCCGGGCGCGTTGGTGCCCGACATTCAACGCAAGCCGCTCGCCGAGATCAGCTCGTTTATCGGGTAATTCGATGCGGTCGGGACTTTGGCCCGGTCCGATGTGAGAACGTCGCCACCAGCAGACCGGGCGGGGCTAACGTCTCTCGCCGAGATGCGCGGGCGCAAGGACTACGGGCTGAGCTCGGCGCCGGTATTGGCGTCGGTCACGACAAATTTTTCGTGATGAAAGGTCGGATCGGCGCGGAACATGAGGCGACCAGCGTAGCGCCGTTCCAATTCGATCAGCAGCTCCTCGTCTTCTTCCTTCAGGCGTTTCAATACCTCGGGATTCAGGATGACGCGAATATCGTGGATCGTGTCCTGGTATTTGCGCATGACCGCGTTTAAGGCGCGATGCACTTCCACACTCGTGCTCATGGTGGTTTTGACCATGCCGCGGCCTTCACAGTAGGGACAATTCTGGTAGATCGAGTCGCTCAGACTTTCCTGCGCGCGCTGTCGCGTCATCTCCATCAAGCCTAACGACGAGAGTGGGAGCACATGGGTCTTGGCCTTGTCGCGTCTTAGCCGTTCCCGCATTCGGCTGTAGACCAGTTGCTGGTCCTTGCGGTTCTTCATGTCGATGAAATCGCCGATGATCAGGCCCCCGATGTTGCGCAACCGAAGTTGCCGCGCGATCTCATCGGCGGCTTCGAGGTTGGTTTGCAAAATCGTCTTCTCGACATCGCGCCCGCCCTTGTTGCGACCGGTATTCACGTCGACCGCGACGAGCGCTTCGGTTTCGTCGATCACAATGTAGCCGCCACATTTCAGCCAGACCTGGCGATGAAAAGCATCGTCGATTTGCTTTTGCACCCCGAACGTCTCGAAAATCGGGGTCGTGCCGTCGTAAAATTTGACCCGGCTTTTCGCCCGGCGCGAAATTTCGCCAACCATTTGGACCATCCGCTCGACGGCGGCGTGATCGTCGCACATGACTTCGTCGATTTCCTCGGTCAGAAAATCACGCACCGTGCGATCCACGAGATTTGGTTCTTCAAAGACGCGGGCCGGGGCGGGCAGGTCCTTGATCTGTTGTTCGATCTTTGCCCATTGTTCGAGAAGGAAGCGCAGGTCACGAACGAAATAGCGGGCCCGTTGTCCTTCGCCGACGGTACGAATGATAACGCCAATCCCCTCCGGGATATCGAGTTCACGCAGGATTTTGCGGAGGCGGGCCCGCTCCTTTGGATCTTCAATCTTGCGCGAGATGCCGCTCCGCTCGCTGAATGGCATCAGCACCAGGTAACGACCGGCAAAACTCAGATTGGTTGAGACCCGCGGTCCTTTCGTCCCGATCGGTCCCTTCGTCACCTGCACAATGACTTCGGAGCCGACCGGATAAATGCTCGGAATGTCCTTCGCTGTCAGGCGTCTTTTCGGCCGTTTCCTATCGGGCCGTTCCGGCCGTTCGATTTCCTCCACTCCGCTATCGAGCGCCGCTGGGATGGCGTCCCAGAAATGGAGGAAGGCGTTTTTCTCCAGGCCGATGTCGACAAACATCGCTTTCAGACCGGGCTCGATATTCTTGACCCGTCCCTTGTAAACACTGCCCGCGATATTGCGCGAGCTGTCACGTTCGACGCTATATTCCTCTAGCTGTCCATCCTCGAGCAAAGCGACCCGGCGTTCGAGTTTCTCGACGCTGATCACGATTTTGTTGCCGGTTTTGCGGCGCGACAGGCCCAGAATCCGTTTCACTTGTTCTATCATAGTGCTGCAAATTTTTCGAAGTCATCGCGGTGAATCCGGTGCTGAACTTCATGGTTTAATCAAAATGCCGGTCGCGCGCGTCTCGCTGGAGTCGGCGTCGGAGCGGCGGGTTGCGGGCGTTTGCCAAACATCCGCTCAAAAAAGTTGCGGGGGCGCTGCGGCGCCGGAGTGGCGACCGGTTGAGCGCGAGGAACGCGCCCCGCGCGCGGCGCGTTTTGCACACGACCGCGGGCGTCGGCTTCCGGTTCCACATCCGGGGCATCTCCCGGTTTCGCCATGTCGGCGCTCTCGGTCACCTGGGCGGTGCTCCCGCCGGCGTTCTCCTCGTCGCCATCCCCGTTGCTCGGCACTGCGTCTTTGAATTTGATCGCCTTGATCATGGCAAAGGGATTTGCCTTTTGAGCCGGTGCAACCCAGGCCAGTTGCGGTTCGAATTTGCCTTCGTCCATGGCCAGCGTCCGCTCAAGGATGCGAGTGGCGATTGGCCCCGCGACGGAGCCGCCGTGCTCGCCGCCCTGGACCATGACCGCGATGGTGTAACGCGGATGATCGTAAGGCGCAAAGCAGCAAAACCAGGCAACGGTGTCTTTCTTGCCGTTCAACATCGCCTGCGCGGTGCCGGTCTTGCCCGCGACCTTAACGTTTTCCAGGCGTGCGACGCTGCCCGTGCCGCCGTCTTCGTTGATCACTTCCCAAAAGCCGTGCCTAATGATCTCGATCTGCTCCGGAGTAAGTTCGCTCCGGAAATCGGCGCGCACTTTCGGCGTTGTCGGAACGGCGATCTGGCCGTCATCGTCCAGGACCGGTGAACCGTTCTGATTGAGAACCCGATCGACGAGCCGCGGGTAGTAGGAAATTCCACCGTTCGCGATTGTTGAATAGGCCATTGCCATTTGCAGCGGCGTGGCAAGATCATAGCCCTGGCCGATGGAAACGTTCGCGGTGTAGGCCGACGACCACTTCTCGTTAGGGTGCTGGATCCGCATCCAGTCTGGCCCCGGTAGGACGCCGGAAGATTCACCGGTGATTTCGATCCCGGTTGGTTTGCCCAGACCAAGCGCCTCCCCCGTGGAATCGATGGCGTCGATCCCGGCAGCGTTTCCGTACTGATAGAAGAACGCGTTGCAGGATACCTTGATCGCGTCGTTGAGCGAGAGCGTGCCGTGCTGGCCGCCCTTCTCGTTGATCCAACATTGGAAATAGTGATCGCCGTAAGTGACGCCGCCGGTGCAAGTGAAGCGTGTTTTGGCCAGACCTTTGCGCACGCCAGCGAGCGCGGTCACGAGCTTGAAAGTAGAACCGGGCGGGAAGGCGCTGACCGCGCGATTGACCAACGGATGAGCCTCGTCCTTACGCAGTTCGTTCCAATCTTTCGCCTTGATGCTGGGAATGAATGTGTTCGGATCGAACGACGGTACAGAAGCCATCGCCAGGACATTGCCGTTATTTGGATCAACCACGACCGCCGCACCGCGACCCACGACGCGCAACGCTTCGTCGGCAATCGCCTGGATGCGCGCGTCGATTGTCAGATAAACATTCGCGCCCTGCTTCGGCGGTTCTTCGCGGATGACGCCGTCGATCGTCCCCTTGGCGTTACGCCGCATCACGCGGATGCCAGGTTGTCCGCGGAGGTAGGCATCCATCGTTTTCTCAACGTTCGATTTTCCCTCCACGTCGCCCTGGTAGAAGGTGTATTTCTTCGCTTCTGCCAGATTGGTGTCGTCCGGCGCGCCGACGTAGCCTAACAAGTGTGAAGCGAGCGCTCCGTAAACGTAGGAACGCACCGGTTTGATCGCGATATCGACACCGGGCAACCCGACGTCGTGTTCGGAAAATTTCGCCATCGTCCCAAAGTCGATGTCCTTGATGTAGGAATACGGAACCTCCGTGTCATTGCGGTAATGCTTTTGCAGCTGGTTCGCGTTGTAGTCGCGGGCCAGATTGAGATCTTCGAGCCGGGGGACGACGCCATCGTTCACGATCCGAACAATGTCCGGCTCTTTCATATCTTTTGGCATGCCGCTGATCGTCGCGCGGTATTGCGTCTCGGGTGGGCGACCGTAGCGTTCCCGGTAGCCTTTAACCATCTCGGGCAGATAAAAATCGACCTCATAGCTGGCGCGATTTTGCACCAGAGCTACGCCGTTGCGATCGCGGATTTCGCCCCGAATCGAGGGAATGCGCACGGTCGCTTCCGAACTGCTTTGGATCCGCGCGGTCCATTCCTTGCCCCGCGCCACTTGGACCCACCAGAGCCGGACGAGGAGAGCGCCCAATCCGAAAAGCATGCAGAGCCCGAGAAACTGGATTCGCAGGATGGGCTTAGCGCGACGCAAATTCATCAAAACCCTCCTCTTCCTGAAAGTAGGGGTTGCTCATTAGGCCGGAGAGCCAGTGCAACGACCAGAAAACAAGCGGCGCCATCAACATGGCGAGAAGACCGGGCCCGCCAATTTGCCACCAAACTTCGCGGTTAAAGAGAAGGGAGCCGCGGCGAAACGAGATCATTAGATATTGTGCGAGGAGAATGAGTGACGTGCAGACACCGCTGAGGACACAATGCACTTCCCATCGACCCCGATCAAACAAGGGCTTGAGGCCGTGCATGATGGCGGCGAGCACCGCGTAGAGGAGTATCGACCATCCAAACGAAATTTCAACATTAGCGTCGAGCACCTGAACGGTCATTGCGTCCCACAGGAAACCCGCGACAAAGGCCAGACAAAGCACGAGCGGAAAAGGCAGGGTCATTGCGCCGTAAAACACGATGACCGGCACGATATAAACATGGGCGTTAAACATCCAGTCGAGCGGCGGAACGAAGATCTCGATTATCTGCGCGACGAAAACGAGCGCGCCGAGGATAAGGAAGAAAATCAATGATTGAAATTTCGACATTCGAATTTCGGTTTTCCTCGGTTACTTGCGCCCGATCACGACGAACACATCCTCAAGCTTCGCCAGGTCAACTGCCGGAACGAGCTTGGCCTGGGAGTCGAGACCACGGATTTGGAAACTGCGGACTGTTCCGACAAACAGCCCGGAGGGAAAGACGCCGCCGACACCTGAGGTATAAACCTTCTGTCCCGCCTTGAGCACCGCCTGTTTGGACAGAAAATTGAGATCGAGCAGCGGTGCGACGCTGGCCGCCACCCGCTCACCCGTGACGATCCCCTGCTCACGCGTCCCCTCGACGCTGGCGGCGACCCGGCAGTTTTCGTCCGAGACGAGGAGGACGACGGCAATGTTTGCACTCACCGTCGTGGTGCGGCCGACCAATCCTTCGTCGGTCAAGACCGGCATCTCGGGCGCGAGACCGTCCTCTTCGCCACGATTGATCGTAACCGTTCGCCACCAGGTGGAAGAATCGCGCGAGACGACTTCCGCCGGCACGAGACGAAAGAGCGAGCGCTCGCGATAGTTCAGGGCGTGTCGAAGCCGGTTTACCTCGTGCTCGACATCGCGCAATGCTTCGTTGGTTGCTTTCAACGAGCGGTTTTCCACGCGCAGGGCGGAGTTTTCATGTTCCAACTCGTCGAGCGACTTCAGACCGCTGCGCACCGAGGTAATCTGACGCTCCAAACCCGATCCCGTCTTCAGGAATGGCGCGATGGTTTGGAAAAACGTCCCCTGGATCTTCCGCGTTACCTGTGGTCCGACGTTAAGAAGGACAAGGAGAGCCGCGGCAAAAAGGACGATCGCGACGATGCTGCTGCGGTTCATGGAATTTCAGATTTCAAATCTTCGATTTCAGATTTCACCGTTTGGTCAATCTGCAATCTGCAATTTGCGATCTGCAATTTCCTCACTGGCGCCACTGCCGATCGGCGGTAGCGACCTGACGGAGAAACTTGATTTCGTTCAGGCATTTGCCGGTGCCCTCCGCCACCGCGCTCAAGGGATCCTCGGCCACGTGCACCGGCAGCCCGGTCTCTTCGCTTAAGAGACGATCAAACCCACGGAGCAACGCGCCGCCGCCCGCGAGCACCAGCCCGCGGTCGACCAGATCGGCCGACAGTTCCGGCGGACATCGCTCGAGCGTGATTCGCACCGAGTCGACAATTGTCGAGATCGGTTCGAGCAGCGCTTCGCGGACTTCCTGCGAAGTAATCGTGAGCGTCTTTGGCAGTCCGGCGACGAGGTCACGGCCCTTGACTTCCACGCTGGTTTCCTTCTCGCTCGGATAGGCGGAGCCGATTTTGATTTTGATTTCTTCCGCCGTCCGCTCGCCGATCATCAGGTTGTAAGCGCGCTTCATGTATTGCACGATCGCTTCATCAAGTTCGTCGCCCGCCACCCGTACGCTCCGGCTGAAGACGATGCCGGAAAGCGAAATCAGGGCAACTTCAGTGGTTCCACCGCCGATATCGATAATCATGTTGCCGGCTGGGTCCTGCACCGGGAGACCGACGCCGATCGCGGCGGCCATCGGTTCCTCGATTAAGTAAACCTCACGCGCGCCGGCGTGCGTGGCCGATTCGCGGACGGCGCGCTTTTCGACTTCCGTGATGCCCGACGGAACCGCGATTACGACCCGGGGACGGGCGCGGACGCGGCTATTGTGAACCTTCGTAATGAAATGGCGCAGCATCGCCTCGGTGACCTCGAAGTCGGCAATGACACCGTCCTTGAGCGGTCGCACGGCGACGATGTTGGCCGGAGTGCGGCCGAGCATCCGTTTCGCCTCGTCGCCGACCGCCAGCACCTTGGAGGTGCCGGCCTGCACCGCTACGACGGAGGGCTCGCGCAGGACGATGCCCTGGTCCTTGACATAAACGAGCGTGTTCGCGGTGCCGAGATCGATCCCGATATCGCTGGAGAACCAACCGAAAAGTCTATTAAACATGAGAGAAGCCTTGCAATTCTGCGTCAACGCCGGCGGACTCTTCCGAAGCGAAAGTTGTACCGCGCGTCCGGACAGGCGAAAAACCATGTATCTTGGAACGGCCAAACCCCGCGTCAAGGGAAAGCTCGCCGGCCTTCGGCCGGAACGTCCCAAGTCCAACGTCCAACGTTTAACGTTCAACTTCAGAATCGGGCCCAGCGACTCTCCCGATTGGACGTTGGACGTTGAACGTTGGAGGTTGAACGTTTCCGCTCCTCGTTCGCTAAACCGATGACCACGCGCCACATCCTGATCGCTCCTTCCATCCTCGCGGCCGATTTCGGGCATCTCGACGACGACCTGCGGTGCGTTATCGCGGCGGGCGCGGACTGGTTGCACCTCGACATCATGGACGGGCAGTTTGTCGACAACATCTCGTTTGGACCGGCGATCGTGAAACTGGTTCGCGGATTAACGACTCTGCCTCTTGACGTTCATCTCATGATCGAGCGGGCCAACCACTACGTGCCGCGTTTTGTCGAAGCGGGCGCGAACTCGATCACCGTGCATGTCGAGCCGGAGGCGAAGCATGATGTTGGGGAAACGCTGCAGCTAATTCGCACGAGCGGCTGCCGCGCCGGCCTGACCTTGAATCCTGCAACACCCTTCGCCGCCGTAGAATCGCACCTCCGTAACGTCGATCTCATTCTCATCATGACGGTGCATCCCGGTTTCGGAGGCCAATCGTTTCGTCCTGAGATGATGGAAAAGGTCCGGCGTGCGCGAGAACTGCGTGATTCGTTAGGTGCGGACTACCGGATCGAAGTCGATGGCGGAATCAACCCCGAAACCGCCGCTCTCGCGATCGAAAACGGTGCCGACGTCCTCGTCGCCGGCACCTCGATTTTCAAAACTGCTGATTACGCGAATGCGATTCGCGATCTGCGCGGCGGTTAGCGTCCGTTGCACGCCCGGCTGTTCCGGGCACGCTCTTCCTTCTTACTCATGCACGAACTTATTCGCGATATTACCTTCAGCATCGCCGCCGCCTGGTTGCTCGGCCTGGTTGCGCAACAATTCCGACAACCGATCCTCCTCGCCTATCTCGTCGCCGGCTTCGCCCTCGGGCCGGCCGGGTCGGGATTGATCGCGGCACCTGACAGCATCGGGGCGATCGCGGAACTCGGCCTCATCTTTCTCCTCTTCATGATTGGCCTCGAGATCGATCTGAAGAAAATTGCCAGCGCGGGTCGCTCGATCACCCTGACCGCGCTGGTGCAAATCTGCATCGGCGCAATCCTTGGCGTGTTCTTTTTTCGGCTCTGCGGCTTTGGGCTGGGCGGCCGAGAATGGGACGCACTGTATCTCGGCGTGGCCGGCGCGCTCAGCAGCACAGTCATCATCGTCAAAGTGCTCTACGAAAAACAGGAGCTCGACACTCTGACTGGGCGCATCACGCTCGGCGTTCTCGTTCTCCAGGATCTCGCGGCGATTCTCTTTCTCGCGGTCCAGCCAAACCTGGAGCATCTCGCACCCGGCATTTTGCTTCTATCTTTCGTCCGAGTCGTGCTCCTAGTCGCGGCAGCGCTGATCGCGAGTCGCTACCTCCTGCCGGCGATTTTCCGGCGCGTCGCGCGTTCGCCGGAACTGGTTCAGGTTGGCGCGTTGGCCTGGTGTTTCCTGGTCGGCGAGTTGGGTGAACGCCTCCACCTCTCGCGCGAGATGGGCGCGCTCATCGCCGGGGTGGCGCTCTCGACCTTCCCCTATGCACTTGATGTGACCGCCAAGGTAACCAGCCTCCGGGATTTTTTCGTGACGCTCTTCTTTGTCGGCCTCGGGATGCAAATCCCCTTCCCCACCCCAATCCTGATCGAATGGGCGCTCCTCTTCGCGGCTTTCGTTGTGGTCACCCGCTTCGTGACAACGTTCACTCCGCTCTACCTGATGCGGCAGGGTTTGCGCACCAGCATCATTCCGGCAATCAATCTCGGCCAGGTGAGCGAATTCTCGCTCGTCATCCTCGCCCTCGGCGCACACGAACATCATCTCGCCGATCCATCGACGACCGGGATGGTGGCGCTCGCCTTCACTCTCCTCGCAGCCGTCTCCACGTTTGGGATGTCGAAATCGGACGGAACTGCACGCCGTTTCATCCCGTGGCTCAAACGACGTGGATTGCGCGATCTCGATTACGGCGCCGATGATGCCCATGCCGAAGGCGGACACGGTCTGGGCAAAGCACGGATTGTTTTCCTTGGCTTCTTTCGCACGGCCAGTTCCCTCCTGGAAGAAATGCAGCGGCACGCACCGGATCTGATCGGGGATGTCGCGGTGGTAGATTTTAGTCCGCTGGCACGCGCGGCGCTCCTCGAGCGCAAGGCCCGGGTCATTTACGGCGACATCAGTCAACGTGAAACCCTGGTTCACGCCGGGGTGGAACATGCCGAAGTGTTCATCTGCACCGTTCCCGATTCGATTTTAAAAGGCACGACTAACGAACGGCTCGTCCGGATGCTGCGCAGCTTGAATCCTAATGCCCAGATCATTGCGACCGCAGAAGTCCTCGCCCAGGTAGATGTGCTGCGCGCGGCCGGAGCGGATTACGTCTCAATTGCGCGGCTGCACGAAGCGACCGATCTGCTCGCAGCCGTGCGCGCGGCGACCGAGGGTCTCTTAGGTGAAAAGCGTGCGCGGCTTGAGCAGGCCTTGCGCGGTCGGACAGAAGTACTGGCCTGATTCTCCAGAAGACTCGAAAGTTAACCTTCTATGAAGAACGACAAGGACAACGTTCAGCTCAGCGCGGTCGAAGATCATGATGGCATTCTCACCATCCGGGGTGGCGGGGAGCGCCGGGATTGGAACGGCATTCATTACAAACAAGGCATGTCGGCGAAGAACGTCGGGACGACCAGACTCTCCGCCAACATCGCCACGATTCCGCCGGGAGGCGTGGCCTACGCCCATATTCATGTCGGCTTCGAGCTGATCCTTTACATCCTCGAAGGCAAAGTCCGCCACGAGTTCGGCCCCGGCCTACGAAGACAATTGAAAACAAGGCCGGGGATTTCATTTACATAAACCCGGCGTACCCCACGAAGTCTTTAACATGAGCGAGACGGAGCCGGTGGTCGCGTTCGTCGCCCGCTCGTCCGCCGAAGAGTGGGATAATATTATTCCCGTATGACCGCTCCAATTCCCGCTAGCCCATGGAACTCGGCCGATCGCCCTGAAAGGCGTTTGGTGAATCGAGGTTGTAGACCCCGGCGAGGCGGACACCAGTAGTGTCCGTTTCCTGAGATTCTTTCCAGTCGTCGTCCGAGGCGAGGACCGATTCGTCCGGGTTGTGAATTTCCAGAACGTGCTCCTGGAGCGCACCGGCGACACCGACCGCTCTCAACGATGGACCAAGGACACGAACCACAAATTGGCTGGAACCGCCGACGATCAAACCGCCGATAAGCACATTGCCCCGGTATCGACAAGCCCCGTGTCGAAATGTTGGCCAGTCCCGAGAAAAACGCCTAGCTCGCCGCGACCGGCTCGGCGAAGCCGGTGGTCTCGGCCATCACTTCGTCGGTCTGGGTGACCCGAACGACTTCTTCGATCGTCGTCTTGCCTTCCAGGACGCGGCGCCAGCCGTCCTGGCGCAGGGTCAGCATGCCTTGCGCGATGGCGCACTGTTTGAGCTCGCCGCCGTCGGCTTTTTGCATGATGAGGCGCTTGAGCGGCTCGGTCACGAGGCAGATTTCGTAGATCGCGAGCCGGCCGCGGTAGCCGGTCTGCCGGCAATTTTCGCAGCCCGCGCCGCGCTTGAAGGTCATCCCTTTCTCGTAAGGAAAGCCGATCTCCTCGAGATACTCCATGGGATATTCGACCGTCTCGACGCAATCGGGGCAGATGGTGCGGACGAGGCGCTGGGCGAGGAAGGCTTTGACGACCGAGGCGAGGAGGAACGGCTCGACGTCCATATCGAGCAGACGGGTGATGCCGCCGACGGCGTCGTTCGTGTGCAGGGTGGAGAAGACGAGGTGGCCGGTCATGGCGGCGCGGATGGCGATCTCGGCGGTCTCGACGTCGCGAATTTCTCCGACCATGACGACGTTCGGATCCTGGCGCAGGATGTGGCGCAGGCCTTTGGCGAAGGTGAGGTCGATCTCCGG
The DNA here is from genome assembly GCA_963720895.1 of uncultured Verrucomicrobiae bacterium. GTDB lineage: Bacteria > Verrucomicrobiota > Verrucomicrobiia > Chthoniobacterales > UBA10450 > Palsa-1392. Next base: position 441,769 of record CAVRGZ010000001.1, read on the forward strand.
TTTCACGTCGATCTGCGAGACGCCGGGGAGCCGATATTCGACCGGTTCCTCGATCGTGATGATGCGGCGCTGGACGGAGTTGATGCTGCTGAGGAAGCAGTAAAGCGAAGTCGATTTTCCCGAGCCGGTCGGGCCGGTGACGAGGATGATGCCGTTAGGCTGGGCCAGGAGCGACTTCATGATCCGGGTCTGTTCCTGGCTCATGTCGAGGCGGTCGAAACCGAAGAGCTGTTCTGATCGCGGCTGAGCAGACGCAAGCAGATCGATTCGCCGTTCACCGTCGGGATGGTGGAAACGCGCACGTCGATGGTTTGCTGGGCGGATTGCAGATTGATGCGGCCGTCCTGCGGCAGGCGGCGCTCGGCGATGTCCATGTGCGCCATGACTTTCAGGCGCGAGATGATGGCCGATTGCAGGACGCGCAACTGCGGCGGCACGGCGACTTCGTGCAGGATGCCGTCGATCCGGTAACGAATGCGCAGGTCGTTCTCGAGCGGCTCGACGTGGATGTCGGTCGCGCGCTCGTGGATCGCTTCGCGGATGATCTGGTTGACGAATTTGACGACGGAGGCCTCGGGATCGTCGGCGTTCAGGTCGGTGCTCGTCTCGATGTCCTGGAGCGCTTCGAAGGAGCGATTGGTCTTGAGGATTTCGTCGAAGGTTTCCGCGCCGACGCCGTAGAGCGTTTTCATGGCGCGCAGGATTTGCGCGCGCGGGACGAGGACCCACTCGGCCGGCTTGTCGAGCAGCTGCGAGGCGAGCTGGCGCCCGGTCGAGTTAAACAAATCGTAGGTCGCGAGGACGACCGCGTTTTCCTTGATCTCGATCGGCAGGATATGGTGCTGGAAGACGAACCGGCTCGGCAGGACGAGCAAGGTCGCGCGCTCGATGTTCTTGGCGTCGATCGAAATGACCGGCACGCTGAAGAAATCGCCGATCGCGTTGAGGAAAAGTTGTTCGTCGACTTTGCCGGAGTTGAGGACCTCGGCGGTCCAGGAACTGCCATTGAGATTGGCTGCGAGCGGCGCCGCTTCTTCGCGCGAGGGCACGCCGCTCGGCAGGAGGATGTCGATAAGCGATTTACTGAGGGCAGAACTCATTCTGAAACTTACGGCAAATGCAAGGCGCGCCGCACCGGAACAGTGAGCGTGCCGGTCACGGTCATGGAGTAGTTCTTCTGCATCCGGGCGATCGCGCACTGAAACCTCCCGGGAAAAAATGCCATCGATTGCGCCGCAATAGTAACCAAGCCGGCGAAGATCGCGTTGCAGCGCGCCGACATAGGCCGGATCGGCGGTCAGATTGTCTCCAGACTCGAAATAATAATGAGGCTCGGCAATCATGGCGCCGGTCGAAATCCGTTCGATTAAGCGCCGGCATCTGGTGAAGCAGGCCCTGATCATCGCGGGCGGCCAACGGGTCATCGGAGTTAAAAAGTCGGTCAAAAAAAATGGAGTAGTCGGCACGACACGGCAGCGGGACACAAAACGAAACTGCCAAAGCGAGGATCAAGAAAAACTCGGTTCATGACGGAAAGTTCGGCTACTTTGTCATCGGAAGATCGGGCGGCGGCAATTGTTTCCCATCGAACTGCGGCGGGCAATCGGGACAATCGTCCTGATTCAAGCTCAGGACCGAAATGGGTCCGGTCCTCGTTATTTTTGCCGCAGGCGATACAGGTCCAGTTTCGTCAGAGATACTTCGGGCCGCATCAAAATAATCAGTTCGGTTCGCGTTTTGGTTTTGGTCGTGTTGCGGAAAAGAGCCCCGACCAACGGGAGCCGATCCAGAATCGGAATTCCAGTCCGCTTATCCTCCTTGTGATCCATGATCAGACCCGCCCAGAACAATGGTGGAACCGTTGGGCGCGGAAACCGTCGTGCGGATATACCGCGTCGCAATATTCGGGATATCATTGTTATCGATCTCGGTGGTACCAGCCACGTTGTCCACCTTCTGCAAAATATCGAGCGAGACCTCTTTCTCGGAGTTGATGAGCGGCACGACTTCGAGTTGAAGCGCCACTTTCTTAAATTCGATATTGGTTTGTTGCGCCAGCCCGCGTGTTGATGATTCCGCCGCCAGTGGGCGATGAAATTGTGTTCGTCGGGACGGGGATTTCCGTTCCCGAAGCGATGATCGCCTTCTTGTTGTTGCTCGTAAAAACGGTCGGCCGCGAAATCATCTTGAATCGGCCGGTCGAATCGAGCGCATGCACGATGGCCGAGAGGTAATTGCCGGCCGCGATATAGACGTTGGTGCCGGTAGCCCTAGCGCTCTGGAGAATGCGAACTGAAAGTTGATCAGACCGGCGGGATCAAGGATTCCGGGACCAGGCGCAACGGACCCGGCGGGAATGGCGGCCCCGGGAATGGGCGCGCCGGTGTTGCGCGCAATGCCCACTACCCGTTCTTGTACTTCGCAAAATAGTCGACGCCGAATTCTTCGTCGTTGTTGAGCGTCAACTCGCCGATCACCGTGCTGAGCGCGACCTGCGGCGCTTTCACGTCCATTTCGTCGAGGATTTTCCCGACCTTCACTACCACCTCGCGAGTGCCGAGCACGATGATGGTGTTGGCGCGCGCGTCAGCGATCAGCTTGGTGTTGCCGACCGTAACCGCTTGCGGCGCGGTATCGACCGGTTCGGTGGAGAGCTCTTCGGTCACCTGCAGCGTGCTCTCACTGCCAGTACCGCTGGTATCGGCCGTGGATTGGTTCTGTGGCGGAGTCTGGTTAGGCGGCTTTGATTTCGCCCTGCTGGCTTGGGGTTGCCCCCTTGCTGGTTCTGATCGCCCGGCTCGGTCAGCGCCTGCACCAGCACCGGCAAGACGTCCGCCGCCGCGATGTATTTCAGGGGGCGCGTCACCGGTTTGCCAAACTCCACGTTGGCGTCGAACTCCGCGATCAACTTCTCAATAAAGGGAAGGTTGATCGGCCGCGTAATGACGTGAATGCGGTTGGTCCGCACGTCGGCTTCCAACTTGATCTTGCCCACGATGAGCGAGTCCTCGGAGAGCACCCGCCGCCCTCATCATCATTCCCCTGCTGCTGGCCCGGCGGAATGATTCCGCGGACGCGGCGGACGCCGCCGGCTTGCGGTTGATCACCCTTGTCGAAAATCTCCTTCAACATGTCGACCACCTTTTGTGCGTCGGCCCGCTCGAGTTTGATGAACATGCTCGTCACTTCCGCGGGCGCGACATCGATTTGATCGACCATCTTCACCAGCTTGCGCAGAACGTCGGCGCTTTGCGTGATGAGGAGGCTGGATGATTTCGGCAGGGCGAGGATCGGTGCCTGGCCACCGATGCCGGCGAGATATTGCGAGAGCACTTGCTGCAGCTCCTGAGGGTCGGCGTAATTGAGACGGAAAAGGTAGCTGACAACCATGGCGCCCGTCGGGAGATCGGCCGGATCGGAGACAATCGGCACCGCGGCCGCCCGTGGATTCTTGTTCACTCCGATGACCTCGACGATGTCGCCTCCCGCCGGGACGAGGGAGAAACCGTTCAGAGCGAGATTCATCTCGATAATGTTGATGGCTTCTTCGCGCGGGATTGGCTTGGCGATAAAGATGTTCACCTTGCCCTGGACGTTGTTGTCGATGACCAGCTTCTTGCCGGTCAGATTTTCGTAGAGATGCAGAACGTCGAGAACGTCGCTGTTCGGATACTGCATCGTCACCATGTCGACCGGGCGGTTGGTCCCGGGTCGGCCCGGCTGTCCGACGGCGCCGGCCGGGATGATGGGTGTCGGCCCGGTGACCTGGGCGGGGACCGTGACAGCGATAACGAGCGACGGAACAAGCAGCAAATGAAGCGGCGAAGCACGCGCTTATGTAATTGTTGGCCGGGCGGAGGTCAACCAGTTAGGCCACGGAGAAGGCTCGACGGACCGCCCCAACCGCGCAATGTTCGGAGCATGCTCGCCATCCGCATTTCTCTCGCCATCTCGTTAGGCATGATCCTCGCCAGCGCGCCGCGCGCGGCCGCGGATGGGCCGGCGGCGATTCGTGCCGTCGTCGACGCCCAGGTGGTGGCTTGGAATCGCGGCGATATCGACGCCTTTATGGCCGGCTACGCCCGTTCGCCAAAGACGACGTTTGTCTCCGGCGACGAAGTGATGCATGGCTGGCAGACGGTGCGCGATCGTTATGCGAAAAAATACGACAGCCACGAAAAAATGGGCACCCTGACCTTCTCCGGCCTGACGATCACTCCGCTTTGCGCCGATGCGGCGATCGTCCTCGGGAGCTGGAGCCTGCAACTCAAAGACGAACAGCCGCACGGCAAATTCACCCTCCTCTTTCGCAAGCTGCCGGAAGGTTGGCGAATCGTGCTGGATCACACGTCGTAACCTGACCGAGCGCGCCTCGAGCGGCGGTCTGCGATCGCCGAAAGGCCGAGGCCGGCAAGATGGATGGGTGCGCAAAGGGTTTCGGCGGTCGCAGACCGCCGCTACAGGGTTGCCAGCCGTGCCAGCAGCTTCTCGTGGATCCCGTCGAAGCCGCCGTTGCTGAATATCGTCACGACGTCGTTAGGCTGCAAAAGCGGCATGATCCGCTCGACGATCGCGGCCGCGTCGCGTTCGTAAAAGGCCGGCCGGCCGGCCGCCTCAATTGCCGCGAACGACTGCTTCGGGATCGAGCCGTTGCTCTACCGGGATCTGCTCAAGAGCCGCGATCTGCGCCATGAAAACTCCGTCGGCGAGCTGGAGCGCCTGCGGCAGCTCGTGCTGGAAAACCGAGCGGCGCGTCGTGTTCGAACGCGGTTCGAAGATGGCCCAGAGCCGATGCCCAGGATAACGATACCGCAGCGCACTTAAGGTCTCACGAATCGCCGTCGGATGATGTCCGAAATCGTCAATCACCGTCACGCCGCGCGCTTCGCCCCGCACTTCCAGCCGGCGCGCAATGCCTTCGAAACTCGTGAGGGCGGTTTGGATCACCTCCGGGCTGAGGCCGTAGAAGCGCGCCGCAACCGTCGCCATCGCGGCGTTACGCACGTTGAATTCCCCGATCGAGCGGGGAATTGAAGGTCGTTTCGCCGAGCGTGAAATCGGATCCTTGTGACCCATAGGACACGTCTCGGATTCGTTCCGCGCAATTCTCCGAAAAACCGACCGCCACGATCGGCGCGAGGCAGTCACGCGCGACCTCGACACAATTGGCGTCGTCGCCGTTGAGCAGGATCATGCCATTTTGCGGCACGATATTGACGAGCCGGCGAAAGCTCAATTTAACCGCTGCGAGATCGTCGAAAATGTCGGCGTGATCGAACTCGATGTTGTTGATCACGAGCAGCTCCGGCAGGTAATGGATGAACTTGGATCGCTTGTCGAAAAAGGCGCTGTCATATTCGTCCCCCTCGATCACGAAATGCTTCGAGTCGTTCAAAAGCGCGCCCTGGCCAAGATTGCGTGGCAGACCGCCGATGACGTAGCCCGGCTTCAATTCGCCAACGGTCAACATCCAGGTCAGAAGCGCGCTCGTGGTCGTCTTTCCGTGGGTGCCGGTAACGACGAGATTGTGCCGCCCGCGCAGGAAAAATTCCTTCAGAATCTCCGGGAGCGAGAGGTAGTAGAGCTTACGGTTCAAGACGGCTTCCACTTCCGGATTACCACGCTTGATCGCGTTGCCGATCACAACGACCTCAGCGTCGTTAGGCAAATTCTCCGCACGGTACGGTTCGGTCAACCGGATGTCTCTGGCCCGGAGAAAGTCTGACATCGGAGGATAAACCTTCGCATCCGAGCCGGTCACGGTGTAGCCGCGCTCGCGCAATGCAGCAGCCACATTTCCCATCGCCGTCCCGCAAATCCCGAGAAAATGGAAATGCTGCGGTGGTCGCTTCACCCGGCATCTCTAAGCCGAGGCCAACAAATTCGCCAGTGGCAAGGCAATGGTTATGTAACGGAATTGTTCGGAATTTGATGGTGGCACGTGGGTCGTTTTTCCATAGGGAAGAGATGACACGTGAAACACCTTTTTCAGCTTTGCACTTTTTTCGCTTGCGCCCTGCTATCGTTTGCTCCGCGGCCGGGAGAAGCTTCACCGACTACCTCCGAAGTCTACGCGCAAGCCAGCGACGGCACGCCCCTCACTTGGACGGTCTATGCGCCGTCGGGCAATGGACCGTGGCCGGCGGTCCTGGTTATCCATGGCGGTTTTTTCATCGCAGGGAGTCAAGATGACTTTGGCGTGCAGACATGCGCTCAAGATTTGGCCAACGCGGGTTACATCGCCTTCGCGATCGATTACCGTCTCGCCCCTCCCGGATCCATTCCCGGTCAGACCTCGTCCGGCCAATCTCCTGAACAATACGATGACGTGCATCTGGCCGTGCAGGCGGCCCGCAACGATTCCCGTGGCAACGGGCAGGTGGGAGCTGTCGGCGGGTCCTCGGGAGGCACGCACGCAGCCTGGGTGGCCTCGACAGGCACGCCCGGAGACGATCGCCTCGACGTGGCCGTATCCCTTTCCGGCACCTATGATTTTTCCGATTTCAGTCCTGATCCGGATCTGGAGGCACTCATAGCGATCGTAACGAACTATGTCGGCGTACCTTCGACCGATACCGCAGCCTTGCGCGCGGCTTCTCCGGCGTGGGTGGTCGATTCCTCGGTCGCACCGCTCTTTCTCGTGGACTCGTTTGGTGACACAATTCCCGCCGCGCAACTCGACGACATGGTCGCGCAACTCAATGCGATCGGAGTGAACAACTATGAAGCCAGGAGTATCCCGGGGAGCCTCCACTCCTTTGGCTACTGGTCTCAGGTCAAGAATGATGCCCTCGCCTTTCTGGCCGCGGGATTTGCCTCGCCGCCGCCCACACCTACCCCCACACCTACCCCAACACCTTCCCCCACCGCCTCGCCAACCCCCGGAGAAACGGGCAATACCTTGCTCAACATTTCCACTCGCGCCTCCGCCGGGACCGGGCAAAACGTGCTCATTGGCGGTTTCATTCTCGGCGACGGCGATGGTCCAAAGCGCGTCATCATCAGGGCACTAGGTCCCTCCCTCGCTGCGGCTGGAGTCACTGGCGCACTCCCCGACCCGAGTTTGCAGCTGGTCGATTCAACCGGTCAGATCTTAGCCACAAACGATGACTGGATGGCCGGGACGCAGGCGGAGGAAATCATCGCGACAACCCTCGCCCCCAGTGATCCAAAAGAATCCGCCATCATCGCCTCGCTTGGACCCGGCGCTTACACAGCGACCGTGAACGGCGCAAAGGGAACGCAGAACATTGCTCTCGTCGAGGTGTTCGATTTGGATTCCGCGACACCGTCACAATTGTTGAACATCTCAACCCGCGGCTACGTCGCCACGGGCGAGGGCGTGATGATCGCAGGCATGATTATCGGTGGGACGGAAACCGAGACGCTGGTCTTTCGTGGACTTGGACCTTCGGTCGGCGCCGGAGCGCCGCTAATCGGCGGTGCTTTACCCGATCCGACGCTGGTGCTCGTGGACGCCCAGGGCTCCACTCTATTTGCCAATAACGATTGGCAGGAGACGCAGGCCGCTGAAATACTGGACACCGGTCTGGCCCCGGCCGACGCGCGGGAGGCTGCTATTCTCATCACCCTCGCCCCGGGGAATTACACTGCGCTATTGTCCGATGCTAACGGCGCGATTGGCGTTGGCTTGCTCGAAATCTACAATATCACAAAGAGCCAGACGCAGGTGGAGCGGTAGGGCGCTCGCTTGGCGGTCGTCGTAAAGTTGAGACTACTTAAGGCAGGCAGGGGAACCGCGCCGCGTAGCGTAACCGCTCGATCAGGTTGGCTTTGCGGAGGTTTGGATCATCTCGCCGCAGGTAATGATGTTCCATCAGCGGAGTGAGCGCCACGATCCAGCCATCCTGCCGCACTTCCTCCACCCGCCAGTATTTGTTGATCAGGTAATAGTAGAGTTCGCCGCGTTCCGCCGGATGGATATCGCGCGCGCCTGGTCCGGGGCGAGTCGAGGTTTCGACCACCCGATAGACTATCGGCGCGCCAGCCCGAAATTTTCCCCGCAAAAGATGCCCGCCGACGGAGAGGTAACCTCGACCGGCCATTGTGCCGATCAACGCCGGGAGTCCGATCAGGACTAACAGAAGCAACAAGACAAGCATCCCAGCTTTTCAGCATGGCGTATGCCGGGCCAGGAAACCCTTCCTTTTTGACTCGTCGAGACGGATACGCGGGCCGGCCCCGTAGATTGGCGGTTGAACCTTTCGCACCTAGCGTGAACCGTTCGACCCTGATCATGCGTATCCTTTCCGGTATCCAACCGAGCGGCATCCTGCACATCGGTAACTATTTTGGAATGATGCAGCCGGCCATCGCGCTCCAAGCCGAGGGCGAGGCGCTTTATTTCATCGCCGATTATCATGCCCTGACGAGCCTGCAGAACCCGCGGGCCTTACGGGAAAATTCGCGCCGGGTGGCGCTTGATTTCCTCGCTTGCGGGCTTGATCCAGAGCGGGCCACGCTCTTCCGCCAATCCGATGTCCCGCAGGTGACAGAGCTGGCTTGGATTCTCAGCACCGTAACGCCTATGGGACTGCTGGAGCGCGCCGTTTCTTACAAGGACAAGATCGCACGCGGACTCCCTGCTTCGAGCGGGCTCTTTGCTTATCCGATTCTAATGGCGGCCGATATTTTGATTTACGACAGCGACATCGTGCCGGTCGGGCGCGACCAAAAACAGCATCTTGAGTTGACACGCGACATTGCGATCAAGATGAATGAGACCTTCGGCGAAATCTTGAAACTGCCCGAACCGCGAATCCATGCCGAGACGGCAACGGTCCCGGGTCTCGATGGCCAAAAGATGAGCAAGAGTTACGGCAACACGATCGACATTTTCGCCGAGGAAAAAGAGATGCGGAAGCGGGTCATGAGCATCGTGACCGATTCAACAGCAGTCGAGGCGCCGAAGGATCCCGCCGCGTCGTCGATTTTCCAGCTTTTCTCTCTTGTTGGGACACCGGAGGAGCTGGCGGCGATGCGGGCAGAGTTCGAGAAAGGTGGGACTGGCTACGGTGACTTCAAGAAGCAACTTTTCGCGCGCCTCTGGGAGGACTTCTCGCCGATGCGGAAGCGAAGGAATGAGATTCTCGCCCAATCCGATTACATCGACGAAGTGCTGACCAAGGGCGCGGCGCATGCGAATTCAATCGCGAACGAAGTGATGGCACGAGTGCGCAGTGCGGTCGGTCTTCGTTAGTCGACCGTCGCTTGCGCCTGGAGCGCGCTCCGGACACGCGCATTTTCCTTCAGCTCTGCAAAGATGAGACGACCGCCCCCGGTTTGCAGCGCGCTCGAAACAACCACCGTCGCAACCCGCCCGATATGAGGCCGACCTTGGTTGACCACGATCATCGTCCCATCCGGCAGATAACCGACGGCCTGATGCGAGTCGCGGCCTTCCTTGACGAGATTCAATTCCAGTTCGTCGCCCGGCACCACGACCGGCCGCAAGGCGCGGGAAAGGTCGTTCAAATTGAGTACGGGCACCTGCTGCAACCGCGCCACCTGGCCCAGCGCCTGATCGTTCGTCAGGAGCCGCGCCTGGAGGACCTGCGCCACGCGAACGAGCCGGGCATCGATCGGAAGTTCGCTCTCGTCGAGGCCGCTGTCGTGAATAGTCAGGTCGATCTCGCGGGAGCGCTGTAGTTGATTCAAGATGTCGAGCCCGCGGCGACCGCGCTCTCGTTTGATGCCTTCGTTCGAATCGGCCAATTGTTGCAATTCGCCAAGGACGAAACGCGGCACGATGAGCGAGCGACTGAGAAAACCGGTCGCGCAAAGATCGGCAATCCGTCCGTCGATAATGATATTGGTATCGACGATGAGCGGCTCGTGCTGGGTCGTCTCGCGAGCAAAACGAACATACGGAATGATGAGAGAAAACTCATCGCGATTGCTCCGCACGGCGAGCATGGTCCCGAGGTAGCCAAACGCGCAGTAGACGATTAACCGCACAATCCACTGCGTCTCGTCCGATTGGTAACGCAGAACCTGCGAAGCGAGGAGAAGGTTGGCAAAAAAAAGGCCGAGAAGCAGCCCGAGGGTTGCGGAGGAAAAAGCGCGCAGAGAGAGACCTTTAAGGAGCCGGTCGACGAGAACGAGAACCAGCCCGAAAACCAAACCGATGAGGAGGCCGGGAACGGCGTTGCCTTGCGCCTCGGCCGAAATGAGCGACCCAACCGCTCCGCAAAAGGTGAGGAAAAGCACCCGCAGGAGATTGACGGTCAACTGCGGAGTCATTCCGGCCTAACGATTGGAGCGGCGACTCGGCGGCGGAGTGTTTCGCGCCGGCGGCGGCGACATTCTAGCGGCGCTATCGCGATAAAAGAGGACGCCGTGGCGGCGAAGATTGTCGATAAGAGCACGCAAGTTGTTAGCCACTTCCTCGTTGGTAAGCAACATTGCGAGTAAGCCATCTCCCGAAGTCGCTTCTTTCATGACTCGCCCGGCGGCTTGCAGCGTCTTCCTTGCGTCGCCCAAGGCGAGCTGCAACTTGTCCGCCGCCTCCTTGGCCGAACCCATCGTGCCATCGGCTTTCTCGAGCACGCCGTCGAACTTTTTCGAAGACTCGGAGAGAGACGCCGTGGATTTGTCCAGATTCTCGAAGGTCTCCTTCAGGTGATCCATGTTCGTCGGGGAAAGGGCCTGGTCGTTCAGACGGCTGACCGTGGTGTCGATCTTTGCGATCGTCCCTCGCAGGTCCTTGATCAGCGCAGTTCCTTCTTTCGTAATGTCACTGAAACCCTGCTCGCGCGTCCCTTCGATTTGCGCGCCCTTCGCGATGTAGGATGCCGGTTTCCCGACCGGCGGAGTGATCGCGACGAAACGATCGCCGAGCAAACCTGTGCTGCCGATCGTGAAAGAGCTGCCTGCCGGAATCTGCACATAATCGTAAATGCGTAATTGCACGTTCACTCCACGGCCGGAGCTTACGAGCCGCGGCGGATCCGAGACGCGCCCGACTTTCGCGCCGCCGAGCAGGACGTCGGAGCCTTTGAGCAATCCGCTCGCATCGACGAAATGGACGGTCAGATTGTAGTAGGTTTTGATCCCTTCGCCGAGTCGTCCAAATTGCACGACCAGCGCCGCGAGAATCGCAAGCCCAACGGCGACGAAAATCCCCACCTTCAATTCCAATCCACGATCCTGTTCGTTCATCTTATTAATCCGCGCCGGAGGCACGCCCGATCAAAAAATCCTGGATGAGCGGATCGGACGAGGCGCGAATTTCCGCTGGGGTGCCATAAAAGTAAATGCGGCCCTCGTGCAGATAGGCAATGTAATCGCCGACGTGGAAGGCGTTTTTCATGTCGTGCGTTACGACGACGCTCGTCACCTGGTAACGCTCCTGCAGCCGACGAATCAAATGGTTGATGCTGTCGGAAACAACCGGATCCAGTCCCGCGGTTGGTTCGTCATAGAGAATGCAGGAGGGTCGATTGATGATCGCGCGCGCGAGACCGACCCGCTTTTTCATTCCGCCACTGAGGTTGACCGGCATTTTTTTCTCCTGCCCTTCGAGTTCGATGACCTCGAGCATCTCGGCGATCTTTTGCTCGATCACCTTCTGATCTCGTTCCCCCGCTTCGCGCAACGGAAATGCGATATTTTCCTCGACCGTCATGGAATCGAAAAGAGCACCGCCCTGGAAGAGAATGCCAACCTTGCGCCGAATTCCCGCCAGATCCCGCTCACTGAGCTCCACAATGTTCTGGCCGTCGATCCAGATTTCTCCTGCGTCGGGTCGCATCAGGCCGATCATGTTCTTAAGCAGGACGCTCTTTCCACCACCACTCCGCCCGATGATCACGAGTGTGTCGGCGGTCGCGAGGCTCAGATCGACACCGCGCAAAATTTCCTGTGCACCGATGCGTTTTTCGAGTCCTCGCACCGCGATCATCGGGGAAAGATTGGGAGTCGATGACTGAGAGTCGAGAGACCGAGAGCCCCCCTTGGGAGACGATTTCTCGATTGTGGGCGCGCCTCTCATTCTTCTCTCTCAACTCTCAACCACAAACTCTCAACTTTCCCCATTACCACCCCGCCGGGAAAACGACGTTCAACATCATCGTTAGGAAGAAATTCGAAATCAAAATCGCGAGCGACGAATTAACAACCGCTTCGGTCGTCGCCCGACCCACGCCAACCGCGCCCTCGCGGCTGTTCAATCCTTTGTGGCAGCTGATGAAAACGATCAGGATGGCGAAACAAAATCCCTTCGTCAGGCCCATGATAATATCGCGCGATGTCGTCCAGCGCTCCATGTTCGCCATGTAATACGGCCCGCTGATCCCGAGCAAATCGACCGAGACAAAATATGAGGTAACGAGTCCGAAGCCGATACATTCGGCGACGAGCAGCGGCATTGAAAACATCATCGCGAGCATTCGCGGCACGACCAGATAATCGACCGGATGGACCGCGAGCGCTCGCAACGCGTCGATTTGTTCGGTCACTTTCATGGTGCCGATTTCGGCTGACATCGCCGCACCGACCCGGCCGGTTACCATCAGTCCGGTCAAGACGGGCCCGAGTTCACGAAAGAGCGCGGCTGAGACAACCGCGCCAACGCCGGAAGCGACACCAAGTTTGTTGAACTGGAAGTAGGTTTGCGCGGCGAAGACCGCGCCGGTAAATCCGCCGGTGATAACGACCACCAGTTGTGAGTGCAACCCGATATCGACCATTTGTCGCAGGAACAATCGCCACCGCATCCGGCGGGTGACCGCGGATCGCATTGCCTCGGCCGCGAGCACTACGAGTTCGCCGAGATAGATAAAAAACGAGAGAACAACCGCGCCGATGCCGGTTAAGAAGCGGGCAACCATGTGATTTCAATCCGGGAACACGGCGCGCGGCGCGCCCAACGGATCAGGCACTAACGAGCTGCCTCTTGGAGGGCGGCCGCGATTCCGGCGGCTTTGCGCCCACAAAAAGCCGCTCAAATCCAGGCTTGGAAAAAATGCTGGGAGTTTCGCGCAAGCCGGCCGCAGAGGCTTCCAGTTCAATCATAGTGACGACGCCCAGTTTAACCAGCATGCCATGGCGATGCAAAAGTGAATTACTTAAGCGCGCTTGAGATTTGTCATCCCGAGCCGCGCAGACGGCGAGGGATCTCGCAATTGCGAGAGACGCTTCACTCCGCCGGAGGGCGCCCGGTTGCAACTGTGAGGTCCTTCTCCCGCGCCGGCGGGATCAGGATGACAGGCGAAGATCGCCCTTCTAGCGATTACCGTTTTTCATTGCCGATGAACCGCTCAGCCGTCCCTCCGCGCCGAGAAAACCTCAATTCGAGCAACCCGGCCCGGAAGCGCCGGGCTAATTTCGTTGCGCCTATCCGGGGTGGCTCCTACAGGCGACGCTAAACAGATGCCCGGGCGACGCGGGGGCCTTATATACAAAGCGCGTCCTGTTGCTGCGCTTCGCGGAGCGAAACGTCTGCAGCGCATTGCGGGAGAAGCGAAGCTGCGATAGATGATCGCATCCAGTCGCCTGATGACACTTCGTTCACTCAAAAATCTACCACTTCTCGTTAGTCTGGTTTTTCTCGCCAGCTGCGAGACGATGCCGGAAGGCATTCAGCAAGCGAGGCTCGCCGCGTTTCAGCGAATCCAGGCGGAGCCGCCCGGCAATTACTTCATCGGACGCCGCTATTACAAACAGGATTTCCATTTCTGGGGCTACATCCGCCGACCCGGCCAGCCTTGGAGCACCGCGCAACTGGTGATGTTGAACGAAAATAAGAAGCTCGCGCCGGATCGCGAACAGATAAATTTCGGCTTCGATAACAACTATGAATACAAGCTCTATGGCCACTTCAGCGGCGACAGGGTCTATGAGCCGGCGAGCAACGGCGTTTATCCGGAATTCATTCTCACGGGTTACGATCTGATCTCGAACAACCCAGCGCCGATTTTCAAAAGCCAATTCAGCGGCTCGCGTGCGAACCAATATCAAATCGAAAAGCCGGAGTAACCGACATGCGGCCGGCCTAACGTCAGCGCCCCTGGATGCCTCTCTCCGGGAGGCACAGGGTAAAAGGACCGCACTTCGCAGTCTCCCGCTCGGAAAGAGCAAATTGGTCGAGGGCGAGGGCCCGATGAAGGACAAACTTGTCGAGGAATTTCTCCGCTTCCTCGAAGTCGAACGCAACGCTTCGCCGCGCACCCTGCGAATCTACCGCGACGCGCTGCGCGATTTTCGCACGCAAACCAACGCAACCGGCTGGCGCCAGTGCAAAGCGCAGCACTTTCGCGATTATCTCTTCGCTCTGATGAAGCGGAAACAGGCGCGCTCCTACATCCGGCTCCAGTTTTCCGCCCTGCGCAGCTTCTATCGCTTCCTCGTGGCGCGGAACCGCCTAACGAAAGATCCGGTGCGCGAGATTCAGCTCCCGAAAACCGAGAAAAACCTGCCGCTCGTCTTGACTCAGAGGCAGATTGGCGAACTCCTCGACGCCCCGCTCCAGGTGAAAAAGCCGAAGAGCGCGCCGGTTTGGATGCCGCAGCGTGATGCCGCAATCATGGAAGTTTTTTACAGCAGCGGGCTGCGCCTGGCCGAGCTCGCCTCGCTCAACGTGAACGATCTCGACATCTACACGGAGTCCGTCCGGGTCCTCGGCAAAGGCAAAAAGGAGCGCGTTTGCCCGGTCGGTGCGCCGGCGCTGCAGGCGGTCTCGCGCTACCGCGCCGCCGCCAACGTGCACAGCGGCGCGCTTTTTCTCAACAAAGGACGCCGACGCATTTCGCCGCGCTCGATCTGGCTGATCTTGAAACGCTATCTCCGGCATACATCGATCCCAATCGCGCTCAGCCCCCACAAATTGCGTCATAGTTTTGCCACCCACCTGCTCGATAACGGGGCAGACTTGCGCAGTGTGCAGGCGTTGTTAGGCCACGCCAGTCTTTCGACAACGCAGATCTACACGCACGTCACGACCGAACGCTTGAGGAAAGCTTACGCGGAAGCGCACCCGAGGGCGTAGCGTTTATCTCCCTGCGGACGCTGGGCGCTGCGAAGAGGCTTGCATACGCGCCGCAATACGAACGCCCCAAAGGACTTGTCATCCCGCGGCGCCAAAACGCTCCGAGGGAACCCGCAGTTCACCGGGCGAGGCGCTCACTGACAATCTAGATCAAAAACGCTTGCGAGGTCCTTCAGCGAAAGCTTTCGGGGCTCAGGAGCATAAATCTTCGGATGCATGCACCGAGCGAAGCGCTGTCCCTGTCTCAGTCGGGGTTTCCCGCGCGAAGCCGACGGTTTAGCTCGCGTTTGCCGCGGCCTTGTCGTGCGGTTCGGCGACTTTGAAAACAAGTTTCCCGTTTTCCACCGTCACGTGCACCAGATCGCCCGCTTTCACGTTCCCTTTGAGAAGCTCTTCGGCGAGCGGATCCTCAAGGTAGCGCTCCACCGCGCGCCGCATCGGCCGCGCACCGTACGTCGGATCGTACCCCTTTTCGATCACGAACTCGTGCGCTGCCTGATCGAGTTCGATCTCAATCTCCTTCAACTGCAATCGCCGCTTCACCTTGTTCACTTCGAGGTCGACGATCTTCATCAGATCGGTCTTCTCGAGCGTATGGAAGACAATGATCTCATCGAGCCGGTTCAGGAATTCCGGCTTAAAAACGCGCTTCGTTTCCTCGAGGATCTTGTCCCGCATCACGTCGTAGTTCGCCTCGTCGCGGGGGGCGCCAAAACCCATCGTCGTCTGACGCTTGATCAACTCTGCACCAACGTTCGAGGTCATGATGATGATCGTGTTGCGGAAATCGATCTTTCGGCCTAACGAATCGGTGATTTTTCCTTCCTCCAAAATCTGGAGGAGCAGATGCATCACATCGGGATGCGCTTTTTCGATTTCGTCGAAGAGAACCACCGAATAGGGCCGTCGCCTGACAGCCTCGGAGAGCTGGCCGCCCTCTTCGTAACCGACGTAGCCCGGAGGCGACCCGATCAGACGCGAGGCGGTGAATTTTTCCATGTACTCCGACATGTCGATCTGGATGAGCGCGTCGGAATCGCCGAACATGAATTCGGCCAGAGTGCGAGCGAGGAAGGTCTTCCCAACGCCGGTTGGGCCGAGGAAAACGAAGGAGCCGATCGGGCGTTTCGGATCCTTCAGGTCGGCCCGCGAACGGCGGAGTGCCTTGCTGATCGCGCCAACCGCTTCATCCTGGCCAATGACACGTTGCTTGATGTCGGCTTCCATCGCGAGGAGCTTCGCAGTTTCCTTTTGCTCCATCTTCTGGAGCGGGACGCCAGTCACCTTCGAGATGATGTGCATCATGTCCTCGGCGGTTACGAGCACCTCTTTCTCTTCGCGTTCCTCGCGCCATTCACCGAGAATCCGTTCCAATTTCTCCTTGGCCTGCTTTTCCTTGTCGCGCAGGGCAGCGGCTTTTTCGAAATCCTGCGCCTTGATCGCGGCTTCTTTTTCGACGCGGATCTCTTCGATCTCTTTTTCGATTTCCTTGACGTCGGGCGGCCGCGTCATGGCATTGATTCGCGCCCGCGCACCGGCTTCATCCATCACGTCGATCGCCTTGTCCGGCAGAAACCGGCCAGTGATATAGCGCTCCGAGAGTTTGACCGCGCTCTCGAGCGCTTCGTCGGTCAGCTTCGCCTTATGATGCGCCTCATACTTCGGACGCAGGCCTTTTAAAATGAGAATCGCCTCTTCCACCGTGGGCGCTTCCACTTTGACGGTCTGAAAGCGCCGTTCGAGTGCGGCGTCTTTCTCGATGTATTTGCGATATTCGTTCAGCGTGGTGGCGCCGACGCACTGCAATTCGCCCCGACTAAGCGCCGGCTTGATGATGTTCGAGGCGTCCATCGCGCCTTCGGCCGAACCCGCGCCGACGATCGTGTGCAGCTCATCGATGAACAGAATGACATTTTTCGAACGCCGAATCTCGTCCATGACTGCTTTGATCCGCTCTTCAAATTGGCCGCGATACTTCGTCCCGGCGACCATTAGCGCGAGATCGAGGGTGATGACTTTTTTGTCGCGCAAAAGCTCCGGCACGTTGCCATTTGCGATTTCCTGGGCGAGCCCTTCGACAATCGCCGTTTTCCCAACCCCCGCTTCGCCTAACAATACCGGGTTGTTCTTGGTCCGACGACAAAGTACCTGGATGACGCGTTCGATTTCGTTGTGCCGGCCGATGACCGGGTCGAGCTCACTCTTTTTTGCGAGATCCGTCAAATCACGGCCAAAGGCACGGAGGGCCGGCGTTTTGACATCCTTTTTCGACGGCTCACCTGTCCCGCCCAATTCCGGATCGTTTTCGGGCGGCGTAAAATTCGGATCGAGTTCTTTCAGGATCTCGTTGCGCGTCCGCTCGATATCGACTTCCAGACTCTTCAGAACGCGAGCGGCGACACCTTCGCCTTCCCGGAGCAGACCAAGGAGGATGTGTTCAGTGCCGACGTAGGAGTGATTGAGAGCGCGCGCTTCCTTGCCGGCTAGCGCGAGAACCTTTTTGACCCGTGGGGTGTAGGGGATGTTGCCGACCATCTTGGTCTCCGGGCCGGAGCCGACTTGTTTTTCGACTTCCATCCGGACAGTTTCGAGGTCGAGCCCCATTTTTTGGAGCACGTTAACGGCAACCCCTTGGCCGAGCTTAATCAAGCCGAGAAGAAGATGTTCGGTGCCGACGTAATTGTGGTTGAAGCGATCCGCTTCTTTGCGGGCCAGCGCGAGAACCTGCTGTGCCCGAGGAGTAAAATTATTCATTGTTATTGGACTCGGAGGGGGACTCGTCGTCGGGTTCCGGCGCCACTTTATTCATATCAGGTTTCGGAAACAGTTTCAAACGACCGCGAATGATTTCGGCTCGGAGGAAGTCCCTTTCTTCGGCATTCAGCTTCTGTTGCGAGGTCTTTTGCAGATGGGCCGGCTGCGTTTCAATGAAGAGTTCGTCGACCGGCAAACGCCTGTCTTCCGGGAATGCCCCGAGGTCCACGCCAAGTTTCATAACCGAAAGTAAATTGAGCGCCTCTTTCGAGGTCATCGCATGCGCATAGGTAAGCACACCGTATGCCCGGCCAATCTGGTCCCAAAGCGTGTCTGGCTTTTTCTGAACCAACATCTGACGCGCGTCGTGTTCCTTCTCAATGATCGTTTCGATCACTTTTGTCAGGCGGGTGATGATTTCGTCCTCCTTTTCGCCTAACGTTGTCTGGTTCGAGATCTGGAAGAGATTGCCCATCGCTTCGGTCCCCTCTCCGTAGAGTCCGCGGACCGCGAGCCCGATTTTGTTGACCGCCTGGATGACCTGATTGATCAGGTCACTCAGGACGAGTCCCGGCAAATGGAGCATCGCGGAAGCGCGCATGCCCGTCCCGACGTTTGTCGGGCAGGCGGTGAGATACCCAAGGCGCTGATCGTAAGCGATGTCGAGTTTGCCCTCCAATGTACTGTCGACCTTGTCGACCAGTTTGAATGCGCTTTTCAATTGCAGTCCGGAACGAATCGATTGCATCCGAAGATGATCTTCCTCGTTGATCATGATGCTGAGGGTTTGCTTGCGATTCATGATGACCGCGCTGCCGATCCCTTTCGCCGCGTGCTCGCGACTGATGAGATGGCGCTCGACCAGCACTTGTTTTTCGAGCGCCGAAAGATCCTGGAGCAGTTCGGAAAACGAATCCTGCATTTCCGTGAGCTCTTCTACTCGCGGCTTGATCTGCTCGAGAATCTGAGTGCGCTCTGCTTTTTTCGCCCAGCCGGGGAAGGAGCGGTGGCGCAGATTGCGCGCCAGTCGGACGCGGCTGCTCACCACCACCTGGTGATGCGGACCTTCCCCCCTCAGCCATTCACCGGCGCTCGACATGACCTGTGAGAATTTCATCGCTAGCTCGCCATCTCGTGTTCGAGTTGCTTGATCTGATCGCGCAAGGTCGCGGCGGTTTCGTAGTTTTCTTCCGCAACGGCTTTCTCGAGGTGATCGTTCAGTGCACGCATTTTGTCCGTCAACTGCATCTGGCGCGCGGCGCGCTCCGGTAATTTGCCGACATGCTCGATGCCCTTGTGCATCGCCTTGAGCAACGTCCCGAGCCCTTCCGAAAATGTGTCGTAACAGGCGCTGCACCCGAGCCGTCCGGTCTTCTTGAAATCCGCCTGGGTGAAGCCGCAGACCGGACATTTCTGGGTTGGGCCACCTTTCTCGATCTCCTCGGCCGCCCCAATGCCCAGCAATAAATCCGCCAGGGCAAACCCAGTCGGATCCTGCACGCCTTTTTCCTTCGAGCAGGCATCGCAAAGGTTTACCTTCTGCATTTTCCCCTCGAGAATCTGCGTCAGAAACACCGTCGCATCATTACATTTACAAACGTCGCAGAGCATGTCTGATCAATTAGACCACAAAGTGGCGTAAAGATTCAACTGGCGGCTCGCGCGCGATGCCGCTTCGCTTCCTTCCAGCGCGCGTCCGGTCACTCAGAAAAAATGGGCGTCCCGCTTTCACGCGTCAACTCGCGAAAACGAGCAATCAATCGATTCGTGATATCGCCTGGCTTTCCATTTCCGATGGCGCGGCCGTCCAGTTTAATCATCGGAATGACCTCCGCCGCGGTGCCGGTCAGGAAAGCCTCATCTGCGGTGTAGAGATCGTGTCGCGTCAGCTCCGGCTCGGAAATCTCAATCCCGAACTCCCCGGCGACATCGAAGACGACGGAACGCGTAATCCCGCGCAAGGCGCCGGCCGTGATCGGCGGCGTCATGATCTGGCCACGCTTCACGACGAAAACATTGTCGGCCGTGCATTCCGCGACATTCCCCGCGTCATTCAGCATGAGCGCTTCATCGGCATCGGCCAGGTTCGCTTCAATTCGGGCGAGGACATTGTTTAGGTAATTCAACGACTTTATCGCGGGATTCAAAGTCGCCGGTCCCATGCGTCGAGTCGGCACGGTCACGACCGATAGCCCGCGCTTGTAAGCTTCCTCAGAATAAAGCGCAACCGTCGTTGCGATGATGATGACGCTCGGCTGCTTACAGTGCGCCGGGTTGAGGCCAAGGTTGCCTACGCCGCGGGTCACGATCAAACGCACGTAACCGTCACGGAGACCGTTTTGCCGGATGGTTTCAAGGAGCGCCTTGTCCATTTCCGCCCGTGAAATGGGAATCTCGAGACAGATCGAACGCGCCGACTCCCAAAGCCGCTCCATGTGCTCTTCCATTCGGAAGACGCGGTTGTTATAGAAGCGTATGCCCTCGAAAACCCCATCGCCGTAGAGAAGACCATGGTCGAAGACCGAAACCCTGGCGTTGGCCTGATCGAAGAATTCGCCGTCGATGTAAATTTGAAGGGGCTTAGCTGCCGCAATTTTTGATCCGCCGGCCTTCGGGGTGGAACCGGATTTCAATGTGGGCGTTGCGACGGCGGTGGCTTCAGCGTCTTTCGTTAACATGAAAAAATCTCCGGTGTTTCGGAAGGCAATTCAAGCGGAGAAACAACCCCCCGTCAGCAAGCGAAGGTTCGTCCCCGACGAAGCAAGCAAGGCTACGGAATAGTAGCGCTGAAAAGGCTGTACGAACGCCGCCGCCAGCAAACATACTCGGGTCGGACCAATCGGCGATTCGCGCACTGGATACGGAGTTATGGTTGAGACTGCCTCCTTGGACAATGGAATTGTCGAAACAAGAAATGGAAATTGAGGGAACTGGCCTGCAACCGACTAGTAACCTGGAAGCGGCGGTCGTCGCGACGCTTCCCGCCGATGGCGCTGGCTACACCGCGACCTTCCGCGGAAAAAATAGCGCGACCGGCATCGGTCTGATCGAGGCCTACGATCTCGATGCAGCCGCAAATTCTAAGCTGGCGAATATCAGCACGCGCGGCTTTGTCGACACTGGAGATAACGCGATGATCGGCGGCTTCATTCTCGGCGGTGGGACTGCTAAAGTTCTTGTCCGTGCGATCGGCCCTTCGCTCACCTCTTTCGGCGTCGCCGGCGCATTGCAGGATCCGACCTTGGACCTCCACGATGGTTTCGGAAACCTTATCATGTCGAACGACGACTGGAAGGATACAGAGCAGAGCGAGATCGCAGCCACTGGATTGCCCCCGACCAACGATCGGGAATCCGCCATCCTGATTACTCTCCTCCCGGCTTCCTACACCGCAATCGTCCGCGGGAAGAATGAGACTACCGGTGTCGCCTTAGTCGAAGCCTGCCAACTGAACTAACGGGCAGAAAATCGCAAATCGCCTAACGACGCATCAGCCACGACCAGGCCTAATAATCCGTCGCCGTCTCTGGCTAATGAAGGCCAAGACGTTTCAGGAGCGTTGCGAAACGGGCGTCAGAGCGAAGCGGATTCCATTTCGGATCGACCTTAAGAAAACTCAATCGGACGTCATGGTCCTGATAAGCTTTTTCCAGCCAATCCAGGGCCTCGTTGCGTTCTCCAAGACCGAGATAAACAACCGCGATGTTGTGCGGAGGAATGTAACGCTGCTCCACGAGAGTTCGCAGCTCGGCGAGGACCGCCCGCGCCTTATCGGAGTCGCCCGACAAAGCCGCGACATAACCGATCATGGCGATAGTTTCCGAATTTCCGTGAGAAAAATTACGGGCCTTCTCAAATTCTGCGCGCGCTTTAGAGAATTCCTTTCTCTCCGCGTGAACCTTTCCCAGAAAGAGGTGGGCAATCCAAAAATTCGGATCCAATTCGAGCGTCTTCTGCAAGCGATCGGCCGCGGCATCTTCGCGTCCAGCAAAATAAAGGATCGACCCCTCGATCGTATTGATGATTAACGAAACCGGATCCAGTTCACGGGCACGTGCTGCTTCGCCGATGGCCTCCAGATGGCGCCCCCGGTCGGAAAGCGACTGGGCATAAGCGATGTGGACAAGCCCAGAGTTGGGATTCAATTCGATCGCTTTCTTCGCTTCCTTCTCGGCTGCGGCCCAATTCCAGTCGAACCAGCTGTGGATGAAAACGAGCGAAGCATGCGCCTCGGCGAAAGATGGATCGAGTGCAATCGCCTGGAGGGCCGCCGCTTTGGCTTGCGGCATTGTTTCCTGAGGAGGCACGTCGCCGGTGATGGCGAGCGCGCGATAAGCCTCAGCCAATCCGCCAAAGGCCTGTGCATATTGCGGATCCAGCGCAATCGCCTGTTGGAAAAACCCGACGCTCGTCCTCAGCTCAGGCGGAGTGAGTTTGTTCCAATGATAACGCCCGGTTAAGTAAAGCTGATAAGCTTCGATATTGGATGTGCCGCGTCTTCCCAGGCGCTGCTCTTCTTCCCCGCTCAACTGGAGCGCGAGAGCCTGCACAACTTTTTGAGAGATCGCATCCTGCACTGCAAAAACGTCGGTGAACTTCTGGTCGAAGGTTCCCGCCCAGAGCGCGAACCCGTCCGCTACCCTAATCAATCTCGTCGTGACTCTAACGTGGTCGCCCAATCGCTGAATATCGCCATCCAGAACCCACTCTACTTGCAGGGCCCGCCCGGCGCTCAAAGGATCCTGCTCAGGCGCGTCATATTTCCGGACGGAACCAAGCGGGCGCACGATGATTTCCTGAATGGTGGCGAGCTTGGCGATCAGTGTGTCCGCCATTCCCATTTCCAATACGGGGTCGCGACGCTCGGATACAAGTGGCTTGAAGGGAAGAACTGCGATGCTGCGATTGGGGACGGCATGGGAACCACCGGCCTGAATTCGCCAGAAAATGAAGAGGGCAAGACCCAACGCCAGAATGGTGACAATCAGGACCGCCGCCCACCGCGGCCGCGTCCTGGTCGCCGGAGTCGGAGGCTCCCCCGATTTTTCCTCCACCACCGCGGCCGTGTCTCCGACAGTTTCCTCGGATACGAGCGCGGGCTCTGCGTTTTCCTTCCGTAAACTCACCTCGGGGAGAAAGCGATAGCCGCGTCCCGGGACCGTCATGATGTAGCGCGGGGCGCCCGCGGTTTCTCCCAAGGCTCGCCGGAGAGTGGAGATATTCTGGCTCAGATTATTTTCCTCGACGACTTGGTCTGGCCAGATCGCGTCCATCAACGCTTCTTTCTCCAGAACCCTGCCGCTGTGCTGCACTAGCTGAAGCAGGGTATCGAAGACACGTGGCGTGAGCGACACGGGCACGCCATCGATTTTCTGCAGGAGACGCTTCGCCAAATTCAGGCGGAAGTCCCCAAACTCGTAGACCTGTTTCGCCGATTCGTTCACACGGTTTCTTCAGAAGATTTCAGAGTATTTCAAGCCGCTCCTAAAGACTTTGGCCAGGCTGTCGGGGCAACGTGGCTCCAGAAACCGGGACCAATCCCGATCACGAAACAAGCAACGAAAGGAAAGAAAGAAGACATCATGAAAAGAAATATACTTGGCTCGATTGCGGTTATCTGCGGGCTGGCGGCACTGCTCACGGGCACGCTAAGGGCGACTGCGACGGATGCGCAAACCGCGCACAACCAATCCGGGAGGATTGAAGGCGTCTGGGATTCCAACGTCACCATCCAGGACTGCAGTAGTGGCACCGTGCTTGCGACCTTTCGCGGCCTCGGGCTCTTCATTCGCGGGGGTGCCCTTGAACAGATGAACAACATGCCTCCAACCCTCGGCAAAGCGGCCCTCGGGCAGTGGCAGTACCTCGGAGGTTTGCATTACACCGCGCACTTCCAGTTCTATCGCTACGATGCGACCGGGGTCTGGCTCGGCACTCAAAAGGTAACGCGCGATATTCAACTCGATCCGAGTGGCACAAGTTTCACCGGGGTGATCGCCAGCACCGTCCTCGATGTGAATGACAATGTAATTGCCACCGGTTGCGGAGTGGAAGCGGCAACTCGCGTGGTCGACTAATGGCGTGATTGCGAGTTCGGCGGGAATTGCTTTCGCCGAACTCGCATGGCCCCTCTTGCCTAACGACGCTTAGGCGAGCAAACCGTCGACGATTCGCAAAGTTCGATCGCCGCGCCGCGCGAGGTTGCTGTCGTGCGTCACAACGACAAGAGTCTTATTTCGTTCTCGTGCCAGCCCAAGGAGCAGATCCATAATGACGTCGCCGGTTTTGGAATCCAGGTTGCCGGTCGGTTCATCGGCGAAAATGATGTCCGGATCGTTTGTCAGGGCGCGAGCGATCGCGACCCGCTGCTGCTCGCCGCCGGAAAGCTCCGGCGGGAGATGGTTCAGGCGGTCGCCGAGACCGACCGTCTCCAGGCTTTTTGCGCAGGCCTCTCGCGCCGCTCGCCGCCCGATCATTCCCGGGAGCATGACGTTCTCCAGCGCCGTCAGTTCCGGAAGGAGAAAGTAGCCTTGGAAAACAAAACCCATCTTTTGGTTGCGCAGCCGTGCAAGGGTCGATTCGCCGCGGCGGTAAAGTTTCTCTCCTTCAAATTCCACTTCGCCTGATTCCGGCCGCTCAAGCCCAGCGAGGGTATAGAGGAGCGTGGTCTTCCCCGCCCCCGAGGCGCCACAGAGGAAAATGGACTCGCCATGCCGCACTTCGAGGGAAACTCCCCGCAAGACGTCGATCCGACGGCGTCCGATCCGGAAAGAGCGGCGCAGATCGCGCGCAACGAGTTGTGGATCAGGCATCGGGCAGCATCATTGGCCAACTCGACAGCGGTCGCAAGGAAAGCCACATCGCCGCGCAACGCCGGCTCCCACTTTCGTGGTCTCCGCATTCATGGGAAAAGGCCGCGGAGGGCCAAATTCTCGGCGCAGCGATTTCGTTAAGCGGGTCTTCGTTAGGCCAAATCGAGCGCCACCAATGTTGGCTCGTCCACCGCGGCAGTGACAATCAGACCACGATCCCGCTGAAAAGCCGAGAGCGCGGCACGCGTCTGCGGTCCGATCAAGCCATCAATCGCACCGGGATAATATCCCTGATCGCGCAAGGCCAGTTGCACGTTTTGGATGACCTGACCGGGGTCGAGATTGTTGTACCCGTAGATCGGTTCACTGTAAGCGTAGTTATTGTAGTACGGGCTGTAACCGAAAGCCGGGTACCAGTAGCCAAGGTTCCAAAAATAATAACCGCCGCCAAAGAGAACGAATCTGGTGTTGTAATGGCTCCTCCACCAATTGCGGTTGTGGTACCCGCGGACGGCGCGGTTGCGGGCGACAGTATAGCTGTTGCGATCAACCTGCCGACTCCGATTTTTGGCCTGGTTCGGTGTTTGTGCCCGCGCGCCATTCTGACCGTTTTCGGCTTCGCTCTTCACGGATTGGCGCGGCACGGGCCCCACCGGTTGCGGCGCTTTGACGACGGCACGTTGAGTTTTCGCCGCTCCAGAGCGCGCTGGCTGCACCGTCTGCCTGGCTGGCTGGCCCACGGTCTTCTGCTGAGAGCGCTGTTCCGCCGCGACTTCGGCCTGGTGCTTGCGCTTCTTCTTATTGTCCCTGTCGTTGTCGGCCCGCACAATCTGCGCCAGAGGCAGGGAGAGAGTGAGCATTAGGAGTAAAAGTCTCTTCATGGTTTCTTTGGGTTTGCTGTCTATTGGACAGCGCCGGACCGAGCGTTATTCAAAGACGATGCGACGGGTTGCGATTTTCGGCGTTCACATTTGCTGGCGCACCGCTTCGAAGAGGACAATTGCAACTGCAGTGGCAAGATTGAGACTTCGCGTGCCGTGCATCGGAATGGTCAACAACCGGTCGGCATTCGCCCGGAGTAACTCTTCCGGCAGGCCCTTTGTCTCCCGGCCGAAGACGAGGAAGTCGCCGCGCTGAAATTGCACGGCGTGATAGGGGCGACGAGATTTTGTCGTAAGAAAAAAATATCTCGCGACCGGCTCTTGGGCCGCCTGCACTTCACCAAACGACCTCCAGGACCGGACGTCGACTTCTGCCCAATAATCGAGCCCGGCGCGCTTTAAGGTGCGGTCGTCGGTCGAGAAGCCAAGGGGGCCGACGAGATGCAAAGTCGAGCGAGTCGCGAGGCAAAGCCGACCAATGTTGCCAGTATTCGGGGGAATCTCGGGCTCAACCAACACGACGTTGAACATTGGCTGCCGTTTGCGGCGACGCCCGCTTCCTAGTTGATCCGGCGGTCACAGACCGCCGCTACAACTTCGAGGCGACAAATTTCTCCAGTTTGACGATATCCGCCGCGAACTTGCGAATGCCTTCTGCGGTTTTCTCGGTCGCCATGGCATCGTCGTTCAGCAGGTAGCGGAAGGTTTTCTCATCGAGCTCGAGCTTCTCCACATCGGCATCTTTCGCCTTCACCGGGTCAAGTTTCCGTTCGATCGGTTCAAGCGATTTCGAAAGTTTATCGAGCAATTCCGGGCTAATCGTAAGCAGGTCGCAGCCGGCCAGCTCAATGATTTGGCCGACATTCCGGAAGCTCGCCCCCATCACTTCGGTCTTGTATCCGAACTTTTTGTAGTAGGTGTAAATTTCCTTCACCGACTGCACGCCCGGATCCTCCGCGCCGGCGTAATCGCGCTTATTCGCGGCCTTGAACCAGTCATAAATTCGACCGACGAAGGGCGAAATGAGTTGCACTTTGGCTTCTGCGCAACGGACCGCTTGTGGGAGCGAAAAGAGGAGGGTGAGGTTGCAGTTGATTCCTTCGTTTTGCAGTTGCTCCGCGGCATTAATCCCTTCCCAGGTCGATGCGATCTTGATCAGAACCCGTTTGCGATCGATCCCGCGCTTCTCGTAAAGGTCGATCAGGCGGCGCGCCTTTTTGATCGATCCCTCGGTGTCAAAGGAAAGCCGTGCGTCAGTTTCGGTTGAAACCCGACCCGGCACGATCCCGAGGATGTCGCAGCCGAATTGCACAAGAAGGTGATCGATAATGTCTTCGATTTGCGGGGCGCCACTTAGCCCGCTGTTTTTCCGGCCCGCGATGACTTCCGTGAGCAGGTGCGCATATTGCTCTTTCTGCGTCGCGGCAAAGATCAAGCTTGGATTGGTCGTCGCGTCCTGTGGTTTGAAATCCTTGATCGACTCAAAGTCGCCGGTATCGGCGACCACTTTGGTGAATTTCTTCAGCTGATCGAGCTGGCTCGGATTCGTTCCGGCCTTCTTGTCTTCGGCAATAGCGTAGTCATCCATAATTTCTCTCTCAGATGATCCCACGTCGGCAGAGGCCGACTGCGCTTAAGAAAAATACGTCCTACCGGCTCGATCACAACCAAAAGTCGTCCAAAACGCGGTCGTTTATGAAGCGCAAAGCAGAACCAACTATTTGCCGCCCGAATACCGAGGAGGCGCGGAGGGACTGCCGACGCTAGTCGATCACTTCCAAACCCATCTGCCGGGCGGTACCGGCGATGATCTTGAAGCCTGCTTCATCGCTCCGCGAATTCAGATCCTTGGCCTTCGTTTTCACGATGTCCATGATTTGTTTGCGCGTCACTTTGCCGACCTTCGTCTTGTTCGGCTCCTTTGAGCCCGCAGCGATATTGGCCGCCTTCTTCAAGAGGACCGCCGCGGGCGGGCTCTTCGTGATGAAGGTAAATGACTTGTCTTTGAAAACGGTAATCACGACCGGAAGAATATCACCCGCCTGCTTTTGGGTGGCGGCATTAAATTCCTTGCAGAACGCCATAATGTTGACACCGCGCGGCCCGAGCGCTGTGCCGACGGGCGGCGCGGGATTGGCCTGGCCGGCCGGGATCTGCAGTTTGATGTGAGCAACAATTTCTTTAGCCATTGGGAAAGTTGACGAGTCTTGAGTTGAGTGCTGAGAGGGGCGTTTAGCCTCGTTCTACCTGCCAATATTCGAGTTCCACCGGCGTGGCGCGGCCGAAAATCGTGACCGAAACGCGCAGCTTCCCGCGTTCCGGATCGATCTCTTCCACGATGCCGCTCTGGTTTTGGAACGGTCCATCGGCCACTTTGACCGTCTCACCGACTTCAAAGCTGACCTTCGGTTTGACCTTCTCTTCACGCTCCCGCATTTGCGCCAGCATGTTGTCGACTTCCGATTGCCGCATCGGGATCGGGCGATCCTTGGTCCCGGCAAAACCAATCACTCCCGGCGTTTCGCGGATGAAATACCACGTCCGGCCGATGAGCTGATTTTCCTCATCGAGCAGGTGCATGTTGACGATCAGGTAGCCGGGAAAAAATTTTCTTGTCGTCTCGCTTTTCTTTCCGCGCTTGATCTCCGAGACGCGCTCCGTCGGGACGAGCACTTCGAAGACAACGTCGCTCATCTCCTCCGTCTTGACGCGCTTCTCAATGTTTTCGCGCACTTTGTTCTCCTGTCCGGAGAGCACATGCACGACATACCATTGATCTTTTGGGGCGAGGACGTGGGCCATGATTACAAGCGGGTGAGGAAATGGATCACGTTGACGAGGATGAAATCAAAGAGCGCGACGTAACCGCCGAGGAGCAACATCGCGATGATGACAACAAGGGTGGAGTCGGTCAGCTCCTTGTAGCGCTTCATTCCCTTTTCTTTCGGGTCCCAGGGCCAGGACGCTTTTTGCAGTTCCAGCCGGACTTCGGAGAAGAAAGTTTTTGTTTTTGTGAGCATTTTTACTGGCGATTAAAAACCAGGTCAGGAGGGACTCGAACCCCCAACCGACGGTTTTGGAGACCGCTACTCTACCAATTGAGCTACTGACCTATTTGGTTCCGCTTTTCGCGTTAACTTAGTCCAGAATTTCGCTCACGCGACCGGCGCCAACGGTTTTGCCGCCTTCGCGAATCGCAAACCGGATCGTCTTTTCCATGGCGATCGGCGTGCCAAGATCCACTTCGACGGATACGTTGTCACCTGGCATAACCATTTCGACGCCTTCGGCCAGCTTCACGCTGCCCGTCACGTCGGTCGTGCGGAAATAAAATTGCGGCCGGTAATTGGTGAAGAAGGGCGTGTGACGGCCACCTTCTTCTTTGCTCAGAACGTAGACCTCCGCCTTGAATTTCTTGTGCGGCTTGATTGAGCCCGGCTTGGCAATGACCTGGCCGCGCTCGACATCTTCTTTTTTCACCCCACGGAGGAGGACGCCGACGTTGTCGCCCGCGCGCGCTTCGTCGAGCAATTTGCGGAACATTTCGATGTCGGTCGCAGTCGTTTTCGCTGTATCTTCAGGCCAACGATCTCGACTTCTTCCATCTTCTTGAGGATGCCACGCTCGACACGCCCGGTTGCGACCGTGCCGCGACCTTCGATATTGAACACGTCTTCCACCGGCATAAGAAACGGCTGATCAACTGGGCGCTCCGGCACCGGGATATAATCATCAACCGCGGCGACGAGCGCCATGATCTGGGCTTCCTGTTCGGCGTCGCCGTTCAGCGCCTTGAGCGCGCTGCCTTTGACGATCGGGATGGTGTCGCCCGGAAATTCGTATTGCGTGAGCAGATCACGCACTTCCATTTCAACGAGGTCGAGGAGTTCGGGATCATCGACCATGTCGACTTTGTTCAGGAACACAACGATCGACGGTACGCCGACCTGACGCGCGAGCAGGATGTGCTCGCGGGTCTGCGGCATCGGACCGTCCGCGGCGCTCACGACGAGGATCGCTCCGTCCATTTGCGCGGCACCGGTGATCATATTCTTGACGTAATCGGCGTGACCGGGGCAATCGACGTGGGCGTAGTGACGTTTTTCGCTCTCGTATTCGACGTGGGCGGTCGAGATCGTGATGCCGCGCTCTTTTTCTTCGGGAGCGGCGTCGATCGAATCATAGGCACGCGCCTGGGCCATGCCCTTCTTCGCGAGCACACTGGTGATCGCCGCGGTGAGCGTGGTCTTGCCGTGGTCAACGTGACCGATCGTGCCGACGTTCACGTGCGGCTTGTTGCGTTCGAACTTGTCCTTAGCCATCTGGAATTCTCCTTGGGTTACTTAATCTTTTCAATGCTGTCTTTTCGTTAGGTTATTTTTTCCGGTCGCGAGCCCGCTCTGGAGCCCATGACCGGGATTGAACCGGTGACCTCGTCCTTACCAAGGACGTGCTCTACCAACTGAGCTACATGGGCCGCTGTTCATTGTCCCGGCTAGCCCCACGGTCGCGGGATCAAACTGGTTGCTCGCCGTCGTTAGAAGCGAAAGTCCCAGAGTCGGTCAAATTGCCTGCCGACCATGGGACTTGCCTCGTTCTCCGAAAAAGCGTCGGCAAACTAACCGCCCGCTCTGCGCTGTCAAAGAAATTTCTTGGTCCAGCCCTTCGTGGCAAATGCCTGCGCACGACGTCAGTCCCCGACCCCGGATTTCTTCCGCGACCATCCAGGCCACCAGGGCAACGAGGAAGACCAATACGACCGCTCCGATTCCAATGTTGAGCGGGGTGAAATACGCCCGCCGGCACCGGGGTCGGCGTCGGAGTAGGCGGTTGGCGGCGGCGTGGGAGTGGCAAGGAGATTCTCCTCGGCCAGCGCCCGATTGCGGGCGTCGACGTCCTTCGGATTCACCTCGAAAGCCTTGCGATAATCGGCGGCCGCATTTCTTATAATCCTTCATCAAATGATAGGTATAGGCGCGACCTTTATAGAGGGTCCATTTTTTTGGATTCTGCTCGATCGCCTTGCTGTAATCGGCAATTGCTTCGGGCAATTTTCTGCTGAGTGCGATTGGCCTCGGCGCTTCGTTCGAGCGCCACTTGGTCGTTAGGCTTGGCGGCCAGGAATTTGTCGTAGTCGGGCAGTGCATTTGCCCAGTTATTGAGTTTCGAATAGGCAAACCCGCGAAAGCCGTAGGCATCGGCGTCGTCCGGCTTTAGTTCGATCGCTTTCGAAAGGTCAGCGATCGCATCGTCCCATTTGCCGAGGTAGGTTTCGGCCTGTCCCTTGCCCAGGTAGCTGCGTTCATCGTCGGGTTTCAACTCGCTCGCCTTCGTATAATCGGCGAGGGCTTCCGGATATTTCCCCACCGCCAGATACATGGCGCCTCGGTTTTCATAAATTGCGAGGGCATTATTCGGATTGGCTTCGAGCGCGAGTGTGAACTCGGCGATGGCCGGCTCGAATTGCCTTTGGTCGACCAGCGCAAGAGCCGTTTTGATATGGCCGCCGGGGTCCGCGCCACTCGATTCTTTTTCTTCACTTTTGTTCTTTTTCTCCTTCGCCAACGCGATCCCGACCGGCGCGAAGCAAAGAGCCGCAACCGCGGCTGCCATTAAAATTCGTCTCATCACATTCATCATTTGATTTGTTCCTCTTAGTCTTCGTATCTGGGTCCGTCATGGTTTGCAAGCACTCTGCTCGGGCCGGCCGGTGAAGGGAGAGCTGGGCACGCCGGGAGATTCCTCGGGAGTCGATGCGCAATGCTCGGAAAATTCTCTGCGCTCTCCGCGCCCTCCGTGTTTACCCTCCGCCTGATTGAGCAAAACGATGTCGCGCCAGCCCAAAAATTCTTCCCAAGGTTACGCCGCCGTTCTGGCCACTGTCCTCATCTGGTCGATGCCTTCGCTCTTCCAGTTTTATCTCAACCGCTATTACGATCCGTTTGCCCAAAATTTCTACCGCTATTCGTTTGCCTTTCTCGCCGATTCTGCCACTGGCCTTTGCCCGCTTTCGTCGTCGCGGTCCGAGCCCCGGCTGGAATGTGCTCGGCATTTGTCTGCTCCCAGCGGTGCCCAATGTTGTCCATCAGATCACTCAGGTGCTTTCGCTTCATTACATGGGCCCTGGCGTTTACGCGGTCTTCATTCGTTCCTCCGTCATCATGACCGCGCTCCTCGCTTTGATTTTTTTCCCGGAGGAACGCTGGATCATTCGCCAGTGGCAGTTTCAGCTCGGGACGATCCTGGGGTTGGCCGGCGCAATTGGCGTCTTCTGGTTTCAGCCGGGCTGGAAGACCAGCCGGGTTTCGTTAGAAGGGCTCGGGATTGCTTTCACGGCGAGCTTTTGCTGGGCGCTTTATGGCGTGCTTGTGAAAAAACCCTCAGCCTCGCTTGGCGCCATCCGCAGCTTCGGTGTGATTAGCTTTCTTACCTCCGTCATGCTCCTTCCCCTGACCCTGGCCTTTGGCAGAATCGAAACGCCGCTCCACGTCAACCCCGAGGTAAACTGGATCCTGATTGGATCAGCAGTGCTCTGCATTACCCTGGCGCACGTCCTTTACTATTTTGCCATTCGGGAGATTGGCGTCGCGCTTTCGCAGACCCTGCAGTTACTCAGCCCGCTTGGTGCGCTCGCGCTTTCCGCATGGATCTTTCACGAACGGCTGTCGCACGCGCAACTCTGGTGCGCGCTCATTCTCCTCTTCGGCGCTTTCCTCGCTACCCGGGCCAAGCCGGCAGCGGTGGTGGAAATCGCGGAAAATATTTGAGTCTGGAATCCAGAAAACGAATCAGGAAGTGAGCAAAGCAAGAATCGGGTTTCCTGTCTCTTTCCTGATTGATCCCTTTTCACATCCGCGCTTTCAGGTCCTGCGCTTTCCGCACCAGCGCCAGGAAACTGGCGCGATAACCATTCGCATCCACGCCCTTGCCTTCATCTGCCCATTCCGCGACCGCGTCGAGCGTTCCCGTTCCCTTGAACTTCGAGTCGCGCAGAATCATACCGAACTCCGCCACCGCGGCGGCAAACTTCAGGTCGGTTGCGGCATTCGCAAACTGCCCGCCTCGATCAACGAACGCCCGTTCGAACAACTTGCTCGTCTCGCCATCCGGCTCCTTATAACGCAGCTTCACCGTCAGCAGTTCCTGCATTTGTCTGGCTCCGCGAGAGGCGGGATCGAGGACCGCATCCTTCTGGGTTTTCTCCTCTTGATACTTCAGTGGATCGACCGCCGGCACCTTGCCGGCTGGATTCGGCTCGGCCCCCACCGGCACCACTTCATATAAGGCCGTCACCGTATGCCCCGCGCCGATCTCGCCTGCATCGATCTTGTCGTCGTTGAAATCCTCCTTGCGTAGGATCCGCTTCTCGTAACCAATCAGGCGATAGGACGCGACCTGGGCCGGATTGAATTCCATCTGGATCTTCATGTCTTTCGCGATTGTAACCAGCGTGCCGTTGATCTGCTCCACCAGCACTTTTCTGGCTTCCTCGATCGAATCGAGATAGGCATAATTGCCGTTCCCTTTGTCGGCCAGCTTCTGCATCATGGAATCATTCAGGTTGTCGTCCCCCACCCCAAGGACACTGAGGAAAACGCCGCCCTTCGCTTTCTCCTGGATCAGACTGACCAGGTCGCCTTCGCTGGTCGTCCCGACGTTGAAATCGCCGTCGGTGGCGAGGATCACCCGGTTGACCCCGCCCTTGATGAAATGCTCGGTCGCCGTTTGGTAGGCAAGTTCGATCCCCTCGGCGCCATTCGTCGAGCCACCCGCCTGCGAGATTGTCCAAGGCCGTAAGTATCTGCTCCTTCTGGTCACCGCACGTGGAAGGCAGCGCCAGCCCCGAGGCGCCGGAATAGACGACGATCGCGACGCGGTCGTTCTCGCCCAGCTTTTCGACCAGCAGGCGCATCGCCTGTTTTACGAGCGGGAGCCGATTGGCCGGCATCATCGACCCGGAGACATCGAGCAGAAAGACGAGATTGCTGGCCGGCCGTTTCTCGTTAGGCATTTCTCGGCCCTTCAGTCCGATCCGAACCAGCCGATGGGTCGGCGCCCACGGACAGGAAGCGGCGTCGAGGTTGACCGAGAACGGCAGCGCCGTCGTTCGGCTGCGGATAATCGTAGCTGAAATAGTTGATCATTTCCTCGATCCGCACCGCGTCCTTGGGTGGAAGCGAGCCGCTCTCAAGGAAGCGGCGAATGTTTGCATAGGACGCGGTATCGACATCGATCGAGAAAGTGGAGAGCGGATTTTCGGTCACCGCGAAAAAGGGGTTTTCCTCGATAAGGCCGTAGCGCGCGGTGTTGAAATCCTGTGGCGGCTGACCGCCCCGAGCGAAGTTGCCGAGCGCGCCTGAACCGCCCGAAAATGGGCGGCTTTCGCAGCCGGGAGCGGGCTCGACGACGGCACGACCAAGCGGCCGGCGCGACCGCGATTGTGCCGCGGCGTCTCCCCTGGCGACAGGGCGCGGCGCGGCTGGCGGTGGCGGAGCCAGCTCCTGATCGGCAGAAGGCACGGGCTTTCGATGCCTTCAACCACGCCTCTTCCGAACTCCTCGATATCCTTTGTCTCCAGGCCTCCCGCATATCTTGCCCCATTGCCCCAGGGCGCCAACCCCCCTCGCTTCAGCGTTCCAATAGCTACCACACCGATGACAGCGAAAAGGGCGAGTGCCGCGGCGAGCGCGAGGCGCCGTGAGATGCTCCACGGCTCGTCCTTTTGTTCCAACGGCACAACGGTGGTCTGCAGGATGGAATGCGACTCGCGTTCGGCGGTGTATTCAGCGCGCAGGTCGCCAGAAAGCAGGTGCAGTTTCCTAACGAATTCCCGGGCCTCGGGAGACGCGGCAACCGCAGCTTCCATTTCCGCCTTTTCCGTGCCGGAAAGTTCATCCAGCGCGTAAGCGGTCAATTTAGGATCATCAAGATTCATATTCATGAGGCAAGACGTGGGTTGAAGGGAATGAAATCGCGCGCCGCCGCGGCGTGGCGAGCGCGCAGGGTTTTGAGAGCGGTGTGAATGAGCACACCGACATGGCTGACCGAGAGCTTGGTGATCTCGCTGATCTCCCGGTAGCTGAGGTCATTTTGAAACTTGAGCTGCAACACTTCCTGTTGCCGCGGGGGAAGAGTCGCGACGATATGGAGGAGAAACCTGGAGGCCTCCTCGCGTTCGACCTGTTCGTTCGGCGCGGGAACGTGACTTTCCTGTTTTTCCAGGATCTCTTTGTCGAGATAAGTCATACGCTTTTCCTTTCGGCAAATGTTCAAGGCGCGATTGCGGCAGACCGTGAAAAGCCATTTTGCGGGAGAAGGATCGGACTGCCGGCGTGCCCCCCGTTCCAGCTCGACAAACGTCTCCTGCACGACATCCCGGGCCCGGTCGCGATCGCCAAGGATGCGGGTGGCGTACTGGAGGAGAGGCAACTCGAAGCGGCGAAGCAGAGCCGGCAGGTCATCGATCGGTTGGGACTGGTTCGGCCACACGCATCTTCACCAGTTCTAACGTGCCGGAGCCGGAATTATTAGGAGATTCTTCCCCGGCCCTGCGACCGCTTCGAAAGGAACGCGATCCAGTGACGCGCGCGGTTCGTCAGGCGGACAAGCTGCTCGCCTCCTCGCGGCAGGACGAAAGTTTACGGGCGATCGTCGATTGGAGCAAGTCGGATTCGTAAAATCGTCGAGCAGATCCTTGCTGAACAAATCGGGGTTTCGCGCCGCGAAATCATCCCAGCCGAGGTAAGCCCAGGCCAGTCGGCGCTCCGCAATAAGGGCAAGAAAAGCCGCCGTGACGGTCTCGTGATAGGCTTCGGGGTTGCCCGCGTTTTCCGCCAGTCGCCGCAGACCTCGCGCCAGATGCAGAAGGGCCTCCGGAAACGGATAGCGTTCGAGCAATTCGTAGCCCACCGGCACATGCGCCCAATGGGCAAACGCGCGGGATCAATCCGGCCTGCTTCGAAATCGTCAAGAGCCGAGTAGTGTTACTCGCCAACATGATCCTCCTCGACCAGGCGATGGCTGTCCCGCGCGGTCAAATCGAGCCCGTAGATCGTCCGGATCTTCTTGATGTGACCGAGCGTTCTCGACTGAAGGCGGCCGGCCTTCCAGTGCATGCAGAGTGACGCCTTCGAGGAGATCGCCTAACGATAAATCGAGATATTCGGCCAGCGCCTTGAGCGTTTTGACCAGCGTCTTCTCCATCCGCGCGCCGATCTGGACGCGCTCGAATTTTTGGTTTTTCCCGTTTGTTTCATTGGGACAATGTTACCAATGTCACAATTTAATGCAACCATTTTCAGGACTTGATTTTCGCGACGGATTCCGGGTAGGCGACGGGCGGCTGGACCCGAGACCGGCAGGTTGCAGGTGGCCAGGCATGGAGCCACGGCCAATCTTTTGCGACAGCAACGTTCTCGTGGCTGGTGATTTATATTTCCTTCCAAGGTTTGAACCCGGTGGAAGAGTACCAGCCGGCGAAAGCGGTCTGGCGCCTCAGCAACTGGCAACTCCGCAATGGCCGCGCCTTCCATACCACGACAAGGCTCCTCGATGGGAGTCTGCCTGGGCCAAAAGTTCCTCCCGGGTCTACTGAAGGTGCTTGCAGGATCTCCGGGCGGAGCCCCTCGACCCCCCTGTCCCGGTCGAGCGGAGCTCTCCCAGCTGACGATTTGAAAAAGTGCCCCGTCAGTGCGCGCCACTCGTGTAACCGAATCCGGTGCATCCGCCGCCCCTTCAGCGGATGCAGCTCCGGATCGATGTCGAGGTGGGCCCAATCAAGGTAAGGCGCCCTGGGGCGGGATCCTCAGGATCGATCTCGGCCGTCGTGCGCGGCTTTTAATGGTGCCCACTCCAGCAGGCGTAATTATGATGGCGATAGATGATTTTGCCGCGAGGCTGATTAGACCGGGGTGGAAATTCCGGATGCTCCGACGCGATATCCCTTGGCTGAAAAAGTATCGCGCAACGAGCGAAACCACGCCCGATTCCAGTCAGCCACGCTTTGTGGCGCGGGACCAGATGAGAAAGGCAACGCCGATCGCCCCCAGAATGGCGGTTGCGACAAGGAAACTGCCGGTTTGGGGGATATGGAGGAAGGTTTTGTCGTGCCGCACGCCATCGGCCCAACCAAGCAGAAAACAAAGAAGTGCCACGGAAAAAAACATGATACTAAAGGCGAGCATCGATTCGCCTCGGGTTTGGCGCGGTGTGGGATCAGACGGAGTCATGGCAGCGAAAGCACATTCGTAAACCAGCAGGGAGCGCGGTCAAACTATTTCGGCGAATACGCGGGCGAGTCGAGCCCCTTATCGCCCTGCGCAATCCAGTCACAAGGGTCCCTTCCACATTTTGCTCGACCTCGCTCAGGCGGGGGAATCATAATGCCCCGGAAGAGGCTTAATTTATGAAACAGGTCTTTCTCGCCGCTCTCCTTGGTGCCATCGCCATGTTTATCTGGACGTCTATTGCCCACATGGTCCTCCCCCTGGGTGAAGCAGGGATTCGCGAAATCCCGAACGAAAACGCCGTCCTCAATGCCCTGCAAAGCAACATTACAGAACAGGCAGGATTCTATTTTTTTCCCGGGCTTGGACTGGGCGCGAACCCGAGTCGGGAAGCGCAACACGAAGCGATGAAGCACATGGATGAAAAATTGGCGCAACATCCTTCCGGAATCCTGATATATCATCCCGCGGGCTCGCGCCCGTTCGTCATGGTCCGCTATTTGTCGATCGAATTCGCGACCGAGTTTCTCGAAGCACTACTAGTCGTCTACCTGCTCAGCCTGACCCGTCTGATTACCTTCGGCGCGCGCGTTGGATTTGTGACTGTGGCCGGTGTGCTCGCAGCCATCGCGACGAATATTTCCTATTGGAATTGGTACGGGTTTCCGGCGGTCTATACCTCTGCCTATATGTTTATCCAGGTAGTGGGCTTTTTCTGTATCGGGCTCGTCGCCGC
Source organism: uncultured Verrucomicrobiae bacterium (assembly GCA_963720895.1). Classification (GTDB taxonomy): domain Bacteria; phylum Verrucomicrobiota; class Verrucomicrobiia; order Chthoniobacterales; family UBA10450; genus Palsa-1392. The sequence goes on from CAVRGZ010000001.1 coordinate 479,184, forward strand.
GTTCGTCTTGAAAAAACAGATCTTCGCATCCTGATTTTGCAACGGGCTCCTTCAACCACGCTGCGCCGCCTCGTATTCTCTCGTCTTGAGCGCGTAAACGACGAAGCAAATTCCTCCGGCCACGAGTAGAACGCTGAGGGTTTGCCCGCGGGTGAACGGCCCGGTCAGCGGCGCGTCCGGCTCGCGGAAATTTTCGACGATGACTCTTACCAACGCGTAGAGGAGGAGGAAAAGCCCGGCCAACATTCCGCGCGGTTGCCTGGTGCGAATGCGTAGAAACCAGAGACAACCAAAAAGAAAGGCGCCTTCGAGGAGCGCTTCGTAAATCTGCGAGGGATGCCGCGGAGTCAATGTCTGCCGCAGAACGGATTGCAGGCTGGAGTCGGTCCGCGCGTGTTCGATGACCGTTTCGAGATTGCCGATCGCAGGTTGCGGCGGCATTAGCCGCGGCGAGCGTGCGCGCCCCGATTTCCGGCAGAGTGAGCGCTTCCTTCGGAAACTGCATCGCCCACCATACGGTCGCAGCACGGCCGTAGAGTTCGCCGTTGATGAAATTCGCGCACCGCCCAAGAAAAAGGCCCACGGGGGCGACGACAGCGATGTTGTCCGCCAGGCTTAGCCATGGAACGTGTTGGCGCCGCCCGAAAATAAACACGGCGAGAGTCAGTCCGATCATTCCGCCGTGACTCGACATCCCGCCGTCCCAGAGGCGAAAGACGAAAAGCGGATCGACGAACAATTGCCCGAAACGATAAAAGAGCACATAACCCAGCCGGCCGCCGACGATCACGCCTAACGCCGCAGCCAGAATGAAGTCCCCAACCTTTTCCGGAGGCAAAGCGCAATAGCGGCGTTGCGCGAGCCAGCGGAGAAGAAGAAAGCCGCAGAAAAAAGCGAGGAGATAAGAAAATCCGTACCAGCGAATGCCAAAGCTCGGTCCGAACTTGACCATGAACGGACTGAAATTATCGAGGTAGTACGCCATGAACGCCGGCTCGACCTTTAATCACCCGTGCACTGTAAAGGCGGTCGTGTCGGCGGCACAACCTTCTTCTGCGAAGCGTTTCTTCGAACCTGTGGGCGGCCACTTTGGATCCGCGGGCGACATGCCAGCCTCTATGCCGGCGGCGCGAGCTCTGCCTCGGGCTGCTCCTTTGTCTTTTCCTTCTCGCACCGTCGCTCGGGCCGGTTGCGCTGGCCGCAAATCTCGATCCGGCCGCGGTGCGCAAGGCGGCAGAATATTCGGCCAAGCATCGCGGCACTTCCTTCCTCACCATTCAAAATGGAAAGACGCTGTTCGAAAACTATCCAGGCCACGCTTCCGCCGATTCGCCCCAGCGGATTTACTCCGGGACGAAAGCCTTTTGGAATCTCGCCGCACTCGCGGCGGCGGAAGATGGCATCCTCGATCTCGATGAACGTGTCTCAAGTACAATTGCTTCATGGCGCCAAGACCCGCGCAAGTCGCGGGTTACGATTCGACAGTTGCTCGATTTCTCTTCCGGTCTGGCGCCTGGCTTCGGCTTGCAGGTGAACGAATACGGCGACCGCGATAAGACCGCGCTGCGGTTACCGATGGTAGCCGAGCCGGGGAAAGCCTTCATCTATGGGCCGGCGGCGCTCCAGGTCTTTCATCAGGTTCTGAAGGAGAAATTGGAGGGCAAAACTCCAACCGAATATCTCGAACGGCGTGTCCTGCGCCGGATGCATCTTGGTCCGCAACGCTATCTCGACGATCGAGCCGCAAATCCACTCCTCGCCGCAGGTTTTGTCCTCACGGCACGGCAATGGGCAGAGATGGGTGAGCTTGTCCTGCGGGAAGGAAGGCCGGTCGTCCAACCACAAACCCTCGCGCAATGCTGGCGCGGCTCCCTCCCGAACCCCGCCTTTTCGTTAGGCTGGTGGAACAATCGTGCCGCACCGCGGGGACGGGAATTTGATTTCGAGGCGATGCTCACTCCGAAATGGTCGAGTCAAGATTGGCAGGACGCCTGTCTTTGCCGCGATGCGCCAAGCGATCTTGTCGCCTGCATCGGCTCCGGCAACCAGCGGCTTTATGTTATCCCCTCGCTCGACCTGATTGTCGTTCGACACGGCGGGGGCGGCGGATTCTCCGATGCCAGATTTCTGCGGCTGTTGCTCGGGAGGTAGGCAAAAGGAGAATGAATCTGAAACCAGGAAACGAAGTATTTGCCGACTTATCGGGATTCCGGATTTCCTGGGCTTGGAAAGCGCAAGTCACGCCTCCGGACGGTCAGGGCGTGAGGGCGTAAAATTCCACGAGGGCAACACCGTTGCTACCATTCACGCCCTGCACCACTGCGGTGTAGCTAATCCCGCTCGGACTCGCCGGCAACGTCGCAACAATCGCGGATTCCATGTCGCTTGCTGGCTGCAAACCGGTGGCGAGGATCTCCGCCTCCTGCGTATCACGCCAGTTATCATTGGCGGCAATGAGGTTGCCGTCGCTATCGTGCAATTCCAGGGTCGGATCCCGGAGCGCACCCATCACGCCTACCCCGCCTAACGACGGACCAATGGCACGCACAATCACTTTCTGCGGGTCGGGCCCGACCACGATCACGCCGCCAATCATCACTCCGATAGCCTTCAGCGCCGGGCCGCGAGTCGAGATGTTAGCCAGCTTGGAATCAACCGTGGAATCGAGATCATAAACCTCGACCAGTCCCAGGCCGGTCGTGTTATTTACTCCGCTCATGATCGCGGTGTAGCCGATGCCAGCAGAGCTTGCTGGCAACCTCGCGATAATCGCCGATTCCAGGTCGTTCGTTGGCTGCAAACCGGTGGCCATAATCTCGGCCTCCTGACTGTCCCGCCAGTCGTCATTCGAGGCAATCAGCGCACCGCTCGCTGCATAAAGGGCAAGAGTCGGATTTCCCAGCTTCCTCGGGAATGGCAGCGACGGTCCGATCGCCCGCACAATGACCCTTTTCGGCTGGGTGCCGGTAACAATGAAACCGCCGATGCCCACATCGCTGTCCGTCCCGGCGACCAGCCGGGTCGAAATGTTGGCGAGAACCGTGGAGCTTGGAACTTGTGCCTGGGAGGAAAAAATTCCCGAGCCAATCAAAAGCAACGCTCCGATCAGAAAAGATTGCCGATGGAGCAACGCAAGCGCCGTTGACGATTTCCACCCTCGGGAAGGAAAAACGATTCCTGGGAGGCCAGGTATGCTCGACACAAAAACTCGCGGCGGCCCTAAGGGCTCGGGGCGATTCACGGCCGGATGATGAGGATTTCGATTCCGAATGCAAGCACAGAATTCCGGTCGTGCCAACGGTTAATTAGTCGATCGCAGTGAGCGATCGTGTTGCCTGCGACCGGCTCCGGCAACCAGCGGCTTTAGGCACTCTTTTTGCCCGACCCGTTAATCGCCAGGCGCCGCGCCCTCTCCGAGGCGCCAGGCATCTCACTGCGTCAAGCTTTCCCTCATGGACGCTACGCCGGTTGCAAGCTGCGTCGATGGTCAGGGAGCGAGAGCGTAAAATTCAACGAGGGCGATACCCGTAGTTTCGTTTACGCCCCGTACAATCGCGGTGTAACCGATCCCGCTGGGACTCGCCGGTAACGTCGCGACAATCGCGGATTCCAGATCATTTGTTGGCTGCAAACCGGTGGCACTAATCTCCGTTTTCTGTGTGTCCTGCCAATTATCATCGGAGGCGATGAGGGCGCCATTGCTGTCGTGCAATTCCAAAGTCGGATCCTCGAGGGCGCCCGACACGCCGGCGCTGGTCAACGATGGACCAATCGCGCGGACAATTACTTTTTGCGGCTCGGGACCGACCGCGATCACGCCGCCAATCATTATGTCGTTACCCGTCAGCACCTGGCCGCGGGTCGAGATGTTAGCCAGCTTGGAATTCGCCGCAGTATCGAGATCGTAAACCTCGACCAGCCCGAGGCCGGTGGTGTCACTTACTCCGCTCATGATCGCGGTGTAGGCGATGCCGGCCGAGCTCGCCGGCAACGTTGCGACAATCGCGGATTCCAGATCATTTGTTGGCTGCAAACCGGTGGCCATAATCTCGGACTCTTGACTGCCCCGCCAATCGTCGTTCGAGGCAATCAGCACCCCGCCCGGGCCGTAAAGGGCAAGGGTCGGATTCGCTAGTTTCCCGGCCAAAGGCAGCGACGGTCCGATCGCTCGGACGATGACCTTTTCCGGCTGGGTGCCGGTAACGATGAAACCGGCGATGCCCACATCGCCGCCGATCCCCTCGACCAACCGCGTCGAAATATTGGCGAGTACCGTGGCGGCCGCCGGCGTCGGTGTCGGCGTTGGCGTTGGTGTTGGTGTCGGCGTTGGCTGTTGGCGTTGGCGTTGGCGTTGGCGTCGGCGTCGGCGTTGGCGTTGGCGTCGGCGTTGGCGTCGGCGTTGGCGTTGGTGTTGGCGTCGGCGTTGGCGTTGGCGTTGGCGTTGGCGTTGGCGTCGGCGTCGGCGTTGGCGTTGGCGTCGGTGTCGGCGTTGGCGTTGGCGTCGGCGTTGGCGTTGGCGTTGGCGTTGGCGTTGGCGTTGGCGTTGGCGTTGGCGTCGGCGTTGGCGTTGGCGTTGGCGTTGGCGTTGGCGTTGGCGTCGGCGTTGGCGTTGGCGTTGGCGTTGGCGTTGGCGTTGGCGTTGGTGTCGGCGTTGGCGTCGCCAGCTGGAAACTGGCGATTCGCGTGCGCCAGTTGAAACTGCTCGTGGTGTCGTAGTACTCGGTCGTAAACCAGAAGGTCTGGTCGTCCACCGGATCCACGGTCATATCGCTATAATCGCCCCAGCGACCGGAAGTTGAGACCTGCGAACCCGCGCCATCAAAAATGTGCCCTTCACCCTGTGTCATCATGTTAACCGGATCGGTCCCGAGGCGGCCGGTGTAGCGGATCTGCGGGTGAATCGTCGCGTCGGAGGCGCTGAAGCCGAGAGCCATGTTGGCGAACTGATCCATCGCGACACTACCCATCCAACGCCAGGTGGTGTCCGGCTGATAGGTGCTGTCCTGGAAGGTCGTAACCGGACCCGCCGTGACACCGCGCAATTCGAACCAGCGAATTCCGGCCACATTGTTCGACTTGACAGTGAAATTGCCGACGAGTGATTCGTGATCGCCGAAGTTGCGGTAAGCCAAGCGGAACATCAGGCGGTCGGCGAGGTTAGCAAGGCCTTCGCCGCCGAGCTGTGGAACCGAACCAAAGAGTTGGGTGAAACCCGCTGTAGGCGACGATCCGAAGAGTGTGAAGGTGGAGTTGGCCGGGATGGCGAAATCCACGTGGAAGTGATAGATCCGATACGTGTTGTTGTCCGGGAAGAGGACGAACGAGTTCGGGGCGCCAGCTGGCGGCATCGTCAAGCCATCGAGGTCGGCGGGGAGCATCGGCGGGTTGGCTGCGCTCAGCCGCGGCATCAGGACCATTTCCGCGGTGGGATCTCCCGCGACCATCTTCGGACGGTTGAAAGCATAGGCCTGGGGACCGAGATATTGTGTCCCCGCGGTGTTGAAGACGTTCATGCTCATGTAGTAAGCGTCCGGCCACATGCCCAGGTGCGGGTAATCATAGAGGCCAGCCCCTCCCACCGCTGACAAATTGTAATCATACCGGGAATACGAACCGGTAGCGTCGTTCGTCGTCGAAACCGCGATGCACTCGTGGGTCAATCCGCCAGCAAACTGACTGATCAGCCAGCGATTGGAGATCTGGTCATATAAGACGATCGGATCTCCCTGACCGGAGGTTTGGCAGACGCCGCCGAATCCGGTCCAGACCGACTCGATACCATTCGGGCCCAGAATCGACCCGCCAGTCGTCTTATCAAAGACCTGGTAGCCTTCGTTCACGATCTGGACGTATTGTGTCGCGCCGACCTCGCCGTTGGTATCAGGCGGAGCGCAGGAACAACCGACACCCGGGAACGGGATGCCGGCAAAATTGAGGATCGGCGCCGGAATGCTCGGCGCGAGCAGGCCAAGTAACGACTGCGCTTGCACGGCCTGGTCCGGCACGTCCTTGTGCAGACCGGTCAAGATTCTCGGATTTTCCGCCGCTTCGTGCTCTTGGACACGCTGCACCGGCCACGGTTCGACGTCACGCATCGCCGGTGAAACGTCCGTGTGATCGGGGTAAAGAACCTTGACGCCGTTATTGAACTTGCTCGCCGCGGACGCAGCGGAGCTTGAGTTGACGCTCAGGGCGAGGAGCGTCAGGGCGGTTGTCACTGACAACACGCCACACCCGCAGAAGGCAAATAGGCGCGCGCTGAAGACTGGTATTGAACTGGATTTCATAGGAATGGGACTCGCCACACGGCTAGATTTTAGACCTGAGCGTCGCGGCCATTACGCCCAACGACTGCGGGTTTGAAAAGCAGGACCCGTTCCGCGGTCGCGGCATCGGGACGCGCGTGCCCTCTCGATCAAAGCTGTCGATTCTTTTTTGCGGAAAGTCGGAGCCGGAGCCGGGAATCCAGTGAGGTTACCCGGGGATTTGTCCTGGTTCCCGGCTTCCAGATTTCTTCGGAGCTAACTATCCTCGTTAGGTGCCTTCTTCGGCGAGAGGTAGTAAATGATGAGCCCGAGCGCAGCTGTCGCCAGTCCCCAGAGCGATGGCTCGCGCGTGGAGCGGTCCCCCAACAGGTGCCAGAGCATCCAGCCGCTGACCGCGAGAAAGATCGCCGGCGTGATGGGATAGCCCCAGGTGCGATAAGGCCGAGGCAGCCCGGGACGGCGCCAACGCAGGATGAAGACGCCAAGCACCGTGAGGGCAGAGAAAAGCGTGAGACTGAATTGGACATAGTTCACAACCTTTTGAAACGTTGTGATCAGGATCAGCAAATTCGCGATCGCGAATTGCAGGAGCGTCGCGCGGACTGGGATTCCGCGTGCGTTGCGGCGGGCGAGCCACGATAGGGCCCGCAGATCCTCACCCATGGCCACCGTTACGCGCGGGCCGATCCACATCATCGCGCTGACCGTCGAGATCAGCCCGAGAGCGATAAAAATCGCCATCAACTTGCCTCCTGCGTTCCCGAAAATATGCAGTCCGGCGATCAGGCCGACCTGCTGTTTTCCGACCATCTCCGCCGCCGGAGTGGTGCGCAGAAAAACTGCGTTAATCCCGAGATAGAGGAACGTGACGAGCAGCGTGCCGAGCCCAAGAGAAAGCGGAATGGTACGGGCTGGATTGCGCACTTCGCCAACGATGTAAGTCGAGGCGTTCCACCCCGAGTAGGCATACATCACCCAGTATAGGCTGATCGCGAATGGGGTACTTGCGATCAGCGCCCGATCGATCTTCAGCGGGAGAAACGAGATTGGTTGCGATTTTCTCGCGTAGAACCCGGCAACTATGATCACGAGAATCAAGCCTACTTTCAAAAGGGTCGAAGCATTCTGAAACCCGCTTCCGAGGCGCAAATCCCCCAGCAAAACCAGCGTCGTGATCCAAATCACGGCAAGCGAAAGGAAGAGCGGATTCAATCCCGGGACAACGCCAGCGACATAGGTGCCGAAAGGGATCGCTGCGATCGCGACCGGCGCAGCGAAGCCGACTGTTACGGAAATCCAACCCGCCACAAATCCGACCGCCGGGTGATAAATCTCGCGCAGGAAATGATACTCACCGCCAGAACGCGGGAGCGCTGCGCCTAACTCCGCGTAGGAAAGCGCACCACAAAGCGCGCAACCACCGCCGACAGTCCAGAGTGCCAGGATGGCGAAGCCGGTCGGCAATTCTCCGATTTGGAAACCGAGACTGGTGAAGATGCCGGTGCCCACCATGTTGGCGACCACGATGCAGGTCGCGGTGAGGAGCGAGATCGTTCTCGCGTTTTGAGAAGGAGCGCCCACTGGCCGATGATCTAGCGGCTTCCAGGACTTGATTCAAATGGAGAGAGCCCCTCCATTTCGCCGAAAATTGTTGCTTCGAGACTAGCCGGGGACGTAGCCGCGCAACGGACTTGTTACGATTGTTATCTCGTTAAACAGCGGCCTTCAGATGGACTTTGCTTGCAAATAAATCAAGGAGCGGCCCCTGGACGAGTGGGACAACTTTGAAGAGCGGCGGGTTCGAACGGTTCGACTTGGGTGGCAGGCGCCTATTCCCTTTTTCCGATGACCCAGGGAATCATGAAAGATCCAGTCACCCTCACTCTCAAGAATCGTTAGGCCGCCGCGGAGTTCCGAGGCGCGGGTGAGGTTGATGAAAAAGGGCTGCGGAATAGCCGCAGCCCTTTCGACAATCCTTCAAGCGCGACTCATTCCGCGCCGTGCGCGTCGCCGCCATGCAATACTTCCATGGCATCGAGGCGCTTCTGCTGGTCGGGCGTGAGAAGCGGACGAATCTGCGTGTGGAGCTGCTTCAAGACCACGTCTGCTTCGGCGCGCGCTTTCTCGTGAATCGCCTGGAGTTGCGGTCGCGCCGCGGCGACGAGCGGTTCGACCTGGCTCTTCTGAGCATCAGTCAATTGCAACATGTGCGTCAGCCTGGCGGTCATATCCGGCGCCCCTTTGTGGCAGAACGGCGGCGCATTGTCGGGCGTCTGCGCCCCGGCGAATTGGGCCACGATCGTGAAGGCCGAGACACAAACGGTCATAGGAATAAGTTTTATTGGTTTCATTTATTTCTTTCGTTAGTTATGCAAAGCAGCGGTATTGCTGTTGCGAACTCAGAGACACAAGAATCGCCCATCGGTTACACGCTGGGTCGATAATCTCAGCAAGACCGCTTTCCCTTTTTTGAGGCCCCGAAGGTCTTTCCGCCGAATTGGTCGAGAAAGCGGACGCTCATAGCGGTTAAATGGATTCGCGCATAAATCCCATGTAACTTCGTCTCGCTCGCAGTGTCTTAAACGTAATGTGGACCCGCTCCGCGACCGGCCATGCCAGATGAGAGCTTTGACGAGCAGGCGTGCCTGCGACGAATTGCAGAAGGCGACGAAGACGCGGCGCGCGAGCTTCTTCGCCACTTTCGCTCCTTCGTCGTCCGTCTGGTGCGCTCACATCTGCCGAGACGAATGAGTGAGGAAGACTTGACCCAAATGATTTTTATCAAGATTTTTCAAAACTTGGATAGCTATGCTGGAAAAGTGCCCCTTCAGCATTGGATCTCACGCGTGGCCGTCAATACCTGCCTCAACGAATTACGTTCGGAAAAGCGACGCCCGGAGTGGCGACTGGCCGATTTCGATCCGGAAACCTCCGCGGCGATTGAACGACTTGCGCGCACTGAGACCGATTTCGCGTCACCAGACGACGCGCGCGCGGCAAAAGAACTTTTGGATCGAATGCTGGCTCGGCTTTCGCCGGAGGACCGTTTGCTCGTCACGCTCCTCCATCTCGAAGAACGCTCGGTGCAGGAAATTCACCGGTTGACTGGGTGGAGTCGGACCGCGATCAAAGTCCGGGCTTTTCGCGCCCGGGCCAGGATGAAAAAGATGCTTGCCAAAACAGAAGCCATCGTCCCCGCTCTTGCGCAATGAACTCCGACCGACTTCTGGATCGCATCTTTCGCCTCGCGCGGCGCGCACCTGCCAGCGCGATCGCCGAAGCGCCCTACGGTCTCGAGACCGCGGTGCTCGCACATTGGCGCGAAGCGGTCGGACATCGCTCGGCGAACGCGGGACTGCTACAGGGCTTGCGCTGGGCGGCACTGGCGGCTTGTGCGGTCGCGTTGCTTACTGCCGCCTTACAAAGTGACGAACTTGCGGCCTTCAACCAGCGCTTCGATCCGGTGGCGCGGGTGGCTGATTCGGCGATCGTCGCCGGTTACGATAATGAATAGTTCACGCACGGCCCGGATTGTTCTCTACGCTATTCTGATTTTTCTCGCCGGCGCCATCACCGGCGCTCTGGTCGCACCGATGATCGGGCGCTCTTTCATGCGACTGCCCGATTCGCAGCAAATGTCCCGCCACATGCTTGCACACCTACAATCCAGCCTCGACCTGACTGATGAACAGATGGCGAAGATAAGACCCGTGATCGCGAAAACTTGCGCCGATATGGAGACGATTCATCACGAGACGACGAAGCGCGCTCTGGAACGTATCGCGGAAACCAACGCCAAAATCGCCATCTTGCTCACCCCGGAACAGAAGGCCAAGTTCGAAAAAATGGAGACTGAACACAGGAATCGTATCCGGCACGTTCACCATTTTGCCGCCCCGCCGGAACCACCTCCGCCCGATCCGTAAACGATGGGTTCAATAAGCGTGCAGCAGCGCTGCGGACGCGTGCCTTTGAGATCCTTCTGTTCCCGACTTCCGACCTTAGATCCCTGAGTTTGAGAAAAACGAACCGAACCGATTTGCGAATCGGGCGCCGGATGTAAAGTGAGCGCTTGCCACGTGCAGTAGCCTTTTCGCATATGAATACCGATCCTGCTCTTCTTGGGTTGCCCGCCGGCCTTTCCACCGAGGAAGCGGCCGCACGGTTTGATTCTCTGCAGGAGAAGCTCGTCCCGCTCTGGCGCTCAATCGAGTCTTTCAATCAAGACGAACAAACCATCGTCGTCGTGCCATCGATGTCGATCGACATGGCCATCAACGGCTTGGAAATACAAGCCTACGAGGAGCGCTTTCTCTTCCTCCTTCTGCTTCTGACGCAGCCGCGGGCGCGCATGATCTACGTCACTTCACAGGCCATTCATGCCAGTGTGATCGAGTATTATCTGGACCTGCTCCCGGGCATCATTCCCCGCCATGCCCTGCGCCGGCTCACCTTGCTCACGCCTTATGATGATTCGCCGCGTCCGCTCAGCCTCAAAGTCCTCGAACGCCCACGCCTCCTGCAACAGATCGAAGGTGGCATTGGCGACAAGAACCGCGCGCATCTCATCTGCTACAACACAACTTTCCTCGAGCGAAATCTCGCGCTGCGTCTCGGTATTCCACTCTTCGGCGCTGATCCCTGTCATCTTTCTTTCGGGACAAAGACAGGATGCCGCCAGCTCTTCGCAGAGGCGGGAATCAATCACCCGCTCGGCTTCGATAACCTGCACGGGTTGGATGAAGTTGCCTCGGCACTACTGCAAATGTGCCAGCAGCGGCCATCCATCGCGCAGGCTGTGGTCAAACTCAATGAAGGCGTTTCCGGCGAAGGCAACGCGCTTGTCGACCTTGCGAATCTGACCAAGCCTAACGAGGCTGGGATCGCAGAACGCCTCCGCACGATGCGCTTTGAACTCGCCGGCACGCGCTTCGAAGAGTATTGGGAAAAATTCCGCGCGCGTGGTGGCATCGTGGAGGAGCGGGTCGGCGTCGGAGCGAGCGAAGTGCGCAGCCCGAGCGTGCAGCTGCGCATCACACCGCTTGGCAAAGTGGAATTGCTCTCCACCCACGATCAAATGCTTGGCGGCCCGAGCGGGCAGAGTTATCTCGGTTGCACCTTCCCTGCGGATCCGGCCTATGCCAGTGCGATCACAGCCGATGCTGCCAAGGTGGGCGAGCTCCTGCGCAAGGCAGGCGTGATTGGACGATTCGCACTCGATTTCGTGGTCACCCGCGAGAACGGTTCCGCGACGTGGGAGACTTACGCGATCGAAATCAATCTTCGCAAAGGCGGCACAACCCATCCTTTTCTGACTCTGCAATTTCTTACCGGCGGCGCCTACAACCCGAAAAGTGCCACCTTCGCTACCCCAAATGGGCGCAGGAAGTTTCTCGTCGCGAGCGATCACGTCGAGTCACCACGCTATCGCGGCTTCACGCCGGACGATCTCTTCGACATCGTCGTGCGCCACGGGTTGCATTTCGGCCAGGTGCGCCAGACCGGCGTTGTTTTTCACATGCTCAGCGCACTTGGCAGCGCGGGACGGCTAGGGCTGACAGCGGTCGGCGATTCGCCCGAAGAAGCACGCGCGATCTTCGAAAAAGCGCAGGCCGTCTTCGATCAAGAGGCGAGCTTCGATCAGCTCTGAGGACCCCTGAAAGGCCACGAAACGACAGGCCCGGCCGGTGGGGGCTCGGCGGCTCTCACTGTGGAATCGCGATTCGCCAAAGTCTCGTCGGGACTCCGTGCCGCCGCCGCTCTCTTGGCAGCCCATCGCGCCCTCATTGCATCCGCAAGTTGAGCACGACGTTCTGGTGAGAGATTGAGCGTTCTTTTCACTTTGGTCCGCCTTGCCGCTCGTCGGGCCGAGGCAGCCTTAGCGGCTGCTTTTCTTTTCGCCGTTGCCTCATTCGCTTTCACCAGCGCTTCCAGTTTCCGTTTCAACCTGGCGAGCTTCCTGGGCCCTTCTTGCAGCCGAGTTTCGAGTCGGCGGATCTTTTTCTTGAGAGTTTTAGCTTTCATAAAGGAACAAATTGCCTCGCCTACAGAGAAGACACTTTGAAGAATCGAAGCCGAGCATAACGACGGAAAGTCGCTCATGCACGTCATTGTTTGAAGTTCGACAGCCATCCAAGCGACGATTCTTTTAAAGGATCGATCCCGCCGCCGGATTCGCCGGAGCCGAACTGAACAACGGAGGGCCAAGCCCATGAGCCCTGGCCTTCGGACGGGTTTAATCGAAAGGATAAAGGGAGAAGATTTCAGTCGAAAAATGAGACGGTCTGAAGCACTCTTCTCCGATCGTTAACCTCTGACCAAATGGCCATTCGAATTTTAGTTACCGGCGGCACCTTCGATAAGGAATACAACGAACGTACCGGCCAGCTCTACTTTAAGGATACCCACATCGCCGAGATGCTCCGGCTTGGACGGTCACGCGTTGACATCACCATCCGCACCGTGATGATGATCGATAGCCTCGAAATGACCGAGGCCGATCGCTCTCTTATCGTGCAGAATTGCCTTCAGTCTGATGAAAATCGGATCGTTGTTACCCATGGCACCGACACCATGACAGAAACCGCCGCCGCGCTGGACGGCGCCACCCTCGGCAAAACCGTCGTTCTGACGGGCGCGATGATTCCCTACGCCTTTGGCAGCTCCGACGGCCTCTTCAATCTCGGCAGTGCTTTATCATTCGTGCAGGTGCTGCCTCCCGGGGTTTATATCGCGATGAACGGCAAATGTTTTCCCTGGGACCGCGTTCGAAAAAACCGCGCGCGCGGAGAGTTTGAGGAGATTCCGTCAAGCCAGCGGTAGGTTGGCTTCACGATAGGAGCTTATCAATCGTGCGACTCCGCGGTCTGGTAGCGCACCTTGACCATCGGTGTGAGGTCGCTTCCCTGCTTTGCAAAGATCGCATTTTCCCAGCCTTGCTCGCCCTGTGGCGTCACTTTCGCGACATAGGCGGAAGATTTTCCGCCCGGCGTGATCTCCTCGAACTCGTGCACCAGTTGTCCTCCTTCCACTTTCACCGTGCCTTTGCTGAGGCTTCCTTCAGCATCCACGTAGCAAAACACGATCGTGCTCTTCTGCGGATCCCACGCGTAGAGACCGTCAACGTACGGTCGCGCCTTGCCATCGACCACGAACTGGTTGCTAATCCGGATCGCCTGACGGTTTTGCGTCCACGTGAACTGCGCATGGATCACCATCTTCTTTCCGTCAGAAGAATCGGGCAGCTTTGCTTCCCATTCATGCTTCGTGAGAAACGCGATCGGGCTCAAAGGAGATGATGGTGCCGCTGTCACCGGAGGTTCCGCATGGAGAAGTGTGCTCAGACTGGCTCCCACGAGGAGAATAACGTTGCCAAGGTATATCAGGTTCATGACTTAACCCGTAATTGAGATGTGCCCTGCATGATTGTAAAAAATTGACATTCCTCCGTTGGCCCATTCGTCAGACTTCCAGATAATTCAGGAACGGTCCGCGCTTCGACAGGTAGCCAGCCGGCGTGAGTCCACTGAAAGCGCGAAACTCCCGAATAAGATGCGCCTGATCATAGTAACCTCCCCTCGCCGCGGTGTCAGCCCAGTTCACTTCCGACCTTTGCCCTACGGAGCGAATCACCCGTTGAAAAGCGCAGATCCGCGCAAATACCTTCGGCGTCAATCCCACGCAACGCTCAAACTCCCGCAACAAATGTTTATGACTGATCCCAATCTCGTTCGCCATCCGCCCGATCCGCACTCCGTCCGCCCCCCGTTGAATCATTCCCAGGGCATAACTCACCGCCCGCGTCGGTGGAGTGCACGAGCGCATTCGTTGTCGAAGCCACCCCTCCGTCAGATCCAATCGTGCGTCATCATTCAACGCCTCCCCAATCCGGTCACGGAGCTCGCTCGCCTCTCTGCCGAGAATTGCTTCCAACTCAAGCACCTGATCGGAAAACTCGCGCAGCGGTACGCCGAGGAAGGGCCACGCACCTCCCGCCCGTAACCGGATACCCACGAGATGGACGTATCCGGCCTCATCGATTACTATCGGCTCCGTCCGTTCGCCCGAGACCCAGCTCGAGTGAAAAACCGTCTGCCGTTCTGGATCGTCCAGTGCACAAAGCTTCTGCGGATCACCAAGGTTAATGATCAGCTCCATCGCGCCATCCGGCAGAATCATATTGCGCCAGCGTCCCGGAAGCTGACCTTGTACCACCCAGAGATGTTCCACATGGGGGGCCAGCGGAGGCCCGACTGGACGGATTCGATGGCTCAACATGGTCGTTAGTTTTCGGCACCGCTCATCCCGAGGTCAAGCGCGACTGTGCCGAGATGATTCCAAGGCCGGCAGCCAGCCGTCGGCCTTTTCTCAGGATAAATGTATTGCTCGGTATTTGAAGAAATCGCGACTGTGGCGATTCGAGACGATCCATCGCCAAATACATCCGCGGGAACGGACGTAAAGATTACAAATTGGTGTCTTCTACATGAATATTTCGACATGTAAGAAAATCCGGCTCGCATCCAAATTTCTCTCCCCCATTTTCGGCGGTAACAAAAAAAGACCCGCTCACGGCGTCATTCCCAGTCGCCAAAAAACCGACCAAAATGGAAAAAACAGAACCAAACGGGAAGAAAACAAAAATCAAACTTACGGATTTAACACCGAAGAAAGATCCTCAAGGCGGCAGCCGTAGCTATTCCGGAAGCCAATCTCTTCCCATACCTCCACCCGGTTTCTTTTCATCGTCCGGAAATGGAACGCCGGACGGGCATCGTTAATACGACCTGCCAGAGGCAACCGCCGCTACTGAATCGACGTTCGCCAACCCGTTTTCGTAACCCGTTTCGAGTCTCACATCGGGAAAGGACGATTCGCGCGCCCGACCCTGTTCAGGCTAAAGGAACCCGGTAACCAATCCCATCCCCGCCGCGAAACCAATGGCGAAATAGATTCCCCACCTGCTCCACCGTCCGGTGACGATCTGCCACAAGCCATAGCCGATGGCGGTGATTCCAAAGAACTGGACCGCGCCAAGAATGCCGAGAACGAGCTTGGCTTCCCCCGCCGAACCGGAAAACCGCAGCCCGCCGCCCCCCGCCCCGAGCAGTGCCGGGCCAATCGCGAGAAGCACGACGCTCATGACCGCAGTGACAAAGATGCCCATCGCCAGAAGGGATCCAGCCATAACGGCGCGACCAGCGCTTTGATTGCATGCTGCGGCCGCATTGCGGGCAATGCGACATCAATCGGTAGGTCTCATAACGGCAGCGGTAACACTTGCTTAAATCCTCCGGATTCGTGCCGTCGCCCTTGCCGTGAAAAAAATCCGCCTTTCTGGGCGAGTCTCCACGGTAGTGGGCGATCACGCTGCCGGCTTCCTTCCAGGCACCGGTCCCGAGTGGGAATCGTAACGCAGAGCGACTCGGCGCTCGCGGGACGCCAGACGCCCCATGCCCTCCACCCGGATAGTACAATTGCAACTCTATCACCGCCGGGTGGAGATCGTGCAGGATCGCACTAGTGACCTCTGGCATCCCGCTTGTCAGGCGATGTATGCTTTGATCGATCTGCACCGCGCTCTTACCCACGATCACTTCGATGCCAGCGTCGGGCACGCCATCGGGGATCGAAAGCTCATCTCGTCCCACGCTCCATTCCCGATCCGCCGCGACAAACTCACGCCACGCCGCCGCGTCCACGCTCCAGCGAGCGATGATATCTTCCCCCCGCGAAAGAGCCTCTTTTGTCCGCGCGTCAAAATGTCGGAACAAGGCCGTCCCGCCACCGAAGAGGATGGCCGAACTCCCGTAGATAAAAAGACACGCCTGGAGCCAGTCGGCCGCCGCTGGAGCAGGGAAAAGAAAGGCGCCCACCGCCGCCACCCAACCCGAGGCAAAAAACCAGAGCGCGACATTTCGCGAGCTAGTCGGATTGCGCACGACGTAATCACCCGTCCTTCCGGAGCTTCCAGACAACCGTCGCCTTTCCATCCGGGTCGATCGTAGCAGTGATTTGATAGAGCCGAGCGAGGTCGTGAATCGAATCGAATTTCAGGTTGTCCACTACGGTGGGCATCATCTTTCGGTAATAGTCGTGTCTCTGGAGGATGAGCACATTTGGCTTCTGCCAACGAATCGGCTCGGTGTATTCGTGGCCGGGAATGGCGCCTTCCAGTTCCTTGTCGCTCCCGCGTCCAGGCACTTTGTTCAGGGGAAGGTCGACGCGGGAAAATGCTTCGCCGGAGATTTGGTAAACGGAAGTCTGCTTCCTGAGTGGTCTCGGGCGCGGTGTGCTGAAAAGGTTCCCCTGCTCTTCCGTCAAGTCGCTCGACAGACAAGCGAGGCGCTTCGAATCCGGCGACCAAAGGACTGTGCCTTCGCGTTCTGTGCCCGCGCCGATATCATCGGCCGTCAAATCGCAGAGGATTCGGCCAGTTTTCTTCTCAATCAATTCCGCTCGCACAACCTTTGCCCCGCTCAGATCGAACGCATCGGAGAAGACTTTCCGGACAGCGTAACGATCGTTAGGCGAGGACCAGCCCACAATCTCGCGCCGAAAGAGGACTTTGGTCGTCTCTGGAAAATGGCGGCGCAAATATGAAGTCGTCGGAGGAAGAGCCCCGTCCCTCACAACCACATTCCGGACCATGACCTGAAACGCCACTGGCTGGGTAGCGAGGAACTTGGCAAACTTATCGTCGCCGAGCAGATGATATACCGCAGTTGGAACGGCGGTGATGGATTCGGCCGCTGCGCCGTCCGCTTCCTCTGCCAGAGCGAAGAACTGCCTGAGCGCTTTGCCGTCCCCGTGCGCTGCCCGTCGCGTTGTCGCCACATAATCGAATCCACGAGCGCGCGCGGCATCATCGATCTCCGACGAACCGGCCGGGTCCTTTTCCGGCAGATCGCTCTCATCAAAAAAAAGACGGATCTCATCGAGACGTATCCAACCCGACTTTCCCGAAGCAAGCGTGACTTTGCCCCAATCGTTATCCTCTCCCGCCTCAAAGGAAAAGGTTTCGTCGGCCTTGATGGTTGCGACGACTGGCAAATCGGCGCTCTTCTCGGCGCGCAGGTCGACGAACCCTGCCGGATCGTCGATGACACCGCGTTGCTCGCCGAGCGCGAGCTGTGTCATAACTAACGAGAAGCCAACGACAAAATGAAGCGGCCCCCTGTCCCTCGCGCTCTTGAACATGACCCGAGTCTGTAAACTGGGCAGAGATCGTCAATCCTGAATGGCTCTCACTCTCCGAATTGGAACCCTTCGGACATTGTCGGTTTTGTCTATCCTCCTCGTCCTCCTCGTTCTCGTCCCTCGAAAACAAACGCAGAATCGAAGGCGACGACGAACGAGCGCGCGTCGCTTAACTGACCTTAACTGACAATTGACTAACACCGCTCCCGGATGGGATGGCAGAAGCGGTAGTGATGTGACAAGCTCAATTTTCTCCGGTCACCACTGTTTCGCCGGCTGGCCGCGGTTCGAATCGAGACTGGCGCCGGATTACAGCCGACCCATCAAAAGCAGCACAATCAGAATGATCAGGACCAATCCACCTGGGCCGTAGTAGTATCCTCCGCCTGCCCAACCGCCACCGCCGAGCGCGAGGATCAAAAGAATGATCAGAATGATTCCGAGAGGTACTTATGGCAAGCGTGCGACGTGCAAGTTTCATGGAGACGTGGCTCTCACAGGCGGATCGGCGTGTCAATCAAAATACCTGAGCGGCCGAGAAAGAGGGTGGGCCAGCCAGGAACGGCTCTCACCACCGATGTCGATGCTTCATTTGGCTCCGCTGCTGAGGAAGTTCCTAACGAGCTGCGCAATTTGATCCGCTGCGGTGCCGAGCGCGAAATGGAGAGCCCATCCATCTATCTGTGTCGTGCGATAAAGAGTCGGATGTTCCATGGCATGATCCTTTCCTTGGGCTTGAGCCAGCAATGGAAATGACGCGAGCATCACAGAAATAAATTTCAACCACTGCTTGGCCCTCCTCATGTTGATCTCCCCTCTGCCCGTCGCGATCGATTCAGCTCGGGAGCGCAAACGCAATCGTCTCGTTCGCGGCGCGATGGTTCGACCAGAATCTCTCGCCGTCGAAAGTCAGCGAGCGGGACGCGAAGGGAATGGTCGCGAGATCCTCCGTTGCCGGGTTCTCGTCGCGCGGGTCGAGCCGGGCAATCCGCCACTCTTCGGTCTTGTTCGGAAGGTCCTTGTTCTCTCGCCCCCGCAGCACGTAGAGCATCTCATCAACGAAAGTGTGTCCGCAAATTTCCGCGCCGACGTCGATCGTACGCGAAATATTTCCCGAATCGTCAACTCGATGGATCTGCCCTTTGTACCACTGGCTCAGGTAAAGGTATTCACCATCGAAACTGAGGTAGGAGCCGGTAAACTCGGGACAGGCAAACAATTTCTCGAACCCGCCAGCTGCTGTGTAGCGATAAATATAACGGTCGTCATTCAACCCTTTGCCGATGGTGAATCGCCAGCCGTCGTCCGTCAGGACCCCCGCCCATACCACACCAGGCGGATCGATTTCTCCAACGATCTTCAATCCGTCGGGAGCGGTCCGGTAGAGCATGCCGAGATCGCGCGAACTCATCCAAAGCTCCTTCCCATCCCATGCCAGCGCCTGCGGCGTCACGCAGGGCGAAGTCAGCCGTCGCTTTTCGATGACCGATAGGTCTGCCATGGAGTAACCTACGTCATGAGACTCAATTTTCGCAAGCCGTACTCCTGGTCCACGTATTTCCTTAGTTGGCTGGCATTTCGATCTTGAGACGGTTTTGGGAGAAAGAGGCCCTAAGGTATTCGCCTACGTTGTTTCGCAGCCTTGCTTTTTTTCCTCTGCCTTCAACGAGAACAGGATGATTGGAAAATCGAAGATGGTCGCATTTCATGGCGGTAAGAATGGTATCGGGTGGCAGAACTTGCAGGATGCTGCGCTGACCGGTCTCGTCGGGACAGAGGGAAAGTTGCCGGCGGCGGTCTTGCATTAGATAAGCCTAAAAGACGATCCCGGTCCGGACGCCGAAGACAGCGGCGTTCCGGGAACCGCTCACGCCGCTTGGGTTGATAATATATTGGAAATCGGGCTGAATGTTCCACCACGGCGCAAGATTGAACTGGTAGGTCACCTCGATCACGGTCTCGCCCGTACTCGGGGGATTTCCCAGACGCTGGTCAGCTTTTGAGAAGTCATCGCTAATCGAAGAATGCGCGACTGCGAGGCCGGCGACGTCGATGGGACGGCCGGGGACGAAGCCGGCGAAGTTGAAGCCACCGTCGACATAGGCATCGACGAAGCTCAAATCCGAAGGGGCAAATCCGGCACGAACAAATGCGCTGATGGTTGACCCGCCATCCCGGTAGATTTCCTGATCGGCTACGCCGTAAACGGCGTAGTTCGCTCCATTACCCATGAGGTGGCCGGTCCCAAGCGCGTCGTTGGCCTGGGAGGCAAAGGTCGGGTAGTCGCCGTTCTGAGTGAATGCGCCCAGCTTGTAGGTCCCGACGAGTCCACGATCGCCGGGCGACTGGTTAAAGAGATAGCCAAGTTCGGCCATGACGAGCGCGCCGTCGCTCTTGTTGATGTGCAAGTGCACCCCGTGTTGATTGTTCACCGCTGGATCAGAGTTAGAATCCATCCCAAAAATGGCGGCACGGACGTAGAACTTCGAAGTCGGCTGGACGAGGACACGCACACCCGGGCTGGCCACGGGATAGATTGGTGCATTGGCAAAGTTCGAACCGATAAGAGTGAACGCGCCAAAGGTGCCGTTGATGAAAAGACTGGAGACATCTGAGGTAAAGAATTCGGTATCCGCCGCGAGCAGGCCCGCTCGGACCGAGCCGCGCTTATCCCAGAAGCCTTGCTCGAGCCAAGCTTCCTGGAGGCGGACGGAGTTATAGCCGGAAAGATTGCTCGTGTTACTAATATCGCCGACGTAACGCGCGGAAAGGCTATTGCCGTAAATGTAGAGCGCATTGGCGTGAACGACGGCGTCTTTCCAGAAGCCGGTGATTCGCTCGAGATCGAGATCGAGCGCGACGTTAAGCAAACCATCAGCGACGACGCCCTGATTCGCCCCGCCCGTGTTGCCGAAGACCTCGCCGAGATAGATCGGCGTGATGGCAATGCCCTTATAGAGCAATTGATTACGCAGGTCGCCCCAGGGTCCGGTGAGGGTGTCACGCCGCCATAAGGTATCCTGCGGACCGGTCAAACCTTCCGGTTCCTCCGGGCTCGGCTGGCCGGTCTGCCCGCTGCCCGGTGTTTTCGGAGCAAAAGGTGAGTTGAATTGGATCGGCGCGGCGTGCGCGGCGAGGTCGAGCACCGTCAAAAGAAAGACGGTGACAAGTGCGATGCGGGCGTGGTTCGTGATCATAGTCGTGACTTTTGTACCGGGAAAAAACGCCTGGTTAGGCGCTGAGTTGAGGCACCCGTTTCTCGACAGGCGAGGGTGCGGGCGCTGCCGCCGGCCTGGCCGCAGATGAGCAGTGCGATTGCCAGCGCACCCAGAGCCAGGCGCCGCTGACGTAGACCAGGGCAAGCGGTGGAACTAGCAATCCTTCCCAGGAAGGATAGAGCCCGAGCCAAAGGCCCGCCCAGGTGGGAATTTCGAGCCCGGGGATGGGATGGATCGGCAACCAACCAACCGTCTGAAAAAGCCGCGTGGTCGAGCCGAGGAAGGTGACCATGATTGTCACCACGAGCACACCAGTGACCACCAGCATCCGGCGCAACGGCAGTTTCGCGCCAAATTTGAAAATCGAAAAACCAATAACAGCTATGAAAGCTGTCCCTGCAAGGACACCGATCCCCACCGGCCACGCGCTTCCTTCGAGAAGGAGTGATTGCATGAAGAGGGTGGTCTCGAAACCTTCCCGATAAACCGTGAGGAATCCAACGCCAACAAGGGCGAGCCATTCCCAGCGAGTCGCCTGCTGCGAGGCCTTTGAGAGCGAACGCAGCTTCGAGTTCCAGCCAACCCAGTAGAATTTATGAAAAACCCAGTTCGTCACCATGAGCAGGATGATCACAGCCAGAATCGAAACGACCGCTTCCAGCTTTTCGCCATAGCGGGCGAGTGATTGAATGAGTGTTTTCGAGAGCCAGAACGTCAGGGCACTGGCTACGAGAGCGAGCCACGCGCCCGAACTGATCCAGCGCCGTGTGCCTTTGTTTTGCGCGCCGCGCAGCCCGGCGAGGAGCGCCGCGAGAACGATGACCGCCTCGAGCCCTTCACGGGCGACAATGGAAAACGTAGTGAATGAAATTGTCGTTGGCGAAACGGAAACACGGAGGAGGCCGACCGACTCGTCGAGTGCCGCAAGCGTGCGCTCGTAGCCGGAGGTTAACTCCTCGATCGGCGCACGGCGATCGAGCAGCGCCTTGATTCCAAGTTCGCCCGCGCTGCCATCGAGAAAACTGCGCTCCGTCCGGCGCCCGAGCTCGGGATTGCGCGGAAGCACACGGATCTCTATCTCAGAATCGAACGATGTGTAGGCGTCGAGCCGAAGTGATTCCGCCTGTTCCCATCGATCGGCTTTGGCGGCGGCCAGCGAATCGATCAATGCGGTGCGTACTTCGACCGCTGTTTCTTCGATCACATCGCCACTCGCGCCCGCTGTCCGCGCACTCAAATCGAATTTATCCTCGAGCAGGTCCACCGCATTCTTCGAGCTTTCCTCAACCTGGTCGACCTGTTGCAGCCGGTGAATGCGTAACGACATGGCTTCGAGATGTTCGTGCAGCGGCTTGTAAAATTGAGCGAACGCGTCCGGGTGATCGCGCCGCCAAACCGGCGCCAGCTCGTTAGTCAGCGCTTGTGCCTGCTCGGTAAATTGCCTCGCCTCCCGAAACTCGAGCGGAATCGTCACCTTTCCGTCGGCCACCCCGTTTCGGTATTCCCGCGGCACCAGCTTCACGAACCGGACGAGCAACCGGCCGAGCCGGGTCACGTCTTCAGGCTCGAGGAGGTTGGGCAACGTTGCTTCCACGCTATTGCGCCAATCGGTTAACGCCGCCCGGCTCGCGTCCGATTGGTAGGGCGGATGGACTTGCGGGTGCGCTGGCAACTTCGAGGCCGCCGTTGGCAGACCGGCGCTCTGCAACAGCTCGGGGGGAAAATTGGCCAGCGCCAACGCTTCTGCGGTCGCGGCGTCGATGAAGGCATCCGTCGCTTCGCCTCGGGCCGCGCCTGCCTCGAGGTAATCCAACAATTGCCGCGTCCGCATCACCTGCCAGGTGAGATCTTCGCGTGCCAGCACCTGGCTAATTTGCGGCTGGCGCGCGCGATCGACGGGCTGCTGCAAGAGAAGTGCGCCATCGACGGCGTTGGCGTATTTCGGCAGCGCGATTACCGAACGCCACTCGCGCGCCTCAATAATGTTTCCCGCGCTCTGTTGATGCAACATTTCCAACGCCGCAACCTGTTGCAAAATCCCCCGGGCCGTCCCGATCTGCACAGCGATGCTGGCGTTCGTCGCACCGCGCGTGGCATTGTCCACGAGCCGGCGCGCGGGCTCGCTTTGTAAGGCAGGGCGCAAGGTTTCCAGAAACTTGAGCGGAGAATTTTCCGGCGCCCACCCGGTCCCCGCATAAACGTCGAGCAACGTGTCGTTGAGCCGCAACTGCAACGTCTGGAAACCCTCCGTAACTTCGCCAGGCGCGTTCGCCGCAAAAAGCATCAGGCCAACAAATCCGCAGAAGGACTTATGTCGGCTCAGAATTTTCATGACGGCAAAGGTGCGAGCGACGACTCAGGCCAGGATCGGTTTTGGCGGCAGTTTCAGGTTCAAGAGCGCGACAACCTGTTTGAGCTGCGGCACGAGTTGATCAGTCAACGCTTTTGCCTGGTAAGCCATCTCTTCGATCTCCAGAACCGTCAGCTTGCTCCCTTTTTGTTCGCGTGTCTCAACCCGGTCGAGAAAACCCATGATGCCCGCGTAGTTGCCTTGCAGGCGCTTCGCCAGGGCCGGATCTTTCGCCGCCACTTCCGGCATGATCGCGTTGTATGTCAATTGCAGGCTGGACATGATCCCGCGCATGTCGATCACCCGACTCTCCGCGACGTAGCGGCCAAGCGCGGCGTTCGGATTGTAGCGCGAATCCTTCCAATCTTCGAAGTAACCGTTAAGGGTTGGCGTCATCCAGACGAGAGCGCCGACACACTCGTCAAGCGTCGGTTGCCAGCTCTGGCTCATCGCGAGCAGTTCATCCATTCGCCGTGCGCACTCCTTCGCCGACGCGATCAGCACTTCCGCGCGGGGGAGCACTTTGGTCCCGTGAATTTTCGCTGTGGCCTCGGGTGAGATGCGCTCGAGGTAGACCGCTTTCGTCCCCCAAAGCGCCGGCTCCATCACGTAATGAAAAAGATTCCCATTACGATCGATAATCATCTTTCCGGTGTCGCTCTTGAGTACGAGCGAGGACGCGGGCGAATCAGTCGTCGCCTCAGATTTCGGCACGCCGGCGTCGAGATCGTTATCGAATTCGACGAAGCGCTTCGTGCCCGCCGTGATCCCTTCGATCGTTTCGTAGCCATTATTATGAATGGCCCGATAATCGCCCTGCATTTTCGCGATCAAGCCGAGCATTGCTTCTCCGTTGGCGAGAATGGCTTTGTTGTAATCGCCGCCGTTCTCCCTGACGATTTTCTCGTAGGCCATCGCGTTGGCGACATAGTCGTGCGAAGCCTTATCCATCATGGTCACCTTGCCGACCAGATAGCTCTTGATTGTCCTAAGTCCACCCCCCTCGGCGTATCCGCTCGAAACGACCCCAGCAAACGCCAAAATGCCGAGCAAACCCGACGCAAAACGGGCAAGACCTCTCCGCCAAAAAATCGCGGGATCGCGAAGAAAATCGAAATTCATCGCTAAAGTCTACTGACAGTAGACGCCGGGCGCTGTCGGTGGATTGCTAATTTTTAGCCCAGAATTGCGCTCCTACCCAAAATCGCTGATCGAGCGTCCTTCCGGGCAAGGCAAGGCCCTCGACCAAGGCGCGTCCGTCTGGTCAAAAAGCTTGCCGCCCGGGAGGCGACCATCCATTCTCGGTAACTTATGCGCGCATTCAGTCTTGCCCTGTCGATCATTGTCTTCAGCCTTGTCGCCTGCGACGGCAAGCCCGCGTCGGAAGCGGACGCAAAAGATCCGACGATGACGCAGCGTCCCGAGAAGGAAACCTCGAAAGTGGAGAGCCCCTATCGGCTGCTAGGCATTCTCGATCCTGATCGCAACCAGATGGTCGCGTTCGCCTTGAAGGTGCCGCGCGGGTGGAAGGTGGAGCAATCCTTCAGGCGCCAGTGGGAAGGCGCAGTCGCGCATAACCAGATTTACGTCGCTTTTCGCTCTCCCGACGGCAATTCGCAGATCGAGTACCTGCCAGCCTTTGAATACGCTTACGCCGATGGCCCTCTAAGTAATGGCCTTCGCTCGCAGAAGCGTTCCATGGGCATACCCACACAAATGTCGAACAACGAGCTGCCGCCGATGCCGCCGGTCCCTTACATTAAGCA
Organism: uncultured Verrucomicrobiae bacterium; assembly: GCA_963720895.1. Lineage (GTDB taxonomy): Bacteria > Verrucomicrobiota > Verrucomicrobiia > Chthoniobacterales > UBA10450 > Palsa-1392. Next base: position 503,983 of record CAVRGZ010000001.1, read on the forward strand.
AAAGGTTCTGCCTTTCCTGGCACAAAATGGCTTTGCTCTCCACGATATCCACAACGAGCAGACAGCGCCCGAGGAGCGGGGCGAAAATGGCCAGACTAAAATGCGCGGTTCCGTTGACGGGATTTTGCCTAACGGACATAAGGCGCGCATCGAGTGCCGGATGCAGGTTTCGTCGCAGCGGATCAACGGCGATACCTATTATGGCTGGTCCGCAATCCCGTCCATTACCCAGACCACGGGCGAGCTCGATGCGACCTACGCCCATACGCGGGTCGCGCAGGATTCCATTGTCGTCAATCCCGCCTGGCAGCAGGCTGAGCGGGAAGCGCAGAATCACGGTGCACAGGTAAACAGCGAAGCGAGCCGACGGCAGCACGAAGCCACAATGAGGGACATCCAGGCCAATACCGACACTATGACGCGCGCCCACGAGCAAAGGATGAATGGTATTCGACAATTCGGCGAAGCGAACACTGCCCGCTTCAACCAACGGATGTCAGATATGGACCGCAACAAAGCCGCTTTCGATAGCCGGATGAACTTAATGGATCGCCAGCAGGAACTACGCGTAGATACGATCCGCGGCGTCTCAAAATACTCCGACCCGACGACGGGCGAGCGAGTGAAAGTTGAGGACGGTTATGACCACGTCTATCGCAACCAGCAGAATCCCAATCTTTACTACGAGGCCAACACGCCGATCGACGTTGGCCGGGTCGATTGGCAGGAGCTGCAAAAGGTCGACGCGCGGGATTACTGACTGCGTTGTTGATTGGTGGACGCTGCCGCTTCTTCGGCCTGCGCCCGCCACTGAACATGTCGATCGGTTTGGGCCGACCATTTCCATTCTCTCCGGCACCCGATTTCAAGAAATGGTGCAGTGAATTCGGCTTCGATCGCTTCGGAGTGCGTGAACGATTAAGAGGCTCAATATTTTCCGCGATGGCATCGTTCTCCAGATTTGACCCGACAACGGCAAAACTCCGGTACAATCTCGGGAGCATGACTGGGACCTTCAGCTACAAGGTTTGCGAGACCGATTCCGGCGGCTGCTCGAAGGAGATGGTCGTTCAAGTTCAATAGCCGTTCCTAAAAACTCTCGGGGCACCGGAGGTTTTCAAACGAGGCTCGCCTTCCTCTGGAGTTCGGTCCCGTTACGTTCGCGATTCGCCCGGAGTGGAGGTTCTGGAAAGAGCGGCAGAGAGGGTTCCTACACGACGGCGGTCTCCGTCTCCTCGATGACTTCTGGCGGTTTCGGCTTACCTTGAAGGACCGCGAGAAGCACACCGGCGACGACTAACGAGATTCCGAGCACGGTCTGCGCGGTGTAGTGTTCGCCAAAAATCGTGACGCCAAAGATGAGGGCGTAGACCAGGCCGATGTAGTTCAAGACCGCGACCTTCGCAATCCGCTCGGACTGGAGGGATTTCGTCAGGCAGATCTGACCCACCTGGGTAAGAACGCCGCACATAAGGAGGCAAAACCATTCCCACGGCAACGGGGCCCGCCAACTGAAGAGGATGAAAACGAGCCCGGCCGCGATGCCAACGAGCTGAAAATGGAGCACCACGACGATGGGCTCTTCGCGCTCTCGAAGTCGGCGCACCAGGTTATAGGCCATCCCCGAACAGATGGCGGAAATGATGCCGATGAGCAGATAGAACATCGAGACCTGCGAGTCGAAACCCTTAATCACGAACACGCCCGCGAAAGCGATCCCGTAGAAGAGCCATTGCCGCGCCGGGACCATTTCTCGCAAAACAAAGACGCCTATGAGTGCGGTGAAAATCGGCGAGAGATATTGAATCGTCACCGCGGTGGCGAGGTGCATATGCTGCAGAGTGACGAAAAAGGCGAAAAGGGCGAGCGTGCCGAAGCTACCACGCGCAATCAGGAGCGTGTGATTGTTGCCTTTCCAGTCGAGTTGGCGGCGGGCAATCTCGACGCCGCAGATCAATCCCGAGACGAGGCAACGAAAAAAGACAATCTCCATCGCCGGGATACGATCGAGCTGCTTCACGAAGACGTTCATCGTCGCAAAGGCAAATGTTGCCAGGAGCATGTTGCGCACCCCTCGGCTGAGCACACGCGAAGCGCGGGGCGAAGTCTCAGCCAGTCGATGCATTGCTCAAGGCTGAATGCTGATCGCGTTCGGGACAAGGCCCGGTAACGCTCCCCATCGCAATCAGCCTGGTTGTGCAAATTATTGTTTCGCTCGCCACTAGTACGGTTGGTGACGGATTGATGCCGACTGTCTTTGCCTTCGGTGTCTCGGATTCAATTGTCTCCGAGCGAGACACGGTTCGAGATATCGCTGGCATCTCCGCGCCCGGAACGAATGGCGACGCCACAGCCAAACTCAAGAGTGATCATCCGACAGGTGTTCGGGTCCTCACCCAGCTTCGCACCGCGGTGAAGAATAGGGCGCCGTGGCGGCGCCGTGTTTAACGCCCTTGCCGGTCGTAACCCAGACCAGATCTATCATGCTGCTCAACTATTGTCGGAAACTATTCGCCGAATGAGCCGGGCAACGCCGGGTCTCCGTCGTGGTCGTGGCGGCGGAGCCGCCGTGCAAAGTCCAACATTCGTCGAGCGTAGAAGAGTAACAAATCTCGACCGCCACGCGTTTGCGGTCTTTGTTCATCTCGACCCAAAGCGGATTGGACTTATCGTAGATCAGCGGAGTGTTGTCCGGGTCGCGTGGAGTAAGGATAGTCATCGATTCGCCCGCCGAGAGCACGTGGGAGCTCATGTCGCTCTCGGAATAACGATGCTTCCCTGGCCCAAGCAGTTTTTCGAGCGCTTGATCCCAATTGATCACCGGCTGGCCATCCACCGTCACAACGACATGGCGGATGATCGCGGGACCGACACCCTTATTGGATAAAGTGAAATGAATGTCCGGCTGGTTGCTGCTATCGAATTCGAGGATCGGCCAGACCGCCGCACGTACCTGTTGGCGCTGCATGTAAGCGGTGTAACCGGCGACGCACAGCGCACAAACTCCCACCAGGGTTGCGATCACTGCGTCGTAGCGGCTCGCGCCGCGCGTTGCCCTCTGCTCCGACACGAGGCCGATCTTATCGCCGGCCGTATCTATGTCAATCACTCTGGCGACTCAGCCAATTTGCGGAGCTCGCGGCGCGCCGCATGGGAGTGCCTCTCCCGCCCCTCACCACCCCACTCGCACCCGGGCGGGCCGAGTGCGAGACGAGTTCGACGCTCCGGGCGGCTTCAGCGAGATCCTGTGCCCTGTTTCTCGGCGGACGTTGGGCGCTCCTTCGGCGACACATCGCCGTTTCCGCGATTGGTAAACTGTCGAATGAACTCCTCCAACGGTTTTGAGTGGACGGTATCCTCCCGAGTGTTAATCCCTGCTTTCTCGCTCAGGATCAAACTGAGCAGTGTCTCGAGGACACTTCCTCCTCCCGCTCCCTCGCTTTCGCCCGCTTTGCCCCCACCGTTGCTGATAAACAGGCGGCTCGGGACGAGCGGTTGCACACTCTTCGAGAATTGATCCGCAAACACATTCAGCGCGTAGAGACGCGGATCACGATATGCGCCGACTTTTTGCGACGTGACGGCTGCTTCGGCCAGGCCTACTTGCGCGATCCGCGAAGATTCACCTTTGCCGATCAGTTCCTTGGCCCGGGCCTCACCCGCGGCCAGCGTGACCTGCTTCTTCGCCAGTTGTTCTGCCTCCGCGAGTTCAGCGTGACCACGATTGGCCGCTATCTCGACGGCAATCGCACTTTGGGTTAGCTCGGTTTGGCGTTCAGCCTTCGCCCTGGCCTGGTTGAGCGCCACCTGTTGCTTGGCCGCTTCCTCCTGGATCGCATAGGTGGCCCGCTGCTCGTCCGCCAACCGCCTCATTCGTAGTTGATCAAAGAGCGTTTCGATCGGGTCGACTTGTCCCACCGCAATCTCACGCGATTCCGGCCGGCCGATCAATACCGCGACCACATTGATGTCGTAGCGCGCGAAACGTATGCCCAGTTCTTCGGTGGCACGCTTCTGGATTTCCTCACGCTTCGTCAGCAAGTCGAGCATGTTCGAGGTCTGTGCCACATCGCGGAAATAGGCGGTCAGGATCGGATCAAGCGTCTGCGTAATCAGCCGCTTCACATCACCGAACCGCTGCACGACCGAGGGCGCTTTTTGGTAGTCGATATGCAGGACTAACGACAATGGGAGACGCGGCTCATAACCATCGACCGTGATCAGGTCGATGCTGGTCAGGTCCTCATCGTAATGATGCGCTTCGGTCTGGCCACTGATCCAACGCAGGACAAAGTTGATCGTCGGAACGAGCTCCACTTTTACTGCATAGGGATTCAGGGCATATTTTCCGGGAGCGAGTGCCGAGCGCCAGACGCCACGGTGACCGGTCTCCACCTGTTCGCCGTAACGGAACGATTCGCCAGTCGTGTCGTCGCCGGCGGCCCCATGATAGGACACAACCACACCGACATAGCCAATCGGGATGAGGGTCTTGGCCTTGATCTCAACGCTCCCGAACCAGCGATTAATGAAGAACGTCCCATCCGTCAGGACCTGTAACTGCTTACCACGCCGCCCTCCAAGTTCGAGGAATACCTCCGGATCCTGGAAGTAGTTGTGATCCTTACCAGCCGCTGCCTTGACTTCAGGAGCGATAATCTCACCCGAACCAATCGTCGGTCCGTCCTGGATACTCACCACACCGATGGTATCAACGTCCGGATCGAACTCGGCAACTTCTTCCTCTGATGGATTGGCGTTACTCGCGTCCGCGTCCGCGATCCTAACCCGCAAATGGCTTTGACCGCCGGCGCCAGTTCCGATGACCACCGGATCAAAGGCGCGTATGGAAGCGAGTTGGGTTCTCCACGATTCGTAACGATCGACCGACTCCCGTAGCGGACCGGAGAAGACGTGTTCTTCGGTGATGACAACGAAAAGTCCCAGGTTAATCGCATAAACACCCTCGCGCAGAATTCCACGCTGCCGGCCCCGTTGACCCTCCGCGTCAAGGAAGCGAGCCGCGTCCTGGAAGTGATTGGAATCGACATTTCGGCCCAGCGTTTGGGTGGGTTCGAGCGGAATACCGTCCCGCGCATAGACGTAGGCCATTTTGCCTTCGCCGACCACGACAAGCGCTTCCTTATGAATGCGATATTGCCACGGATATAAGCCGAAATGAATACCGCCCCGCAGGAATTTGGCCTGCAGACCAGCCTCACCATTGCAGGCAATAATCCGGCCCTCGCGCAGCGAGCCTTTGCCGCTCCAGATCTTCTCGATAAGGCCGACGTGGGTGTGCGGAATGTAAACAATTCCGAGCAACCGCGGGAGGCCCAGCAGGAACGCTACCGCTATCAGGACTCCAACCCATCCAACCCAGGAGGCCTCCACAGGTAAGAGAGCAATGCTATTCATTCTTGATACTCCTTCTTTGTTTCGCTTCTTAGACAGCGGAGAAGGACAAAAACGCGCGCACGTTCAATCGATTTTTAGCAGTATTTTTACAGGAGTGGCACGCGAGTTGTTGCCGATCAGATTGCTGTCGCTGCTCCCGAAGGGCGATCGCCTAATGGCTGTGGTCGACAGCGTGCCATGCCAATGCTTTTCGTTAGGCGAGATTTCGCCGGCGAAACCTGGGACACGGAGCTCGCGGTGGACGGCTTTGGCGGGATGCTGTAACTTTCCGCTTTCTGGTGGCGGACGATGAAGTGCGCGAGTCTTTGGATCCTCTATTGCGGGGCAATTGTTCTCTTGAGCCTTCGGTCCGCGCTGGGCACTGACAATCCAAGCGCCGGGGAACATGCCGGCCATCACGCCGGTTCGGTCAACTTCCCCATCTCCTGCTCAGGGGCAGCGCAAAAGGAGTTTAATCGGGCGGTTGCTTTGCTTCATCATATGACCTACCCGGAAGCGAGAAAAGCCTTCGAAAAAGTGGCGGAGATCGATCCGCAATGCGTCATGGCTCGTTGGGGTATCGCGATGACTCTTTTTCAGCCGCTTTGGCCGACGCGCCCGAGTAGCGCCGACCTCGAGCGAGGTTGGAATGAAGTCCAAAAGGCGCAGGCGCTCGATCCCCCCACGAAACGCGAGCAACTCCTGATCGCAGCCACAGCGGCTTTCTTCTCCGACCCAAAATCGACCGATTACTGGTCGCGCATTCGCCATTGGGAAGCGGCTATGGAGAAGGCCTACAAGGAATTTCCTGATGATCCCGACGTCAGCGCATTCTACGCCCTGGCAATTCTGGCCACCGCTCCCGCTGACAGCATTTCGCACGAGCATTCCGACCGCGCGGCCGAGATTCTTCTCCGCATCTACCGGCAATATCCTGATCACCCGGGCGCGATGCATTATCTCATTCACGCCAACGACGTGCCGGGCCGCGAACGGGAGTCTCTCGAGATCACCCGCAAATACGAATCGATTGCGCCTGACAATCCGCACGCGCTCCACATGCCGACCCACATCTATACTCGCCTCGGCGACTGGGACAGTTCGATCCGCGGAAACCTGAAGGCAGCCGACGCAGCCCTGAAGTACCCAGTTGGAGATCACGGCCAATATGTCTGGGATGAATTTCCCCACGCGATCGAGTATCTCATTTATGCCGAACTCCAAAAAGGCGCTGACGACGAGGCCGCGGTGCAGCTCAAACGACTGCGCGAAACCGTTAATCTCGAGCCGAGTTTCAAGACCGCATTCCATCTCTCATCCACCCAGTCCCGCTTCGCTCTTGAGCGCCGCGCCTGGGACCGGGCTGCGACGCTGGTTCCGAGACAACCGACGAGTCTGCCTTGGGATCGTTTTCCTTGGCCCGAAGCAATCACGCGATTTGCCCGCGGGCTCGGTGCAGCGCATCTCGGTAAGACAGAGGAAGCCCAGACAGAGATTGACCGACTCAAGCAACTTGAAGACTCAACCAGCAAGGCAGGCGAAACATTATTCGCCCGCAACATTAAAGTGCTCCAACTGGAGTTAAGCGCCTGGCTCGCCCACGTCGAAAGACAAGAGGAAAAGAGCGTCACACTCATGCGACAGGCTGCCGACCTCGAGGCAGGCACGCCGAAACACGCGGTTACACCAGGTCCCACCCTGCCAGCTTCAGAGCTTCTGGGAGACCTTCTTATGGAACAGGAGCGGCCAGCGGAGGCGCTGACTGCCTATGAGCGTTCCCTCCAACTCTATCCCAGGAGGTTCAATAGTCTCCTAGGTGCCGCCCGCGCAGCCCATGCCGTTCGAGATAAAACCCGCACCGAGACCTACTCCGCCGAGCTGGTAGAAGTAGCCGATATGAAGACCGATCGCCCCGGGCTTCAAGAAGTTCGTGGCTATCTCGCCACGGATGGAAAGTCTTCATCGCCATGATCGACCTGGCTGCGTGCCTATGCGATGCGCTGCCGGTTAACCGGCAGCGTCTGCTTCAGGCGTGGGCACGATGGTGATGGACCAGGATGCGCAGGCGGCCCTGGTCCGGTCTGCCGCCGATGAAGAAAAGGGAAACCAGCATTCCGAAGGCGGCGAGGCCGGCGTCCACCATAAACGCCGCACCGATTCCTCCGACCAATGAATCGGCTGTCACGACAATTGCGGTATTCAGACCGAGGCCAATCGATCCGCCGGCGATCTGAAACATGTAGATGATCCCGCCCCCGAGGCTCGCCTGGGACGGATCGAGTGCGGTCACGGCGGCGGTCGTGACTGAGGAATAAAAGAGGCCGACCCCGATCCCGAGCACCACCATGCCCACGATGAGATCTTGATACTTCGTTCCCGGGCTGATCTTGGATAACATGAAAATTCCGACGGCGAGGAGTGCGGCACCGAGGGAGACAATCATTTTCGACCCCATCCTTGCGTAAAGCGGCCCGGCAACAAAGGACGTCAGAGCAAAGATACCCATAAGCGGCAACAGTCCCATGCCGGACGCGGCGGCGGAAAAGCCGAGCACTTTGGCCATGAACTGGGGCAAGTAGAGGAGAGCGGCAAAGAAAATTGCCGACATGCACAAAACGGTCATGCATGCGGCCACGAAAGTACGGTTCTGGAGCACGTCACGAGGCACAAGGGCCATACTGGCGACATGCCGTTCGATTATCGCAAACCCGAAGAGCGCTAGCACTGTCAGGACGAAAAGAGCGATGATCAACGGATCGGTCCAACCCAGATCAATCCCCTCGTCGAGCGCGAAAAGCAATGCCAGAAGACCAATCGAGAGACTCGCGATCCCGCCGTAGTCAATCCGGTGGTCGGCAAGCTTTCCTTCATCCGCGGGGACGATGCGTGCCGTTGCCGCAATCGCGAAAACGGCAATCGGCAGATTCAGGAAAAAGATCCAGCGCCAACTGACCGAATCGGTCAGGAAACCTCCAATGAGAGGTCCGGTTGCATTTCCAAAACCCGCCGCTCCCAAGATCAATCCGCCCGCAAGACCGGCCTTGCTCGATGGTAAAAGCGCGTAGGTCATGCCGAGAATAGCCGGCCACATCATGGCGCCGCCTACTCCCATCAGTCCCCGACAAGCGAGAAGCACAGCGACATTGGGCGCGAACCCACCGATGACCGAAAAGAGAGCAAACAGACTCGCGCCAATAAAAAAGATTTTCCGCCGGCCAAACATGTCGGCGAGGCGACCGCCAGTAACGATGAGCACTCCAAAGACCAAGGCATAGCCGTTGATAACCCACTGCACTGTGGTTACGTCGGCCCCAAACTGCCGCTCCAACGCCGGAAGCGCGACGCTCAAGGCGGTGAAATCATTCGCCACCACGAGAACGGCCAGTGCCATCGCAACCATCCCCAGGATTGTCGATTTACTAAGCCGATCCCCTTCCGTCACGATCGCGAGTTTGATCGACTCGACGAAGCAATGTCAACCACTCTTCGGACGACATCCGACCGATTGGGAAGATCTGCGCCTCGCTTTGGTTTATCGGCGGATTCCCGATTCCCTGACTCACGCAGTTTAGCTCGTTATTCCGCGTTCAGCTTTCAATTGTCAGCTTTCCGCATTCAGCCTTCAGCTTTTCCGCAGTATTGGTCGTCGCTGACCTTTTCCAACCATTCGACGACTTTGCCGTCGAGTGCTTCCTGAATTGCGATATGCGACACGGCCGTGGCCGGCGCGGCGCCATGCCAGTGTTTCTCGTTAGGCGCAAACCAGATCACATCGCCAGGAAGAATCTCCTCGATCGGTCCACCCTCACGCTGGGCCCGACCACAACCCGAAAGAACAATCAGCGTCTGACCCAAGGGATGGGTGTGCCAGGCAGTGCGGGCGCCCGGCTCGAACGTCACGCTGGCGCCACGGACACGTGCGGGTTCGGGTGCCTCGAACAAAGGATCAATCCGAACCGTGCCGCTAAACCAATCGCCCGGTCCTTTGCTGGATGCTTGTGAACCACTTCTTTTGATTTCCATTTCCAAATCTCTCGATTTGTCTGCAGCGGGCCAGAAAAATAAGCGGATGCAAAATCCTAAACCGCTCCCCCTCATTAGCCGCTCCTGACACGCCGCAGCCTCCCCGAAATTGCGATCGCGTTGTTCGACCCTGGTTCCTGATCGCTGGAGGAATCGTTGGCCTAGGGTTTTTATTAATCGCGCCGTCGCGTCCAATCTTGCGCTCGCGTGTGCATTCCTGTAGATGCGACCCAACTGGCTAACGCATGACTAACGACACGCAAAAGCGGAGTGCGGCCTTTCTATGGGAAGGATGGTTGCTCCTCCTTGCGCTCGTGGGGTTCGCGATTTTTCGCTCTCACCTCGGCACACGGCTCGACAGTTTCACAGTCGACGAGCCCTACCACCTCGTCGCCGGGACCTCATACGTGCGGACGGGCGATTTCCGGCTCAATCCGGAGCATCCGCCGCTGATGAAGCTCTGGCTCGGTGCCTCGATGGCGGATAATTTTAAGCTCCGCCCGTTTCGAGTGCTAAACGAAAAGGTCGAGGAACGCGATTTCACGGAAGAGACCGTCTTCTACGACAACGACGCGGCCGCGGCGCAGGCTCGCACCCGTGCCGCCATGTGGACATTTCATGGGCTGCTGCTTTTGGCGTTCGGACTTTTGATTTGGCGCGTGGCCGGGCTCGCCTGGGCAGCGGGCGCGCTCGGTTTTATCGCGCTCGAACCAACGTTGATGGCGCATGCAGCGGTGGCAATGACCGATCTTCCACTCGCGCTCACGCTGGGGATTGCGGCCGCGGCCGCGGCGCTTGTCATCTCGACCTGGCGCTGGCGGTGGGTTGCTCTGTTCGGACTCGCGCTCGGGCTCGCCCTGGGAGCGAAGCACTCGGCTTTGCCCGGATTAATAGGCATCGGCGCAACCTGCAGTCTCGCGGCGATCGCATCCGGCCGGCGCGGCGGAACCCGCGATATATCTGTCCGGTTAGGCAAAATCGCGGCAGCAGGATTGTTAGGCTGGATATTGCTTTGGGCGCAATATGGCGGCCGCTGGCACGCTTCGCCTGACGACAGCGACCCGTTCAACGTCCCCATGGCGAAAAAAGTGGACGACCTCCGCGATGGCGGCGCGAAGAGCGCGATTGCTTTCGCGGACAGGTGGCATCTGCTCCCGCGCTCTTACCTCTGGGGCCTGGCCGATACGGTTCGCACCGGGGTGGAAGGTCGCGGCGTCCGTCACTTCTTTTTTGGCAAGTGGTACACAGGACATCCGCCCTTTTTCTTTTGGCTCGGCCTGGTCGCTTCCAAGGTACCGCTCTTCCTTCTCGTTTTCGCCCTTATCGGACTCGTGGCTCTCTGGCGCGCGCCGCTCTCGCGCGAGATGCTGGCCCTTCTCCTTTGCACTGGTGCCGTCGCCGGCGCGCATCTCCTCGCGCTACTTTGGTCCGAGGGAACATGGGGCGGAATTCGGCACGCGCTGCCTTTGATTTCATCACTCTCAATTCTCGCCGGAGCGGCGGTCTGGCGAGCGTGGCAATCGCGCAGCCGTACCCTCGGGCTGGCCTGCGCGGCGTGCTGTCTGCTGACCCTTGGCACAACCATTTGCGAACCTCGTCTCTGGGAATACAGCAACCAACTCGTCGGCGGAAGTGCGGGTGCCTACCGCTATTTCATGAACGAAGGGCAGGATCTCGGGCAGCGGTATGGCGAGTTCAAATCGCTCTACGACAGGGTGATCAAACCATCGGGCAAACCGGTTTACAGCGGGAGCTATTGGGCGTTCATCGAAGAACAGGCACAGGCTGATCATATTCAATATTCACGCTTCGCTCCGCAACTCGACGACAAAAACACGGGCGCCGTTTTCGATGGTTACTATCTCGCCAGCACCAGCAGCCTCGTGCCCGCGCCGCATGAACACTGGGACCCAGTCTCCGCTTACCGAGGTCTCGAACAGGTCGCGCGCTTGGGAAATCTTATCGTCTATCGCGGACGCTGGGTCGCTCCGGAGCAACGCGCCTACAGTTTGCGCGGCCATGTCCTGGAAGAGATTTACAAGAATCCAAAGCCGGATTGGAATTTGCTCGCAGATAAGCTCCGCGAAATCTCGCACGCTCTGCCGTGGAGTTCGAGCACAGCCATCCTTCTCGGCAACGTCTGCCTTAAAGCCAATCGCCGCGCCGATGCAATCCAAGCCTATGACCACGCGTGGCACGAAATGGCTCCGGTAGACCCGCAGCGTCCCGGGTTGGGACGACAGCTTGCGCGTCTCCGGGCCGGCCAGTCGTTAGGCACGGTCCCCCCGCTCCGGAGTGACTTGCTCGAATAGAGAAACGATAGCCAAAAAGCCGGCCCCGCGCGGACGACACAGATCTAAACGAAGCCATATCGATGGAAAAGTATTACTTCAAATCGGACCCGGCTGTCCGTTCGTAGGATGATGAAGCGGGCTTTGCTTATTCTTGTTGGCGGCGTGGCCGGACTCATCGCCGGATATTTCGTCGGAGTGAAAGTGGCATGCGACTGGCTTATTCCGACCAGCAACTTATGCGGTATCTATGGCGTCTTTCTTACCGGACCGATCGGATTTGTCCTCGGAATCATTTGTGGCTGGCTGATCTCGCGTCCGGCCAGGCGCTGATCTTATGAAGAACCGGGAGCAATGGTGGCGGTGGATTGCATTTCTCCTGACCTTTCTTGCGGTCGGAGGCCCCTACTGGCTCATCCCGTACAATAAACTCAATCTGCCCGACGCCTTGCTCACACCCGCCCTTTCGGTCGCCTGCCTGGCGCCGCTCGTTCTCTGCTCCCATGCCGGGACGAGGTTTTGGAAGGCCACGCTGACGATCGCGGCCGCCGTCCCGGCCGCGGTCTTGGCACGAGTGATCGCCGATTGTGCGCACGATCCAAGCGCGCATAACCTTTGGCCATTCGAGATTGTCATCGCTGCGCTGGTTGGCTTTGTCGGCGCCTTGGCGGGAGCGCTTGTCGGCACACTGATTCGCCTCGTCACGGGAAAGCGAACCGGCGCATAGACGGGATCTGTTCAGGGACACGCTCGATACCCCGAATTCGCGTCTCCCTCCCTTAAATCCTTGCCCGGCTGGTCGCCGCGTCTTCATGGCCGTTGCGTTGCCTGAAACTGGCGACAATGTGATGATATGAAACACCCGGCGCTTCGCAGCCCACGCGATAAAGTGGGAGGCCTCGTTTACTTCGGACGCATGATCGACAAGATCCGGCTCCACCTCGTCGGAGAACTTCACGATGACTACCGGGAGAACTTTGGGAGCAACGATGCGCTCGACGGGGTCCTCGCCCTCTTCCTTAATCTCGAGCATGGCGCGATCGTCCAGCGGACCGCGGAAGGCGGCGCTGACGAGGAAATTCTGGAATGGTGTTTCACGCACGGCCATCGGCCTAACAAGATGCAGGTCCACGTCTGGAATGCCTTTGCTGAGAAGCTGGGTTGGCGCGATCCCGCCGCGCGGACCGTCGCACGGGTGAATGAGAGGCTGGGCTTGGGCGGGCGCCTTGCGACCATCTTCGAATGCATCGACGCCGACGAAGACCGGTCCAGCCCAAACGACAACGAATAGGACGACTCCGACGCGGCCCACGCGAGTGGACTATCCAGCCTGGCGAATGCCTGATCCCCTCCGCACTATCGCCAGTCGCTTCTCCTCCTTATCCTGCTCTTGCTCCTGCTCCTAATCTCCCTCCGCGAAATTGAGAGGGAGCGGGACAATGACAGGGCTTGCTACTCCACGATATTTATCGTGGCCTCCGTCCGTGACGCGCCGCGGCGCTGATCTCCATTATCCGGGCTCCCATTTAGTGAATCAAGAATCTAGTTTGCACTACGAGATCTGCGCTCTGGCACTATCTCCTCTGATCGGCCGGTGTCCGCCCCGAACAATTTCTCTCCTCATAGGTTTTTATTCGTTAGGAGTCTCGGGACCCGCACGTCTCGTCGCCTGGGATTAATTGGCGCTCGATGGTGGGCGTTTTTCCAAAGATGCATCACCGCGTAGCTCCGCCATGGGCGCCAGGCCTGAGAAATTTCCTCCGCCTGTTTCGCGCTCACTCCTCCGAGACTGTTGCGCAGGGCAATATCTTCTTTCGGAAATGCATCCGGCCAGCGCGCGGCGCGCATGGCGATATAATGTGCCGTCCATTGCCCGATACCTGGGAGCGCGGCGAGCTGAGCGACGTCGGCTTCCAGATTCCTTCCGGCATCGAGCTTTAACGAGCCAGACCGAAACGCTCGCGCCAAAGCAATCATGCTCCCTGCGCGCGCACTAACAATTCCGAGCTTCGCGATATCACTCATGCTCGCTTTGGCAATGCGCGCGGCGAGCGGCGAGAGTCGCGTCAGCTCAGGAATCGGCGTCCGAATTTTCTCACCGAAAACTCCGGCCAGACGGCCGGCAATCGTTGTCGCTGCCTTCACAGTAATCTGCTGTCCGAGAATGGCGCGGATCGCCATCTCGAAACTGTCAAACGCGCCAGGCACGCGCAGGCCGGCATTCCTGGTTACGCTTTTCTTCAAACGCCTGTCTTTCATCAAATGCGCCGCGATCAGATCCGGGCGGGCCGTCAGATCGAAAAGGTTGCGCAGCCTGCCTAACAATGCCGGCAGGGTCGGCGCGAGCGTATGCGTGAACTCGACCACGAGCGCGCACTTTTCGGGCGCGTGCATGACCTTGATCCAACCAGTGCGACTACCCAACCGAATCGTGCGGGCATAGCTCTCCGGAGTGACGAATTCCACATCCCGAATCGTGCGAGCAGCGAGGAATTTCAGGATTTCCTCCCAATCATAAGGCGGCCGGTAACTCATTCGCAAAGTCGAGGTTCGGCCGAGATCGACCGTATCGTGGTCCTCAGTCGCCCGTTTGCGCAGACGAGTGGGCGGCATGCGATACTGCCTGCCGAAAGCGTCGTTGAACCGGCGCAGGCTGGAAAAGCCGCTTGCGAACGCGATTTCAGTCACGGGCAATTTTGTTTCGGTAAGCAACTGTTTCGCCAACAGCAAACGCCGCGTCTGGATCAACTCGATGGGCGACACGCCGAGTTCCTTCTGCACAATGCGTCGCAATTGGCGCGAGCTCATCGCAAACTCCGCAGCAACTTCTTCCAGACCAGTTCCCTCGTCGACCAATCCTTCATCGATGCGACGCGTGATGAGATGAGCGACGCGGTTCGAGTTATCGATCGGCGCGTGGCCCGGCGCCAGCTCCGGCCGGCAGCGCAGGCAGGGACGGAAAGACGCTTTCTCCGCCGCGAATGCACTCTCGAAAAAGCGGCAGTTTTTCTCCAACGGTGTTTTCACGGGACAGATCGGCCGGCAATAAATTCCAGTGGACGTGACGCCGACGAAAAAAATCCCGTCGAAGCGCGGATCGCGCGAAACGAGCGCAGAATAGGCGGCGTGATTGTTGATCATTGCTTACCATAAACCGTCATCGTGACGCACACCGGCCATTTTCGGACATGCGATTATTGTTAATCCTGATGTCCGAAAACGGCCAGCACAGTTCAAAAAATCGCTCATCTTGAAACAATGAAAACGACAAGCAGTGAAACGGCTTATTCATACAAGACCATGGAGACCCCTGTCGGCCGGTTGAAATTAGTCGCCAGCGCGCGCGGATTAGCCGCGATCCTCTGGGAAAACGACGATCCGAAACGAGTCCGCCTCGGTCCCTTCGTGGAAGATAAGAATCATCCGGCGCTCGTCGAAACCGAACGCCAGCTCAAGGCATACTTCGCCGGCAAGCTGAAGAAGTTCTCCCTAAAATTCGACTTCGCCGGCACCGATTTTCAAAAAGAAGTCTGGCGGGCACTTGTCACGATCCCCTTTGGCGAAACGCGCAGCTACGGCGAAATCGCCAGGCAAATCGGACGTGCCCGGGCGGTTCGCGCTGTCGGGGCCGCGAACGGTAGAAACCCCATCTCGATCATCGTCCCCTGCCACCGCGTCATTGGTTCAAATGGCAAACTCACCGGTTTCGCCGGTGGACTTGAGACGAAAGCCGCACTCCTCGAGCTCGAATCGGCGCAGCCGCGTACGCGAAATGGAAACGCCTGATCCCCCTGCGAGCCGGTCGATTCCTTACCGATGCCGCTCGGCTTTAATGCGCCTGAGTAGCCCGCCGTGAGCTTAGGCCAGCACAAGAATTCGCCGCGATCTTTTAGGGTTTCGGGATAAAGCCCGAACGATTCTCAAAGTTTTAGCCGTTGGGCCAGTGCCTGATGGCAATTGACTGCCCGACGATCCTTACGGCTTATGTTGAACCGAAATCATCCAGCCGACGCCGAAGCGATCTTCCAGCATGCCGAATTTCGGGGCCCAGAACGTTGTTGTCAGAGGCATTTCGACTTTGCCGCCTTCTGCCAGGGCATTGAAGGCGCGATCGGCCGCAGCATCGTCCGGGACGGTGATCGAAAGCGAAAAGCCATCGAACTTTTGGCTGCCGTCGCAGCTGCCGTCCGATGCCATCAGGATCGTTTCACCGATGCGAAAACTCGCGTGCATCACCTTCTCCTCCATCCCCGGCTGCGCCATCCCTTGATCGGGTGCGTCTTTGAAACGACTGAGCATCACGATCTCCGCGCCTAGCGCGTTACGATAGAATTCGAGCGCCTCGTCGCAACGGCCGCCGAAAAACAAATAGGGTTGCACCGACAGGTTCGAAGTGGCCATACGCATCCAGCTTGAATGCGTTTTGCCTAACGTCAACGCCGTCTCTTTTGAGGTTGTTAGCCCATGCCTCGAAGAAGAATTGCTGCTTTCAACGACCCGGAGTTGACTCAACCGACGTTGGACTGATCGAATATTTTGAAAACCGGTGGCCCCAGAAAGATACCTTTTCGGTGTAATGGAGGCCGGCTTTTTCCAAGACCCGTATCGACGCGATGTTTTCCGGCATAGCCAAACCTATGATTCGCTTAAGCCCGAGCTCGTCGAAGCCGTACGGCACCGAAGCGAGGGCGGCTTCGGTCGCCAATCCCTGTCCCCAGTAAGCCGGCATCAGCCGGTATGCGACGTCCACCTCGCCGAGTTCCTCCAGATATTTCAACCCGGCAAAGCCGATCTGTTGGCCAGTGCTTTTAAGAATGCAGGCCCCGCGGCCAAAGCCATGTTTCCGGTAATCGGCAATGGGATGATCCACCAGGATCTGGCGGGCCTCCTCGACATTGCGTAGCTGCTTATCAGGAACAAACTGCAACACTCTCGGATCGCTATTCAGTGCGAAGAACGCTTCCGCATCTTCTTCAACATACTGTCTCAAGAGAAGCCGATCGGTTTCGAGAATCACTTCCATCTGGACAATCAGATTACACCGATTCCATACCGGCCAAAATCACCCGATCCAACGCTGTCCGCGTCGCAAGAATAAGAGCATCACTCCGGACACCGCAGAGTAGTTGTGTTGTTGATTGGGCTGGGACTCAACGCTGCGGTCACCGTCGGCGCCGGGTCGCTGAAGGATGATCCGGATCGTATTCATAGAGACGTGACGGATCGCCAAAGACGGCGCCGAGCACACGTTCTGGCCAGAGCTCGAAATAGGTCAGAAGCAGCGCCATCAGCGGCACGAGGATAAGGGCCAGACCGTGCGCGGCCATGACGAACATCGCTACGGCCCGCAGGACGAGGATGTAGACGTCCGAGCGCACTCTCTGTTTCAGATCTTTATCAGGCATGGCGTCGTAGCCCGATCGGAGCGCCTTCCAAAGGTGCCCGGCGGCGAGCGAGCCGAAGGTGAACCAGAGCGCCGGACTCTCCGCGATCTGGCGGCGCAGGTCGGGGCTAAGCAATAAATCGTGCAGCGGAATGAGCACGATCCAGTAGGGCAGACCGACAATGCCGACGAGAAAAATCCACGTGGCGACCCCGCGCATGATATTCAATGGCGACGACAAGTTGGCTGATTTCGGTTGCGACTCGCTCAGGGCGCGCGGGATAAGGACAGCGATGATCGCGGCCAGCGCGGAGAACCCATCGAACCAGTAGTTAAAGACGGTGAGCGCGGCGGACCAGTCGAAGAAGTAAATGCCAATCACCGGGATGAGGTTGCGCGCGAGCACAGCCCACGCGCCGGGCCGGCTAGCAAACTCACGGAGATGCTGCGCGAGCGATGCCGGCGGAATGGGTCGCGGCGCGCTCGAAGTAGTTTTCGCCGGAGGCTTCGACATCCCAGCAGATTGAGACAGATCGCTTGCCCTCAATCAATCGAGTTCGGCCTGGCGCACGAAATTTCCGGGCTTGGCGCGGAGCGGAACGCGCGTCTTATTTCTCGTGATGTGTCTCCGTTGGAAGATGCTCGACAATCCAAACCCGTCGCAAAATTGAAAAACAAAATGAACCATCCTGATCAAAAGCAAGATTGGCGTTCGCGTGTCGGCTGGCTTGCTGGCCAACTCTTCGTCGTCTTCCTTGGCGTCAGCGCGGCCTTCGTTGTCGAGAATTATCGCGAGACTCTCAGTCAGCGCGAAGAAATGCAACAGGCTGCCGCGGGAATCGTCACTGAACTGAAACATTACGAAAAGCGCGCGACTGAACTTGCCGATGCCTTCGACTCCGCGATCGACAAATGGAACGCCGCAGATCGAGCGGGAAAGCGCGCCGTGCCCGGTTACTACCGAATTCCCGGCGCGCCGCATCCACCTTCTGCAGCTTGGAATACGACCGTCAGCTCAGGCATCGCGCGCATGTTCGATGCAAATCTGCGGATGGACCTCGGATTTTTCTACAGTGAGTTCGTCGGCATTCACGAAAATTATGCTCGCTACAATCAGATTACCGAACACGAGATCCTGCCACGGATGGCGTCCGGACCCGATGCGTTTTATGGCCCGGAGGGCAAACTTCTGCCGATTTTTCGCGTCCACATGGATTTGCAAAGGGAGTTCGCGGCCGATCTCCGACGGCTGGGAAAAATGGCGCACGATCTTCGGGCCCGCCTCGAACCGCTGTGCGGCTCCACGGACACGCCTTCTCGGACGCCTTGAAATCGCTTACCAAATGTCACAGGCTTGAAGTTGCGAGCTGACGCGGGATTATCGGCCAGTAGACACTTCGTCCGCGTCTTTAGAAAATTCAATACGACGGTTGGCTGAATCCAGCGTGACTCTGAAGTCCCGCAGTACGCCGTAACCGATCTGGCCCTGCGGCGTTGCGCCCGGGTACGGCACAACATCGGTGAAAACCACCTCACGCGTCGCCAGTTTGTATTCACCGATCGTGATTTCGCCCTTCACGGTTCCCTTGAACATTGGAAATTCGCCAGAGTGCGACCTTGCTTTCCCTTGTTCTTCCGCTGGCGCTGTAAGCGGTATTTCATCTTTGTACTTCGTCGGCAGCGCCACGGCGAAGGGTGCTCCGGTATCGAAGTGGACCTTGATCTTCCGGCCCGCCACGTTAACCGGCACGGTCGGCAGCATTTCATCCACTCCGTAGGCAAAGATGGTTTTTCCATTCCGTTTCGGTAGCGCGCCTTTGCGCAGGATGATTCGCTTCCGCGGATAATCGAACGCGACCAGATACCCGGGAAACGACAGTGCGCTTAATACTCCCCGCGGCGGGTTATCGACCTTGCCGAACATGGCCGAAACAGGAGCGATCTCCGCGGCCAGGTCAGCGAATCTGATCGAGCCGATCGCCAGCTCCTTTATTTGGCTACCATGACCGGAAGAACCTGGCACCAACTCAGCGCTCAGTCCGACGTCGATCACGGTCCGCATGGCCCCAGTGTCCAGGATGAACGGAAAAGGCCCTTTGCCATTGAGCCTTATCTCCGCCATCGGCCGGCCGCCGATATCCAGCATTGGAACTGAAGCGCCCTCTGCCGGAATATCGATCCTCCCCTCAGACCGCTGTTGCGTCTCGATCGCAGCGGTCGATCGGCCGGTCAGACCGGCCGGCGCGAAGATGGTGAGGAGCACGGCGACGAAGCGTCGGCATCCGTTCCGGCGGGGTTTGCGAAACACGGAGCCGACTCGATGCGCGCGGGGTCCGTGCAAATCTTTCATTCCTTGAAAGACACGCATACGCACCCCGAGTTCCAAGAATTTTCGATATTTTTTCCCGGCAGGCCCAATCTCAAACCGGGCTTGAGTCCGACCGCCAACCCCGTATCCTCGCAAGGCATGCACCGTGACTATCACCGCTGGTACTCTCACCGCCTCAATCGCGACATGGGCGTCGCCGTTTACGGCCATTACGGTATGCCCATTCTCGCCTTCCCGACGAGCGGCGGCGACGAATGGGAACAGGAAGGCCAGGGCATGGTCCGCACTCTCAGCCCTTATCTGGAGGAGGGTCGCATCCGGATTTTTTCAATCAATGGCGTGCAAAACGATTCGTTCCAGAACAAGGGCGCGCACCCTTTCCATCGCAGTTGGATGCAGGCACAGTACGAATCCTATGTGGCGAACGAAATTTTCCCGTTCATCGACTCGCAGTGCCAGACGCCCGGTATCCCCATCACCACCTACGGCGCGTCGCTCGGCGCCTTTCACGCGGCCAACACTCTCTTTAAGCACCCCGATCATGTGAAGCGCTGTTACGCCCTGTCCGGCGTCTACGACATGCGCGATTCCATGGACGGGATGTACGACGACAACTTCTACTTCAATAACCCGATCGACTACATGGCCAACATGAGTGACCCGTGGTTTCTCCATCACTACGGCAGTTGCGACATCCGGCTCGCGACCGGCTGTGGCCCGTGGGAAAACAGCGGGCCGACCTACGACATGTCGAGCGTGCTCTCGTCCCGGGGCATTCCGCATCATCTGGATGACTGGGGCCCCAAGGGCGGGCACGAATGGCCTTACTGGCACCACCAGATGTGGGAGTACGTCGGTTCGCACTTCTAGGACAACCGCTAGGTCTAAACCATTCAGTCCCGTTTTCGGCGGCTGAAGCTTGGCCGAACCGACAGTTTGACGAGTTATGCGCGAGCTAGAAAGGCAGTGCGCTCGGTCCCAAACATCCAGCCGATGTCGCTGCGGAGATATCTGCCGGTGAAATTTGACTGCCTTTTTCTCCAAGTTTTAAAACGAGGCCATATGCGACGTAACAGGCTGAACACGCCTATCACTTATTTTCTCAAGTTCTCGACGGCACTGCTCTTATGGACTGCCAGCGATGCCACTGGAGCGCCAATCGCGGATACAGCCACAATCTTCACGCATGTAAACGTGGTTCCAATGGATCGCGAGCGTGTCCTATCCAACCAGTTCGTCCTGGTCGAAGAAGGCAGGATCAAGAAGATCGGAGCAAATCTTTCGGTGCCCGCGGGCGCGCGCGAGATCGACGGTCATGGCACCGAGTTTCTTTCTCCCGGTCTGGCCGACATGCACGTCCACTCGGATACCCGCCGCGACATGGCGGTTTTCCTGGCCAATGGCATCACCACGGTTCTTAATATGGGGGACGCGCGTAACGGATTTATGGCCCAGACCCGGCCGAAGGTGAATAGCGGCGAAATACCGGGGCCACATATCTACGCGGCCTTTCTCGTCGACGGTTCATCTGAGTACGGCCACCTTGCCGTAAAGACTCCCCTCGAGGCGCGTGCGGTTGTCGATCTGGCGAAAACCAACGACTACGATTTCATCAAAGTCTATAACAACCTCTCGCCTGAATGCTTCATTACGCTTATCGAGCAAGGCAAGGTCGATGGCTTGCCGGTGGTTGGTCATGGCGTGACCAGAGTTGGCCTCGCGCGACAGTTAGCGGCCGGCCAACTCATGGTCGCGCATCTCGAAGAGTATTTTTACACTCTTTTCTTCAAAGCCGGTTCCGATCCGGGTGATCGCGCACCAGAGTTATCCCAGATCAAAGGGGCGATCGAACTCACCCAGCGCGCCCATGCTTTTGTTACGGCTGATCTCAATACCTACGCCACGATTGCAAAACAATGGGGCCATCCAGAGGTGGTCGATGCTTTTCTGCGAATGCCCGAGATACGTTATCTTGACCCGGACGACCGGATTTTGTGGAAGTCAAGTTCCTATGTGCACCGGCAAGGTGACCTGAGCGCGCGGCTCGCCTTTCTGAAGGTCTTTTGCAAAGCATTGGCCGACGAGGGAGTTCCGGTCCTCGCAGGCACCGATACTCCTATTCCCGGGCTCGTCCCCGGCTACTCTTTGCATCAGGACCTTCGTGCTCTGAAGGAGGCGGGACTAAGCCGCTATCAAGTCCTCTCCGCCGCAACACGCGAACCCGGCGAGCTGATCGCCCGCGCAAAAAATGGCGCGCGCACCTTCGGGACAGTAACGCCAGGAGCGCGCGCTGACTTGATCCTTTCCGTCGCCAACCCATTGGATGACCTGACGACCCTGGAAAAGCCGCTCGGCGTAATGGCTAACGGCCACTGGTACGACCGGTCGACATTACAATCGTTGCTCAACGAAGTCGCCGCGAAGTATCAAACTGCTGCGGGGACGCCCTGAGTGGTTTCCCCGTTGGCTGCCCTCCGGTAACATTTCAATCAATTTCTTTTGATCGTTCAAAAGATAAAAGCAGATGCATTTCGCCCGCTCTTTCTCAGAGGCGTTGCCGTACTTTTCGATGACCGCATGCGCCGGCTCATAACAAACCTCTCCGGCATGGTTGATCTGCATTTTCTCTCCCTGCACCTTAATCGAATCGTCCCTTCTACGATATAACTGATTACCGGACAGGGATGACGATGCCGACCTGTCTTCTGCCCGGGTTGAAAAATGATCTCGCGCGCATCGACTGTTGAAACCGGCTGGGAGCCAATCTCCGCTCTGCCTGGTGCCTTCCGAGCGATTTGTGTGCTTGCGGACTCGCTCTGGCCGCGAGCGTTCGCGACACAAACAAAACGGCGACCGCGATTGTCGCTCCCATATCATAATTTCGTCCCTTGAGCCGATCGCGGATGCCGGAGAGGCGCCCTCGCTCCGGTCAATTCGTGCGACTGGCTGGAAATAGTATATCTCTTAACGACAGCATCCGAAGCCGCTCCCGCACTGCGCGCGAGACGCGGCGACATGGATTGCCTAACGACGAATCGCATCATGAAGACGACGGGAGCCGATACGGATGTTCTGATCGTGGGCGCAGGGCCTGTCGGCCTTTTCCTCGCCAATGAGTGCGCTCGTCGCGGGCTTAGCTGGCGACTGGTCGAGACACACGCGTCGCAGTCGGAACATTCGAAGGCGCTCGCGATCTTCCCGCGCACCCTGGAAATTTTCGATATGGCCGGAATAGTCCGTCCGTTTCTTGAAGTGGCCAACCGCGTGACCTCGGTGGCTGTCGTCGCCCACGGGCGCACCTTGGCTCACATGCCATTTACCCCGGAGGAGAGTCCGTATCCTTTTATCGCCATGGTGCCGCAGAACGTAACCGAAGCGATTCTGGCGGAAGAGATACAAAGCAAGGGCGGCGTCATCGAGTATGAGACCACTTTCGTCACCGCGCACGAGCGAGACGATCTCGTTTACGCTACGCTCGACTGCAAAGGCGAGCGCCTGGAGTTGACCGCTTCGTTCGTGGTCGGGTGCGATGGCGCGCACAGCGCGGTCCGGCATCTCTTGAATCTCTCGTTTGAGGGCGCCCAATATCAAGACCTGTTCCTGCTCGCGGACGTCGATACGAACGACATTTTGCCCGCCGATCAGCTCCAACTCTGTCCCAGCGAGTCTGGCCCTCTTGCCATTTTCCCCATGAGCGCCACGCGGCGTCGCATCGTCGCCACGATTGGCCAGAGCGAAGGCGACGCGCCGTCGCTCGAACTCGTGCAGCGGCTTTTGAGCCAGCGCGCACGACGTGGCATCGAGGCCTGCGCCCTGCACTGGAGCAGTTATTTTCGCATCTACCACCGGCACGTCGCCGCGTTAAGAGTCGGGCGCATTTTTGTCGCGGGCGACGCCGCACATATTCATAGTCCCTTTGGCGGCCAGGGTATGAATACCGGACTACACGACATCTGGAACCTGGCCTGGAAGCTCGATCTCTTCTTGCACGGTCATGGTCGGGAAGAGTTACTCGATAGTTATGGTGCCGAGCGCCTGCCAGTAATCAAAAGTGTCATCGCGACGACTGATTTCATGACCAAGGTAATGGGAACCCCAAACAAGCTCGCCCAGGCTCTCCGCGATACCATCATTCCCATGGTCTCTCGGCTCACTCCTTTTCAGCACGCTTTTGTGCGAAGGCTCTCCGAGCTCGGAATTGCCTATTCCGGAAGTCCGATAGTCGAGGGACCCGGGGACCGTTACTTCGAAGACTCGCTCCGCGGCGGCCATGGCATTGGCAGCCGATTCCTCCTCTTCCTTGATCCGGGCGCCGACTCGGCCGCGGCCGCGGCCGCACGACAGATTGCCGCATCATTTCCAGAGGTCGTCGAACTGCGCCAGAACCAATGCTCCGGCGTGGCGCTGGTCCGTCCCGATGGCTACCTCGCCTGCGCTGCGTCGAACGAAGACGTCCGCTCTGCTCTGGAATCAATCCGCTCACTATTGGAGCTTCAGACCGCCTAGGAGACTGTTGAGATACTGGCATGGCCCGCGCGTAGAGGCAGAAGGGGTGGATGGCAAGGAGCGAGCGAGGCGCATCCTCAGCGCGGGCTGCAACGAGCGAGCGACGCGGCCAGCCGCCCCTTCTGCCTCGCGCGCGGACCATGCCAGTATTTCAACGGTCTCCTAAGAGGCTCGCATTTTCCGCGACCTTGCAGGCGGCAACCGCCACTGCGCCACATCTGTGGCGGCACTCGCGCAGGCGAGGCAGTTCGCGAGGTGGGTCACTTAGCTAGACACCCGAGATCAGAGCGGCGACGCGAGCACACCGATCTTTTCTCCTCAACTGCATTCACAGCACCCGGAAGCGAGTCCCAAATGGCATTGCGCAGAATTTGAATATACTTCCTCCTATGTCCGTTCTTATTTCCGGCATTGGCATTGCCGGCCCGACACTGGCGTATTGGCTTTCTCTTTATGGAATAAAGTCAACCCTGGTCGAGCGGGCGCCACAGCTGCGCAACGGCGGTTATGCGATTGACTTTTGGGGCGTCGGCTTCGACGTCGCCGAGCGAATGGGGATTCTACCCGAGATTCGGCACGACGGCTACAACATCAAAGAATTGCGCCTCGTCAACGGGCAAGGACGGCGCGTTGGAGGCTTCATCGTCGACATCTTCCGGGAAGCCGCCCATGACCGATACCTGACGATCGCGCGCAGCGATCTCGCCCGAAACGTTTACCGCAGGATCGAAGGAAACTGCGAAACGATCTTTGGCGATAGCATCGTCGCACTCAACCAGCGCACCGACGGCGTCGAGGTCACTTTCGAGCACGCCCCGTCCGCCCACTTTGACGTGGTCATCGGCGCCGACGGCCTTCATTCCGTCGTTAGGCGACTGACTTTCGGAAACGAGAATCGGTTTGAGGAATTCCTCGGTTACTCCGTCGCCGCCTTCGAGGTCACCGGTTATGCCGAAAGAGACGAGGACACTTACATTAATTACAGCGTACCGGGGAAGCAGGTGGGTCGCCTTTCACTCCGAGGCGATCGGACCTTGTTCCTCTTTGTTTTTGCGGACGAACACGGACGGCTGACCGATCTTACGGATACCGCTGCGCAAAAAGAAACTCTCCGCTCGCAATTTGGCGCTCTCGAATGGGAGTGTCCGCAAATTCTGGCCGCAATGGAATCCTGTCCGGAATTGTATTTCGACCGGGTAAGCCAGATTCGGATGGAAACATGGTCGAAAGGTCGCGTCGGGCTCGTCGGCGACGCAGCCTTCTGCCCGTCGCTGCTCGCCGGCCAGGGGTCGGCGCTCGCCATGGCTGCCGCCTATGTCCTCGGCGGCGAACTCGGCACGAGCGGAAGCTCACCTGAGCAAGCGCTCAAGAGCTATGAAAAGCGGTTGCGTCCTTTTATCCTTGGCAAGCAAAGAGCGGCGACAAAATTTGCCGGGGTATTTACCCCAAAGACCCGGTGGGGACTTTTTCTCCGCAACCAGGTTACCAAGACATTTGCGATCCCTTACCTCGCCAAAATGCTAATGGGAAGTAGCCTGCTCGATCGCATTGAACTCCCGGATTATTCAGAAATCGGACCCCAACCGCTGCAGGTTCATCAACATCAGACCGGAGATTGAACGAACTCGTCAGCGACCTGTAGCGGCGGTCTATGACCGTCGCCCTCTATCTGCTTGACGCCATGCTCCTGACTGTAGGCAAGATGGAAGGGTTTAATTCAACAACCAGGAAACCAGAAATGGGAAACCTGGGCGACCGAGACGCGAACCAAAGTTTAGTGCCCTTTCTTCCTGGCTTTGCCGCAGCGCGTAACCGGGGCGGGCTTCCGGGCCCGGGCGTTGCCCAGTTCACCCACCATGGAAGGCATACGGGATAGCTGACGCCAACAGAATTTGGCTTCGTGACATTTCCTTGCACGAGATGGATTGCAAAAATCCTGCCTTAAAGTAGCGCGTGAAGGACCGCTGCCTTCCAAACGCAATCCTTCCCTCCCGCGTCAATCAGAAACGTTCCTCCCGCTAACGCCGTTTCTTAGCCAAGACGCACCGTTCCGCGCAGCACCTCCACCGCATATCCACCAACGCGAACGTTTTTGACCCGTTGCTCGTCTCGTGTTGCTCGCACGTGAATTTCGCTCGGACGATGAATCTCGACGCCCTGTCGAATCAGGACCTGTTCGTCACTGTTTGCGATCCCGTGTTGCACCATCCAACTCGCGGCGCAGCCGGCCGCTGATCCCGTAGCGGGATCTTCACCACCATAAAAGAACATGCGCGCCTTGACTTCCAGCCGGCCCTGGTGCCGGGACGGACAGAGAAAGTAAAAAAATCTGGCAGCGGTGTTCTTAAGAAATTCCGTGGCCCGCGCCTGAGAGAAACTTAGAGCCGCCAAAGCCTTTTCGCTCCGAATGCCAACAATCGCGAATGGCAACCCCGTCGAGACGATTTGAACCGGCCACTCTGAAGGGATATCGTCGACCGCGATTCCTATCACCCGCCCGACCTCTTCGCGCGAAAGGGTAATTCCGAATTCAGGATCGCATTGGCGCATTTCACCGAACACCTGACCATCTGCACAGTTAGATCTGCCGGCCTTCGAATTGCCGGTGAAGCGAACAGAAATCTTTCCCGCTTTCAGATCAAGTGTGATCTCGTTCGACTCTATCGAATTGGGATCGGCCCCAGACGCAAACAAATGCAGCGCCGTGCCGAGCGTCGGATGCCCGGCAAAAGGCAATTCTTCAGCAATCGTGAAGATTCGGACTTTCTTTCCTTCCTGGGCTTCCCTGGCGGGATCGCGCGGCAGGATAAAAGTGGTCTCGGAAAGATTCATCTCACGCGCGAGAGCCTGCATTTCTTCATCATTTAGTCCGCGCCCGTCGATGAAAACCGCGAGAGAATTGCCCGTCAGCGGCGTCTGGGTGAAGACGTCAAGCTGAACGAATTCGTAGGTACGATCAGACATAAGAACTCATTAATGTCGTGCCTAAGAGCGCACATTTCCCAACTCAAGTCGAGACGCGACATCGGACCGGGCGACCAAACCCCGTCGAAGGCCCGCGTCGCCTAACCGAAATAGTCGACTCTCTTCTGCGCGTCCGGTGCGCCGCGCGTTCGATTTCGTCCGGCACCGCCAATGCAGGCGTCTCAGACTATTTTGCGCAACACCTCGGCGATCGTCGAGTCGAGCGCCCTCAAACTGAAGGGCTTGATGAGCACGGTCGCGTTGACCCGCTTGAAGAAAAACTCAATCGCCGGATTGTTCCGGTGGCCGGTGAAAAAAATGAACCGCTGAGCAGCAGCCGGCCGTATCCGTGTCACCGCCCAGTAAAACATTTCGCCTCCCATCCGCGGCATCATCATATCGCAAATGATGAGATCGAAGACGTCCTTGCTGATCTGGCGCAGGCCTTCGACACCGCTCGGAACTGAGGTTACCTGAAAACGGCGGTAGGCCAGATGATCGCGGAGAACTTCCCGGAAATCATCGCGATCTTCGAGAAGCAAAACTCTCCGGGTTGGAGCAGCCACCTCGTCCGGAGGAATCTCGATCTCGAGAGTCACCATCTCCGCGGGAGTTGGATACAACGTAGGTAGTTTCGGGCGCATAGCCGTATGCCGATGAGCAGAAAGGGTGCCCTCTCTGAATTCCACCGTCGGACCGCCGGTTTCTTCTCTACCTTGAAGCAGATTGGTAATACCTGGAACTGACCTCCATCCGCGAAATCTTTCCGCGCTTTCACGGCGCGGAAATCAAAACCATCGGCGACGCTTTCCTGGTCGAATTGGGAAGCGGCGTAGTGCGCGCTCGAGATCCAGCGTACTCTGGCGAAACGAAATCACGACGTCAGCCCCGACCGGCGAATCGAGCGCAAGATCAGAATCCACATTGGCGACGTCATGCATCGCGATGGCGATGTCTACGGCGACGGCGTCAATATCGTCGGCAAATCATCTCGCTTCCCCAGCAGTGGCAGGTGATCACAATCACGCTCGGCTCGAATACGGTCTGCCTCGGTGGCAGTCCGCCGCAAAACCGAATTCGCCGATGCGGGTTGGCAGCCTTGGAACCGTAATTAGGGCGGATTTTCCAATTACAAGGCGGGCAGGGCGATCCCTGAAACCTCAGGCATGTCGTAGGCCGGCTTCACCGGTGCCATCCCCGCATTAGTGTTGGCTTTACCGTTGGCCGTAAGGTTCACCCTCAACACAAATCCGTGGCCAAGTCCGGCGGCGTCAAGGTAATAGCCGCAGATCAATCCGTCCTTATTAATCCCATTAAGCGAGGTATAAGCCGAACCCGGATAATCAAAGGTCAGGATATTATCCGGCGTGACGTAGAACAAGCCGTGAGTCAGGCCTAATGTATCTGTGTATCTGCCAACGCCCCAATTCGAATCATTATTTCCAAGGAGAAGCGTTCCAGTCGAACCTGGAACGTCGATTGGGTAAGTCAGGACACCGGCGCTATCGCGTTTATACCCGTGGGTCACCCCATTGGAATCGATGTAGTAGCCTACAACCTGATTTGAGGTGTTTAGCTGGTAAGCAAACGTCGCGGTTGCCTCTGGCACCGCAAACGTCGTGACAACTCCATGCAGACTAATGAAACCCGGTTGGGTGCCGTCACTGAAAATAGCCGTCCCAGCAAGATCGCCGATATTGTTCGTTCCCAATGGGAGCGTATCCAGAGAGGAGGCGAGATCGAACTGATAAAAGGTGAGGGTGTTCATCGCGCCGCTGATCATCAAATAACCGTGAAAGGTGCCATCCCCCCCGCTCATGTATTCGCCGCAAACGTGGCGCTTGTTGTTAATGCCTCGGCCTTGAGTAACATTCCCCGTGTCATACGGCGCAGCGAACGGCGGGCTGAACTTTTGCTTCTTTATCTTGTAAACAAAGGCCTTCTTTTTCCCGTTCACGGCAAACGTGGTGCCAACGACGTCTGTCTGATCGCTAATCTTCTGGGGCAGAGTTGAAGATCCCTCTCCGGGGAAATCGAACGTTTGAAAGATATCGATCGTTGTCGCGCGGGCAACGGCTCCGACAAGCGGTAGCGTGATTAGGACCGCGAGAATGTAAGTTAACGGACGTTTGAGTTGCATATTGTTTTTCTTCTTTGCTGAATCGTTTACGGGGTGACTGCGGCTTTCCTATTTCGGAATTTTGCTTTTCGGAATCTTCTGGCGTCATACCAACGCCTATTGAAGGGCATCATCCTAGCGAATTAACTCAACAATTGTCAACAGTTAGAATTGGCGCCTGTCCTTTTTGTTCCGACGCCGTCAGGCTTCGCAGATGCAAACCGCCCGGCAATAACCTGGCGCGTTTGGGACCGACCTTTTTCACCTCTAGGACTTGGGTAATACCTAAAACTTACCCGATCCCCTCGTTCAATCCCCATCCAGCCCCCATTGAACCACGAGACGTCTTCGCTTGGAGGCAGTGACGATCTCGCCCCTATGCAAATCTATCATTCTCGGCCGCAACATGTTAGGTGAGACCCAACGCGGGCCGCACCGCCATTCGCTCGATGAAAAATGAAAGGCTCAGCTCCCAACGGCAGCGCCTTCGTTCCGGGTTTATTACACCACGGCCAAGCCATGCCCCAAGGCCACCGTCGAGCGCCTGAGCGCCGGTTTCGACTGTAACCCTAACGCAGACGGAACCGAGGCGGGCTTTCAAAAGACGGAGAGCTGACGACTGGGGATTTCAGGCTTTCCGACGTTGGCCTTTTCTCCCGCTCCTGTCGGTACCAGGCGACTCTTCGGGTGGACATCGATCCCGCCGCTTCGCCTGATGGACTTTATCGGCTCGAAGGTACCGGCCTGGGCGACGATGAGCGCTGCCGGGTGGAGCAACAAGGAGAATAGAATCCGCGTGGAGACCTTTCCAAAAAACGAGAAAAATCCCTCGCCCGCGGGAGGGGCAAGCGAATCGCGCTCATGGCGGTGGGTACGATCGGCGTCGAACGAAAAGCTTGCGCTGAGGGAGGACTGCGCCGTAAACGATTTCTCTATGACAAACCGCATTCAATATCTGAGCGCGATCGCGGGGACTTTTTTGCTGACCCTGGCACCGATACCGGCACGAGCCGACCAATCCGAGGTCAAAGGAACCTTCAACGGCGACGGGAAGCCGGCCAAATTGGCCTTTGTTTCCGCCTACGCGGTCAGACCACGGGCTGATAAGGGAACGATCGTTCTCGTCTTCACGGAAAAAGATCAGTCCAAAGCGGAAAAGCCGGAGATGGCGGCGGCCGGGGGCGACCTGGGTAGTGCGCTCATTGTGACAGTGAACGCGGCTGGGGAGGTTGTGACTTGCGATGTCGCTCACGAAGCACACACCAAAAAGCCGTTTACCTCGATCGGGACACTTAAGCTGAGCGACTTCAAAAATGAAGACGGTACGGTTCAAGGTAAGCTTTCTACTGGAGGCAAGGCAGACTTTATGGGGCAAAGCTGGGAAGTCGCCCTGACCTTTAAATCCCAAGCGCCTTTGCGGACAGGCGACGGCACCTAACCCTTCACGCGGGATCGCCTGCCAGGCGCAGTAGGCGTCTTGGATGCATCGGCCTTGTGGGGCTTTTAGACAAAACGTTCCCAGGCAGAATGCCAGCTAGCGGCATACCAGGGAGCTCGTGTGGGTGATTCCCCTGGCGCAGATTCACGAGGTAGTTCTCAACGTCCTCGGCGACGCTGGTCACTTTTTCAAAAGCCTCCCCGGCCCGCTTCGAGTCATTCTCCGCTTTCTCTTTGCCGGGGGGATGGTCTCGTTCCCAGTGACGCACTTCCGCCCAAATCTCCGGATGCTTGGACAATCCCAGGCCGCTGCGCAGTGGCCGTCAAGCGATGCCGTGTCTGCCAAGACCAGAAATGGTCCGGTCTGATCCGGCGCTTTCACCTCGGAATGCCCAATTGATGCCGCGAAGATGACGAGCGCGGAAACAACCCGCGCTGCCTTGGAACATTCATAAGAGAAGAAGCGAAATCGGGTGATTTGCTTTCACTCGGGGAAAATCCTGCAGAGGGTTTGTCCTACAGATTTCGCAGGTCCCCAACGGAGGGCAGACAGTAATCCTTCAATTCTTGCTCATCTGCGGACTACGTTTCAAGAAGCTTCGTCTAAATCCAGCACGGTAAAGCCAAGGACATGGAGACTCAGCTTGCCATCCTTGCCGGCTCGGAGTTCAAACCTGATGACCGAACCTCTGTAGATCCCGTTCCCATCCTTGTTCTCGAGTTTGGCAATGGCTCTGAAACTAAACCTGGAACCGCCCAACGACTCCAGGTCGGAGGGGCGAAGGTCAAGATCATCTTTGCTGCGCTCATATTCTTGACGATGAGCCTTCCTTAACTGAGCGCGCGCAGGCCCAACCAGATCGTGATTGCATTCCAATTGCCCCACAACTGCGCCGCTTTCGATTTGAAAGGCGCGGAGGGAAGCCCCCGCCGAACCCGAAATCACCCGATGGAGCACGACCACGAAGTTGCTTTGGGCCGACCATGCGACTTCCATAAACTCGTCGTCCGGGCTGAATCTGAGACCATGACTGTGGTCGCCTTCCGGCAGGGCCCAGTAACCTGAGGCAACCCGGGCCAGCCTCCGTCCCGATTTCAACTCAATAAGATTGTCTTCAATCTCGCTCCCGAGTTTGGCGAAGGCCGGGAAATAATCGCTGTTGCGCTGGCCGCTGCGAAATTTCTCCCAGTCAATCGACAGACCCTTGGGGAGCGTCCAGGCGACGGCATACCGCCTGTCAGGAGAAGCGGTTTTTTCGATAACAAGATACGACCGCTCGGGCTCAGCATTCGGCGGCGCGGATAAGGCGGAGAGCAGCGGCCATAGGAACAGAAGCACAAAAATCGCTCCTGGATACTTCATTCGCCGCAGCCGTATCATGCGGCTTTTTAGCGATTCGAGTTAGGAACTGTCAATATTGCAATCCTGTTCCCGAAGCTCGCACTGATCCGCCAGAGTCTGTCGCGCCTGAAGGTGATGATGACCTCGCTCGCCCGTTTGACATTTTCTTAACTATCAACTCTCAACTCCACCCCCATTGGGACAGCGAAATCGTTGAATCCAGGAGAGTGTTGCGCATTCACGGTCGGCGTGGAGAGTCCGGTTATGAGCGACAACCTCCTCTCACGATTCCTCCGCTACGTCCGGGTGGACACGCAGTCAAACGAGACCAGTACGGCGTTTCCGATACCCCGGGTCAATTGGTACTGCTGGAGATGCTGAAGCAAGAGCTGAGCGAATTGGGAGCGGCAGACGTAGAGATGACAAAGCATGGCTACGTCATCGCGAGCATACCCGCCAACACCCGCAAGATCCGCGTGCCGACCGTCGCCTTTTTTGCCCACGTCGATACGGCACCGGACTGCTCCGGCAAAGGCGTGAAACCGATCCTTCACCGCAAGTACAATGGCGGCGTCATTAAGTTTCCGGATAATCATGCTCTGACTCTGGATCCAGCAATCTCGCCGGAACTGCGAACCGCGCTAGGCAAAGATATCGTTACCGCCAGTGGCACCACGTTGCTCGGCTCCGACGACAAGTCAGGTGTGGCCGTGGCCATGACATTGGTCGAGCGGTTGCTCCAGGATAAAAAGCGAAGGCGCGGGCTCATTCGAGTCTGCTTCACGCCTGATGAGGAGATCGGCCGGGGGGTGGACAAACTGGACCTGCGAACGCTCGGCGCGGACGTCGCTTACACGCTGGATGGTGGTGCGCCGGGGGAGATTTGCTGGGAAACCTTTTCCGGCGATGCGGGCGAGGTCATCATCGATGGCGTCACCACCCATACCATGGAGGCGAAGGCCAAAGGCATGGTGAATGCCGTTTATCTCGCGGGCAAGCTCCTCGCCGCGCTGCCCCGCGAACGGTGCGCGCCGGAGACAACCGACGCGAGGGAGGGATTCATTCACCCGATTCATATCGAAGGCCGGACGGAGCGGGCCGTCGTGAAATTCCTCCTCCGCGACTTCGAACTGAAAGGGCTGGCCGAGAAAGGCAAAATCTTGCAGGGCCTTTGTCGAGGCTTACAAGCCGCCGAGCCGCGGGCGCGCGTCCGTTGTCGGATCCGGAAACAGTATCGCAACATGGCTTACTGGTTACGGAAGGACATGCGCCCGGTTGAGCTCGCTCGGGAAGCCTTCGTGGCCGCCGGACTCAAACCCTATGACCGAGTCGCCCGCGGCGGCACTGATGGCTCGCGCCTTACCGAACTGGGCCTTCCGACCCCCAACCTGTTCTGCGGTGAACACAACCCACATGGACCGCTCGAATGGGTTGCAGTGCAGGACATGGATTCGGCCGTCACAGCCTGCGTTCACCTCGCTGAGTTGTGGGAAAGAAAGAGCTAGCTTTAATATTTCGCTCGAGGCAGAAGCATCTCCACTGTCAACTCGACCTACCTAAGAGGATCGTGCTTTGGACGGATTTCTAATTACAAGACAGGCGCGGCGATTCCTGAAATCACAGGCAAGGCGTAGGCGGGTTTCACGGGGGCCTTCTGAGGGTTAACGTTGGGTCTACCGCTGGCCGTAAGGTTCACCATTGCCACAAATCCGTGCCCAAGTCCGGCATCGTCGAGGTAATAGCCACAGATCAATCCGTCCTTATTAATCCCGTTGAGCGAGGTGTAGGTCGTGCCTGGATAATCATAGGTCAGAATATCGTCGGGCGTGACATAGAACAGGCCATGCGTCACGCCGGCGGAATCCGTGTATCGACCGACTCCCCAATTCGAATCATTATTTCCAAGCAGAAAGGTTTCAGTCGCATCGGGCACGTCGACCGGGTAAGTAAGGACGCCGGCGCTATCGCGCGTGAACCCGTGTGCCATTCCATTGGCATCGAGGTAGTAGCCTATGCTTTGATTTGAGCCATTCAACTGGTAAGCAAACGTCGCGGTCGCAGCGGGCACGACAAACGTCGTGACAACTTTGCCCATGCTAACAAAGCCCGCTCGGGACCCATTACCCAAGGTAGCCGCCCCGGCAAGGTTGCTGAAATTGTTGATTGACAATGGGATTGTATCCAAGGCGTGCTTAACGTCGTAGGGAAGGTAGTTAACCTCGTTCCGCAACCCGCTGTACAACAAATAGCCGTGAAAGGTGCCATCGCTTCCGTTCAGGTATTCGCCGCAGGAATGCCGCTTGTTGTTGATGCCTCGACCTTGAGTATCGCTCACGTTTTCGAAATTCGGAGCGAGCGGAGGACTGAACTTTTGGATGCGCACCTTGTAAATAAAGCCCTTCACTTTTCCATCGGCTTGGATCGTAGTGCCTATGAGGTCTATCTGATCGCTAATCTTCTGGGGCAGAGTTGAAGCTCCCTCTCCAGGATAATCGAACGTCTGAATGATCTCGATCGTTGTCGCACGAGTGACGGTCCCGAAAAGCGGGAGTGTGCTTAGGACGGCGAGAATGGAAATGAACGAACGTCTGGGTTGCATGGGCATTTTTCCTTGCTGAATCGTTTAAAGGGGTGGTTGCGAATTCCCCAATTACTCATTCTGCTCTCCGGAGTGGCCCGGCGTCAAGAAAATCCCTAAGGAAGACTACACTCCGCAGCCAAATTG
This sequence comes from uncultured Verrucomicrobiae bacterium, assembly GCA_963720895.1. GTDB lineage: Bacteria > Verrucomicrobiota > Verrucomicrobiia > Chthoniobacterales > UBA10450 > Palsa-1392. The sequence continues at coordinate 538,499 of CAVRGZ010000001.1, forward strand.
GCCGCTTGGGGGCCAAAACCGAGCGGCGGGCTTTTCCCTGGAGCAGTTTGGCCAGCTGTCTGTTGGCGTCGCCGAAACGCCCGACCTGCCTGCGGGTGGGCCGATTACTTGGTGAATGGGGCATCCCAAAAGACAACTGGGCGGAGTGGGTGTTGGAAGCACGGCGCGGGGAAGACGAAGCGAAGTTCAACCCGGTATGGCGCGGACGGTGTCTGGGTGACGAAACATTTCGGGAGGAATTGCTCGCGCGAATGAGCGAGGCAATCGGATTGAAGCATTACGGGGAAGAACGGGCGCAGACGGAGCCGATGGCGGAACAATCAGGACAACCCAAAGCGACCGCATATTCCTAATCATGCCTATTCGAAACAAGCCGCCAATCAGCGTGAGTTCATTAACTCAAGATTGAAGACTTCTGCGCATCCCAACGGCGAAGCCGCGCCCTTTGATAGCCGCTGAGACTTTCGCATCGCTAGTGATTTGTCTGCGACGCACGCGCAGCTGGTAAATCGAGGTGATGCTTTGTCAGCGTGTCTCCAATCTCGCGCGGATGTTGCAACACCGTCTGGTAGAGAACACGATAGTGATCGTGCGCCCAGAATTCCATCACCTGCCGCGCGCGCAGTTCGCCCAACAGCTCCTTATCCGAACGCCATTCCAGAAAATTCACCAGGAGGTGGCGATAGTTGGACTCCTCGTCCTGCGCGCCATCCGGGAAACCCACCGGCAGATTCGGAGAAGAGACCTCTTAGATCGTTCTCTGCCGCCTTGGTCTCGTCGCCACGATTTTCCAAAAACCAGTGAATCTGCTCATGGACGAAGGTCGAAAGCATAAGGTCGTCATCCTTCAAATGACGGGTATGTAGGGTGAGCGTTGGATGACTATGTGGGATGGCCTTTTCATCGATTGCGATCGACTTGGTAAAGTACCATGGGGTCAGCGGATACTGCTGCAACAAGCGGTTCAACTGATCCTTCGTGCGCGCTTCTTCCGGACTGCCATGCGCGAGTTTGATTTCGATCGCGGGCGGCGGCACCGGCGAAGCCAACACTCCCACCACCAAAATGGTCGCAAGCATCCGAACGAAGAAAATCATCGCAATCTCTTAGAGGGAAACCGACAGGAGGTGTCGCCTTAGCTTAAGCGTTGCAGCGTAAACCAGGCAGGATTCAGATGTGCGAGCGGCGCCCTCAGCTTCGCGAGCTCCTCCGCAGGGCCATGCACTTCAAGGCGCGTCAGCTCAGCCAACTTCATTGCTACGGCGAGCATGCCGCTCACGTTCTCCAGATGCGCGAGCAGCGCTTCGGCATCGTCGTAGCCTTCGCGACAGAAAACTTCGTCGCCATTAACGGTGAACTCGTAGAAGAGGTTCCCCGTTTCGTCGCGAGTCTTCGCCGCAAATTCCGGCAGGATTGCCTTTAAGAAGTCCAGCTTGTCCGGAGGCACCTTGAAGTAGGGATGAAGTGTCACGAAGCCCGAAAGGCGGTTCATGTGCTCACCGTAGCCACGGCGGCTTGCGGCGTCCAGTCCATGGATTCCGCTCCGCCTCAACCAGGCCGCAAACGGATTTCGCAGTGCCGACGCGTCACTTTCGGACCCGGCCTGCGTCGTCGAATTCGAAATCATGGCCGGGAACCCGGGCCGTGCTGAGAAAGCCAGAGGGACCGAATTCAGCGATACAAAAATCTGAATGCAAGGCACCATTGCCGTGGATTTGAAATTCTCGCACTAGCCCGGTCCTGCCGAAGTAGTCGATGCTGATCCAGCGCCGCTTATCGTTGACCAACGATTCCCAGCTGCTGCGATTAAGGTTTCGGTAAACGGCGACCTTTCCGCTCTCCACTTCACGTATCACCCCGTCAAAGTCGGCCAGGTCTGCTTCCAGCTTCGCGACCGCGCCTCGGAATTGCCCGCTGTCCGCCGCGGAATCATGTGCGGGGATGGCCACTTCGTGCAGATAACGAACATCGACCACTGGGTTTTGACTAACTCGGCGCATCGGCGGGGCTTTTTCCGTTCCACACGCCAGTTGGTAGCCATACCAACCCAGTGCGAACACGAAGAGCAGGCCATAGGACCAAAGATTCGCTACACAGACCGCGCGCTTGACTCGTGCCACCTCGATGGGCTTGAAGACTCGCCAGCAAATCCGGCGCTCGATCCAGACTGACAGGAAGTAGGTAGGGATAAGCAGGATCGCCGCCGCCAAAGCGATTCCAGCATAGGATTCGATCGGCGGGTTGACCCAGGCACTCATGAAGACCGACAGCACACTCTACAGTGGGGAGGACATGGACCAATGGTAACGATCCACGAAATGGCTGATGCCCGAGAGGAGTGCAAACTCCGCCCCGAACATCACGGCCCACGCGATCGGCACCCCGGCGATCGTCGAAGCTAAGTTGGCGACGACCGATCCTTTAACGGCGCGACCCAGTGGCAGTGTTAATCGCCGCCGAAGAATCCAAGCCTCCACCGCGATCACCGGCAAGAGCGCCGCAAACATCAGCGGCCACTCCACGAAAATCATCGGGATCCCCATATCTGCCAAGAACATCCCGCGAGTATTGTCCGTCCCGCGCTCGCAGGCCAGCTCCGATCCGCTCCTCGAAAATCTGCATACCGACCCGCGCTGGAGCGATCGTCCACACCATGGGTCTGGCCGATGACCAATTGAAATAAGAGCAGAGCCTTTCCGCTTCTACTCTCTCACTCCAACGCGCCAGGCCGGTGATCTCCCGACCAACGATGAGAGTGTGAATATCGTGAGTGCCCTCATAGGTATCGACGGTCTCGAGGTTAAGCATGTGGCGAATAACTGGATAATCCGTCGTAATGCCGTTGCCGCCAAGAATCTCCCGGGCCAGGCGCGCGCCGTTGGGTGCTACGCGGACGTTGTTGCGCTTCGCCATCGAGACCTGGGCAAAGGTCATCTTCTTTTCGTCCTTCAGCCGGCCGAGGCGGTAAGCCATAAGGAGACCGAGAGTGTGATCGGTCAGCCATCACGAGCGCGCCCCGCACCGACCCAAAGGAACGCAGTCCGCTGTCGCCCCGTTCCAGCTCGTAATTCATCAGGCCGTAGGCGATGTTATCGATCCCTGCGCAGCCAGATTCCTGGGGCAGATTAGGGCCGAAAAGGCCGAGCGCGCCGAACTGATCCTTGATCGCAGTTGGAAACTCGTGGCGATCCCACCAGCCGCGCACGTTCGGTATGATCTCGCCATCCACAAACTCGCGGACGGCGTCGCGGACGGCCCGCTGCTCCGGCGTGAGCAAGCTCTCGATGGCGTAAAAGTCGATCACCATCGCGCCATTAGCACCGCCGCGCTGCCTCTTCAAGCGCCCCACTCGATCCGTTCCTATCGGGGAACAAGCCAAGGGCGACCCCGATCCCTCAGTCTAATTTCGGTCTCGCGTCCCGGAAGGGTTGCGTCCGCTTCAAGAAGTTGCACGACCTGGCTCTCGACGTGGTCGGCGGCACGGCCGCGCGCGTGCGCGTGGAGGAACACATGGCCAATTACCGCTCGGCACGGGCACACCTGGGCCAATGCAAGGGAAGCGCCAAGAATGGCCCGCGGAAATCCCCGGTGAAGAAGGCGAAAGCGAAAAAGTGACGTCGGCGAAAAGTCCGGCAGTTGCTGCGGTTGAACGCCAGCGCCCGTGCTTTTCTCAAGATTTGCACACTGACCCCAATTCCCAGCAAGCTCTGACCGACAATCCCTGACCCGGCTGAGACGCTACGGGCCGCCGAACTTCACCCTCACTTTGTTCGAGACCCTCTGGAGGCCGCCCACTTCGCGCACCGCATAGGTGTAAACTCCGGCGGAGGTGAGCGTGTCCGTAAAGAGGCCCACTATATTGGGGATTTCGGCAATCTTGTGTCCGTTGCGGTCGACGTAGATATTGTCTGAGGTCGCCCCAGTCCAGGTGAGACGCACCAGCTTCATCCCATTGACCACGTGCCCTGTAGCTGTGAGAACGAACGGTGGTGGTGTCGGTGTGGGAGTGGGAGTAGGGGTAGGCGTCGCACCAAACTGCGCTACGAAGGCATCGGAACCACCACCGTAGGTCGTCTGAAAAGCCCGGGCCGTCGTGCGAAAGTCGCTCGAATACGTGGACCCTGTAACGTAGACGTTGCCGGAGGTGTCCACCGCGATGCCGAAGCCACTTTCGGTACCTATCATGCCCCCGAGATAAGTGGAGTAGACAAGGCCGGAGCCAGTAGGATTGAGCTCACTCACAAAGGCATCGGTGCCACCACCCAAGGTTTTCTGAAAGGCCCCACGAGTCGTGGGAAAGTCGGTCGAACTCGTGACTCCTGTAACGTAGGCGTTGCCAGAGGTATCCACCGCGATGCCGCTGGACTCATCGCTATAACTGCCCCCAAGATAAGTGGAGTAAACAAGGTCGGAGCCAGTGGGATTGAACTCAGTCACAAAGGCATTCTTGAAACCATGCAAGCTCGTCTGAAAGGCTCCAGCGGTCGTGGGAAAGTCGTTCGAATATGTGAATCCCGTAACGTAGGCGTTGCCGGAGGCGCCCACGGCGATGCCGTCGCCTTGACCGCCACCGCTACCTCCAAGAAAAGTAGAGTAGACAAGGCCTGAGCCGGTGGGATCAAGCTCAGTCACAAAGGCAACGCCGGTACTATTGGTCGTCTGGAAAGCCCCGGGGGTCGTGGGAAAATCGCCCCCACCCGTGAATCCTGTAACGTAGGCGTGGCCGAACGTGTCCACTGCGATGTCGTTGGCGTTATCGCTTCCGCTGCCCCCGAGATAAGTGGAGTAGACAAGGCCGGAGCCGGTGGGATTGAGCTCAGTCACAAAAGCATCGTAGTAGCCATGATTGGTCGTCTGAAAAGCCCCAGCGGTCGTGGGAAAGCCGCTCGAATCTGTGAATCCCGTAACGTATGCGTTGCCGAAAGTGTCCACCGCGATGCCGGAGCCGCCATCGGAATTGCTGCTCCCAAGATAAGTGGAGTAAACAAGGCCGGAGCCGGTGGAATTGAGTTCGGTCACAAAGCCATCGTAGTCACCGCCGTAGGTCGTCTGAAAAGCCCCAGCGGTCGTGGGAAAGTCACTCGAATACGTGAGTCCTGTAACATAGGCATTGCCAGAGGTGTCCACCGCGATCGCGTAGGATTGGTCGGTACTCGCTGGGGCTGTTGCCCCCGATATAAGTGGAATAGACAAGGGCGGAGCCAGTGGAATTGAGCTTAGTCACGAAAACATCAATGCCACCGCCGAAGGTCCTCTGGTAGGCTCCGGGGGTCGTGGGAAAGTCGCTCGAACTCGTATCTCCTGTAAGGTAGACGTTGCCGGACGTGTCCACCGCGATGCCGAAGCCCGATTCTCCACCGCTGCCCCCGAGAAAAGTGGAGTAAACCAGTACCGGATCGATAATGAGTGGCCTGGCCGTATCGTAGGCGGCCACGGAAAAGCCCACCTCATAGTCCGCCCGGAGAACATATTTTCCTTTTACGGATCGGTGCTGACCGTCCACTTCCTGGTAAATTTCCGGCCTCTTCCAGCGCACGCCGCCTCCTGCCGTCTGCACCACGAGCTCGCCTTGTCCGTCCACATACATCTTCCGCGCACCGTCCAGCTTGAGCCGGATGCGGGCAGGGTCGGCTCCGGGCCCGACCACAAAATCGTATTCCAGTTGCCGTTGGTTGCCGTAGTAAACCAGGTCGATCCCAGGATAGACCTGGTCGTAGCGCACTTTGGCGTAAGTCGCCACCCCCGTGCGCCATTTGGAAGGATCCTTGCCAATGAAGTAGTTGATCTTGCCTTGTAACTCTTCCTCCCCGCTCACTTTGGCGGCGGGATTGGCCGCCACCAGCTGCGTGCGCAAAACGGTCGATTGCTGCTTCGGTTTCTTCTGCGTAAGAGGCGCGTGGGTCGTCGTCTTCCTCTTCGTCGCCGCCGGCTTCTCCGATTTCGTCAACACCAGCACTGCTTCGTGGTTGGTCAGGAACAGATTGTAACCACTCCCTCGGGAGAGGAACTTCACTGGTCGATCCTGCTGACCCTGGTTCGCTTCGAAGCTGAGGGGAAGTTTGCCGTAACTTTCATTCACCCGGGCACGGGTTGCTTTATCCATCTTGCTCGGCCCAGGGATTTCTCCTCGCGCTCCCGGCGCCAACGCCAAGCACGTAAGGGCTATCGCGGTGCATGCGGGAGACACAGATTTTGCGACCGTTTTCATGAAGTTTATTTCCTTTGGTTGGACATACCAACGAACCTTCAGCTCGCGACGTTACCCAGCGGAAGACGCCAGTCGCTTACCGGGAGACCCTTTACAAACTTCAGGTGACGCGATGTTGCGCCTCTCTCCCAGTTTATGTCAAGACAGCGTTTTGACCTTTCAAGGGCGTGTTGCCCACAGGTCAAGAAAAGGGGCGCCCATTTTAGCGATTGAGCACTCTCGCTCACGCTCCACGGCACCAGATCCGTGGCGATGGGAAACTTTGATCGACAATCCCCGACGCCGGCTGAGTCGCTACGGGACGCCGAACTTCACCTTCACTTTGTTCGAGACCCTCTGGAGGCCGCCCACTTCGCGCACCGCATAGGTATAAACTCCTGTGGACGTGAGCGTGTCTGTAAAGAGGCCAACGCGATTGGGAATTTCGGCAATCTTGTGTCCGTTGCGGTCGACGTAGATATAGTCTGAGGTCGCCCCACGCCAGGTGAGACGCACCACCTTCGTCCTATTGACCACGTGCCGTGCGGCTGTGAGAACGAACGGCGGTGGCGACCCCATACTAAACTTCGCTACGAAGGCATCGTCGACATCCTCGAAAGTCCTCTGGAAGGCCCCAGCGGTCGTGGGAAAGTCCCTCGAATACGTGTAACCCGTGATGTAGGCGTTGCCGGAGGTGTCCACCGCGATGCAGTCGGCCACATCCTGATCGCTGCCCCCGAGATAAGTAGAGTAGACAAGGCCGGTGCCGGTGGGATTGAGCTCAGTCACAAAGCCATCGGTAACACCACCGAAGGTCGTCTGAAAGGCCCCAGCCGTTGTGGGAAAGTCGCTCGAATACGTATCTCCCGTAACGTAGGCGTTGCCGGAGGTGTCCACCGCAATGCCCTCGCCGACATCGCTATCGCTGCCCCCAAGATAAGTGGAGTAGACAAGGCCGGTGCCGGTGGGATTGAGCTCAGTGATAAAGACATCAGCCGGGCCACCACCAAAGGTCGTCTGGAAAGCACCAATGGTGGTGGGGAAGTCGCTCGAAACCGTGAATCCTGTAAGATAGGCGTCGCCGGAGGTATCCACCGCGATGCCTATGCCGTCATCGCCACCGCTGCCCCCAAGGTAAGTGGAGTAGACAAGGCCGGTGCCAGTGGGATCGAGCTCAGTCACAAAGGCATCTCCTTCACCACCGTAATTCGTCTGGAAAGCCCCAGCCGTAGTGGGAAAGTCGCTCGATTCCGCGAGTCCTATAACGTAGGCGTTGCCGGAGGTGTCCACCGCAATGCGGTTGGCCAAGTCCCGATCGCTGCCCCCAAGATAAGTCGAGTAGACAAGGCCGGTTCCGGTGGGATTGAGCTCAGTCACAAAGCCATCGGACAAACCACCAGCGAACGTCGTCTGAAAGGCCCCAGCGGTCGTGGGAAAGTCGCTCGAACCCGCGAATCCTGCAACGTAGGCGTGGCCGGACGAGTCCACCGCGATGCCGGCACCGCCATCGGAACCGCTGCTTCCGAGATAAGTCGAGTAAACAAGGCCGGTGCCGGTGGGATTGAGCTCAGTCACAAAGGCGTCTTCGTCACCACGGTAGGTCCTCTGGAAGGCCCCAGCGGTCGTGGGAAAGTCGCTCGAATCCGTCGTTCCTGTAACGTAGGCGTTGCCGGAGGTGTCCACCGCGATGCCGTCGCCCCCGTCGAGATCGCTGCCCCCGAGATAAGTCGAGTAAACAAGGCCGGTGCCGGTAGGATTGAACTCAGTCACAAAGGCATCGGCACCACCATGGTAGGTCCGCTGGAAGGCCCCAGCGGTCGTAGGAAAGTCGTTCGAATAGGTGAATCCTGTGACGTAGGCATTGCCGGAGGTGTCCACCGCAATGCCCCAGCCCTCAGCGCCATACCTGCCCGCGAGAAAAGTGGAGTAAACCAGGGTCGGATCGATAATGAGTGGCCGGGCCGTTTCGTAGGCGGCCACGGCAAAGCCCAGCTCATGGCCCGCCCGGAGAACATATTTGCCTTGCACGGATCGGTGCTGGCCATCCACTTCCTGGTAAATTTCCGGCCGGTTCCAGCGCACGCCGCCTCCAGCCGTCTGCACCACGAGCTCGCCTTGCCCGTCCACATACATCTTCCGCGCACCGGCCAGCTTGAGCCGGATGCGAGCAGGATCGGCTCCCGGCCCCACCACAAAATCGTATTCCAGTTGCCGTTGGTTGCCGTAGTAAACCAGGTCGATCCCAGGATAGACCTGTTCGTAGCGCACTTTGGCGTAAGTCGCCACCCCCGTGCGCCACTTGGCGGGATCCTTCCCGATCAGGTAGTTGATCTTGCCCGCTAACTCCTCCTCTCCGCTCACTTTGGCGGCGGGATTGGCCGCCACAAGCTGCGTGCGCAAAACGGTCGATTGCCGCTGCGGCTTCTTCTGCGTAAATTTCGCATGGGCCGCCTTCTTCTTCGCCGCCGCCGGCTTCTCCGATTTCGTCAGCACGAGCACGGCTTCGCGCTTGGTCAGGAACAGATTGTAACCACTGCCTCGGGAGAGGAACTTCACGGGTTGATCCTGCTGACCCTGGTTCGCTTCGAAGCTGAGGGGAAGTTTGCCGTAACTTTCATTCACCCGGGCACGGGTTGCTATATCCACTTTGCTCGGCCCAGGGGTCTCGGCTCGCGCTCCCAGCGAAAACGCCAAGCACGTGAGGGCTATCGCTGTGCATGCGGGAGACACAGATTTCGCGATCGTTTTCATGAGGTTTATTTCCTTTGGTTGACCATATATCGCAGATCCGTGGATCTGGGCTTGTTACGGCAGCCTCTCGCCACGATGCGACTTCGCGATCATTTGGTCCCTGGCGTTCACCGTCCCATCGTGGTTGAGGTCGTCGCGGAAGTTACTGCTGTCCACGGGAGACGGCACCTCCGCCCTAATGGCGTGGCCGTCGAGAACGTCCACCATCCCGCTCCCATCGACGTCGCCGATGAGTTTGCCATAGGTCAGGTTTAAAGAAATCACGTTCCCCTGGTCATCGGCAACGTTAATCGGTGAGATAATGATGTTGGTCGCGTTGCAGTTGCCGTCCACCGTCACGATAAGGTTTTTCGCTTCGTCCGGATCGAGCTCAAAACTCGCCTTGCCGCAACTACTGATCACGGTGGCTACTCCTGTCAGGTTGTGATTAAAGGTGAGATAGATTGCGTCTTGCCCGCCGCGGCTTTCGATTCCTTCAATGCCCGTGAGTGGGAGCGGAAGGTCGAAGTCGCCGGCCTTCCCATGCCTCTTGCGCGAGAAGGCACTTTGCAGCACGAGTGGTTCGCCGGCCGATACGGTCCCCTTTACACCCATGGAGTAGTCATACGGCTGACCTTGGTCCGCAGTGGACTGGAAGACGGCGTCGAAGAAGTTGCTGTCGAAGAACGCATTTTGGTTGTTGCCCGGAGGTTGGCCCAACGCATTAACGCCGCTGGTCGTGGATTCAAACGAACGGCCGGTCAGGTCGCCGATCGGCGTGACGTTGAGCCAATAGTGATTCGTATCTGCCGGCAGGTGTAAAGTGAGCCCCCCGACTTCCACCGTGTATTCGGTGAAGCCGAAGCCGCTTCGACCAGTCGCTATGACTGATGGCGTGACTGTCATTCCACTGGCGATGAGGGTGCCGCCGGAGCCGGGGAAGATACCCTGCCGGATTTCCCAAGTCGCGCCCACGACGTTGGTGTTCAAAAGGTTGTTGGAGTAGACCGCGGTGACATCCCAACCTTTGGGGCCGGATACGATGAAATCATCATAAGTGCGAGCGTATTGATCTCCACCCAGGGCAGTGTTTTGCTCGTTGCCGAGGCCATTGACCCCGTTGAAGTCCCCGTTATACCAAATCGAAAGAGGCGCTACGATCGTTTGGACATCGACCAGCCAGTTACCAGCCGGCCCGTAATTCTCGATCGGGGTGACCGGCAGGTCGTTATTGTTCAGGTTATGGATATCTCCGATCGCGCCGCCAGCAATGTAACTGCGATTGCTGTAGATCGGCGGTGTCTCGTCCAAGGCCGCTGGTAGTTGCCCGGCACTGTGATGAATGATGAAACCGACGAAGAAGTTCGCCGTCGGTATGATGACGTTAAAGCTGGAGCTAATGAAGGTATTAGTGCCCGCCTGTGAAACGACGCCTGGGAAGGTGGCAATTACGACTGCGTCCGCAGGGTTGCCTTGGCCTCCAGAATCTCCCCAGAGCACGGCTGTGTAACTTAACCCATTCAGGGACGGATCGGGAAAAAACGGAGACCCCCAGGCGATGTAAATGGAAGTGAGCGTCGGCCAGCTCGGAGGGGTCGGGAACTCATTCAGCACGATAAGATCGCCACCACTGGGCAGACCGATCGCTTCTTCCGCGGTGCCGTCATCAATCCCATAAAAATCCGCAAATAGGATCCGATGGATTGATGGAGATAGCGGTGTCGGAGGAAGCTCCCAATTAACGGGCGAAACCTGAGCCTGTTTAGCCGCGGACGTTATCTGCGCCGGACCCGCCTGCGCGAGCGCCAGTGAAGTAACCCAAGTACACGCCGACAGTATGACTATTTGCAGGGTTGAGTTTTGCATAAGTGTAAGTTGACGGTTCCAGGTTACGGCAGCCTCTCGCCACGATGCGACTTCGCGATCATATGGTCCCTGGCGTTCACCCTCCCATCGAGGTTGAGGTCATCGCGGAAGTTACTGCTGTTCACGCGGGACGGCGCCACCGCCCTAATGTCGTGGCCGTCCCGGGGGTCCACCCCCCCGCTCCCATCGACATCGCCGATGAGTTTGCCGTAGGTCAGCGTAGCGGAGATCAAGTGGCTCTTGTCGTCCATAACGCCATTCGCTGTGATCGTGATGTGGGCCGCATTGCAGTTGCCGCCCACCTTGACGATGAGATTCTTCGCATCGTCCGGATCGAGCGTGACGCTCGCCTGGCCGCAACTACTGGTGACGCTGTCCACTCCCGTCAGGTTGTAATTAAAGGTGAGATAGATCGAATCACTGCGACCGCCGCGGCTTTCGATACCTTCAGCGCCCGTGAGCGAAAGCGGGAGGTCAAATTCGCCGGCCTCCCTGTGCGTCTTGCGCGAGAAGGCACCTTGTAGCACGAGTGGTTCGCCGGCCGGAACGGTGCCATTGACACCCATGGAGAAGTCGGACGGTTGACCTTCGTCCGCAGTGGACTGGAAGACCGCGCCGAAGAAGTTGCTGTCGAAGAACGCATTTTGGTTGTTGCCCGGAGGTTGGCCCCGCGCATTTGCACCGCTGGTCGTGGAATCAAACGAAAGGCCGGTCAGGTCGCCGATCGGCGTGACGTTGAGCCAGTAGTGATTCGTATCTGCCGGCAGATGAAGGGTGAGCCCCCCGACTTCCACCGTGTATTCCGTGTAGCCGAAGCCACTCCGACCGGTCGCGAGGACTGATGGCGTGACTGTCATTCCACTGGCGATGAGGGTGCCGCCGTTACCGGAGGAGATTCCCTGGCGGATTTCCCAAGTCGCGCCGACGATGTTGGTACTCGAAAGGTTGTTCGAGTAGACCGTGACCACATCCCAACCAGTCGAATCGGTGACAGTGAAGTCATCGTAAGTATGAGCGTATTGACCTGCACCCAGGAGAGTGTCCTGCTCGTTGGAGAGGCCGTTGACCCCGTTGAAGTCTCCGTTATACCAAAGCGGCGGGGGCGGGAACGGGGTCGGGGTCGGAGTGACGAGCGGTCCGACGCGGATCAGCCAGTTACCCGGAAGGCCGAAATCATCGATAACTCCGACGGTGTCGTTCGCTCCAGGATTAATTAGATTAACCGGACCATAGTCGCTCATGAAAGCGACCCAGCTCTGGCGATGCAAAGGGCCGTTCTCGTCAAGCGCCTGGGGGAAATACATCGGCCCGTTATTCGCCGGAGTCATGTCGCCGACGAAGAAGCTGACTGCTCCGGCCGGCAGAGTCACAGGAGGTGAGAAAGTGTAGGTGACGAAGGTATTCGTGTTGGCATTCCGAATCGTGCCAGCGACCGACCCGAGCAGGACCGCATCGCTCGGGTTCCTGTCGCCATTTGGATCGCTCCAGATCGCGATCGTTACCGGGGTGCCGTTGCTCTCGTCGTAGGTCGCGGGACTGCCCCACGCGATGTTGACCGACGTAAGAGTCGTCGACTCACACGGGACGAGGACGTCGAACTGATTAAACCAGAGCGCCTCCGCGTTCTTCGAGAAATCACCCCAGCCGATGGAATTCTCCGCTGTGCCATCGTCGACCTGATAGACCGGGTCAGACGCCGGGAGACTGGCTTTGTTCGCTGAGATGGAGAAGGGAGGGGACCCGCCATTCTGAGTTGGGTTCGCGGACGATAACTGCGCTGGACCCGCCTGCGCGAGCGCCAGTGAAGCAACCAAAGTACACGCCGACAGCATGACTATTTGCGGGGTTGAGTTTTGCATAAGTGTAAGTTGACGGTTCCAGGTTACGGCAGCCTCTCGCCACGATGCGACTTCGCGATCATATGGTCCCTGGCGTTCATAGTCCCACCGTGGTTGAGGTCATCGCGGAAGTTACTGCTAACCACAGGTGAAGGGGCCACCGTCCGGATGGTCTGACCATCCAAGGAATCCAGTGCCTGGTCGAGTTTCGCACGAACGCCAGTACCCGACTTTTGCGCGGGAGGGTCAAGACAATTTTTAAAGGGCAAGAGGGGCTCAGTCTGGGGTTGCCCTGACATGGCGGACAGCGGCTTGGGAGAAAATCTGAGGATCGCTCAGACCTCCAACTAAAGACGATTCAGCCGGTGATTGTTTTGGGCGGCCAATCGAAACCTTCCAATTCCTTCGGCAGCTGCCTTGGCTCGACCGGATAAATGAGCGACAAGTCCATCTGCGACTTCGAGCCTGGAGAAATTCCAGCTCCTCCGGGGCGCCCACGATTAGCCAGAGAACTTCAGCGTCGGTATCGTTGAAGACCTGGCGCAGCTCCTCGGGTCCGACGAGGACGCCACCATACTTCGGCACGGTCAGCGTCTCGCCGCCTACCCGCATGCGGCCGGTGCCTTCGAGCACGAAATAGAATTCCTCTGCGCGAATGTGCTTGTGCAGCGTGTTCGCACTTTTGGGGGGCAAACGCCACAGCCGCGCCCCCATCTTCTTGCTCTCGGTGCGTTCCAAATAGTCCGCGTTCGGGATTTGCATGAGGTTCGATGGACGCCACTGGAGATCGTCCGGCAAGATTAGGTGATAACCTGCATTCATTCCCCAACTCTACTCGATCTGTCCCCGTCGCTCATTCGTTTCCTTGCCGAGCATCGACGGAACGTGCCACGTCCAGTCGGGAAGAGGCAGCGCCTTTCCAGCGATCGATGACCTCTTAATTCATTCGTTAGGCCGACTTTACGTTTCGATTTATCCGGAAGAAATTTGTCGGAATAAGCCGGCCATATCACCGGGGCCGACTCGCGACGTCCGGTCTGCGATAGAAACGCAGCTTGTCCGCTGCAACCAAAACGATAAACTGGCTCCAAGATGAAACGTACCCGCTTCTTTGGCTGTGTTGTCTTGAGTAGCATTCTTGCCATCGCCGTCATCGGCATGACTGGCGAACAGGCCGTTTCGCAGGTTGCGAACCCGCCTGGGTCCGTCGCGGCGAACGGCGAATCTGCGCCTAACGACCTTCGGGCGCCCGTTCGGGAAACGCCGGAAAAGCTGGTCGCGGCCATCCGGCAGGGCGCCCTCTGGAAGCACATGACGCGCTTCCAGGCCATCGCAGATAATAATCCCGGCCAGGACGGCCACGGCAATCGCGATACTGGCACCTCCGGCTACAGGGCGTCGGTGGACTACGTCGTGAAGCAGATGAGACGGGCCGGTTACGCCGTTACCATTCAAACTTATACCTATCGCGCATCTCAGGTCATTGGTGTCCCCACCCTTAGCCTGGCCGGCCGGGATTATCCGGTGGACAAAGACTGGGTGATGGCAAGGCTCTCCGGCGGAGCGGACGTCACGGCCCGCGTGCGGCCGGCGACAGGCTCTGGAACGGGTTGTTCAGCCGAAGAATTTGCGAATTTCCGGCGCGGAGATATCGCCATCCTGCGCCACGGCGATTGCGGCTACGACCTGCAGGTTGCGAATGCGGAACACGCCGGCGCATCCGCGGTCATTCTCTACGATCTCCCGTCCCAACCGGAGGCTCGCGGCAAAGAAGACCGCGCCATCGCGGGCAGCGGGATGCAACGCCCGCGTCTCTACCACCAGGCAAAAATTCCGGTTGTCGCCGTCGCCTCTTCCGCACTCGCGGCCGACCTTCTCGGGCCGAACGCCGCGGGCAAATCCGCCGTTGCGCATCTCCAGATCCGGATGCAGCCCACCAGTGGAACGGACTACAACGTGATCGCCGACTCTCCCTTCGGCGATCCCAATCATGTGGTGGTGGTGGATGCTCACCTCGATTCCATCTTCGGTCCCGGAATGCTGGATAATGCCTCCGGGTCCGCCACCATTTTGGAAATCGCGATGCAGATGTCGGGAACGCCCACCCTTAATAAGTTGCGTTACATCTGGTTTGGCGGTGAAGAACTTGGTCTCCTGGGATCAGCTTACTACACCAATAACCTTACCCCGGAAGAAAAAGCCCTGATCGACTTCGACATCGACGCGGATGTCACTGCGACTCCAAACTACGATTACGAGATTGCCGATCCGGCGTTCGCTTATAACGTCCACCAATTCCCGCCCAACGTCGTCCCGGACTCACAGATCGGTAACCAATTCTACGCGGACTTCTTTAATTCCCTCGGTGTGCCATCGCTGCCGGCGCCATTTGGAAATTTCGGCACCGACTCCAATTCATTCGCTTTGATCGGCATTCCCAATACCGGCATCCTGACGCGCCAGGACTGTTGCAAGGGATCGGAGGAGGTCGCTCTCTGGGGTGGATATCTTGGCAACTACGAAGGCAACATCCCCAGCTTCGATGGCGGCTGCGTGGACCGGCCCAACCTCTGGTGCGATGACCTTTCCAATAACGACCCGGCGGTGCTGGCGCTTGCCACTAAGGCCACCGCCTACGTCACTTTCCAGCTCGCCAACCATACCTTCGCGGCCGGAAAGTGATCGGCGAGAAATTTCCCAAAGGATGCGCCGCGCCAAATCGGCTTCCCACCTCAGGTTGCGCTCCTCGCTCCGTTCAGCGTCTTAGGCGCGGCGCCGAGCGCGGCCAGCGCTTCTTCCACACTCTTCTCGACCCCGCCGAGGTTGAGCGTGGCGGAAACGGCAAAACTGTACTGATACCGGAGATCGGCCAGGACGGCGGGATTGCTGCGCAGCGCCGCGGCGACATCTCTCAGAGCGGCGGGATCGACGTTCGAGGTCGCAGTTTTAGCAAAGCCGACAATATTGCCGCGCTTATCCCGCACATCGCTGCAGCCTGCGCGCATGGCGATCTGCATGGTCATCGGAATGATTTGCCGCACGGTTTGGCGATAGGCGGAATTAAGACCCGCGCGATAGACATCCTGGGCGGTATCGAACGCGTAGTATTGCGACAGGCCCGACTCCGCCGCGCCCGCCGGCAAAAGCCCGAGATGGCCGGAGGAAACAATCTGGTCCCACGTCGCGCGCACTGGCGCGTTATAGTTGATCTCACGTCGCGCGATAGGCGTTGACGACGAGCGCGCGCGGGTCGGGATCAGCCGCCCTGAGTAGCTCGTCGGTCCGCTGCACGCTTTCCAGGACGGCGGAATAATAGGCGATTTCCGCCCGAAGCCCGGTCAGATTCTCTTGCAGGTCACGGGTCAGCCGCTTGACGTAATCCTGGCCGAGCCGAGCGTCCGCCCGCGCCTGGTTCCAGTTATTGACCTGCAGGCCGATGAAGACGCCGACGACGACGATCACCAACTCGATGAACACGCCGCTCCAATGCTGCTTCTTCATGTCCTCATTTGCATTGCAATCGAGCCTATGGGAAGAGCCGGACCGGCGGCAACAGCGAAGTTCTAAAGCTGACTTTGAACCGGTCCGATATTCAGCATTTGATTCGCGCATTGTCCATGCGCTCACTCTATCGGGCTCCGTCTATGTCGCGCCTTCCCAGGGCGCCCATTCAGCGTTTCAGGTTGCAAAAACATGTCCGCGGTGAAGAAGGCGATACCAAAGAAGTGACCGCGTAAGGCTACGCCCCGCGGCCGGGTGACATTGGCGAGCGCCTTCAGCGAAAAGCCAGCATGACAAGCTCATGCCAGGCGGCCACCGCGGCCAGCAATGCAAGAAAAAGAGCTAACCCCTTTCCCCTTAAACTCTCAGATCTCCGACTAGCCTATGCGCGGCCTGCTGCGGCTTGACTCCCGTTTGCGAACTCACTAGACCGGAGGCATGCGCGCTTTTTCGATCCTCCTGACAATCCTCCTCCTTGTTATATGCCCTCAGCGGCCGATGGCAAAGGCAGCCCCCAACAGCGATGAAGCCGCGCGTGTCGCCGATGCGTTGGCCGATCTGCTGGTCAGGCCAGCGCCGGAGTATCCCTACGTCGCGCGAAAGGATTATCTCCAGGGTCAAGGCCTCTACCTCGTCCAGTTCGATCGTGGAACCGGTCTGGCCCGCGAGGTGGCGGTTGTCCATTCCAGCGGCCACCCGATTCTAGATCAGGCGGCGCTCGGGGCGCTTCGCCAGTGGCGCATCAAGCCACACACCTTCGAGAAAATCAAAATTCCATTCAATTTCGAGATCGACGGCGAACGGGCAGCCTTTCTGCGGGCCGCCGGCCGCAATCTTCTCTATGCGGTCCAACCGCATTACCCATTCGAGGCGAACGAACACGGAGTTGCCGGACAGGGCCGATTCCAACTCATCATTAACCCATCGACAGGTCTCGTGAATGATGTCCAGATACTGGAAACGACCCGCGATCGGCGCCTCGACGAGGCGGCGGTAAAAGCCCTTCGCCAATGGCGCTTTCGGCCTCACACCCTGACAAAGCTGAAAGTGCCGGTAAGCTTTGGTTATGGGTAACGTATATCTGCGATGCGGTTACCCCGTTGTGCACGTCGAAAACGTTAACCATTCGAGCGTCCTGAGTGGTTGCCTTCCTCTCTGAGGCTGCGAAAAAAGAAATGCAGGAAAAAAGGACTGATCCCTACGACCTTCCCAAACTTACTCTAATGCACCACGGTCGATTGCAGCAAACGCGTAAAAGCGTTCGCCTCACGCGGTCTCGTTGTTTTATCGTGAGGGGTGATCATCAATCTGGTCGACGGCACTTACGAGCTCTTCCGTCACTTCTACGGGCTCCGCCGCTTCACCAAAGGCGTGGATCGCCCCTACGGCGCCGTCGTCGGCGTTCTCCAGACCGTCCTGCAAATGATCGAGAGCGGGGAAACATATCTCGGCGTCGCTACCGATCACGTGATCGAGTCATTTCGCAATCGGCTTTGGCCGGACTACAAGACCGGCGCCGGAATCGAGCGCGCGCTGCGCGCGCAGTTCCATCCGCTTGAGGAAGCGCTGGCGGCGATGGGCGTTGTCGTCTGGCCGATGACCGAGCTCGAAGCCGACGATGCGCTTGCTTCGGCCGCGCATCTCGCATCGAAGGACCGAAAGGTCCAGAAGGTTGCCATCTGGACGCCCGATAAGGATCTGGCGCAATGCGTGCGAGGTGAACGCGTGGTGCAGATCGACGGGCGACGCAAAATCATGCGCGATGCGGCTGGGGTACGCGAAAAGTTCGGCGTCGACCCGCCGTTCATCCCGGACCTGCTCGCGCTCGCGGGCGATGCAGCCGACGGCTACCCCGGCATCCCTGGGATCGGCGGCAAGACCGCCGCCCAACTTTTGAACCGCTACGGTCCGATCGAGAAATTCCCGTCCGAAGTCCTCGGCGAACGGCGCGATCTCGCGCTGCTCTTCAAGAAACTCGCGACTCTGCGCACCGATGCGCCGCTCTTCAAAAAGGTCGAGACGCTGCGCTGGCGCGGTGCGACGCCGGAGTTCGCGGCCTGGGCGGATCGGATGAAAGCGCCGCAGCTGCTCGAGCGTTGCGAAAAAGCCGCGGGCCGCACATAAGTGCCAAGGGCGAGCCGAACGAGTCGTGTCTATAGATTTCGACTTTTGACCCGTTAAAACCACATCGACCATGAGCGGCCGCGACTGCGAATGTCAGCATGTCGAGACGCGACTCACCCCACTTCGCCCGTCGGCGACCTTTGGCTCCGTGGACAGTCTTTTAGCCTCAGCAGGCGGTCTCGGCGGGCGGTGGCGTGTAGGATTGAGCGGCGAGCGCTCCCTGAAGGGCCGGGACGTCGGAGACGAGTGAGGCGGTGAGGAGGCGCGCGGTTTCGGGCGGGAGCATGGCGTGCGCCATGCGGCTGAGGTCGACGGCACGCTGGGCGCGCTCAAATTGCCGCTGCCGGGCGTACACGGGGACTTTCGCCATGACTCCTTCACCGAATTCCACCGGGTCGCCAATCTTTACCTTGGTCGAAGGCTGGGTTTTACCGAGGTCCTTAAACATTTTGGCCGCGGCCTTTTCGCATTCTTCCCGCTGATGTTCATAGTCGGGGTCAACTGTCAGTTCCGCGCCGACAAACCCTACCTGGACCGAAGGGGTGGCGATAACGTCGGTCTTGACGTTGCCGGTGATGGATGCGTCGGTCACGGTGCAACTGACGGTTAAATCGAAGTTCGCCTCGGTGCCAATGGTGCGCAGGGTGAGTTCGGTGCTAGTGACCTTGCACTGGATATCTACGGTCTTACTGCCGAATTTTGAATGGCGTCCCTCGAATGTCCCGGCGATAACCGGCAAAGACAGCATCCCATCGCCGGTGACCGCGATTCCTTCCACCTTCCAGGCGACGACGGACTGGCGGTAACGCTGCGTCTCCACGCTCAGGCGGGCGGTTTCGTCTCGCTTGGCGATGGTGAATTTGTAATCGCGGTTATCGAGGCAGCATTGCGGCAGCAGATCGCAAAGACGGCTGTCCTGTGGGTCTGGCCGGAAGGTGCCGTGCACGACTTCGCGCTTGTCGAGTTTTATGCTGCCGACGATTCTGGCCTGATAATCACGGTCGATCGGGATGACGGTGGCTCCATATTGGTTGGACCAATACGCCTGGACGTGGACGCCGTTGACCCATGCGGTCTGTTTCACGCCGCCGGAGACGCCGGCATCGCCAATCTCGCCGGTTTGCGGGTTACCGGCATACCAGGCATCGGCTTCCGGATCGGATAACATTTCGACTAACTCGTGACTCATGGTGCGAAGTGCGTCCTCAGGATCTTCGCCGGGTGTGTCGCCAAACGAACGAACCCATGCCACCCAGAACCAGTCCTTATCCCAGGGGAATTCGTAGTTATAATCCTTGGTGTGGGCGCCATTGGCGCCGATCGATTGGGTGAAGCCTTTGGGCATGAAAACGACAAAGGCGATTTTCTCGTCATCGGGGTCGGGAAAGACATCGTCGTCGATCAGGTCATCGATCAAGTCAGGCACGGCCTGCTGGTCGTCGTTGGAGTTAAATGCTCCGGGCGGGCCGGGGCGGCTCACGACCTTGGCGCCTCGCCAATGGGGGCGATCGATCCCGTACTGTTTGAGCTGGGCGAAATAATCGCTCGCGAGGAGAGCCTGAGTGCGAGTCTGGATGAGCACCTGGCGGTTGACGCCCTCGGGAGTAAGCCACCAGTCTCCCCAAAAGATGAGTTCCACCGGCAGGCCGCTCCCGATCGGGCCGCCATGGTGTTGCACGGAGAAGCCGGGAAGTCCGGAATCGGCGAAAACCAGAACGTCCACACTAGGATGCGACCACGAGCCTTGAAAATAACGCTCGCTAAACAGATAGGTGAAGGATGCAAGGTCATCCTTGAGGGCGAGAACCGCACGCACTCCGGGCATATGAGAACCTCCGTCTTTCTAAATGAAGCCGAGGGCCATGATGGCTCTCAGCAGATCGAGCGTCGGTCATATACCGCCGAAGACAAGACAATTCGGTGAGCGATCCTACTAGCTACCCCGAACGTCTGGATGGGGTTTCCTTGACGCGCGGCCGTGCTGCGGCGTTTGCCGCTTTTGTTGTCGAAAATCGTGCGCTGGTCGCGCCGGGCGGTGAAGATGTGCCGCACGACCGGGTCGCGGGCAGACGCAGCTCGCCGAGGGCACTCTCGACCTCGCGCATGGCGCCGCTCAGGTTGTCGAGGGATTGCTGGAGGCGGCTAAGGCTCACGAAATGTTCCACCGAACAGATTTGCGAGCTAAGGTCTCTCCTAACCCCACTGCCGTGCCTCCTTGACTGCCGCGCAAGCCGTGGAGATACACGCGTGGTGCAGATCGACGGCCGGCGTAAAATCATCCGCGATGCGGCCGGCGTCCGTGAAAAGTTCGGCGTCAGCCCGCAGATCATTCCGGACCTGCTCGCGCTCGTCGGCGACGCGGCCGACGGTTACGCGGGCATTCCTGGGATTGGCACCAGGACGGCCGCCCAGCTTTTGAATCGCCACGGTGTGATCGAAAACTTCCCGTCAAACGTTCTCGGCGAACGGCGGAAGCTCGCGCTGCTCTTCAAGAAACTCGCGGCTCTGCGGACCGATGCGCCGCTCTTCAAAAAGGTCGAGACGTTGCGCTGGCGCGGTGCGACGCCGGCATTGGCGGCCTGGGCCGATCGCATGAAAGCGCCGCAACTGCTCGAGCGTTGCGAAAAGGCTGCGAGCCGATGACCGCGTCAAGCTACGCCACGCGGCCTGCAGGCAAAGCGCGCTAGTCGGGATCATGCTCACCGTAGCCAGTGCATTTTCTTCAATTCCCGATTCGCATCCCGGCAATTTCATGCGCCTTGAAGTCAGCCATTTCCTGGGACGCGCCGCGCATGATCGAAACTCATCACTCTAATGTAAGTCAAAAATTCGGTTGTAGGAATTAGTAAATAACTACCTACCCTTTTTCTGACCGACCACTTCCGCGTAAGAGGCTTGGCCTCACGCGGCCGTCGCATGCAGGCAACAAGTCTCGACTGGCTCCGCGCTTGCACGGCGCGGACTTCTTTCCGCCAATCGGCGAATGCTTTCGCGGGAGCGTGCGATGCAAACCGTGCAAAGCGTTCGAAAAATATTTCGGTCGGAATATCGCGGTGCCAAATCCTTAGTCGCCGCTTTTAGCGGTGCGCGTGCGGATCCAATTGCCAATCAAACGGATGGCTGCGTCTGCTTCGGGGAAGGCGCCGGACCAGATGGGAAAGACGTGTTGCATCCCCGCGGTGATCGAGAGGATGGCGTCGCTTCCAGCGATGGCGGCATTGCGCACGAGGCGGACGGAGTCGTCGAGAAGGACTTCATCGCCGCCCACGAGGCAAAGCAGCGGCGGCAGACCGGTGAGATCGGCGAGGACGGGCGAGGCCAGAGGTTGAGCGGGGTCAGCGCCATTCAAATAAGTAGCGGCCATCTCGAGCAAACCGGCCCGGGTAATTTCAAGATCGACCGCGGCGCGGCTGGTCATGCTCTCACCGCTGCAAGTAAGATCGGCCCAAGGCGAGATGGCGGCGATCCCGCCACACATCGGCAGATGCCGATCACGCAAAGCGATGGCGGTGGCCACCGCCAGTCCGCCCCCGGCGGAATCACCGGCAAGGAAGATTTGGGCAGGCTCGCTACCCTGATCGAGCAGCCACTGATAAGCGCGCACGGCATCCTCGACCGCAGCGGGGAAGGGATGCTCGGGGGCGCGCCCGTAATTTGGAACCAAAACGCGGGCGTCGGCAGCGAGAGCAAGATGGCCGGCGGTCTTTCTCCGGGTCGCGGGAGTTCCAAGCATGTATCCGCCGCCAAAAAAATAGAGGATCGTCCGCCCCGAATTTTCGCCTTCAACCGCAGCCCAGAGGCCGTCAACTTCCGGCGCCGGTGAGAAAGTCACCCCGACTGGTTCGCTCGTAAGATACTCGGCGAGCATATCCGATTCGCGCGCCCTGGTGAGCGGCATCTCGATCTGTTTCGGATAGCTCCTGAGGATGGCCCAGAACCTTTTTGCCCGTCTGCTAATCACCGCGATCTCCGCATTTTATCGGCGATTAGATTCACGTTTTTCGCCTCAACTATCAGCATTCCAAAGGCGTTTCCGAAAATAGTCTCTCCAGCTTTGCGGCAGCGCAGGCAGTTCAATCGCGCGGCGGAGCAGCTCCTGGTTGTGGGCGTCCGTCGAGTAGAGGCTTACGATCTCCGTGATTGTGACCCCGGTTGCCTGCTTCTCCGTGAATTCAATCGTGTCGCCGCTCTCGACTTCTCCCTCGCGGAGCACAGCGAGATAGAACCCAGTGCGTTTGCTCTCGAGGAAACGCTTCACCATGTCGCGACGATCAAATCGAATCCCAAGCTTGAAGCACGGCATTCGGGGCTGCGTCACCACAAATTCGACTGAGCCAATCCGAAGGCGATCGCCCACCTTGATCTGATCTTCCAGAATCCCTTCGCTGGAAAAATTCTCGCCGAAAGCTCCCCACGGAAGGTCGACGCCGGGTAATTGCGTCCGCCAATAGGAATAGTGTTCGCCCGGATAAAGGTAGACGGCTTTATCGACACCCCCGTGGACTGTAAGATCGGATTGTTGATCGCCAGAGAGGTTCAGAGTGGACACATGGACGCGACCTTGGACCGGGTATTTCCAGATCGACGTCCGGACGGTCTTACCACCCACGGTAACCTCGCGCGGCAGTCCGACGTTGACGGAAGTCAGTTTCATAAATCCTTCTGTTTCTCTTGCTTCGCCCCAGGGTAAATGCTCGATCCCCTTCGACTCCATTGATCATGAAGCTCGGGCCGATCTCAAGACAAATCCTAGGAGACTGTTGAAATACTGGCCGGGCTCGACGGTGATTTGCCGGTCGCGAAAATTTCCGGCCTGCGTAAAGTTCACGCAGACTCAAAACTTCCAATCACATTTATGATCGACGCCCAATCCTACGCCGCTTTCGACCCAAAATCGCCACTCAAATCCTGGGATTTCCAGCGCCGCGAGGTCGGCGATAGCGACGTGCAGATCGACATTTTGTTCTGCGGCGTTTGTCATTCCGATTTGCATTACGCCCGCGGCGAATGGATGCCGGTGACGTATCCGCAAGTCGTCGGACACGAGATCGTCGGTAAGGTGGTGCAGGTCGGGAAAAACGTGACCAAACATAAGACGGGCGATCTCGTCGGAGTCGGTTGCATCGTCGATAGCTGCCGCCATTGCGATAGTTGCAATGCCGACCTGGAAAATTATTGCACGGAAGGAATGCAGGGCACCTACATGGGAGTCGAAAAACAAACCAGCCAGCGGACTCAGGGCGGTTATTCCACAGTCATCGTGGTGGATGAGCATTACGTTCTGCGGGTTCCCGAAGGCATGGATCCGGCCCACGCCGCACCGCTCCTTTGCGCCGGGATTACCCTTTACTCGCCACTCCGCCATTGGCAGGCGGGTCCGGGCAAAACCGTCGGCATCGTCGGGCTCGGCGGTCTCGGCCACATGGGAGTAAAACTCGCTCACGCGATGGGCGCGAAAGTCATTCTTTTTACTACCTCGCCGGACAAGGTCGCCGACGGCAGGAAACTCGGCGCGGACGACGTCGTGATTTCCAAGAACGAAGAGGAAATGGCGCGCTACGCCGGCAAACTCGACCTTATCGTCAACACGGTCTCCGTGGCGCACGACCTGGACACTTATATCAATCTGCTCAAGCTCAATGGCACGATGGTGCTCGTCGGCGCGCCGGCCACCCCGCATCCGTCGCCGCAGATCTTTAATCTTCTCATGCAACGCCGTTCCATTGCCGGCTCCGGCATCGGGGGAATCAAGGAGACGCAGGAGATGCTCGATTTTTGCGCCGAGCACGACGTCATGCCGGAAATCGAGATGACTTCCATCCAGGAGATCAACAAGGCCTGGGAGCGGGTGGTGAGCGGCGACGTGAAATACCGTTTCGTGATCGATATGGCGACGCTCAAAGCGGAGAAGAAAGCGGCCTGATCGCGGGCTGTTAGGGTGAGAGAGACGCGTCCTCGACGTTTTGGGAGATCCTTCACCGTCCTTCCGCGGTTCGGGATGACAAATCCCCAAGGCGAATCTCGTAACTGTCGTTCGCGGGCGGGGGCGTGTTGCGCGGCGCGAGACGGAAGCTGACGAGGAACTTTTCGCCTCAAGAAGAAGCGGTTCGCGACCCCCACAACAAATCTTCGCGACGCGGCCGTTCCGCAATTTTTGAGATCGGTCAATCCCGGCGCACCCGTAGATAGGAAGGAAACCGCGGCAGGCCTTTCGCGGTTAGCCCGCGGAAGCGATAGGTGATGATCGTGCCAAGCGGCGGCGGCGATTCTCGCTGCGCGTCGGTCAAGCCGCTGCCAATGGAAAATTCTTTGCCGTCAGCCGTCCGGACACGGAGCGATCCGAGCTTGCCCGCGAACTTTCCTTCTCCCGGCTGGTGGGCGATGACTGTTGCTTCTGCGTCATCGCAGGGTTTGACCTTGAGCAACGTCGGCGACCGCCCGGGTTCGTAGCCCGACTCCGGTTGGCGCAGCATCAATCCTTCGCCGCCCAGCCCGACAATACGATCGCGCTCGGTGAGGAGTTGGGACATTCCCTGGCAGCGTTCTTCCATCACTACTTTGGCGAAGCGGTTTCTCGTAGACAGAGTTGCCCGCAAAAATTGCATCCGCTCTTCGAAGCTACCTTTAATCTGCGGGGCATCGAAGACCATGAAATGAACGCTTTTCCAGCGATCATCAGGCGTGTCTGAAAGCACGGTGCTGGCTGTCTCTTCAAACTGTCTGCGGCCCATCCACAATTCGCCATCCAAAGCAATGTCGCGGGGTAACTCCGCGAGAAAATAATCGGGCGCGTGGATGACTTTGCCTTTGCGACTCCAGAGTCGCCGGCCATCCCAATAGCCTCGCAAGCCGTCGTATTTCTCACTCATCCACCAGCCGGTCGGATCGATCGATGGATTCCATACATTGGCGAGTAAGAGGTGCGGGCTCTCCTTCTCCGCTTTCGAAGTCGCAGCGGCGCGATCATCACCTCGCGCGGCGACGGAGGAAGCTATAATGATGCTGACAGCAAGAAACGTTGCGCTCCATCCGGGGGGATTGTTCACGGCGAAAAGCCTAGGCGTTGCGAGAGTGCGCAGTCAAGCTCGCCCTGCCGAGTCTTCCCTAAGGTTTCAGATCAGCTGGACTTCCGCTTTTCGCCACGTTCCTGCCGCGGCCGAGAGTAGCATGGGGAGTTGCCCGGACTATCGGTGTTTAGTCGCCCCCGATGTTGTAAACCTCGACAAGGCCAATACCGGCGCCCCATCATGCCCGTTGACGATCACGGTGTAGGCACCCAGTGGGAGCGTTCTGATGAGAGCACTTTCGCTCGGGTCCGCCGGATCAAGCTGCCGGGCTATAAGGTCAGCCTGGCTGGAATCGTCGGCCCGGTTGTCATTGGTCGCAAAACTGTCGCCGTTCGCATCACGGAGGTCGAGTTCCGGATCCGACAGTTCTGGAAACTGGCACCGATTACCCACAAACCGCTCAATTCAAAACTTGCCCGTTCGCTTCGCTCTCGATTTCGGCGGTCCGCGGGGAGCGCGGCGAGGTTGGGCCACGGTGGAAGCTGCCATCTTGGCGAAAATACCCGCTGAACTATTCGACGGGCAAGGCTCATGGAAACGCCGCGCTCAGTGCCGTGCGCAAGCGACCAATGAGAACCTGCCGGACGGATATGAGGAGGGCATCCAGTTCGCGGTGTGATCGGAAAGCTCGTAATCCGGAAAGAGAGCTCCTGAAACAATGTCAGCTCGCATGATCAGCGAGAAGAGATCGAGTCCGCGATCTCAGCTGTCGGTTCCACTCCCCGCCACCAACACCTTGAGGAGATCTCGGGCCGCGGACGTGGACGATGCTGGATTTTGTCCGGTGACAACACGCCCATCGATGATGGAGAACGGCGCCCAATCGGCAGCCTTCTCATAAAGGCCACCTACTCGCTTCAGTTCATCCTCGACCAGGAAGGGAACAACATGAGTGAGCTGCACCGCTTCTTCTTCGCCGTTTGTAAAGCCCGTGACGCGCTTGCCTTTCACCAGTGGCTCACCTTTGTAGGTGACCTTGTGGAACACGGCCGGTGAATGGCAAACTGCGGCGACCGGCTTGCCGGAGTTATAGAAGGACTCGATCAATGCGATCGAGACAGGATTATCGACCAGGTCCCACATCGGGCCGTGCCCTCCGACGTAAAAGATCGTGTCATAATCCTCCGATTTCGCGTCGGCCAGCTTGATCGTCTCGGACAGTGCCTTTTGCGCGGCCGAATCTTTCTTAAAACGCGTCATCGCGTCGGTCTGATTTTCGGGCAAGTCGCTCTTGGGATCGATCGGCGGCTGTCCGCCTTTCGGCGAAGCCAGGGTCAGTTCCACGCCGGCGTCCTTAAAGACAAAGTAGGGTGCGGCGAATTCTTCCAGCCAGAAGCCAGTCTTGCGACCGGTGTTTCCCAGTTGATCGTGGGAGGTTAGTACCATCAGTATCTTCATTGTTTGCTCCAGTTGTGCGAACGGCCCGGAAGGTGAATCCGTTGGCCGCGCCGCGTCTATTTCATAAATGCCCTAACGAGCGCCGCGATTTCGTCCGCTTTGGTATCGAGCGCAAAATGTCCCGCGTCGAGGACGTGGACTTCTGCGTGAGGCAAATCCTTGCCATAGCGTTCCGGCTCGCCTGGATCGAACGAGAGATCGTATTTACCCCAAATCACGAGGAGACGTGGCTGAGTCTTTTGCATCCATGCCTGCCACTTCGGGTAGGCGTCGACGTTCGTTCGATAATCGTAGAAAAGATCACTTTGAATGTCGGCCTGGCCGGGCTGGTTGAGAAAATAATACTCATCAGTCCATTGGTCTGGGTCATAGCGATCCACATTTGGATCGTTTCCGACATGGCGGGTTCGCGTGGTGGCCAGCGAAAGAAGATTTGTGCGCAGCGCATCTTCGTGGGCGGCGCGATCTTTCCAGAATTCACGCCGCGTCTTCCAATTCGCGCCCAGGCCTTCGTTATGCCCAGCCGCGTCTTGCACTATGAGCGCGTCGACGCGCTCCGGATGCGCCAGCGCCATTCGAAAACCAACCGGTCCGCCATAATCGTGCATGTAAAGCGTGTAATGCGAGAGCCCGAGCGCTTCGGTAAAGTGATTCATGACCTCGGCGATGTGATCGAAAGTGTAGGCAAATTTTTTCGGGTCCGGCCAATCGCTGTGTCCAAAGCCCGGGTAATCAGGCGCGACGAGGTGATACCGATCAGCCAGCCGCGCGAAGAGCGGCTCGAATTGCCGCGAAGAAGTTGGGAGTCCGTGCAGCAAGAGAAGCGTCGGCGCGTCTTTCGGGCCGGCCTCTCGATAAAAAATCGACAATCCATCGATCTGTTTCGTGCGATAAAAAGTCGGGTATTCCATGGCGGATTCCTTTCCATTAACCTGGGCGAGCGCGAGCAATTCAAACGAACACGCGAGCAGCAGAATTTGCGCTACAACAGTTTGCCCCATGATCGGGCCTCCTTAATTAGACACTTCAAAAATCACGTCCAGTAACACCGGTGTGCCAAGAGGAAGGCTGGCTACGCCATAGACCGAGCGGCAAGGGTTCTTGTTTTCTCCGAACACGTCCTGCAGCAGGTCCGAAGCACCGTCTGCGACTTTCGGCTGATCACGGACGTCTCCCGAAGTCGCTACCGAGACACCGAGCCGGACGATTCGCGTCACCTTGTCGAGTGATCCTAAATATTCTCGCGCCACCGCGAGCAGATTGAGCGCCGCGAGCCGAGCGGCTTTGCGTCCGGCTTCGACATCGAGCTCGGCGCCGATGCGCCCGACGAATTTCGCCGCGCGGCCTTCCGTGGGCAGCATGCCGGTCAGAAAAAGCAGATTGCCTGTCTGGACCGCTTCCGCATAAGTGCCGAACGGTTGCGGCGGGGCCGGGAGTTTGATGCCGAGTTCTCGCAAACGCTGCTCGGCGCTGCCGGATTGGAATTTTCGGGTGTTACCATTTGCCAATGTGCGCACCGCCGTCCACGTGCAACACCTCTCCTGTGATTTGACGAGCTTCGGTCAGATAAACGACCGCGCTGGCGATGTCTTCCACCGTCGTGATCGAGCCCATCGGCGAAGCGCTTTTCAGCGAGTCCTCGGGAGCATCGGCGTGCAGCGGGGTGTCGACGACGCCCGGCGCGACAGCGTTAAATCGAATGCGCTCTTTCGCGTATTCCAAAGCCAAACTTCTCACCACCGCGTTCAGGCCACCCTTGGTGATCATGGAAACGGAAGCCGGCTCGCCGGCAATGGGATTGTCGGCCAGCGCGGCGGTGATGCTCACGACGCTGCCGCCGCTCTTCTGCGCCTGCATTTGTTTAACCGCGAGCTGCGTGATGTAAACGAAGCCGGCGAGGTTGGTCGAGACCAGAGCGCGAAAGTCGTCCGCGGTGTATTCCGTGAACGGCTTCAGGATGAAGATGCCGGCGTTCGCGACCACGGCATCGATCGAGCCGAACTTCCCGGTCGCGAGTTCGGCCACTTTCTGCGCCGTCTCAAATTGACCGATATCGCCGTCGACCAGTGCGAGATGGTCGGAAGCTGAAAGTTCCTTGGATTTCGTCGCGCTGCGCGCGGTTGCGACCACATCGTAGCCGCGCGCGAGAAATGCCTGGGCGATGCCGGCACCGATGCCTTGCGACGCCCCCGTAACTATCACTGTCTTCCGGTTGTGATCCATCGAATCCGCGCGCGCGGACCCAACTTCGCGGTTTCCCGACGAAAAGTGGTTCAGGCAGTGCTCTCTTGCGGAGACGCCTGACGAACCTCGCGCTGAGCAAATTATCCAGACCTTGGCAGGATGTAAAGTTGCAACTGTGCTGCGGAAGCCGCGAACCGGTTCGCCTCCGCTTATCGCCCGTCGATCCGCGCATTGCGGGAGTGTCTCGGCGAATCACGGCGCGCGCCCGACCCATTGGGCGCGCCAGGCGGGAGCATCAAATGAATCGGCGAAATATTGTGTCTCGTGCGACACTTTTCCGTCTCGAAACTCCATCACACTCACGGTAAAGAGGCGTTTGCCGCCGTAGTTAATCAGGTACTCGCTAACCCAGAGCTTACCTTCTCCTACGATCCGCCTGACGGTAAACTCAGATGGCTTATCAGGGTGGTGGCTACGCAGCGCCTGCAGATTTTGGCGACCGTAAATGATCTCGCCTGACTGTGGGTACTCGCAGACAACATCATCGTGATAGATTTCGTGTTCGCCCACTTGATCGCCCGCGGCGGAGGCGGCCCAATGTCGATCTATCGCCGTGCGAATATTGTGCTCGTCCATTTCTTCGATAATCGGTCCCCTCTCCTGACGTCAGGTCGTCGGCACTAGAGTCAGTGCTATACAACACCTATCAACCCTTGAGCCGCCTCGATCAAGCCAGCCCGCGCAGGATTGGGATGATTGACCCTTATCGCACCACTTTTCCGCCGCCGAGGGCTGGCTAAGGACGAGTCCTCGACGCACCCACCAGGTAGCGCTCCAACCATCCCTGCACCGCGTCGTCGATTCCTTCGCTGCCCGGCGTCGGCGCGGCACTCGTTAGTTTCACGTCGGGGCCGAAGTTATGACCCAGGCCGGGGAAAACCTTGACCGCGAATTTGCTCTCCGCATTCTCCTTTCGATAAGCCATCTGCAGTGCGGTCGTCGCCCGCTCCACCGCTTCGATATCGAACGACTCATCGGCCCCACCACGCATGAGCAGCAAGGCAGGCAGCGGTTTGCGATCCGCAATGCGCCCCGCCCGGCGTTCCACATCGTAACGATCCTCCGCTGCCCGCGCCGCGGCATCCCATTGGAAATGCCGGTGCAACGCGTGCTCCCAATTCCGCACATTGTCGTTCACGCTCATGGGCGCATTCAGGATTGCCGCCGCCGCCACCGGCTCGTCCGTCTCCATCAAGGCCAGCAAAGCCGCGGCGCCCCAGGGGCAAGGACCGCGCCAGGGACTCCGGGCTCGCCGGCGGACCAAACCCATGGAACAACACCGCTAGCGGCGTCGCGGGTAATACTATTTCGGGCCTAACGATCAACACCGGGACCCCGTGAAAAGACTTCTCGTCCTCCACCCGGCCCGGCCTCGGCGAAGCTGGCGCCTCCGGCTGCCCCAACACCTGCGCCACTGGGATAAGTGAGAAAAAACATACGCCTACGCTCAGAGCACGCATTTGACTTACCATGTGTTTCCTCACATTCGGGAACCGATTCATCCCGACACCTAGGCTCGGCCAAACTCGCGCGCAACCCGGGCCTGTCGCTTCGGCGTTCCCCGATACATCACGAAATAGGTCTTAGCGCGTAAGACAGTTTGCTCCGTGAACGGGAGAAGCAAAAGTGCGCCCCAAGGAAGAGCCAGCTTTGTCATAAGCCGAACCGCAGGCGGAAGGTCCAATCTCATTCGGCCGCGAGATGCGCCCCTTTGGCGGCGACGGAACGTTTCATGAAGAAAACCAGCGCGACGAGCGCAGCGGCAACAACAGCAAAGACGAAGAATGTGTCAAAATAGGCCAGGGCAGACGACTGTTGTTCACGCAGGTTGGCGAGAGTTTGCAGTGCCATTTGTTTCGCCGCGACCGGGTCGCCGGTTTGCTGGAGAAAGAGTGACTGTGCCTGATGGAGATATGAGTTTACCGCCGGGTTGAGTCGATCGAGGTTTTCGCCCAGTCGCAAGGTGTGGAATTGATCGCGACGTTCGTGAATGGTTTGCGCCAGTGATGTCCCGACGCTGCCGCCTTCATTGCGGAGAAGAGCCAGCAACCCGACGGCCGCGCCGCGGAGTTGAGGTGGAATTTTCAGGAACGCCGCGACATTGAGCGGCGCAAAAATCGTGGACAGACCGATAATGAAAACCACCCGCGGCCAGACAATCTGCCACGGGCTGATCTCAAGGTTCAATCGCGACATCCAATAACTTGCGAGGGCCATAACGAAGAGGCCTGCCGCCATGAGATAGCGCGCGTCAACTCCGCGACCCAGCATCCGGCCAACAATCGCCAGAATGACGATGGCGAAAATGCCGGAGGGCGAGAGAACCAGTCCCGAAGTGGTCGCATCGTAACCGAAAAGTGACTGGAGCAAGGCGGGCAGACTGATCGTATTGGCGTAGAGGGTAGCGAAGGCACAGAAAATGATGATGCAACAGGCACAAAAGTTACGGTCCTTCAGCGTGCGAAAATTGACGAGCGGATTGGCGAACCGAAGCTCGCGAAAGATGAGTCCGCCGAGACCCAAAACGAAGAGCAGGGCTAGCGTTTGCACGCGCAGAAATGGATCGCCAAACCAATCCCATTCCTGGCCTTTGGTCAGCAGCAGCTCCCAGGAACTCATGGTAACGGCCAGGAGGCACAGCCCAAGCGTGTCGAACGGTCGACGCTTTTTTTTGGCCTCGCCAGTTTGTGCCTGGAGATAAGCCGGATCGAACACGAGAGCGTTGACCATCATTAGCGCAAGAATCCCAACCGGTATGTTGATATAGAAACACCAGCGCCAGCCGTAGTTATCCGTGATGTACCCGCCGAGAGTCGGTCCGACAACCGGTGCGAGCAGCGCAGCAATACCGAAAACCGTCTGGGCGGCGCCTTGTTTCTCTTCCGGAAAGGCGTCGAGCAATACCCCCTGGCTGGAGGGTTGCAGACCGCCGCCAGCCAGACCCTGCAGAACGCGTGAGAAGATCAGCATGTTCAGGCTCGCAGCCGTCCCGCATAAAGCCGACGCCGTCGTGAACACCAGAATGGACAGAAGAAAATAGTTACGCCGGCCCAGGCGTATCGAGAGCCAGCCTGACATCGGCAAAATGATGGCGTTAGCCACCAGGTAACTGGTGATGACCCACTCGCCATCGGTGGCCGCCGCCGAGAGTCCGCCAGCGATGTGACGCAATGCCACATTTGCGATCGTCGTATCCAGCACTTCCATGAACGTGGGAATGACGACGGCGAGCGCGATCAGCCACGGATTGATGGTGCGCGGGACGGCCGCTGCCGGATAACTCGGAACGGCGATCGATGACGAGTTCATCACTCGGTCGGCGTTGCCCTGGCGACCGGAACGGGCTGCGGAACCGGTTCTTGCAAAAACTTGCCGGCGTTGGGTCCGGTCGGCTTGCTCCACAAATCGATCGATGGCGTAACCGAAAGGCCCGCGAACAAGGGCAATTTGTCAGGATCGTAATTGATCAGGTCGATCCGGACCGGCAAACGCTGCACGACCTTTACATAGTTCCCGGTTGCGTTTTGAGGTGGCAACAGCGCCAGCGTCGAGCCGGTCCCCATCGTAAAGCCGGAGATACGTCCCTCGAATTTGTGTCTGCCCCCGTACATGTCCGCCTCGACGGTGACGTGCTGGCCGATCCGTAGGTTGCGCAGTTGCGTCTCCTTGAAATTCGCATCCACCCAGATGTCGCGCAGCGAACGGATCGCCATCAAGCTCTGGCCCACCTGGACATTGTTCCCGGGATTGACATTGCGGCGCGTGATCACGCCGTCGATCTCTGCCACGACGGTGCAGTAACGCAGATCAAGCTTTGCCTGATCGAGATCGCGCTCAGCCTGCATTAATTTCGCCTCTGCTTCCTTTAAACCCGGGGCGGTCTTAATGATCTGGGCGTAAATTTTGTTGATATCGCCACCCGGATCACGCCGATAAAATTCCGCGAGCGTTTCCTTTGGCGTCAGGTCCCATGACGAAGGGACCACGCCGAGTGGCGCCGCGCTTCGCAAGAGGTCGCTGAGCGCTTCACGGACCGATGAAAAGGTTTGATCGAGATTGGAAGGAACATCGGCGAGGTTCGCCCCTTCAGCCGGTTGTGCGGGCAAGCCAAGCGCAGCGCGTGCTTGATAGACATTTTCCAGCGCTTGTGTGACCTGCGCATTGGCGACATCCAGTTGCGCGCGTTTCTGGTCGTATTCCTCCTTGCTCGACACTTTGGTCTCCAGGAGCTTTTTGGCGCGATTGAACTCGGCCTGGGCCAGCACCTGGGTCGCTTTGCTCTGCTCCCAGGTGGCGACGCGCGCCCGGACCAGCGCAACCTGATTGTCGACATCTTCTATCGCGTGCTGGAGTTTGAAACGCAGACCGCGGGCCTGCCCGATCTGGCTGCGCACGGTCGCCTGCGCCACGACCAGCCCCGCCCGCGCGGCGTCGACCGCCGCCTGCTTGATCGCGACCTGCACGCGATACGGCTCCGGATCGAGCTGCACGAGAACGTCACCTTTCTTGACCCGATTGTTGTCGTCCACCAGGACACGCGCGACCTGCCCGCTCACACGCGGCGCCACGAATGTGACGTAGCTGTTCACATAAGCATCATCAGTCGAAACGGTGTGCCACGCGTGAAACGCTTTCGGGATTATGACGAAAACCAGGATGATCGCACCGATGACGATCAGGGCAGTTCGCACCCAGCGTTTTTTCCCCGCTCTGCCTTTTTCGCTTCCAGCCGGCTTGGGGGGAGGTGCCGGCTGGTCCGGTGGCGCCGACTTTGACTCGTCACTCATAGCTCTCCTTCCTTTTCTCAGGCTTTCCGGGAGGGGCATTTGTCCGGGTCTGTATCGTGAAATCTCCGGCCCCCTTCCGAGTCGCCTCCCGATTTGGGAGGACAGCGATCGGGGAAACGATGCGGAAATGGAATGTGCCGAAATTCCGGGACAGACCCCATTCGGTTGTTGCGTCCATTAGGCGATCTCTTGCGGAGCCAGCTGGGGTGAACTGGTCGCGGTCGACGCTGTTTTTTTGGCCGGCTTCGGAAGTGCCGAACGCTTAAGCCAGTCCTCGAAAAACGTCGGAGCGATGCGCGCATCCGGTCCGGGCGTGAGTGATTGATCGTTCACCGCGATGCCGAAATATCGGGCCTCCGGATCGCTCACTAGCTCACGCGGATCGTTGGTTGCACGCAGGAAACGTCCGACCAGTTCATCAAGCCCCACCCGTTCCGGGCCAGCGATTTCGATCGTGCCGTTCACGGGTGCGGCGAGGGCGACTTCGGCCAGGATGGCCGCCACGTCATCGGCCGCCATTGGCTGGAAAAGCGTCGGCGGCTGGTGAACCGTTTGCCCCACGGTGCCGGTCTGGGCGATCGCGCCCGTGAACTCGAAGAACTGCGTCGCGCGCACGATCGTGTAGGGAATTTCTGAGGACTTGATCATGTTTTCCTGCGCCAGCTTCGCTCGGAAGTAACCCATCTCTTGCAGCCGCTCCGTACCGACTACCGACAGCGCAACGTGATGTTTCACGCC
Source organism: uncultured Verrucomicrobiae bacterium (assembly GCA_963720895.1). GTDB lineage: Bacteria > Verrucomicrobiota > Verrucomicrobiia > Chthoniobacterales > UBA10450 > Palsa-1392. The sequence goes on from CAVRGZ010000001.1 coordinate 572,979, forward strand.
CGCGGCCGTTTCCGCCGCAAAGAGATTGCGCCCCGACGTTTTGAAAAACTCCATTGACGCCTTGTCCTCGAACGACGGTGAATTCGCCACGTCCACGACGACTTGAGCGCCGGCCATCGCATCCGCGAGCCCTTCACCGGTAAGAGTGTTAACGCCCGAGGAGGGTGACGCGGCCACGACTTCGTGGCCGAGCTGGCGCAGGTTGCTCACCACCTTCTTGCCGATGAGCCCGCTGCCGCCAACAACCACGATCTTGATTGCGTCTTTAGTGACGCGTTTGTTGCGTGATGGATCGGATTTCATGGCGACCATGATCGACGAGGTGTAACTGCTCTTGTAGTCAATGGTTTTGCATATCAATTATTCACAAATTGCATGACCGTCTTCGACGACCTCGCCCTGCTCCGCGCTTTCGTTTGCATCGTGGAATGCGGCAGCATTTCCGCCGGGGCGCGGCGCTTGAAAATTCGTCAGCCGACCTTGAGTCGCCACCTGCGCACCCTGGAGGAACACTGCGGCACAGCGCTCTTGCGGCGCGACACCCATCACATGAACCTCACGCAGCAAGGACAGCTTTTGCTCGCGGATGCGAAGACCATGCTGGCCCACGCCGAAGAGGCAGACCAGCGATTGCGCGACGATCAAACAACGCTCAGCGGCCACTTGCGTTTATTGGCGACCACGGATTTGGGGCAATGGGTGGTCACGCGCCTGGTCAGCCGTTTCTTGCAGCTCAATCCACAGGTCACCGCGGAGCTCGGCCTGAGCAATCGTCCCTTGCACTTGATCCAGGAGGGTGTTGATGTCGGAATCCTGCCCGGCAGAATCACGGACGAAAGCGTGGTGGCCCGACCGGCCGGCAAATTCACTCTTTGCCTCGCCGCTGCGCCCTCCTTGATCAAAAGCCGTCCCGTGGTGAAAAAACTCGACGACCTGAAATCATGGCCATGGATTACGATTGCCGGATCTCAATTTTGGAGCGCGAAGGAGATCAAGCTTTTCGGGAAGAACCGCGCCGAGCAGACGCTCCGCATTTCTCCGGTGCTCATCTCCGAAGGCGTGACAAGTATTCGTGAGGCGGTGCGAGACGGTCTCGGTGTCTCGCTGCTTCCCTATTGGTTGATTCGGGAAGACCTCCTTTCTGGACAACTCGTTTGCCTCCTGCCGCTGTGGAGGGCGAGAGAGCTACCGGTTCATGTCGTCTATGCCGGACGCCGTCTCTTGCCCGCGCGTGTGCGCACCTTCATCGACTTCGCCCTCAGCTACATGACGAAAGAACTGGCGGTCGCGGCGCAAAATTGACCCGCGCGGGAGATGCTTCTTTGGCTTGTCACCAACTTGGCTGGCGCGACGAACGCAGCCATGTCCTCCAGGGCACGTCGCCAACTGTCCTCTTAATTTTCAGCATTTCAGAGTTGGAAAGCCCGGACGTTCGATTCGCGATCCGTTAGGGCGGCGTTTTCGAATGGCACATGGCCAATTACCGGGAGGCGAGGGCGCGCTAGGAGACTCGAGAGAATCAGGGCGCCGTTGTTTCCGCGGCGTCCGGTGCGGCGCCGAGCGCGGCCAGCGCTTCCTCCACAATCTTCTCGACCCCGCCGAGATTGAGCGTGGCGGAAACCGCGAAACTATACTGATACCGGAGATCGGCCAGGACGGCGGGATTGCTGCGCAGCGCCGCGGCGGTATCTCTGAGAGCGGCGGGATCGACGTTCAGGTCGCAGTTTTAGCGAAGCCAACAATATTGCCGCGCTTATCCCGCACATCGCTGCAGCCGGCGCGCATCGCGATCTGCATGGTCATCGGGATGATTTGCCGCACGGTTTGGCGATAGCCGGAATTGAGACCCACGCGATAGACATCCTGGGCGGTATCGAACGCATAGTATTGTGACAAGCCCGACTCCGCCGCACCGGCCGGCAAAAGTCCGAGATGGCCGGAGGAAACAATCTGGTCCCACGTCGCACGCACGGGCGCGTTGTAGTTGATCTCAGTCGCGCGATAGGCATTCACGACGAGCGCGCGCGGGTCGCGATCAGCCGCCCTGAGAAACTCGTCGGTCCGCTGAACGCTTTCCAGGACGGCGGAATAATAGGCGATTTCCGCCTGAAGCCCGGTCAGATTTTCTTGCAGGTCACGGGTCAGCCGCTTGACGTAATCCTGGCCGAGGCGAGCGTCCGCCCGCGCCTGGTTCCAGTCATTGCCCTGCAGGCCGATAAAGACGCCGACGACGACGATTACCAGCTCGATGAACACACCGCTCCAATGGTGCTTCTTCATGTCCTCATTTGCATTGCCCTCGAGCCTATTGGAAGAGCCGAAACGGCCGCAACAGTGAACTTCTGGAGCTGGCGGCGATTACCCATAGACCCGCTCCATTCAAAGTCCGGTCGTTTGCTTTGCGAGCCGTTACGGCAGCGTTTGACGCTCGCACCGCCCGCCAACCTGATCTGGCCAATGGAGGCTTACCTTTCGCTCTCGACGAGCATCGCCCCGCGCAACTCTCCTGCTCGACCTGCAGGTAGACGAGCCGTGATCGCCACCCCGGATCCCGATCGTCAGCAACCTGAGAATGTGGTGCAATCGCCAGAAATCTTGGCGCGCGCTTCATTGCTTCTTCTCTCCTCTCGAGATAGAAACATTCAGACGAAGCTATGGATAGGCGCACATTTATCGTGGCCGCCGCCAGTTGGGGAGCAGCGGCCGCATGGGGTTGGTCCGCGCCGCGCCGTTCGAAAACTGCCTGGCGCGAACGCCGCGCAACTTTTTCCGGAAGGCGTCGCGTCCGGCGATCCCGATAACAACAGCGTTTTGTTTTGGACGCGATATGCAGGTTCCGGCAAACAAGCGCGCCTCACCCTGGAGGTTGCGGAAGATGAGTTGTTCGAGCGAGTCACGGCCAGCGCGCCCGTGACGGTTTCGCCCGCGGCGGATTGGACCTGTCGCGTTTTGGTGGGCGGCCTCAAACCTGCGCGCGTCTATTGGTATCGCTTCAGCGACCCCGATGGAAACGGGAGCCGGGTTGGCCGCACGATCACAGCGCCGGCGCCAGACGATCCGCGCCCGGTGAACTTCGCGTTCGTGAGCTGTCAGGATGTGAATGAGGGAAAGCTGAACGCCTATCGCCGGATGATTTACGAAGACGAACGCGCGCCCGCCGCCGAGCAGCTCGATTTCGTTTTGCACCTCGGCGATTTCATCTACGAGGTGGTCGAGTATCCCGACGAGGTGAAGTCACGCTACGACCGCACGATCTATGAGGTGGCGCGGTTTCCTGACGACCAAAGCCACAAGGTCGGCAACTTCCATATCCCGCTGACCGTCGATGGCTACCGCGCCATCTATAAAGGCTATCTCGCCGACCCCGACCTCCAGGACGCACGCGCGCGCTGGCCGTTCGTCGCCATCTGGGACAACCACGAATTCTCGTGGCAAGGCTGGCAAAGCATCGTCAAGGCGGGGAAGTTCGAGCGGCCTGGCCAGAGCGTGAAGGTCGCGGCGAATCAGGCCTGGTTCGAATATCTGCCCGCGCGTGTCTCTCCGCCGAGCGGGTCGCTCGAGCGCTTCGGTCCACCCGCGGTGAAAGACGTTCCCATCACCGAGTTCGATCGCGATGGGCTGGGAGTGGAACCGAACAACCTGACCGCGATCAACAGCCTCAAGGGCTACCGGGTGTTCCGCTACGGCCGGCACCTCGATCTGATCATTACCGATCAGCATAGCTATCGCAGCGCCGACTGCTTCAGCGATCCGTCTCTCGCAAAACTCGGCGGCGACGAATTCATTGGAATGTTTCCTGAGCCGCTGATGCAGGTTCTGGACGGCGGCCGCGGTTTAAATGGTGGCAGGCCCCCTGAAGAAATCCGGTTCAACGACGCGCATGTCGCCAACCCGCAACGAAACGCGCCGCCGCAAACGATTCTCGGCGCGGAGCAGAAAGCCTGGTTCAAGGATAAGCTCAAGAGCTCAACCGCGACCTGGAAAATCTGGGGGAACTCGGAGGGCGCGCTGGATGAGCGCGCTGACCCGCAGAACCTGCCGCCCGGTCTCACCAAGGAGTCGTGGCCCAAGGACACTTACGCCAATATGGGCGGAGGTGACTACGGCACAGCCTACGCCGAGCGCGCTGAAATCTACGGTCTCGTGCGGGACGCGAAGATCACCGGCTTCGCCATCGTCTCGGGCGACCGGCACAGCTTCTGGGCCGGATACGCGACTGCGGAACTCCCGCCCGGCAAGTTCGAGCCCGTCGGCTTGAGCTTCGTCGGCGCGTCGCTCAGCAGTTCCGGCCCCATGGAAGCGTATGAGCACAATCTTCCGAAGGACGCCCCGCTCCGACCGCTCTTTCTCGCGGACAGGCCGGGACAGGCGAAGCCGGACTGGACCTTCAACATGCTGCTGAAGCATGGCGTCCGTTCGTGCCTGGAGTATGCAAAAAACTTCGACCTGAAGCGCGCCCGCTCGCTCTCCAACCCGGACCTGGCTCCGCACCTCGAGTTCGTCGATCTCGGAGGACACGGATATGCGAAGGTCCGATTGTCGGCCGATGCGATGCGGACCGAGTTTGTCTGCATCCCGCGCCCCATTACGCGGAGCGAAAAACCGGACGGCGGGCCAATCAGGTATCGAGTCTTACACACCGCTGCATTGTGGAAGAAAGGCGAAAAACCAGTCCTCGTTCAAAAGGTCGTGGAAGGAAACGCAGGCTTGAGCGTTTGATCAGACCGCGTGAGGCGAAGCCTTTTACGCGGGAAGCGCAGATCTGAGCGTTTAGATTTCCAAACGGAGAGTTGGCCAAAATGATTGTCAGAAAAAAGGACTGACCCCAATTCAACCCCGCGACCGTGCGGGAGCGGGTCCATTAGGCGGTAATGCAGCGGGGTAGCTGGCACGCACGCGGGAGCGTAAGTGACCAATTAAGAGGTCGACCTTCTGTGGAATCGGACACGTTGTCAGGCGGCTTGAGCCGACTAGTTCATCAGCGAATCAAGAGGTAAGGTCATCGACATGACAAAACTGCGGGCATGTAACCCCGGGAGAAAGCTTTGGCTGTGCGTGCTGCTGACGGTGTGTTCGGTCGTATCGCCCGTGCATTCACAGCGTGTTTCGGGGACGATGGATGTGCAGTGGAATCGGGGATCGGAAGACTGCGCGAAGAATCCGCAGCCGCCGATTCAAGTTCACCGATATAACGCACAAACATTTATCCTCCGTGAGAGTCTGTGCGCGACGTATGAGGCGCCGTTTCTCTATTTGCTAATTGGCAAAACCAAAGCGCTGTTGATCGACACCGGTGCCGTGGCTGATGCAAAGACGATGCCGCTCGCTCAGACCGTGATTTCCTTGTTGCCGAAAGGTGAATCAAGGCTGCCGCTCATGGTCGTACATACACATGGCCACCTCGATCATCGGTCTGGCGACGATCAGTTTCGCGCCTTGCCGGATGTGGAAGTAGTGCCGACGGATCTCGAGAGCGTGAAAAGCCGTTTCGGCATCGCTGACTGGCCAAACGGTACCGGCCAGATTGATCTTGGCGACCGCGTGATCGATGTGATCCCGACCCCGGGACACTACTCCTCACATGTCGCCTATTACGATCGGCAGAGTGGACTATTCTTCTCGGGAGATTTTCTCCTGCCGGGCCGACTTCTGATTGAGGATACCGACGCGGACCTGGCGAGCGCGCAGCGTGTTGCTGAGTTCGTCGAGAAGCATCCAATCGCTTATGTGCTTGGCGGGCATATCGAGCTGGACGAGTCCGGTAAGACCTTCTTCGGTACGCGATATCATCCGAATGAGCGGCCGCTGCAATTGACCAGGCAGGACCTGCTGGCATTGCCCGGGATCGTCGAGGGATTCAATGGCTTTTATGCGAAGCGCGGCGTGTATGTGCTAATGAACCAAAACCGCATCCTCATTCTTCTCGGTGCCGGGGCGCTTATTTTACTCGCAGCAATAATCCTGACGTTGCGAGCACTCTGGCGCCGGTTCCGTCCACGAGCGGTAGCGAAGTGAATAGCAGGGCATTTCTCACTTCCCCGCAATGCCTTATGAGCAGGGGAATCGAGGGGTCAGTCCTTTTTTTTGCATTGCTCTGCAACGCTTTCTGAAATGACCGCCATCCTTTTTTCTTGTTTGCCCGCCAGTCGCCACGACACATCACGTGGTAAATCGCACCCTCGAACTCCACCCGCACTTTCCTCGCAATTGCCTTGCTCAGTGAGGCTCCGAAAAGGGAAATGCAAGAAAAAAGGACTGACCCCTATTTCTCCTGCTATCCCGGCACGGAGGCAAAGGCGGGTGGAGTTCGCGGACGTAATGGCAACATGCACAGAGCGACCCCGATTCCCTTCCCTAGGGCAGCGAGTGCCCCCTGGAATCCTGCACGATCCCGTAGTCCGGGCGGTTCACGCGCCCGTCCGCGTTCACATCCAGCCGGAAGTTGTCTGCCGCGGTCTTTTGCCGGCGGGCCGCGCTGACGGCTGCGGCGTCAGCGAAATTCACCACGCCGTTGCCATCCACGTCGCCGATCAGTTTGCCGTAGTTCGCGGACGCGGTCGGGAGGTAATTCCCCAGCTGGTCGTGCACCCCGTTGATCGTCACCGTGATCACCTGCTCGTCGCACTCGGTCCCGTCGATCTCCACCAGGAGGTTGTGCGCGTTGCTCGGTTGAATGCCCGCGTAGACCAACGTCCCGCAGCTCGTGCTCGCCCCATCGAGCTTGGTCAGCTCGGCGCCGATTTTGAAAACAATAGAGTCGGTCGCCGTGTCACGATCCTCGATCCCGAGGCCGTCGGCTGGCAGCGGAATCTCAAACGTCCCGCGGCTGCCGTGCGTCTTGCTCGAGACCACGCTCTGGACGACGAGCAGGCCGGCGGTGTCGGCGCGGATGAGCCAGTTGCCGACGAGGCCGTAGTTATCGGTGGGCGCGACGGGCAGGTCGTTGTTGTTCAAGTCGTAGAAGTCGCCCATCGTGCCCCCGGCGACATAGCTACGGTTGGAGTAACTGGGCGCTGTCTGGTCGAACGCGGCTGGAAACTGGTTAGCTCCCTGCGAGATAAAGAAACCGACAAAGAAGCTCGCCGTCGGCACGGTCGTAGGCGGGAAGTCCGTGGTGATAAAAGTGTTCGTTCCTTCATTCGCGATTACCCCTGAGGCCGTCGCCAGCACGACCGCGTCCGTCGGGCTGCCATCCCCGTTCGGATCGCTCCAAAGGATGGCCGTGTAGGGCAACCCATTGAGCGTTGGGTCCGAGAACGCGGGCGTGCCCCAGGCGAGGGAGACGTTGTTAATTGTCTCGTAGCCCGGGATGACCGTGAATTCATTCAGACCGATCAAGTCCCCGCCGGAAAGGAACCCGATCGAGTCCTCGGCGCTGCCGTCATCGATCATGTAGACCGAGTACGCGAAGAGAAGCCGGTTAAACTCCGCGTAGCTGGCGCGCAACGGGAGACGATGCTGCGAGGAGGAGGCGAGTGCTGGCCCCGCTGGCGCGGAGAACGGGCCGAGGGTAGCCAGGGACACGATCGTGAGGAGGCACTGCCGAGATGGGTGCTGCATGACTCCGCGATTTGGCCGCCGAGCGCTCCCCGAAGTCAAGAATATTTTCCGCCGCGCGAAGCAGGTCTGAAACCCGAAGCGGATCGATCTCGTGGCCGGCATGGCCCTCGCGAATAGTAATAGGGGTCGGTCCTCACTATTGACACAAGGGACCGGGCAACAGAAGGAAAACGCGCGTGCACGTTCACTTCAGGCGCTCGAGGAACTCACTGTCGATGATCGAGAGCGGGAGGATGCCGGAGGTCCAGATGGAGGCGAAGGTTCGCTGGAGGCTGAACGGTATGCCGGTCGCTTGGCCTGGTGGCTCGCGCGCGCGATCATTTTGTCGAGCAACCGCAGGCCTTGTCTTCGATCTGAAGGCAAGACGCCGGCGCGGGGCCGGCAGGAAAAGCCCTCGACGGAGTTGCCTTACAGAGGCAATCTTCCCGACCGAATCAACTCGATGGAACCCGAATCGCACGATCATCTTCAATTTGAGATCGGGCATGTCCTCTTCATCGATATCGTTGGCTACTCGAAGCTGTTGATCGAAGAACAGCGCGAGGCGCTTAGTCAGTTGAGCGAAATTGTGCTCGCGACGCCGCAGGTGAAGGAGTCGCCTGACGAGCGAGTGGTGAAACTGCCGACCGGCGACGGGATGGCGCTGGTTTTTCGTCATAGCTCGGAGGAGCCGGCGCGCTGCGCGCTCGAGGTGGCCGAAGCGCTCAGAAAGCATCCGGAAATTCCGGTGCGGATGGGAATTCACAGCGGTCCGGTGAGCGAAGTGACGGATGTGAGCGGGCGGACGAACATCGCCGGCGCCGGGATCAATACGGCGCAGCGGGTGATGGATTGCGGCGACGCCGGTCACATCTTGCTTTCGCAACGGGTGGCGGAAGACCTCGCGCAATATCGCCAGTGGGCGCCGCGCTTGCATGATCTGGGCGAGTGCGAAGTGAAACATGGGGTGCGATTGCACCTGGTGAATCTTTACGCGGAACAAATCGGTAATCCGTCGCTTCCGGCGAAGCTCAAGAGCGCGGCCGGCTCGCCTGACGAGTCCTCAAAATCGAAGCCTGCCAGGAAAAACAAACTTCTGCCGATCGGGCTGATCATTCTTGGGATCCTTTTGCTCTGTCTGGTTATCGTCGGCCTGATCTTTGCGCCGGCGGTGATCAAATCCTTCTCGCACTCGACGGCTTCTTCGGCTCCGCCGGCTCCCCCGCTCCGCCGCCCGTTCCGAGCACGCCGGCCGCTCCAGTTCCAGAAAAATCGATCGCCGTTCTGCCCTTCGAAAATTTGAGCGACGAAAAAGCCAACACCTACTTCGCCGACGGCGTGCAGGATGAAATCCTGACCGACCTGGCCAAGATCGCCGATCTGAAGGTGATCAGCCGTACTTCCGTAATGCAATTCAAGGACGCGGCCAATCGCAATCTGCGCGAGATCGGTCGCGCGCTCGGCGTGGCCAACGTCCTGGAAGGGAGCGTGCAGCGGGCCGGCAATCGCGTGCGGGTGAATGCGCAATTGATCGACGCGCGGAACGACGCCCATCTCTGGGCGCAAACCTACGATCGCGATCTGGCCGATGTCTTCGCCATTCAAAGCGAGATTGCGAAAGCGATCGCCGACCAGTTGCAGGCCCGGCTTTCACCGAAGGAAAAAGCCGAGATGGACGCCAAGCCGACGAAAGACATGGTGGCCTACGACCTTTATCTGCGCGCGATTGAGATCGACCGCAACGCCGTCACTTCCGGGCCAAGCGTCGCACCGATGCAACGGGCGATCCCGCTGCTGGAGGAAGCAGTGCGGCGTGATCCAAACTTTATCCCGGCACTCGTCGCCCTGGCTCGCAATCATCTTTACCTTTACTGGCAGGGCGATCATTCCACGGCGGATTTGGAGGCGGGGCGGCGCGCGATCGAGCAGGCGGCCGCGCTCCAGCCCGATTCCGGCGAAGTGCATCGGGCGCGCGCCCTTTATCATTACTGGGGCGAACGCGATTACGATGCTGCGCTGCGCGAGCTCGCCCTGGCCCAGAAAGAATTGCCTAACGACTCCGACATTCTCTTCCTCGTCGCCATGATCGAGCGGCGTCAGGGCAAATTCGCGGAGACACGCGCGAAGTTGGAAAAAGTTGTCGCCGCTGATCCGCGCAACGTCCGCGATATCTCCGAGGTGGCCACGACGGAAGTGATGCTGAACAATTTCCCCGCCGCCCTGCGGGTGATCGATCAAATGCTGACCTGGAGACCGGGCGATTTCGAGCTGCTGACCGAGCGCGCTTTTCTCCAATACCTTTGGAAAGCCGATCTCACGCCCCTCGACCAGTTGACCACCGGGGAAGCGGAAAAAAATGCCAGTCCGACGGAGCTGGCATCGGTGCGCTTCTGGCGGGCGATCCTGCACCGCGATTTTCACGCGGCGGGCGACGCCCTCGCCACCGGCAACGTGCAGGAGACGGATTTCAATGCACTCGGTTACTTCATTCCGCGGGAATGGATGGAGGCGATGGTGGCCGAAGGCCTCGGTGATCACACGACTGCGCAGGCGAAATTCCTCGCTGCGCGCGACCGCGCCGCCACGTTTTCGCGGGAGCGACCGAATAGCGGGATCGCGCTCATTGTCGTGGCCCAGCTCGATGCCGCCCTCGGACGGAAAGACGAGGCGATTCGCGAAGGACAACGCGCAGCCGAACTCTTCCCGGTCGCGAAAGACGCCGTCATCGCGCCCAGCGTCCTTTGTCGGTTGGCTAAGATTTATGCACGCCTCGGCGAGCCCGATCGCGCCTTCGAGTTGCTGGAAAAGCTCGTTCCTGTCCCGAACTCACTTTACTACGGCGAGCTCAAGCTGGAGCCGGCCTGGGATCCGTTGCGCAGCGATCCTCGCTTCCAACAGTTGCTCGCGCAGCTCGCGCCTAACGAGGGCAAGTGACGCGATCCAAGCCAGATCCCTACGGCGTCCGACCCTGGCCGCGATGGCGATGATGTGCTCGGGCCGGAACACTTTCGCGGGCAGCCTCATATTCGATCGTGCGCGCTTCGCGGACCGCCTCCTCCGTGAGCCCGGCGGCAGCCAGGAACTGAACTTGGGAAGCCGTGGACAAGGAGATCCTCGCGCTCCACACGTCAGCCGCGTTCCTGCAAATGCGCGTAGATCGCAGGAATGTCGGCGGAAAGCCCGGACTCGGCGGCGACGAAGATGACGTCGGCGTCGTAGGTGGCGAATGGTTCGAACACAGATTTTGTGATCGCTTTCATAAAGTTTATTTCCTTTGTTCAATATATATCGAGGATCCGTCGATCGGGGCTTCTTTCGGAAGCCTCTCGCCACGATGCGCCTTCGCGATCATATGGTCCTTCGTGTTCACCTTCCCATCGATGTTGAGGTCGTCGCGGAAGTTAACGCTGTCCACCGGAGCCGGGGCCACCGCCCGGATGGCCTGACCATCCAGAACGTCCACTACCCCGCTCGCATCCACGTCCCCAAGCAGTTTGCCGTAGGTCACCGTGGCAGACGTCGTCAGCCCCCTGATGTCGGTCACGCCATCTACCGTGATGGTAATGTTCTTCGCATTGCACTCCGGGCTTCCCACCGTCACGATAAGATCTTCCGAAATGTACGGGTCGATAATAACGCTCGCCTTGCCGCAACTGCTCGTGACGCTGCCGACGCTAACCAGATAGTTATTAAAGGTGAGATGGATTGTGTCCTGGCCAAGGCCGCGGCTTTCGATCCCTTCGGGGCCCGTGAGCGGCAGTTCGAGGTCGAATGCGCTCGTGCCCGCTACTTGCGTTTTGCGCGAGAACGCCCTTAGCAGCATGGGGGGGTCGGCGTTGATGATGATGCCGTAGAGCCCCATGGAGTAGTCATAGGGTTGCTGGATGGACGGGTCCCCGGTCGGAACGAAGGAAGCGCCGAAGAAGTTGCTGTCGAAGTAGGCATTTTCATCGTTGCCCGGGGGCGAGCCGACGGCGCCAGCGCCGCTGGTGGTCGCAATAAACGAGCGACCGAGGCCGCTGCCGATCGGAGTGACGTTCAAGTAGTAACCGTTGCCCGGCGCGAGATAAACGAAGAGTCCGGCCACAGTCACCGAGCATTCGGGATAGCCAAAGGTAATCTGACTGCCACAAAACACCTGCGGGGTAGTTGTCATGCCGCTGGCGATGAGCTTGCCGCCGTCACCCGGGGTGATTCCCTGCCGGATTTCCCAGGTGGCGCCGGTGATACAGGTCTCCGCAAGATCGGTGAGATTATCTGAGAAGACCGAGGTCACGGCCCAGCCACCCGGATCCGTGACATTAAAGTTATCGTAAGTATGAGCGTACTGACCCGCTCCCAGGCTGGTGTTCTGCTCGTTCGAGAGGCCGTTAACCCCGTCAAAGGCACCGTTATACCAAAGGGGTTTGCGTGGAGGCGGTGTCGGCGTCGGCGTCGGCGGGGTCAGGATAGCCGTGGCGCGAATCATCCAGTTAGCCGCGAAGCCGAAATCATCGATAATTCCCACGGTGTCGTTGGCTCCGGGATTGGTCAGATTCACCGGGCCGTAGCTACTCATGAGGGCGATCCAGCTCTGGCGATGCAAGGGACTGCTCTCGTCCAGCGCCTGAGGGTTAAGCTGTGGCCCGTTATTCGCCGGAGTCATATCTCCGACAAAGAAGCTGACTGCACCGGGAGGCAGAGTCACGGGAGCCGGGAAGGCGTAGGTGACGAAAGTATTCGTATTGGCATTCTGAATCGTGCCAGTGACCGACGCGAGCAGCACCGCATCGCTCGGGTTGCGGTCGCCGTTGGGATCGCTCCAGATCGCGATCGTTACCGGTGTGCCGTTGCTATCATCCGGGTGAGAGGGGCTTCCCCACGCTATGCTGACCGACGTGATAATCGGAGACTGGCAAGAAGGGGCGACGATATCGAACTGGTTGAACCAGAGCGCCTCCGCGTTTTCCGAACCGTCGCCATATCCAATGGTATCCTCGGCGGTGCCGTCATCCAGCTGATAGATCACGCTGGACCCCAGAAAACCGGCTCCTTTCGCTGAAAGAGAGAAGGGAAAATATCCGCCAGCCCGAGTTGGGTTCGCGGGCGAGAGCGGCGCCGTGTTCGTCTGCGCCCGCGCGTAGGAAGTAACCAAAGCCCATGCCGACAGCATGAGTAACTGCCTTGTGGAGTTTTGCACGAGCGCCAGTGGCCGAATTTCGCGCGGAACTGTCAATACAATTTTCGATCACCGCGGCTTCGCTGTCGGCGACTGCGTGGACGGGCATTCCCCGGCGTCCACTCGCACTTTCCTCGCCCTTGCCTTTCTCGTTGAGGCTTCGAAAAGAGGAAATGCAAAAAAGGACTGACCCCTATTCTTTCGCTGATCTGTCCATCTAGTCGTTCGACAAGGCGCGAGGCGCCTGACTGGGAAAAGGAGATGGCCTTAGCGCTTCGGTCCGTTGGTCGCCAAGCTGGTGAAGGAACTAATGGCCAAACGAAGCGGCGCGTGAAGATAGACGACCATGCGGATTCATTAGATCTCAATTCTTCCTTCTGCCTCTCGGATTCCGGTATCGTCGCAACGGTGAGCGACATTTGGCTTGCGTGGATTTGGACCGGATTGTATCGGCTTCAGGTATTGCCGATCGTCGGCTGGTAAACCTGACTCATATGCAAAGCAGCGCCAAAACCGTGCCGGAATATCTCAAAGAGCTGCCCGCAGATCGCCGGGCGGCGATTAGCGCGGTGCGCGATGTCATCCTCGCGAATCTGCTCGAGGGTTACGAAGAGCACATGAGTTACGGAATGATCGGATACGTCGTGCCGCACAGCATCTATCCCAAGGGCTACCAGTGCAATCCCAAGCTGCCCTTGCCGCTCGTGAATCTGGGTTCGCAAAAGAACCACATGGCTCTTTACCTGATGTGCTGCTACAGCGACCCCGAGCTGAAGGCATGGCTCGAGAAAGCCTGGAAGGACGCGGGCAAGAAATTCGACATGGGTGGCGGCTGCGTCCGGTTCAAGAAACTTGAGGAAGTGCCCTTGGAAGTGATCGGCCAGCTCGTAGCAAGCCTGCCCGTGGATACCTATATCCGCCGGATCGAGAAAGCGTTCGCGCAAAACGCAGCCGCAAGAGCCGCCAGGAAGACGGCAAAACCGAAGGCCGTAAAGAAGAAAGCAGCGAAATAAGGGAAACGGACGATTCGAAAAAAGATCTGACGGGAAGCAGCAGAGCGACAACACCAGGCCCACCGATCTTTAAAGCGCTCGCGCCGCCGCTTGCGTCACCCTCGCGGCGCCCAGTCTATGTCGCTCACCCCAGTCGCTCCATTCTACTTTAGACTTTTACCTTTTGACTTTGAGATCGCCTCGCCGCACTTCCCGCAGATCGCCGCGCCGCACTCAGACGCCATGCGCCAGGTGATCAATGACAACCCGCCGGAGGGATATGAAGAGGGTATACAGTTCGGGATGATCGGATGGTACGTCCCGCTCTCGATGTATCCGGCCGGCTAAGGCGAGAATCCAAGGTGCCGTTTTCATTTATTGCGCTCGCCGGGCAGAAGTCGGGCAATGCGTCAGTGGCCAGGTGGGCGTGGGAAGAGATTTGAAGGGCGCGAATCCTACGAAGACGAAGATTAATCGAAAATCTTCGGCTCTCGTACTCTTGTTCGTCGCAGGAGCGATTGCCGATCGCGCAGTTTGTCGAGCATCTCCAATTTTTCCAGCCACGGCAGTTCCCGGAGACGGCGGCGTTCCGCTTCCTTCCCTTCGACGATTCGATGAAGATCGGCGCTCATGGTTGCATGAAACGCTGCTCGAATTTCCCCCAAGCCTCAAGCAGCGAGTGTCGGTCATAAATCACGCGAAGCTGTTCCGTCTCGAAGACACCCGCTTCGACAAACATGACCAGACGCGCGTGATCCTTGGCGCGAGCTGTCCTGAGCGCTATCGCCATCAAGTGCTCCGCCGTCATTACGCGTGTAGTCATGCCGTCGGATTCGCGGGTGATCGCTTCGCGCACCGCCTCCGCGAGAAGCGGATCGCTCGCGGGCAGGAACTGCACCGGCCAACCTTCGATCTGAATCGCTTCGCCTTCCGCCTGATAACCCAGCTTCGCGCAAGCCTCGTAGATTGGAGTCAGCGTGAGCACCAGCGGCGCCGGCTCGAAAAGAACAAAGACATCGATCGTCGCCATCGGCTCGAGGTAAAAGGTCGCCCCCACCGCGCCGCCGATTACGTACGGGCCGATGACGCCGTCCCGGTGGAGCTGGTCGATGAATGAAAGCGTCTCCCTCATTCGCTCGTAGACTACCTCAAGCCGCTCCGGACAAAAGGGCAACGCGTGGGCACGCGCTCGACGCCGCTGGCTGCAGCGCGTAATTCCTTTTCCGTGGATAATCTCGACGTCTTTTTCCTCGCGCAGGATGAACAACGCGCGACCGACGTGATGGCGCGGCTGGTTCGGTTTATCAGCCGCGCGCAACGCACGCTCGATCTCGCGCTTTACGATCTGAGATTGAGTCCACCGCTCTTCTCCCAGCTGCGGCACGCGCTGACCGAGCGCGCGGAGGCCGGCGTGGAGATGCGCGTTTGCTTTGATGGCGACAAGCCGCTCCACCCGAATGTCGCCGCCGGACAGGATCCCGCTGCCCCTGGCACCAGTGCGATGGTGCAGTCGTTAGGCTTTCCGTGGCGCAGTATCGGCGGGATGAAATTGATGCATCACAAATTCATCGTGCGCGACGCGACCGCGGTCTGGACCGGTTCGCTTAATATGACCGATGACGCGTTTACCTTGATGGAAAACAATGTGGTCACGATCGAGTCACCCGAGATCGCGAACTTCTACGCGCTCGACTTTGACGAGATCTGGCGCCGCGAGAACTTCGAAGGCAGCGGCCAAATCAAGGCGCGCGACGTGGTGTTAACATACGGCGGCACGCCGGCAAAAGTGCGAGTGATGTTCGCGCCGGGCTGCGGACTGGAGATCGACGCCGAGATCGAACACCGCGTGAAAGCAGCGCAGCGGCGCGTCCGGATTTGCAGTCTCCTGCTTAATTCCGGCACGCTCATCAACGCGCTGCTTGGCCTGCTTGATGCGGGCCGGGTCAAAGTCGATGGCATTCACGATCGCACGCAACAGGAAGACGTCTACCGGGATTGGAACAATGTGCCCTCGAACCGTTGGAAAGTGCCGGCGCTCCAGGACATCCTGGCGCGCGCGCACCTCGTCGGGAAAACCTCGACGCCGTACACGCCGACCGGCCGCCACGATTTCATGCACGACAAAGTCCTCGTCATTGACGACACGGTGATCACCGGTTCCTACAATTTTTCGCGCAGCGCGCAGTTCAACGCCGAGAATATTTTGTTCATCGAAAGTGCGGCGCTGGCGGAGCAGTACAGCCGCTACATCGATCATTTGATCGCGAAGTATCGCTGATCGGCAGCGCGCTGCGCTGTCAGCCCGAGCCGAGTCGAGCAACCTCTCGGAACTCGCAGGCTGCCCGCCAATCTGATGAAATTCGCGGCGCGCGTGTCGAAAGTAAGCTCTGATCCCTCTGCCTTCCCTCAACTATTTCGGCCAGGCAGCGCGCAGCTTCGCTGCTATCACGTGATACTCTGGCTGCGGTAACCCTCGTCTTGGCGCGGGAGTACCAACCTGGCTCCGGACTCTCCGGTGGCGGAGAGTCGGTCGGTCTCGTTGGGTCAGTGCTCGGGGCTCGCGTCCATCTCGGAGGCCCGCGCGAGTGCTTGCGTGTCGATATACTCCCGGATGTTCGTCACTTTGCCGTTTCGCACGGTGATGGCGAAGACCCAGTGGTCCTCGAAGGGCTTATTCGTGGCTATGACTTTCCCCTTCGCGAAGCCGATAACCATTACCCGGTCACCCTGCGCGACGAATTCGGGGGGCTCTGGGTAGGAAGTTTCCAGCTTCTCGGAAGCCTTCTGAAGCAGATCCGCCAATTCCGCGTGCCCGCGGTGGGTGCCGGCCAGCGGCCAGTCCTCGCCCGGAATGATCCACTCAATATCTTCCGCAGACAAAGCCTGCAGACTTTGCGCATCGCCGCGGCCCATGGCGGCGAAAAAATCCTTCACAATCTGGACGTTCTTTTCTGTGCTCATAAAAGTTCGGGAAGCGACCACGCCGGGGTCAGACCTGCGCCATGCCTCCATCGACGGCGAGATCTACGCCGGTGATGTAAGAACTTTCATCGGAAGCGAGGAACACGACGGTAGCGGCGATTTCCTCGGGCTTGCCTCTGCGGCCGAGCGGAACTTCCGAGGCGAACTGGGCTGCCGCCTGTTTTACCTGTTCAGCGGTGAGGCCCGCGTTCTCCAAAGCCGGAGTTTCGATTGGGCCAGGGCTCATCGCATTCACACGAATCTTGCGATCCTTCAATTCCGCCGTCCAGCCACGAGCGAAACAGCGCACAGCCGCCTTGCTCGCAGCGTAGGCGGTGAACGCTGCATCTCCCCTCACATTCGCGACTGAGGAGGTCAGGATGATCGAGCCGCCATCTTTGAAAAGGGGAAGGGCCTTTTGCACGGTGAAGAACGTTCCCTTCGCGTTCAGGTCGAAGGTCTTGTCAAAATGAGCCTCGGTTGCCGTTTCGAGCGGCGCGACTTCACCCCAGCCAGCGTTGGCGAAGAGGACGTCGATGTGACCGTGCTTCTCTTTCACGACGGCAAAGAGCCGGTCCAGATCTTCCAGGCGCGTTACGTCGCCCGCGACCGTCGTGACGTTTCTCCCGATCAGGGCTGCGGCCTCTTTCAGCTCTTTCTCTCGTCGGCCCGTGATCACGACGTGCGCGCCTTCTTCCACGAAGCGCTTGGCTGTAGCCAGGCCAATCCCGCTGTTTCCGCCGGTGATGACCGCAATTTTGCCCGCCAATCTTTGTCCGTTGTTATTACTCATAATGTTTTCTTCTTTGGTTTTGTTGTTCGTTATTTTCGAGAAGGTGAGAGCTTACGCTTTTCCTCCGAAGCTGACGTAGTCATCGAGTTCGCCGAATTCGAAGAAGGTCTTGATGTCTTCCCGGGTTTTGGAAAGCCGGCCCAGGTGTTCGGCAAAGAACTCCAGGGTTTCGGCGTCGCTGTCCGGCCCGCGTCTTTCCATAAAGGCAGACCAGCCCTCGACTTCCCAGGGAGCGCGCGGGGTCTTGGAATGGGCCTGCACCCATTCGAGCATTTCCCCGTCCCCTTTGCCGGTAGCCAATTCCTTCAACAAGGCATCGGGATCGAAGCCGAGAAATTTCACCAGGTGCTGGTCGGTTGGGGAGTTGTAGATGTATTCGCCATTCTTCCCGGCGAGGGTCGCCCGGCCCTTGTCGAGCATGCGGGCCAGAATCACGTAGTTGCCCAAACGAACGCGAAAGCTCCGGGGCGGGCGCTGAGTGAGATCAAGATGGAAAGGTTGAGTCTTCATAGTTTGCTCCAGTTTTCGATATGGGGAACGTCCGTGCTCTCCGATCCTCGCGGCTAATGCCGGTTCGTCGATTGCCGTGATGCGGAATGCGCATCACTGTTTCGATCGTGCTGGAGAAACTTCGTTTGTTCCTGGTGATCCTGGAGGAAGGCAGCCTCCGTCGTGCGGCGGACCGTCTGCACATTTCTCAGTCCGCCATCACGCGACAGATCCAGGGTCCTCGAACTCGAGCTCGGCGGGCGCGTTTTGGAACGCACCTCGGCTGGGGTGCGTCCCACGAACGGAGGACAAGCCCTGGCCGAAAGGGCAAAAGCGCTCCTGGCAGATTATGACTCCGCCATGGCGGAAGTCCGCCGGCTGAATCGCGGAGAAAGCGAACGGTTGCGGATTGGCTATATGGCGTCCGCCGTCCAGGAGTATCTCGGGCCAGCTCTGGCCGTGCTGCGGCGCGATTATCCAAGGCTAAAAGTCAAAATGCTCGATCAAACGCCCGGCGAGATGATTACCGCCTTACGCGAGGGCAAAATTGACCTGGCCTTGACCTTGCACGGTATCGACCTGCTCTCGCGCGACTTCTACATTCGCAAAATCGCGACGGTCAGGAGCGTGGTCGCGCTTCCCGTTAGTCACCGGTTCGCGACCAAAAGACAGGTGTCTCTTAAACAACTAAAAGGCGAAACCTTCGTGCGGGGATCGGACGATGGGATTCCGGGATACAACCAAAGGATCACGCAGTTCTGCCGCAAGTATGGCGGTTTCCGTCCCCGCCTGACCACCATTGATAAAGCGACCAGTCGTGTGCAATCCCTCGAGGAATCTCTCGCCGTGGCCGCCAATGAAGACGCGATTTCGATTCAGCCAGCCTTCATCTCTCACCTAAACGTCCCGAACGTCGTCATGGTTCCCATCGCTGACGCCGGTGCCACCTGGGATCTGTTCGTCGTCTGGCAGCAGGGCACAATTGCCGGCCCATTGCAGACCTTGCTGAGCGAACTAACCCTGAAGGCTAAATAGACGCCGGTGACGTAATCCCTTAGTTACCGGTCGGTCGCTTAAAGAAGTAAGCCGATCCCTGATACATGTTACCGTCGACAGTCCCTTGCGCTCCGATCAAAAACGTCTCCCCGTCCACAGCTACATCCCAGCCGAAGGAATCGCCGGGCTCACCGTCACCTGCGGTAAATTCCTGTGTCTCGCCCCATGAGCCCCTGCCCAACCGGAAGACATAACTAACCCCCTGCTTTGGCGGGGGCGGCACGTGATTGAAGTCGTCATCGTGGCTCCACTGCCCGACCACGGCGGTCCGGCCTGCCAAGGCAACGGACTGACCGAACTGGTCGTAGGCGACGCCATCGCTCGCCATCAGCTTCTCGGTTTCGATCAAGGTCGCGTCGCTGCGTCCGAAGGCATAGACCGCGCCCTGGTGAGGGTTGGCACCGATGTTCGCGGCGGGGGCGCCAATTAATGCGCGTTTGCCAGAGAGGTCGATCGCGAAGCCGAACTGATCGCCCGGCGCCGCATCGCTGGCCGTTAGTCGCTGCACCTCACTCCAGGTTCCAGTGGTATTCCGGAAGAGATAAGCCGCGCCGATGGGATAGACATCCGTCGAGACATAGTCTGGTCCCGGGGCGCCGATGATGATGGCTTTGCCATCGAAGTCGAGCGCTGCGCCGAATTGATGGCTGTCGCCGGGAAGACCATCGCTCGCGAAGATTTCCTGAGTCTGACTCCATGCGCCGCCCGAGTCAGTGAAAACATAGGCGGCTCCTTCGCCGCCGTTCTTATTATAAGCTCCGACGACCGCGGTGGTCCCGTCCAGACCGACCGCCTGGCCAAAGTAATCAATCGCCACCGCGTCGGAAGCGGTTAGTTCCTGCGACTGTTCCCAGACGCCGTTGACCGAGGTGAAAACGAAAGCTGCGCCAGTGGGGCCCTGCGTGTTGAAAGTGAACGGCGCGCCGATGATCAAGTTGTCGCCGGAAAGCGCGAGTGACCACCCGAAGAAGTCCGACCAGCCCGGAGGCGGAGTAACGTCAGGATTCGCCACCAGTTTCTGCGTCTGGGTCCAGACACCGTTGAGCCGGTGAAACACATAGACCGATCCCGGCCGATAGATCGGAGCGGGCGCGCTGACAAAGGCGACGTCTCCGGAGACGAGGACGCGGAACCCGAAGAGGTCGTTGCCCTGGCCGTCGTCTGCAATGACTTCCTGTGCGAGGAAGCCGGTCGGGCTCGCCCAGATCGGCTGTCGATTATCGGGTAGCATGGCAGCACCGCCACGATTGAATTGCACGCGGCCGGCCATCTCGCTGGCCACCGCGCGGTAAAATTCCAGGCGCGAGGTTTCAGGACTAGCGGCGCTATTACGTGGTTCCTGCGACCGAGGGGGAGCGGCGCCGGCGCGAAGGTCAAGGGACTGGCGCTCGGCGGAGACGCCATCGGGCAGGGACAATATCCAAAAACCGAGAACTGCAGCGAACGCGTAAAGTTTCATAGGACGCGAGTAGAAGTAATCTCCGTCCGCACTGTCAAGATCTTCCCGGCGCCGCGGCGGAGATTCGATTCGGAAGGAAGTTCGCGATCGCGAGACGCGATCGCCAGCACGAGGGAGGCGCGCGCTACCAGGAGCTGACGCTTTCGCGTAGAGCTCGGCGCCGCTCTCTTGGAAGTCTTTCCTCTTTGGAAAGCCCGGCCTCGCGCTGTCGCGCTGCGTTACGGACTGCATTCCTGATTCCAAAGCTTGTTCATCCGCGATGCCTTGCTCGGCTGCGCATTTGCGAACGTCCTCGGTAATTTTGATGAGCTATCCGGGCACTCCGTATTCATGGTATGCGCATCACTCTTTTGATAAATTTCGCCCGCAGTTTCGCGAACCTGAGGCTTTCTCTTTCAGACCTTGCTGAGCGAACTAACCCTGAAGTCAAATAGACGCCAGTCTATTGACCCCAGATGAATGACATCGTGATCCTGAAAGATGATCGCGACGCCTTTCATTTCCCCGCGCACCACCTGCGCGATGCCATTTTGCGGATCGTAGTTGCCCTTGAGTCCGGTAATTAGTCTCGGAAGGGGAAGCTCGTCGGCTGGAATCTGTTCCGCGGCTGGATTGTCGATAGACGCGACCCCGTTCTGTTGCTCGCACTCGTCGCGGATCGCCGTGCCGCGCTCAGCGCCGTGCGCCAAACGATCAAGGAAAACCTGCCGATTGACATCTAACGGGGCCCGCTCAAATCTCGGTGCCGTGACCACTCGCTTTTTCATTCTCGCGGTGATCTGCTGCGAGCTGATCACCGCGGCGGCATTCGCAGAAACGCCTCCGCCAGCTCCCGCCGTGGCCGCTTTGCCTTATCGAGCTGTGCCAAATTTCTTTCAGCTGAAGAATGGGAACGTCGCGGAAGTCTCCGGGGTGGCCGTGAACTCGTTAGGCCACATCTTCGTCTTCCAACGGCGCAAGCCGATGCTTTGCGAGTTCGACCACGATGGCAAATATCTCCGTGAACTCGGCGACGGCCTCTTCGACCATCCCCACGGGCTGCGCATCGATGCCGAGGATCACATCTGGACGACGGACGATCACAATCATCTCGTGCTGAAGCTGGACAAGGATGGCCACGTCCTGCTGGTGCTGGGACGGCGCGGGATGGCGGCGGAAGCGGACTGGCTTTTCAACGAGCCGACCGACGTCGCCTTCGACAAAGCCGGCAACATCTATGTCTCCGACGGCTACGGAAACGCGCGGGTGATGAAGTTTGATCCGACCGGCCGGTTCCTGAAAGTCATGGGGCAGTTATGGCGGCCGGCCCGGTCAGTTCGACCTGCCGCACAGCATCCTGATCGACAAGGAAGAGCGCGTCTACGTCGCCGATCGCGAAAACAAGCGCATCCAAATCTTCAACACCGAGGGCAAGTTCCTCAAGCAATGGACCGAAGTCGGCTATCCGTACGGGCTCTGCTTCGGCCCGGACGGTCACATCTGGATGGCCGACGGCGGCTATGATCGCATCGTGGAACTCGACGAAAACGGTCAAATCATCGGCGCCCTTGGCGAGCCCGGTCACGCCCCGGGGCAATTCGCCTGGGCGCACTTCCTCACTTTCGACGCCGACGGCAGACTCTTCGTCGCCGACGTCCTGAACTGGCGCGCTCAGGTCTTCGTCCCGACGAATGAGAAACCGGGCCGTTCCAGCTATGTGCCGAGCATGCGGAAGTTCTGGGATTCCAAACCCAGCAACGGCTGGGAGAGACATCATTCCGAGGCGCCTTCGCCGAAGCAAAAATAACATCGCCTGTCGACGGCCGGCGAACGTTTCCCAGTCGGGTTCTGTGGCAACGCTCGATCCTTAGGACTTTGATCCGTTCAGTGAAACCAAAAGAACGCGCCCGTTTTTCCCAGCGACCAAGGGCAAACCGAGTAACTGGTTTTCCGCGCGAAGCTTGCGGGCCACGCGCTTAAACGCACGGCGAGCGGACGCGATGAACTCATCCTCCGTTTCGCTCATTCGTCGCATGCCCTTCTTCATTGCCCGTTGAAGATAACCTCCAAATCCGCCACCGAGCAAGTCTTCGACTCGGCGAGAAGGACCGGTGGGAGGTTGTCGTTATTCCAGACTGCCCAGCGATCCGCCAGGGGTCCATAGTCCGAAACCAGATGTCGCAGACTGCGGCCAAATCTCCTCCTGATATCGACGACCGGAACGTTGTGCCCGCCCTTTCTCACCCGCTCTCGCACACGAGCGACTGCGATGTCCACACTCGAAAGCCAAAGATAGTGCAAATGAATCGCGAATCCCCGGTTTGAATTCATCTTCGCCTTTTCCAACCCATTCCCTCAACTCCGTTTCCGTCCCTACTCTGTATTTGATAGCCACTACCGGTGCGAGAAGTGAGGCGCCGGAGACGACATTCCCCAAGTATCTTTTCCTGGCCCCGGGCGCGGCATGCGCTCTTGAGAATACGAATGTATCCGGTCTTTCCTGCCGCATTATCGCCATAGACCACAGTAAGACTTGGCGCGAAATTCAGCGTCTGATCGTCGGCAAGTGCGTTCACTCCATGGTAATGAAAAATGGAAGCGAGGGTCACTTGAGCCGAACCAGCAGCCTTTTCAGGAATGTGCTGCTTCGCTAGCGGAACCGCTTCTTGCTGCGCGGCGAGACCGTGTGAGCTTTTGCAGAGTTCCTTCAGTTCACCGACGTCATCGTTTGATAGCTCGCCGTCCAACACGAGACGCCGCAGTGCATCACGCTGCCAGCCTGGCCGGTCCTGCGACCATTCGAGGAGTTCTTCTAGAACAGTCACGTGCGCAAAGCCAAATCTATCCCGAGGAAAAAGCGCTCAGGTCTTTATCGGCCGTACGCTCGACGAGGACTTCACACATACCTCAACGCCTAGGCAGATCCGCGAGCACGTCTGCCAATGGCCGGAAGTGGAGCTTTTTCTGGCGCGCCTTTTTTAGCCAGGCAACATCGTCCGCGTCCTCAAGCCGCTTCAGCATCTCCTGATACTGCTTGATCGGCAGTATCACCGAAATCGGTTTCCCCTTCTTCGTGATGATCTCGGGTTCTGGAAGCGCGGCTTTCATGGCAGGAAGATATCAGGTTCACGCCTTCGAGTAAATCTCGGCGCCCGCTTCCGCGAATTCCTTCGCTTTCTGTTCCATGCCGACGATCAATGCGTCCTGATCCGATACCGCGTGTTCCGCCGCGTATTTGCGGACGTCTTCTGTGATCTTCATGGAGCAGAAGTGCGGCCCGCACATACTGCAGAAATGTGCGGTCTTGGCCCCTCCTGGGGCAAGGTTTGACGGAGCTGCTACCCAGCAGCTTCGCCCTAACGGGCTGATCTTCGATCAGTCTATGTCGCTCGATTCCCATCGGCTCCATTGATTCGCCCGGCCCCTCGCTCACCCTTTCGGGCTGACGTCTATCTCGCTCAATCCCCATTGGCTCCATTCATCATGGATTTTCCGCGGAGATGTCAAGCGCTCGTGTCGCTTTCGATTAGGCGGCGTTATCATTCGGAGGGGAGTCTCTTTCCGTAGATGCGTTCGAAAAGGCGGTGTCTCCGCTCCAGCGGGGAGAGGTCCTTTGGGAAGGAGGCAATCACCATCGCTCGCGCAGCGTCGAACATCGCGGCGCCCATGACGAAACGGGTGGCGTTTGGCAGAGCCATGAGTCGTTGCCGTATTTGGTCGGCGATCTCGGGCGTGGTGTCGTTCACAGTAGCACCTGCTCCCAGAGGCTGGACAAGCCGAGCTCTTTTGTCCACTGCTGGATGTAGTCCTCGTCATATCCGGTGGCGAGCAGGTTCTGCACGTCCCGCAGCTGGAACTCTGAATGAGAGTCCTTTGCCCAATCCAGTTTGGAAATGATCAGGTCCTCCTTGGTGGCAATCCAAGTGGAGAAGTCGTCGATCTCGATCCGATGCCGGCGCTGAAACTCGGCCTGTCGGTAAGGAGTGTCTTTGCGCACGACGCAGTCGACTTTGATGACGCTCTCTTCGTGGATGAGGTTGAAGATCGATTTTGTCGCGATGGAAGCGCGGACGGCTTCCTCCGAGACGTAGTAGTCGGGACGAAAAAGATCGACGATGCGGGCCGAGTCCTCGGGCGCGAGCGCGACGACGAGGTCAATGTCGCGGGTCATCCGGGGCTGCGCATAGTAGTTCATCGCCATCGAGCCGGTCAGCATGTAGGCGATACCGGCGTGATCGAGCCGCTGCGACACGTCGCGAACGATGTCGAGCTCGTTCAGCATTGGGATTATGCTTTGGCGTAAACTTCCGAGCCTTTTTCCGTGAATTGATTCGGTTGCTCCCCAGCACCAGAACCCTCCGGGCTCGCTTGCGGCGAGTCTATCTCGCCGGCGCCCGCACGGCGGTATTCATCGGACTTCGCAGCCAGCCCTTTCTCCAGCGCTTCTTCTTCAGCGATGCCTTGTTCAGCGGCATATTTACGGACATCCTCCGT
This sequence comes from uncultured Verrucomicrobiae bacterium, assembly GCA_963720895.1. GTDB lineage: Bacteria > Verrucomicrobiota > Verrucomicrobiia > Chthoniobacterales > UBA10450 > Palsa-1392. The sequence goes on from CAVRGZ010000001.1 coordinate 597,899, forward strand.
TATCTTCATCGAGCAAAAGTGAGGTCCACACATGCTGCAAAAGTGCGCGGTCTTCGCGCCTTCTTGCGGCAGCGTTTCGTCATGAAACTCTCTCGCCGTTTCCGGATCCAGCGAAAGATTGAATTGATCTTCCCAGCGGAACTCGAAGCGGGCCTTCGAGACCGCATTATCGCGGTATTGGGCGCCGGGGTGGCCTTTGGCTAGGTCGGCGGCGTGGGCGGCCAGTTTATATGTGATGACGCCGGTTTTGACGTCGTCTTTGTTTGGCAAGCCGAGGTGTTCCTTCGGGGTGACGTAGCAGAGCATGGCGCAGCCGTACCAGCCGATCATGGCGGCGCCGATGCCGCTGGTGATGTGGTCGTAGCCCGGGGCGATGTCGGTGGTAAGCGGGCCGAGGGTGTAGAAGGGCGCTTCGTGGCACCACTCAATTTGTTTTTCCATGTTCTCTTTAATCAAGTGCATGGGGACGTGGCCGGGGCCTTCGTTCATGACTTGCACGCCTTTGGCCCAGGCGCGCGTGGTCAGGTCGCCCTGCACTTTGAGCTCGGCGAATTGCGCTTCGTCGTTGGCGTCGGCGATGGAGCCGGGGCGGAGTCCGTCGCCAATCGAGAAGCTGACGTCGTAGGCGGCCATGAGGTCGCAGATGTCGTCCCAATGTTCATACAAAAAGCTTTCCTTGTGATGGGTGAGGCACCATTTCGCCATGATGGAGCCGCCGCGGCTGACGATGCCGGTCATGCGTTTCGCGGTCATGGGGACGAAGCGGAGGAGGACGCCGGCGTGGATGGTGAAGTAATCGACGCCTTGCTCGGCCTGCTCGATGAGAGTGTCGCGGAAGATTTCCCAGGTGAGGTCTTCGGCGCGGCCGTTCACTTTCTCGAGGGCCTGGTAGATGGGGACGGTGCCGATGGGGACGGGCGAGTTGCGGATGATCCATTCGCGCGTGGCGTGGATGTTTTTGCCGGTGGAGAGGTCCATGACGGTGTCGGCGCCCCATTTGGTGGCCCAACGCATTTTCTCGACTTCTTCCTCGATGGAGCTGGCGACGGCGCTGTTGCCGATGTTGGCGTTGATTTTGACGAGGAAATTGCGGCCGATGATCATCGGCTCGAGCTCGGGATGGTTGATGTTGGCCGGGAATGATGGCGCGGCCGCGGGCGACTTCGGAGCGGACGAATTCGGGAGTGATTTCCGCTGGAATGGCGGCGCCGAAGCTTTCGCCGGGATGTTGGTGGCTGAGAGAGTTCCGCTCTGAAGTATGAAGTAAGAAGGATGAATTAAGAAGCTCGGATTCCCCGTTCTTCCTTCTGCCTTCTAACTTCTGCCTTTCGCGTCCGAGATTCTCTCGGACGGCAATGAATTCCATCTCGGGCGTGATGATGCCCTGGCGCGCATACCAAAGTTGAGTAACGGGGTGGCCGGCGCTGGCGCGAAGCGGGCTGACGGTGGGAGCCTTGAATTGTTCGAGGCGGTTCTTGCGCTCGGCCTGGCTGGCGAATTCTTCGTGGCCGCGCGTGAGGTAGCCGTTGTCCTCGGGCTTGATCTCGCGGCCGTCGTACTCGGCGACGTCCCCTCGCCTGCTGATCCATTCGGCGCGTAAAGTGGGCAGGCCCTTGGAGGAATCGGGCGACTGGTCTGAATCGCCCCAAGGCCCGCTGGTGTCGTAAACCCGAACCGGCTCGTTAGGCTCGAGCTGGCCGTTGAAATCTTTTGTCGGCGCGAGGCTGATCTCGCGCATCGGCACTCGCACTTCGGGATGGATCTCGCCTTCGACGTAAACACGTCGGCTGTTTGGCATCACGTAGTCGGAGGATTTCGGTTCGAGAGTGTCTTTGGATGCGATCATAAATTTGTAGGGCGGACGCACCGCCCGCCAGGGTGCGACGAAGAAGGCAAGCGGAGCGCTTGCCCTACAATTTCGTCGTAGAGGGACGGTGTCGGTTTCAAAACAATAAAAAAGCCATGCGTGGAAAACGCATGGCTGAAATTTGAACTCCTCGCTCCCTACGACGGCATTACCCGCGTCAGGTTTAAGGGGTCTCCGACGACCACTCGTCGAACTCTCAGCCTTGGCTCCCCCGCTCTTTCGTTTTCAGAATAGGATGCGAGCGAGGGAAGTCAATCCGCGGTCCGGTTTGCGCGTGTCGGGCGGCGTCGCATCAGGCTGCGCTCACTTCAGTGATGCCTGTTTCGCTTCCCCGTGGAAGATGACCTGCCATCGTCCCTTGTTCAGTTGCCAGACGGAGCCGGCGTTGTAGGTCGTGAATACGCTCTTGCCCTCTGAGATCGTTTCGACTTTTGCCAGGTAAGCGATGGTCGCGGTTTGCGCGCCGAAAAAGGTGATCTTGAAATCACTCAGGCTGACCGATTTCATCGCAGCCTTCGGGATTGCCTGCAGCTCGTCCTTCATCGTCATCATGCCATCGGCATAAACCGCTTGCACGTCAGGGGAGACGAGCTGCTTGAACTGCTCGACGTTCTTTCGCTGCACACAGCGCCAGATCGCGTTCTCCAGGGTGCTAATGGTGACTTTTGTTGTCGGGCGCGACGGCGCGCGTGGCCGCAACCATCAGGACGAACGCGAGGACCGAGCTGAGAAATGTTTTCATGGCGCAAGCAGCGCGCTCTACCCGAGCGCGCTGCTCTTCGAAATGTAAAGCCGGCCGCTGGCGCTTATTCTTTCTTCTGCGCCGCGGGATCCATGGTCGCCTGCTTCACGTTCGTATGAAAAATGGCGAGCCATTTGCCGTTTTCTAATTTCCAGACGGTGCCGGCGTTGTAGGTGCCGGAGGCATCCTGGCTGTCAAAGGTACCCGCGAGGGTCACCGTGTAATTCGACACGACGACGTCCTTTTCATCCGAGTGGATCTTGTAATCGCTAATGGTGAACGATTTCATGTCCCACTTCATCATGTCGGCCAACTCCTTCGTCATGTCGGCGATACCATCGGCGTAGACCCCAATCATATCGCTATCCGCGACCTTCCTAAAGTCGTCCGCTTTCTTGTCCTTGAAGGCCTGCCAGGCCGCTGTTTCCTTGGCCATCATCTCGTCCTTGTCTGGCGTGGCGATCGAAACTGCGACCGTCGCAAGCAAGGCAATCATCGTGTAACTAAATAGTTTTTTCATACGTGCTCCTTTGGTTGGTTGATTCAAACAATCAGGAGGCTGAACAAGCGAAATAAAACGGTCAATGCAATTTACCTCCTCAACCGCAACCGGAGATGGCACCGCGATGGCCATCGACAGACTGGGTTCAGGCCGACGAAGACAGGCCGCCCGGCGAAGGGCGCGGGATCTCAGTTGCTCGCGGGGATGACCACCGGGGTCGATTCCGTGTCGCGTTTGACCGGCGTTTTCGCGTCCTTCAAGACGAGCTGACCTTCCAGCTCATGCCGATAATCCGCCACCATCATCGGACGCGTCTTGTGATCGACGAGTCCCTTGTAGCTGATGATCCCGGTAGCGATCGACTGCGCGAGCTTGGCCCGCCAGGCACTCTGTGCAATGAGGCGACTTTCGCCGCGCTCGGTCAGAAATCCGCCCTCGACAAGAACCGCGGGGATTTTCGTCAGGCGCAGAACCGCGAAGCGGGCGCGTTTGATCCCGCGATCGTATTCGGAAAAATGCCCGACGACCGAATGATGAACACACATCGAGAGGGCGAGACTGGGCGCGTCAACCGGGCTGCCGGCCTCCATGTTCATAAACCGTAGCGCGAGCGCGTCGTCCGCGGTGGACGGCGCGCTGCGCGGTGTAAGTGAGAAAATTTCGAAGCCCTGGGCGGCCGGATTCGTGTCCGTCGCGTTGAAGTGGATGCTGACAAAGATGGCATCCTTGGCCGCATTCGCGATCCGGGCCCGCAGCTCGAGCGGGACGAAGATATCGCTATTGCGGGTCATTTTAACATTGATCCCCTTGGCTTCGAGGATCGGCTTGATGTCGCGCGCGACATCGAGCGCGAAATCCTTTTCGCAGCCATAACCACTGGTCGCGCCCTTGTCGTAGCCGCCGTGGCCAGGATCGAGCACGACAGTCTTGAATTGCCCGAGGTTCGTAATCATCTGCGGGCGTAATTGCGGTTCGAGTGTCTTGGCCAGGTCGACGCGCGAGACGAGGTATTGGCCGCCCTTCTCCGTCACTGGGAAACAGAGCCAGCTGCGCGCGCCGTTGATCATCACTTCACGACTGCCGAGCTGGAACTCGACGGAATTCGTTCCGTTGTCGATCCGAACACGCTTTTCGACCGGCGCGCCGCCGGCCGGGAACCCGTAGAACTTCGCAATGTTGTCGACCGTGAGGTATTCACGTCCGCCGATTTTGACGATTTGCCAATCGGAAGCCGCGGGCGCACCACTCGCGAGGGCGAGAAGTGTCAGGAAGGTGAGGAAGATTTTCCTCGAGCTGAACATCGGCGCGATTATCGAACAAGGCGTGCCCGTGAGCAACGAAAATCATCGCTCTCCGTAAAAACTCGCGGACGGACAGGACCGTGCCGGAGGGTTGCTCCGTTAGTAATATTATATGCCAGCGAAATCCAAGAAACAGCAGATGGCGGCGGGGGCGGCGCTCGCCGCGAAACGCGGGAAGGTGAAGAAATCGTCCCTTAAAGGCGCATCGAAGGGAATGGCCGAATCGATGAGCAAAAAGGAACTCAAGGAAATGGCCGAAACGAAACGCAAAGGGTTGCCGACAAAAAAAGCCAAAAAGAAGTAGCTCGCCAGTGATTCGGGTGCGCCCGGAGGGACGTGCCTTCCGCACGTCCGTGATAGCAGCTTTGTAAGCAACCTGAGGCCGGACGTGCGGAAGCACGTCGCTCCGGAAAAATCAGTAGTCGTGGAGCCAGCCGGCACGACGAAGAAGCTGCTTGAAGTCAGGATCGTCAGCCGCGAGCGGCGGGAGCCAGAGGCCGAGTTCCTCCCGCTTCCACCAGAGCCCCTGCGAATTCGGCCTAACGAACGAGTAGCGATATAAAACCGCCCGGATGTATCGCGGGGGCTTTTCCGGGAATGGATTCGAACGGAAAAGTCCGAGCGCGCCCGGATCGTTCCTGAGCAATTTCCAGATCAGGTTGAGTGTCCACGGATATTGGTTCGGCGAACCCATTGCCGCGAACCACATCTGCCAGTCGAGTCGCAGCTGATAAGGCGCGATCTGCGGGGGCTGCTCGTCGGGCGCAACCGGCAATCCTTTATAGGGATACGGTTTCCAATTCGCGCTGTCGTTAGGCTGGCGCTCGTCCGTCCCTTCGAAGACGACGTTTAGACGCTCTTTGCCGACCGTCCCGAAGGCTCCATAAGTGTTGACCAGATCGAGCGGGTCAAAGGAGGTGTTCATGATCTGATGCGACGAGAAAATGTTCAGGACAGGCTGAACGCTGAGGACCGCAACCAGGGCCGCGATCGCCCAGCAGGTTCCAAGCATCGGCCGGGAAATGGCCGCCGCTGCCTCCGCGACCTGGACCCGTTTCGTCAGATGACGCGGCAGGACCCTAGCCCAGGCTCGATCATCGAAGCAGGCGAATGCGGGAATGATCGTGAGCCAGTTTAGAAAGGACAGGTTGCCTCCAAGCGCGATCGTGACTTGAAAGGCAAGGATCACGATTCCGGCAATATTCCGGGCGATTCGCGGCCAGAAAACCAACCACGCTGCAAGCAGTTCCGCGAAATGATTAAAGAGCGTCCCGGCGCGCAAAGCGCCGACGTGGCAGGAAGTGAAACCAGCGACTCAGGCCGTTCGGGATCGGCTGCGTTTCGAAGTGATAATAAAGCGCAGTCAGGTCGCGCCAGCTTTCGTCGCCGCGAATCTTGATCATCCCGGCGCCGAACATGATCCGGAAAATGAGCGCGCGAAAAAGCCAGATGATGACGAGCGGCGGCGGGCGCCGCGGAAAGGGCCGGCCATCGAAAAGCGGACAAAGAAAAATCGCGAGAAAGCCGGTCTCGAGGAGCTGGACTTCCCAGCCGTATCCGTACCAATCCTGGCCGAGGTGAACAAACGACATGTAAAGAATCCAGAGGAGAGCAAGGAGCAGGGCGTTCGCATAGCCGCAGGCCACAACGCAGGAGAGGGCGAAACCGAGCCAGGCGGTGACCACGAGCGCGTTATCGGAATGGTTAAACCAAAAGAGCGACGGTAAGCGGAGAAATCCCCTTAACGAACCGCCAAGGACCTCTCGGACGTGCTCGACGAAGTTACCAAGCGGGAGCAGTCCGTCCGAACCGATGAGCGGCAGGATTTGATTGGCGGCGACAAGAAAGGCGATCGCGTAGACGACGCCGAGGAGCCGCAGGATGACAAAGCGGGTCACCCAGTAGGTGCCGCGATCGGGCAAAGCGCGCTCCCAGTTTTCCAGTTTCACCTAACGGGAAGCGTCGCGATGGCGGTGCGCGGGTTCAACCTCCGGCGAACCATCCAGGTCTGGTTCGGTGGCCCTCGTTTTTGCTTTTGGACGAAGGTGGCCGGCTTACGCCGGCGCGCCGCTCAAACCGCCGGGCAGCGGCCGCGCCACATCGGGCGCGACAACGACTTGTTTGGGCGGCTTCTCCGGTGCGAGTTTCGTGCCGGATGCAGGCGGCGGACCGGGTGGCGGATTGATCAAACGGCCGTGCTCGATCACCTCCCGAATCTGCACACCGTCGAGGGTCTCGAATTCGAGCAATGCCTTCGCAATCACTTCGAGTTTTTCGCGGTTGGCGACCAGAATTTCCTTTGCCCGGCGATAGGCGTCATCGACCAATTTGCGTACTTCCTGGTCGATCTGCTCGGCGGTGGCTTCGCTGTAATCGCGCGCCCGAGAGATGTCGCGGCCGAGGAAGACATAATCTTCGTGCTCGCCGTATTCGACCATTCCCATTTTGTCGCTCATGCCCCATTCGCAAACCATTTTGCGCGCGAGCCGCGTCGCCATCTGGATGTCGCCGCGCGCTCCACTGGTCACGTCGCCAAAGACAATTTCCTCCGCGACCCGGCCGCCCATGCTGACAACAAGATCGTCGAGCAGTTCGTTGCGACGCTGGGTATATTTGTCCTCGAGCGGGAGCCACATGGTCGAACCCAGCGAAGGACCGCGCGGGATGATTGTGACCTTGTGCAGCGGTTCGGTAAATTCCAGGAGCTCAAGCAACAACGCGTGCCCGGCTTCGTGATAGGCGGTATTGGTCTTCTCTTTTTCGCTCAGCGCGAGACTGCGTCGCTCCTTGCCCCACCGCACTTTGTCGCGCGCTTCCTCCAGCTCCGCGAGCGTGATTCCCTTCAGGCCACGGCGCGCCGCGAGAAGCGCGGCTTCGTTGATCACATTGGCCAGCTCCGCGCCGGAGTAACCGGGCGTGCCGCGCGCGACCACGGCAAGGTCGACACCTTCAGCCAGCTTCACTTTCTTGGAATGGACGCGCAGGATTTCTTCGCGGCCTTTGACGTCGGGAAGATTGACCGTGATCTGGCGATCGAAACGGCCCGGGCGCAGGAGCGCCGGATCGAGAACGTCAGGACGGTTGGTCGCCGCGATGATAATGACGCCTTCCTGAGTATCAAAACCATCCATCTCGACGAGAAGCGCATTAAGCGTCTGCTCGCGTTCGTCGTGACCGCCACCGACTCCGTGCCCGCGATGCCGACCGACCGCGTCGATTTCGTCGATGAAAATAATGCAGGGCGCGGATTTCTTGCCCTGCTCAAACATGTCGCGGACCCGACTCGCGCCGACGCCGACAAACATCTCGACGAAGTCCGAGCCACTGATTGAAAAGAACGGCACATCCGCTTCGCCCGCGATGGCGCGCGCCAGGAGCGTCTTGCCCGTCCCGGGAGGGCCAACGAGAAGCACGCCCTTGGGAATGCGGCCGCCTAATTTTTGAAACTTTTTTGGGTCGCGCAGAAACTCGACCAACTCCTGGACTTCGTCCTTTGCTTCCTCGACGCCTGCGACATCCCGGAAGGTGATCTTGTTCTTGTCCCGCGCGAGCATGCGCGCCTTGGATTTTCCGAAATTGAGCGCGCCTTTGCCGGCCATGCGGATTTGTTGGCGGAAAAGAAAATAGAGAATGAGAAGGAAGAGCGCGATTGGGACAAAGCCTATGACCGCCTGAGCGAGGACGTTCGATTCGGTGCGAATCGCGATCGGCACATTAGCGGCAGCCAGTTTTTCCTGCAGGTCGGTGGTAAAATTCAGATAGATGGTCGTCCGAAACGGGACCTGCTGAGCCGGGGCGTTGCCCACCCCGGGACGCGAGTAAGCCCCGCGGATGGTCTGGGTGGGCCGGCCTTCCTCGACGACGAGCCGGAGCGGAAACTTCGGGTCGTTGACGATCTGTTTGTGCTCGAGCAGGTCGAGGAAGCGATTGTAGGGAACGTCCTCCTCGGTGCCGTAACCAGTCCCGCCCCGGAAGAGGACGGCCAGACCGATCAAGGCAAACGCGATCGCGAAAAGGATGACCCCGCGCCAGTTGAAGTTCGGGTCGCCGCTTCGTTTGTTGTCTTTTTGAGAATTACGATCTGGCTGAGCCATAGGGAATGCTACGCTTGGAAAGGCGCGAGCGCGAAGCTATCATGAAGCCTCAGCCATTGCAAAAGCAGGACCCGGGCCGTCGCATTGCACCCTTCGCCGCTCGGACTTACTTTGGCCGCCAAATTTGATGTCAGAACCAGTTCCCAGCTTTGCCGATAGAATCGACCGCGCCGTTCAGCGCGTCACGCCCTTTGCCTACCGGCTGCGGCGACGCGGGCAGCGCTGGATGCGACGCGCGATGCGCAAACCGCGCAGCGTGTCCGAGGGACCAAATCTTCTTCCGCTGCTTATCCAGGTCCTGGCCAGCTTCTCCAAGGCGGACGGCGTCCTGCTCGAAGAAGAGATCGACTCCAGCCTCGGCTTCCTGCGTTATGATTATCCGCAGGCAGTCTATTCGGAGCTGCGGATGCTTTTCCGCCAGGCTCTTTATGAGCAACAGGACCTCTCCGCGATGGCGCAAAAGCTCGCAGCATCCTTGAGCGTCGACCGCAAGATCATGCTCGGGGTGCAGCTCTACGACCTGATTTCCCAGGCCGGTCTGAAACACGACCAGGTCATCGCATTTTACTCCTTCATGTCGCAGCTCGGAATGGCGGCTCAGGCGATCGACATCGTCTACCAACTGAATGCTTCGGAGGATTCCGACCAGCAGATCTATCAGCGAGGCGCTTCGCCGCTCGAAGCGATCTCTTTCGGCGCCAACGGGGCGGCCGACATTACAATCAAGAGCCTCTCCGGTAACGAGCGGCTCCTCGCCTTTCGCTATCACGACCTGATCCTGCTCAAAAATTACAGCTCGCAGGCGGTCTCCGTCCGCGGTCGACCGCTCATCCGGGGAGGATTTTGCCGGATCTATCCCGGACAGCGGATCCTGATCGGGGATTATGTCCTCTCATTCCAGGATCTTGCGAACTATTTCAACGCCAAGAAGAACGTGTCGCTCCCACAAATCTTTGTGCGGGTGAACAGGGATTCCGACGAGGTCGAACTCGAACGTTCGCGCTCGCGCGAAAGCTCGCTCGAAGTGACTTTCGGGCTCAAGGTGCAGGTTAGAGCGTTGCGCGAGGTCCGGGCAACGCTCAATGGCGTCAAGCTCAAGGCCAACACCCAGGTCGAGGCTTCACTCGACGACCGTATTGTCTTCTATAACGACACCGAGCTGGATCTTTCCGACCTGCGGCGCCGGGCGCGCGCGTTAGGCGGGCGGTTTCAGCTCAAGGCTTCGAAATCGGAATACCTCGTCTCCAATAACCCAAGCCTCCTCGAGGAAGACGATATTCTGCTTTCACCGGGAACCGCCGGCGATGTCCTGCTCAAGATTTCCTGTGATTACGACAAGCGGATCGGCGTTGCTCGAAGTGCTCGAAGCAGACCGCCCGATTATGGTCGGCGACGTCGCGGTGCGGACGACGGCTCCGCTGACGGATGGCGACACGATCCGGATTGATGTTGGTCAATTCCTTCGCTGCGATTTTTCCGAGCGGATCATCGAGGAAGAACGCAATATCATCCGCAGTCTCGAAGTGGTCGATGTCAACCATCGCTTCAGCAACAGTGATATCGCGCTCGAAGGCATCAGCTTTTCCCTCAATCGCGGCGAACTGGTCTGCGTCATGGGAGCGAGTGGCTCCGGCAAAAGCACACTCATGCGGGTGCTTGGCGGCCAGTTGCAACCAACCCGCGGTGAAATCCTGCTCAACGGCCAGCCTCTCTATGACAACCTCGATCGGCTCAAGCGTTACGTCAGTTACATTCCGCAGGACGACGCGTTCGATGAACACCTGACGATCGGGGAAAATCTCCAGTTTGCCGCCGCGATCCGCTCCCCTCACCTCTCGCGGCGCGACCGGACGCGTCGCCTCGAGGGCAAGTTGATCGAGCTCGGCCTGAGCGAACGGCGCGACAGCATCGTCGGCAGCCCGGGGAAAAAAACGCTGAGCGGAGGTGAGCGAAAACGCCTCAATATCGGCCTCGATATGATCGGCTCGGCCGACGTCTATCTCTTTGACGAGCCGACTTCCGGCTTGTCCTCCAAGGATTCCGAGCACGTCATCGAGATCATTCGCGGAATGGCGCACAACAAAATCATCGTCGTCACCATTCACCAGCCAAGCTCGAAAATTTTCCAGATGTTTCACAAGGCCATTTTGCTCGATAAGGGCGGCCGCCTCGTTTTCTTCGGCACGCCGAGCGACATGCTGCGCTATTTCGCAGAGGCGGAACATCAACATCAATACGGGGCCGATCTCGGAGCCTGCGCAGCCTGCGGGACAACCCGGCCGGAATTTATCTTCGACGTGCTCGAGACGCCGCTCCGCGACTTGAGCGGTGACATCATCTACGAGGAAAACAATCGCGGACAGTTAATGCCGGCACGGCGCTACTCGCCCGAATTCTGGCGCGACAAGTACCGAGGCGTTTCGCCTCATCCAGGATGTCAAGCAGGTGCCTTTACGGCGCGATCCGGTGCTCCCGTTGCCGCCCGCGCCGCCGCAAAAGGTGCGGGAACGGGTTCGTTGGCACGATGAGTGGACCCAGCTGCGCACCCTCTTGCGGCGCGCTTTTACGAGCAAGCTGCGCAACCGCGCCAATCTCATCATCACGATTGGCGTTGCGCCGCTCCTTGCGCTCCTCATCGCCACCATCCTGCGCTATTCCGACAGCGGGCATTACGATTTCGCCTCCGCTTATCACATCCCGACCTTTCTCTTTCTCACCCTTATCGTCGCGATGTTCCTCGGCCTGACGAACAGCGCCGACGATATCATCCGGGACCGCGCTGTTCTCCAGCGCGAGCGCAATCTCAATGTCCGGCTGACCTATTACGTTTTCGCCAAAACGATTGCCTTAGGGGTATTTGCCCTCGTCCAGTGCGTCCTCTTTGTTCTCATCGGCAATTTTCTCCTCGAGATTCGCGGGATGTTCTGGTCCTACCTCGCGATCGTCTTCATGACCGCGATGAGCGGAGTGTCGTTAGGCCTGGTCATTTCGTCTCTTGTCGCCGATCCCAAAACGGCCGCCAACATCGTCCCTCTCGTCCTCATCCCGCAGATCATCATGGGTGGCGCGATGATCAAATATGAGGACATGAACCGCAATCTGGGGCTCGTTTACACTTTTTCGCGCTGGTTCCACGAACATCCCAACAGTGATGAGAGCAGCAAAATGGACAGCCGACTGCAGGTGCCATTTATCTGCGAATTCGTCGCGATGCGCTGGTCCTATGAGGAACTGGTCGTGGCCCAGGCAAAGCTGAATCCCCTAACGAAACGCCAGGACGACGCGCAGGAGCAGATCGACGCCATCGTTGTCCGGCATGAATCTGGCCCCGGCGATCCGAAACGGCTCGACGACTTGAAAGAGACCCTCGCTGTCCTTTCCGGACTCGAAGCCCGCACTCCGCGCGAAATCAAACAATATTTGGCTCTCATCGATCGGGTGTTGCGCGGCAAGATGACTTTCGATCGAGCTGCCTTCACGAATGCCGATGGCCCGATCACGGCCGAGCAACTCTATGTGAACCAAAAAGTTTCGGACTTGATCGCGAACGCTGAAATGGAGCAAAACGATTACCGGCGCGACGGAAAGCCGAATGTGTTTTTCGGAGCACAGAAACGCTATTTCGGAACGACGGTGAGCGTTTTCACTTTCAACACCTCGGTGCTGGTCGGATCGAGCCTCCTTTTGCTTTGGCTCCTCCACTGGATCTTGCGCCGCCAACTGGAAGTGCGAAGGAATTAAGCCAATGACCAAAAATCAAACCCGCCTCATTGTCGCGGCGAGCGAAAATGACGCAGATATGTATTACGCCACCCGCTTCTTCGCGCCCGATGCCTTTATTTTTCTTGAGCAGAACGGCAAGCGAACTCTCGTTCTGAGCGATCTCGAGATCGATCGCGGACGCAAACAAGCCGAGGCGGACGAGTTTCTTCCCTACAGCGTGTTTGAAAAAGAGGTGCAAGGGAAGAGTGCCAAAGCTCCAGCCTACGAAACGGTCCTCGCACATTTCCTCTCGAAAAGGAAGGTCCGGTCCGCGCTCGTGCCGGCGAATTTTCCGCTCGGATACGCGCGGAAACTCGAAGCGAAAAAGATTCGGCTCCAAACTTCCAACGGCCTCTTCTGGCCGGAGCGCGAAGCAAAATCGGAGTCGGAGCTGCGCCTGATGCGCAAAGCGCTCGAGATTACCGAAGCCGGCATGGCCCGCGGGATCGAAGTACTGAAACGGTCGAAGCCGGGAAAGGGACAGAAGCTCGAATGGTCGGGGACTGTTCTGACTTCGGAACGGTTGCGCGCGGAAATCGATACGGCTGTTTTGCGCGCCGGGGGTCTGCCGGCCAACACCATCGTGGCGGGAGGCGATCAGGCGTGCGATCCGCATGAACGCGGCCACGGACCACTGAAAGCAAACAGTCTCATCATCATCGATATTTTCCCGCGCTCGGCAGCGAGCGGCTACTTCGGCGACCTGACGCGAACGGTTTTGCGCGGTCAGGCCAGTGACGAGCAACGGCGGCTCTGGGAAACGGTCAGAGATGGTCAGGCGCTCGCGCTGAAAAAGATGAAGCCGGGGGTTGATGGCCTCAAATTGCACAAGGAAGTGCAACGGTTTTTCGCCGATCGTGGTTATCCGACCGAGATTCGGAACGGAAGACAGACGGGATTTTTTCACGGCACAGGTCATGGACTTGGCCTGGAGATTCATGAGTTTCCGCGTTTCCAAAAAACGGTTTTCAAGGCTGGCCAGGTCCTGACGGTGGAACCGGGATTGTACTATCCCGGCCTCGGTGGCACGCGGACAGAAGACGTCGTCGCGATCACGAAGAGCGGAATCCGCATGCTCTCCCGTTTCGAAAATAAGCTGGAGCTGTAAACTCTCACGCCGAGCGGAGCTTGGCAGAGCCGAGGCTCCCGAGGCGCCACTACAATATTTTTCCGTTGAGCCTAGGGGGCACAAGGCGTTCGGCTCGCGCTCAACGGCATGATCTAGATTTTCTGTTTTTCACGAGCCGGATTTCGCCGGCATTGTCTTCCGGGTTTCACAACGGGATTTCTCGACTTCGCGTTGGCACCGCTCCAAGGCGCTCGGGGTGAACAAATGAACGAAGGAGGCGTCCAGGCGTCTAACCCAAAGACCAAATTTACGTCATTACATGTATGCACCTTTCGGTTACGGTGGCGGGATGTTTTTCTCGTCCAATTATCTTGTTCTCGTCGGCATTCCGCTGATCGTCGCCATGTGGGCGCAGTTCCGCGTCAGCGGCGCTTTCAAAAAATGGGGCGCGGTGCGCGCGAGCTCTAACATCACCGGCGCGGAAGCGGCCCGCGAAATTTTGCAGGCAGCCAATATTGGCGACGTCAACGTGGTCGAGATCAACGACTACCTCGGTGACCACTATGACCCGACGCAGAAGCGGCTTTGCCTGTCGAGCAACGTCTACAACACGCCGTCGGTTGCTGCGCTCGGCATCGCTGCGCATGAAACCGGTCACGCCATCCAGCACGCCAAAGCCTACGCCCCACTGAAAGCGCGCATGACGATCGTACCCGTGACGGCAATTGCTTCGCGCATTCTACCCTTCGCCATTATCGGCGGTTTCTTCTTCCACATTACCGGTCTCATCACGGTCGGCATCTATTGCTATCTCGCGCTGCTCGTTTTCCAATTGATCACTTTGCCGGTTGAGTTCGACGCGTCCCGTCGGGCCAAGATCATCCTGCAGCAAATGGGCATCATTCAACCTGGCAACGAGGCCGTCGGCGTGAATAAGGTTCTGAACGCCGCTGCCTGGACCTACGTGGCCGCTTTCATCGCGACACTCGGCAACCTGCTTTGGCTTCTTTCGGTGCGGGACCGCCGGTAAATGATGTCTCCGGCTCTCGCTCTGCCCGTCCCCCGCCGCCTAACCGATTTGTTATCGTCGGGGGCCCCAGCGCGTGCTAAACGTAGCCGGGAACCGATGGATCAACCGCGAATCGACGAAGACCAGCCGCTCGTCACGCGTGCCCAATCGGGGGATGCCGCGGCTTTTGACCAGCTTGTCGTGAAATATTCACCGCGGCTTTACGGTCTCGTTTACAACATGACCTCGAATCACGAGGACACGAACGACATGCTCCAGGATGTCTTCGCCAAGGCGTATCGCGCGATCAAAGGCTTTCGCGGCAAGTCGTCATTCTACACCTGGATCCATACCATCGCGGTCAACATGACGCTCAACTTCCTCAAGAAGCGCGGCCGCCGTTATCACCTCAGCCTCGACGATGTCGACGCGAGCATTCAGAACGACAAAGAGTTCATCGAGCTGACCTCGACGAGCAGTCCGGTGCGGGAGGCCGATCTTTCCGAGCTCCAGCGAAGATTGAACGAGGCGATGATGAAGCTGTCTGATGAACACAGGGCCGTCGTCACCATGTTTCATATTCAAGGAATGCCACACGCAGAGATCAGTAAAATCCTGGGCGTTTCTGAAGGAACTGTGCGATCAAGGCTCTTCTACGCGAATCGCCAACTGCAGAATTATCTGGACGAATTCAGGAAAAACCCCGTTGGTTAAAGCCCGTAGCCCGCATGGACAACTTCGACGATAACGAAATCGGTATATTGCTTCGCTTGAAAAAGTATGAGCAACCACCTCCGGGTTACTTCGAAAATTTCCTCCATGAATTCCATCGCCGCCAACGGGACGAGCTCCTGCGTCAACCTGTTTTGAGCGTCCTCTGGCATCGGCTTTGCGATTCGCTTTTCCGTTTAAATATTCCTTCGCTCACCTCGTATCCGGCGGCCGTTGCGGCCGCTCTGGTTTGCGCCGCGGTCGTGTCGCTGAAGGTCTATCAGGCGCCGCAATCTTCCGGCATCGCGATGACGGATTCGCCCACGCTTTCTTCCCAGCCAAGCGTGATCGATCAACTCTCGGCCGAGCGGGTGGCGGATAATTTCACCCTCACCTCGCCGCTCTCGAGCCGCAGTCTCGGGCCCGACCTCTCACGCCAAGTCAGTGAAAGCGCCTATACTCACCGAGCCTCGACGCCACCGCGTTATGTGCTTGATCGGTTGCCTGTGAGTTATGAGCCGTCTTTCAATTTTTAGCGCCGCGCGACGCTCGTTTTTCCAACGGGGGCGGACAGCGGGACTCATTGTTCTGCTCGGCCTCGTCAGTCTGCCGGTTCTCCGCGCACAGGAGGACACAGCCGGCGCAATCAGCCGCGAGGTCAAGACGATCTTTGAACACTGCGGTAACGCGGTCGTCAAAATCCACGCGGTCGACGAACACAGCGAGCTCTCGGGGACAGGGTTTTTTGTCGACCCCACCGGCACCATCTACACCTCTTATTCTGTCGGCGGCGAAGCGAATAATTTTACCGTTCAATTCGGAGGGAAAACATATCACGCCAAGCAGTTAGTGGCGGACCTTCGGAGCGGCATCGCACTCCTCAGAATCGACGCGGCGACGCCGTTTCTTCCGATCGGCAAATCGGCCGAGCTCGCTCTGGCCACACCTGTGGTGGCGATCGGCTATCCGCTCGATTTGCCCCGTTCGCCCAGTTTCGGAATGATCGCGGGCTTCGATCGAAAATATCTTGGCCGCTACTTCTCGACCACGCATCTGCGGGTCAATCTTCCCACCCAACGCGGCGAAGCGGGCGCGCCACTCCTCAATTTCAAAGGTGAAGTGGTTGGCATTCTCGTCAGCAGCGTGGATAGCGGATCGGCCTGCTACGCCCTGCCGATCGATGCTGCGGAAAAAATCCGGCGCGATTATGTCCGCTTCGGCGACGCGCGCCACGGCTGGATCGGGATCGATGTGCGGGAGGCGGACAAGACCGTGGCGGGTTCGCATGCTGAGATGACGCAAGTCCGGGAAAACACACCGGCCGCGGGCTCTGGTTTGCAAGCCGGAGATATCCTCTTGCAAGTTGGCAAAGTCCCGGTCCATCAGGCGGAGGATGTCATCGACGCCTCCTTCTTCATCAGCGCCGGCGACTCCGTCCCGATCACTGTCATGCGCGGAGGTGAAAAGTTGACCTACACCATCCAGGCTACTTCGACCGAGCCGGAGGCGATGGCGTTAGGCCCGAACAGAAAGTCGACCGTCCCGCTTCGCCTCGACGCGCTCCCGCAATAGGCAACCGCGCCGGCAGCCATTGGATACTCCGCTCGGCAAAGGGCGAAGCCAGCTTCTTAAACCCGACCCCGCACATCGCGGAGCGAAACGTTTAGAGCATTCCGCGAAACTCGCCTTCATCGAGGATGCGAATGCCCAGGGTGCGGGCCTTCTCCAATTTGCTTCCGGCCTCGTCCCCGGCGAGGACGTAGCTCGTTTTCTTGCTCACGCTCGCACTCACTTTCCCGCCTTGCCGGATAATCTCCTCGGCGATTTCGTCGCGTGGTTTGCTCAACGTTCCGGTAATGACCCACGTTGTTCCCTTGATCTTCGAGTCGCTGGCCGGCTTTGTTCCCGGCTCGCTCGTTAGGCGGAGGCCCGCGGTCCGCAGCTTGGCAATCATTTCACGGTTGCCTGGCTCGCGAAAAAACTGGGAAATACTCGCGCCCACCACCTGACCGACGTCGGGAATGCGCTGCAGTTCCTCCGGCGTCGCTTCCATCAATTCGTCGAGGCTGGGAAAATGATCAGCCAGAGAGCGCGCCGCGCTCAGCCCCACATGCAGAATTCCGATCCCAAACAAGAGGCGCCAAAGCGGTTGTTTTTTGCTCCGCTCAATCGCTCCGAGCAGATTTGCGACGCTCTTTTCCCCCATCCGCTCAAGACCGGCCAGCTGCTCATTCGTCAGGTGATAAATGTCGCTGACCTCTCCAACCAGGCCACCCTTGACCAGCTGTTCAACCATCGCTTCCCCGAGACCTTCGATATCCATCGCTCCGCGCGACGCGAAATGTTCCATCCGCCGCTTCAACTGGGCAGGACATTGCGCGTTTACGCAGCGCACTGCGACCTGTTCCCCGTCCTTCACCACTTTGCTCCCACAGACCGGGCATTTCGCCGGCATGCGAAACTTCTTCTCCGATCCGTCGCGCAAATCCGCGCGCACACTCACGACCGCCGGAATCACTTCGCCCGCCTTTTCGATCACCACGCGTGTCGCCAATCCGGATATCCTTGCGTTGGATTTCCTCCTCGTTATGCAGAGTCGCGCGCGCCACGCGGCTGCCCGAAACAACGACCGGGTCGAGTGCGGCCACCGGGGTCAGGACGCCGGTTCGTCCGACTTGAATGAGAATCTCGAGCAGCTTCGTCTCGACGCGCTCCGCTTCGTATTTGAAGGCCATGGCCCAGCGCGGCGACTTGGCCGTCATGCCTAACGATTCCCGTTGGGCGAAGGAATCGACCTTTACCACCGCGCCGTCGGTTTCATAAACGAAATCGTGCCGCAGTTGTCCGAGGTCACGAATCGCAGCTAGAATTTCGTCGAGTGAATCAGCCGACCACCACCGCTCGCTGCAGGGCAACCCGAGCCTTTTGAGCAAAGAGAAAAGCTCCGAGTGGCGCGTCAGTTCGATGCCCTCGATCGCCCCCGTTCCATAAAAGATCGCGCCTAACGGACGCTGAGCCGTGATCGCCGGATCGAGTTGCTTCAACGATCCGGCGGCGGAGTTGCGCGGATTGGCGAAGAGCCGGGAGGCCGGCCTCGCTTCGTTCAGCATTCAGCTTGGCAAAGCCTTCCTTCGTCATGAACACTTCCCCGCGCACCTCGAAGAGCCGTGGGGCGGCGCCTCTCAGTTGTTTCGGCACCGACCGAATGGTGCGAATATTTTGCGTGATGTCGTCGCCCGTCGTTCCATCGCCGCGAGTGGCGGCGTACTGCAGGTGGCCTTCCTCGTAGAGCAGCGAAACGGCCACCCCATCCACCTTCGGTTCCACGACCACGGGAATCTTTTCGTCGGGCAGAAGCTTTTCGATCCGTCGATAGAACTTGCCGACCTCTTCCTCGGAATAGCTGTTATCGAGGCTGAGCATCGGCGCGCGGTGCGTGATCTGGGAGAAAGCCTTGAGCGGCTTGCCGCCCACTCGCCGGGTCGGCGAATCCGGCGTGATGAACTGCGGATGACGTTCCTCGAGTTCGACCAGTTCGCGATAGAGGCGATCGTACTCGCGATCCGAAATCGTGGGCGCCGCCTCCTCGTGATAGCGGCGGTTATGTTCCTCGATTTCCGCGCGCAAAGACGCGATGCGTTTTGCCGCTGATCCTTCCGTTTCCGCCATGAGCGATCATACAAACGGGAGCGAAAACGGCAATCAGTCGTCGCCCGCCATCTGAAAAACTTCACCGCCCTCAGAAAAATTCACAAAAAACACGCGCATCGACCCAGCGTGACACGAAGCACATTAAACCCGAACCGGAGGAAAGTTATGTTGTGGACAATATTCGTTATCTTGCTGGTGCTTTGGATTCTTGGCTTGGTCAGCTCTTATACCCTGGGTGGATTCATTCACATCCTGCTCGTCCTCGCCATCGTTGTTTTGATCATCAATTTGGTCTCTGGCCGGCGGGGAGTCTAGGGAAGGAGATGAAACCGGCTGGCATTATCGGCATCATTCTGATCGTCGTGGGCATCATCGCGTTCGCCTACGGCGGATTCAGTTTCAAGGAGCATAAAAAAGACGTCGATATCGGCCCGGTGCAGATCGGTCATACCGAAGAGCACACCGTGCCATTTCCGCCAGTCCTTGGCGGCCTGGCAATCGCAGGCGGAATCGTGCTTTTGATCGTCGGCAGTCGGAAATAGGCAGAAGCGCTCCGACTCGCGCGGGGACTGCGCGCGTGTAGCGGCAACGCTGGAGTTCAGCGGACCGCCGGGAAGGTCGGAGCGAAGCTAAATATGAATGGCGTGGCCGAAGGCCTGGCCCGCCGCCTCGTGGATCGATTCGCTCAAAGTCGGATGCGCGTGAATTGTCGCCTCGATTTCCTCATAGGTTGCTTCGAGGGTCATCGCCAGACCCAGTTCCGCGATCATCTCCGTTGCCTCCGGTCCAATGATGTGCGCGCCAAGAATTTCGCCGTGCGGCTCGCCGATGATCAGTTTCACGAAGCCTTCCGTTTCCCCGATCGCGCGGGCTTTGCCGCTGGCGCTAAAGGGAAATTTGCCGACCCGGAATTTTTTTCCGGATTCCTTGGCAGCGCGCTCCGTTAGGCCAATGCTCGCCACCTGCGGCTGGCAATACGTGCAGCCGGGAAAGTCGCGAATCTTGCGGGGATCGATTGGTTGAACATGCCTTCGACCGCCTGAATGGCTTCCCAACTGGCGACATGGGCGAGCCAGGGCGGCCCGATGATGTCACCCGCGGCGTAAAACGCCTTTAGCGCTGGTTTCATAGCGGTCGTCGGTCTTGATATAGCCGCGATCGGATAGCTCGAGCTTAAGCTTTCCGCCGGGCAGAAGCGGCGCGACCCCGATCGCAACGAGGCAAACATCGGCCTCGATGGTTTCCGATGATTTTCCCTCCACCGAGACCCGAACCCCTTGTTTGGTCGTTTCGGTCTTCGTTGTCTTAGTGCCGGTCAGAATCTTGATGCCTTGTTTCGTCAGCGACTTTTTCCAACGTTTGCGAGACCTCTGTGTCTTCGACCGGCAGAACGTTAGGCAGCATTTCGATCAGCGTCACCTTTGTGCCGAAGGTGTTGTAAAAATAAGCAAACTCTACTCCGATCGCCCCCGCTCCAATGATGATCATGTTCTTCGGTTGCGGCTCGAGAATCATGGCTTCGCGGCTGCCGATGACCGTCTTGCCGTTAAATGGCAAGCCCGGCAGGGGTCGCGAAACAACGCCGGTTGCGACCAGAATCTTCTCGTGGTGTGGGTTTCGGTTTTCCCATCGGTTCGTTTCACGAATACTTCGCCGGGCTTATTCGATCGAGGCTTCGCCGCGGATGTAATCAACCTTGTTTTTCTTAAACAGGAACTCGATACCCGCTGCGTTTTTATCCGACACATCGCGGGAGCGCTTGATTACCTTGCTCCAATCAAGGAAAGCCCTCGATCTTGAAGCCGAAGTCAGCCGCGCGATGGCTTATCAGATGATAAAGTTCGGCATTGCGGAGAAGCGACTTGGTTGGGATGCACCCCCAGTTGAGACAGGTGCCGCCGGCGCGTTCTTTTTCCACACAGGCGACGCGTTTCCCAAGTTGGGCGGCGCGGATCGCGCCGACATACCCGGCGGGTCCGCCGCCGATAACGAGGAGATCGGTACTTCATGAGCCGCCGAAATTTACCTGCCTCTCCGGCTGGCGAATCGTTAGGCGAATGACGCTCCATTCGCTTTGGACGGTCAACGTCGCGCCGATTCGCGGCATCTTCCGCAGCATCTCGCTCTCGGCTACTCTGTTCGTGTTTCGCCAGCATCTTCTGGAAGTCAGGATCGCTCTGCAAACTTTCCCAGGTGAGATCCTACCGGAGCAGCGGAACGGTAAGATCGCCCGGCCGGCTGAGAAGCTCATCGAGCTGAGCAATCGCTTTAGCGTGTTCTCCCGTTAAGGCGTAAACCTCGGCCAGAGCCTCCGCGATCATCGGTCCCTCAAATGCGTCGATCGAGACAGGCAGCATCTCCGTGGCGCGTTTCCCTTCCGCGATGGCGGAGTCTTTTTCTCCGAGATGGGCCAGGACGCGAGCGAGGTCGGCATGGCGAGAGGCCTTCTCAGGCGCTTCTCGGACCGCCGCTTGCGCTGTTTCTTTTGCTTTCAAATAAGCCGCGCGCGCTTCGGTCGTCTGGCCCAATTTTTCATAGGCCCGGCCTTCGAGGAGAGACGCTTCGATCGCACCGGAAGGTTTGGCCGCGAGTGTTTCCGGCGGTAGCTGGCCGAGAATGTCGAGCACTTCCTGATATTTGGCGCGCAACATGAAGACGCCGGCCTTGGCGAGCGCGATCTCGGCTTTCGTTTCCGGATCCAGTTGCTTGACTTTGCCGCTGGCGATCTCCTGGTCGAGGAGGGCCAAACCCTTTTCCGCAACCGTAAGATCGCCCCGTTCCGCGAACGCCAGACTGGCTTTCGAACCCCAGAAACTGAAAGATTGCGGATTAATCGCCAGGGCGCGATCAACGACCCGATTCGCCGCCGCGAAGTTTCGCTGCATTTGATAATTGAAATACAGGTTCTGGAGCGGCCAGGTTTCGTTCGGATTCAGGCTGACCGCTTTTTCCAGATTGGCGGTCGATTCCTGCCACTTCCCCTGACGGCGCTGAATCGCCCCGATCACGAGATAGACCTGGATCATTAGGCAAACCGCGCTGTGCGATGGCGAACTCGTCCAACGCGGCCTCGAAGTCGTGCGTCCCATAATAGAGAGAATAGCCGCGGGCCAGATGCGCTTCGGGCGAATCAGGTGCCAACTCCAGCGCCCGGTCGGCATATTTTTTTGCGAGGTCGCGCTCGGTCTCGATCGGCTCGTATTGGTGATAGATCCAGCTGTGCAGAATTGAAAGGTTGGCAAAGGCGAGGACAAAGTTTGGGTCGAGCTGAATGGCCCGTTCGTAGAGTTGTACCGCTTTCATTCAACTTTGTGCGGTCTTCCAGCGACGCCCTGCAGATCGTGGGCCTCCATGAAGGCAAATACGGCCTCGTCGTTCTCGGTCGGCTTGCGGGTCATCTCCGCCTCCTCCGTCGGCGAAAGGTGGGCCCGCAATTCGCGCGCGATGTTTCGTGCGAGATCAGTCTGAATGGCAAAGACGTCGGTCAGATCACGATCGTAATCCTCCGCCCAGATGTGCTCGTCATTCTCGGCGTTGATCAACTGCACGTTCACCCGGACCCGGTTGCCCTCGCGCCGCACGCTCCCTTCGAGAATCGCGGCCACGCCCAGTTCCTTGCCGATCTGGCGGATGTTTTTCTCTTTGCCACGATATCCCATGACCGAGGTGCGCGAGATCACCTTCAAGTCGCCGATCTTCGAGAGGTTCGTCAGGATGTCGTCCTGGATGCCGTCAGCGAAATAGGCGTTCTCCGACTTGTCGCTAAAGTTTTCAAAAGGAAGAACCGCGATCGATTTTTCCATCTTGTCCGCGTCGGCCCGGGGAAGGAGGAAAAATCCAGCGACAGCCGAGACCAGGACCCCAGATCCCCACAAGCAAGGAGATATTTCGCCGACGATGGCGGTGGCCCGAAGTCGCGGACCCGGATCAAGCGGCAGCGTCGGCGTGGGCCGGATCCCCTGCGGAGTCACGTCGAACGCCCAGGCAAGAAAAAGCGCCAACGGAAAACCGACGAGCAACAGGACAACCGATCAGCCGCAGCGCCCAGTTCGGCAGTTCCCAGGCCGGGAAAAACCGCCGAGGCGAGCTGAATGATGCCGCCCGCCGCGATGACATAGGCAACCGCGACGCGGTAGACTTTGCGCCGCTTCAACTCCTCAAAAAAAGTCACGGCCAATCAATCCGTTCGGTCTGGAACGAATGCAAGCGTCTCAGGGGCCGCCCGTGCGCGCGGACGTCAGGTTTTGCTTGCGTATTTCTGGAGGAGATTCTGGAAAGCCGGATCATCCCGCAATCTATCCCACGCCGGGTCGAGCTTGAGCAAGGTCACCGTCAAATAGCCGGGGCGGCTGAGCAATCCATCCAGCAATACGATCGCTTTTGCTTTCTCTCCCGTCACGGCATAAACCTCCGCCAGCACTCCGGTAATATCCGGTCCCTCGAAGACGTCGACCGATTCGGGCCGCCGTTCCATCGCCTGCTTTGCCTCGGCAATGGCCGCATCCTTTTCCCCCAGATAGGCCAGAGCCCGGGCCAGCAATGCGCGTCGGGAGGCATCTCCCGGGGCATTGCCCACCTCCGCTTCCGCCAGGGCCTTCCCTTTGAGAAAAGCGGCGCGCGCCTCTGCCACCTCGCCGAGCTTTTCGTGCGCGATTCCCTCGGAAATGCTGACCTCGATCAGAGGCGTCCTGATCTCCGTCGTTTCTGCTGGCAAATCGAACAGCGCCCTAAGGGCATCGCGATATTTACGCTCCAGGATGGAAACGTCGGCTCCGGTGAGAGCGATCTCGATCGCGGTCACCGAATCGAGCTGCTCGGATGATCCGCCCATTTCCTGCCGGAACTTCTCGAGCGCGCTTTCCGCCGCCTTAAAATCGCCCCAGGCAAAAAGCACCAGCTTGGCTTTGAGCGAGTAGAGGGTAAACAATTTGGGACTAATGACGAGCGCCCGATCGATCACGTGATTCGCCGTCGCGAAGTCGCGCTGCACCCAATAATTGAAAAACAAATTCTGCAGCGGCCAGGAGTCGTTTGGGTTGAGGCTGACCGCTTTTTGCAGGTTGGCGGTGGATTCTTGCCAGAGCCCCTGCCGTCGCTGGATGGCGCCGATGACGAGATAGATCTCGGAATTGTTAGGCAAACCGCGCTGAGCGATGGCGAACTCTTTCAGGGCCTCGCCATAATCGCGTTCGCCGTAGTAGAGGTAAAAGCCGCGCGCGAGATGCGCTTCGGGCAATGCGGGGGCGAGCTGGAGGGCCCGATCGGCATACTGTTTGGCCAGATCGCGCTGAACCGGTGTCGGCTCAAACTCATGATAAAGCCAGCTATGGAGGATCGAGAGGTTGGCTACCGCAAGGGCAAACTTTGGATCGAGCTCAATCGCGCGTTCGTAGAGGCGAGCCGCTTCTTTCTGCTTGTCGACGTCCTCCACCGCAGCCTGCAATTCGCGGGCTTCACCAAAGGCGAGATAGGCCGCGTTGTTCTCGGTTGGTTTGCGGGTGATCTCTTCCTCCTCGCGCGGTGAGAGGTGGGCTTGCAATTCGTGCGCGATCTTCTGCGCCAGATCGGTTTGAATGGCGAAGACATCGGTCAGTTCGCGGTCGTAATCCTCGGCCCAGACGTGCTCGTCGTTCGCGGCATTGATCAACTGCACATTGACCCGCACACGATTGCCTTCCCGACGCACGCTCCCCTCGAGGAGAGCGCCGACACCGAGTTCCTTGCCAATCTCGCGCGCGCTTTTCGACTCGCCGCGGTATTCCATGACCGAAGTGCGCGAGATGACTTTCAAATCGCCGATCTTGGAAAGATTCGTCAGGATATCGTCCTGGATGCCGTCGGCGAAATAGGCGTTTCTCTGGTCTGCACTCAGGTTTTCAAAGGGCAGCACCGCGATCGATTTTTCGGTTCGATTGGCGGCTGCGCGCGGGAGAAGGAAAAAACCCGTGGCGGCGGAAATGGCGAGGCCGAACGCGGCAAGGAGAAAGATATTCCGGCGGCGATGGGGGTAACCGGCAATCGACGCGATCGGGAGCGTAGCCTGAATGCCCTGCGACGTGATGTCAAAAGCCCAGGCGAGAACCAGCGCAATGGGAAAGCCGGCGAGCAAGAGCGACGACTAATACGCGCAATATCCAGTCTGGTAATTCCCACGCCGGAAAGACCGCGGAAGCGAGCTGGATGATGCCGCCGGCGGCGATCACGTAAGCCACCGCAACGCGATAGACCTTGCGTCGTTTCAGCTCCTCAAAAAAGGTCACACAAACGAATCCGGCTGTTAAGCGATGAATTCAAGATTGGACCACGAAACAAGAGGGCGGGGCCTTCGGTGTAGCCTGGGGCATTGACCCGGCTACGACTGATCGCTCATGCCCGCCGGCGTCAGCCCTCCGGGATACCACGGGGCTTGCCCTGGATCTGCCGCATTAAATATCGCCCGCGTATTTTTGAAGCAATTCCTGGAATTTGGGATCGTCCCGCAGCCCATCCATTGCCGGGTCGATCCGGAGCCAGGCCACGCTCACGCCACTCGGCCTGCTGAGCAGACCGTCGAGTAACTCAATCGCACTCGCGTTTTCACCGGTAATAGCGTAAACCTCGGCCAGCATCGCCGTCATGTCCGGCCCCGAAAAAGCATCGACTGATTCTGGAAGCAATTCCGTGGCGTGTTTTGCCTGAGCGATGGCGGCGTCTTTCTCCCCGAGACGGGCCAGGGCTCGCGCCAGGTTGGCATTCCGCGGTGCATCGTTAGGCGCAGCGCGCACTTCGGTTTCGGCCAGCTCTTTCGCTTTTGAGAAAGAGGCCTGCGCTTCAGCTTCGCGGCCCAGTTTCTGGTCGGCCAGGCCCACCATGAAATGCTTCTCGAAAAGACCGCCGGGTTTGCCCGAAAACGCCTCGTCGGCCGCGCTCTCCAGGGTCGCGAGAGACTCATCGTATTTTCCCTGGAGAAAGGCAATATTCGCGCGCGAAAGGATGAGCATCGTCCTGTCCTCGGCGCTTAGCTGATCGCTCCCCTTGCCGCCCGCACCAGTGGCCGCCCCGGGGAGCAGGGCCAGTGATTTTTCTGCCACGCTGAGGTCTCCCCGCTCGTCGATCGCGAGCTGGGACTTGAGCGACGAAAGACTGACCTTTCTTCGGGTCAATCGTCAACCCGCGATCGATCACCCGATTCGCCTCCTTGTAGTCCCGCCGCATCTTATAGTTATAGGCCAGATTTTCCAGGACCCAGACGTCGTTGGGACTGAGGTCAGCGGCTTTTTCCAGGCTGGCCGTCGATTCCTTCCAATGCCCCTGCCGGCGTTGGATTGCGCCGATCACGAGACTGACCTGCGCATCATTCGGCAGTCCGACCTGGGCAATGGCCAGTTCCTTGAGCGCGGCCCCGTAATCGCGATCGCCATAGTAGAGCGAAAAGCCGCGAGCGAGATGCGCGTCGGGCGAGTCTGGTTGCAAATCGAGAGCCCGTTGAGCATAGCTTCGAGCGAGCTCACTTCGCACTTCCACCGGTTCGAAGGCGTGAAAAATCCAGCTTTCCAAGGTAGAGAGATTGGCCAGCGCCAGCGAAAACTTTGGGTCGAGTTGAATGGCGCGCTGGTAGAGCTTCTCGGCCTCCTTCAATTTGGCGAAACTTTCCAGTGAGGTATGCCAGGAACCGGCCTGGACGAAGGCTAAATAGGCTTCGTCGTTTTCGGTCGGTTTGCGCATGATCTGCTCCTTCTCGCTCGGGGAAAGTTGCGCCTGCAATTCATGCGCGATTTTCTGCGCCAGGTCGGTTTGGATGGCGAATACGTCCGTCAACTCCCGATCGTAATCTTCCGCCCAAAGATGCTGATCCGTCTCAGTATCGATCAACTGCACGTTCAGGCGGATTCGGTTGCCTTCCCGCCGCACGCTTCCCTCCAGGACTGCGCCGACGCCCAGTGCTTTGCCGATCTCACGCGCGCCAGGCGCGTTTTCGCGGTAGCCCATCACCGAGGTCCGCGAAATGACTTTCAGGTCACGAATCTTCGCCAGGTTCGTCAGGATATCGTCCTGGATGCCGTCGGCAAAATAAGCGTTCTGCTTGTCCGCACTCAGATTCTCAAATGGGAGAACTGCGATCGATTTCTCGACGTCCAATGCAGTGAGCCGCGGAAGGAGGAAAAATCCGGCGACTGCGGCCAGGGCCAGGCCGGAAAGGGCAAGCAGAAAGATATTCCGCCGGAGATGGGCATGGCTCGAAACACCTCCTGGCGCCAGGGCGAGGTTCGGCGTTAGCCGGATACCGTCTGGCGTCACGTCATAGGCCCAGCCGAGAATGAGCGCGATCGGGAATCCCACCAGCAACAGCAGCACCGTGAGGCGCAGCGTCCAGTTGGGCAATTCCCACGCCGGAAAGACCGCCGAAGCCAGTTGAATGACACCACCGGCTGCGATGGCGTAAGCCACCGCCACGCGATAGACCTTCCGACGCTTCAGTTCGTCGAAGAATCCAGTCACAAAAATAGCATTGGTCGACATCGGGCAAAGGCAAGCTTGCGACCTCTCGTAATCATAGACAGCGCGACCGGGCGCTTCGTTGTCCGATTCTTCATGATTTGTTCCGATCGCCGCCCCAGGCAGAAAAGAGAAACCGCATTTACAGAACGTCCAGGCGATCTGATGCGTTCCGGAATTCAGTATCGCAGCAGACCTTCGATCCGAGTTCGCAACGAATCGGGACATCCGGCCCGCCTGTAAAAGGCGGATCGGCGACGCCAATTGCGACGGCGGAAACTCACCGCACAGGAATTGGAATACGATCACTCCGAGGGCGTAGTCATCCTCCAAAGTTCCCGGACGGCGAGAGAACCTTCCGACGTAGGAAGGCGGGATGTAGCCGGGTGATCCCCATGGCAACAACTTGGTTTCTCCGGGCCGGCATGCCCCCTCGAGGTCAATCAATCTCAAGCTGCCGCGGTCCAGAAAAAGGTGCGACGGTTTGCAATCGCGCCAGACCCAGCCTGACCGGTGCAGCTTTGAAAGCAACGGACTCAATCGTTCCAGAATTCGTCGCGCTCTACGCCAGGAAGGCCTGGCCGGCTGCGCACGTTTCTCCGCGAACAAGCGGCGACCCTCGATTTGCTCGAGGACAAGATATCGGTTCCCATCATAATCAAACTCGCGAGAAATCTCGGGAACCGGCAGGCCGGCTTTGCGTGCGTCGCGGAGGACCCGCCCTTCGTGCTTGACGAGAGCGTAGCCATCTCTGCCGTCCCAGCTCGTTTCGCCATGTCGGCGCCCTTCTTTGACAATTACCCGCCGCACCGGCAGCACGGAAAGGTCAATCGCATCGTAAACGCCGCCTTTTCCGCGTTGGGACCTTGCCTTGAAAGCGAGAAGTTCATGGGTAATCAACCCGCGCCATCGCCTCCTCTTTTTCCGCGATGTCTGAAAGGGATCGTCCAACCAACGTGGGATGGCCTTTCCCGGCGCACGTTTGTCTCGATAGCGTTTTCCTCCTGGAGCCTGGATGAATCCAGCCGATTGATCGGCCGAACCACGAAACGCTCCATACCGGTAGTAGACTAGACTGTCCTCGCGGTAGTGCGCATCGAACGGAATGTGCGGACCTGGCAGTCCACGTGTCGCGTGGTGAAGGGAGCGTGCCAATCGCGCCGCCTCGTCGATCGAACGCGGATAAGCGGTCAAAAATTTTCCAACCTGTGAAAAATCCGAGAGACCCGAGTTGAGGGACCTAAGCAGTTCCAAATCGCGGGGAACTTTGAAGAACGCATTCTCTTGACGCAGGATCGGCCAGGCTCGATCGAAGACTTCTCCCGCGGAAAAAACCGTAGCCGAAAGGTGAAGTTTCCATCCTTGCACGGGATCATTTTTTCCGAGGGGTCGGGAATAGGACCAAGTTCCGTCGGAGAGCGCGAGTTGCCTAACCCGTCGACGCCAAAGCCGAGCTACTCGACGGACCAACGAGGACATTGAGGGGAGGAAGCTTTCGCCCTAGGAGAATAACCCGGGATAGAGTTCCTTAAGTTTACCCACAAGCAGATGCCCGCTGTCTGTGCATCTACTCTTGCTACCAACATTGGACTGATTGAGGCCGAGCGAAAGCAATTCAGATTCCGCAGGTTGATACCATGCTTCGATACATATTCTAGCATCTCGGTCCCCTTGAAGGGCAGCCATCAACGTTCGAACAAATGCCTCTCCGAAGGCGCTCCCTGTTCCATCCGAGTTAATAAATCTCATTAGCAACTCGTCATAGCCGTATGGCGACCCCTTATCTTCCCGTGGACAACTGAATACAAGATCATCGGGCATAATTAATTACCTCCAAGCGGATTAAATAGACCGTCAAACGCCAAGACAAGCTTTTTCGAATCTGTTCAATATGCAGTCAGGGCTCGGCGCCCCCCAGAAGACATTGAGGAAACGGTTTACTCTAAGTGAATAATTCCGGGTAATATGCTTTGAAGAGCCCAAGAAGCAGATGCCCACTGTCTGTGCATCTAGTCTTGCCGGCAATACTAGACTGATGGAAGCCAAGGTTAGGCAATTCGCTTATTTCATCAGGTTTATACCAGGCATCGATACATGTCCTGGCAGCCAGAGCCTCTTCTGCCGTACCATGAAGAGCGATCTTAAGCGTTGCAGCGAAATCCATCCCAAACTGGGTCTGAGTTCCATTCGGACCAACGATTCTTGTCAAGAGGTCCTTTAAGTTATACTGGGGATCGGTGTCCCCGTGTGGACACCCGAACGGGGGTGCGAGGTCCTCATCGGCGCATTGATCTTTAGCCATAATTATCTTGCCTCAAGGCGATTTAAATGAGCCGCGAAGACAAAGACAAGTCTTTTTAATCTAGGAATTTTGGCGCCGCGGAATTAACCGTGCCAAAACGGCGCCGAAACGCGAGTCTGAACGGACGTTATCGAGACGCGGATCGACACGGATCCAGATTACATCCACCGAGCGTTGCTTAATCGCCTTTTCCAGCCATGCCATGGCACCCGGAATATCGTGCTCTGCCGAACAGATCGCAGCCATGTCGTAGGGTGAAAATTCTCTGCCCTTCGCCGTCACCTCCGTTACGATGCGATCGGCCTCCGCTCTATTTCCCGCGACTGCATACGCATATGCCAATTCCAATTCGGCCCAGCCCTTGCCCTCTGAAAGTTCGACAAATTTTTTCTCCGCATCGATCGCCTTTGGGTATTCGCCGTTTTGCGCATAGGCCCGTCCCAGAAGCTGATATGCAGACGCAAATCCTGGCTCCATTTCGAGCGCTTTGCGGCATGGATCCATCGCCTGATCCGGTCTGCGTGCGGCCAATAGAATCTTTGCCTTGGTCACTCGAATCATCGGCGAGAGCGGATCGAGTTTCTGGGCCGAAGCAATTTCCCGCAGAGCTTCGTTGGATCGTCCAATTTCCGCGAGATGGCGAGCATACCAGTGATGAGCGGAGGCGCTGCTTGGATCGAGCTCGAGGGCCTTTCGAAAATCGGCCTCCGCCGCCGGCCAGTTCCAGTCGAAATCGGTGAGCAGGATTCCCCGCAGGACATAGCCTTCAGCCAATTGATCGTCGAGCGCGATCGACGCGGAAACTTCTGGCCACGCCCGTGCGCCCGCCTCCTCACCTGATAACACGCCAATTTTCCCCAACTGGATATATGCGTCGGCAATCCCAGCGTGTCCCAAGGCAAAACGGGGATCTCTGGCAACCCCTTGCTGGAAAAGTGCCAGAGCGCCCCGTACAGACGCTGGCGTACGCTTGTTCAAAAGATAGCGGCCGTGCAGATATGAATCGTAGGCCTCGGGGTCGTAGGTGGGTTGCTTGGCGATTTGTTTGATTTCGTGCATCCCCAATTGGAATTGCAGCGCCGCGGCAACTTTCTGCGCTATATCGCTCTGCAATGAGAGGATGTCCTTATCGCTTGAATCGAAGCTCTGGGACCAGACTTGATAACCGTTGCTCGCGTCCACAAGCCGCACATCTACTCGGAATTTTCCGCTCCCATGGCTGACACTTCCTTCGAGCACGTGATTCACATGCAGCCGTTGGCCGACCTCGCGGACATCCTGATTCTTGTTCTTGAAAGCAAAGGATGAGGTCCGGGCCACGACAAAAAGCCCGCGCACTTTGGCCAGGGAATTGATGATCTGTTCGGTAATGCCGTCGCTGAAATACTCCTGGTCTTTGGCCGGACTGACGTCGGCGAAAGGGAGAACCGCGATAGAACGATTAGGCGGCGGGGAACGCAGAATCTCCCATCCAACAAAAGAGGCCGCGCAGAGAAGCAAGATCGCTGCGCTAGCTATCAGCAATTTCCTTTGCCGACTTAAAGGTGGCGGAGACTGGCATTTTAGTTTCTGCGGCCTCGCCGGGTTTCCGAATGCCTCACCGTGGAAATTTACCAGTGAAATCTTGCGACCGTGCTTCACTTCGCATTCTCCCAAGTCGTGGAGGTAGCGATTCCAGCGGGGAAAGGGCGTAAGATCCTCGGCCACCCGCTTCGACAGGAGAATGTGGCCCGCGTCCCCGCAATCCATCACCCGCTGCGCGGTGTCGATGCCGGCCCCGGCGACGTTCACGCGGTCATTTACATCCTGAATATTGCTGATCGGCCCACTGTGGATGCCCATGCGTAGCTGGATTTCCGGATGGTCCCTGAGAGCAGCCGCGATTTCCCTGGCACATTCCAGCGGCGCCTCGACATCGCTTTGAAAAACGAGCACCATTCCATCGCCAGTTGGCAAGCGCAGGAGTTGGCCTTCGCTCTCCGCCTTGCGAAAACAAGGCGTCTCGCGGACGGCACGATTCAATTCCTTCATCAGACGGCTCTGCTCGTTGATCAGGAGCGTTGAATAGGCGACGACGTCAATCGTCAGGATGTGGGCGATCTCCAGCTTGAGTTCGAAGCTCGTATCGGCCATGAGGTATTGAACCGTTCTGACTCACGATGGCTGCCAGTCGACAATATTTCAACGACTTAGAGCGCCAAAACTCAAGCCCCGGCTTTGAAACTGAATCCGGCTCAGTTCGGAAATAATCTATTTCAGACCCGTGGCGAAAACAGTTTGGAAATGCGGTTTTTCTTTTTCGCGGGAGACGACACTGACTTCGATCCCAGTAAAACCCGCCGCCTCGAGCCATTGGTGCAACTGCACTTCGCTGAATCCAAGCCAGTGATCAGCGTAGAGTTCTCTGGCTTTTTCGAAGCGATGGCTGAGCAGGTCAAGCACCACGATGCGGCCTCCCTTTTTCAAAATACGGTGGGCGGCGGCGATCGCTCGCTCGGGACGGATCGCGTGATGTAACGCCTGACTCAGAAACGCGAGCTCGACGGAGTTCTTTTCGATCGGCGGATCCTCGATGTCGCCCAGACGGTATTCGAGATTCTTGAAACCGTGACGCTTCGCGAGTTGCGCGCCGAACTCGACCATCTTCGGCGCGTTATCAACCGCGATGACTTTGCGCGCCTTTTTGGCCAGCAACTGCGAGAGCGTTCCCTCGCCCGCGCCGAGATCGGCCACCGTGAGCGGCGGGAGGAGCGCGATCATGGTATGCGTTAGCGCCTGCCAGGAACGGCCCGGGCAATAACTGCGACCGAAGCGGCCCGCCAGCTGGTCAAAATATTCGCGCGCTTTGTCCAGTCGTTTGCGCAAGACGACCTTGAGCGCGGAGCGATCGCGCTCGATTTCCGGCATTTCGCGGGCCAGCGCGCGGGTCAACTCACTGACCTTCGCACGCTGCGGATCGAGCTTCTGACCGTTCGTCAGACCATAATAAACGTTCTTCCCGGCACGGCGATCCTCTACCACTCCCGCACGCTTCAGCTGCGCGAGATGGCTCGAAATGCGCGACTGCCCCATCCCGAGTACGTCCTGCAATTCCGCGACAGAAAGCTCTTCCTCCTCGAGGAGGAGAATCAGGCGCAACCGAGTCGGATCGGCCAGCAAACGAAGGAAATTTATGGTTGACGCCATGGAACGAAGATACGATATATCGACGCATCATGATTGGTCAATATGTCCGATCAAAGGTGCCGGGGTTCAGGTTTTGGAGTTCAGGCAAGTCATTGCCCGCTTCCCTTCTGGATCCTGAGCCCTGAAACCTGAACCCTTTTGCCATGCTTCGTCGTTTCATTTTTGCTTCCGAATCCGTCGGTGAAGGTCATCCGGATAAAGTCTGTGACACCATTTCCGACGCCGTCCTCGACGCTTGTCTCCGGCAGGATCCGAAAAGCCGGGTCGCCTGCGAGACTTTTGCCAAGAGCCACACTGTGATTGTCGGTGGCGAAATCACGATCCCGAGCCTGGCGCACGGCACATCGCTCGAATCGGTCGTCCCGATCGACCAGATCGTGCGCGCTGCGGTGCGTGAGATCGGCTACGTGAATGACGACGACATCTTTCATGCCGACAAAATCGACATTCAGAACATCATCACAAATCAAAGCGCAGACATCGCGCAAGGCGTTGACGCCCGCGAGGCGGAGGGCAAAGGCCACGCCGAACAGGGCGCAGGTGATCAGGGATTGATGTTTGGCTTCGCCTGCGACGAAACGCCGGAATTGATGCCGGCGCCGATCATGTTCGCGCATCGCCTCGGCCGCGAGCTGACCCGCATTCGCAAAAGCGGTAAGGCTCCCTGGCTGCGCCCGGATGCCAAGTCCCAGGTTTCAGTCATTTACGAAGGCGGCAAACCGGTCGGCGTTTCGAACGTTGTCGTTTCCACCCAGCACGCGAGAGACGTGAAGCAATCCGAGATTCGCAGCTTTATCACCGAAGAGGTCATCCGCAAGATCTTGCCTAACGAAATGCTGACCGGCGACACCCAGTATCTTATCAATCCGACCGGCAGTTTCGTGACCGGGGGTCCGGAAGGCGACACCGGCCTGACGGGACGCAAAATCATCGTCGACAGCTACGGTGGCTGGGGCCGGCATGGCGGGGGCGCGTTTTCTGGCAAGGACCCGAGCAAAGTTGATCGGAGCGCAGCTTACATGGCGCGCTGGGTGGCGAAGAATGTGGTCGCTTCCGGTCTGGCAAAGCGTTGCGAAATCCAGTTTGCCTACGCCATCGGTTATCCGAATCCGGTGAGCATGAACATCAACACCTTCGACACTAATTCGCTCCCCGAGGAAGCGATCGAGCGGGCTGTCAATCGCGTCTTCTCCTTCAAGCCAGCCAACATCATCAAGCAACTGGATTTGCTTCGTCCGATCTACTCCAAGACCACGAATTACGGGCACTTCGGAAAGGACGATCCGGACATTACCTGGGAACGAACGGACAAAGCCGACGAGCTGAAGAAGGCGGCTAAGTAGATTTCGGGGTCAGAGTTCGGGGTTCAGGTATGGCATTTCAATCATTGGAAGATTTGGAGGTTTGGCAACGGGGTTGCCGGCTGGCGGTGGATGTTTTCGCCACGTTTTCAAAGTGCCACAGTTTCACCATGCAGGACCAGGTGCAACGCGCTTCCTTGTCGGTTCCTTCGAACGTCGCGGAAGGTTACGAGCGGAACAGCAACAAGGAATTTGTCCGCTTCCTGAACATCGCTAAAGGTTCGTGCGGCGAGCTCCGCACCCAGCTCTACATTTCCCGCAAACTCAATTTCGTCACGAAATCCGACTTCGAACACCTGCTGGCGGAAGCGAAACAAACTTCCGCCATGCTTCACGGCCTTTCGAAGTCAGTAACCAAGCGCCAACCCAAGAAATAGCGCTTCCACCTTCTTTCTGAAACCCGAAACCTGGACCCCGAACCCTTTAACAAGATGACCACAAAAACGATCACCGAACCTCAGACTAACGACTACAAGATCGCCGACCTCAGCCTGGCCGATTGGGGCCGCAAGGAAATCTCGATCGCGGAGAAAGAGATGCCGGGCCTGATGGCGATTCGTGAAAAATACGCGCCGGGCAAACCGCTCCAAGGCGTGCGCATAACGGGCTCGTTACACATGACGATTCAGACCGCGGTCCTGATCGAGACGCTGGTGGATCTCGGCGCGGACGTTCGTTGGGCGAGCTGCAATATTTTTTCGACCCAGGATCACGCGGCGGCCGCGATCGCAAAGGCGGGAGTGCCTGTGTTCGCGTGGAAGGGTGAAAGCCTCGCGGAATACTGGTGGTGCACCAACCAGGCAATCTCGTTCCCGGGCGGCAAAGGCCCACAATTCGTGGTCGACGATGGCGGCGACGTCACACTCCTCATCCACAAGGGCTATCAGCTGGAAGAAGGCAGCGACTGGGCGAAATCGACTTCGTCGAGCAAGGAAGAACAGTGCATCAAGGATCTGCTTCTCGAAGTCCAGCGCGACAATCCGTTTCGCTGGCATGAGCTGGTTAAAGAATGGCGCGGCGTCTCGGAAGAGACGACGACCGGCGTGCATCGCCTCTACAAAATGCAGCAGCAAAATCAGCTGCTCATCCCGGCGATCAACGTCAACGATTCGGTCACAAAATCGAAATTCGACAATCTTTACGGCTGCCGGCACTCGTTAGTCGACGGCTTGAATCGCGCGCTCGACGTCATGATTGCCGGAAAAGTCGCGGTCATCTGCGGCTACGGCGACGTCGGCAAAGGCTGCGCGCAATCGCTTCGCGGCCAGGGCGCGCGGGTTGTCATCACTGAGATCGATCCCATCAACGCCCTCCAGGCGGCGATGGAAGGTTTCGAAGTCACGACGATCGAAGAAACCTTGGGCCGGGGCGACATCTACGTCACCACTACGGGAAACGTGGACGTCATCACGCTCGCGCACATGGAGCAGATGAAAGATCAGGCGATCGTTGCCAATATCGGCCATTTCGATAACGAGATTCAGGTCGACCCGCTCAACGACCGCAAAGACGTCAAACGAACCAACATCAAACCGCAGGTGGACAAATACACCTTCCCTGACGGTCAGGAAATTTTCATGCTGGCTGAAGGTCGCCTCGTGAATCTCGGCTGCGCCACCGGCCATCCGAGCTTCGTCATGTCTAACTCCTTTTCCAACCAGGTGCTCGCGCAACTGGATCTCTGGCGGAACAAGGACACTTACAAAGTCGGCGTCTACGTTTTGAGCAAACTGCTCGATGAAGAAGTTGCGCGCCTCCATTTGCAAAAGATCGGCGTCAAACTGACCAAGCTAACCGAGAAACAGGCAGAGTATCTCAGCGTTCCGATCGAAGGCCCTTACAAGTCCGACCATTATCGTTATTGAGTTTGGCGCGGTCCATCACGGAAAGGGAGCGTCCGTGTTTCCAACACGGCGCGTCGACGCTAAGAGGGCGCGGGCAGAAAGAAAAAGAGCAGCGCGATGATCACATAGACGGAAAGCAATTGGACGCCCTCGAACCAGTTGCTCTCGCCGTCGCCGCTGATTTTGCCGACGATCCAGATCGAGAAAATAATCGAAGCGATCTCGGGCAGGGAGAACTCCAGATTCATCGGCGTTCCAAATCCGTAAGAGGCCAGGACGAGCACTGGCATAACGAAAAGAGCCATTTGCAAGCTGGACCCGGTCGCAATTCCGAGACTGAGATCCATTTTGTTTTTCCATGCGCTCCAGACCGCCGTCGAGTGTTCGGCGGCGTTTCCGACAAAGGCGATTACGACCACTCCAACAAAGGTTTCGGTCAAACCCAAAGTGTGCCTTGCTGCCTCGATTGACCCGACGAGGGCCTCGCTCAACCAGGCCACGAGCGCCGTCGCAACGGCGAGCGCGGTGATTGATTGCCAGAGCGGCCAGGGTGCCTCGTCGCCCGGCCCGCTGACCGAGGCCCCCTCGAAGAGCTCGCGATGCGTGACAAGGTGAAACAAAAGCGACAGAAAATAGGTCAGGAAGAGAACCAGCGCGATGGCCACGGAAAGCCGGGCCTCGATCGCCGCCGTCCAACCCGCCGAGTGTTCCGCCGCCGCGACATGAAAGACGGTCGGAATAAGGAGCGCGATGCCGGCGAGCCCGAGAGAAGTCGCCGAGACGCGGGCCCCAGTTTGATTAAAAGTCTGTTTCGGATGGCGCAACCCGCCAGCGAGAAGCGCCGCACCGAGCACAAGGAGGAGGTTGCCGATGATCGAGCCAGCGATGGACGCCTTGACGACGCCGGTAAGCCCCTTACTTAACGCGACCAGTCCGATGATAAGCTCCGCAGCATTTCCGAAGGTGGCATTAAGAAGCCCGCCGATCCCCTCGCCGGAGCGGGCGGCCAGTTGTTCGGTCGCGCGACCCATCCACCCAGCCAGCGGCACGATCGCGATCGCGGCGACGATGAAGAGCAGAGTATCATTACGCCAGACGGCCACGTATCGCAGGGCGATGGCGACCGGGATAGCCACGAGAAAAAAATCCAGCCAGGTGAATGACCAATGGGGACGTTTGGCGCGCGCCATTGCTCACAGAAGCCCGCGCCGCGTCTCCACTCAAGCGACTTCGGCGCAACCGCGGCGAAAGGAACCGGCATGACCGCGCTCCTCATTTTTGCCATTGTTCTTTTCTTCGCGCTGCTCCTATCCGACCTGGCCGACCGGAGTGTGCTCTCGACTGCAGTACTTTTTCTCGCAGCCGGTTTTTTCGCGGGTCCGGGAATGCTCAATTTCCTGCACCCCACCCACGACGATCCAATCGTTACACATCTGGCCGAACTGGCACTCTTCAGCGTCCTTTTTTACCGATGGGATGCGAGCCGGCATCCGCGATCTCCTGAACGCCTGGGATCTGCCCGGGCGCGCTCTTCTTCTCGGGATGCCGCTCACGCTGGCCGCAACCGCCCTCCTCGCTTATTTCCTCGCTGGCGTTTCCTGGATCGAAGCGCTCCTTATTGGCGCCATTCTCAGCCCGACAGACCCGGTTTTCGCCGCCGCGATCATCGGGCGAAAAGAAATACCCGGGCGCCTCAAGCATCTCTTGAATGTCGAGAGCGGAGTCAACGATGGCCTCGCGCTGCCGCTGGTCCTCGTTTGCCTGAGCGTGATCGGGCACTACGACGCAGGATACGCCGGACTCGCGATTGAACTGCTTCTTGGCATCGCAATCGGAATTGTCGTCCCGTGGCTGGCCTGCTGGTTACGCGGGGCGCGCTTCTTCGGCGTTGCGAAGCCCTACGAGCCGCTTTTTGCGGTGGCGATCGGTCTCCTCGTCCTCGCCATCGCCTCGCTCACTCACGCCAACATTTATCTTGCCGCTTTCGCTGCTGGAGCAACGATCGCCAGCACTCGACCCGCACTCCGCGAGGAATTTCACCGCTTCGGCGAATTGATCACCGAGCTGCTCAAACTGGCCACCCTCCTCGTCTTCGGCGCGCTGATGTCACCGCATCTTTTCGGGCAACTGCGGGCCGCCGATTACCTCTTCGCCATTCTCGCTCTGCTCCTCGCGCGCCCCGCCGCCATGCTCGTCGCCTTGTGGCGCAGCAAACTGGACTGGCGCGAGCGGCTCACCGCCGGCTGGTTCGGCCCGAAAGGTTTCGCCTCGGTCGTATATGGACTGCTCCTCTTTCAACGCGACGTGCCTAACGCCGAACGTCTCTTCCGCCTGATCGCGCTCGTCATCGCCGGCTCGATCATCGCCCACTCCTCGACCGACGTTCTTCTCGCGCGCTGGTTCG
Organism: uncultured Verrucomicrobiae bacterium; assembly: GCA_963720895.1. GTDB lineage: Bacteria > Verrucomicrobiota > Verrucomicrobiia > Chthoniobacterales > UBA10450 > Palsa-1392. Next base: position 636,179 of record CAVRGZ010000001.1, read on the forward strand.
CTGACGAAGAAACATCTTCCTCCTCTGAACCACCTGAGCTCGCCGCCTAACGACTACGGCGTGAACTTGTAAATCGCGCCCTCCCCGTCGCCGCCGCCGTGCAGAGTCGCGCCGAAGAAACTCCCGGGGCCGTCGCTCACCATGCCCGGATACCGAAAAACACCGTCGAGCGGTCCCTGAAAGCTACGTGGAATGGCTTCGGTCCACGTCTCACCCTGCCCTGGCGTGAGTTCGAAAATCGTGCCGTTCCCTAACCCACCTTCGCTCGTTATAGAACCGTCGCCTTTGCCCAGCGCTCGAATTCGTTAGGCTGAAGTCTGGATTGCTCGTCGTAGTCGTGGCTCGGCTCAAGCAGAAAATCGCCGGGGAGAAGATCGAAAAAGCCCATCGATCTCTTAGTAAAGATAAGGCTCGGAAAGTTGGAACGCATTTTGAATCAGCTCCAGGCGTGGAGCTGCCGCCTCCGCGATTACGACCTCGACGACATCGAAACGAAAGATGATATCGGGATTACCCAGCAAGCGGAGCCAGGCCAGGCCACCAAGCGAAATTCGACGTTGCTTCTGACGGTTCACCGCTTCAAGGGGCCGGCCAAAATCCTCCCGCGTCCGTGTTTTCACCTCGACGAATACCAGCGTATCGCGATCGCGGCAGACCAGATCGATCTCGCCTCCCTGGCGCCCGCGGAAATTGCGATAGAGAATCTTGAAGCCCCGCCGGCGGAGGAAACGCGCCGCCAACTTCTCGCCGCGCGCTCCGAGGCGCAGATGACCGGCTTTAGAAGCTAAAAACCGGTTGCGCCACCGGCTCAAACGATCGGCGGTGAATCGGGCAAGGACCGTGTTCATGGAGTTTCTGGAGGTGCAGCTCGGTTCCGTAACCCTTGTGCCGGCTGAAACAATACTCGGGAAAACGCGTGCAGAACTCCCGCATCAAAGCGTCGCGCGTCACTTTGGCGATCACGCTCGCCGCCGCGATGCTCAAGCTCAGGCAATCGCCATCAATGATCGCGGTTTGTGGAAGCGGAAACGGAAAAACTGGCAGGCCATCAATCAGTGCGTGTTCGGGCGCGATCGTCAGGCCAGCGATCGCGATCCGCATCGCCTCATGCGAGGCGCGCAGGATATTGATCCGGTCGATCTCAATGGAATCGACAATCCCGACCGCCCAGACAACCTCCGGATGATTCGTTAGGTGTTGGTAAATTTCCTCGCGTACCTCCGCTGAAAGCTGCTTCGAATCGTTCAGTTTCCGGTGCCGGAAACGCTCCGGCAATATCGCCGCGGCGGCGACGACGGGTCCGGCGAGCGCGCCGCGGCCGGCTTCATCGATCCCGGCGATGCGCGCCAGACCTAACGACCGCAATTTTTTCTCATGCCGAAATCCGCAGCGCATCCCGCGGAAGTTTATCCACAGATTTCACCGATTGGAAAGCCCGGCCGTTGCTGCGCATCCGTTACGGTCACAGATTTTATTTGCCAAATTAGAAGAAAAGAGACTTGGCTCCCTCTTCCGAAAATCTGTCTAATCTGTGGGCGAATCTACTCCCGCACTGCGGTTGCTTCCTTGCCTTTGCGGCTGCGCAGGTAATTTAGCTTCGCACGACGGGCCCGACCTTGCTTTTCCACTTCCACCTTCGCGATCCGCGGGGAATGGATCGGAAAAACGCGCTCGACCCCTTCGCCGTAGGAAATGCGGCGAACGGTAAAGGTCTGGTTGAGCCCGGTTCCTTTGCGGCCGATCACGATTCCGGAAAAAATCTGAATCCGTTCCTTGTCGCCTTCGCGCACCCGGGTGTGGACGCGGACCCCGTCGCCCACTTTGAACTTCGTGACGTCGGTCTTCTGCTGCTCTTTGGCGATGGTATCGATGATGTTCATAAACGGATCCTCCGGTGGAAAACGGGGGCCGGATACGTAGCGCGACTGGGCGGGATTGTAAAGGGCGCGCCTCGTCGGTCCCCTCCTGCTCTAATCGTTTTCGCACTCCAATGTTTTTCCCAAAATGAGATTCCGCTCGTCACCGCCGGGCGAATTGTTACAATCCAATCTCGCCCGCGTCTCGCTCCGTGGCGGAACACATCCATTCCAATGAAAAAACTAATTCTGTCGCTCGCTCTTCTTTCCCTTATCCCGGCTTCGCACGCATTCGCGCAGTGGAGCTCCGATCCAATGGTCAACCTCGGGATCGCGGTCAAACCTGACGATCAGGTCCAGCCGAAAATCCGCCCGACCCCGGACGGCGGTTGCTACATCAGTTGGTTTGACAATGACCCGAACGGCAACCCGCCGTTTGGCTACGACGTGTTCATGCAGCGGCTCGATGCCGCCGGCGTTGCGCAGTGGGCCGCGGGAGGCATCCGTTTTGCCGACCTCGGAATGAGCTCGACTCAGGACTACGGACTCGACGTGGACGGGCACGGCAACGCACTCCTCGCCTTCCTCGACGACCGCCAGGCGAGCGGTATCACCGTTGTGGCCATGAAAGTGGATCCGAACTGGGAACCAACGTTGGGGCCGCACGGGACGACAGGTCGCGAGAGGGCCCGATTTCTTGGCAAACCCGAAGGTCACTGCGACCACTGACGGGGCGGCCGTGGCAGGGTTGGATTGAGGGCAGCAACATCATGTTTCAGAGGATTAGTCACGCCGGTAAAAGGCTCTGGGGTACGAGCGGCATCACCATCACCGCTCCCGTCGGGCTTAGCTATTCGCTGGCCGATTTGCATGCGGGCGAAGATGGAACGGTCATCGCCTCGTGGGTCTCGGCGGCTGGTTTCACCGGACCAAAACATCTTCTCACGAACAAGCTCGCCGTCGATGGCAGTCTCCTCTGGGGTGACAATCACGTCACCGTTTTCGACGGCGGTTCACTTCAATTCGGAAACTTTCCTCCTTTCGTAACCGACGGCGCGGGCGGCGCGGTCTTCGGCTGGTATCAGGTGGGTCCGCTCCAATCGCTCGCCCAGCACATTCTGGCTGACGGCAGCGAAGCGTTTCCGCACAACGGCGTTCCCGGCTCGATCAACACCGCGCAGGACCAGGTCAACCCCTCCGTTTCCTACGATCCGGCGACCGACTCGACCTATCTCTTCTGGGACGAAATCCTGGAAGGCCCCCTAACGAACGAAGGAATCTCTGGCCAAAAATTTGACTCGGCCGGGGCTCGTCAATGGGGCGATACCGGGCTCGTCGTCCAGCCCTTCACTTCCTCCGCCGTGATCAACGTCACGAGCGTCTTGACCGCCGCCGGACCACTCGTCGTCTGGTCGTCGGAAGCCGCCTTTGCCCAGGGCATGATTACCGGTGCGAAAGTGGATCCGAGCGGCACGATCATCTGCCCGCCCTTCGCCGTCTCCTCAATCCTCTCCTCGAAGTCGCGTCTTGATATGAGACTTTCGACGACCGGCCTGGCCCTGGCTGCCTGGAGCGACGGGCGAGACTGATGGCGGCGATATCTATGCCCAGGACATCAAACCCGATTGCACCCTCGGTCGGTAGACCTCAATCCCCCTGCTCATAATCCCGGTCCATCCGCGTAAGCGCCAATCGACTTGTCCTCGGTAAGCACTGCATGGGAGTTACCTCCGGCCGAAGTGGAACGTAATGCCAATCGAGAGACAACGTTCCCGCATTCGCGTCACAACGGCCTTCCGGTTTGTGCTTTAGGAGCGGTCGATATACTGCCGCTCGCTGCGCCCGTAGCTCAACTGGATAGAGTGACGGCCTCCGAAGCCGTAGGTTGCGCGTTCGAGCCGCGCCGGGCGCATGGTTGAAAGAGGGTCAGGGATCGAGAAGCCCCAGTGGATACGGCCTCAGTTATTCGCCGCCCCAACAGGCAAGCTGGTAAAGAGAAACCGGGTGAGCACGAGAAAGGCCAGGATCGCCGGAATCGACACGAGTAAGGCGACGGAGGGAAGCGCAGGCGACGATTTCGAAACCCACTGACGAGACTGGTAAGTGCGGAAGATCAGGGATTCCGCAGGAAAATCGCGCCGATCGACATACTCATTCCAAGCCATGAAAAGCGAAAAGAGGCCGGTGACCGCCAGCGCCGGCGTTCTCAGAGGGAGCAGGATGCGCGAAAAAGTTTGCCAGGCTGAGGCGCCATCGATTTCCGCTGCTTCCTCGAACGAGAGAGAAATCGTGTCGTAATTGCGTTTCATCTGCCAGATGCAGAAAGGCAGCATCGTGACGAGATAGATAATCAAGAGGCCGAGATAGGAAACTAATAAGACCAAGCCAAACCAAGGCCGAAACAAAGTGCCGTGAGCAGGATCGTCGCAGGCAAGAGCTGTGCGAGCAAAGCCCTGCCAAAGGTGGAGCTGCGACGAAGAAACCTGGAGCGCGAGAGCGCGTAGCCAGCTGCGGAGGCAAGAGCGAGACCGGTAATCGCAACCGTCAGCGCGACAAGGCTCGATCTCTCCAGCCGAGCGAAGGTATGCGGCGGCCGGTCTGCAGTGCCGCCGGAGCCCTCGACGCCGCCAAAGCACCGAGCGGATAGATCGCGCAGAGCGTAATGAGCAAAAGCGCCAGGTAGGTCAATACCATTCCCGTGAGCTGCGAAGCCGACGATCGGATCACGCCGCAACTCCCTTGACCACGACGCGCATCCCATCGGTCGAGATAATCGTGACCGGCGTTTCCGGAGCGATGAATTCGCCCTCAGTCACCACATCCACCACGTGGTTGTCAAACTGCGCCTTCCCGCTCGGCCGCAGAATGGTCAGGGACGTCCCTCGCATTCCCGGGCGCGAGCGGAAGGGCCATGGCAAACGATCGCGGCGCGCCCTCCAGCGAAGGACCGGGAGGATTGGTCGTCGAGAGAATGAAGCGGCGATAAATGCTCGTCTGCGGGAGGAAGCGAGCGAGGATCGCAATCAGGATCGCGGCGGCGATGAAGGTCAGAAGCATATTGAGCAGCGGGATTCTTAACATCTGTCCGGTCGGTAAGAATTTCTGGCCCGGGTAACGATCGACCATCGCCCAGAGCAGCGAAGCGAGCATGAGCAGGACTCCGACGACTCCAAAACGATCGTCGAATGCCCGAAAAACAAGAATTTCGACGAGGACGAAAACAACCCCAATGACAAAGAGGGCGACCACTTCCCAGCCGGCCAGCCCGGCGAAATAGTGTCCAAGAAAAAAAGAGCGCAAAACAGACAATCGAGAGGATTCCCGCCAAGCCAAAGCCAGGAATCTTGAACTCGATGTAGGCGCCGACGAATTCCGCCGAGCAATAAGAGAGGAGCGAGCGCGGTCAGCCAGAAAGCGAGTTGCTCGAAGCCGCTCGGCTCGAATTGCACGACATTGCCTTTCAATCCCGCCAGCTTGACCAAATCGGACAGCGAATCAGCTATGCCCTCCGCCAGGACCGGTTTACCGTTGATCTTTTCCGTCGCGTCCTGCCCATTGAGGGTCAGGAGCGAGCCTTTCGGGTGAATCACCCGGTCGCCGATTTTCACTTCTTTCTCCTTGTTAATAAAGGCTTCCCCGATATCGGGATTGTGGCCGTTGCGTTGTGCCGCGCCACGGATCAAAGCCGACCAATAGGAGACTGTCTTCTCTTTCTGCGTCGGCGGGAGATCTTCGCCGGTCGAGAGGATCGGCGCAGCGGCTCCAATCGCGCTCACCGGCGCCATGTAGATGTGTTTGGTGGAAAGTGCGATAAGCGCACCGGCCGAACCGGCGTTCGTGTTGATGTAGGTGTAGGTCGGAATCGTGGAGTGATTCAAAATGTCGGTGATTTTCTCCGCCGAATCGAGCCGGCCACCATAGGTATTCATGTCGAACACGATTGCGGACGCGCCTTCCGCCTCGGCCGTTTTTTGCGCTCGCCGGAGAAAGAGGGCAAGCGAGGGCGAAATTCGCCGTGCAGCGGAACGACCACGACGTCGCCCGGCGTCGATCACTTCGCGCGCCTCGGCCGTGCCTAACGAAAAGGAAAAAGCCAGAAGGCAGACTAAGAAACGAGTCGCGTAGCGGAACATAACAAGATTATTTGGAGGCCCGAGGGCGCTGCGTTAATCTGCCAGCGTTCCGCGGTCGTCACGAGGAAAAATATCGCATTATGGGAACCATCCCGACCCACGTCATCGAGCAGGTCGCCTCCGCGAACGACATCGTGGAAGTGATCGGTTCTTATTTTCCGCTCAAGCGCGCCGGCGCGAATTTTCGCGCGCTCTGTCCGTTTCATCAGGAAAAGACGCCGTCGTTTCACGTCAACCCGGCGCGGCAATCGTTTCACTGCTTCGGCTGCGGCGTCGGCGGGAGTGTCTTCCGTTTCGTGATGGATTACGAGCATGTCGATTTCCCAACCTCCGTGCGCCGGCTGGCGGCCCGCGCGGGCATTCCGGTGATCGAAGAGCAAGGGGGCAGGAGCGAAAACGATCGTCAGCATGAAGCACGACGCACGATGCTTAAACTACACGCCGAAGCGGCGGAATGGTTTCAGGAAAATCTTCTCAAACGCGAACTCGGCAAGCCGGCTCGCGAGTATCTGAAGAAACGCGAAATCACGAGCCCGGTGGTGAAATCGTGGCAACTTGGCTTCGCGCCGGACAGTTGGGACGGCTGCCTGAAATGGGCGCTCGACCAGGGCTACGAGCGCGCCACGATCTTGCAGAGCGGCCTCGTCAAGCTGCGTGATGAAGGAGGATCGCCGAAATGACGTTTACGACCGATTTCGCGGGCGACTCATGTTCCCAATCTGCAACGACGTCGGTGAGGTAATCGCTTTCAGCGGGCGTATCCTCACGAGTGATCCCGAGACTGCGAAATACCTCAATTCGCCGGAGACGCCTCTTTTTCGCAAGGGCAGCATTCTTTTCGGCCTGCACAAAACGAAGCGCGGACTGATTGAAGCGGACTGCGCCATCGTCTGCGAAGGCCAGCTCGATCTGATTGCACTCTTCGAAGCTGGCCTAACAAACGTCGTAGCCCCGCAAGGAACCGCTTTTACCGAGGGTCAGGCGCGAATTCTGAAACGCTACGTCAGTGAGGTCGTCCTTTGTTTCGATGCCGATGCCGCCGGGCAAAAGGCCGCGGAGCGTTCCCTCGAGCCGCTGTTGGAAAATAGTCTCGTCGTTCGCGTCGCCGAAATGCCGCCCGGTGAGGATCCCGATTCGCTGATCCGAAAGGAAGGCGCGGAAAAATTCGGAGCCCGGATCGCTGCCGCGCAGGATTTTTTCGATTTTTGGATCGAGCGAGCCGCCTCGACGCGAAATATTTCCAACCTCAACGCCAAGATGCACCTTGCCCGGGAGCTGGCTGAAACAGTCGCGCGGGTGCACGACCCGCTGATGCGGAACGAAGTGGTCAGCAAGATCGCCGCGCGCCTTGGGGTCGGAGCGGCAGATTTCGCAAGTCTTCTCCCTAAGCCACAGCGAAGCCACACTCCGGCGGCGACGCCGCGGACTGTGGCACCTGCACCCCGGCACGAGATTGCCATGCTCTGCCTGCTGGCGCTCCGTGATGTCGAGGCCCACAATTTCTTGCTGACCCAGGATTGGCAAGAGGTGGTCTCAGAGACCCCCGGGAGCGAGATGTTGTTACGAATCCTGGAGAGCGGGCTTCGGCCGGACGATCCTGCGTCGCTCAATCGTTTCATGTCGTCGCTGGCGCCGGCTGAAGAGTCGTTAGTCTCAGCGTGGCTTCTACAAAAAATGCCGCCCAACGCAGAAACCGTGGCGCGGGAATGGTGGCATGGATTGCGTCTGCCTGCCCTTCGCCGGCGGCTCCAGGCGGCTGAAAGCCGCCTGAACTTGCCGCGGCTTAGCGTGGGTGAGGAGAATTCGTTGCAAAGAGAAATCGTGGAGTTGCGCCTTCGCTTACTGGAAAGTCAGATGCAGCAGCCGGGCCTAAGTGAGAGCGAAGCGGTGGCACTGGAGAAACAGGTGGTTGACCTGCGCAGGCAACTCGACGACTTTTCACGGTTTTCGCCGGCCCGCGTGCTGGAGTCTTGACTACGGGTAAGCAAGCGAGGCTAGCGCGGATCCTGCTAATTGGTCTATCGCTTAACAGTCCATAATTTTGGCAAATAAATCGAAAACCTCTAGCCGCTCCAAAAAGCCGGCCAAAAACACCACTCGAACGCCCAAAAAGCGAGGGCGCCCCCCCAAGCTCAAGAAAGAGACGCCTGCCGCAAAGGGCGCGCCGAAAGCCGAACGATCACGCGGCCGGCCGCGCAAACCAGGCGCGGGCGAAACGCTGCCGCCAAGACGCCGGCGTGGTCGACCGCCCGGGAAGAAATCGAGCGTCGCGACCGCAAGCAAGGCGGCGATCAGCGGTCAGAACGGGGAAGTCACGGGCACGAACGGAAATTCCCCGGCAACACTGGCTAACAATACCCAGACCCGAATTCGCGAGTTGATCAAGCTCGCCAAGGAACAGGGCTATCTCACATTCGACGACCTCAACGAGGCATTGCCACCCGATCTGACAGACGCGGACGAGCTCGACCTGATCCTGATGCGGCTGCGAAAGCTCGAGATCGACATCATCGAGGCGTCTGAGGTGGACCGTTACAAAGACGTCAAAAAAGATCCCGAAGAAGAGGAAGAAAAAGCCGAACCGAAACTCGACATCCTCGACGATCCGGTCCGGATGTACTTGAAGCAGATGGGGCAGGTGCCGCTCCTGACCCGCGAGCAAGAGGTGGAAATTTCCAAGCGGATCGAAGAAGCCGAAGGCCGGGTCGCCGAGCACGTTCATCGTTTCGGGTTTGTCGCGCGCGCTCACCTCGAGCTGGCAGCGAGGCTGATCGAAGGCGGCGAACGCTTCGATCGGGTGATCCTCGACAAAAAAATCGAAAGCCGGGAGCGCTATATGAAGTTGCTCCCGGGTCTCTGCAAAAAAGTGCAGAAGATGAGCGGAGAATTGGAACGCGAATACGAACATCTGACCGGCGCGGCCCAGCGCGACGCCGCCAAGCTGAAGAAATTTGAAAAATCCGTCGCAAAACTGCAGATCCTTTATCCGCAGTTCTACTTCAAGCAGCGCGTAACCGAGGAGTTCGTGCACCTGGCCGACGAACACTATGCTCACCTCCGCAGCTTGCAGGAGGAGATGAAGAAACGCCGGAAACTGCGCGGACCCAGCCAGCACGCCAAGCGGGTGCGGGAGATTGAAACCACGCTCTGGCTTTCGACGGGCGAATTTAACGAGCGCTACCAGGAATTGCGCGCCTGGCTGCGCAAAGCGCTCCGCGCCAAAACAGAGATGATCGAAGCCAACCTGCGCCTGGTTATTTCGATCGCCAAAAAATACACCAACCGCGGCCTTTCCTTTCTCGACCTGATCCAGGAAGGCAACATGGGCTTGATGAAGGCCGTGGAAAAATTCGAGTACCGCCGCGGCTATAAGTTCTCGACCTACGCGACGTGGTGGATTCGCCAGGCCATCACCCGCTCGATCGCTGACCAGGCGCGCACGATTCGCATCCCGGTGCACATGATCGAAACGATCAACAAGCTAATGCGGGTGCAGAAACAACTGCTCCAGGAATATGGGCGGGAACCAACGCCGGATGAAGTGGCCGAAGAAATCCTTCTTCCGGTTGATCGCGTCCGCGCGGTCCTGAAAATGGCGCAGCAGCCAATCTCGCTTCAGGCTCCCGTCGGCGAGAGCGAGGAGACGAATTTCGGCGATTTCATCGAGGACAAAGGCGCGGAAAATCCCAGCGACATGACCGCGATCGCGTTGCTCAAGGAGAAGATAAAAGACGTCCTCGAGACTTTGACCGATCGTGAGCGCCAAGTGCTCGAACAACGGTTTGGATTGGTCGACGGCTACAGCCGGACGCTCGAGGAAGTGGGCCGGCAATTTCGTGTCACGCGTGAGCGCATCCGCCAGATCGAGGCCAAAGCGCTCCGCAAAATGCGTCATCCGACGAGAATTCGACAGCTCGAGGGATTCCTCGAAGCTGCCGATCTCCAAACTGTCCCAAAGGCGCCGGTTCCGGCTGCCTAGCGAGGATACTGCCGGACAACCCGGTGTCCGTTGCGGTAGACCACCACCGGCCTCCGGTAAACGACCGGACGGCGATAGACGACCGGCGCATAACCATAGGACGCGTAATAGCCTGAATATCCGTAGGGATATCCATAAGCGTAAGGGTAGTATCCGCCGTAGGGATAGCCGCAGGAATAACCGTAAGCGACCGGAAAACCAATACCGATGCCAATGCGCACGCCGGCGTCCGATTTCGCCGCAGCCGCAAAAGTGAATGAGCCCGCGACTGCTACGATCAAAGAAATTTCTTCCAGTTCATTTGTTCACCTTCTTTCTGAATAAATAGCGTAAATTGAGACGATACCCCGGCAAATTATTCACCCAATTTCTTCGCCCCATCGGGGATAGCCGGTGACAATCAAATCGGAGCCAATTTTCTCAAATCGCGTCTGCGCTAGATCTTGGCGCCGGCGGCAGTTGAGCCCGGCGCCCTTTCCAGGCACCGCCAGGACTGGCCCGCCCGTCGAGCAGGGGGGCAAGATAGAATTGCACTTTGTCAACGAGCCGGGCGTCGAAAGACCTGGCCCAGCACGTTTCCGCCGCCTTCAACCAGGACACTAGTGATCTTCCTCTTCCCCAAATCGGCCAGGACCTGCCGGAGCAGAATGGCCGCGATAAACAGCGTCCGGGCCGCGAACTTATCGGCAAAAAGATGCGCCTCACGGGGCAATTTCCCCAGTGCGCGGAAAGAACAACGCGCCAAGGTTGGCGCACGCCTCGTATCCCTCGCATAGTCAGGCGAGGATCATCCCGGCGCAAGGTTTCCGCACCGATCAGGATAGCGTCCACGCTGCGCCCGGAGCTGCATGGCATGCCGGCGGGCAGCCGGACCGGTCAGCCAGCGCCCTTCGCCGGCCGTTCTCGTTAGGCGCCCATCCAGGCTCATCCCGCATTTCGCAATCACGAATGGTTTCCCGGTTACGATCCACTTGTTGAAGGCCTCGTTAAGCTGAGTGCATTCGGCCCCAAGCACGTCCGTCGTCACTTTGATTCCTGACGTTCGCAACTGGTCAATCCCGCGGCCGCGGTGCAAGGGATTGGGGTCGGTCGCCCCAATCACCACACGCCTCACGCCCGCGCGTAGAATCGCCTCCTGCAAGGCGGGGTGCGGCCGACGGTGGAACACGGCTCAAGAGTAACATAGAGCGTGGCCGAACGAAGCGAGCCACGCGGCGCCGCCGCCAGGCATTCGATTTCCGCGTGAGGCAGGCCGCTCGCCCGATGATAGCCGCTGGAGATAACACGCCGACCCTAAGACAAGAACAGCTCCAACCGCGGGGTTTGGACTGGCGCTCCCGATCCCCCGACGTGCTTCGACCAAGGCCGCCCGCATGAAAGTCTCGTCTGTAGGAATGCCCATTGCGAAAGCTATCCAAACGGAACTGCGAGTGGCAACGGATTCCGCGATCTCCTACCTCCACAATCAAGAAAACTGCGAGAGTTACATTCTGTCACAGTGGTAATTGTTAATGGAGATTGCCACTGAGCCGTTTTGGCTCGCATCGACAATTTGAAAAGTTTAATCCAAAATTATGCATTAACATACCATCTGCCATAGAGTCTTATGTCATATCTAACTTAACCTCGATGACTATGTTGGCATCCTGATAAGCTTACCATTTCAAGTTGAAATAAAGCATTTATCAGAAAGGACAACCATTATGAGTTTAATTCGATATCAATCTCCCGAGCTATCGACCTGGCCTTCGCTGGATCGCTGGGCTGATCTTCGAGACGAGATGAACAGCCTTTTCGATTTACCGTCGATGGGCAATTTTGCCCGACAAGCGCAGCTTTTCAGCGGCTGGACGCCGGCTCTCGACCTTTATCAGAACAACGACAATGTGAGTCGCGGTCGTCGAACTCCCAGGTATGCGCAAGGAGGACATCGACATCTCGCTCCACGACGGCACGCTGACGATCGCCGGCGAACGTCAAAGCCCTTCGAGCGAAGACGAAAATGCCGAGCGGACCGAGCGCTTTCAGCGGCAAGTTTCGCCGTAGCATCACTCTGCCGGCGCAAGTCGACGCAGAAAAAGTCAGCGCGTCTTACAAAGACGGCATCCTGACTGTCACGCTACCGAAAGCGGAGGAGGCGAAACCAAAAAAAGTCGAAGTCACGATTGCATGATTAACCATCGGCGAACGCAGTTCGCCGGCACAATTCAAGAAAGGAAAAATTCCATGACCAACAACTTAGTGCGCGAAAATAACGGAAATGCGACGAGTCGCCGCGAAGGCGAAAAGTTCATTCTTCCGCCAGCGAGCGTCAGCGAGATCGCCGAAGGCTACCTTCTGGAACTCGAGATGCCGGGAGTGAACAAAGATGGCCTCGAGATCTCGATCGAGAATAACGAACTTTCGATCCTCGGTCGACGATCCAACTCCGGCGGTCGACGGGACTGCGATTCATCGCGAATCCCGTCCCCACAGTTATCGGCGTTCGTTTGAGATCGATCCCTCGATCGACAGTGCGAAGATCGCCGCCCGGATGAGCCAGGGCGTCGTCACTCTGACGCTGCCCAAAGCCGAAGAAGTGAAGCCACGCAAGATTACGGTTTCGTAAATCACAACTGGCTCCCTCGAAAAAAGCCGCAGGCTGCGAAGCCTGCGGCTTTTTTACATTTGGATTACAAGCCGAGAAAAGGTGACAATGGGGAAAAGTTTTCCTTCTAGACGAGGCTCCGTTCTTGTAAGAGAAACGCCCGGCGCGCCCTCGTATTCGCGGGTAGGAAATTCAACCAAGTGTCACTTAAAAAGTCATATTCCGATGAAACCAACAAAAATCGTATGTTTGTTCTTTTGGGTCGCGGGTTCCACCGTTTTCGCTCGCAGCCCGCTTCGACTTTCCGGCTGGGCAACAGTCGGATCTGTATAAACCGGGCCATCACACCGCCGCCACCAATGGTCCGGCCCATTATCCTAACGAGTTTCGCTCTATCGACGGATCGGGCAACAATCCGATCGATGGGACGCGCGGTGCAGCCAACATTCCCGCTCCTCCGCAACACGACCATCGCCTACGCCGACGGCGTCGGTTCTCCGGCCGCGCCTGACGCGCCGAGCGCGCGCGAAATCAGCGACGATGTTTTCGCTCAGGATCATGAAGTACCCTGCGCGACCAACGTCTCTGATTACGTCTGGCAATGGGGCCAGTTCATCGACCACGATATGGACCTGACGCCAACAACGAATCCGGCTGAACGCTTCGATATCCAGGTCCCACTGGGCGATCCCTTTTTTGATCCGGACTCCACCGGCACTCAAATCATCGAACTCGACAGATCGATCTTCCAGATAGTCACCGGCATTCGCCAGCAACTGAACGTCGATACGGCCTTTATCGACGGATCACAGGTTTATGGCTCTGACGAAGCCCGCGCCCAAGAATTGCGCACTCTCGACGGCAGCGGAAAACTCAAGTCCAGCGACGGCGATCTGCTTCCCTACAATGTCAACGGTTTCCCGAACGCCCCCGATACCAGCGCTGGATACTTCCTCGCTGGAGACGTGCGCTCCAATGAACAGGTCGGCCTCACCGCCATCCACACGCTCTTCATGCGCGAACACAACTATTGGGCGACAAAGATCAAACAGCAGCACCCCAATCTTGACGATGACGGAATTTATTATCGCGCACGGGCCATCGTCGGCGCGGAAATCCAGCTCATTACCTATCGCGATTTCATCCCGGCGCTCCTCGGCCCGCATGCGCTCCCGCGCTACCACGGATACGATGTCAACCTCGATCCAAGCATCGAAAATTCGTTTTCGACTGCCGCCTTCCGCGTCGGTCATACCTTGCTCTCGTCGACCTTGCGACGACTCGATGAAAATAATCAAAGCATCGGGGACCTCGATCTCTCCCAATGCTTTTTTAGTCCCACTGCCATCAGCAGTGTCGGGATCGAGTGCTATCTGCGCGGTTTGGCCAGCCAAATTCCGCAGGAAGTAGACTGCTACCTCGTCGACGGCGTTCGCAACTTCCTCTTTGGCCCTCCCGGGGCGGGCGGCTTCGATCTCGCCTCACTCAATATTCAGCGGGGGCGCGACCACGGTCTGCCACGCTACAATCAGGTCCGACTGGATTTCGGTCTGGCGGCCAAAACGAGTTTTGCCGAAATTACCTCCGACACAAATTTGCAGGCGCGACTCGCGGCCGTCTACGCTACACCGGAGGATTTAGACATGTGGGTCGGCGGTCTGGCGGAGGATCACGTTAACGGCGGCCTCTGTGGTGAATTAATCTTCACCATCTTGCGCGATCAGTTCACGCGCTTGCGTGACGGTGACCGCTTCTGGTTCGAAAGCTACCTGCCACCATCGATCGCTGCCCAAGTCCGAAGCCAAACGCTCGCCAACATCATCCACCGCAACACGCCGATCGCGAGAGAACTCCAGGCTGACGTATTTCACGTGTCCAAACTGTAGGCGGACGATTCCGCACCAACGCGCGTTTCTTTACCACGCGCTCCGCTTTTCTACTTGGCGGGGCGCGTGGGGCGACGTACCTAAGAAGCCTCTATGGCCTCCAAAACTGAAGAAAAAACCTCCGAAGATAAATTTGTCGCCGCCCGGAACAAAAACCTCGACCTCGCCATCCAGCAGATAGCAAAGGACTACGGCGACGGCGCGATCATGCGACTGGGCGACGAGAAAATCGTCGACATCGAAGTCATTCCCACCGGGAACATCCTGATCGACCGCGCGCTCGGTGTGGGTGGATTTCCTCGCGGACGCGTCGTGGAAGTTTACGGACCCGAATCGTCCGGTAAGACGACGCTCACACTGACGGTCATCGCGCAGGCACAAAGGCGCGGCGGCCTCGCCGCCTTCATCGACGTGGAGCACGCGCTCGATCCGCAATATGCCCGACGGCTTGGTGTGGACATGGATGATTTGCTCGTCTCCCAGCCGAGTTCCGGCGAGGAAGCGCTCCGGATTGTCGAGACCCTGGTTCGTTCAAACGCGCTCGACGTCATTGTCCTCGATTCGGTCGCGGCGCTCGTCACCAAACAGGAGCTCGAAGGAGAGATCGGCGATTCCACGGTGGGAGCGCAGGCGCGTCTGATGAGCGCCGCATTGCGCAAGCTCACTTCCCTCATCTCGAAGGCCCGCACCTGTTGCATTTTCACCAACCAAATTCGCGAAAAGATTGGCGTCATGTTCGGCAATCCCGAAACGACTCCGGGCGGAAAAGCGCTCAAATTCTACGCCAGCGTTCGCATCGACATCCGCCGTATCGGAGCGATCAAGCAGACCGATGGCGTGGTCACCGGCAACCGCACCCGGGTGAAAGTAGTGAAAAACAAGGTCGCGCCGCCGTTCACCGAAGCCGAATTCGACATCATGTATAACGAGGGTATTTCCTCCACCGGCGCGCTGCTCGATCTCGCACTCGAGAAACAAATCGTGGAGAAACGCGGCTCCTGGATGAGCTACAAAGGCGCGCAACTCGCTCAGGGGCGCGACGCGGCCAAGGAAGTGCTGAAAAGCGATCCGGCGCTTTACGAAGAAATCGAGGCGGCGGTCAAAGCCAAGCTCGAGGAAGAAAAGAAATAGTAAACGTTTCGGTCTGCGAAACGCGCGGAGCGCACCGATCTCCTGGGGAGCGCGCGGCGAGCGCTCCCCGGCATGAAAACTCCCTGATCCACGCTAAGCTTCCCGCGATGACTTCCGCCGAGATTCGCCAATCATTTCTCGATTTTTTTCGCGAGAAACAGCACACCATCGTGCCGTCGTCCTCCCTTTTGCCTGACGCACCGAATCTCCTCTTCACCAATGCCGGCATGAACCAGTTCGTGCCGATCTTTCTCGGCCAGCAACGACCCCGCTTCGCACCACCGCGCGCCGCCGATACCCAGAAATGCATCCGCGCCGGGGGAAAACACAACGATCTCGACGACGTCGGACTCGACACCTATCACCACACATTTTTCGAGATGCTGGGAAACTGGAGTTTCGGCGATTATTTCAAAAAAGAGGCGATCGAATGGGCCTGGGAACTGGTCGTTAGGCGATGGGGCCTGCCGCCTGCGCGTCTTTACGCCACCGTTTACCAACCCGGGCCTGACGAGCCGAGCGAGTTCGACCAGGAAGCGCACGATCATTGGGCGCACCTCTTCGCCGCCGCCGGGCTCGATCCCGCCGTTCACATCGTTAACGGAAACAAAAAGGACAATTTCTGGATGATGGGCGACACCGGGCCCTGTGGCCCGTGCTCGGAACTGCATGTCGATCTGACACCAGCGGGCGATACCGGTGGTTCGCTGGTCAACGCCGGCGACGCGCGTTGCATCGAGATTTGGAATCTTGTCTTTATCCAGTTCAACGCGAATCCCGACGGCACGTTCTCTCCCCTGCCCCAACGCCATGTCGACACAGGGATGGGTTTCGAGCGCGTAACCGCGATGATTCAAGGCACGAAAAATTTTGCCGATTTCACCGGCACCATCTCGAATTACGAGACGGATGTTTTCCGGCCGATTTTCGACGAAATTGAAAAACTCAGCGGAAAACGTTACGCGTCGACGTTGCCAAAGTCCGGAAGCGCACCTCAGACCGAGCAGGAGAAGATCGACATCGCTTTCCGCGTCATCGCCGATCACATCCGCACTCTCAGTTTCGCAATCGCCGACGGTATCCAGCCGAGCAATGAGGGACGCGGTTACGTCCTCCGTCGGATCCTGCGCCGTGCCGTCCGCTATGGGCGCTCGTTAGACTTCCATGAGCCGTTTTTCTACCGGTTGGTTGATACCCTCGTTGGTACTATGGGTAACACCTTTCCCGAAATCCGCGCAAAGCAAGAGCGCATCGAGGAAACCCTGGAACGCGAAGAGGAAGCGTTCAACAAGACATTAGATCGAGGAATCGCGCTCTTCGACCTCGATGCTGGCACGAAGGAATTCGAGGAGGGTGCGCAAATGATTGAATCGCTGCCTTCGATAATGGATGACACTGGCGGTCCGGCAGAATTTCGAGCGTCGAAAGGGTCGCGAACCGAAGGATGGAAAAACAGGTTAACTGTCGGTGCCTTTGTTCGGCGAGCCGATGGAACCATTGAGAAGAAAATTTCCGGTGAATTTGCATTCAAGCTTTTCGACACCTATGGCTTCCCGCTCGATCTGACCGAACTGATGGCGCGGGAGCGTGGACTCACGGTCGACATAAAAAGATTCCAGAAGCTGATGGAGGGACAGCGCGAGCGTGCGCGCAAGGCGCAAAAGAGGAGCGTGATCGAAGTCGCAGATACGTCGGAACAGCCGCCGACCAATTTTCTCGGTTACGAACACGACCATACTGGCGCCGATGTTGAAGCGATTCTCGATATCGGTGACAAAAAAGCGGTCGTGCTCAACAACTCTGTTCTCTATGCCGAGATGGGCGGCCAGGTCGGCGACCAGGGCGAGATGCTGAGCGAGGACGGTTCCTGGAAAATCGAAGACACACGCAAGGCGGGCGACGCTTGGATCCATCTCATCGCGGGCGACTCGACACCTGAGATCGGCGAGCACGTTACGGTGCGGATCGATCGCACGCGGCGATCGGCGATCGAACGGCATCATACCGTGACGCATCTACTGCACTGGGCGCTGCACGAAGTCGTTAGTCGCGATGCCGCCCAAAAAGGCAGCTACGTCGGACCGGAGAAGCTGACCTTTGATTTCTCGAGCGCGCCCCTGACGAAATCCCAAGTGCGCGAGGTCGAGAAACTCGTGAACGAAAAGATCGCGCAGCAGGCGCCGGTTTCGTGGACGGAGATTCCCTACGCGGAAGCGAAAGAACGCGCCGACATCATGCAGTTTTTCGGCGACAAATACGGCGACTGCGTCCGGGTGGTCCAAATCGGCGGCCAGCCTAACAAATTGGACGGCTACTCGATGGAACTTTGCGGCGGCACGCACGTGCGCGAGACGGGCGACATCGCCTACTTCCGGATCGTGAGCGAAGGCGCGATCGCGGCCGGGATCCGGCGGATCGAGGCAGTCGCGGGGAACGCCGTGCGCGAATGGGCGCGCGCGGAAGCGACCCGTCAGGAAGAGAAATTCGAGGCGCTCGCGAAGAAGAAACCCGACCTCGCGCCCCTGACAGAGGTGAGCACCGAGGAAACGGCCGGGTTGGTCGAGAGCATCGATGCGCGCACGACGCAGCTCGAAAAACTGGAAACGGAAGTGCGCGATTGGGAGAAAACCAACGCCAAGGCGGCGGAAGCCGGAATGCAAAGCCGGGCGGCGGCGATCGCAAACGAGCTGGCGGCGAGCGATGGCGCTGCTTTCCGCGTCGCCCGTGTGCCCGACGCCGACGGCAAGTTGCTCCAGGCGGTGACCGACGCGCTCAAGACGCGCTTCGAGGGTCCGATTTTTCTCGCCGGAGAAAAGGATGGTCGGGTGGCGCTGATCGCTTCGATTCCGAAGTCCCTAACGACCCGCTACCAGGCCGGAAAATTGATCCAGGAGACCGCGCCGCTGGTCGGCGGCAAGGGCGGCGGTCGGCCTGAACTGGCGCAAGGCGGCGGCACCGACGCGACGAAGATCGAAGCCGCGCTGGAGAAGGCAAAAGAGCTGCTCGCCTGACGACGAGGGTCAGGAAAACGCGAGGGTCGCGACCGCGGTGACAGCCAGAGCCAAGACGAGAACGAAGAGGTAAATGAAGCCGCCGAAGAAAAACTTGAAGGTCGTCATGAACCAGCCTTGGCCGTAGACCTGGCGGATCGAGCAAAAGACCTGCGCCACCATCGCGAGCACCAGGATCCAGAGGAGCGGCGTATTCAGCGCCGGGACCCAGCGTTTCGTTGCTATCCCGCTGAAGACAATGAGCAAAACTGCGATGTAGAAAAAGGAGTGGATGTGGAGGGCATAGACCAGATGCTCGATGTAATAGCGGCCCTGGCGCAGGTAGAGAATCTTCAGGACGAAAGCAAAGAGCGGGATGCAAAAAAGCATCATGGTCGAGATGTTATCGCGCAATGTCTTACCCAGGAGTTCCACGTTGCCGCCATGCGGACCGATCTTTTCGCGCAACTTTGTCTTCAGCCAACTGGGAGCCGAGGCCTCATCCAGTTGGCGGTCCAGATTTTCACCTTTGTCCGGTGTCGGCGATGGCGTGGAGACCGCTCTGGGAGTTGGTGAAAGACCAGCTTGCGCTGCCTCCTTTTTTCTCTGCTCGGCCAGATTGCGCAAGACCTGCTCGCGCACGGCCTGGGGGATGCTCGGGTTCTGCATCGCCTCCTCCACCTCGGCGCGCTGCTCGGCCGTCATTTTCGCCACGTCGGGTGGTTTCACCTGGAAGGGAACGAACCGAGCACATAAAAAGAAGACGATGCTGACGAGCAGATAAACCCGCAGTGGATGGAGATAACGGGTGCGGCGGCCGGCGACGAATTGGTTCGTGAGCCAGCCGGGAGAAAGCAGGAGCAGACCGAGTCGTCTTGGTGAATTTGGAGTCCCAGTTGAGGAACGATTCCGCCACATCGGCGATGACGTGGCGAAAGGAGCGGTGGTAATCGACCGCCACCTGGCCGCATTGCGAGCAGTAGCGGCCGTGCAATTCCGCGCCGCAATCTTCACAATGAGTAAAGGGAGGCTTTTCCTCCGGCGGTTTTCGAAAACCGAAAAGGCCGCGGCGTTTGCGCCCCGGTTTGTCGAGCGAGTCCACGACTGAGTCGCCAAAAATCGCCTCGGTCGTCTCGTCGGACATGACCTCGCCTAACGAATCGCCGCCCAGACGCGGTGGACGTCATCGTGATCCTCGACAGCCTGGAGGAATTCGCCGACTTGCTCACGATCGTCCTCGTTCAACTCCGGGAAGTTTTTTGCGACATAACCGAGCTCGCTCGTCACGATCGTCCAGCCATTCTGGCCCAGCCACTGGGACACGGCGTGCAGATCCGTCGGCAGGGTGATGAAACGCGCGCCCCGGGTTCCTTCTGGGATCTCAGTGTCATCGGCATTCGACAGGGGAACGAAGTCCTGCGCGCCGGCTTCGATCGCGGCCGCTTCCGCATCGGCGTTCGCGTCGGGATGATGCGCCTCGACGAGTCCGACATGATCGAAGAGAAACTTGTTGCTCCCCGGCGCTCCGAGCTGGCCGCGCTTGAAGAGAACGCGAATCTCGGGCGCGGTGCGGTTCTTGTTGTCAGTTTGCACCTCGACGATCACCGGCACCTTGTGCGGCCCGTAGCCTTCGAAAACGATCTGTTCCAGCTCCAGCTTTTCGCCCCCAACTCCCGCACCCTTCCTGATCGCGCGCTCAATTACGTCGCGCGAGACGCTTTGTTTGCGCGCTTTTTCGACGACCGCGGCAAGGCGCGCATTACCGGTGGGATCGGCCCCTCCGAGCTTGGCCGCGACCATGATTTCTTTAACCAGTTTCCCGGTAGCCTGGCCTTTTTTCAGACCGGCCACTTCGCGCTTTGCATGCAACCATTGACGCCCCATGCGCTCTTTCTATCCCATCGCGCGCGAGCATGGCAAGTCGGGCGCTGGATTGGACGGGCACACCCGCCGCGCCCGCCTCGCGCGATATGGCTTCGGAATGGCATTTTACTCGCTCCTGACTCTGCTGGGGTGGATCATCATGCACTTTCGTCGCTCCGGCGATCGGGTATCGTGCCCGCCCCGATGCCTGGTACCGCGGGCCTGACAAAGCCCAGATTCAACCCGCCCGCCGTGGGTTTTTGCTCCAGTCTGGACGACACTATATCTCTTGATGGCGGTGGCTGCCTGGCTCGTCTGGCGGCATGGTGGTTGGCACGAGCAAGCGCTGCCGCTCACTCTTTATGTTCTCCAACTCCTTTTAAATGCGGCCTGGACGCCGATTTTTTTTGGCGGCCACCGCATTGACCTCGCCCTCATCAACATAGCGATGCACTGGCTCGCGATCGTTGCGACCCTTTTCGCTTTCGCAGCTGTCGACCGTCTTGCGGCGTGGCTATTCGTGCCTTATCTCGCCTGGGTTTCTTTCGCCACTGTCCTGAACTTTGAACTCTGGAGAAGAAATCCTTGAACCCACGGTTAACCGTGGAACTGAAACAGCATGAATCTCGAACTGGAAAATAAGAAGGCATTCATCAGTGGCTCGACTGCCGGAATCGGGTTCGCCATTGCCTGCCGCCTGGCTCGTGAAGGCGCAGAAGTCTGGATAAATGGGCGGACGCGGGAGCGGGTTGAAGAAGCGAGCGCGCAAATGAAAGGGGAAAGGCGGGGCAAATCTGCACGGAATCGTCGCGGATCTCGGCACCGCCGAGGGTTGCTCCGAAGTCGTCAGGCAACTGCCCCAGGTCGACATCCTGGTTAATAATGTCGGAATTTTCGAACCGAAGCCGTTCGCCAAGATCAGTGACGCGGAATGGGAGAAGTTCTTTGCTGTCAATGTTCTCTCCGGCGTGCGACTAAGCCGCGCCTATCTGGACGGAATGAAAGAACGCAACTGGGGCAGGATCATTTTTGTTTCGAGCGAATCCGGGGTGCAGATTCCCGCCGAAATGATTCACTACGGGACGACAAAGACGGCCCAACTCGCGGTTGCCCGCGGCCTCGCGGAAACCTGCGCCGGCACAAACGTGACCGTCAACTCTGTCCTCCCCGGCCCAACCGCCTCGGAGGGTGTAACAGAGTTCGTCGGCCAGCTCGCCGAGGAGAACGAGATGAGCCGGGAGGAGTTCGAGAAAGGACTTTTTCAAAAACGCCCGACCGACCTCTCTCTTGAAGCGCTTTCATTAAACCGGAAGAGATCGCCAATGTCGTTGCTTTTGTTTGCAGCCCGCTCGCCGCCGCAATCAATGGTGCCTCGGTTCGCGCCGACGGCGGCGTGATCAAGTCGATCGCCTAGCAACGAGGCCCGGCAGAAGCCGGGCTTCCGCACGTCCATGGACAAACGGCACTTCGTCGCTTCGACGGGATTTTGCCTCAGGGCAAAATGAGAGTGACCATGGCGGTCACACCAAAAGCGATGCTCAGTAAATCAGGTAGATGAGGCTGCCGAGGGCGAACTTGAAGAGCGTGGCAAACCAGTTTTGACGATAAACCCGACGGATCGCGACAAGAAGCTGGATAACCACAGCAATACCCAAAAAGGTAGACACCACAGCGGTCAGCGCGGTTGATTTGAGGCGAGCAAAAAGCCAAGCCCAATAATGATGAGAGTGCTGAGAAAAACGAAAGCGTGGGTGTGGAGCGCGAAAATGAGGTGCTCGACATAAAAACGCCGTTTGAAGACGTAGAGGATTTTCAGGACAAGGGCAAAGAGCGGGATGCAGCATAGGACCATGGGCGCGAGATTTTGAATGAGCGTTTTCAAAAACAGGTCGCCACGATCACCTGTCGGTCCGATTTTTTCTCTGGCCCGCTTCTCCAGCCAGCGGCCAAAACCGGAGTTGTATTCGTCGTCGTCGTCGAATTGGATGAACGAATTGCTCTCCTTCGGGTGACGGCTTCGCCGCCGGCGACGGCAGCGCGGAAATTCCCAACGAAAAATGAGAAGATGGAGTCGAGGCCGAGAGCGGGCCCGGAGTCGGTGCTGTCGTAGTCAGTGAGAAATTGCTCTGACGTCGCGCTCCGATTTGACTGCAAGTGCGTGTTTTTCGAGAGGAAATTGATGACGAGAAAGAACATCACGCTGGCGATGAGATAAACGCGCAAGGGATGGACGTGGCGGGCGCGCTTGCCTTCCACGAATTCATTCGTTAGGCGCCAGGGTTTGAAAAGAAGAAGGCCGAACGACTGGAAAAAACGTGCATCGAAATTGAAAAATGCGTCGGCCGCGTCGGCCAAAAGCGAGCCAAAGGAGCGACGATAATCGATCGCCGGCTGGCCGCATTGCGCGCAATACGGACCGGTCAGCGCGGCGCCGCAATTCTCACAATGGGTCAGGGGCGGACGCGATTTCCGCTTTCGACCGAACCATTTTCGCCTCGGATGACGGCCAAGCTCAGCGACGGCGGCATCGCCAAAAATCAGCGGCGTCGTTTCATCGGACATGGACCGCAGAATATTCAGCGGTTGAGGCCAAGTCCAACCCGGAAGCGGAGCGATCCCCTCGGCAGCGAACTAGTTGCGAACCAAAAGAGCGCGGCGGTGCCGGCCAGCCCGATGGCACAAATCGTGACCGTGTCCTCGATAAAGTAGGGATACGCCATCAAGGCGATGCCGATAAACATCGGTTTCCAGGCGCTCATTCGTTTCCCGTAGACGAAGCCGACGAAGCCAATGCTGCTAAAGAGGAGGCCCGCGAAAAGATTGGGTCCGGACAGAACGGGCATCCTCTGTTCGAAGCTAAATCCGCGCCAGATCCGGGGTCGCCGCCTCCAGTTACATCAATGGCGTCGGACCTCACGTCCCCGAAAACAAAGCATTGACCGGCGCATTCGCCGGATGCGACGATGCGCCCGCTTCGAACATAGCCTGAGACAACCGGAGAGAATCTCGTGGCATCCAAACTTTTTCAGACCAAGAGCCCTGAGCTGTTGATTCGCGAATCGGAAGCGCCTGACCGCAAAATGAAGCGCTCGCTGACCGCGTTCGATCTCACCTGCCTCGGCATCGGCGCGATCATCGGCGCAGGAATTTTTGCCCTCGCCGGGACGGCGGCGGCGGGCGAAAGCGGCGCGCGTCGGCGAGTCGCATCGTGAAAACGCCGGTGCTTAATTTCATTATCGCTTGGACTTCAATCACACCGACCTCGTTTTCGGCCGGCCGGCGGCGGGGCCGGCGGTGGCGCTTTCGTTTGTGGTCGCGGCCATCGCCTGCGGTTTCGCGGCCCTCTGTTACAGCGAACTGGCGTCGATGATCCCGGTTTCGGGTTCCGCTTACACCTATTCCTACGCGACGCTAGGCGAGATCATCGCCTGGATCATCGGCTGGGATTTGATCCTGGAATACGCCGTCGGCAACATGGCCGTGGCCGTCGGCTGGTCGGGATATTTTGTCCAACTTCTCGGCAATCTGCCTTTCGGTTTGCACCTCAGATTTCCGCTTTGGCTGGTGAGCGATCACACCACCGCGGGCACCATCATCGCCAAGGGCGGCGCGGCGCTGAGTGATTATTCTTCCACCACGCTGCCCGTCATCATGGGGCATCCGATCGCCTTCAACCTGCCCGCGTTGCTCATCGTCATGGCGGTCACCGTGCTCCTGGTTTACGGCATTCGCGAAAGCGCGACCGCCAACACGACCATCGTCATCATCAAACTCGCGGTCGTCGTTTTCGTGATCGCCTTTGGCTCTTTCATGGTCAATCCGACTAACTGGCATCCGTTCATGCCGAGCGGTTTTGGCGGCGTGATGAGCGGGGCCGCGATCGTCTTTTTCGCCTTCATCGGGTTCGACGCCGTCTCGACCACGGCCGAGGAAACGAAAAATCCAAAACGCGATTTGCCGATCGGGATGATCGCCAGCCTGATCATCTGCACGATTCTCTACGTCCTCATGTCGTTCGTTCTCACCGGGATGAAAAAATACACCACTTACCTTGGCGATTCGGCCGCGGTCGCGACCGCCTTTGCGGCAAAGCCGTGGGCGCAGGCGCTTATCAGCGCGGGCGCGCTCGCCGGCCTCACCTCTGTCTTGCTCGTCTTTCAGCTCGGTCAGCCGCGCATCTTCATGGCGATGGCGCGTGACGGATTGCTGCCGCGGTATTTTGCCCGAATCCATCCGCGCTTCCGCACGCCGCACATCACCACCATCTGGACCGGCATCGTCGTCGGCGGCGTCGCCATGTTGACCGATATCGGTTCGTTAGCCGACCTGACGAATATCGGAACACTTTTCGCTTTCGCCCTGGTTTGTTCCGGCGTGATCGTGCTGCGCAAGAAAGATCCGAACCGTCCGCGGCCGTTCCGCGTTCCGTTCGTCCCGGTGTTTCCGCTCCTCGGCGTGTTTTTTTGCGGCGCGCTCATGCTCAGCCTGCCGATCGAGACCTGGATCCGGTTCTTCATCTGGCTGGCGATCGGATTGGTGATTTACTTTTTCTACAGCGTGCGCCACAGCCGGCTGCGGCACGGGAATCGATACCGGCGAAACCGAAAACGAATTCCCGCCGATCGTGCCGTAGAGCGCAGAACGGTTTGGAGCGACGGTCTGTGACCGCCAAGGATATCGAGTAAAGAAGGCGGCTCCTCTGCCCCGAGCGCGCAGATCCACGACCTGGCGTTTCGGCGGTCATAGAGCGCCGCTCCAAGGACCTGAAAATCAGGCGGCCGGTTTCAGGTATTTCGCGAGGAACTTCTCCATCGCGCCGTAGAAATCGAAACGGTTTTCCTCGTTGTGGAAGCCGTGGCCTTCGTTGTCTTTCACCATGTATTCGACTTCTACCCCACGTTTTTTCAGCGCCGCGACCATCTGGTCGGACTCATCCTTGTTCACCCGCGGATCGTGCGCACCCTGCGCGACGAAGAGCGGCGTCTTGATCTTGTCCGCGTGCATCACGGGCGAGACGGCTTCCATCATCGCCTTGTCCTTCTCCGGATCGCCCACCATCTCGTGGAACATGTCGAGAAACGGTTTCCAATAGGGCGGGATCGTTTTCATGAAGGTAAACATGTTGGCCACTCCTACGTAATCGACCGCGGCCGCGTAGAGGTCCGGGGTGAAAGCCACACCGGCAAGCGTGGCGTAACCGCCGTAACTGCCGCCGTAGATCGCGACCCGTTTCGGATCGGCGATTCCTTGCTTGATCAGCCATTGCACGCCGTCGGTGATGTCATCCTGCATCTTTCTGGCCCCATTGCTTGAACGAGGCTTCCCAAAACTTGCGACCGTAGCCGGTCGAGCCGCGGAAGTTCATCTGGAGAACGGCATAACCACGATTGGCCAGAAACTGCACCTCGGGATTGAAACCCCAGGTGTCGCGATACCACGGGCCGCCGTGCGGGTTGATCACGACTGGCAGATTCTTCGCCTCGCGGCCGAGCGGGAGGGTGAGGTAGCCGTGAATCGTCAGGCCGTCGCGGCTCTTGTATTCGACCGGTTTCATCGGCGCGAGTTCGCTCTCCTTGAGCCAGGGCGCGACCTCTACCAGCTTCGTCAGGGTGCCAGTTTTGGCATCAAATAAATTGCGCGTATCCAGGCGAGCGATCGTTGCTCGCCATGACGATGAACTTGTCTTCCGCCTTGTCGTTCGCCACGACTTCGACTTCGTAGCCGGGCAGTTTTTCGGCGAGCGTTTTGTACATCTCCTCCGATCTGCTTATCGAAAAATTTGCGTTCCGTTTTCCAGGTATCGAAAGCTGCGAAGGTCACCACCTTGCGCTTCTTTGAATAAGCAAGCGCATCCACATCGACGTCCGGATTTTCGTAGAGTTTCTCCAGCTCCTTGCCGTTAGTCGGATCGATCGTCACGACCGCCGCCTTGTCCCGGCCGATGTTGGAAGTCGCATAGAGATTTTTGTTGTCGAAGGTGTAGAACTGCGGGTTCAGCCGCTTCGCGGAAATTGGTCGTCAGCACCGTTCTTGAAAGGTGTTTTCTCGTCTGGCCGGGTGAGCAGACTGGTGTTCACGCCGTCGGTTCGTGTCGCCGCCCGGATCACTCCCGCGTGATCTGTGATCCACCGATCCACTTTGCCGGGGTTCTGGGCCACCATCTTCATCTCGCCGGTCGCGACGTTGAGCCGAAAAGCGTCGAAGACTTCCGGGTTGCGCTTGTTCAACGTGATCAGGATGTCGGTCTCCGAGACATCGGCCAGATCATCGATGATTTCGCTCCGCACTTTCGGGAAGGGAGTCAGATCTTTCACCTCGCCGCTCTTCAGGTCGACCCGTTTGAGGTGGAAATTTTCGTCGCCTTTATCGTCCATCGCGTAAACGAAGAATCCGTTTCCTTTCCAGGCGTAGCTGCGAATGTCGCGATCTTTCTCATTCGTCACCCGCTTCGCTTCGCCGCCCGCGGTCGGACGAATGAAAATGTTCATCCGCGATTCCCAGGGCTGGAGAAAGGAAAGCGTCTGCCATCCGGCGAGAGGTCATAGCCGCGGCTGACCGGGTTCTTGAAAAAATCGCGGAGCGGAATTTTCGGCGGAACAGTGGCGGCCTCTGCTTTGTCTTGCATCGCGCAGCGGCTGGAGCCGCTGCGGCAGGTGACGCCGCAACAGCCGGTGGTTGGGCCAACGCGGGACTGACACAGAGGATGGCGGCCATGAGAGCGAAGAATGGATTTCATAGTGTTAAGAGTGAGATGCGGCGCGCGCCGCGTTTGGATTCAACAATCGACGCGGCGCTCCGACGCAAGCGAGGCCGTTCGCCCGGAGGCCTGTCATCCCGATCCGGCGCAGCGCGGATTGCAATTGAGCGGTTCGCTTCAATTTGCTTTTCCTTCTATTATCTAATCCCAGAATGCGCTCGATCTCCCTTTAAGCCGGGCAAGTCTCATTCTACCCTCGTCCTCGTCCTCTTTCTCCTCGTCCTCGGACTCTGCCGGCCGGCAGGCGCAGAGGAAAAGGCGCTGCCGCTCGTCATCAAAGGGATGACCGTCTCCTGCCAGACCTCGGGCTGGGAATGGGCCACGCCGGAAATGGCGCGGACGCTCGACGAACTGAAATCGTTAGGCGTAAACAGCATCGCGATTCATCCCTACGCCCAGATCCAGAACGACGGCCACGTCCGTTTTCGCGACCGACGACAATTTCCGCCACATCACCGTTCCGCTCGATTGGGCGCGCGAACGCGGGATGTCGGTCATGCTCATCCCGCACATCGCCTATTGGGGGACGAAGTTTCTTTGGCGGGGCGAAATCAATTTCCAAACCGAACGAGGAATGGGACCGCTTTTTCGGCGACTACGAGACCTGGATCGTGCAGATGGCGCGGGTCGCCGAGGCCCACGGCGCCGCGACTTTCTGTATCGGACTCGAATTCACCTACGCGCAGAAGTTCGACGCCCGCTGGCGCCAGATCATCGCCGCCATCCGCCAGGTTTATCACGGCAAGCTGACCTACGGCGGAAATTGGGACAGCTTCCAGGAGGTGACTTTCTGGGACGCGCTCGATTACATCGGCGTCCTGGCCTATTTTCCCCTGACGAAAAGCGCGACCCGAGCCAGGCCGAGATCGCCGCCGCCTGGGAAAAGAAAGTGCGCCGAGCTGACGCACTTATTCGAAAGCGCATGGCGACAAGAAAATTCTCTTCGTCGAGATCGGCTACAACGTGAGCGCCCGGGCCGCGGCCGAGCCCTGGGCCTTCAAAATGGGCGGGGACCAACGCCGACGAAATCCAGCAGCGCTGCATCGACGGTGGCGCTCGATCTTGCCGCAGCGCTGCCCGGCGATCGCCGGGATGTATTGGTGGAAATGGTTCCCGGAATTACCCAGCCGCGAGGAAGAAAATTACCGGCTGCAAACGCCCGCGATCAAAGCGCTGATCGCGAAGCACTGGAAGGAATGCCGCCAAAGACGGCACGAATAGCTAGGCGGGCGTGACACCCAGTCCCGTCGGAAATCCAGCGGCGAGAATGGCCGCCCTACACTTTCCGGCCGAACTTCTTCTCCAGTTCGCCTAACGAAATCTGAATCATGGTCGGCCGGCCGTGCGGACAGCAATAGGGCAGCTCGCACTCGAGCAGATCGCGGATCAACTTTTCCACTTCAGGATGGCGAAGCAAATCATTCGCCTTGACTGCATGACGGCAGACCGTCTTGGCAATCATCTCCTCGCCAAGGCGCAGTGGCGAGCTGCTGTTGCTGGCCGATTTCAGACTGTCGATCACGTCCTGCAAGAGCCGAGCCGGTTCCGCCCCGCTCAGGAAGGGCGGCAGGCTCTCCAGCTTGAAGGTGTGCCGGCCAAACTCCTCCACCCCGAGCCCCATCTTTTGCAAGGTCGCAAGATTGCGCTCGATCCATTCCGCGTCGCGCGGCGCCAGCTCGATCACCTGTGGGAGGAGCAGGCGCTGCGACGGCACACCTTTTTCTTCCATCCGGCGACGCAGTTCCTCGAACAGGATCCGCTCATGCGCGGCATGCTGATCGACCAGGACCAGGCCCTCCGCATTCTCCATCAAAACGTAGAGCTTGTTCAGAATGCCAAGGATCCGAAATTGATGTTCCGCGACCGGGCGGCGTTCCTCGTCAGGCAAAAATCGCCTATCGGTCACCGCGGTTCCCGGCATCTCGAACCGGAAAGTTCGGCTGCGCAGCGTCGTCGGAGGCGTCAATGTTTCCGCTCGCCTAACGAACGGGACGTCGGGAACGGCCGGCGCCCGGAATTGCTCCTGCCAGCTGCTTCGATCGCTCTCCAGGGTGCGCCGGATAGCCTCGACAACCGCCTCTCGCACCCCGGCTGGATCACGAAAGCGCACCTCGCGTTTCGCCGGATGCACGTTCACATCCACCTCCGCTGGAGGGAGCTCGACGAAGAGAAATGTCACCGGGAATTGTCCCTTCATCAGGGCTGTGTGATAGCCTTCCTTGAGCGCCGCGCCGATCACCGGACTCTCGACCGCGCGGCCATTCACGAAGACAAACTGCTGTCGCCCGGCTCGCCCGGCTCACCCCAGCCTGGCCGACGAATCCACTCACCCGCAGCTTCCCGCGCGCCGCCGGTTCCACCTCGAGCAGGCGCGCGAGCAGTTCGCTCCCCATCAGATCGCGAATCCGGTCGCGCAACGTCTTCGTCGCCGGAAGTTGAAAGACGATCCGCTCGTCCCGGACGAGGGAAAAGGCGATACCGGGATGACCGATCGCCTGGAGATTGAGCTGGTGCTCGATCTTGCGCGTTTCGGTATTCTCGGAGCGGAGAAACTTCCGGCGCGCGGGCAAATTATAGAAAAGCGAGCGCACCTCGACCTGTGTCCCGGGCGCTTCCCCGCCATCGCGCACCGTCTCGATTTTCCCGCCGGAGACGATCACCTCCGTCCCCGCGACGGCCTCCTTTTCCCGGGTCGTCAGGCGAAAACGCGCAACGCTCGCGATGCTCGGCAACGCTTCTCCGCGGAAACCGAGTGTTCCAACGGTGGCGAGATCCGCCGCCGTGCGAATCTTGCTCGTCGCATGCCGCTCGAGGCAAAGGAGGGCGTCGTCGCGATCCATCCCGATCCCGTCATCCGTCACTCGAATGAGCGAAATTCCGCCGCGCCGGATCATCACCTCGATCGCCTGGGCCTGCGCATCGATGCTGTTCTCGACCAGTTCCTTAACCACCGACGCGGGCCGTTCGATCACTTCTCCCGCAGCCACCTGGCTGGCGAGAGTATCGGAAAGTAAACGAACGCGGCTCATGCGAGCCTGAATTTTAGAATCGCGAAGTGCGATTGCGAACGAAAACCGTCACCTGATGGGGCGAGACTTCGGTCGAGCCGGCGAAAGAACACGCTGCACAGAGCGAAGCGTCTCCAGCGCCGGCACTCAAGACTTCGAGGTGCAGATAAAGATGCGGGCCAGGTAAGTTTGCAGATTTTCCAAGTCGAAATTATTGCTCCGGAAGCCAACGTAGCCATCCGGCCTAACGAGTACAACGCCACCCTCAAACAAACCGTAGGCGGCGTGAGCCAGCCCGCTGCTGTCGCGCAATTCAGCCGGCTGATCGCTTTGGCCGCGCACGATACGATAGCTGTCGATTGTTCCCCCGGCCAGGACGCCAATCGCGCTCCCGATTTTCTCCGAGTTCGCCGCCGGGCTCCCCGAGGCGCCGAGGAACAATAACAACACATGTCGGGGTTCGCGGAAGAGTTCGAATAGTCGGTGGGCCCGGCTGTTCTCGTCGCGTAACTCCGCATCTGGCGCGCGATCTCCCGCCTTGAGGCGCCCGCCGCCACAATTCTCGACAATCGGGCTGGTGCGATAGCTAACATTCAACTCTGCCAGGCGATCCGCGATCTTTTCGCCCACGAAATCAATCCCGCTCACTCGCGGCAGGAGAAAATCGCGCACGCTTTGCGCGAATGAGTTACGCGTCGTCGCCATGCGAGTGATCCGGTCAGTTAGATTGAGCACATCGCGCGCGACCGGTTCCCGCTCGACGTGATAACTCGCGAGCAGCTGAGCGGGCGCGCGTCCGCGAACGACGAGGGCGAGCTTCCAGGCGAGATTAAACGCGTCTTGAATGCCGGTGTTCATCCCCTGCCCGCCCGCCGGGCTGTGAATGTGCGCAGCATCGCCCGCAAGAAAAACGCGCAAGCGACGAAACTCCCGCACCTTGCGATGCGAAATATGAAAGCGTCCCATCCAGATCGGATCGCTCGCGCGATATTGGGGCGGTCCGCGGCGATCGAGCAGCTCCTGCACTTCGTTCAACGTCACCTCGGGCAATGATTGGTCGCGCGAATTCGGCGGAATGTCGGCCACAATCCGCCAACGGTTTCCAGAGAAAGGGATGACTCCAAGCAGGCCATCGTCACCGAGAAAAAGATGGACCCGATCCCGGGCCAGGGACGACTTCAGTTGCACATCTGCGAGAATGAAACTTTCGTCGTACTGCGCGCCTTCGAAATCCATCCCGAGGACATGGCGCGTCGTGCTATGGGCGCCGTCGCACCCGACGACCCACGGTGTTTCCATCTCCTCTTCGCGCCCGTCGGCGTGACGCAGGACGGCGTGCACGGCGTCGCTTGTTTGCGACAAGGTTGTCAGCTCCACCCCGCGCTCCACCGTGATTCCGAACGATCCGAGGTGTTCGCTGAGCAACCGCTCGGTCTCGGATTGCGGCAATCCCAAGGCGAATGGGAACGGGCTTGCCACCGAATTGAACCCGATCCTGGCAATCTCCTCGAGACAACGATGAAGCGAGAGCCCGTCAAGCCGATGTCCGGCCGCGATGAAGCGATCGGCGATCCCCATTGTCTCAAAAACTTCGAGAGTGCGCGGGAAAATCGCCAGGGCTCTGGAAGTCTGCGAGGGCTCGGTAACGCGGTCAATAATACGGCAACCCGCGCCATGCCGGGCGAGTTCGTTCGCCATCGCCAGGCCAACCGGACCCGCGCCAACCACGAGCGGAACGGCAGAGTCAGCAGGCATGCTTTATTATAACACAAACATGAACGCGGCAGAGGCCGGTTGGTGATTTCCACCGAATGGTTTCGCTGCCGACTTGTTATCCCGAGCCGAATATCTTCGAGACGAACGAACCTCAGTCGCCATCAGCGGATTCTGGCTAAGAGAGCGTCTAAAAATGTCGGGTTGATCGCCGAATTGTAGGGCGGGCGCTTCGCCTGCCTCGGTTCCTGCTTCGGTAAAAACAGGGCAACCGAAGCGGTTGCCCTACAATTTGCCGGTCGAAATCGACTTTTTCAGGCGCCCTCTAAGCTAAGAGAAAGTGCTTATTGCAGTTCTGAGGGTTTGAAAGCCCGGCCGCGCCCGGCGCGTGGTGCGTTACGGCTCGCCCCGAAAGCTTTCGGGGCTTGGGATAACAACGCTGTGAAGCACGAGTTCAGAGCTTCCACTTTCTCGGCAGCTTTTGCTTGAGCGTTGCGACCGGCTCAAAGAGGTCTCCCATTTTCTTGACGCGCGCGAGCGTTTGCTCACAACGAAAGACCAACCGTTTCCCGTTTTTCTTTTTCACGGCGCCCGCGACCTCCTCCCATGTTACCGGAGTGGAAACCGTCGGCTTCTCCCTCGCGCGAAGGGAGTAAACACAGATGGTGGTCTTGTGCTCGTCGTTCTGGCTCCAGTCGACAAAGATTTTTCCTTTGCGTAGAGCTTTCGACATCTTGGAAACCACCAGCTCCGGATGCTCTCGCTCCAGATACTCGGCGAGCGCGTGCGATAGTTCTTTTGTCTGTTCGTAAGTCACGGCCGTGTTCAGAGGAACGTAAATCTGCAGACCTTTCGAGCCGGAGGTTTTTGCCCAGCATTTCAGTTTCATTGCTGCCAAAATTTCTCGGAGCCAAAGCCCAACCTGGCAGCATTGGACGATGTCCGCGGGCGCGCCGGGATCGAGATCGAAGACCATCATCGTTGGACGTATCACGTTGCGTTTGCGCGAGAGAGACGTGTGCAGCTCGATGTCAGCCAGGTTGGCGGCCCAGACGAGAGTGGGGAGATCCTGCGCAAGGCAATAATGCATTTCCCGCTGATTTCCCTCACTCCAGACCTTTGCGGTTTGCACCCAGCTGGGACGATGCGAGGGGCAGTTCTTCTCGTAGAAAAACTCTCCTTCGACGCCGT
The DNA here is from genome assembly GCA_963720895.1 of uncultured Verrucomicrobiae bacterium. Classification (GTDB taxonomy): domain Bacteria; phylum Verrucomicrobiota; class Verrucomicrobiia; order Chthoniobacterales; family UBA10450; genus Palsa-1392. Next base: position 669,273 of record CAVRGZ010000001.1, read on the forward strand.
CTGGGTAGCGCTTCATCGTGAGGGGACGGTCTTTCAAATGAGGCAGAAGAACGGGCGCGATCTGGATGTAGTAGTGGATCAATTCGCCCTTGGTGAAGCCGTCTTTCGGATAAAGGACCTTGTCGAGATTTGAGACCGCGAGGGTTCGGCCTTCGACAACGAGTTCAGCTTTCTTGCTCATGAGAAAAAACGAATCAGGAAAGGAGGAAAGCAGGAAAAAGAGTCGCATAGCGGCTCTCTTCTTCTTCCCCTTCCTGTTTTCTTGCGTTTCTGATTCATTCGTATTCCAAATCTGATCCTTGCCTTTCCCGTCCCCAAATTCATCTCTTCTTTGCTCATGAGAAGAATCGCTCGGGCGAGAGCATGGGTTGTGGCTGGCAGATGCGCGCGACGCAATGCTCCCAGGATTCGTGTCCGCTCAAAATGAGGATTTCCACCCGTAGAAAATAGATCGGCACCTCCGGCTTCGTCAGGCGAGGGAAACGGACGGCATCCTTTTCCGTCGTCACGATCATATCAACGTCGCGGCGGATGCAGCGATTGATAAAGCTCTGCAACTCCGTCTCGCTGTAGCGATGGTGGTCGGCGAAGCGCTTCGCCAGCTCGACACGGGCGCCGAGTTTGCGCAGACCGTCCTCGAAGCTTTCCGGCGCCGCGATGCCGCAAAAGGAACCGATATAAGTGTCCGTCAGGCGATCCAGGGGAAGCTGTTCCCCGGTGTAGACGTCCTGTAGATAAAGGGGCTGGTGGGCGCACTCAATGATCTCGGCGGTGCGATTGTAACGCCGGATGCGCGCGATCAGGTCGTCGTTAGGCTCGCCGGTCTCTTTGGTGATGAAGATGTAACTCGCCCGGCGCAAGTTCCGCGGCGGCTCACGCAATGTCCCGCGCGGGAGGAGAAGCTCGTTTCCGAACGGCGCCTGACGATCGATGAGGACAATGTCGAGCCGATGCTTGAGGTGGAGATATTGCAGCCCGTCGTCAAGCAGCAGGGTGTCGGCTTTCATCTCGCGAATGGCGTAGAGGCCACTCTTGACCCGGTCCTTGTCGACCAGCACGATCACGTCCTTCAAGTTGTTCGCCAGCATGTAAGGCTCATCACCCGCGGTCAGCGAATCGAGGAGGAGCGATTGTCCGTCTGAAACGATGCGGGGCGGATCGGGCGCCGCCCCCCGGAGCCGGTCGAACCAGCTCCGTTTGGACGGTTTCGCGACGCTCTTATAGCCGCGACTCAGAATCGCAACGCGCCGCCCGCCCATCTGCAAAGCCCGCGCAAATTTCTCCACCACAGGCGTCTTGCCCGTGCCGCCCACGGTCAGATTGCCGATGCTAATAACGAGACAGCCGAGCGTCCGTTCGCGCAGGATTCGTTTGCGATAAAGAAACAGGCGCAGCTGGACGAGTCGCGCGTAGACCAACGAGAGAATGAAAAGCAGGCCGCGGCAAGATGGCCGCGCGAAAGCCTTGTCGACGCCCCAGGATGACCTCGATGGCGAACTGTTCGAGATTCTCAAGCCAGCGGCGCATCGGGAGTAAGAATGGAATCTACGATGCGGACGCCGTCGTTATCCGCAGTTATGACGCGCGTTTCGGCGTCGCATAAGCCGGAAGCCTCGAGCATGACCCTGGCGACTTTCTTCGGTGAACGAAGGGTCAGGCAGGCAATGGTCGAACCGGAGCCGCTCAAAAAGCCGCCAAGTGCACCGGCATTTTCCGCGGCGGCGATCACTCGACCGAGAAAGCGAACGAACTTCTCTCGGAAAGGTTGGTGGAGGTGATCGGTCAAGGCCCCCCGCAGATTCTGGTAGTTGCCGCTGGCCAAGGCGGCAGTGATGAGGCAGGCATTGCCGCAGGACTCGACCGCGCGCAAGCGATTTATTTTGTCAGGCAAAACCTCGCGCGCTGCCTCCGTCTTGATTTCAAAATCCGGAATTAAAAGGACAAAACGCAGGCGCGGATCGACCGAAAACTTTTGGTGCCGATCCTGCCGCGCGACGACGAAGCCGCCAAACTCGGCAGGTGCGGCGTTGTCGGGATGTCCCTCAAGCTCGGCACAAAGCTCAAAGATCTGGGCACGCTTGAGCGGACGATCGAGGAGGGCATTGAGCGCGTGGAGCACGCCTAGCCGCACCGTGACACTGCTGCCGAGCCCGCGCGCGCACGGTACCTCACCCTCGATCCGGCAGGAAAATGCGAATGGGTCGCAGCCGGATGCGCGGAAGAATTTGCGGGCGGCTTGTTGCGCCATCGCACCGGCGTCGAGGCGCTTCGTGCGCGCGACAGTGACGAAGTTATGAATCTGCAAAGCCACCCCGAGGCAATCAAAGCCGGGGCCGAGATTCGAAGTGGTAGCGGGAACGCGCACCGTGATCTGTTGCTTTTTCAAAGGAAATCGCCCGAAAATGGAGGCGGACAAACAATGGCCGACCTGATACTAACGCGGGCCGTTCTCACGGCAAGACGACGGCCGGAAGGCAAATGAGTAGACTGGATAGATTTCGGGTTGGTGGGCGCTCTTGCGCGGAAAGAACCTTCGCCTATCGACTTTGCACGAAGCCTTATTGCTGGGTGGAGCGCTACGGCCCGGACGTGTTGGTTTCCTATAAAACCGAGACTGCGCTCGAGCAGATCTTGCCTGAGCTGGATGAATGGGCGCTCCTCGCCAACCAGCAATTCGAACGCGTCTTCGGGCGCTATTTGCCCAAACAAAATGCGGAGCGCAATCCCCCGCAGCTGATTCAGGGCGATGCGAAGGCGCCGCTTCAGCGGACGGTGTTGGAGCGCGGCGTTTGCTACGGGCTCGATTTCGGGGCCGGTTATTCCGCCGGTCTGTTTCTCGACCAGCGCGAGAACCGGCAATTCGTCAGACGATTGGCGCCCCGGCGAATGCTGAATTGTTTTGCCTACACCTGTTCCTTTTCTGTCGTCGCCGGGTTGGAGGGCGCGGAGACGCTGAGTATTGATCTTTCCAAGAAATCACTCAACCGCGGCCGCGACAATTTCGCTCTCAATCGCCTCGCGACCGACCGCCATCGTTTTATCGCCGACGATGTGTTGAGCGTTCTGCCGCGCCTCGCACGGAAGGGCGAACTTTTCGACACGATTATCCTCGACCCGCCGACTTTTTCGCGCTCGCATAGCGGCAAGTCGTGGCAGGTCGAGCATGACTTCGAAAAATTGCTTCTGGCCGCCCTCGAGGTCACACAGCGCGACGCAAGGATCCTGCTTTCAACCAATTGCACCCGGCTGAACGAGCGCGCACTCGAGCTGATGGGCCGCTTTTGTCTCAAAGCAACGCGCCACGCCGGAAGCTTTCTATCGACACCGGGGTTGCCTGATTTTCCACCGGGAGTGGCGGCGCGCTCAGTTTGGATGATATTGCGCTAGCATTTCGGGACGCGCAAGAAGCCGTCAGCATTCGAACAACTTATATATGGACAGGGAACAAATGACCGGTGCATCCGGCGATATCGCGGAACGAGGACTTCAATATACCAGGGATCAGTGGGATGAAATCATCGCGCAAACCGAAGACTTCGTCCGGGCGAACCCGACCCGATCGCTGCTCTACGGCGTGGCCGCGGGATTCATCCTCGACCGGCTCCCGATCTTCCGCATTCTCGGCGCGTTCATGCGACTTCTTCTCATGGCCTTCAAGCCGGCCGTCCTGGTCTACGGAGCGATGAAGCTTTATCAGACGGCGAAGCCTGAGGAATAGATATAGCGGCGGGGCAGGTGCTGAGCCTCATTGGTAGGAGACTCTGTCGAGCCGCGGGAAAAGCTCGGGATCCATCAGCGACATCTCCCTCCCGGCTGGACAGAGTCTCGCCCTCCTTCTAACGATCGAGGGTAAAGCCGACTTTCACCGTCACCTGCCAGTGATTGATCTTATTCTCCTCGATGTGTCCGCGCGTATCGATCACCTCAAACCAGCGCATGTTTCGGATCGTTTTGGCCGCGAGGGAAAGCGCATTTTGTACCGCATCCTCGATCGATGTCGTGGACGAACCAACCAACTCAAGCTTTTTGTAAACGTGATCGCTCATGTCCGGAAAGTCCGGCGGGCACGATCAGAACTCAAACGCGAACACAAATAACTCGCCAATCAAAACCTGTCATCCCAATCCGGCGTAGCGCGGAGAGGGAGCTCACAGTTGCAGTCCCCGTTTGCTGCTAACCCGAAACCGTGGATTGCAACTGTGAGGTCCCTCGTTTCACTCGGGATGACAAAGGCGTAAACTCCCGAATTCTCTCGGTCGCGCATTCACGCCCACTCGCTTGCTTCACGAACTTTGGTTTGAGCACTCCGGAGCCGCTTGTTAGCGTGCCGTTGCCTCATGGAAAAGAACATCGAGTCCCACCTCAAGGAAACCCGCGTCTTCAAACCCTCGCGTGATTTTGCCAAAAAAGCCCGTATCGGCAGCCTCGACCAGTATCGGCGGATGCACCGGGAATCGATCCGCCAGCCGGAGAAATTCTGGGCGCGCGAGGCGCGCGAGCTGACCTGGCAGAGGCCGTGGAAAAAAGTCCTCGAATGGAAGCCGCCCTTCGCGAAATGGTTCGTCGGCGGGAAACTGAATGTCGCGGAAAATTGCCTCGATCGGCATCTCCAAGGACCGCGCCGGAACAAGGCCGCGATCATCTGGGAAGGCGAGCCGGGCGAGAAACGCATCCTGACCTATCAGCAACTGCATCGCGAAGTCTGCCGCTTCGCCAACGTCCTGAAGCGAAACAAAATCCGCAAAGGCGATCGCGTCATCATCTACATGCCGACGATTCCGGAGGCGGCGATCGCGATGCTCGCCTGCGCCCGGATCGGCGCGATTCATTCCGTCGTCTTCGGCGGCTTCAGTGCGGATAGCATTCGCGATCGGATCGCGGATTGCGGCGCGACCGCGGTCATCACGGCCGATGGCGGTTACCGGCGCGGCGCGATCGTTCCACTCAAACACAATGTCGATGAGGCGCTCAAGGGCAGGACAACGATCAGGCGCGTGATCGTTTTTCGGCGTGCCGGGAACGAGATTCACATCGAGGAAGGCCGCGATGTCTGGTGGCATCGCGAGCTCGAATACGTCGACGCCACATGCCCGCCCGTCGCGCTCGAGAGCGAGCATCCGCTTTACATTCTCTACACCAGCGGTTCGACCGGAAAACCGAAGGGAATTCTGCACACAACCGGCGGCTACCTCGTCGGCATTTATTCCAGCACGAAATACATTTTCGATCTGCGCGAGGACGATATCTATTGGTGCACCGCCGATATCGGCTGGGTCACCGGGCATAGCTACGTCGTCTACGGTCCGCTCGCCGCGGGCGCGACCACCCTGATGTATGAAGGCGCGCCGAATTGGCCGGAACCGGATCGCTTCTGGCAAATCATCGAGGAATACGCGGTCAGCATTCTTTACACGGCCCCGACCGCCATCCGCGCCTTTATTCGTTGGGGCGACCAATGGGTGAAAAAGCACGATCTCTCGTCGCTGCGATTGTTAGGCACAGTCGGCGAACCGATCAATCCCGAGGCCTGGATGTGGTATCGCGAAACGATCGGCGGCGGGCGTTGCCCGATCGTCGATACCTGGTGGCAGACCGAGACCGGCGCGATCATGATCACACCGTTGCCCGGCGCGATCCCGACCAAACCGGGCAGTGCGACCCTGCCTTTTTTCGGCGTCGACCCGGCGGTGGTCGATGCGGAAGGCAAGGAAGTGCCGCGCCGACGTCGGCGGCAAGTTGATCATGCGGGGCCCATGGCCATCCATGCTGCGCAGCATTTACGGTGACAAGCCGCGCTACAAAAAACAATATTGGAGCGAGTACACGGAGAACTATTTCACCGGAGACGGCGCGCGACGCGACAAGGACGGCTATTTTTGGATCGTGGGCCGGATCGACGACGTCCTCAATGTCGCCGGCCATCGCCTCGGCACTTCGGAAATCGAAAGCGCGCTCGTGAGTCACGCCGAGAGTTGCGGAAGCCGCCGCCGTCGGTCGTCCGGACGAACTCAAAGGCCAGGGCGTGGTCGTTTTCGTCACTCTAAAGAGCGGCGTGAAGCCACCCCGAGCCTGAAAGAAGAACTCCGCGGCCACGTCGGGCAACACATCGGCGCGATCGCCAAACCGGACGAGGTGCGTTTCGCCGAGGCGCTGCCGAAAACGCGCAGCGGAAAAATCATGCGCCGTTTGTTGAAGGAAATCGCGAGCGGCAAAACGGTCACTGGCGACACGACGACGCTGGAAGATTTCAGTGTCCTGGCAAAGTTGAGCAGCGCGGAGGAATAACCGCGCTTAGATTCATCTCGTGAGTTTTATTACCACCGGATCTCCGCGAGCTGACGCTGAAAGTGCGGCGCCAGCGCACGCGCATGGCCCTGCGGCACGAGAAGCGCCTCCTGCAAAAATCCGAGATCGCCCTGGGCCGCGAAGGCACGGCGGAGGCGGCCAAATTTCCGGAAGTGCGCAACGAAATCGTGGCCCTGAAGAAGCTCGAGCAGGAACAAAAGGAAGTCGCAGTCCGGATCGCGAAGATCGAGGAAGCGCTCAAGCAGATCGATGCCCAGCGGCAGGAAAATTCCCGCGAGCAAGCCGCGGCTCTGGCCAGGCTTGAAGAGCGAGAAAGCGTCCTCTGGTGGAGAGCCGCGACGAAGCGAAATCCGCTGCCGAACGCTGCGACAAAGAACTGGCGACGATCGATCGCCGCCTCCAGGAAAACGAAGCCGCCGATCGCGAACTGCTGAAAAGAATCTCGAGCTTGCAGGCGACCGAGCCTCCGCCGGCCGACCTCCAGACGCAAATGGAACGGATCAGCATGGAACGGGCGCGGCTCCCGCGCGAAAAAGCCGAGATGACGCAAGCCCGTCTCGGGAGCGCGGAAGCATGCCGCGCCGCCCACGAAAAACTGGCCGCCGCGGAAGCGCTCGTCGCGCAGGCAGACAAGAACATCGCCCGCGTTCGGAGCGAATTTGAAGCGGCGCGATCGCGCGCTCAACGAAGGCAGCCGGGCGCAGCAGGAGGAAGTAAAGCAGGCGCGGCAACAACATCAGACTGTCGAGGAAAAGAAAAACCCGGCCTATCTTAACATCGGCCGTCACCTCGCCTCGCAAGGGATCGCGCCACCGACCGCACCGCATTTGCTGACCGAAGTGCAGCATCGCCGCGCCACGGTCGATCGCCACGCCGAGCACAGGCAGGCGCTGGCTGTGCTCTCCAGCCAGATCGACAAACAAGAGCTGCGGAAATTTTATTTCACCGATCTTTTCGCTCCTTGCTCTCCTCGCGATCATCCTTCCGCTTGTCTCCAAGTCGCCGACGAAACGCGATTGGCTTCCGCAGGAAACGCTCGCCATCCTTTCGCTCGATATCGACCAGTTGAACAAGGGCCCGCTCGCCAAATCGCTGGCGCAAAGAGCAGCCCGAACTCTGGCAGAAAGTCGTCACCGGATTGCTCGGCACCGGCCGCGCGCACCCCGGCACTGAATCTCGCCGAGGACGGCCGGCGCGTAACGCGCGCGCTTACCATCGAGGAGAGCGGACGAGCAACGGGAATACGTCCTGGTCGAAACGCGCGGCGATCTCGCACCGGTCATGCGCACGATCACGCAGGACGAGAGTTTCACCAAGAGCACCGTCACCGGCCTCGTCGTCTGGCAGGGGCCGGATGTGACCGTCGCCCGGGTCGGCCCAAGAACGCTCGCCGTCGGTTCGTTAGGCGAGGTGGATACGCTGGTCCAGGTGCGGCTCGGCACCGAGCCGGATCTGAAAATCGACGATCCGCTCCTCGAACGCTTTCAGGAACTCGATCCGGACAGCGCGCTCCGGCTCGTCTCGCGGACGCCGGGGGACCTGGCGACCGTTTTCGGCCCGATTCTTCCGGCCGAGTTCCTTGAAGAGGCTGAGTTGCTTGGCCTCGAGATGACCCTGACCGATCCCGGCCAAGGCGCATTTGATCGTCAGGGCAAGCGATGCGGCCAAGGCCAAAGAGCTGGGCCGCCGGCCTGCAAAACGAACCGGCCCGCTGGCTGGCCATTCCAGATTCGGATTTCGTCCTCGCGGCTGAAGCGGCCAAAGGTGGAACAGAAGAACGAGAATCTCGATCTCCATTTCGACATTCCGGAGGGCGCGGCCCGGTTGCTCTTGCAGCGCCTGGCAAAGGTCCAATCGCCGGTCGCAGCCGTGATCGTGATTCGGAGGGGGCGGCGCGTAGACGGAGAGTTCCTCAGCCAGATCGGCGATCTCAGCGCTTGGCGAAGCTGTCAGACGTTCGGTCCGTCCCGCGCGCTCGGTGACAGGGTGAAAAAGCTGTGCTCCTTTCGACGTCCGACTCTTCATCTTCGGCTTCCTTACGTTCTCCGCGGCGGCCGCGGAGCCGCGCTACGACAATCTCGTCGATATCAAGTCGGTCGATCCGACGATCGTGGTCGAGCTGCGCTACGCCACCCGGCATAACATCACCGGCCACGCTCTTTATCCCCCGATCTGCCAGCGCTCGTTAGGCCAACAACCGCGGCTCGACTGGCCAAAGCGCAAAAATTCCTCCATGCCCGCGCATTACGGCCTCAAGATCTGGGACGCTTATCGGCCGCTTGCCGCGCAGATGGAGCTCTGGCAACGCACTCACGAACGAGCGCCTTTGTCGCCGACCCTTATGACGGTAACGGTTCGCTCCATACCTGGGGCGTCGCGGTCGATGCCACCTTGGTCGATGAAAACGGTCGCGAAGTTGCCATGCCGACCAGGTACGACGAATTCACTCCCGCGGCGAAGCTGCACTATCAGGGCGACGATCCCGATCGTCAGGTCACATCTCAAGATCCTTCAGGAAGCGATGCGCCACGGAGGGTTCTACGGCATGCGGACCGAGTGGTGGCATTTCGTCGCCTACGATTGGAAAAAATACGCGCCGATGCGCGAAGCAAAATTATCAGAGCGTTAGATCGTAAATCGTGAATCGACGGAAAGGGTTTCTCGATGTACGGATCTCGAATCAACGACCTACGTTCAGGACGCCAATGCTCGCTTCACTCAGCCAGGATCTCAGCCAGCCGGAATACATCCATGTCTTGATCAATCCGCTGCCAGTTTACGGACTGGCGATGGGCATCATCGGTCTCATCATCGCGCTCGTCCTGCGCAGCCGATCCGGCGCAGATCGCGACCCTCGCGCTTATCCTTCTCAGCAGCGCCATCGCCTGGCCGGTCGTCCATTACGGCGAGGAAGGCTACGATCGCGTCCTCTCGATGTCCGACGACCAGGGACAGGCCTGGCTGAAGGTGCACGAGCATCGAGCGGATGAGCTCGCCTGGTCATTCTACGTTCTCGCTGCGGTGGCGGCGGTCGCCATTCTGGCGCCGATGAAATGGCCGAAATCGGCGACGGCGTTGACCATCCTGACCCTGCTCCTTTCCTTCGGTCGTTCTTGGCATCGGTGGCTACATCGCCCACGCCGGCGGGAAAATTCGGCACCGCGAATTTCGCAACGAAGCCGGCGCCACCGGTCCCGGTCGAGCAGGACGAAAACTAACGACGTGCGCGTCGACATCATCACTCTCTTCCCCGAAATTTGCCGCGTTCCGTTAGGCGAAAGCATGATGGGGCGCGCACAGGAAGCCGGCGCGCTCGATCTGCGGATCCATAATTTACGGGACTGGACGAGCGACCGCCATCACGTCGTCGATGACGCGCCTTTCGGTGGGGGCCAGGGCATGGTGATGAAACCGGAGCCGATCTTCGCCGCGGTCGAGTCGCTCCGCACCGGCGCGAGCACGGTCGTGCTGATGACTCCACAAGGCCGGCGGTTCGCTCAGTCGATGGCGCAGGAATTCTCGGCCAAAGGACATCTCATCATTGTCTGCGGTCATTATGAAGGGATCGATCACCGCGTGATCGAGCACCTTGTCGATGCTGAGATTTCGATCGGCGATTACGTCCTGACGAATGGCGCGATCGCCGCAGTTGTCTTCGTTGATGCGATCGTTAGGCTGATTCCCGGCGTCCTTGGCGACGAGCAATCCGCGGTGGACGACAGCTTCAGCAGGGGTCTGCTGGAAGCGCCGCAATACACCCGTCCAGCCGAGTTCCGCGGCTGGAAAGTTCCAGACATCCTCCTCTCCGGCCACCACGCCGAGATCGCCGCCTGGCGTCGACGGCGAAGCCGAGCGCCGCACGCGCGAAAACCGGCCCGACCTGCTCCCGTAGTTCAAAGATTCCCGCGGCGGTTCTCTGGAAGCATGGGAATAACTCTCGCCCGGAGCCCTCTATAAGGATGAACAATCCAATATTAAAATTACGGTCGCGCGGGAAAAAGCTCTCGTGTTTGTCCATCGCTCTAGCACTGCTTTGCCTTGTCACCGTCTGCCCGAGCGCTCCGGCAACGCGGCGAGGATCGACGGGTCGAGCGTCAGGATGGTTTACACCGCCAGCAATTCATCGAGCGGCAACGAAGTCTTTGCCTATCGAGCGGGCTTCGAATGGAACGTTGACTTTCTCCGCGTCTTTCGCGACCGGCGGAATGGGCAATGATGTCGAGCTTGGAGGGCTTGGCAACCAGGGCGGGGTGGTGCTCAGCCGGACGATCGCTGGCTCTCGTTGTCAACCCGGGTTCCGACAGCGTTTCGGCGTTTGCGGTCCAGTCGGATGGGGACTCTGTTCTCACCGACACGGAGCCGTCGGGCGGTGTTCTGCCGACCAGCGTGACGATCGACCGCAACCTGGTTTACGTCCTGAACTGCGGCCGACGCCGGAAGCATCTCGGGGTTTACGATTAATAATCAAGGCGACTTGACGCCTATTCCGGGATCGATTCAGCCACTAAGCGGCATGGCGGTAACTGCCCCGGCGCAAATCCAGTTCAACCCGCACGGCGGCGCCCTTGTCGTGACCGAAAAGGCGACCAATCTCATCGATACCTACCTCCTCGATCAGAACGGGGTGGCGAGCGCCCCGCTGGTCAACGCATCGGCAGGCGAAACTCCTTTCGGATTCGCCTTTAGCAAGGACCGGCATCTTATCGTCTCCGAGGCCTTTGGAGGCGCGCTCGACATCGGAGCAGTCTCCAGTTACTCCGGGAATGGAAATGGCGAACTAAAAGTGATCACGCCTTCCGAGCCAACCGAGCAGACGGCCGCGTGCTGGATCGTGATTACCAATTCGGGTAAATTTACCTACACGACCAACACCGCGAGCGGAACGGTGAGCGGATTCCGGATCAACCGCACCTCTGGTCAGCTGACCCCGCTGGATGCCGACGGCATGACGGCCGAGACCGGCGAGGGCAGCACCCCGATCGACGAAGCCTTGAGCGCCAACAGCCGCCACCTTTACGTGCTGAACGCCGGAACCCATGAAATCATTGGGTTTCAGGTAAATCGTGCCAATGGAAGTCTCGAAGAGATCGCTCTGATCGGCGACCTTCCGCCGGCCGCTTTTGGATTGGCTGCGCGCTAAATCCGCCGAGAAACTCGTGCTGTTCGGCGACGGCCCCGGTCATGTGACCGGGGCCGTTTTGCATTGTTTTCGCGGCCCATCTTGCCTCGTATGGATGCGACATGCGCACACAACCTGATGGCCTCCGCAAACTGAGACTAGTCATCCTGAACTCCAACCCCTGAGAGAACATCGCGCATGCCCCTGACATTCAAACCGTAATCAAAAACGGAGTTGTTTATCCAGCCGACTCCTTGATGCCGCGTTAGGTGGCCCAACTTTATCGCCAACTTTCGAAGCGCAAACCGGCGACGCGACCAAACTCGCGACTGTTGGCACTGATCAACGCGAGATCGAGAGCCAGGGCGTGGGCTGCAATTAAGAGATCATACGGGCCAATTGGAGTGCCAGCTTCCTCCAACTCCGAGCGCAACGCGCCCGCTCGACGCGCCACGTCGGCATCGAACGGCAATTCCTGAATTACCTCGACGAGCCTCTGAATTTTCTCCGTCTCGCCTCGCGGATCCCGCGCCCTCGCCGCTCCGGCAAAAAGCTCAAAGCTGGTAATGGCAGAGATTCCACAATCGTCCGGCGTAAGCTCTTCCAGCTTCCCCACGACGGCCTTCAAGCCACGAAGGAGATCGACGCACGTATCCGTATCGAGCAGAAACTGCAAAAGGCTCCTCAGAGTTGAGGCACCGGCGGCAGACTCCCCTGCTCCGGTCGACGAAAACGGCGATCGCTAATGCGAATCCGTCCAAAAAAGTTCCGCGGCCAACGCCGTTTCGATTTCGGTTCGATGATCACTGCCTTGCCTTCCTTGCGGATAAACACTTCCGCGCCCTCAAAACGGTATTCCTTTGGCAGCCGAACGGCTTGCGAACCGCCGGTCATAAAGAGCTTTGCGGTTTCCATGTAGATACAGTATCTACATCGGCGCGTCAGAACCGTCAATCATCAACTTTGTTGCTCTCGCCTCTTGCGCGAACCGACGTTTGGCGGCTGAGGAGCAGTTCCGCGATGTCGAGCACCTTAACCTTTTCGCCGCCCGGCGTCCCGGCCATGCCGTCGCTCATCATGTTCAGGCAAAACGGGCAGGCCGTCGCCAGCGTTTGCGCACCGGTCGCGACCGCTTCCTGCGCGCGCAGATTGGAAACTCGCTCTTGCGGCGGTTCATCGAACCACATCCGGCCCCCGCCCGCCCCGCAACAGAAGGTCTTTTTCCCGCAACGCGGCATTTCGCGGTAATGTTCGTCCTTAGTCGCGCCGATCACTGCGCGTGTCGCATCGACTTCGCCATTGACTCGCGCCAGGTAACACGGGTCATGCAAAGTGATCGGTTCACTGCCGTCGGCGTCGTTTGTTAGTTTTCCCGCCTTAACCAACTCAGCGAGCAAGGCAGAGTGATGCTGCACTTCGTACTGCTCCGCCAAACTGCGGGTATTCGTTCTTGAGGGTGTTATGACAATGTGGACAAGGGGTCACTATCTTCTTCACCTTGCGCCGGCCTAACGTTTCCACGTTGGCCTGCGCGCGCTCCTGGAAAAGGAACTCATCGCCGATCCGGCGCGCCGGATCGCCGGTGCAGGTCTCTTCCTTGCCCAGGACGGCGAAATTCACGCCTCGCTTCCTTGAGTAACTGCGCGGTCGCTCGCGCAACTTTCTGGGCCCGCGGATCGAAGGACGCAGCGCAACCGACCCAGAACAAATATTCGAAGTCGGGATTCGATTCGACCGTCGGAACATCGAGACCTTCCGCCCAGGCGAGGCGATCGGCGTTAGGACGACCATAGGGATTGGACTGATTGCCGATCTGCTGCAAGCGCCTTGGCCGGCGGCCCGGATAGTTTGCCTTCGCCGATCAAATCGCGGCGCATATCGCTGATCAAATCGACGTGCCCGATCAGGACCGGGCACTCCTGCACGCAGGCCTGGCACATGGTGCAGGACCAAAGCGTTTCGTCGCGGATCGTCTGATGGACGTTACCTCCGCCTAACGACATCAAGCCGCGCAAATCGACCACCACGGCTTTGGGCGAAAGCGGTTTGCCCGGTGCGGTTGCGGGGCAGGCGTCTTCGCAGCGGCCGCATTCCATGCAGGCGTCAAGACTGAGCAGTTGCTGCCGGTTGAAATCGTGCAGTTCATGCGACGCCGGTCCGTCCCGTCCGCTCGACTTCTTCCATCGTCAGCGGAACGAGCTCGCCCATCGGCCGCTCGGGGCGGGTGGCAATGTTAATCGGCCCGGTAATGACGTGGAGAAACCGATTAACCGGGATGGTCGACGAAGAACCCAGCAACCAGAATCGTGTGCAGCCACCAGGTCGCCAGGTGCAGCGTTTTGGCGGTGCTGAGATCGATTCCGCGCAAGAACGTGGCATCGATCAGCCAGCCGAAGCTGGACCAGTGCGCCATCCAGGGTTGCACCTGAGTGTAATGCAGGCGGAGCGCTTCGACCGCGAAGCCGGTCAGACCAAGGCCCAGCAAACAGACTCAAGAAGCCACCAGTCGCGCCAGTTGTGGCCGAGGCTGGCGGGTCGGCGGAAGGCGCGCCGGTACATTGCCAGGAGGCAGCCAAGACAGAAGGCGACTCCGAACACGTCCATCGTCAGCTCGTAGATCGAGATAGTACCAGCCGTGATGGAAGTAATAGGGACCGTCGTCGGCGATTCCGAGAAGGGTGGTGCCAATCGTTAACACGAGAAACCCACTGAAAAGGAGCAAATGGAGGAGCGCGCCGAGCGATTTCTTGTGGACGCGTTTCTGGGCCAGCGCATAAACACTGAGTCGTTCAATCCAGACCCGCCAATCGCGCTCAAATCCGCCCGGTCGGCCTTTTCGCCATTGCCGGAGATGCGCCAAAACCTGCCACCCGAGCAGTCCGAGGCTGGTCGCGATCATGACGAAGAACACCACCTGCATCCAGGGGGCGATGTTGCCGAAGACTTCGCGCGTGGTGCTGTTCACATCGAGCGCGATCATGGGTGCGGCCATCTAACGAGACCGGATTGTACTCATCCGGGAAAGATCACGCGCGATTGAAGCGATCTAAACAGTTCTTGTCTGCCCAGGATCGCGATCAATTGCGGCACGATTTGGTGCAGATCGCCGACCAGACCATAGGTCGCCATCTGGAAAATAGGCGCGTCCGGATCTTTGTTGATCGCGACGATGACCCGTGAATCCTTGATTCCAGCGAGATGCTGGATCGCGCCGGAGATGCCAATGGCAAAGTAGAGCTCCGGTGCGACGACCTTGCCGGTTTGGCCGATCTGGTAATCGTTAGGCGCCATTCCGGCGTCAACCGCCGCGCGGGTCGCACCGACCGCCCCGCCCAGGGCATCCGCTAATCCGCCAACCAGGCGCTCGAATGTCTCTGGGTCTTTCAACGGTCGACCGCCACTTACGACGACGCGGGCTTCGTCAAGATCGGGGCGGTCGGAGACGGGTTTTTCGCGCGAGACGAATTGCATTCCGTCAGGCAGAGATCCGGCGTCGAATTCGAACCGTTCGACGGGACAGGGAGCGGCAGCTCGACGCCGGCGCCGCGAAAGCCGTGGCACGAGCCGTGAGCACGCAAACGTCGGCGTTCTACTTTCACCGTGGCGAGCATGCTTCCGGCGTTGATCGGTCGTCGGTAGGCCGTCACGCCGTTCACCTCTTCGATCGCAAGCACATCAGTCACCATCGGCGCATCGAGCAACGCGGCGGCGCGCGGCAAAACGTCTTTGCTGAAGGTCGAGGACGACGCCAAGGAGAGTCGTCGCGCCGTATTTGCGGGTCGCTTCCGCGATCACGGCCGCATAACGATCGGCCAACGGTTCGGCCAGTGCCGGATCGTCGGCCACGAATCAGGCCGACGCACCGTAGGAAACGAGCGTCGCGAGCGATCTTCTCCAGATTGTGCCCGAGCACGAGTAACGCATACTCGCCGCCGATTTGGCGCGCCAGCGTGATCGCGTGAAGCGACGGGCGCTTCACCTGCTGGCGATCGAGTTCGATCAGGACAAGCGTCGCGACCATCGCTCAAAGCACCTTCGCCTCCTCCTTCAACTTGGCGATCAGTTCCTCGACCGACTCGACCCGCGACGCCCGCGGCGCGCTTCGGCGGACGCGACGTGGAAAGAGTCGTGGTCAGAGGCTGCACCGTCACCCCCAGTTGATCGCAGGTCAGGACTTCGATCGGCTTCTTGCGCGCCTTCATCAAACCGGGCAACGAAACGTAGCGCGGTTCGTTCAGGCGCAAGTCGGTCGTGACGATGGCGGGAAGATTGATCGCGATGACCTCGAGACCGCCGTCGGTTTCGCGCGTGCATTGCGCGCGGGTCTTGTTTCGAGGAATTCGATCTTCGAGATGAAGGTCGCCTGCGGCCAGCCTAACAATCCCGCCAGCATTTGCCCGACCTGATTGGAATCGTCATCCACCGCCTGTTTGCCCATGAGCACAACCTGCGGCGCCTCTTTTGCGACCAACGCTCGCAGGATCCGCGCCACCGCGTAGGGATCGAGGGCGCGGGCATCGTCAATCCGAATCGCGCGATCGACGCCCATCGCCAGAGCGGCGCGAATTTGTTCGTCGACCGCGGGCGCGCCGATCGTTACGCCGACGATTTCTGTCGCTTCGCCGCGCTCGCGGATGCGCAACGCTTCCTCGATTGCGATTTCGTCGAAGGGATTGATGACCGAACTTGGAGGCTGAATCCCCCGGCCCGGCGTTTGGGATCGGGCACGCTCTTGAACGAGACGAGGATTTTCATGTGGAGAGAGGTTTCCGTCAGGTCCAGGTTTTGCCCGGAGATATTGAAGTGCGGAAGCAGATCCTTCCGAGGAACCAATGAGCCGCTCGGCCTCCTCACAGGCCGAGGAGCGAGGCGATGATGTTGCGTTGGATTTCGCTCGTGCCGGAGTAGAGCTTGCTCCCGATCGCGTCGCGCAGCTCGCGCTCGACCTCGTACTCCACCATGTAGCCGTAGCCGCCGTGGATCTGGATCGCGTCCTCGCAGCATTTCACCCAACAGTCGCTGATGTGCAGCTTGGCCATCGCGGCTTCCAGGTAGACCGCCTTGCGATGACCGGCCGCCCACGCGTCAGTGGTAGAGCATGTGCCGTGAACTCTCGACGCGCATCTTCATTTCGACGATCTTGGTCGCGACCTGCTGAAATTTGCCGATCGACTGGCCGCCCTGTTTCCGCTCGTTTGCATAACGAATGCAGGTCTCGAGCAATCGCTGCATCGTCCCGACCGCGCTCGCCAGGATACAGCCGCGTTCCCAGGTCATCGACCGGGTGAAGAGCCAACTGCCCGCGCCTTCCTTGCCAAGCAAATTTTCCTCCGGCACCTCGCAATCGGTAAAAAAAACTTCGGCCATCGGCGAGGTCCGCACGCCCATCTTCTGGATCTTGCGCGAGACATCCAGCCCCGGCGCACCTTTCTCGACGAAAAAAGCGCTGATGCCAGAGGCACCCTTCGCTTTGTCGGTCATGGCAAAGACGAGAATCACATCGGCGATCGGGCCGTTCGTGACGAAAATTTTGCTCCCGTTGAGAATGTATTTGGCGCCTTTCTTGACCGCCGTCGTGGCAAGAGCGAAGGCGTCGGAGCCGCTGTTCGGTTCGCTCATCGCGTTGCCGCCGATGAGCGAGCCGTTGCAAAGACCAGGGAGAAATTTTTTCTTCTGCGCCTCGGTGCCGTTGTAAGACGAGCGGAATGATCGCCGTCCACATGTGAGCGTTGATCGAGAAAAGCAGGCCGTTATCCTTGCAGCCGTAGCCAAGCCGCTCGAGCGCCGCCACAGTCGTAAGCGGATCCTGTCCAAGCCCGCCGAACTCTTCGGCGACCGGCAGCCCCTGGATGCCGAAGGCTCCGCATTTTTTCCAAGCCTCGTGATTGAAAACGGCGTCGCGATCGTTTTCGATCACGTCGTAATTGAGTTGCTCGCCGGCAAAGCGGTCGACCGCGCTCAGCAGCTCTCGTTGTTGTTCCGACCAGGCAAAATCCATGCGATGAGTTTTCTCCTTTTGGGTTTGAATGCGCTACTTCCGTCCCGAACAGATTGAGCAAGGCCGGTGCAGGCGTTCCGCCAGGCGCACTAGGCGGCCATTCTAGAGGGGCGCCGAGACGTGGTCAAGCCAGCGTAGCGCGCGCTTCGCCGCTTGTGCCGTCATACAGGCTATTGAGAGCTCTTCGAGGCGAGGGTCGAGTCAACGTTTCTTAGCGCCGACATCCTCGAGACACAGGAAGCCGTGATCGACTACGGGGGTTCCTCTCTTTTTCTAAAGAAATGATCTCAGGTTCTTCGGCCACCGGCCCTGGTCGAGCTGATCAAAAAAGCCATATTAACCGCAGGGGACGGAAGGAGCGCACCGCATGCGTTACTCAGGAGAGAGTGACACCGATTTCTATCCAGACGCCTGGCTCAGCACGCCGATAAACTCCGTGAGAAACTCAATCTTCGAAAGCCGCTCCAGCCTCTCAAGGTTGAAAGTCTCGCTAACCCTTCTTTCGAGAAGCGAAAACGCGTCCGGAACAAAGAGATCCTGTCGCTGCACTCCAAGTCTCAGCACAAAAGTAGACATCAAGGCACTGGCCGCCCGGTCGTCGACGAGGCTGCTATAGGCCATAACCGCGTCAAAGAGATACAATTCGGTCCACTGCTCGCTTACCTCGTAGGTTTCTTTCTTCTTCGCATGCTTGAAAAAGGTCACCGGGTTCTGAGATGTGGCGTGCTGGTCTTTGTAAGTCCGCTTCGGCAGATAGGCAGCGGTGTAGGGCCAGGCCGCGGTCTCTCGAAGGGCCGCCAGTTCGAGGAGCAGGCGATGAGCGGCAGCGGTCAGGGCGTGAACGGAGACCAGGTCATCGCCAACAAACCAGAGCCAAACGGCTGACTCTATCTGGCGCCGCGCCGCTTCAAGTTTAGTCAGCCTAACGAGGCGAGGTTTGATGCATCTGTTCATCTCGGGTTCCTCGCGTCCCAACACTGGCAAGCCCCGGGGGGCGTTCGACTTAAGATTCGCGCGAAAACCCGATTCTAATAATCTTCGATCCGTTTTGTCAACAATGACGGCACGAATGCGACTTTTCGCAGGCGATTCAAGCCTGATGCCTCGGAGTCGGGGTTGGGGTTGGGGTCGGGGTCGGGGTCGGAGTCGGAGTCGGGGTCGGGGTCGGGGTCGGGGTCGGGGTCGGAGTCGGGGTCGGAGTCGGAGTCGGAGTCGGAGTTGGGGTCGGGGTCGGAGTCGGGGTCGGAGTCGGAGTTGGAGTCGGGGTCGGGGTCGGGGTCGGAGTCGGAGTCGGAGTTGGGGTCGGGGTCGGGGTCGGAGTCGGGGTCGGAGTTGGGGTCGGGGTCGGGGTCGGGGTCGGAGACTCGACCCGGTAGATTTCAACCAGCCCAATGCCGATGCCACCGTCTTTGCCGGATACAATCGCCGTATAGCTCCCGGGGACGAGAGTTTGCTCGACGGCGGCCTCGCGCGGGTCGCCCGGCGCCAGACCCTTTTCCTCTATGGCTTCTCGTTGGGTGTCGGCCCAATTGTCATTCGAGGCAAGGAGCAAACCGTCAGCGTCGCGCAGGTCGAGGACTGGATCGGAGAGGGCGTCAGTCACTCCAGCCTGGGCAAGCGATGGCCCGAGCGCGCGGACGACGACGGTCAACGATTTCGATCCTCCGACGATAAAACCGCCGATGAGCACATTGTCTTTGGTCTCGACATAACCGCGGGTGCTGAGATTTGCGACCAAGGCAGGCGCGGTCGGACTGAGGTCATAGATTTCCGCGAGACCGGTGCCGGTTCCATTATTAGCCCCGCGGACGATCGCCGTGTACGGTCCGGGATTCAGATTTGCAATAATCGCCGCTTCGGCGGGATCGTCGGGGGATATTGTTGATGCGAGAATCGCCGCCTGCTGATCGGCGGTGATCACCCCGCCGAGCTGCGTTGTTTGCCAATTATCGTTGGTCCCAATCACGCCGGCTTGGTCGTGCAGTTCGAGGAACGGATCAGGTAATGGGCCGGTAACGCCGAACTGGCTGAGCGACGGTCCGATCGCGCGAAGCATCACTTTCTTCATTCCCGTCCCGCCGACAATAAAGCCGCTGATCGCCACATGCTCTCCGGGACCTACTTTTAGGCGGGTGGAAACGTTGAGCAGGCTCGGCTGTATGAGTGCATTGCGCGCGTAGGTGATGACTGCCGGCAGGTTGAGGACATCTTTTTCATAAATCTCGACATAATTGACGCCATAACTGAGGGCCACCTTGACCGAGGAAGTAAGGATATCTGCGGGATCACCGGGCACTCCGTTGTTAACCCGATAGTCAGGTTCGTCATAACACCGATAGAGCATCTGCGCCGCAACGTCGGGCTGGCTGTTCCAAAGGAGATTCCAAGCAGAATCGTCCGGACCGGGAGCGGCGGGGTTAAAAGTTGAAAGACTGTTGATCTGAACGATCAGGCGCCCGGGCCAGGAAGCGCGAGCTGTGGCGATGGCGTTTTCCGCCACGTAGGTCCCGGTCGGATCAAGCTTGCCGGTGGAACCGCTACGACCGTTGCCGGCGATCGCGAGTGCCACATACTGTTTGGGAAAGGCCGACATCGTGGTGTCAATGATCTGCTTCCCGGCATCCAATAGCTTCTCCGTCGTGTAACCGACGGCCAACCAGTTCAAGACCTCGACATCGGTGTGCGGCACATTCCAGTCTTCGCTGGTGGCATTGGCAAAGCTCGCAGCGACAATTTTTACCGTCGGGTTGTTCGTGAAATGTTCGCCCAAGGCGGAAATCATGGCTTTTTTCTTGGCCAGAAAGGTCGGATCCCAAAAGACGGGGATGCTCGTTGGAACCCCGTCGTCATCGAAATTGAAGAAGAGGCCACCTGCCTGTTGAACAGCGGTCGTCACCCACTCGGGTTTGCCGGCCTGCGTTCTGATTCGCAAAAGCACGTCCTTTCCGGCCGCAGCGGCTCTGGCTACCTCGGAATCAAGGAACGACCAGTCGAAACTTCCTTCGCTCGGCTCCAGATCAGCCCAATCTTGGCGGATCGACATCCCAACGACATCCGGGTTGTTGAGCGCGCTCTGGGCAGCGGGCTGTCCGGATGCAACGAGCGAAAAGACTCCACGAGGTATCTGAGCGCTCGCGGAGGTTGCAAAAAGGCTGACGGAAAACAACACGCCAACGGGAGCCGCCACCCTCCACGGCGAGCACGTTTTCCAACCGACGCAGACCTGAAGCGCGACTGACATGACGAGATCCATCATCCTTCCCATTCTCGTTCCCTCAATTTACATTTAGTCGGGAGCCCGCGTCGTGCACAGCAAAATCTGATCGGTGCCTAATGAGATTTACTTCTGGGCGAAGAGAAAAGCATTGTCTGGCGGGCCGGCTGATGGTGGAACGACCATCCGACCAGTCGCAGGATCGCATCGCGTAGCGCCGCAACCTGCAAGCAAGGCAAGTCACAAAATTCGGCGTGCATAACGAAGGAACCGTGCCCACGATGCACCCATGAACTTCACCAAAAACATCGGAATGCTCCTGCTCGCGGTTTACCTGATCGTAGTCGGCATTATCGGATTAACCGGCATGAGCCCTGGCATCCTGCTCCCGATCCTCGCCCTGATCGCGGGAGTTTTTATCCTGATCGGGAAATAGTACCGTCAGCAGGAAGGCACGGTTCTGCGTCATCGCGCTCGATTCGCGTCCGGTCAGGAACACGAGGATGAATGAGAAACGGAGCGTGCCTCTTTCTCGGCCGCATCACCGATCCCCGCTGACTATTTTTCGTTTTGTCTTTTCGGGCAAAGCCGTCAGTTTTTGTCCATGAAAATCGCCACCATCATCGCACGCACTCTGCTGGGTCTCGTCTTCGTCGTTTTTGGTTTCAATGGCTTCTTCCATTTCATCCCGATGGGCCCCCTGCCAGCGCCAGACAGCCCCGCCGGAATGTTCTTCTCCGCCGTCTCGACCACTGGATACATGAAGGTGGTGTTTTTGTTTCAAATCATCGGAGGACTACTTCTCCTTCTCAACCTCCTCCCGGTGCTTGGCCTGGTCATCCTCTGCCCAATTATCTTTAACATCGTCCTCTTTCACGCCACGATGGCTCCGAGCGGCCTGCCACTTGCCATCGGCATCGCCGTTCTCGCGCTCTTTTTGGTCGGAATGTATTGGGATCATTACCAACATCTGGTCCGGCAGCCGCGGTGATCATCTTTCACGATCCCCGCTCCGCGGAATTTTCCGTTACCGGGCATCCAGAGCGGCCGGCACGAGTCGTTCGCAGCGTCTCCCACTTGCACGCCAGACACGCGAACTGGGAATGGCGAGAACCCGAGGAGGCTACGAACGAAGCGTTGCTCCGCGCCCACAGCGAAGCGCACATCGCGCGAGTGCGCGACGCAACGCACGATTTCGATGCCGACACCCCGGCCTATGAAAATATTTTTGCCCACGCGGCGCGGGCTTCCGGAGCCGCTTGTGCCGTCTCCCGGGCGTCATTGGGCGGAACACCCGCCTTCAGCCTGATGCGTCCGCCGGGACATCACGCGACCCGCGACCAGGCGATGGGTTTTTGCTTTTTCAATCACATCGCCGTGGCCGCCCTCGACGCGCTGGCACGCGGCGTGGGGCGCGTCGCCATCTGGGATTTCGACGCCCATCATGGCAATGGCACCGAAGCCATCGTGGCCGGGAACCCGCGGATCGCGTTCGCCTCGGTCCATCAATTTCCTGGTTATCCGGGGACCGGCTCCCGTTCGTTAGGCAATGTCCACAATTTCCCGGTCGCCCCCCTTACCCCGCGGGCCGAGCACCGGGCTG
The DNA here is from genome assembly GCA_963720895.1 of uncultured Verrucomicrobiae bacterium. GTDB lineage: Bacteria > Verrucomicrobiota > Verrucomicrobiia > Chthoniobacterales > UBA10450 > Palsa-1392. Next base: position 691,513 of record CAVRGZ010000001.1, read on the forward strand.
CCGTCGCCAGCGCCCTGGCGGTACTGCGCGAGTTCAAGCCCGATCTCTTGCTCGTCTCGGCCGGCTTCGACGCCTACGCCCAAGATCCAATCACGCAGATGAGTTTGGAGCCGGCCGATTTTGCGCTTTTCGGGCAATGGCTACGGGAGAGCTCGCTCCCGGCGGGGGCGATTCTCGAAGGCGGTTACAGCGACGAACTACCGCAGCTAATCGATGCTTTTCTCGTCGCCTGGACGCAACCATCCAGCGTCGATTAGGCGGAAAATGCGGGACGTGTATTCGGCGTCTAACGAGACAAATTCTCTCCCGGCCCTTTCTTAGCGAGAACCAACATTCCGGCAATTCCGGCTACGATACTTGCCGCCAGAATACCTACCTTGGCCGTTTCGAGTTCGCCCGCGCTGCCGAAGGCGAGATCGGCGATGAAAAGCGACATGGTAAAACCGATTCCGGCCAGCAGTCCTATTCCGATAACCTGACGCCAAACGACACCCCCGGGGAGGCTGGCAAACCGCAGCCTGATGGCAAGCCACGAGAAGCCGACAATGCCGATCGGTTTGCCTAGCGCCAGTCCGCAAATTATTCCAGCGCTGATCGGACTCATTAGTGCCGCGAAAGCGGCGCCAGTACCGAAAATGATGCCCGCATTGGCGAGCGCGAAGATTGGCATGATGACGTGTTTGATCCACGGGGCGAGGGCGTGCTCAAAGCGAAGCATGGGCGATTCTGCATCCTGGCAGTCTTGCGCAAGCAGACTGAGCGCGGTGCTTCTTGTCGCGCCAGCCTCGATCGGGTCGCCCGCCTCGCCGGCGTGACGGAACTCGTCGAGAATTTTTTCGCTGCGCGCGAGAAACGCGTCGTCATTGATTCTCCGTCGGGCCGGAATCGTGAGTGCGAGGAGCACGCCGGCCACGGTAGCGTGAATGCCCGACTGCAGAAATGCCAGCCAGAGACCGAAGCCAAGAACGACGTAGACGAGCGGGTGGCGCGCCCCGATTCGATTCATCACAATCAAGGCGACGAAGAATGCGCCCGCAACCGCAAGGCTGATCCAGGAAATTTCGGCGGTATAAAAGAATGCGATCACCAAAACCGCGCCGATGTCGTCGGCGATGGCGAGCGCGGCGAGAAAAATCTTGAGCGAGGTTGGGACGCGATCGCCCAGGAGCGCCAGCACACCGAGAGCGAACGCAATGTCGGTGGCCATCGGCACGCCCCAACCGGCCACGCCCGGACCGGTGCGGTTGAAAAGAAAATAGAAGCCAGCCGGCACGAGCATGCCGCCAAGCGCAGCGACAAGCGGCAATGCCGCCTTTTGCAGAGAAGCGAGCTCACCGATGAGCGCCTCGCGCTTGATCTCGAGGCCGACGAGGAGAAAGAAGATCGCCATCAACCCGTCGTTGATCCAAAAGTGCAACTCCTCGGAGAGCTGCCGACCGGCGAAACCGAAAGTCAGCTTCGTATGCCAAAGACCGAAGTAGCTCGCTGACCACGGCGAATTGGCCCAAATGAGCGCGGCCGCCGTGCAGGCGATGAGCAAAATCCCGCCGGAGGCTTCCAGTTTGGCGAATTCCTGGAAGGGCTTGGCCAGACGCTCAAGCGGTGTCGCGCCTGGCAAAGGCGGTCTTTCATTCACGATTCGGGTCATGCAATGCTACGTCTGACCTTTTCCGTCGCGCCGGAAAAAAATTTCGCAAGTGCAAGCAGCCGCGAATAGTTCGCCGCTCCGCTCTCCGGCCATAGCATAGTTCGCAATGGAGCCCGGGGCGGTCGCCGCGGCACCAGGGAGCGGCTTTGACCCTCGCCAAAATTATTTGGCAAAGCTGAGGCCAGCGGCGAATAGTCCGGCACATCGGGCCGTAGCACAGCTTGGTAGTGCGCTTGAATGGGGTTCAAGAGGTCGCGGGTTCGAATCCCGCCGGCCCGATTCTCTCCCCGCCTCTCGGAGCGGGAAGAGACAGGATTTTGAAAGCCCGGCCGTTGCTTCGCATCCGTCACGGCTGGATTAAGAAAATTCTGAAATCCTGTTTAATCCCGTAAATCCTGTCCAGATTGCGGCAATGCGCCATCCGCGGTAACCTCCGCGCCTATGTTAAGCGCCGGGATTGTTGGTTTGCCTAACGTCGGAAAATCCACCCTTTTCAACGCTGTCACGCGCACCCGCAAAGCGCAGGCGGCGAATTATCCATTTTGTACGATCGATCCGAATCTCGGGGTCGTCACGGTGCCGGACCCGCGCCTCGAGGTGCTCTCAACGCTTTCGCATTCACAGAAAATCATTCCGACCGCAATTGAGTTCGTCGACATCGCGGGACTCGTGAAAGGCGCGAGCACGGGCGAAGGGCTCGGCAACCAATTTCTTAGCCACATCCGGGAAGTGAACGCGATCGTGCAGGTCGTGCGTTGTTTCGAGAATGGCGATATTCACCACGTCAGCGGCACGATCGATCCCGTGCGCGACATCGAAGTCATCAACACGGAGCTGATTTTGGCCGACCTCGCTTCCTTGCAGAAACGGCGGGACCGCTTGCAAAAGGAAATCCGTGCCGGATCGAAGATTGCGAAAGCGGAGGACGCTGTGATCGAGCGAATGCTTCCGCATCTTGATTCCGGAAAACCGGCGATCACACTCGCTCTGACCGACGAAGAAAAAATAACGGCCCGTGATTTTTTCCTGCTTACTTTTAAGCCGACACTTTTTGCCTGCAACGTGGGCGAAGCGGACCTCGCGGCGATCGCACAGAAAGAAGAGACAAACGCTGCCCTCCGCCACGTGCGGGCGGTCGAAGACTACGCACGAAATCATTTCGCGACTGAGGCGGTCGTCATCAGCGCCCAGATCGAGAGCGAACTGGTCGATCTCTCCGAAGCGGAAGCGGCGGAGTATCTGCGCGATCTCGGGGTCGAGGGAAGCGGAGTCGGAGCGCTTATTCGCGCCGTCTATCATCTCCTCGGGTTACGCACCTATCTCACGACGGGGGAAAAGGAAACGCGCGCCTGGACGATCCACGAAGGCGACAAGGCACCGGCTGCGGCGGGCGTTATCCATTCCGATTTCGAGCGCGGCTTCATCGCGGCGGAGACTGTGCACTTCGACGATTTGGTATCGTTAGGCTCGTTCGCCAAGGCACGCGAAGCCGGCAAGCTGAGGGTCGAAGGCAAGGAATACGTCGTCAAGGATGGCGACGTAGTCGAGTTCCGCTTCAACGTCTGATCCAGAAATGTAGGAACGAATCTGGAAGCCAGAAAGTCAGAGGGCCAACTAATCAGGAGTCTCGGAAAAGAAAACCGAACATTCCCTTTCCTGCGTTCCTGATTCATCCCCCGCCCTGCATTCTTGATTCAGCCCTTTACTCCGCGAAATAGAGAATCCGGCCGCACTGCTCGCAACTTACGATCTCTCTTCCGCCTTTCACGCGCACGGCCGTCTGGGTCGTTATTTTCATGTGACAGCCGGTGCAGACGTCGTGCTCCAGGGCAACAACCGCCGCGTCTCCTTTGCTCATGAAAAGCCGGTTGAACCGGTCGAGCAGATCTTCGTCCACCCGGGACGCAATCTCCTCCCGCTCCCTTTTCAATTCCTCCAGCCGGCCAGTCAGGGTGCCCTGTTTTGCCTCCAGATCGGTCACTTGCCTGGCGATCGAGTCCTTCGCTGCGGCGGTTTGCTTTTCTTCGATCATGATTTGCGCTTTGAGCACATCGGCTTGCTCCATCAACTCGAGTTCCTGATCTTCAAGGGCGTTGATTTCATTCTGATAACGCTCGATCTCGCGACCGATGGCCGAGAACTCATCGTTCTTGCGCGTCTCATACTGCTGGGTTTTCAATCGCGCGATACTCTCGTTGCGCGTGCCGACATCGAGCTCCAACTTTTTCTTCTCTACCTCGACGTGACGGGCACGATCCTTCGTCGCCTCCAGATTCGCAGAGGCTGCTGCTACCTGTGAATCGAGCGACTTCCGTTCCAGCGGCAGGCTCCTTAACTCAGCTTCGACTTGCCGAATTTTCTGCGCGCGATCCTGCAAAATGAGCAGTTGCTCCAACTCGACTTGCACGCGCGAATGGTAGGAGTGCGCAGGAGCGACGTCAATCATTCGCCGGAACACGACCGAGCACGATACAGGCGTTGATCCCGCCGAAGCCGAAGGAGTTGCTCAGGACGCAATTGATGTTCGCATCGCGACCATGTTGCGGGACGACGTCGAGGTCACAGGCCGGATCGGGATTCTCCCAGTTCAACGTCGGCGGAACCCAGCTTCGATCGAGTGCCAGCGCACAGAGGACGGCCTCGATCGCCCCCGTCGCGCCTAATGGATGGCCGGTGTAAGGCTTTGTCCCGCTGACCGGAATACGCGCGGCGTGCGCGCCGAAGACTTTCTTGATCGACATCGTCTCGGTGCTGTCATTGAGCTGGGTGGAACTGGCGTGAGCATTGACATAATCAATCTGCTCCGGCGCCAGCCGCGCGTCGGCGAGCGCCTCCCGCATCGCGCGAATACACGACTCCCCACTGGGCAAAGGCGAGGTCATATGAAACGCGTCGTTATTTAAGCTGTAACCGAGCACCTCAGCATAAATGTGCGCCCCCCGCGCCCGGGCGTGCTCCAGCTCCTCGATAATCAACGAAGCCGCACCTTCGCCCATGACAAAACCGTCGCGCAACCGATCAAAGGGCCGGCAGGCACGCGCCGGATCGTCCGTGAATTGGCTCATCGTCTTGATGAATGCAAATGCGCCGAAGGTGAGCTGGCTGAGCGGCGATTCCGCGCCACCGGCGACGATGACGTCGGCAAAATCGTCTCGGATGTAACGGAGCGCCTCGCCAACCGCGATCGTGCCGCTGGCGCAACTGTTCGAGTTCGTCGTTCCCGCACCGCGGAAACCAAACTCGATCGCGATGTTGGTGTGGGCGGAGCCGCCGAAGACCTGGAGTGCGAGTGTCTGGTTCACCCCTCGACTGCCTTTTTTTAAGAAATGCGCATGCTCGGATTCAGCATTCGCGATTCCGCCTAGCGCAGTGCCAAAGCTGACACCGACGCGATGCTGCGGATCTTCGCGCGACCAGTCGAGGTTCGCGTCGGTGAGCGCGAGCATGGCTGAGCCGACGGCAAACTGTGCATAACGGTCGAGACGCTTCAGGCGATGAGGCGGAAAGAATTCCTCTGGCGCCCAATCCGGAATTTCCGCCGCGCAATGCGCATTGAAGATCGAACTGTCGAAGCTTTCCACCCGGCGGACGCCACTTTTTTCGGCGCGCAGACCCTGCCAAAAACCTTCCCGTCCGATGCCGACTGAAGTGATCGGGCCAAGCCCGGTGATAACGGCGCGTCTTTTGGATTGGCTCATCGGGTGAATTCGGCGGTCAGACTCTCTGAGATGCCAGAGCCGCGCTTTTTTCGACATGGGTTTTCATGGCCTGCAGCGTCCTGTTGGCCACATGATGAATGAAGAAACCACCGATGATGGGTTCGGCGATCGGTGCCAGCGCGGCGACGCGGAAACGCAGGACATGGATGATCTCGACGAGCACACCCGCTGGCGTTTCCTTAAACGTCCAGATCACTCTCATCCCGCGGGTGAACGCTTTGAGGTGCAAAAAGCGGAGCTCCATCCGTTCACGATCGACCACAAACTCGGAAGTCCAGGAAATGGGAATGCCCGAGCGCAGCGCCGCCATTTCGACAATGCTGCGCTCCGCACGCTCGTCGAGGAAACGGATGTAGCGGTAATGCGGCAGAATGCGCGGCCATCCTGCGAGATCGGAGGCGGTCTCGAAGATGAATTCGCGCGGAGCGTGCATGATGATCGAGTTGCCGGTTTGCATGGATCGCGTAGAAAAACGAGCGACAGGATAAGCTGCGAAAGCCGAGGCGCAATCAATGGACGAGAGTATGGCGTTGGAAATTCGTAACAAATGCGAAAGATGCGAAAAACCGCTCGCCGCGACCGACGAAGCCCATATCTGCGCCTACGAATGCACCTTTTGCCCCGAATGCACCGCGGCGATGGCCAGCGTTTGTCCGAATTGCGGAGGCGAACTGGTGCGGCGACCCCGTCCCGCGGGGGCGACTAATATTTGAGCCGGTATTCGGCGAAACACTCTTCGCCAACTACCCGCATTTGAACTAACAAACAGCGGACGCTGCCATGGCGGAGGAAGTCGGTGCCGCGGCCGGTCAAGGTCGGCGCGCCTCTTCCCCCGAAGGCGTAGGGCGCGATTGTGAGATTGAGGCGGTCGACCAGCTGCAGCTCGAGTAGTCCACGGAACAACTCCGCGCCGCCTTCGCAAGCGACCCGGCGCACGTTGTATTCGCTCCGCAGGACTCGCAACATGCGACGGAGATCGACGCTGCGGGCGGCGCTCAGCCGCAGGGTGGCTTTTTCACGGAGCGCGACCTGATATTTCCGCGGCATCCGGGTGGTGGAGAAAATGACGATGCGCGAGAAATCGGTCTGGAAGATTTTCAGAGCTGGATCGATCCGGCCTTCGTTCGAGACGATGACGCGAATCGGCCACGGCGCCTGTCCGCGCGCCTCGCGCTCGGCCCGCATTGCGGGGTCGGGCAGACCGAGGCGAACATTGTCGTGCACAAGGGTGCTGCGTCCGATGAGGACGGCGTCGCCTAAAGCCCGCTGACGCAAGAGATGAAGTTTGTCCTCGCGCGAAGTGAAATCGACTGGGGAAAAAGTGCGCGTGGTGATTTTGCCGTCGACCGTCATGGCGAAGGTGGCGGCGACAAAGGGGCGCCAGCGCCCAATTGGTCCTGGAGGGCGCATAGATCCCGGGGGACTTATGCGCGCCTTACTCGCTTTCCGTGATTTCATGCTCCAACGTCGCCACTTCTTTACGCATCTCGCTCAACTTCACATGCCCGGCCTGACCGCTCGGCTTGTAGAGAAAATAAACGATCCCGCCCGGAGCGCTGGAGGCGAGCATGACGAGAAAGCTCATCGAGCCGATTAACACCGCGACCGCTTCCGGCACGCCGCAGAGCCCGTGGAGCATGATTTGAAAGATTTTCTCGCGCAGACCGACGCCGGCGAAACTAATCGGCAACGAGGAAATGGTGCGCTCGATTGGCATGATGGCGAAAAAATCGAGCACCGCGACACGCGCGCGAAAAGCATAGGCCACACAAAGAAAGGTCCCAAAGGTCGCGAGATGAGCGATAATCGACGCGGCAAAGGCGGCCAGGGTGGCACGCCAGTGCCGGGCGTAAAGATGATAAGCGGCCGAGAGTTCAATCAATTTTTCGCGACCAGGAAATCGTTGCGGCAACTTGTGAGCCAGATGGAATCCGCTGACGACAAATGAAGTGACCAACATCAGGACGGCGCTGCTGAGAATCGCAACCAGTAGCCAGACGAGATGCCTCGTCTCCTGCAGTTGCGTCAGCCAGTCGTAGCGGAGTGCGATCAGCACGCCCGTGAGGGTAATGAGCGCGACCAGGCCGACCATCCGATCGAAGACGACGGCGAGAAGCGCGCCGGTCGCCTTGCCCGGTGTCTCCTTGAGCAGGAGATAACTTTTCATGATGTCGCCGCCTGTGCCGCCGGGCAGGAACTGGTTGTAAAACATTCCGATCAGGAACAAACCCGCAACGCGCGAAATGCTGAGGTGAATTTGCTGGACCTTGAGCAGGATCCACCAGCGAACGCCAGCCGCCAATTCAACCATAATATAACAAACGAGTGCGGCGAAGATCCACCGGTAATCGGCCATCCGGAGCGCGACCGCCATCTGTGCGCGCTTCTGCGGATCGTGAAAGACCCAAAAAAGCACCGCGACCGTGACCGCGATCTGGAGGAGGGCGACGAGGATTTTTTTCATTCGCCGAAGCGCACTTTCCAGGCACTGACGGAGCGACGGATTTCCTCCACCGTTTTACGCGGGCTCATTTCCCAGACAAATAAGCAGGCCGGTGGAAGGAGCGGAACCAGTTTCTCCAGATCGACGTCGCCCGCAAAGGGCGGCTGATGATCCTGCGCCGGCCAGATGCAATCCTGGACGTGACAGCCCAGCGTGCGCGGTCCGATTGCACGCAGCCAATCTACGTGATTGAGGAAGCCGAGGTTTTCCTTGATCTGGGTGTGACCAATGTCGTGCCAGTAGCCGACTTGCGCCGAATCGAGCTCGTCGAGCAGGGTCGGAATTTCGCGTTCGCTCGGAATTTCTTCGTAGCCGCGCCGCCCTTCTATGCCGAGCCGAACTTTTTTCGCGAGCGCATGATCGATGATCGGTTTGAGGCATTCCTTCACGTTTTCAAGGCAGGCAGGTGCCGCCCGCTCGCGTCTGGTCACCGCGTCCACCTTCCGTCGCACATATTCGCGGGAATACATCTCACCGGCCTTTGCCAGCGCAATGAGAGGTTCTGTCACCGGTGTGATCGGGACGCGGCCGAGATGGAGCACGACAAAGGGCGCACCGAGCCGGGCGGCGAAATCGATCGTCTGCAGCGTTTGCTGCACGGCGCGCTGGCGTTCATGTCCGGAATTGCTCGAGAAGGTATAGCAATCGGGCGACGCGCTCATCACCTCCACTGGCAACGGACAGAAATTGTGCAAACTGCTGAAGCGCACCTTGCCAGCGTCAAACAGTTTTTGCACACCAGACATCAGAGAAATGCGGATACCGTGTCCGAGCTCGATCAAATCGAAACCCAGTTTGTTCTTAATCTCTTGCAGCATCTCGTCCCCCGCAGTGTGGCGGTTTGAATTCCAACAGGTGGAAAAGGAGAGCATTCGCTTTCGACTGACGACGCCTAGACAGCGGCCGCTACTTCCGACGTTGGGGAATTGCTCATCGTCGCGGGTGATTCATTCAAACGCACGCCTATCCGGCAGAGAATAAGAAGTGCCGCGGCGCCGTAGCCAACCGCAGAGATGGCCAGCGCCGTGCGCATCCCGATCGCGTCCGCCAGGCTGGTGACCCCAAGGCCAGCGATAGGCATCAAGCCAAAGAAACTCAGCCCCATGACGGCCGAGACCCGACCACGGAGATGGGACGGCGCCCGCTCCAGCACGATTGTGTTCGAGAGGCCGAAAATAAGGGATAAACCAAACGAGATGACGACAAGCGACCCGGCCGCGAGATTGAAAGCGTTTACCCGGCTGAGAGCGAGAACGGCAAACATCACCGCCAAAGCACTCGCCATCATCCAGCCGAGTCGCCGCGAACGCGCAATCGAAACCAGAGTGATGGCGCCAAAGACCGAGCCGATGCCCGACGCCGCCATCAAATATCCGAGGCGATCGGGTCCGAAATGCAACACGTCACGCACATAGAGTGGCATCATCACCGAGACTGTCGGAAAAATAAAAATTGTCATCGAGGCGATCATCCCAACCATCGCGAGACTCGGTTTATCAGCGCGGACATAGCGAAAACCATCCTTAATCCCGCTCGCGCGCTGTTGCTCTTCCTCCTGGCTCCCAACCGGCCGCGGCGGGAGCGAGACGAGTGCGACGATGAAGGCGAAGAAAGAAACGGCATTGGTAAAAAATGCGGTCGCAGCACCCCAGAGACCAACAATGATCCCCCCGACGGACGGACCGACCAGCCGTGCGCAATGAAAAACCGCTCGATCCAGGGCAACCGCGCTCGCGATTTCCTCGTGCGTGACCAACTCCGGAACGAGAGCCGAGAGGGCTGGATGCTCGAAAGCGAAGGCGATTCCTAACAATCCCGCGACGGCGATGATGTGCCAGATCTGGATGCGCCCGGAAAAAATAAGAACGCCAACGACGAGCGCGAGCGCGATCTGCACCACCTGAGTCCAGATTAGAATCCGGCGCTTGTCGAAGCGATCGGCCAACGAACCGCCAAACATGGTGAGGAAAATCATGGGCAAACCGGCGGCGAAATTGACCATCCCGAGCATGATCGCCTTGTCCGTCAGCGTGCTCATCACCCACCCTTGCGCCATGATCTGCATCCAGGTCCCGGTGTCGGAGATCGAAGTGCCGATGATATAACGGCGGAACGGCCCTGGGCGCAGTAAAGCGAGGGTTTCGCGTCCCCAAGGTTTTGCCCCGGCGCTCATTGGAAGCAACAGATACGCGGTGAAGCGTAGAGCCGCAATTTTATCGGCTCTTTGATCGGCAGGTCAGAATTTGTGCAGATCGCTTTGCTTATGATCGGGTTCAACGGGGCGCGATTGAGAGCATGAGCATCTGACGCTGAGCATCGAGCATGAGCATGAGCATGAGTGAGCATGAGCATGAGAGCACGAGCACGAGAGGACGGTGTCGCCGACGACAGCGGCAAATTGTCGGCCCCGGTCGTAGCCCGGGGCGATAACCCTGACCCCTTTCCGTCGCGTCGTCCGTCGACCGGCCAGGGTCGACGCCTTCCGGCTAACAACTATTCCCGCTCGTCGATTGGAATGACTTTTTTGCCAACTGGCTCGCCGATGTATTCGCTCAGCGGACGATAGAGGCGGTTGTCCTCGAGTTGCTCGAGGACGTGTGCGCACCAACCGGCGCAGCGCGCAATGGCGAAGACGGGAGTAAACAAATCAGTCGGAATACCCAACGAATAATAAACCGTCGCGGAATAGAAATCGACGTTCGCGTTCAGGTCCTTCTTTTCCTTCATCAAATGCGCGATTCGCTCCGACATGTTGATCCACTTCGGGTCGCCGAGTTTCTCGCTCAGTTTCACCGCCATCCGCTGCAGGTGAGGCGCCCGCGGGTCGAGCGTCTTATAGACCCGGTGGCCGATACCCATGATTTTCTCTTTGTTGGCCAGCTTTTTTTCGATGTAGGCGTCGACTTTGGCTTCGCTCCCGATTTCCTCCAGCATCTGGATGACGCCCTCATTCGCCCCACCGTGGAGGGGACCTTTCAAAGTGCCGATGGCTGAAGTGATGGCAGAGTAGAAATCGCTCAAGGTGGAAATCGTGACGCGGGCGCTGAAGGTCGACGCGTTCGTCCCGTGATCGGCGTGCAGGACGAAGGCGACATCGAGGGTGTCGGAGGCCTCCTGCGACTGTGGCTCGCCGTTGATCAGGTAAAGGAAATGCTCCGCTTCGGTGAGGTCGTAGCGAACCGGCGGAAGTGATTTGCCGCTCCGTGCCCGATGAAAATAGGCGGCGATCACGCCGATCTTGGCCGTAATGCTACGGGCACGGCGTTCGTTGATTTCGCGCGTCGCCTCCTTCTCCATCTCCGGGTCATAAAGCCCGAGCATGGAAACGGCGGTGCGCATCACGTCCATCGGGCCGGCGGTTTTGGGTGCGTTCTTAATAAAGTCGATGACCCCGCCGGGCAGCTCCCGCTCAGCGCGCAGTTGCTCCATGAATCGTTCGATTTCCTGTCGATTCGGTAGCTTCCCCTTCCAGAGGAGGTAAACGACTTCCTTGAAACTCACCTTGCCGGCCAGCTCATTGATGTCGTAGCCGGAATAGATCAGCTGCCCTTTATCGCCGATCACATCACTCAAACGCGTGCTGTTCGCGACGATTCCTTCCAGACCCTTTGCTGTGACCGGCATCGGCTTACTTCCTCCCTTTCATCACAGAAATCAATGTATCTGCCATCTTTGCCGGGGTATCCGCGACTGCAATGCCCGCGGCTTTGAGCGCTTCGATCTTGCCCGCCGCGGTTCCTTTTCCGCCGGAGACAATCGCTCCGGCGTGCCCCATTCGTCGACCCGGAGGAGCGGTCGCTCCGGCGATGAACGCGGCCACCGGTTTCCGGCAATTCTCCTTGATCCAGACCGCGGCTTCCTCTTCCGCGGAGCCACCGATTTCACCGATTAATATCAGCGCGTCGGTCTTTGGGTCATCATTGAAAAGCTTTACCGCATCGAGATGCGACATGCCATTGATAGGGTCGCCACCGATGCCGATGCAAGTCGATTGCCCGAAGCCGCGCGAGGTCAACTGCCAGACTGCCTCGTAAGTCAGCGTCCCGCTGCGGGAGATCACGCCAACGCCGCCCGCCTTGTGAATGTATCCCGGCATAATGCCGATCTTGCATTCACCCGGCGTGATGATTCCTGGACAGTTCGGCCCGATGAGACGCGATTTCTTGCCGGCCATTTGCGCTTTGACCCGCATCATGTCGACCACCGGGATGCCTTCGGTGATGCAAATGACCAGCTCGACCCCGGCATCGACCGCTTCCAATATTCCATCCGCTGCACCGGCGGCGGGGACGAAGATGACCGAGGCGTTGCAGCCGGTTTCCTGGCGTGCTTCCCAGACGGTATCGAAAACTGGGACTTTGCCTTCAAACTTTTGACCGCCCTTCCCCGGCGTAACACCAGCGACCACTTTTGTGCCGTATTCCATGCACTGCTTCGCATGAAATCCACCGACGCTGCCGGTAATGCCCTGCACACAAAGGCGGGTGTTTTTGTCGACGAGGACGGACATAATAGATTTTTGAATCAGGAACGCAGGAACGCAGGAAAAAATCTGGATGCCAGGAAACCAGAATAAGTCCGGGATCCGTTTCCCTTTCCTGTTTTCCTGCGTTCCTGATTCATCATTTCGTTACGGCCTGATTCATCATTTCGTTAGGCGCTTTTACGTTTATGCACGAGCAGCTTGTTCCCATCCGGATCGCGGAATTGCGCCATCCAACAGACCGGGGTCTCGATTTTTTCCATTTCGAAAGTCACGCCACGCTCTTTAAGCCGCGCGATCGTGGCGTCGATGTCCTCCACTTCGAAGGCGACCGATGTGCCGTCGCGCGAGGGTTTCCAATCCGGATGACAACCCACCCCGATTGTTGTCCCGCCGAGTTCGTATTCCACCCAGGCGCCGCCCATTCCGGTCATGCCCGGCTTCAACTCGAGCGTCTCTTGATAGAATTTTCGCGCTTTTTCCGCGTCCGAAACGGCGATGGCCACAAATGCAACTTCATTAATCATTTTCGTTAGTCCTATTTTAGCTTGTGAATGATAAGCTTGTTTCCATCCGGATCCTGAATCACGGCCATTCGGCAGACCGGCGAATCGACGGTCTGAAACGGAACCTTCCGCTCTTCTAAACGCGCGATTGCGTCTTCCAGATTCTCAACCTCAAGGGCCGCGCTCGTCCCCTGATCCGACGGCCTCCATTGATCCCCGACGCACCCAATTGCCAGCGTTCCCGTAGCCAGCGGGTACTCCGTCCACATCTCGCCGGTCATCTCCGGATCGGGCTGCAATCCAAGCACCCCTTCATAAAATACCCGGGCGCGTTTCATGTCAGTGACGGGAATTCCAACAAATGCGATGGCGTTTACTTTCATTTTGTCTCGGCAGCTTTCACCGCTTTCTGCGCCGCGTCGCCCAGGTCGTCGGCCGAGATGACGGCCAATCCCGAGTCGGCGATGATTTTCTTCCCCGCATCCACGTTGGTCCCTTCCAACCGGACAACCAACGGCACCGGCAACTTGACGGCCTTGACCGCGTTGATGATTCCCTGCGCGATGACGTCGCATTTCATGATCCCGCCGAAGATGTTGACCAGAATCGCCTTCACGTTCTCGTCGGAAACAAGGAGCTTGAACGCTTCCGTCACCTGCTCCTCGGTCGCGCCGCCGCCGACATCGAGGAAATTCGCCGGGCTGCCGCCGTAAAACTTGATAATGTCCATCGTCGCCATCGCGAGGCCGGCGCCATTGACAAGGCAGGCGATGTTACCGTCGAGGCCAATATAGTTAAGCCCATGCCTGGAGGCCTCGACTTCGCGGGGATCTTCCTCCGCCGTGTCGCGCATCGCGGCGATCTCGGGGTGTCGGTAGAGCGCGTTGTCGTCGAAGTTGAATTTCGCGTCGAGCGCAAGCACTTCCCCTTTCGTCGTGACAACGAGCGGGTTCACTTCCACCATCGAGCAGTCGGATTCGATAAAGGTGCGATAGAGAGCACTGAACAGCTTTGAGGCGGGTTTGATTTGATCCGATCTGAAGCCGAGCTGCTTCGCCAGCTTACGGGTCTGAAAAGGTTGCAGGCCAGCCAGCGGATCAATCGGTTCGCGGATGATTTTCTCCGGCGATTTTTCGGCCACGGTTTCGATTTCCACGCCGCCTTCCGTGCTCGCGACAATCAAGGGGGCCGCAGTCGCGCGATCGAGCAACACGGCAAAATAAATCTCCCGCTCGATATCCACGGAGGCGGCGACCAGCACCTTGCTGACGACGCGCCCGGCCGCGCCTGTCTGATGAGTGACGAGCGTTTGGCCGAGCATCTTGCCGGCGACTTCTCGCGCCTCAGCAGGCGATTTCACCAGATGCACACCGCCTTTAAATCCATTGGCGAAGGTCCCTTTCCCGCGCCCGCCAGCATGGACCTGAGCCTTGACGACCAAATCGTTCGTGCCGAGGTCGCGCGCGATCTGTTCCGCTTCTTCCGCCGTGGAAGCGACCCTGCCAGCCGGTGTCGGGGCACCGAATTTTTGCAGCAATTCTTTCGCCTGATATTCGTGAATGTTCATGCGTTAGCGCGAGCGCTTCACTAAGCCCGCGAAGTGCGCGGCGAGCAATTGAATTTTCTTGGCCCAGTCCCGGTTGCTTTTCCAGCTTCCCCGCTGGAGGAGGCCGGCTGTGAATTGACGGCCGAGAACTCCGCTACGGCAAATTGTAGGCTTCTACGAGTCCGACACCGGTCGTGCCGCCCACTCCGCTTAGAATTACGGTATAAGCCCCGGGCGACAGCTCGATGCTGATGGCTGACTCGAGATCGCTGCTCGGCGCGAGACCGGTGGCTATGATTTCCGCCTCCTGCGTATCCCTCCAGTTGTCATTGGAGGAGATCACCATTCCATCGCCATCGTAAAGATCGAGTCGAGGGTCCGGCAAAGTGTCTGTGAAGAGAGAAAGAATCGACGGCCCGATTCCCCGAATCACCATCCGCGCGGGTAAGGTGCCGCCGATAATTACACCGCCGATCAACACATCGTCGCCTGTCTCTACCTCGCCCCGCGTCGAAATGTTCGCCAGACGCGATGTTCCACCACTGAGGTCATAAACTTCGGCAAGAGCAATGCCCGAGGTGTCGTTGACCCCCCTCACGATTACCGTGTACTCACCCGGCGCGAGTGATCGGAATAGCGCCGCTTCCAGCGGATTCGTCGGCGCAAGACCCGAGGCGATCAGATCAGTAGACTGCGGGTCGGATTGCCAATCATCATTCGACGCGATGAAGGTGAGGCCATTACTATCGTAGAGCTCCAGCGTCGGGTTAACCAGCCGTCCCGGGAACGGCTCTCCGCCCACCTCCAGGCTCGGTCCGATTGCCCGCACAATAATGTCCTGTGGATCGTTGCCGGCGATGATGAAACCAGCAATGAGGACCTCCGACTCCGGCTGCACCTTGCCCCGCGTTGAAATATTCAGGGCGCGCTCATCGCCGGGGTAAAGCACCAAAGTGAGATTTACCGTCACGGTGCGAGTTGCATCGCCAGCCGTGATGACGACTGGGAAAGTGCCATCCTCGGTCGGAGTGCCCGAGATAATTTTTGTTGCCGCATCAAAGGTGAGCCCGCCAGGCAAGTCGGTCACATCAATAGAGGTTGCCTCGAAGTAGATCGGCACCTGAAAACGTTGTAGCTCGAGGTAGGCCGTGCCGTAGAGCGAAGTCGTCACGTCGGCCTGGAGGTCATAGACTTCGATTGCTGTCCCATCCGCGACAAAAAGAGATCGCCCGGACTCGTCCGTAATCAGATCCGAAACCGAATCGTCAGGCACGGCCAGCGCCGAAAACTGGGCGAACGTAGCCGTGTCGAAAAGTACAGACCTGCCTCGCGCCGGCCCGATATTCGTACGCGATCTTGTCGTCCGGGCTAAAGGTGAGAACGGAAGGATACGGGCCTATATTGAAGCTCCCTATTCGAACGGTAAAATCCATGGGATCAATGACATCGGTCAACGGAGTGAAGGGCGCGTCGTGGGCAGGGCCCTCCGGGCGCAGGCGTTCGGGCGGGTTCACCTCATTGCCGTTGAGGTTTGGGTAGCAAAGCCGCGCCCCATCGTGGCTCAACTTCAGATCGACGCCGCCATCGCCCGTCGTCGACGGGGCAGATGTCTCGACCAAAACGGGGGTCGCCGTGGAAACGTCATATCTTCTCAACGTCGAAGGATCCAGCTGGGTGTTACCGAAGTAGAGCGTCTTGTAATCAGGGCTGATTTGCAGCAGCCCCTCGTTGGACGGATGTGCATCCAGGGAAGCCTGGGTATCCCCAGTCAGCGCATCCACCTGCAGCAGTCCATCCACCTCATCGACTGGGGTGATATAAAGCCGGTTAGAGAGACCGGCCGCCACTTGCCATGGCTTAATGTCCACGAATAACGGCTGCAATGCGGTCAGCGTCGTCAGATCGATCACCCCGATTCGCGTTGTCCCACTCAAGGCCACGTAGAGGGACAACCCATCGGGCGACATCGCCATGCCGGCTGGTGTCAATCCGATCGGAATTGTCTCCGATAGCCTTATGGGGTCGGTCTCGATCACCATCACCGCGTTATCGGCCGGCACGCTCGCGTAGATGCGGTGCCGCGCCGGATCGGCCACAAAGCGGCTCGCGGCCACGGTGAATCTCGCGACCAGGTTGTCAAATCCAGTCGTCTGGGCCGGGCAGGTCAGAGCAGTGCCGAGGAGGAGCGCGGACGCAAGAAAAGTCCGGGGACAGAATTTCATAAGTGAGTGCGGGTTGTTATTGAGAAGAGAAAGCCGCGGAAATAGGGGTGGGAAGTGCATCGCAATCAATTCTTATTCGGGTTTTGCAAAAAGGGGTGGCGCCACCAAAACGACGGAAATTAGCTTGCCCTCGGCTGCCCGCCAGGCCTAACGCTAGGCATGAAAACAAAGCTGCTTATCCCGACCCTCGCTGCCAGCCTCTGCCTGGCCGCGACCGCACTCCGTGCCGGCACCCCGGAACAGGAGAAAGAATTCACCGCCAAATACAAAGCCGCCTACGAGGCCAAGGACAGCGCGACGCTTTATGCTTTTCTCTATACCGAAAATGCGAACCCGATGGCGCTCGGATTTTACAAAATGATGATGTCCAACGGCGCCGGCGAGAAGATTTCGAAAATCGAATTGATCGATCTCACCCCAGAGGAATCGAAGGAAGCCGAAGGCGTGCAGGACGGACCCGGCGGAATGAAAACACGCCTGCCGCTTAAGCCGACGAAGAAGCTCAAAATTACCGTCGAGACGAAGAACGGCGATAATGCTTCATCGAGCACAAGCTCGAGCTTTGTTGCTGAAAAGGATGGCAAATTCGTCATTCCCGTGCCGGTGACAGCGAAGTAGGAACCCGGGCGCAATCCCCGTCCTGCGCTTCGCCGCAGTGTCATCCCGAGCCGTCCAAGCGCGGGGAGCGGGTTCGTTGGCCAAAAAAAGCGCGCGCTCCGGGCGAACCCAACGCGCGCGCCTTGTTAGCCTAACGAACTATTTCTTGACGATCTCGGCGTTCTCCAGCATCGAGACGCCGCCGTTGCTCGCCATCTTGCCTTTTAGGGTCACGGTTTTGCCGGCGAGCGGGGCGAGCTCGTCGTTCATCGGCTTGTGCGCGCCGACCACAAGATATGCTTTTCCGTCGCTCACAATGCCAACCGGCCCGCCGCCCTTGATGCACTTGTCACCACAACTGGCGTGTTTCTCACCCATCGCGTTGTGGTCGACATAGCACATCATGTCGACGATCTCGCCAGTCACTTCTTGCGTCGCCGCGTCGGTCTTCTCCGGCTCCGCCGCCAGGGCCAGCGGAGCAGTTGCGAGCGCGGCGGTGAAAACCAGCGCAACCGCCACTTTCATAAACTTTGGAACTCTCTCGGTGGTTGAATACATGAGGGAAACGTCCGCCCGAACTGCGCTACGGTCAATTCGTTAGTCTCGCCTTCACCAGCGATGTCGCCTTACCGATCCTGCTCAATGAGCCGCGCAAATTGCTCGAAGAAGTAACCGGCGTCATGCGGGCCGGGAGCGGCTTCGGGATGGTA
The DNA here is from genome assembly GCA_963720895.1 of uncultured Verrucomicrobiae bacterium. Classification (GTDB taxonomy): domain Bacteria; phylum Verrucomicrobiota; class Verrucomicrobiia; order Chthoniobacterales; family UBA10450; genus Palsa-1392. The sequence goes on from CAVRGZ010000001.1 coordinate 709,447, forward strand.
TTGCACGCTAAAGACAGGCAACTCGCGGTGCCGCATCCCCTCGACTGTGCCATCGTTCAAATTGAGATGGGTCACTTCCACTTCCGACGGGAGCGAAGCGGGATCGACCGCAAAACCGTGATTCTGCGAGGTGATCGCGATTTTGCCCGTCGTCAGATCTTTGACCGGTTGATTTCCGCCGCGATGTCCAAACTTAAGTTTGAAAGTGCGGCCGCCGAAGGCGTATCCGAGCACCTGATGACCGAGGCAGATGCCAAAAATCGGTGTCCGGCCCATTAGATCACGCACCGCCTGATGCGCATAATCGAGGACGGATGGATCACCGGGGCCGTTGGAAAGAAAAACACCCTCGGGTTTGAGCGCGAGCACTTCTTCCGCCGTCGTCGTTGCGGGAACCACCGTTACCCCAAACCCATTCTGACGCAGCCGGCGCAGGATGTTTTCCTTGATCCCATAGTCGTAGGCCACGATCCGATGCTGAATTGGCGGGAGAGGGTTGCTCTTGCTGTTTGTGATCGCCCAGGCAGCGCTTTTTTGGTCATCGGGATCCCATTGGTAGGCGGCCGGCGCGGTGACTTCGCGGACGTAATCCATCCCGATTACCCCCTCGCCTTCGATCGCGCGTCGGACTGCCTCATCCCCGGTCATTTCCTCGGTCGTCAAACAAGCTTTCATTGCACCGCGCGTGCGCAGGTGTCGGGTCAGGGCGCGCGTGTCGACGCCTTGGAGGCCGGGGATTTTCCAATGGCGCAAATATTCGTCGAGCGAAATCTCCGAGCGCCAGTTGCTCGCAATCTCGCTCAATTCCTCGATGACAAAGCCGCGGACGTGCGGCGAACGGCTCTCGGCGTCAGCGGCGTTCGTGCCGTAGTTGCCAATCAAGGGATATGTCATCGCCACGATTTGTCCGCGATACGACGGGTCGGTCAGCACCTCCTGGTAACCGGTCATTGAGGTGTTGAAACAGACCTCGCCCACCGCGGCGCCGGTGGCCCCGAATGATTCACCCGGAAAAATCCGGCCGTCTTCCAGCGCGAGAAGCGCCTTGAGCGAACGCGAAGTGGGGTGCGGCATCGCTTCGATGTAGCCGCCAAGCGCCCGCGCGTCAAAAAAAGCGCCCGGATCATCACCGATCCGGGCGCCGCAAAGTATTACCCCACTGGTGCCGTTTGGGTGGATATCCCGTTCCCTTATGGTAACGGGCGGGTGACCGCCGCCGGAGCGTCTGACTTCCAATTAAGGCCTGCCATCTTCCCCTGACAACCTAGCCCCCTTTGATAACAACATCGGTCCGGGAATCACACCTGTAATCTCGAACACCGCAGGGTAAATTTTTCGAAAGTTGTCGATAGAGAGCTGAAAGTAGACACGAAAAGGTCTTTGAACCTTCAACTCTCAAGCAACAACTCTCGATCTCTCAAAGAACTACTCGCGCAGTTCCACGCCCAACTCGGTTTTCAAGCGCTCGCGAATCCGGTCGTGGGCCGCACTTACTTCGTCGGAAGTCAGTGTCCGGTTTTTGTCGAGATATGTCAATGAATACGCAAGTGATTTTCGTCCCACGCCGATATTCTCCGCCCCCTTTCCGCTGAAGAGATCGAAGAGCTCGATTCCGTGCAGAAGCGGTTCCCGAGTGCTCTTGATCGCGGCAAGAATTTCCTCGTGACTCAGTCGCTCCGGCGCGATCAAGGCAATGTCGCGGCTGACCGAAGGGAAACGCTGTAATTCACGAAACTTCCGCCCGGCACCCTGCGCGGCGAAATCGTTAGGCAAATCAATTTCCGCCACGAAGACGGGTGCGCTGGCGACGGCTTGTGCGGAAACCAATCGCCCGGCCAGGCCGCGCCGATCGCCATCAAGAAAAACTTCTGTGGCCAATGCGAACCCGGCATGCTCGAGGCGACGCAAAACCACTTCTCCCAAACCGGTCGTCGTGAGCGCCCCTTTGAGATCATGGAGATCGAGCTGCCGAGACCGGTTGCCGCGCCATTGCATCTGACCGTCCAGGTCGCCGCAGAGGAGGAAACCAAGTCGACGAATTTCCACGCCATTAGGCGGCTGAAAAACCCGTCCTGTCTCGAAAAGACGCACGCTTTTTGCACCCGCCCGGATGTTTCGTTCCAGCACCGTCATCAAGCCGGGAATCAAACTAGGTCGCAACGCGACATGATCTTCACTCAGCGGGTTGCGCAACTCGACCGCTTCTTCGACAAAGCCCGAACCTAATGTTGCCCGGCCGACAAGCGCGGAGGTGCGCACTTCGGTAAAACCGAGGGCGATCAGACGTTGCCGCAATTGCATTTCAAAATCATAACGGCGGTCCGCGATCGACACGGGCGTGAAACGGCTGCGATCGAGGCCGACGATGCGGTTGATTCCAAAGACGCGCGCGATCTCTTCGATCAGGTCAACTTCGCGGCGAAGATCGGAACGATAACTGGGGATGCGCCAGCTTGATTGCTCGTCGGTCGCACCCAGCTTGTGCAGTCCGAAACTTTCGAGAATCCGATCCGCCTCCTGGGGCGCGACAGAGGCGCCGAGGAGCTCATTGCAGCGCGCGTAACGGAAAGCGAAGCCGGGCGGGAATGCGGGTAGCGTTCCGGCTGTAATTGTCTCGATAGCGGGCTGTCCGCCCGCGATGTCGCGAATTAACCGGGCGGCGCGTTCCGAGGCCCGCAGCACCATTCCAGGATCAACCCCGCGCTCGAAACGATAGCTGGCGTCGCTCGGAAGATTCAATTCCCGCGCCGTACGGCGAACGCTGGAGGGCAGAAAATATGCGCTCTCCAGGACCAGGTGGCGGGTCGCATTGGTTACGCCGGAATCCTCGCCGCCCATGACACCGCCAATGGCCACGGCGCGCTCCAGATCGGCGATGAGAAGATTCCCCGGAGCGAGATCGTAGGTGCGACCGTCGAGCGCGAGGAATTTTTCGTTAGACCGAGCCAGCCGGACTGTGATTCCGCCATGCAACCTGGCGGCGTCAAAGGCATGCAACGGTTGGCCGAGCTCGAGCATGACCAAGTTGGTGATATCGACAATATTGTTGATCGAGCGCAGCCCAACGGCCTCCAGTTTCGTCCGCAGCCAATCGGGGCTCGGGCCGACGGTGACGTTCTCAATTCGGCGCGCGGAATAGAATGGACACTCGTGAGGAGCGTCGATTTGCACCGTCGCTCCGGTCACGGCTGGCGGTTCAGCGATTTTCAGCGGCGCCAGCGGCTTTTTTGTCAGCGCGGCGATTTCCCGCGCCAGTCCGTAATGGCCGAGCAAGTCGGGGCGGTTCGGCGTAATTTCGACGTCGAGAACGGTGTCGTTAGGGAAAAGATCTCCGATCGGAGCGCCAACTTTCGCCTCCGGCGAAAGGATGAGCAAGCCGGCGGCGTCCTCCGCGATCCCGAGCTCTTTCGCGCTGCAAAGCATGCCCTGCGATTCCACGCCGCGCAGTTTGCTCGCTTTGATTTTGAAATCGTTAGGCAAGATCGCTCCGGCAAGCGCGAGTGGGACCTTATCGCCGACTTTGTAGTTCTTTGCTCCGCAAACGATCTGGCGGGCTTGTCCGCTCCCGTCATCGACCTGGCAGACGCTGAGCCGATCGGCGTTTGGATGAGGCGAGGAAGCAGTGATCTCCGCCACGACAACGTGGTCGAAATTCGCACCGCGGCGTTCGATCCCTTCAACCTCGACGCCAGCGAGTGTGAGCAATTCTGTCAACTGCTCGACGTTGTCAGGCAATTCGACGAATTCGCGCAACCAGTTGAGCGAAAATTTCATCGCGCACCCCCTGTCATCCCGATCCGCCGCAGGACGGAGAGGGATCCCACAAGCGCTGATAGACCCGCGCTGCCAGCTCGACGATCAAAACTGCGACTGAGAGGTCCTTCGCCGTGCTTCGCCGGCTCAGGATGACAAATTTGGAGTCGCATCTTCTTCATGCGAATTGCCCGAGGAAGCGCAGATCGTTCTGCCCAAAAAGCCGGATGTCCGGAATATCGAAAAGGATCATCGCGAGCCGATCCATCCCGAGGCCGAAGGCAAACCCCGTCCATTTCTCCGGATCGTAAGCCGCATCGCGACGCGCGCGATTGATCTCCTCGAAGACCGCTGGATGCACCATTCCGCAACCGCAGACCTCGATCCATTTCTCCCCGCTCTTGAGCGCCTTCGATTTCACGTCAATCTCGAAGCTCGGCTCGGTGAAAGGAAAATAGTGCGGACGAAAACGCACCGCAGTATCCGGTCCGAAAAGCTCGCGCAGGAAGTATTCGAGCGTGCCTTTGAGATCGGCAACGCTCACCCGCTCGTCGACATAAAGTCCCTCGATCTGATGAAACTGGGCGCTGTGCGTCGCATCTACTTCGTCGCGGCGAAAGGCGGCTCCGGGCGCGATCACGCGAATCGGCGGCGGGGCCGTTTCCATCGCGCGAATTTGCACGGTCGAGGTGTGCGTCCGAAGCAACCGTCCATCGGGCAAATAAAAAGTATCCTGCTCATTCCGGGCGGGATGATCGGGCGCCGTATTCAGGGCGTCGAAGCAATGCCATTCGTCCTCCACATCCGGCCCATCCGCGAGCGCGAATCCCATTCGGCGAAAGATGGCGATGGCGCGGTCCAGCATTTGGGTGAGCGGATGAAGGACCCCATTTTTGCCAGGCGTGCCGGGAAGCGAGACATCGATTCCGGCAAGCGCCTCGGTCTCTTGCGCGGCCCGCAATTTTTCCCCGGTTTGTGCAATCGCGGCCGTGACCGCAGTGCGGACTTCATTGAGCAGCTTTCCGACAACCGGACGCTCTTCTTTAGAGAGCGCTTTCATCTGCTCGCTCCATGCCGAAATGCTCCCGCTGCGTCCGAGATAACGGACGCGTACGGCATCAAGCGCCTGCTCGTCAGAAACAGCGGCGATTTCCGAGAGCGCGGCGGCGCGGAGTTCGTCCAGCGGGTGGCTCATGTGGAACGTTAAACCGTCATACCGTTAAATCGGCAATCCGATTCACGATTTAACGATCACGATTCACGCCGCCTTCTTCTTCCTCTCGAGCGCGTCTTTCACCTGATCGACAATCGCCTTGAAAGCGGTCTCATCTGTAATCGCGAGGTCGGAAAGAATCTTCCGATCGAGACCGATGTTGGCCGCTTTCAAACCTTCGGCGAAACGACTGTAAGTGAGACCCTGCGCACGGACAGCGGCATTGAGTCGCTGGACCCAGAGCATGCGAAAGTTGCGCTTACGCGTCTTGCGATCGCGATACGCCCAGTATTTTGCCTTCATCGTCGCGTCTTTCGCGTAACGGAAAAGTTTCGATCGTCGACCCCGGTAACCCTTGGCGGCTTTCAGGACGCGTTTGCGGCGCTCGCGGCTGGCGGGCGCGTTGGTAGCTCTTGGCATTTTGTTGTTCCCCGAATACTCGGGGCTCCTCATTCAGCGAATTGTTGTTCTTGTTAGGCTCCGCCCGACCTCATTCGCTGATTCGGCCGGCTCTTACGAACACAGACCAGGTGGGCGGAGAATTCCGGCGCGACGAGCGCAGCGGAGGCCAATAGTAAGCCGGAAGCGCGGTTGCTCAAATCGTTTTTCTGCCGGTTCCGCGGCCTCCTTCGTGTTGAACGAGCGGCGGGATGCGATCGAACGGCCGGGAGGTCGTGGCACCGTTTTGCCGGAAAGGCCTCGGTTCGATCTAATTTGGGATTGGCCGGGAGCCCAGGCCTTCCTAATATCCCATCGTGCATTGGCTCGGGCGTCATCGGCTCCTAGTACTCGCCGCGATTTCTCTCTTTTGGACGGGGCTCGTGCTTCTGCTGCATTTTTACCCGTATCTGCCTTTCGTTTCAGCCGTCTGGTCGGGCGAGAAACGCTTCGAGGATTTTCTCGAACGCGAGGGCCGCAAGACGCCGACCCGCGACGACTTCGTTTTGCTCGGAATCGATCAAAGCACGTTGCAGTTGCCGCCCTTCGAGCCAGGCGAACTGGCGAACAACCGCGCGCTTCAGCTCATGAATGAGCATCCGTTTCCCTGGTCACGTGAAGTTTGGGCCCTCCTCCTCGACCGGCTCTTCGCCTCCGGCGCGCGGCTCGTGATGTTCGATCTCATTTTTAATCCGCCCAACGACGGCGATCCAGCTTTTCACGCCGCGCTCGATCGCTATCGGGGAAAAGTGGTGGTGGGCGCCAACTTCGATTCTGCCGGAACCATGCAGGCGATTGTCCCTAACGAAGTTCTGATTCCTCCGCCGCAAATGCACGATCGCCGGGTCGGATACGTCAATTTTTTCCCGGATCCGCTCGATCAACGGGTCCGCGCGCTTCCTTACACGATGACGGATCGGCAGCTCGCCGGCCTTCCCGCCAATCCGAGCGAGGAAGTCTTCTACTCCTTTGCCGCCCGGGGATTGGAGCAAATCGGACGCGGCTCGGACATCCCGCGAAATCATAAGGCCCACCTGATCCGCTTCAGCTCCGACGAGGCCTATCCGCCGAGACCGCTTTACGAAGTTTTCGACCCGAAATTCTGGCACGCGAACTACGCAGACGGCGCCTTTTTCAAGGACAAAATCGTTGTCGTCGGCGTCTCGGCGCAGGTGATTCACGACGTCGTCGACACACCGTTGGGCCCGAATCGCTCCGGCCCAAAGCTTCATCTCGAAGCGATGGCGGCGGCCATGGCGCACCAGTTCCTGCGCATGACCCCATTGTCCGTCGATCTCATTCTCGTCGCCGCGGCGGGCTTGTTGGCCTGGCTTCTCATCGCCTTCGTCAGGCGGCCGCTGACTGCCGCGCTCCTCCTCACCGGAATCGCGATCGCCTATCTTGCTACGGCGCGAATCGCCTATGACCAGGTGGGGCTGCTTCTCATCACTGTGCCGGTGCTGACGGCTTTCCTGTTCAGCAGCCTCTTTTCGTTAGGCTACGAATACGCGATGGAACGCATCGAGAAACTTCGCACCCGGCGCACGCTCGAGCGCTACGTCTCGAAAAATCTGGTGAAGGAGATTCTCGATAACCCCGACAGCTTTTACGCAAACCTGCGCGGCGTCCGGATCCCGGCCACGGTTCTCTTCTCCGACATCGTTGGCTTCACCAGTCTGACGGAAAACGCCGACCCGGAAGCGCTGGTTAAACAGTTGAACGAATATTTGAGCCGGATGACCGCGGCAGTTTTCGAGAACGGAGGAACGCTCGACAAATTCATTGGCGACGCGGTCATGGCGGTCTGGGGCAATGTGCGCAGTCGCGGGCCGGCCGAGGACGCGCGGATGGCGGCGCGCGCCGCGCTCACCATGCGACGCGAGTTGCGCGCATTGAACGAGGGCTGGTTTGCGCAGGGCATTGCACCGTTTGCGATCGGCATCGGGATTAATCAGGGCGACGTCCTCGGAGGCAACATCGGCTCTCAGGAAAAGGCCGATCCGACGGTGATCGGCGACACGGTGAATCTCGCCTCGCGACTCGAAGGCCTGACGAGAACCTATGCAGTCGACATAATTCTGGGACCGACCGCGACCGAAATGGTGCGCGACGAATTCCATGTCCGTTCGGTGGCGCGGGTGCAGGTGAAGGGGAAATCGGAGCCGGTGGAAATCTCTACGCTCATCGCAGAGCGGAGCGCTGGAATCGACCCCGAGTTTCTGCTTCATCTCGAGACCTACGAGGAGGCGTTTCAGAAATTTCGACAGAGGGAATTTCGCGAGACGAAGATTCTTCTCTCCCGTTTCCTGGAATTCTACCCGAACGATTTCCTGGCAAAGATGTATCTGGAGCGAGCACTTGAATACGAGGAGGCCCCGCCCGACGAAGAATGGAATGCGGTCGAGGTATTCAAGAAGAAGTGAATTCTGAATCAAGATCGATGACATCGTCATCGTTCACGAGAAACAAGAAAAGGTCGTTGCCCGCGGCAGACGAAATCGAAACGGGCCCCGTGCAGACAAGCAAAAGCCGACGGGCTCCGCCAATGCGTCGCCTTTTTCCAACTGCATAGAGGAGAAGGACGTGGTCGCGATTGCGCTCCTGGCCACGGCGGTTATCGCGATTCTCGCTTTCTCGTGAAAAAGCTCGGGCTGCTCCAGATTCGCGCGCTTTCACTGGAGAGGCGTTGGACTCCAATCGTCGCCACCGGTTTGGCTTGAATCATTTTTCTCAGGGCGAGGGTTTACGGCCGCGCAAAGGTGCCCGTCCGCATTGAAGCAAAGCGCCTTCTGATTTCGTCGGGGGTCGATCCCTGCGCACGCAGGTTGCGCAAACCAAGAGCGTGATCGCGTTTCGCGAGACGCTTGCCTGACGCATCGGTCACCAGTGGCAGATGGCAAAAATCCGGCGGCGCCAGCTCGAGTGCGCGATAAAGAAGGAGCTGACGAAATGTGGAGCGAAGCAGGTCCGCGCCGCGAACGACTTCGGTAACGCGCATAGCGGCATCATCGACCACGACGGCGAACTGATAGGCCGGAACGTCATCCTTCCGCCAGACGACAAAATCGCCAAATTCGACTCCGGCAACGGCCCGCTGCGACCCGCGGCACAGGTCGAGAAATTGCATCGCTTCGCCCTCGGGCACACGGAACCGCCAGTTCACACCTGCGGGATCTTGCGCCGACGGAATTGTTAGGCGAACCGGTCGACAGGTGCCGGGATAAATGGGTTCTTCATCTTCGGTATGCGGCGCGCCGGCCGCACTCAGGACATCGCGCCGCGAACAACTGCAGGAATAGATAAGACCGCGGTCACGCAAAAGCGTCCACGCTTCGAGGTAAAGCGATCGGCGTTCGCTTTGGAAGAGAGGGCCTTCGTCCCATCGCAAGCCGAACCATCCGAGATCTTCGAGGACTGCTTGGCGGAATTCCGTTCGGCAGCGGTCTCGATCCAAATCCTCGACTCGCAGAACCAAAGTCCCGTGCCGCGCACGGCAGCGCTCTTGTGCGCGCCAGAAAGTCAGGGCGTGACCAGCATGCAAATAGCCCGTAGGCGATGGCGCGAGACGGCCGCGATAGGAAACTTTCGATTTCAAATTCAAGATTTCCAATTGCCCGATCCGCTTTTCAATCGGAAATCTCAACTCTGAAAACATCCCTTCCCAAGCGCCTTCTTCTTTTTGACATCGACGGCACACTGATCGATTCCGGCGGCGCCGGGATTCAGGCGCTCAAGGACGTCCTCCAAAAGCAGTTTGGAATTTCCGACGATCTGCGGGGCGTAGAAATCGCAGGCAAGACCGATACCGGCATCGTTCATCAAATTCTGAGAAAACAAAATATCCCCGTGGACGACGAAACGACCGCCGCTTTCCTCGACCTTTACGTGGATTGTTTGGCGCGCGAACTTCCGCAACGCAAGGGCAGGGTTCTCCCGGGCGTGGAGGAATTGTTGGAGCGACTGCAAACGCGATCGCAGAACGTTCTCGGCCTCCTTACTGGAAACGTGGAACGAGGAGCGAAACTAAAACTTTCGCATTATGGAATCTGGGATTTTTTTGCGTTCGGCGCGTTTGCCGATGATCACCACGACCGCAACGAGCTTGGTCCATTCGCGCAACGACGGGCGCGGGAGAAACACTCGATCGATTTCGCCGCTGCGGAGATCGATGTGATTGGGGATACGCCGCACGATATTGCGTGCGGCAAAGCGATCGGCGCGCGCACCATCGCGGTCACGACCGGAAACTTTACCCGTGCGCAACTGGCCGAACATCGGCCGGACCGAATCCTGGACGACTTTTCCAGGGTCGACGCGGTAATGTCCGATCTCGGATGGTAATCTTCCCCGTAATCGTTCTCGTGTTCGTGCTCGATTTTCTCTCGATTACGAACATGAGCACGACTTCGAAATTGACGGAACAGGCAAGAGTGACATGCTTTGCCACCCGCGATGGAAAAAACTGAACCGAGCATCCTGCCTCTCGAAGGCGAAATCGACCTGCACGTTTCACCACAAATCGGCGCGTCTCTCGCGACCTTGATCGCGAAAAAGCCGTCCCAACTGGTGGTCGATCTTTCCAGGGTAAGCTACATCGACAGTTCCGGGCTCGCAGTCCTGATCGAAGCGATGCAAAACGTTGGCCGTTATGGCGGAAAATTCGCCCTCAGCGGCTTGCAAGAAAGCGTCCGACCGATCTTCGAGATCGCGCGCCTCGATCAGGTCTTCCGCATTTTTACTGACACAGCGTCCGCCCTGGCGGCGTGAGTCAGGACAGCGAGCGTTCGTTCGACATTGACTGAAATGTCGAAATGCCCGGCGCGCTCGAGAATGACTGGGCGAGCCGCCTCGCGCCGCCCGGCATCCGCCCAATAACGCAGCGCCTCGCAAATCTGCGCGACATTTGAAGGCGGATCGACGATTGAACCATGAACGCGCTCCTCGATGATCTCGCTGAAACCGTTGTCGCGGGTGGTGACGACGGGCAACCCGACGGCGAGCGCTTCGAGACAGGCATTGGAAAATGGATCGTAAAGAGTCGGCAAGAGAAAGATATCGGCGGCGGCGTAGAGGGCAGGCAGATCGCGCACCGCTCCGAGTTGCCGCACGGCACGCCGGTCAACCTTGCGGCCGCGCCCGGCCACGAACAGGCGAAAGTTTTTGCCTAGCGAACTAACAGCCTGGCGCGCGTAACGCAGGCCTTTGCGCTTCCAGCCAGAGCCGACAAAAAGCACCGCAACTTGGTCGTCGTCCAGCTGGAGAATCTTGCGGCGCAACGCTCTCGCCTCGGGATCAGGGTGAAAGTCTGCCAGTGGAACCCCGTTTGGGATGACCTCAATACGATCCGATGGATAACCATAAAATTCCTCCGCCTCCCGCTTCACCATTTGAGAATTGGCGATGACGCGGCTGGCGCCGCCGGAAAAGAGCGCACGCTCCAGCTCGATGGCATCTTGATCTTTGGCATTGAAGCGGCGAAGCCGCCGTCGCAAGAGAGACGAAGCCTTATCGCGGCGTCGCATCCAGGCCTTGTGAATGCCGTCGCCGGCGCGGAAAACATCGCAGCGCCAGACGCGCTCGAGACTCAAAAGGAGATCGCAATGACCGTGTGGCCCGATTTTCTCCAATTCATCGGCAAAACGGTGTGCCGTCTCCCCTCGCAAACGGGTGATCGGCCCCCAGTCCCACTCGTGAGCGGGCCAGACGCCATCCGTAAAGAGCCGAGTCGCATGCCCGGATTCGCTCAGCCCCTGAGCGAGGCGCTTTAAATAGGCTTCTGCGCCACCGGTATGGGAATGACCGCGGCGGACCAGGCCAATCGTCAGGCGTGGGGTGCTCATCGCTGGCCGCACACAGGAGTTCTACCTTTACTTGATCCCATTCCCAACAATAATGATAAGGCCATGGTGGGTGATACTCTAAAAGCCCCGCCGCGCGCAGCTTCGACGATTACGGCGCCACGAACGTTGCCCAAGTCGCTGCTCTATTCGATTTTTGCGCGCATCGGCGGGTCGGGTTTGGACACGGACGCTTTCGAGACGTTACGCGCCTCCTATCACGGCGGATTCCTTGGCAAAGCGATCGCCTATGATAATCGCCAGACGGAGATTCCGGCGACCCGAATCCATTCCCTCCGCTGGCACCCGGTGCGCCTCCTTTCTTCGCTCGACAGTCCCTATTACTACGGAGCGAAAAAAAAGTATCTCGACTGGATCGCAGCCCGGCAACTGGCGACCGGGCGCTACGACATGTTTCATAGTTGGTCGGGCGACTGTCTCCTCTCCCTTAGAACAGCGCGCGAACGCGGGATCCCTTCGATTCTGGAAATCCCGACCTGGCATCGCGATCGCGGCAAACTGAAGCGCGGCTCGATAAGTTCCTCGCCACAAATTCAGTTGCCGTGGAGGCAACGCTGGAAGGAGGATCTGCTCTTGCAGCGCGATCGATTCCTCGAGGAATATGATCTGGCAGACTTGCTTCTCGTGCTCTCGGAAAAGGCGGCAGAGACATTTCTTGTGCAAGGATTTTCCAGCGAGAAGCTCTTTTATCTTCCCCGCGGAGTCGACGTGAACCGTTTCACGCCCGGAGTGCGGCCGCCGAATTTTCGCGTCGTCTTTTCAGGGGCTCTGATTGAACGCAAGGGAGTCCACCATTTGCTCGAGGCCTGGCATCGGCTCGATCTAAAGGGTGCCGAACTCTGGCTCGTCGGCGCCGTCCACGAGGAAATAAAGCCCTTCCTGAAGAAATTCGCAGACCAGAGCGTAAAGGTGATTGGCTTTGCGCCGGAACCCGAGAAATATCTCCGCGCGGCGACCATTCACGTTTTTCCCTCGCAGTGCGAAGGCAGCGCCAAAGTCACTTACGAGGCGGCGGCCTGTGGTTTACCGCAGGTCACGACGCGGGAAGCGGGGGATGTGGTCGAGGACGGGGTTCAGGGGATTATCGTTCCGCCGGCAGACATTGATGCGCTCGCGGCGGCGATTCAGCAACTCTACGATCATCCGGAGATCGTGGAACGGATGAGCCTTGCGGCGCGGGAGCGGGTGGTGGAAAATTTCACATGGGATCATTTCCGCTCGCGGTTGCTCGACGCTTACGAACTGGCGATGCAGAGGGCGCACTAGCCGCCTCGCGTCCTTGAATTCTGAGATTCGATGCAGGCAGGCCAAGTTCTTAGAAGGCAAAGCTGCGTCGGAGCGACGAAGCGTTGCCATTCCGAGCCGGCGCGGCAGAGCGACGGATTTCGCTGCCGCACCCGCGTTTCCCTAACGAGAGGACGCGGTTCGTCAACCCTCGCACCCATGCATTCCTCCCTTTGAGGTGCGACCTCGCTAAAGAAACCAAGAGCACCGGTTGAACGTCCTTCTCATCCAGCTGAAACGGATCGGTGACCTGATCCTGACGATCCCCGCGATTGCCGCACTGCGCAAAGCCTTTCCCGAAGCAACGATTTCGCTCATCGCCGCCCACGGCTCGCGTGAACTGCTGCCCGCGATTCCCGGCCTCGATCGGACCTTCATCGCGCGCGGGCGAGTCTCGGACGCAGCTCAGTTTTTCGCCGTCGCCAAGGCGAAATTTGATTGCTGCCTCGACTTTTCGCGGACCGATCGCTCGGCTTTTCTTACCCTGCTCTCGGGGGCACAGCGGCGGATCACATATGACACCATCCGTCGCGAGCCGCTCCGGCAGTTGAGTTATAACGAGTTCGTGCCCTCGCAGGTCCGGTTCGTCCACACCATCGATCATCACCTCGCTCTCCTCGCGCCCCTCGGAGTGCACGATGTCTCACGTCAGATTCACCTCCAATTGCCCGTGACCGCGAAAGCCAGGGCCGCGGAGGTCATCGCGAAGAAAGAACTGGGGAACGATTTTGCCATTCTCCATCCCGGCTCTGCTCGCGCGGAGAAATTCTGGGTCGCGCGACGCTGGGCAGAAGTGGCCGACCAGATGTTCGACGACGGGCGACTTCGTTGCGTGCTGACGGGAGGGCGATTACGGATGGAGCAGGAGCACATTGCACGAATCAAAGCGCATCTCCGGCATCCGGTCGTCGATCTCTCCGGAAAGCTCGACTTGCTTTCGCTCATAGCATTGCTGCAGCGGGCTCGCCTGCTCGTCACGATCGATTCCGCGCCGATGCATCTGGCGGCGGCGTTGGGCACGCCGCAAATCGCCCTTTTTGGACCGACCAATCCCTTCCACTGGCGTCCGCAGGCAGCCCCCGCAACGATATTGCAGGCCGGAAATCCCGCGCCGATGATCGATTTTGTCCCGAAACAGCCACCCCATTCGATGAAGGAAATCTCGACGGAACAGGTGATCGATGCTATGCAGACGCTGCTGTCGAGCTCCGGCAGCGCCAGTCACATGAGCAAGATTCCGCCCGTGGCCAAAGTCAAGGAACCGCTCTGGACGACCATCCGCAAAGGATGGGGTCCATACAAGCGGCTCTACAGCTATGCCCTGCCCTACAAGTGGCGCTTCATTGTCGGCATCAGTTTTGGTTTTCTTTACAGCGCCGTGACCTCGCTCATGCCGCTGGTCATGGCGAAAGTAGCTGGCGTCGTCTTCAAGGGACACGGCGCCATGGCGCCGACTGCTTTGGTCGCGCATCCAGAACTCACTAACAGCGGCCCGAAGATAAATTCACTCATTCTTCTCTGCCTTGCGATCCCGGCGGTCATGACCATTCGGAGCCTCTGCTCTTACGCCAACACCTACTATATGAATTGGGTGAGCAATAAGGTGCTAACCGACATTCGGAGCCAGCTCTTTAGCAAGATGATCCGTCAGTCGATGGATTTCTTTAACAAGATGCAATCCGGATTTCTCATGTCCCAGATCACCAATAACACCCGGATGATGCAGACCGCTCTTTCCAGTATCAGCAGCGACCTCTTCAAGCAGCCAATTGCAATTATCGGTGGGATCAGCGTGCTGCTCTATATGGATTGGAAATTTACCATCGTCACACTGGTGCTTTTCCCGAGCTGTCTTGTGCCTCTAAGCATGTATGGCAAGAGAGCGCGCAAGGCGGTCAACCGTGAACAAGAGGGCATGGCCGAGATGGTGGTGACGATGCAGGAAAGCTTCGCCGGGATTCGCGTGATCAAGTCCTTCGGCCGCGAGGAGCAACAGGAAAAGGACTTCCGCCGGAGCAATCAATCGCAGTTTTCCAATTCGATGCGCATTTTGCGCTCGATGGAAGCGGTGAGCCCACTGGTTGAGACCATCGCCGCAATGGGTGTAGCTCTGGCTCTCCTCTATGTTTATATCGAAAATCTGCCGGCCGCGAAATTTATCGCCCTCATCGGCGGTATCTTTCTTCTTTATGAGCCAATCAAGACCCTGAGCCGATTGCACATCACAATGCAGCGTTCCATCGCCTCGACGCTTGGGATTTTCGCGGTCTTGGATGCAGAATCGACCATCATCGATCCACCGGACGCGGTGGCCTTGAAAGACTCCCGGGGCCAGCTCGACTTCGAGCGCGTGACCTTCCGCTACGCCGGCGGAAAGCAAGACGCGGTAAAGGATTTCGACCTGCGGATCGAACCGGGGAGAAGTTACGCGCTGGTCGGCGCGAGCGGAGCGGGCAAGAGCACAATTCTTTCCCTCATCCTGCGCCTTTACGATCCGACAGCGGGCGTCGTACGGATCGACGGGCACGATTTGCGTTCCCTCACTCAACGCTCACTTCGCAAACAAATCGGACTCGTTTCGCAGGACACCTTTCTTTTTCACGACACCATCCTGAAAAACATCCAATTTGGCCGGCTCGACGCAACGGAGGAAGAAATTCAAACCGCGGCGAAGGCAGCTTGTGCGCACGACTTCATTATGGCACAACCGGACGGCTACGAGACTCTGGTCGGCGACAAAGGCTGTCTTCTTTCCGGCGGACAACAGCAACGCCTTGCCATCGCCCGGGCCCTGCTCAAAAATGCCCCTATTCTCCTCCTCGACGAAGCTACCTCCGCGCTCGACTCCGAATCCGAGCAACAAATTCAGCTCGCGCTCGAGCGCCTGGCCCACGGACGGACGGTGATCGCGATTGCGCATCGGCTCTCCACCATTTTGTCCGCCGACCAGATCGTCGTGATGGAAAAGGGGCGGATAAAAGAGATCGGCACGCACGCTGAACTGCTTGAGAACTCCGGCTACTATCGGCGCCTCTACGATCTGCAATTCAACCGCAATCCCGAAGAGGCCGGAGCGGAAGTGGAATTGCTCGCCAGCGCGGCTGTCTAGCGGTTATCCGGCCGCCTATTCTCTTCCTTGCCGAAAGCTCTTGCGCTCTGGATTCGGTTGAACCCACGGCAAACGATCTTCTGTCCAAATCGCGATCTCAGGAGAATACGATCGCGGCTCGTCGAGCGAGGCAATTGTCACGTCAATCGACGCCGACATCTCGTTATCC
Source organism: uncultured Verrucomicrobiae bacterium (assembly GCA_963720895.1). Taxonomy (GTDB): domain Bacteria; phylum Verrucomicrobiota; class Verrucomicrobiia; order Chthoniobacterales; family UBA10450; genus Palsa-1392. The sequence goes on from CAVRGZ010000001.1 coordinate 725,271, forward strand.
TGGAAGAACAGCGGGGTCCCACAACACGCCGCAAACGACCGCAACCGTCCGGCGTGATGCACTCTGCTTAATTCGCCCGACAGAATCTCGATCTCTTCCCGACGTATCTCCCCCCAGGTGACAAATGGCGCCGCGCTCGCGCGCCGGCAATCGATGCAATGGCAATCGCTCAGTCGCGTCGGTTTGGCGCGCAGTCGATAGCGCACCCCGCCGCACAGACAACCACCCTCGATCGACGCCTTCATTCCTCGACGATCGGATGAAGCTGCAAACCATCCGGCGGCTCTGGCAATTTGACCCAGCTCCGACACCCGCCATACGCCTTCGCGTCGGGAAAACGCCAGACCGGTTCCAGTTGAAAAGTTCGGACAAAGGCAACATGCACTCCGGGCATGTTTTCATAATTGAAGCGCTCGCGGACCACGCTCTCGCGCAAAATGTGCAGCGTTTCCAACGCCCGCACGTCCGTCCAGTTGGTCATGACCCGCGCTTCCTTCAACCCGCGACGAAAAAGCGAATCTCAATTTCGTTAGGCCGCGGGTTCCGGCAGGGCCTCGGCATCGGAAGCCGGACGCGGCCAGTTGTTCGTGGAAAAAGGTCGGGAAAAGAAAGAACTCCCGATGTCGAAAAGCGAAGCCATCGCGGCCTTCGGCCAGATCCCGCCTTTGCGAATGATCACAGCTCTGCTTCCTTCGACCCAGCGCCGCGCAAACCAGCGCCCATTCCTTGAAACCGACGGCTTTCATTTCGCGCTCGAAAATTACTTCCCGCTCGTGCCTTTCAAGCTGCCGCGCACAATTCCGCCCGCGGATATTAGCCGCGGCCACCTCTGGAAATGCCGCCCGACAATTCAGTGAATCGACGCTGACTCCAACTCGCTAACCTGGCATCGCCACATAAATCTGGATTTGGCGGGGCCGTTCGGTCAGGGCCTTACCCCTGTTTTAGACTTGTAGTCGCAGGCGCATCGCAGGTAAAAACGCATCTGTGTAAAAGGAAATGGCGATGAAAAAAACATGCAGCTCCCGAGCCGCCTTCTTCGATCCACGCCTCTTAATCGTTTTTGCTCTTTGCTCGTCGGCGTCCTGCCGGCTTTGGCTGGGTCAAGTCAATGTAACTGGAATGATCGCTCCGAAGGCGCCAGCGCAAACACCCGGTTTGTGGAGACGACGGGCAGCATGGCTACGGCGCGATACTTCATACGGCGACGTTGCTGCCCAACGGCAAGGTGCTCGTCGCTGGGGGACTTATGCTTCGTCTCTCTCCGAGCGCGGAACTTATGATCCGGCGACCGGGCTGTGGACCGCGACGGGCAGCCTGGCCACCGCGCGACGCAATCATACCGCAACGCTACTGCCCAACGGCAAGGTGCTCGTCGCTGGGGGGTATAATGACGCGAGCGGCTCGCTCGCGAGCGCGGAACTCTACGATCCGGCGAGCGGGGCTGTGGACGGCGACGGGCAGCCTGGCTACCGCACGATATCAATCACACGGCGACCTTGCTGCCCGACGGCCAGGTGCTCGTCGCAGGCGGACTTGACGGCGGCCACCGGCTCTCGCGAGCGCGGAACTCTACGATCCGGCGACCGGGACTGTGGACGGCGACGGGCAGCACTGGCCACCGCGCGATACGACCATACCGGCGACGCTTCCTGCCCAACGGCAAAGTGCTCGTCGCTGGCGGGATTTGACGGCAACTATCTCGCGAGCGCGGAACTCTATGATCCGGCGAGCGGGCTGTGGACGCGCGACCGGCAGCCTGGCTGCGGCCACGATTCTGCCACACCGCGACGTTGCTGTCCAACGGCCAGGTGCTCGTCGCTGGGGGATTTAACGACGTCAGCGGTGCTCTCGCGAGCGCGGAACTCTACGATCCGGCGAGCGGGACTGTGGAGCGGCGACGGGCAGCATGGCCGACCACGCGAGACGGCCATACGGCGACGCTCGCTGCCTAACGGCAAGGTGCTCGTCGCTGGGGGATACGAAGCGGCGATCTTTCTCGCAAGCGCGGAACTCTATGAGCCGGCGAGTGGGCTGTGGACGGCGACCGAGCAGCCTCGGCTACCGCGCGATACTATGCACTACGGCGACGCTTCCTGCCCAACGGCCAGGTGCTCGTCGCTGGCGGGTACTTGGCGAACACTGACTTTCTGGCGAGCGCGGAACTCTACATAAGCGACGAGGAGCGGCGGAACTCACGCTGGTGAGTGCAGCCTCGCGCAAGAAGCACGGCAAGGCAGGCCCGTTCGATATTGACTTACCACTTACCGGAACTCCGGGCGTTGAATGCCGGGTGGGGAATGGCGGCACCTTCCTGCAAACCATCGTGTTTACCTTCTCGGAGGCGGTTACCAGTGTCTCTGGCACCACGACCACGACCTGCGGCAGCGTCAACAGCACGACGATCAGTGGCTCGACGGTCACCGTGGAACTCGGACACGTTACCTGCGACGGCTCCGACATCACTGTGACCGTGCCCGGCGTGAACGGTGACTCGGGCTCTGTCGATGCTTCCGCCACCATGACCTTGCGGACCGGCGACGTGAACGCCGACGGCGTCGTCGACAACACGGACCTGAAGGAGATCAGGATGAACGTGGGCCGTGGCCTGGTGAACGACGATAACTTCCGCGACGACATCACGGTCGACGGAAAGGTGAACCATGGCGACACGACCCTGGAGAAATCGAAGCTGTAATCAGAAGTGTAACAATGCGGACCGCAACAATGAAACATCCAAATAAACAGATCGATCTGAATCCGGAGCAGATCGCTTTATCCTGGAACTCCCTCTTCAGACCTCGTCACGCGATCCCCAAGTGAAAGGAAATCCAATGTCGCCATTGCTCACTCAGACAACTTCATCCACAGCCTTCACAGGTCACGGCGGAATTAATGGCTTCCCTGATCGCTTCTTCAGCCGGCTTTTGTTGTGCTCGTCTGCGTTCAACTCAACGCCCACGCTGCCTCTACTCCGCCGCCGCCGGGCACATAGTCCTGGTTCGGCGACGACGCGGTCAACGACCATATTTGGCGGCCGTCGGCCACACTCTACAACGGCGCCACTTACGCCACGGCCAAGGTCGCTGTGCCCTCCCAATCAAGGCAACTTTCTTTGAGGATCGTGTCGCTTACCAGCGCGCCATTGAAGAAGTCTACTGGCGCCACCGCATCTGGCCCCGCAACCGCGGGGAGCGTCCTGCCAGCTCGATGCGGTGATGTCGCAGGCAGCGATCGAGAAGAAGGTCCAGGATTACCTGCGCGATTCGGAGTTGCTCGAAGCAGGAGTGGCAAAAGCCGATCACGCCCGAGCAATTGCAAGCTGAGATGGATCGGATGGCGCAACACACCAGACAGCCCGAGGTGTTGCGCGAGCTCTTTGCCGCGCTCGGCAACGATCCCTTTGTCATCGCCGAGTGTCTGGCCAGGCCCGTGCTGTCAGAGCGTTTGCAGTTCGTACGGTTGAATGTGCACAGCAACCGTTGGAGTCGTGGAGCGCCAGAAGCGCAAGACCGAATGCCTGATATCACGGCCGCGGCGAATGCTAACTATACCCTTCCTGCAATATCGGACCAGCCGAGCGGATGCATCGATGATAGCTGGACGGCTACCAGCACGACCAACGCACCGAGTCCCCGAGCCAATCCCACAGCGGTGTGGACTGGCACTGAAATGATCGTCTGGGGTGGAGGTGACTCATCTACCGTTTTCAACACCGGCGGGAGATACAATCCCAGCACGGATAGTTGGACGGCCACCAGCACCGCCAACGCACCCGCCGCCCGAGGCGGTCACACAGCAGTGTGGACTGGCACTGAAATGATCGTCTGGGGCGGAGCTGACTCATCTGCCGCTTTGAACACGGGCGGGAGATACAATCCCAGCACGAATAATTGGACGGCAACCAGCACGAGCAACGCGCCTACTGGCCGATTCGAGCATACGGCGGTGTGGACCAGCAGTGAAATGATCGTCTGGGGCGGATCTGATGACGGCTTCGACGGTTTTGACACCGGCGGCAGATACAATCCCAGCACGGACAGTTGGACGGCCACCAGCATGACCAATGCGCCCGCCACCCGATTTGTTCATACGGCGGTGTGGACCGGTAGTGAAATGATCGTCTGGGGCGGAGTTGATGATGCCAGCCACGTTTTCAACACCGGTGGGAAATACGATCCCAGCACGGACAGTTGGGCGGCCACCAGCACGACCAACGCGCCCACTGGCGGAGAGTTTCACACCGCAGTGTGGACTGGCACTGAAATGATCGTCTGGGGCGGACTTGATAGCTCAATCGACGATGTCAAGACCGGCGGGAGATACAATCCGAGCACGGATAGTTGGACTGCTACCAGCACGATCAACGCGCCGTCTGCCCGCGACCGTCACAAGGCGGTGTGGACTGGCAGTGAAATGATCGTCTGGGGTGGAACACGTTTCCTCTTCGACAGATTCCATACCGGCGGGAGATACAATCCGAGTACGGATAGCTGGACGGCCACCAGCACGACCAACGCGCCCGCTGGCCGATACCTCCACACGGGAGTCTTCGCGGGCAGCGAAATGATCATCTGGGGCGGGTCTGGAACCAGAGATCCTTTGAACACCGGCGGCAGGTACTGCGCGCAAGGCGGTTCGCCAACGATCACGCTCGAGGCGGGGAAGCGCAGGATGGAAGGAACAAATACAGTGCGCCTCAAGTGGAGAGAGGCGACTTCGACCAATGTCGATGTTTACCGGGATGGCATGCTCATCGCAACCACGCCCAATGATGGCGCCTACATTGATTCCACCGGCGACACCGGCCGAGCGCGCTACACCTATCAGCTATGTGAGGCGGGCACCCAAGCTTGCTCCAACGAGGCAACCGTGACGTTCCCGCATTGACGAAGCAACTCCAACTCGCGTGCCGGCAGCTCGGGCAATTCCGGAGCAGCCCCCTCATTCAAACTTGTAGTCGCAGGCACATTCCAGGTAAAATGGAAATGGCAATGAAAAAACAATGCGCTTCTCGATCCGCCTTCTTCAATCCCATCGAAATCTATTTCCACGCTCTCATCGCTGGCCGTTTCCCCGTTGTTTCCATGCTTGTACCTCCGGATCGGGTTCCCGCTGCTTTTGCTCGGTGCGTGTCTGGCGCTCGTGCAACCGTGCGCGGGTCAGAGCGGGACTTGGAGCGAGACCGGGCCGCCTCATTGCCGCGCGCGTTGCTCACACAGCGACGCTGCTGCTCAACGGTAAGGTCCTCGCCGCGGGCTACGCCAATTTTCCCACGAGCGCGGAACTGTACGACCCAGCTAGCGGAATTTGAACGGCCACCGGCAGCATGGTGACGGGGCGATACCTTCATACCGCGACGCTCCGGCGGGCGGTGGCACCGTGGAATTCGTAAGCGCAGCATCGAGGAAACATCACGGCATTGCCGGTGACTTCGATATTGATTTGCCGCTTACCGGGACCCCGGGCGTTGAATGCCGGGTCGGAAGTCGCGGCATGTTCCGACAAACCATCGTGTTTGCCTTCTCGCAGCCGGTCACCAGTATCTCTGGCGTGACGACCACAACCTGCGGCAACGTCAAACGCACCACGATCAGCGGCTCCACTGTCACGGTGGAGCTTGGACACGTTGCCTGTGACGACTCCGATATCACCGTGACCGTGCCCGGTGTGAACGGTGCCTCCGGCTCTGTCGATGCATCTGCCACCATGACTTTGCGGACGGGCGACGTGAACGCTGACGGCGTCGTCAACCGGACAGACCTGGAGGAGATCAGGATGAACGTGGGTAATGGCTTGGTGACCCAGGATAGCTTCCGTGACGACATCACGGTCGATGGAAAGGTGAACCATGGCGACACGACTCTGGAGAAATCGAAGCTGTAATCAGAAACTCACAAACGGACCGCAACCATGAAACCTCAAAATCAAACAGGAAACCTGGGTCCGGGCTGGCGGTGAGATCATGGTCTGGGGTGCATCGCAATTTCTTCAAAGCGGCGGGAGATACAACCCCAGTCCGGATAGCTAGACGGCCACCAAGGAATCCCGCCTTTGCGAATGATTACGCTCTGCCGGCCGGCGCCGAGCGCTTCGCAGACCAGGGTCCATTCCGTGAAACCGATGCTTTGCATTTCGCGGTCGGGCAACTACGCTCCCGCCCATGCCCTTCAAGATCGACCTGCACACGCATTCGTTCTTTTCGGGAGACGGCGTCTCCAGTCCGGAGGAAAATATTGCCTCGGCCAAGGCGAAAGGCCTGCACGGTTTCGCCCTCACCGATCACAATACCAACGACGGGGTGACCTACCTCCTGGAGAAAGGACTGATGCGCGAAGACGGAATGCCGGTCGATGGTTTCCTCATCATCCCCGGCGTCGAGGTCACAACCGCGGAAGGGCATCTTCTCAGTATTGGTGCATCGCTGCCCTACCTAAAAGGCCGTCCGGCAGAGAAGGTCTGCGATCTCATCCATGAAAACGGCGGACTCGCCATCCCGCCCCACCCCTACGATTTATTTCGCGCCGGAATCCGTTTCTCAACGCTCGAGAAGTTGCCAATCGATGCACTCGAAGTCTTCAACGCCGCGACTACCTTGCGCCGCTACAATCGCTATGCCTTTAAGTATGCGCAGGTCCGCGGACTGCCAATGACGGCGGCGAGCGACGCGCACCATCACGCGGCCATTGGAACCGCCTACACCATTCTGAATACCGAGGACTTCTCGGTCCGCGGAATTCTCGCCCAAATCGTGAAGAGCACCGAGCTCAACCAGGAATATCTCACTCCAAAAGACAGCGTGCGTAAGACCTGGAACAACTGGATGCGCTTGCGGCGGCGGAAGACACTACCGACCCGACCGACGGAAGCGAATCCCTCCGGTAACGGCGCTGGCTGATCGGTGGTGCGACTCGCACGGAAGGGTCGAGACCGGCTCCACGTCGCACCGACAGTCCTGGGCATGGCAGGGTTTTTGGCCAAAAGCACTGGCCCAAGCTGGACTGGCTTTGTCGGGCGACCGCTCCGGTTGCCCAGTTTGGGCTTTGTCGCCCAGTTTGGCAGGCGAAGCGCCCGCCCCACAATTACTGCCCCTAACGAGCCAACAGCTTGCGCAGTTCCTCGGCCGAAGTGACCGGCGCTTTGCAGGTGAAGTTCTCGCAAACGTAAGCCGCTGCTTTCCCGTTGACCGGTTTCATCTCTTTCATCTCCTCGAGCTTACCGGCAAGAAACTTCTGGCCTTCGCCGCCATCGGCGAGGAGCACGACTGTGTTCGGCAGGTAATGCCGGCGGGTTTCCTGCAGCAATTCGCCGGTATCGGCCGCGTCTGGTTTTCCCGCAATAATAACCTGCTTCGGTTTCGTTAGGCTGAAATCCAGTGCGACCAGCATCTGCGGCAGCGCACTCGGATAATGATTCAAAGACCCGCTAAAAGCAGCGATGGTTTTCCCGGCGCGTCCACGCAATTGCTTCGCATCGCGGATCTGCCCCAGGCGAAGCAGGTTGAGCGCCGCGACCGAGCTCGGGGCTGGCTCCGCGTTGTCGCTGTCCTCTTTCAGGCGAAGCAAAATGCTCGCATCTTCGCCCGTGCCGGTGAAATAACCGCCGTTCTTGTCGTCCCAAAAGAGTCGGTCCTGTGTCGTCTGCAGTTGCTCCGCCAGGCGCAGCCATTGCACATCGAAAGAAGCCTCATACAAGTCGAGCAATCCCTGGATGTAAAAGGCATAGTCTTCAGCGAAGCCGCCGATCTCCCCCGCTCCGCCCCGATAACTTCGTCGCAGCGTATGAGCCTTCGCGTCGTAAAGTTTATCCCTAACGAACTCAGCGGCCCGTCGCGCGGTCTTCAGGTAATTTGTATCGCCCAGCACCTGCGCCCCGCGGGCGAAGGCAGAAATCATCAGTCCATTCCAGGCGGTGATGATCTTATCGTCAAGATGCGGTCGTGGGCGTTTCGCACGCAACTCCAGGAGCGTTGCCCGGCGGTAACGCATCGACTCATCGACATCGAGCTCGCTCCTTCCAAAATGTTTCGCCGTTTCGGCAAAGCTCTGCCGCTCGTAGAGAATGTTCTTGCCCCGAAACTCCCCCTGCGGATCGCTCCCTTCGGGAGCGTTCCCTTCCTCCTCGACGCCATATTGATAATCGAAAAGTTCGGCATTCTCGCCGAGCGCGGCATCGATTTCCTTCTTCGTCCAAACATAGAAGGCACCCTCGGCTTTTTCGATGCCGCCCGCCTTCGTCAGGCTGTCCGCATCCTCGGCCGAATAGAATCCGCCGCCCGCGTCAGTCAGGTCGCGCTCGACGTAATCGAGGGTACCGCGCGCAATCGCTTCATAGCGCAGGTCGCCTGTAATCTGATAAGCATCGAGATAGGCGCCAGCCAGTTGCGCCTGGTCGTAAAGCATCTTTTCGAAATGAGGAACACGCCATAAACCGTCGACCGAATAGCGATGAAACCCACCGCCAAGCTGATCGTACATCCCCCCCGCCGCCATCTTGCGCAGAGTGAATAAGGCCATCCCGAGGGCCGCCTCGCCTGCCTCGGATTCTGTCGGGAATCGGTTGTAGGCGCTGAAAAGAAAATTGAGCGTCACCGGACGCGGGAACTTTGGCGCGCTGCCAAATCCCCCCTCCCGCGCATCGTAGCTCCGCGCGATTTGTTGATACGCGGCATCGATCATCCCGCCGTCAACTTTCCTCGCGCCATCTGCCGGCGCAGCGACGGCGGAACGGGTCAGGGCCGCCATGATTTGGTTGCCGCTCTCGCTGATCTTCGCGCGATCGTTTGCCCACGCCTCCGCAATCCGGTGCAACACCTTCAGGAAACTCGGCTGCCCGTGGCGATCTTCCGGCGGGAAATAGGTGCCGCCAACGAATGGCTTCAGTCCGGGGGTCAGCCAGACGTTGAGCGGCCAGCCGCCGCCGCCGGTCGTCGCCTGAACAAAGGTCATGTAGACGCGATCGACATCCGGACGTTCCTCGCGATCGACTTTGATATTCACGAACCTCGAGTTCATGAAGGAAGCGACCTCTTCGTTCTCGAACGACTCGCGCTCCATCACATGGCACCAATGACAGGTGGAATAGCCGATCGAGAGAAAAATCGGCTTCTTCTCCCGCCGCGCCTTGGCAAAAGCTTCCTCGCCCCAGGGATACCAATCAACCGGGTTGTGCGCGTGCTGCAGAAGGTAGGGCGATTTTTCGTGCGCGAGCCGATTGGTGTGCTGAACGTGCGCGGATGGCGCCGCGACGGCTTGTGGAGTTGGAGTCACTCCGGTACGCTAGCGCGAGAATGCGAAAGCGGAAGCCCGCTTGTCACGGGCCGAGGCGTCGCGGACACTGCGCCGACACCGCCGGTTTTTCCCGACGCGCAATGAACTATGTCGATCTGACTCTTCTCGCCCTGGCGATTGGCATGGTCGGGTTCCTCTACTCATCGGTCGGGCACGCGGGAGCGTCTGGGTATATCGCTGTCATGGCCCTGGCGGGCACTGCTCCGACAATTATTCGACCGACCGCACTGGTGCTTAACATTTTTGTGGCCACGATCGGAAGCTTTCAATTTTGGCGGGCGGGTTACTTGTCGTGGCGGCTTTTTTGGCCCTTCGCGTTGCTCTCGGTCCCGGCTGCGTATCTCGGCGGCTACTGGCAGTTGTCCGGCGCTGTCTTCCGGATTCTGCTCGGTCTCATCCTGCTCTTTTCCGCCGTGCATTTGATTTTTCGACGGGGCGATTCGCCTCACGTCACACCGCCCTCCACCCCGGCGGCGATCGGCGTCGGCGCGGGGATCGGGCTTCTCTCTGGCCTGACTGGAACCGGCGGAGGCATTTTTCTGACCCCGCTGCTCCTCGTCCGCCGATGGGCACACATTCGGCAGGCTGCTGCGATTTCGGCATTATTCATCCTCGTCAACTCGATCGCCGGACTCGGGGGCTATCTTACGGGAAGTGGCGGGATCCCGTCGCTCGCTCTGGTGCTGGCGCCGGTCGTGATCATCGCCGGTTTCCTTGGCTCATACTTGGGAAGCCGGCATTTTCAGGTCCGAACTATCAGCCGGCTCCTGGCAACGGTGCTGCTGATCGCCGCGGGCAAGCTATTTCTGACCCGCTGAGAGGCTGCATGGCAACGCCTTTGTGTTCGAGGCAACGCTCAACAAGTTGTTGCCCGATCCCATTTCCGGCGGAATTCCCCTACGGGATGCTATTTCCCAGGTTCGTCTGCACGATGGACAGGTCCGGGTTGCTGACGCGGCCGTTCAGATTGAGATCCTCGGTAAAGTTGCTCCCGTCGACGACCTGGCCGCGATCGGCCCTGATCGCCTGGCCGTCTTGTCTGTTCACCCTGTGATCACCGTTCACGTCTCCGATGAGGAACCCGAAATCGACCGTCGTCGACCCACTTTCACCGTTCACGTTTGAAACGGTCAGCGTGACGATCTGCGCATCCGCGACTTCGGTCAGAGGCACGCTGATTGTGTTGCCGTTGAAACTCGGAGTTCCGGCCGTGGCGCTGCCACCGGTCACGGTGACATCCCCCGACGTGACAGGAGCGTTGAAATTGAACACCGCGTGGGTTGCTCTTAAGGCCCGATCTTCCACGCCCGACGTGGCACCAAGCGGCATATTGATGTCGAAGTCGCCCTCCGACCCGTGGGTCAGGCGCGAGGCCGCGCTCAACAGCGTGAGTTCGCCGTCCCCGTCGCTTACATACAGTTCCGCGCTCGCGAGAGTGCCGACGCGGCCGGCCATGAAACCGCCTGCGGCGAGCACCTTGCCGGTAAGCAGCAAGGTCGTGGTGTGGTCCTCGCGCCCGTCGGCGAGACTGCCGGGGGCCATCCAAGTCCCGCTCGCCGGATCGTAGAGTTCCGCGCTCGCGAGATCGCTTCCGCTGCCATAACCGCCTGCAACAAGCACCTTGCCGTTAGGCAGCAAGGTACCTGTGTGACGAAAGCGTCCTGTGACGAGACTGCCGGTGGCCGTCCAAGTCTCGCTCGCCGGATCATAGAGTTCGGCGCTCGCGGAGTAGCCACTGCTATCAAATCCCCCAGCCACGAGCACCTTGCCGTTAGACAGGAGTGTCGCCGTGTCTTGGCGTCGCGCGGTGTTGAGGCTGCCGGTGGCCGTCCAGACGCCGCTCGTCGGGTCGTAGAGTTCCGCGCTCGCGAGCTGGCCGGTGCCGCCAAAACCGCCGGCGACGAGCACCTTGCCGTTGGGCAGCAACGTCGCGGTATGATAGCCGCGGGCGGTTTTGAGGCTGCCGGTGACGGTCCAAGTCCCAGTGGCCGGATCGTAAAGTTCCGCGCTTGCAAAATAATCGGGGTAGTTCGAACCGCCTGCGACGAGCACTTTACCGTTGGGCAGCAACGTCGCGGTGTGGTAATAGCGGCCACTGGCGAGACTGCCCGTGACCGTCCAGATCCCGCTCGCCGGATCGTAGAGTTCCGCGCTCGCGAGAGCGCCGTCCACGGGGTGACCGCCATAGCCGCCTGCGACGATTACCTTGCCGTTGAGTAGCAAAGTCGCCGTATGATAGTCGCGCTTTTCGGTGAGGCTGCCCGTAACCGTCCAGGTGCCGCTGGCCGCGTCGTAGAGTTCCGCGCTCGCGAGCCAGAGACCGTTGTAACCACCTGCAACGAGCACCTTGTCGTCGGGTAGCAACGTTGCCGTGTGACGCTCGCGTGCCTCGACAAGGCTGCCCGTACCTATCCAGGTTCCGCCCTGACCCATACACGGATTAACGAGCATCAGCCCGGCAGTGGCGAGAAGCAGCGGGAGTGTGATCCGCCGGAGCGGAGTGGTTTTTGTGCGACGAATCGAGTTTTTCATGGGTGGTTTGCTGCTACCGCAGATCTAAAAGAGCAGAAGACACCTCCAGGATAAACGCCCGCGCCGGATTTAGATCGATTTGTTGATGTGAAATTCGGGTCGTTGTTGTCGCCGCCATCGCGCGCAACTGCTGAAGATGCTGACGAAGAAAAAGAGACGATCGGCGGGCCGAGTTTTCGCGGACCGAAGCGCTTCTCAGCTTGGTCTCAGGAGTTTCATAGAAGTTTTCTTTTCACCGAGCTTTTCTTCTGGGAGGAACAGTGCGCCGCTCCGGCGCAGACCTGGGAGGAGGAGCTGGCCGGAGAAGGGAATCATTGCTTTCACTTATCCTTCTACGGGAACTGGCCATCGAAGTTTCGAAGAAACTTGAATACCTTTTCTCCGGCACGCGCCGGGCGCGCTTTGAGGTCGCCGTGTGCCGGGCCGCGCCGGCTGATTGCAGCGGGCGGCGGCCCGACAGGTCTCCGCCGCTTTACTGATTCTCAGGATCACCGCAGCCAAGCGAATTTTTGTCCGACGAAAGGCTGAGCTGCGGCGCGCGTTCCGGTGACCACGGATTAGTGCGATGCTCGGAGGCGAGGATGGCGTCGACCTGCCGGCGGAGCAGACCGAGAAAACCTTCGACGTCGAATCGGTGCCGCGCCGGGGCGAAGGGCGCGAGATTTTTCTCCGCCAGACGAAACAAGCGCACCGCTGGATACATCCGCCGCCCGTCTTTCGGGTGGGTCGGCCGCGCATGCTGCTTTTGCAGATGGACGAAACCACCCGCGGCCTGGATCAACCCCTTGAAGTAATTCGCCTCCTCCGACTTCGTCCGCAGCCAGAGATGCTCCAGGACGTCGTGCGCGTCGTAGTAGCGCTGCTCGTTCCAACAGCGAAAAAAGCCCACGTAGCATGGATGTTCCGCGATCCCGTCGATCGCTTTTTCCGGCGGCGTGCCGCTCAGTTCCTCGACGAGCCGGGAAATTCTTTGGCCTTTGTTCACAGAGAGCTTAGTTTCGGTTCGGCAGTGATGACCGGCAACCGAGCACGCAATCTATTCTTTTTCCAATGGAGGGCTGTTGTGCATACGGCCGCGGGTAAGGGATGACGGCCGTCGGGCTCACGCTTCTCCTCACTGCGATCGGTTTCCTGGTCTACTGCTCGGCGCTTTTTTCCGGCCTGGAGACAGCCCTCTTCGCGCTCAAAAGCCACCAAATTCAGCGTCTGCAAAAGCAGTATCCGTCCCTCGCAGATTTCCTGCGGACGTTCCGCGACAACCCGCGCCGGGTGCTCAACGTCCTTCTGCTCGGCGACACGATGGTCAACGTGCCGCTGGTCATTCTCTGCCTCGTTCTCATTTGGGAAGGCCCGCTCATCACTCATCTTCCAACCTGGATTGCAGCCCTGGCCATTTTCGCGCTCGTCGTGCTCCTCTGCGATCTCATCCCAAAATTGCTCGCCCTTTCAACGGCCTACCGGATCTCGGCTCTCGGCGTTTTTACCCTCAAGTTGATGATGCCGCTGCTCGATCGCGTCGGGCATCTGCTCGAAAGCGCAAGCACACTCGTGATCGACCGACTCACACCGGCGCGACTGCGAGTGCGCCCACGGATCAGCGATGAGGAACTGGAGACGCTCGTCGAGATGGGCGAGGCGGAAGGCACTCTGCAGGAGGCGGAGGGCGAAATGATCCAGGAAATTATCAAGCTGGGCGACAAAACGGCGAAGGATTGCATGACCCCGCGGGTCGACACCTTCGCGGTGCCGAATGACTTGCCTAACGAGGAAGCGACCGTCCTTTTTAAAGAGCGGCGACACCGGCGTGTGCCGGTCTATGCCGAGACGCCCGACCAGATCTCCGGGATCGTCGATGTGAAACAGTTCCTCCTCGATCCCTCGCGGCATTACACCGAAACGCTCATTCCGCCGTCGTTTGTCCCGGAGACAATGCCGGCGATCGAACTCTTGCGCCGTTTTCTCTCCCACCCACAGGGTCTGGCGATCGTGGTGGACGAATTTGGCGGGACCGAAGGCATCGTCACGCTGGGCGACATCATCGAGGAAATCCTGAGCGATGCTGCGCCGTTGGGCGACGCCGCGCTTTACATCAAGCCACTTGAAGAAGGACGCTTCCTCGTGAGCGGCAACGCGCGGCTCGACGACCTCACCGAGCACCTCGGTTTGGAGCTGGCCGCGGACGGCATCGACACCATTGGCGGCTACATTTTCAACCGGCTCGGTTATTTGCCTAACGTTGGCGCCCGGCTCGAAATTCCGCGCCTCGCCATCACCATCCGGCGAGTCAGCCGCAAACGCATCGAGGAAGTGCTGCTCGAAAAAACTGCGGCCGGAACGGAAGAAATCCCGGAGGAAGCGGTCGACAGGGAAGCATGATCTCCTGGTTCGTCATTTTTGTCTGCTGGGTGGTGTCGTTCGTTTTTGGCGGGATCGAAGCCGGGCTTCTCTCGCTCGATCAAGTCCGGCTGCGTCACCAGGTAAAGCTGCGCAACCGCTCCGCTATTTCGCTCGACCTGCTTCTGAAAAAGCCGGAGCGCCTGCTCGCGACCATCCTGCTCGTGACCAATTTCGCCGATATCGCGGGACTGCTTTTGCTCACCAAGCGGCTCGTTGGATTGTCAGGCACAGCCGGTTACGCGATCGCGCTTCTTGTCGCAGGTCCCATTTATCTTTTCCTGCTCGGCGTGCTGCCGAAGTCGCTCTTTCGCCGCTTTCCCTACCGCGCCCTTGCCGCCTTCGCCGATCTGCTCGTCTTCACTTCGCGCCTCCTTTGGCCCGTGCTTGAACTTGGAGCCCGCCTCGGCCAGATCCTCTTTCGACAGACCGACGCGCCCCCTCGCCTTTTCGCCGCGCGCGAGGACTTGAAACAGCTTGCCGTCGAGAGCGAACGCCAGGGGGCGCTGACATCCTCCGAGCGCGCGATGATCCATAACGTGGTCGATTTCCGAACGATCAAGGTGGCGGACGTGATGGTGCCACGGAAGCAGGTCGTCGCGGCACGACCGGAAACCACGGTGCCTGAATTGCTTGAATTGAGTGCGAGAACAGGGATCGACCGGGTACCCATCATAACCGAAAACGGCAACGCTCTCGGACTCGTCAATGTGTTTGACGTCTTGCTCGATCAATCTCTGCCCCGCGAGCCGGATTATTATGCGGGCCCAATCGTCTCCGCAGCAGAAACCGAATCTGCCTACCGCATCATTCGCCGGTTACGCGCCGCCCACTCCACACTGGCGGCCGTCGTCGACGATCGGCGTAAATTAACCGGGATCGTGACCGTCGAGGACCTCGTTAGGCGACTAGTCCAAAGCGCGTAACGCTGGACGCCTTCCCCGCGGAAACACGGGAGGAATCGATCGATCCTCAAGGCAACGGCTGAGTTGCCAAGAGGCGGGGTTCCGGCCGTTCGCGGAACGGTCTCCGAGAAACGCCGGGCCCGGCAATTGCTTTTCAAGAATCAATGAGGCTCGAATGGCAATTGCGCAGCGCCTGTGGCTATGCGGAACTCGGGATGGATCGTGAATCCATGGCCGAACTGAATTCCATCCCCAAAGCACTGCAGGACAGGCCCGAAGTGCTGCAACTGCGACTCCATCACTTAATGCTCCGCAAGTCATGGCCGCGCGCGCTGACCCTGAGTCGCAAGTTGTGCCGCGTCGCGCCCGATTGCGGGGCCGGGTTCCTGCACGCCGGATATTGTTTGAACCAGCTCGGCCGCACGCAAGAAGCGCGCCGCGTCCTTTTGAAAGGCCCACCCGCCCTGCGCCGGGAGCCGATTTTCTATTACAACCTCGGCTGCTACGAGGCCCTCCTCGGCCGTCCGCGGGACGCACGGCGGCATCTCGAAACCAGCTTTCAAATGGATGCAAACTTCCGCGAGATCGCAAAGAAGGATCCTGATTTGAAGGCGATGCAGGCACTCTTGTAGGGCAACCGCTTCGGTTGCCACTCTCGGAAGGCTGGCGGGGCAGTCTATTCTGCAATTGATTCAATCTTCCTCAATCACCCATCGACGCAATGCCGCCGGTCTGCGAGCCTCGACGAATGGAGGAACTGGAGTTGATCATCGACGACATTGCCTTTGGCGGCAAAGGCGTCGGACGAGCGGAGGGCAAAGCCATCTTCGTCCCGTTCACAATCGAGGGCGAGCGAGTGACAGCACGCGTCGTGAGGGAGAAAAGATCTTTCGCCGAGGCTGAACTCGTCAACGTAATAGAAAAATCGGCCCGGCGCGTCAGCCCGCGATGCCCTTATTTCGAGCAGTGCGGCGGCTGTAGTTATCAGCACATGAGCTTCGAGCATCAGCTCCACTGGAAATCACGCCAGGTCCGGCAGGCCCTGCAGCGCATCGGCAAATTCCGTGAACCTCCATTGCGTCCGATCGTTCCTTCGCCACAGGATTACGGATATCGCAACCGCATCACGGTCCATGTCGAGAACGGGATTGTCGGATTCTTTCGGCACGATGCCCATCGCTTGATAGATATCGAGCGTTGCCCGATCTCCCTGCCGCAAGTAAACGAAGAGCTGAGCGCGTTGCGCGCCCGGCGCCCACGCGACGGACATTACACGTTACGTGCGCAGCGCGGCCCGCGTGTCTTCTCGCAGACGAATGACGCCGTCGCCACGCATCTGGCTGATACGATCGCGGGCCTGATTCCGCCTAACCAATCGCTCGTGATCGATGCCTACTGTGGCGCGGGATTTTTCGCAAAACGCCTGCTCGGCGAGGCGCCTGTTGCTGGGGACGCTGTCCCCGGCCGCCCCGATCCTCGCCCCGCGGCCGGCCGGGGTCAGCGACCCCGGCTACAGGCACGCTTTATCGGAATTGACTGGGACATCCACGCGATCGCGGCGGCGCAGGCAAACGCGACCGCTGCGGAAACCTACCTTGCCGGCGAAATCGCCCCTCATCTCGAAGAGCAACTAAGAAACGCCAACTTCACCACCACCACCGTCATCGTCGATCCTCCGGCGACCGGTTTGGGCGCCGACGTGCGGGAGATACTGCGCCGCTATCCTGTCGCTACACTACTCTACGTCTCCTGCAACCCCCCGACTCTCGCCCGCGACCTGGCCGATCTTGGACCGGCCTTCCGGCTCGAGAGCGTAACTCCTTTTGACATGTTCCCGCAGACCGCCGAGATCGAAGTCCTCGCCCACTTGTCAGCTGTTTGATTTACTAAACTTCCACGCGCGCGCCCAGTTCCACGACGCCGTTCGGTGGCAGACAAAAATAGGAGGTAACATCTCCGGCATTGCGGGTCATCCAGGCGAAGAGCGAGCCGCGCCAGGGTGAGAGACCGAGCTTGCGGGTCGCGAGAATCGTCTCACGACCAATGAAGTAGGTCGTCCGCATGGCATCGCAACGAAGTCCCGCTTGCTTCATTCTTTGCAACGCCGCCGGCACATCGGGCTTCTCCATAAAACCGAAATGGATTTGGACGCGCCAGAACCCTTCCTCCAGCTTCTCGAGCGCAACCCGGTCCCTGACATTGGCAAGATACGGAACCTCTTCCGTGCGCACGGTGAGTAACACCACCTGCTCGTGCACCACTTTGTTGTGCTTAAGATTGTGGAGCAAGGCGAGCGGTGTTCCGGACCGATTGCCCGACATATAGATGGCTGTTCCCGGCACGCGCCGGATGCTTTGATTTTTGAGGTCGGGAAGCAGGGCGTCGAGCGGCAGGCAGATGTTGCTCAGATGACCACGAAGAACACGGCGTCCCTTTCTCCAGGTCAGCATGAGAAACAAAATGCAGGCCGAGACGAGCAGTGGGAACCAACCCCCGTGCGCGACCTTGAGCATATTGGCGCCGAAAAATGCGAGGTCGATCGTGATGAAAAACGCGGCTACGGGAAGCGCTGCCACGGTTGACCAGTGCCACCGGTGGCGAGCCACAACATAGAATAAAATTGTTGTGATCAACATCGTCGTAGTGATCGCCACGCCGTAAGCAGCCGCAAGGTTGCTCGAGGTCCGAAATCCGAGCACCAGCCCGATGCAGGAAAGCATCAAAATCCAATTCACCACCGGCACGTAGATCTGGCCGATGATGCGCGCCGAGGTATAATTCACTTTCAAGCGCGGACTGTAGCCGAGCTGGATCGCCTGCATCGTCAGTGAAAAAGCGCCGCTAATGATCGCCTGCGAGGCAATGACCGCTGCGGCCGTTGCCAGAACCACCAGCGGATAGAGCGCCCAGGAGGGCGCCATTCGGAAAAATGGATTCACGGCCGACTCTGGTTGAATAAGGAGGAGCGCTCCCTGACCGAAGTAGTTCAGGGCCAGCGCCGGCAGAACAATCAAGAACCAGGTAAGTCGAATCGGTGCGGTGCCAAAATGGCCAATGTCCGCATAAAGAGCTTCGCCCCCGGTGACGACGAGAAAGACGGCACCGAGGACCACGAAACCGCGGCCGCCGTTGTTTAAGAAGAAATCGACACCATGCCAGGGATTGATCGCGGCGAGCACACCGGGTGCGCGAAGAATCTGGTGAATCCCGAGAATACCGATCGCGACAAACCACAATATTGTGATCGGACCGAATACCTTTCCCACTCCAGTCGTGCCACGCGATTGAAAGAGGAACAGTCCGATCAGAATCGCAACCGCGATCGGGACGACATAGGGATCGAACAAGGGGGTAGCGACATGCAGTCCCTCAACCGCGCTCAGGACCGAGATCGCCGGAGTGATCATTCCATCTGCGTAAAGCAAAGCCGCTCCGAACAAGCCGAGCAGTAAAAGAAATTTTCCCCGCCGGACGACTTCACTAACCAATGTCGCGAGGGCAAGGATGCCGCCCTCGCCCCGATTATCCGCGCGCAGAATAAGGATGAGATATTTGACCGAAATAATCAGAAGGAGCGACCAGAGAATGAGCGAGAGGACGCCGAGCACGTTGGCGGGGGTGGGCGGGACCGAATGCTCTCCATAAAAGCACTCACGCAGGGCATATAGCGGACTCGTGCCGATGTCGCCGTAAACAATCCCCAGGCTGGCTAGACACAGGATGGCGAACCGGCGCTTGCGCGCTGGCGATTCAACGGCAGCCGGTGCCTGTGAGGCGGTGTCAGGAATTGCGGGAACCAAAGTCGCAGGCATGGATAAAGTCGTTCCGGAGAAAGTTAATCTGGGCGTCATCCTGGAATAATTAAAACGGTACTAAAATTCGCGGAGCACGATTTTCCTCGCGGCGGGATGCGCTACACTGGCTTCGTGCTGGAATCGCCCAGTTCGCGCGGTATCGGGCAGCTAACGGTTGAAACTCCGGGTGCAGGAGCGTCGCCCGATCGTATCCCGCCATCTTTGCGTTCTTTCGCTTCTGTGAGGGAATACGCCGTTGCGGTCCTCGGTGTTGGCGCACTCACCATTGCCTGCTGGCTGCTTACGCCGTTGATCGGTTATGGGGCGATTTCGCTCATCTTTCTCCTCGGAGTTCTGCTCGCTGGAATGGTCCTCAATCGCGGACCCGTTTTGCTGGTCGGGGCGCTGAGCGCTCTCTCCTGGAATTTCTTATTTATCCCGCCGCTCTTTACGCTGCACATCGCGAAGTTTGAAGATGCTTTGACCTTTGCCACCTATTTCATCGTTGCGATCACGGTTGGCGGCCTGACCGCGCAGCTCAAAGCACGGGAGCACCTTGCCGCCCAAGTTCAGCTCGCCCACGAATCTGAGCGGCTCCGCAAGACGCTGCTCGATTGCGTGTCCCACGAATTGAAGACGCCGCTCGCCGCGATTGGAGCCGCCAGTCAGGAACTGGTTCGCGCGACGCCAAATGCTCTTGATGCGCAAATAGTTAAGCAGCTCGCCGGAGAAATTCACGACGGTTCGCGGCGCCTGAACCGAGTGGTAAACAACCTTCTCGACATGAATCGCCTCGAAAGCGGAGTCATCCGACCGAAACAGGAATGGTGCGACGTGCGCGAACTCCTTCAGTCCGCGGTGGAGATTGAGCGCGAATCGCTCACCGGTCGAGATGTCAGTCTCGATGTGCCCGAGAACTTTCCTCTGGCCCTGATGGATCACACCTTGATCGAACAGGCAGTCGCGAAGCTCGTCGCGAACGCGGCGAGTTACGCGCCTTCCGGGTTGCCGATCGAAATCGACGCGGAATACAAGATCGACCGTCTGATCATATGCGTCAGCGATCGCGGACCAGGGATCGCTCTGGAATTAACCGAGCGGGTCTTTGAAAAATTTTATCGCGGCGACAGCAGGAGGACCGGCGGCCTCGGCCTCGGCTTATCGATCGCCCGAGGATTCGTGGAAGCGCACGGCGGCAAACTGACCGCAGAGAATCGGGACGGGGGTGGTGCTCGCTTTACCATCAGCCTGCCGGTTCGGGTGACGGACGCGAAAGCGCTGGATGCCAGCTCATGAAACCGAAGCAAGTCGCCCTTATTATCGATGACGAAAAGCAGATCCGCCGGCTGCTGCGACTCGCCTTGGAAGGAGCGAATCATCAGGTCTACGAAGCGGACACGGGGAAAGCAGGTCTCGCGGAAATCGTCTATCGCCGGCCCGATATCGTCCTGCTCGATCTCGGTCTGCCGGACATGGAGGGCGTCAAAGTGCTCCGCAACTTACGCGAGTGGTCGGACGTGCCGGTGCTGATTCTTTCCGTTCGGGACGACGCCGAGGAAAAGGTCGCGGCGCTCGACGCCGGCGCCGACGACTACGTGACAAAGCCATTCGACACCGCGGAGCTACTGGCTCGCGTCCGCGCGGCCCAGCGGCGCTCGCTCACGGAGACGGGAGAACCAACCTTCAAATCCGGCCCACTCTGTGTCGATTTCTCGGCGCGCCAGGTGAAACTCGACGGCAAGGAAATCAAACTCACGCCGACTGAATATTCATTGCTCAGGGTGCTTGTCCAGAACGCCGGAAAAGTCGTCACTCATCGGCAATTACTCCGAACAGTTTGGGGAGAAAAGGCCGAGAGCCAGGCGCAATATCTTCGGGTTTACGTCACGCATCTGCGAAAAAAGCTCGAAGCCGACGCCGATACGCCGAGCCTGATCAAGACCGAAGTGGGGATTGGCTATCGATTGTCAGGCGAAAGCCTTTAGTCAGCGCGAAGCGTCCGCTGGGCGTTAACGATCTTTTAACACTTCGCGCCCACATTTTAATTAACGGCTACGCCAGCGCCGGGACCAGATTTGGTCATGCAAGCAATCGCGGTCGTCGTGGGTGAAGAGCGTGACACTTTCCCGTCAGAAGAGCTGGTCCAATCCCAAAACTGGAGAGGTGCTCAGGAACCCTCGCGTAATCGGGAGCCGAAATCCCCGGCGGAATCGACTGCTCCGTTCTGGACCTGGTTCATCGAGAACCCGCGTGGCCAGGGAGCTCACTAGCGCGCCGGGCACAACTTAGAAGTCGGTTGCAAACAGATGGCACCGCCGCACACACGTGACTGGCTTCAACTGGCCCTCTTCCTCGTCGGCCTCGTCGCGATTACGCCACCGCTCGGCATATTCCTGACCCGGGTCTTTTCGGGCGAGCGGAATTTTCTCAGCGGCGTACTTGGTCTGCCCGAGCGCGTCATTTACAGACTCGGCGGCGTTAATCCCGGCCACGAAATGTCGTGGCGGGAATACGCGATCGCGCTCCTGATCTTCAACATCATCGGCGGCGCGATACTCTTTGCGCTCGAGCTCACCCAGGCTTGGATGCCGCTCAATCCCGAGCATTTGCCTAACGTTCCCTTCGCACTTGCCTTTAACACCGCGATTAGTTTCACCACTAACACCAACTGGCAGGCGTATTCAGGTGAATCGACCCTGAGTTACTTCACGCAAATGGCCGGACTCGCGGTGCACAATTTCGTCAGCGCGGCGACCGGCGTAGCGGTAGCAGTGGCGTTGGCGCGCGGGCTGGTGCGTCGACAGGCCGAGGGCATCGGAAATTTCTGGGCCGACCTCACCCGCTGCACCATCTACATCCTGCTTCCGCTGTGCATCATCCTCGCGATCGTCCTCACGCAACAAGGCGTGGTGCAATCGTTCCACCCTTATGTCGGCGCGACCACGCTGGAAGGGAGCACGCAACAGATCCCGCTCGGGCCCGCCGCGTCGCAGGTCGCGATCAAGCAGCTCGGCACCAACGGCGGCGGATTCTTCGGCCAGAACAGCACGCATCCTTTCGAAAACCCGACGCCGCTGAGCAACTTCATCGAGGTTTTTGTCATCTTCTGGCTCGGCTCGGCCCTGACTTACATGTTTGGCAGGATGGCGCGCGATCAACGCCAGGGCTGGGCGATCTGGAGCGTCATGCTTCTGCTCTTTCTGGCCGGCTTCGCCGTTGTCTGGTGGGTCGAGTTGCAGCCGAACCACGCCCTTGGCCTAACGACGTCTCTCGAGGGTAAGGAAGTTCGCTTCGGGCAATTCAATTCCGCTCTCTTCGCCACAGTCACGACCGACGCTTCCTGTGGCGCGGTCAACGTCATGCACGACAGCCTCATGCCGTTGAGCGGGCTAGTCTTGCTCGTCAACATGATGCTCGGCGAAGTGATCTTTGGCGGCGTCGGCGCGGGCTTCTACGGAATGTTGATGTTCGTGCTGCTGACGGTTTTCATCGCCGGACTCATGGTCGGCCGCACCCCGGAATATCTCGGCAAAAAAATAGAAGCCCGCGAGGTGACCTGGGCCGTGATCGCGATCCTGGCGCCTTCCGCCTTCATCCTCGTCGGCTCCGCCCTGACGACGATCTACCCAGCCGCGTTGCGCAGCCTGAACAACGGCGGCCCCCATGGCTTGAGCGAAGTGGTTTACGCCTTCACCTCCGCCGCGGCCAACAATGGGAGCGCCTTCGCCGGTCTGAACGCCAATACGGATTGGTATAACTATATGCTCGCCCTCAACATGTTCGTTGGCCGCTTCGCCGTGATTGTCCCGGTCCTGGCGATCGCCGGCAGCCTCGCCCGGAAAAAGACCGCGGCGGCTTCGAGTGGCACCTTCCCGACCAACGGACCGCTTTTCACTCTTCTGCTCCTGAGCGTCGTGCTCATCGTTGGCGCGCTCACGTTCTTCCCCGTCCTCTCGCTTGGACCGGTGATCGAGCAAGTCCTCATGCAGGCCGGACGCGTCTTCTAACTCGTGAACCGGAAAACGAAAGCATCCATTTTCGATCCGGCCCTCGTTAGGCCGGCACTTTGGGAAGCCCTGAAGAAACTCGATCCGCGCCTGCAATGGCGCAGCCCGGTCATGTTTGTCGTCCTGCTCGGCGCGATCTGGACCTCCGCCATCACGGTGGTCAACTTCAGCGGCTTCAACTTCCAGATCACGCTCTGGCTTTGGTTCACCCTCCTTTTCGCCAACTTCGCCGAGGCGATGGCGGAAGGCCGGGGCAAGGCCCAGGCCGATACATTGCGCCGAATGCGCACCACGACGATGGCGCGGCGCCTAACGAATGGCCGCGAGGTAAAGATCCCTGCCTGCGATTTGAACAAGGGCGACGTCGTCGTCTGCGAGGTAAACGACATCATCCCCGGCGATGGCGAAGTCATCGCGGGCATCGCGAGCGTGGACGAGTCGGCCATCACCGGCGAATCCGCGCCAGTCATCCGGGAGAGCGGCGGCGACCGCAGCGCGGTCACGGGTGGGACACGGGTCCTGAGCGATCGCATCGTCATCCGCATCACGAGCGAGCAGGGAAACACCTTCATCGATCGCATGATCGGTCTCGTGGAGGGCGCACGCCGGCAGAAGACGCCTAACGAGATCGCGCTCGGCATCCTGCTCGTTAGTCTGACCGTCCTCTTCGTCCTCGCGGTCTTTACCCTCCCAGCGTTCGCCCACTACAGCGAAGCGGCCGCCGGCCAGAGCAACGCCGTTAATGTCAGCGTGCCGGTTCTCGTTTCCCTCCTCGTCTGCCTCATCCCGACCACGATCGGCGGGTTGCTCAGCGCCATCGGAATCAGCGGGATTGACCGCCTCGTTAGGCATAACGTTCTGGCGACGAGCGGGCGGGCCGTCGAGGCTGCCGGCGACATCGACGTTCTCCTGCTCGACAAGACCGGCACGATCACGCTTGGCAATCGCATGGCCGTGGCTTTTCATCCGGTCGCCGGGGTCGAGGGCGCGCGACTAGCGGATTCCGCCCAGCTGTCCTCCCTCGCCGATGAGACACCCGAGGGACGCTCTGTCGTTGTCCTGGCCAAGGAGAAATACGGCATCCGGGGCCGGGAAATGCACGAGCTGCAGGCCACCTTCATTCCTTTCGCTGCCCAGACGCGGATGAGCGGCATCGATCTTCACCCGCAGGGCGACCAGTCGGTCCGCAGCATCCGGAAAGGCGCGGCCGAGGCGATCCGAGATTACGTCCAGGATTCCGGCGGCGCGTTCCCCGAATCGGTCACGACGACGGTGGAAGAGATCTCGCGCCGCGGCGGCACGCCCTTGGTCGTGGCAGAGAGCGAGCACGCGCTCGGGGTGATCGAGCTGAAGGATGTCGTCAAAGGCGGAATCAAGGAGCGTTTCGCGCAGCTTCGCCGGATGGGCATTCGCACCGTCATGATCACCGGCGACAACGCCCTTACCGCCGGGGCGATCGCAGCCGAATCGGGCGTGGACGATTTCATGGCCCAGGCCACACCTGAGGACAAACTGCGCCGGATCCGCGAGGAACAAGCCAAAGGCCACCTTGTCGCGATGACCGGCGACGGCACGAACGACGCCCCGGCCCTCGCCCAGGCCGATGTGGGCGTGGCGATGAACACCGGCACGCAAGCCGCGCGCGAAGCCGGCAACATGGTCGACCTCGATAGCAACCCAACGAAGCTCATCCAGATCGTCGAGATCGGAAAGCAACTCCTTATGACCCGCGGCGCACTTACCACCTTCAGCATCGCGAACGACGTCGCGAAATATTTCGCAATCCTGCCGGCCATGTTCGGCGCACTTTACCTAACGACTGGCGCGACCACCGGTCCGCTCGCCGCCCTTAACATCATGCGCCTCCACTCACCGGAGAGCGCGATCCTGAGCGCCGTCGTTTTCAACGCGCTCATCATCGTCGCGCTCATTCCGCTCGCCCTCGCGGGGGTGAAATACCGCGCGGTCGGCGCGGCCCAGGTTCTCCGGCGCAATCTCCTCCTTTACGGCCTCGGGGGTCTCGTCGTGCCCTTCATCGGAATCAAGCTGATCGATCTCGCGCTCGTCGCTCTGCACTTCGTCTGACGAATGAAAACCGCTCTGCAATCTCTCCGCCTCTACCTCGCGCTGACCTTGCTCACCGGCATCCTCTACCCCCTTGCCATGACCGGAATCGCGCAGCTCTTTTTTTCCAAACCGGCCAACGGCTCGCTCCTCTTCGTTAGGGGAAAACTCGTCGGCTCCGAGCTGTTGGCGCAGAAGTTTGAATCGCCGCGCTACTTCTGGCCCCGGCCTTCCGCGGCGGATTTCGCGACCTTTCCTTCCGGGGCGAGCAACAAAGGGCCGACCGCCGCCGATTTGAAGAAGACGATCGAGGAACGCCGCGCGCGCTTCGGCCCGGAAGCGCCGGTCGACCTTCTCACCGCTTCGGGAAGCGGACTCGATCCCCACGTTTCGCCGGAGGCGGCCCGCTTCCAGGTGCCGCGCGTCGCGGCGGCGCGGCATCTGCCTAACGAAAAGGTGGCGGCTCTGGTGGATCGGTTGACCGAGCCGCCGCAGCTTGGCTTTCTCGGCGAGCCCCGGGTCAATGTCCTTCAGTTTAAACCTCGCGCTCGACCAGCTCCACTAACCGCGCTCCGGGCTGTGCTTTTCTTTGCCTCGTCTTAAACTAATGAACATGGCGGAAACGCCGACACTGAGCCCGGACGAAATCCTGGCACGCATCAAACGCAATGAGGCGAAATCGGCCCGCGGCAGGCTGAAGATCTTCTTCGGCATGTGCCCGGGGGTCGGCAAAACCTTCGCCATGCTCCAGGCCGCGCGCCAGGCGCAGAAGGATGGACGCGAGGTCGTGATCGGGATTGCCGAGACGCACGGACGGGCCGAGACCGAGGCGCTCCTCAACGGCCTCCCGATCGTCCCGCGCGCCGAGCTGGAGTATCGCGGGACAAAATTGAACGAGATGGACCTGGACGCTATTCTCGTCTGGCATCCGCAGATCGCCGTCGTCGACGAGCTGGCCCACACCAACGCTCCGGGTTCCCGCCACCCGAAGCGCTACCAGGACGTGCTCGAGCTGCTCGAAGCCGGGATCGACGTCTTCACCACGATCAACGTCCAGCATCTCGAAAGTCGCCGCGACACCATCCAGCAGATCACCGGCGTGGTCGTTCGGGAAACCGTCCCGGATTCCGTCCTCGATGCGGCGAACGAGATCATGCTCATCGACCTGACCCCGGAGCAACTCCGAGCCCGCCTCGCGGAAGGCAAGGTCTATCTCGGCGAGCGGGCGGCGACCGCGGCGGAAAATTTTTTCCGCGAGAGCAACCTGACGGCCTTGCGCGAGATGGCGTTGCGCGTCGTCGCCGAACACGTCGATCGCGACCTGCGCGACATCATGCAGGAGGAGCGGATCCCGGGTCCATGGAAGAGCAGCGATCGCCTTCTCGCCGCCGTCCGAGGCGGCGCGACCTCGGAGAAGCTCATCCGTTACACCCGCCGGCTCGCCGCTTCGATGGAGGCATCATGGATCGTGGCGAACGTCGATACCGGACGCCACTGAGCGAGAAACAGCAGGCCCAGCTCAATCGCGATCTCGCCCTCGCCCGCAGGCTCGGCGCGGAAGTCATTACCACCCCCGGCACACACGTCGGCGAAGCGCTCCTCCGCGTCGCCCAGCAGCACAACGTGACCCAGTTCATTCTCGGCAAACCGCTCCGGCAACGCTGGCCGTTTCGCCAAAGCTCGCCGGTCGACTGGCTCGTCGCCACAGCGGCGAGATCGACATCCACATGATTCGTTCCGAAGAAAAGCCGGTCGCCGGTCCGGAACGCCGACTCTTCCTTTTGGCCGGGCGCGAATACGGCCTCGCGATCGCGATCGCCGCCGTCGTGACAGCGTTCTCCCTCGCCATCTTTCAGCTCACCGGTTATTGGGCCGTCGCCCTCATCTATCTGTTGGCGGTCACCGTCGCCGGTTTGCGACTCCATCGCGGGCCGACTCTGCTCCTTGCCAGCCTGAGCGCGCTCCTCTGGAACTTCCTCTTCATCCCGCCGCGTTTCACCTTTTACATCAGCCAACTGCCAGACTTCATGATGTTCGGCATTTACTTCGTCGTCGCGCTCGTCATCGGCCATCTCGCGGCGCAGTTGAGGGAGCGGGAAGAAGTGGAGCGCCGGCGCGAGGCGCGCGCCACAACCCTTTACCGATTGACGCGCGCCCTCGCCGCCAGCGGCGACCTTGCTGAAGGCCTGCAGTCCGTCGTGAGGCTGATGGAGGAGAATTTTCACGCGCAGTGCGCCATCTATCTCCGCTCCGAGAACGGCCTCGCGCCGCATCCCGGCCAGCTCGCTCGTCGGCACGGGGAAGGATGAAAGTGTCGCGGCCTGGGCGTTCCAGAAAAAGCAGGCCGCCGGGATGTCGACCGATACTTTGCCGGAATCGGCCGCCCTCCATTTGCCCCTGCTCGCCGGCGGGGGGGCGGAAGGCGTGCTCGCGATTCGCCTGCGGGTGGCGCCCTCCCATGGGCAGCGGGAGTTGCTCGACGCTCTTTCTGCCCAGCTCGCTCTCTACCTGCACAAGGAGCGCGCCCTCCAAAAAAGCCGCGAGACGCAGGTCGCGACTCAGTCGCAGAAGCTGCAGAAAGCGCTCTTCGACCTCGTCTCGCATGAACTTAAAACCCCCCTCGCCGCCATGTCCGCCACCTTGCAGCAGGCGGAGCCCGATTGCGTCGAGCTGCGGGAAGCCGCCCGCCGTCTCACGAGGACGGTCGAGACTCTGCTCGACGCCACCCGACTCGAGTCGGGCTTGCTCCAGCCGGTCCGGGAATGGTGCGAACCGGCGGAGCTGCTCCGCGAGGCAGTCCGGCAGGCCGATCTACGCCGGACGGTGAGGATCACGGTCGGCGAGGACGTGCCAGTGGTTTCCGTCGACGCCCGCCTGATCGAGCAAGCGCTCGCCGCTCTTTTGAGCAACTCTGCAAACTACAGCCCAGCGAACGAGCCGATCGAGGCGAGCGTGCGGCGCGATGATAAGACTTTGGTCCTTGCCGTTTCGGACCGTGGTTCCGGTCTTGCCCCGGGCGAGGAAACAAAAGTCTTCGAGAGATTCTATCGCGGCGCGGGTAAACCGGCCGGTGGCTTGGGTCTCGGCCTTTCCATCGCCCGGCAACTGGTCGAAGCCCACGGCGGTATGGTCATCGCGCAGAATCGTCCATCGGGTGGAGCGCGTTTCTCGATCCGTTTGCCGCTCGGCGAGCCGATGCAGTTGCCGCCGGAAACGGCCGCTTGAATCATCCGCCCTCTCTCCCGGTCATCCGCAGCCTGCCTGGCAACCTCGTCCGCGAAGTCTCCGATCTTCCTCCCGAAGAAATTGACGTGCTGGTATATGCGTGAGGATCTCAAGAGATTTTCGATCGCAACGTCGGTGATCGCTCTGAAATCGAATTTTAACCGTAATTCGGTCATCAACATTCGCGTAATCTTTCCTCACCGAATCTTGGTCGCTGTCTTTCCTGGTGCGTCATCGTGGCGCGCTGGTGGAGTTATTCCTAACCATCCCACAATTGCCACGACCGCGAAGCCAAGGCACACTTCGCGAATCACGTTGCGGCGGAGTTGGGAAAACAAATCCGAGCGGCTCGCAGCAGGCCACGGCCTGGTCTTGACGATACGTCGGTTCCGAGCGCCGAAGCCGAGGAGGACGGCGAAGAGCGCCAGCTTGAAAAGAAGAAGAAGACCGTAAGCGCGTCGTGAAAAGTGCACCGATGCGATCCGACCAGCAGCCAGCTATTGGAAAGGCCGCTGAGCACGAGGACGCTAACAGAGCCAAGGCTAAGCGCAGAAAAACGACGCAAGACACTCTGGCGCTCTTCGCCTAACGAGACTGAGGCCTCGGCACGGGCGAGGAAAATCGCGAGGGGAAATAAGCCGCCCATCCATCCAGCCCGCGGCGCAGAGATGAAACGCATCTCCGAGGAGACCGAGCGGTTGCGGGCTGGCGGCCGCCGCATGACTGATCCAGGCGAGCGAAATGAGAAGGACGAGCGCGAGTGGCCAGAGCACGAGCTTCACGGCACTTCGCCATTTGTTATCTGGCAGGACGAGTCCAACGAGAGCAAGTGCAGCCACGATCAGTCCCAGGCGGAGCTGCCAGACGCAGCCAAAATCAGTTCGAAAGAGAACCGCTCGCCACGCTTCCCCTGATAAGGCGTGCAGCAACGGCATCCCGCTCATGCTCGCGACTACGAGCCAAAACCAAAGGAACGCGGAAAGGAATGCCGCCACCAGCGTGCACAGAGCGAGTCGGAGCAATCGTCGATCGAGTTCCTGCCGGTCATCGCCCGCGGGCGAGCCAGTCGGTCCGAGCGCCACCACTTCGAAGGTAAAGATACCCGCGAAGAGAAGCGACGCCGCGATCTGCACGCTGCGCGCAACGATGAGGAGAGCGGCCAACATCAATCGTTTTTCCATTATGATGTGCCTAACGAACATGGAAACTGAAGTTTCCCTCCGTGACATGCGTATCGATCGAGGCCACCCGCCAGACCACCTTGTAGGTTCCCGCTCCGAGTTTCGGC
Organism: uncultured Verrucomicrobiae bacterium; assembly: GCA_963720895.1. GTDB lineage: Bacteria > Verrucomicrobiota > Verrucomicrobiia > Chthoniobacterales > UBA10450 > Palsa-1392. The sequence goes on from CAVRGZ010000001.1 coordinate 754,770, forward strand.
AGCGAAACGACCAGGAGTGCGGGATCGGATCGATCCAAATGCACATCACCTTTATCGACCTCCTTTCCGGACGCGGCAAAGACCTGGATCTTGCTGAAGGCCGGCTCGATCTTTTCACTAAACCGGATCTTAACTTCGTTAGGCGAAGCCCGAACTGTGCTGCCCACCTCGGGTTCCGCCTGCTGAAGGAAAGCATGCGCTTCGAGCCGGGCCACGCAGGCCAGCATGACCATGAAGAAGAAAGCGCCGGTCTGTTTCATGGCTTTGCTCCGAATAATGGGCGACCGAAGCTGTGCGGGAAGAGATCGTCGAGAAAAAAATGCAGCTGGGCAATCATCCCAACATTATTGCCAGTGCGTTCGTTGATCGGAATGATCGCCTCCACCCCAAACTGAAAATGTTGACCTGCCCAGAGCACTCCGGGATTGATCGTCCCGGTCGTTTGACCAGCCTGCGCCCCGGTTCAAGGGAGTTTCGAGAGAGAACTCGACCAGTGGAATCAGACGATCGAACGGTGCGCCCCAGTGCATGTCCTGTACCTGCGCTTGGAGGTATGGGATGCTGTATTCCAGCGCAAAACCCCATTCCAGGACGTCCGGGTGTCGCTCGAGATCGACTTCCCGTTCGCCGGTCGTTTGATCGAGCTCGAAGCTGCTCGTGCTGGCGCTTGTTGGAAACGCGATACCAGCCTGCCCCGTTAGGGCAAATGGTCTCAGGAACCGTATTCCCTCGGGCAGATCGCCGAAGCCTTTGCCGAATAGAATTCCCGGTGCCCAGGTGCTGAATGAATCCGCATCGACCGAGCGAGAGCCAGTTCCGCCCACTTCCACATCGAGCCCGAGCGAGACAATTGCCTCGTGCTGGTCGCTCTTCAGGAGCTGATACTTCGCGCCCAGCTCCAGATTACCAAAACCGTTAACCGTCTTTCCTTCGTGCGGATTCAGAGTGGTGAAGGCCTCGCCGATTTCGAGTCCGAAGTTGGGTGTGATGGTCTTGGCGATTTCTGCCGAAAACTCGGTCTCACGCGTTCCGCCTTCTTCCGGCGTCCTGATCGTGCTGATCGTCGGCAATGAAAGCTCGTCAGCGACAAACGGATCTTCGGTCGTAAGGGTCGCGGGAAAAAAGCGCGCTCCGGCAAAGCCATGGCCGTCAGCCCGATTGACCGCGCCGAGTTGGATGCCGGCACAGGCCAGCGGAAAAAGTAATAAAAAGTGTTTCATAAGTGTTCCTCCAGGTGATGGGAAAGCGCCCGCGCTACGGCGTGACGGTTCCCGGGTTGCGCAAGGGAAGACTGCGGCCCGTACACACGCACGGCGCAGTTGGACCTAACGAGCGTCGATTATCCCTGGAGGGAGCGCGGAGGAGGCACGGGCGGCGATGGAAACCGCTCCGGAATGGCGGAGTTCATCCGCGGATATTCATAGGAAACCCACGGCGGCAGGCACTGGAGCGTTCGCAGGGTGCAAATAAGATCCATTTTCACAACCGTCGGCAGGACTTCGGATTTCTTCTCCGATTTCTTTCCGTCGGCAACGGCGTGACAAAGATCGCAGGGATGGGCACCGTCGAAGGTTTTCGCCACCGCCTCGCTGAATGGCTCGTGTCGGGCGTTTGCCACCAGCATCGTCGTCCAGGCCACTGACTGGAGAGCCAGCCAATGAAGGCCTAACGAGAGGCACAACGCGACAATTGTCGCGGCGCGGCCGATGGAAGCGATCACCGGACGAGGATATCCTTTCCCGGGAATGCGGTCAATCGGCGAATAATCGGCACGTGTTTTTGAACGATGTGGAGGTACGACTTCGGCCTTAAAGACGCCGCCTGGCCAGAAATGTCACGCCCGAAAAAAGCAAATATGAAGGCTGGCAATAACAAGCAAACCAAGTGTTGGGAACGAAACACTAAGAACGATGAAAACTATCCTCTTACTGACAATCTCCAACGTGTTCATGAATCTGGCTTGGTACGGTCATTTGAAATTCAAAGATAAGTCGCTTTGGATCGTGATTTTGGCGAGCTGGGGCATCGCATTTTTTGAATACGTCTTTCAAGTCCCCGCGAATCGCATTGGCTCGACCGAATGGAGCGTGCCGCAACTGAAAGTCCTGCAGGAGTGCATTACCCTGGTCGTGTTTACGCTCGTGGCATTCGTCCTTTTTCGTTCCCCGGTGAAATGGAACTTTATTGTCTCCTACGCCTTTATTGTCGGGGCGGTCTATTTCGCCTTTAGATTCAATTGACGCTCCCCAGGTTTGTCAAAATTCAAGCTCCCGAAGCAGACGCGCCTTTGGGTGAGCGGCAACCTCTTCCGATGACATATCACTTCGATCCGCGCATTGTCTCAAAACGTCGTCCGTAATCCGACGATGATGTTCCGGCCAGGGAGGGGGAGCACTTCCTTGAGAAATGAAAGATGGTCGCGCCCTTCTTCATTCGTTAGGTTAACACCCTGCAGATAAACGTTGTTTAGCGTCGGACCGACGCGAAAATTGTAGCCCACGCTTGCATTGAGAAACGTGTAGCCGGCCGTCGGTGTCTCGAATTCCGCAACGCGATTTTGCGCCCCAACCCGCCGCCCTTCGATGCTCGCCGTCCAATCCTTACCTTCGTAATTGAGCGACGCGCTGTAACGGAGCGGTGTGATCCGCGGGAGTGGCGTGCCCGTATCGAGGTCTTCCGCCTGGACGTAATCGGATTGCAGCCGAAGGTAGAGATCCCTCGGATTGGATGTCGGGGTCGCGTCCTCGCCGGTGATGACATTTTTCACTGATTTGGATCGTTTGCTGTCGTATCATCAATCTGGGTAACGGAGAGCGGCAGGAGATGGAAATCGACCTGCCCTTCGCCTCCAAAGAACCGGGCGTTCTTCGGCGTGTAAATAAAGACGCGCAGGTCATCCTCGAAATCGTCCGTCGGCGAGAAATCGATATAGCCCTGAAAGTTAGTGTAAAAGCCACTGAGGTTGCCGGTGACGACGCCGGTTTTCTTGCGCAGGCTCAGATCGATCCCGCGGCTTGTTTCCAGGCTGAGATTGGGATCGCCCACGAGAAACTGGAAGGTTGCGTCGTGCGGGCCGCGGGCGAATAGCTCCTCGCCGGTCGGCGCGCGTTGCGAAACGGTTCCATCAAAAGCCAGTTCCCAATCTTTGGCGAAATGATAGATGGCGCCGACGGCTACGCTAAGTGGAGTAAAATCCTGATGCTGCTGATTCGACGAAGTGAGCGAGGTGAGATCGGGATCACTGGAATCAATATTGACCGTATCGTACTCGACCCGGCCGCCAATTTGCAGCGTCAGAGGTCCGAATTGCGTCTCCTCGAAAACGAATAGGGCGGCTTCCACCACTCGCGTTGGTTGCAGGAAAGCGTCCTCACCAAGAATCGACAGATCCTTGACAAAAAGCTGGCCGCCGATGGAACCGGTAAACGGCCCGATCGGCTTGTGCACTAACTCGAGTCGCGAGTCCACGCCACTGGTCGAGAACGTTGAGCCAATGTCTCCGTTCTCGAGTTCGGTATGGATGTAGTCGGTGTAAACGAACTTGAAATTCAATGTGCTGATGCCCGAAAAAGGGTCGGCGATCGAACTGCGCACGTTCGTCTGCTTCTTGTTTACATCCAGAGTAACGCGCGGAGGTGGCTCGTCCGGACTGTCCACTCGCGGATCATCCGGAACGCCGTAATTCGACCAGAAATCCGAATATGAGGCGCCGAAGTAACCTTTGTCCCACACCCAGGAGGCGCCGACGCCGAAATCCTCCGTCTTGACGAAGGTATTGGGAACAAAGCCGAAGGGATTTCCTCCGAACCCGTTGTCGGCGAGCTGTGCCGGTGTCAGCGCGGCCTGAATGCCTGGGACCAATGCGAAGCCCGGAATGTCGCGATCATCGAGGTGTTGGACGGAGCCGTCGATGTGAAAAACGAGCTGGGGCGTAAGAGCGATATCGACCGCGCCGGCGCCGCTCCGTTCCGTGTCGACGCTGTCGTAGCGGCCGTCGATTTCTCCACCGATACGGTCCGGTGGTGCTTCGACGGGAATGCGATTGTCGACCACGTTCACGACACCACCGATGGCGCCCGAACCAAACAGAACCGTGGCCGGCCCGCGCACCACTTCCACACTTTGGCTGAGCAGTGTGCTCACGCTGGGGGCGTGATCAGGGCTCAAGTTCGACACGTCAAAAACCTCGGTGCCGTTGTTCAAGACGCGCACTCGATTATCGGCGAGGCCGCGGATGACGGGGCGACTGGCGCCGGCGGTGAAGCCGCTTCCGGCAACCCCCGGCTCGGTGCTCAGCGTGTCGCCCAAAGTCGCTTCGGCTTTTTGTTTCAACGCATCTCCGTTCAGGACCGTGACGGTCTGAGCAGTGTCGGTTGAGCTGAGAATCTCCCCGCCCGTGACGACGATGCGGGCGGTTTCCGATGACGCGCCCGGCGTGGAAGCGGGCGTAGGTGTAGGACTCGAGGATGGAATGGTGACCTGAGCGGTCGCGAATTGCGCGCTGCTGCTGAGCGCGAACACAAGGATGGCAAATTTTTTCAAGGTAATTTTCTCCGGTTGCGATTGGAATGGACGAACGAGGCGAAGCCACGACAGGTGGCGGCCTAACGAACCAATGCTGGCGCTGGTCGCGCCGCTTGCCTGGCCGAAACCGGAGATCCCGCGGTTGCGGGATTCCGTGCGAAACAGGCGGCGGGACGAAGCGCTAGGAGAGCGCGGGCGGCGCGTGCTCGAAGATGTGAGCACCGATGAAAGGCGCCGCCACCCAGACGGGTGCGAGCGCCGGAATTTTCTCGAAGACGACTGCGGGCTGTGGGGCAGAGACGAGCGGCGGCGCGTCAACCTGCTCGTACTTGCCGGAGGCGATCAAGGTGACCGCACACTCGTGATCCGGGGAGCCGGCATCGGGGTGGAAACGCGCGTGCAGTTGCGGGGAAGCGGCCAGACCCAGTGCGAAGAAAAAAGCAGAGAGCAAACCACTCGCGACGGTTGCGCGGAGGATCTCTCGGCGGGTCATAGAATCCACATCTTACGGTTCGAGATTTCTCGCGCAAACCTTTTCAGAATACCCTGACTCGATCGTGCTGACGGAATATCCCTGAGCATCGTTTCTTAATGGGGCCCGGGAACGTGGCGGTAAACAAAATCACTTGCCCCCCGGGCCAATGCGTCGGTTACTCAGACCCGCACAATTCATGGCTGAATCTCTTATTGAAACGCCGGGTGTGCATCGGCCGCGCAACGTTGACTGGAAGCGGGCCGCCGCCCTTCTCTATGGCGACTGGGGCACGAGCAAGGCTTACGTCATCGGTCTTGCCTTCGTGGCCGCGGGGTTCGCGTCGTTCCCGCTCATCCTCGCAGTCTGTGCGCTGACCGCGGTCGTCGGATTCAACTACATTATCGTCTGCGCCCATTTTCCGGACGGCGGCGGAGTTTATTCGGCGGCAAGGCAGCAAAGCCGCTTCCTCGCCTCGGCCGGCGCCCTGCTTTTGGTCGCGAATTTCCTCGTCACCGCGGCGCTGAGCGGCTGGGCCGCGGTGAGTTACTTTGGTGTCCCGCCGCAATACGCTCGAGTCGCCACCATGGGCCTCGTGATCGTGGTCGGTGTCATTAATTTCTTCGGCCCGAAACACAGCGGCAGTGTCTCGCTTTACCTCGCGATCCCGGCGGTCCTGACGGTCATCACGATCGTTGGCCTGAGCAGCGGTTATCTGAATACCGCGCACCTCGAGCCCGCCCATCGAAAATTACAGGGTCGCATGGACGCAGTTCGTTGGCGTGATCCTCGCGCTGAGCGGCGTGGAGGCGATCGCGAACATCACCGGCGTGATGAAGCTCGATCCCGGGTCGACCCCCGAACACCCAAAAGTGACGCGGACCGCGGCCAAGGCGATCATCCCAGTGGCTATCGAAGTGGTGGCCGGCACAGCTTTGCTCGGCTGGGCGATGCTTTCCCTTCCAAAATCGTTCGCGCCGCAGTTAACCAACCACTCGGAAGACATGCTTCGCTTTCTCGGCGAGCACTACGGGAACGTCGTCGTGGCGCCCTGGTTCGGGAGCGCGTTCGGGCTGGTCGTCGGCGTGGTTTTCGGTCTCCTGCTTTTCAGCGCGGTCAACACAGCCGTCGTCGCCCTCATCGGCGTGATCTACATGATGGCGCAGGACGGCGAGATGCCGAAACAACTGGCCCGCCTTAATCGCCACGGCGTTCCGCGCATCCCGCTTTTCGTGGCGGTCGTTATTCCAATCCTCGTGCTCGCGGTGACGCCAAAATTTGAAAGCCTCGCTGGCCTCTACGCCATCGGCGTGGTCGGTGCGATTGCGGTCAATCTTGGTTCCTGCACTTTCAACAAACGGCTCGATCTCGTCTGGTATCAACGCCTCCTCATGGGCGTCACGTTTCTCATCCTTGCGGCGGTGGAGTTGACCATCGCCAAAACGAAACCGGACGCGCTCTTCTTTGCAATCTGCGTCCTCGGCATCGGTCTCGCCCTCCGCGCCTACTCGCACAAACTCTCCGGATTAAAGACTGTCATCATGACGAAGGAAGTCGCCGAGATGGTGGCCCCTAATCTTCCCGCAACGATGCAACCCCGACTCGAAGAGGGACAGAAAATCATGGTCGCGGCGCGGGGGATCAATCCGGTTTTGAATTTTGCGCTCGAGGAAGCGCAGCTGCGCAAAGCGGTGCTTTGTGTGGTTTACATCAAGGAGATCGCGGTCTACTTCGCTGGCGCGCCGAGGATGCTCGGGAGCGCAAAATGGAAGGATGACCCCCAGGCGCAGGCCATCATGACGCTCATGATCAAGGAAGGCGAAGCGCGCGGCGTCTGCGTGCAGCCCGTTTATGCGGTGAGCGAGGATGCTTCGGCTACTATCCTCGATCTCGCGGCGACCCTGGGAGTTGATTACATTATCCTTGGTGCGTCCCAACGGCGCACTCTGGAGGATTTGCTCCGGGGCAGTGTTGCGACGCAGATTGCCCAGAATCTTCCCGAGTCGATTCGACTCGTGATTTTTGGATAGGTCCTGTGCGACCTTTGGACCTATTCCGATGAGCGCGCCCAAAGTCCTAATCGCTGACTCCATTTCCCAGCGCGGCATCGATGAACTTGCGGCCGGCGCGGCTCTCAATGTCATCGTGCGCACCGGTTTGAGCGAGGCGGATTTGATCGCGCTCATTCCCGAGTTCAGCGCCATCGTGGTCCGCAGTCAGACGAAAGTGACGGCGCCGATATTGCAAGCTGGAGGACGCCTCCGCGTCGTCGGTCGCGCCGGTGTCGGGGTCGATAATGTCGATGTCGAGACGGCGACACGACGCGGAGTGATTGTCATGAATACGCCCGGCGGCAACACTATCTCGACGGCGGAACACGCCTTCTCCCTCCTTGTTTCCGTCGCGCGGAAAATCCCGCAGGCTCATTCCAACCTTCAATCCGGCAAATGGGATCGAAAACAATTCGAAGGAACGGAGCTTTACAACAAAACGTTAGGCATCATCGGCATGGGCCGGATCGGCTCGGAGCTGAGCCGGCGCGCAATCGCCTTCGGGATGCGAGTGCTGGCCTACGATCCTTACCTTTCTTCGAGCCGGGCGCGATCGCTTCAGGTGGAGTTGGTCGAGGAACTCGATGAGCTTTTGCCTCTCGCGGATTTCCTTTCCCTCCACACCCCGCTTACGCCCGAGACGCATCATCTCCTCGACGCCATTCGACTCACGAAAACAAAGCGCGGCGTCCGGCTGATCAATTGCGCGCGCGGTGGGTTGATCGACGAGGCAGCTCTGGTCGGGGCATTGTCGAGCGGACAAGTGGCGGGCGCGGCGCTCGATGTTTTCGAAAAGGAGCCGCTGCCGAGTGAGTCGCCATTGCGCGGGATTCCAAACCTGATTCTTACCCCGCATCTCGGCGCCTCGACTTTGGAGGCGCAGGAAAGCGTCGGGATTGAAATCGCCCAGGCGATTCGCGCCGCCCTCCTCGATGGCACAATTCACAACGCGATCAACATGCCGAACCTCGACGCAAAAACCCTCGCGATTGTCGGGCCGCACCTGCGATTTGGAGAAAAGCTCGGGCGGTTCCTCTCGCAAATGTCGCCGAAACGGGTCGAGAGCCTGAACATCAATTACAGCGGCAAAGTCAACGAAGTCGACACCACCACAATCACGCGCTCGATCCTGAAAGGATTTCTTCACCTCGCCGGTGGTGACGACGTGAACGAAGTCAACGCGCCGGCCTTCGCCGAAACCTTAGGCATCAAGGTGACGGAGTCACGCCTTAGTGCGCCCGGCGATTACACTGATTTGCTCGAACTTTCGGCCCTGGCCGAAGGGAAAAAGATCTCGGTCGCGGGCGCATTTTTTGGTGCGACTCCGCGCATTGTCAGCATTAACAACCGCCCGGTGGAAGCGCGTCCAAACGGCGTTGTCCTCGTGCTTGAAAACACCGATCGACCCGGCATGGTCGGCCGTATTGGGACGTTGCTTGGCACGCATGGCGTCAACATCGCGACGATGTCGCTCAGCCGGAATCAGGCCGGCGGTCGCGCCCTTACCGTGCTGAATCTCGACACCGTGCCACCGCCCGAGTTGCTCGCCGAGATTGCGGCGAGCAACGACATTCATCACGCCCAGGTGGTGCGGCTGTAACGAATTCCGAAGGACTTTCTTGGAAGGCGACCAGAATTCGCACTTACCTCTCCCAAAATGGGCGTGAGACCCAGGGGTAAACGCCGCCAACTGGACGAAGCCAAGCGGAAATCAAAAGGTTTCCGAGCGAATAAAATCGTTGCCCTCCGGTTGCGCGATTCATAACATCAAGCCATGGGCTCACTTCTCTGGACACTCATCATTGGTCTTGTCGTTGGCGCGATCGCCAAACTTCTCATGCCGGGAAAAGACCCCGGTGGCTTCATTATCACCATTCTCCTCGGCATCGCAGGCGCGTTTGTTGGCACCTGGGTCGGACGAATGATTTGGGGCTCGAACTACGTTGCCGGCTGGATTCTCTCGATCCTCGGCGCGATGTTGCTTCTCTTGATTTACCGGATGATCACCGGGAAGCGGACTTGATCGCCTAACGAATTGTGGACGCCGCCCACCGGGTGGCACCGGACCGGGGTCGACCAGGTTGTTCGAACTCCAACGAATGCGTTCTCCAGCGGTTCGCAAAGCGAAAATTTCAATCAACATGTCCTCCCTAACCAGGTGGGACGGAATCTGTCCGATCCCTGATTGAATCGGGAATCATCTTCGTCCATCTTGCTCGAAATGCATCGCCGCCTTTCGCCCGGGCTGGATGAATTGTAACCGGAGGAATTGTCATGCTCACAAGCAAGAAAGTAGTCACTGCGATCAACAAACAGATTGGAAATGAGTTTGGTGCGTCGATGCAATACATCGCGATCGCGGCCTACTTCTCGGGGGATGCGCTCCCGCAACTGGCGCAACATTTTTATCGCCAGGCGGCCGAAGAAAATGACCATGCGATGCGGTTCATCAAATACCTGATCGATGCCGGTGGTCGGGTGGTGATTCCGGCGATCGCCGCGCCGCAGCCCACTTTCAAGAACGCCGAGGAAGCGATCCAGCTCTCCCTCGACCAGGAAATTGAAGTGACGCACCAGATCAACGCGCTGGTCGAATTGGCGCGCTCGGAGAACGACTTCATCACGAACAATTTCCTCCAATGGTTCCTGACCGAACAGCTCGAGGAGGTTTCCTCGATGGACACGCTCCTCAAGATCGTGCAGCGCGGGGCCAATAATCTCCTCAGCGTAGAGGAATATCTGGCCCGCGTCGGTGTCAAGGGTGCGGGGCCCGAGACCCACTGATTCGCAAGGGCGAGAATGTAGACGCTCCCTCTGGGAGGCGCGAGCTCCTGCGGCACGAGCAATTTAGGCGGCGATCAGCTCGCGTTTCGGAGAGCGAAAGTATCTGTGTAGCGTCCATAACTCCGCTTCCGTAAGCCACGGAACGAGTCGCGGAGTGATCTCAGGAAACTAGAGGGTGTCCTGCACTTTTGAGAAGGGAGAGCGTACCTGAGCAATAGAGGAGCGAGCGTCGACTGGTTTCGGGGAGCGCGGGCGCCTCGCCCGCTGTTTTTGCGCCTCGCGAAAAACCTCTGGGAGGGGCGCTGTGTCCGGAATGGATGCGATGCGCTCCCCGGATTCAATGCATCCATAGTGCATGACACGCTCAAGCCTGGCCCTGAAGCGCCGGGCTATTTTGGTTGCCCCCACAGGGCGACTTCTCAGGCGACGCTAAGCAGATACGAGCGAAACGTCGGTCGCTATTCGACCGTTACGCTTTTCGCGAGGTTCCGCGGCTTGTCCACATCCCGGCCGAGAGCAACGGCAAGATGATAGGCAAAGAGTTGGAGCGGAATCACGGTCAAAACCGGCATTACGATGTCGTCGGCGTCAGGCACAATAATGAGGTCATCGGCTATCCCCTTTAATTTGGCCGCGCCGCTCTCGGTCGTGACCGCGATGATCGGACCTTTGCGCGCCCGCACCTGTTCGATGTTATTCAAATTCTTGGAAAAAACGGCATCATCTGGAGTGATAAAAACCGTCGGCAGCTCCGGTTTGACCAGGGCGATGACGCCATGTTTCAATTCCGCGCTCGGATGACCTTCGGCGTAAAGATAGGTGATTTCTTTGACCTTGAGCGCCGCTTCGAGCGCAACCGGAAAGTTGAGCTGCCGCCCGAAAAACAACATCCCGGTTGCCGCGACATATTTCTTCGCGACCTCTTTTATTTGGTCACTCGTCGTGAGCAGTTGCTCGATTTTGTCCGGAAGCGCTTCGAGGGCGTCGATGATGCAAGTGCCTTCCGCGGTCGAAAGATGACGCATCCGGCCTAACAATAATCCGACCAGAGTGAGGATGACGACCTGCGAGGTGAAGGACTTGGTCGCGGCCACGCCAATCTCCGGACCGGCATGCATATAGACGCCACCGTCGCTTTCCCGGGCGATTGTGCTCGCGACGTTGTTGCAAATCCCGAGGCTGCGATAGCCTTTGCGCTGGCTTTCGCGCAGCGCCCCTAACGTGTCGGCTGTTTCCCCGCTCTGGCTGATCGCGAAGACGAGCGTGTCGCTTGTCATGGGCGTATTGCGATGGCGAAATTCGCTCGCGTATTCCACCTCGGTCGGCACATGCGCGAGTTTTTCGAGAAGATACTCGCCCACCATCCCGGCGTGCAGCGCGGTCCCGCACCCGGTCAAGACCACGCGGCCGACGTCGCGCAACTGCGCCGGGGTCATGTTCAAGCCGCCGAGTTTCGCGGTGCATTCTTCGACGCTCAGCCGGCCACGCATTGCATCGCGGACCGAGCCGGGTTGCTCAAAGATTTCCTTGAGCATGTAGTGCGGGTAATCCCCCTTTTTGATGTCCTCGGCGGTAAACTCAACCTTGCTGATCGCGCGGTTGCCGCGCTCGCCGGCGAGCGAACTAATCTCGAATTTGTCGCGCTCAACCGCGACGAGGTCGAAATCGTTCAGGTAAACCGCATCGCGGGTGTAGGCGACAATCGCGCTGACATCGCTCGCCAGAAAATTTTCATCCTTCCCGACTCCGAGGACGAGCGGACTGCCGCGCCGGGCACCGACAATGAAATCGGGAATATCCGCGTGGACCAAGGCGATGCCGTAGGTTCCAATGACCTGCTGCAGCGCCGTGCGCAACGCTTCCACGAGCAGGGCCTTGTGCCTCTCTGGATCGACCACGCCAACCGCGGAGTCGGCGTAGATTTTCCCGACCAGATGAGCCAGCACTTCGGTGTCCGTTTCGGAGATGAAATGATGTTCGCCCTCTCGCAACAGCGCGTCTTTGATCTGGGCATAATTTTCGATCACGCCATTGTGAACGAGGGCGAGTCTGCCGCTCTCATCGAAATGCGGATGCGCGTTTTGATCGGTCGGTTTGCCGTGAGTCGCCCAACGGGTGTGGCTGATTCCGTAGGTCCCGGTGGCGGGCGAGTCGGCCATCAACTTTTCGAGACCGGCGATGCGTCCGGCGCATTTGCGCGTCTCAACGTGGTCACCATCGACGATCGCGACCCCGGCGGAATCATATCCGCGGTATTCGAGCCGGCGCAGGCCATCGAGCAAAATGGGCGCGGCTTCCGATTTTCCGACGTATCCGACGATGCCACACATGGTTGGAATTGTAGGGGTGGCTGCTCTCAGCCGCAACAGCGGGCCCGCGCGATCGAGATAATCGGCCCCGACCCTCGTCGGTCGCTCTCAAAATGAAAGCGTGACGCAACTTAGCCCCAAATCGTGATTATAGATCCGACCGCGGCGCAGCATCTACAGACGGGGCAGTAGATCCAGTTTTCAATCGGCAAACTGAGCGATTGGGCGCACCGCGGGAGCGCTATTGCAAGTTGTAGGCCTCGATAAGGCCGACGCCGGTTCCCCCGTCGGCTCCGCTGACGATCGCGGTATAGCCGCCCGGAGCCAGGAAACCAAGCACGACGGACTCCTTGTCATTTGACGGGGCTAGACCATCATCGATGAAGGTCTGTTTATCGGGGCTATCCATCCAGTTATCGTTCGAGTCGACGATGTCGCCGTCGCTGTTGTGCAACTCGAGAACCGGATCGGCCAAAGGATCGTCGATACCGAGGGCGCCGAGTGAAGGTCCGATCGCGCGCAGCGCCACCGTGGTCGTGTTCCCACCCACAACGAAGCCGCCGATCATGACATTGTCGCCCGCCTCAACAACGCCGCGCGTGCTGATATTGGCCAATTGAGAGTCGACGGTTTGATCGAGGTCGTAAGCTTCGACCAGGGCCACTCCAGTAGTGCTGTTTCTGCCGGTAACGATTGCGGTATAAAGGCCCGGGTCGAGCGTCGCGACGATAGCCGACTCAAGGGCGTTCGAGGGTGCAAGATGGGTTGCCGAAATCGCCGACTCCTGAGTGTCTTTCCAGTTGTCGTTCGTAATGACAGTGCCGTCGGGTTCGTGGAGCTCAAGGACAGGATCGGCCAGCGCCCCGCTGACCCCAAATGCTCCGAGCGTCGGGCCGATTGCGCGCACGATCACCTCTTTCGGCTGTGTGCCGGAGACGATAAATCCTCCGATCAGAACATTGTTCCCCGTCTCTACGTCGAGCCGGGTGGAGATATTCAAGAGCCTCTTGGGATTGAGATCGAGGCGAAAGACCGTGCCGACGTTGCTCGTGCCGCCCCCAAGTGTCGTGCCATAAAGCGCGCCATCGTTGCCTTGGATTAAAGTCCCTCGGGGAAAAGCGCCTAACGCTTCGCTGTTAGGGAAGGTATATACCGTCGTCAGAACGCCCGCCGTGGTGAGTTGAAAGATGGTGCCAACCCCGCTGCTGCCGCCTCCGTAGGTTGTCCCGTATAAATTACCATCGGAGGCCACGACCATCTCACCCCACGGTTGAGCGCCATTGGCTTCGCCGGTGAAATTGCCCAGCAGTTCGAACACTCCCTCGTGCGAGATGCGGTAATACGTGCCGAGGTTGTTAGAGCCGCCTGATTCGGTCGTGCCATCGTACTTGTTGTCAGGGCCCAGCACGAGTCCACCTTGGGGTTCGCCGATGGCGTTGGTGAAATTAAAAAGGTCCGTTTGCATGCCTGACGCAGTCACCCGGAAGATCGTCCCGACGGTCTCCGGCCCGCCCTGGAAGGTCGTGGAGTAAAAAAAGCCGTCTTGGTCGAGCACCAGCGGAGCCTGCGGCTTACCACCCTCCGGGTTATTAATATCGTTTGAATTGTAAAAGGTAAACAAAGTCTGGAAGTCGCCCCCAGACGAGATCTTGAAAACGGTGCCATCGCCAAACCCGCCTGTGTCGCTCCGCACTCCCTCGAGTCTGTTCGTGCCATAGAATTCGCCATCGGTCCCTTGCACCAGCCCAGCGAGGGGCTGACGGCCGTTAAGATAAGCTCCGTTAAGAGGGCCTCCAATCGTTTGAGGAAAGGCAAAGATCGTCTGGAGGTCGCCGTCGGTTGTCATCTTGAAGATGGTGCCATCATCGGTAGCCAGCGGGCCCCCGCCCTGCGTGGTGCCATAAAGCAAGCCATCACTCCCTTGGACTAGCGCGCACTCCGCGTAACTCCCGTTGGTGCCAGTGAAGCTAGCCAGGACGGTGAAATTGCCTGTCGGCGTAATCTGGAAAACCGTGCCCAGGCCAGCCGTGACCGCCAGTGGGAGTCGTGCCGTAAAAGTTGCCGTCGCTCGCCTGCACCAAACCGTGGTCGGGAGAAAAGCCGTCAGTTGTCTTGAAGTCATGGAGAACGGTCAGGGTCGGAGTTTGGGCAAAGGCCGACCCCGCGAGGACGACAACGACTGCCGCTAGCAGAAGAATCGCAGTGGCGAGAACGTTAATATGGCGTGATGGATGCATGTGAATCGGAACGGAGTAACTGGCTGTTTTCTGCTTTGGCTGATCAGATGGGTGACGGGACATGGTTTGATTCTTCAGTTGGATTGCTCGCTAGGGCAGTGAGTTCCCAATTCGGCGTCGGACCGCCGTGACGTCCAACTGGTTGATCACACCATCGACGTTGACATCGTTGCGAAAGTTCGTTGCGTCGGTCGCCTGGCCAAGGTGAGCCTTAACGAGTGCAACATCGGCTCGGGTGACCGACCCATCCCCATCGACATCACTCATCAGAAGGGCCATGGTAACAGAGGCAGAGGCCAGGGTGTTCGATTGCTCATCCTCCACATTGGTTAGAGTGAAGGCAATGTCTTCCGCGTCGCACATGAGACCCTTAAGATTAACGATGAACTGATGGGGATTATTGCTATCGATCGAAGCGCTAATCACCTTCCCGCAACTGGATGTAACACCACCGACGGAGGCGAGATTATTACTAAAGGTCATAGTGATGGAACCAGCACCCTTCTTTGCGCATCGATCCTCAATTCCCGGAGTTCCGGTAAGAGGCAGGTCAATCGCGAAGCCACCCTTGACCGAGGCCGCGCTCAGCAGGGTAAGCGTGCTTCCAAGGTTCAGATCGAGCGTGAAAACCGTGCCGAAGCCGTATAAGCCGCCGGCCTGAGTAGTGCCGTAAAGCCGTCCATCGGCACCTTGAACTAAGGTCCCCTTGGGTTGGGCCCCGTCTGAGCCGCTGTAGGTAAAGTTATACACCGTCGTGAGCACGCCGGCGGGGGTGAGCTGGAACACCGTGCCATTCAAAAGGCTGCCACCGCTCACAGTCGTCCCGTAGAAGTTACCATCCGTGGCCTGGATCATTTGACCGAATGGCTGGGCGCCATTGCTGTTATCAAAACTAATCAACTCCTCGTATGTTCCCTCCTGGGATATCCGATAAACGGTGCCGAGGTGACTTGTCCCGCCATACTCGGTGGTGCCGTAGAAATTGCCATCCCTGCCAAGGACAAGGCCACCGTTCGGCGTGCCACCGTCGGGAGTGTCGTTGAAGCTGTGGAGCACCGTCACCACGCCGGCGGCGCTAAACTGGTAAACCGCGCCGACTCCGCCGCCCGAATTGTAGCACGTGCTATAAAAGGCGCCGTCGGTCCCGGTGACAAGCGGCGCGTTCGGGATGGCAATGTCGTTGAATCCGTAGCCGGGGTATGAACCCAACAGATCGCCCGCGGGCGACATCTTGAAAATCGTGCCGAAGGCATAGTTGCCGCCATTCTGCCTTCCGCCGCCCGTTGTCGTGCCGTAGAAGTTGCCATCCGGTCCTTCGACAAGCGCCGCCTGGGGCGAGTTGCCGTCAAGCCATGTTTGAGTTGTCGGGTCGAAGGTAAAGACAAAGAGCGTGGTCAAGGTTCCATCGAGCGTGAGTTTGAAAACGGTGCCGTATTGAAAGGATAAACCGCCGGCGGTGGTGCCGTATAAATTGCCGTCGGAGCCCTGGATCAGTGCCGCCAGCGGGTTGCTCTCGTCGCCTAAACCGCTGAAACGGTAGATTGTGGTTAGAGTGCCGGTGGGCGTGAGCCGAAATACCGTTCCATAATCGTCCCCGTAAGAAGGCGTGGTGCCGTAGAAGTTGCCATCGCTCGCCAGAAGCAGCCCCTGAGTGGGATAATGGCCATTGATGCCGTCAAAGCTGGCTAGCGTGGTCTCGACCGCGTCCGCACAGGCCAGCCGCGGGAAGGCGATGACGATTGCAAGGAGAAGCGACGCGGAGGCGAGGTGACGAGCGGCCCGAGCCGCGATCTCTCTGCCGATGGTGTTATGGTTGGAGTTCTTCATTTTGGATTTGCCTTCACCTGGACATGTGAAAGAAAGCGGCCGAAACGGACATCTCGTTGCAAAAATTTCGCTACCGACTTCCGGCGCGTTGTGTCAGTCTGGGAGGACTGAACGAAAACCATGCGCCTGAATTCGGAATCATCTGAGGATGTCACGGCGCTTTTGTTGAACTGGCAGAACGGGGAGGACGAGGATGTATCCGCCCGGTTAATGCCTCTGGTTTACGAAGAACTACGCCGTGTGGCCCGCGCCTACCTGCAACGCGAACGGGCTGATCACACCCTGCAGGCGACCGCGCTTGTGCATGAAGCTTATTTGCAACTGATCGATGAAACGAAAGTCACCTGGAAGGATCGCGCGCACTTCTACGGGATCGCCGCCCGGCTCATGCGGCAAATTCTGATCCAGCACGCCCGGGCCCATCACGCAGCCAAGCGGGGTGGACACGGGCAACAAAAGCTTTCCCTGGCCGAGGCGGGAGAACTGCCGACCGATTCGGCCGTCGAATTGCTGGCGCTCGACGATGCGCTGGAGGATTTGACGAAAATATATCCGCGTAAGAGCAAAGTGGTGGAGCTGAAATTCTTCGGCGGGATGGAGGCGAAACAAATTTCGGAAGTCCTCCAGGTCTCGGAAAAGACGGTCTTGCGCGATTGGAATTTTGCCCGGCTCTGGCTCTCCCGGGAGTTGCGCAAAGATGCAGCCTGATCGAACTGAGCGGATTGCGGAACTGGTCGAGCAAGCCTTCGAGTTGAAGGGCGCCGAAAGGGTCGGCTTTCTCACGCGAAGCTGCGGTCAAGATGCGGAGCTGCGCGACGAGGTGGAAGCGTTGCTGCGCGAAGAGCAGTCGGCTGAGAGGCTGATGTCTCAACCTGCGGTTGAGTTCGGAGCGGAATTGCTGAGCGAGGATGTGATGAGGGGCGAGCTTGCCGCCGGCGAGATGCTCGGAGAATACCGGATTATTTCTCTGCTCGGCGAAGGCGGCATGGGCGAAGTTTACCTCGCGAATGACACCCACTTTGCCCGCGAAGTGGCGATCAAGCTGATTAAACAAGGCTTCGGGACGAAGGAATTCGTCAGGCACTTCCGGCAGGAGGAGCGCATTCTCGCGGCGCTGAATCATCCCAACATCGCCAGGCTTTATGGCGGCGCGGTAACCACCGGGGGCCTGCCCTATTTCGTGATGGAATATGTGAAGGGAATTCCGCTCGAGACTTATGCCGTCGAGCATTCGTTGGACAGGCGTGAGCGGCTCGCACTTTTTCGTAAGGTTTGCGCGGCCGTTTCTTACGCGCACCAGAATCTCGTCGTCCATCGCGATCTGAAGCCGGCCAATATCCGCGTCACTGCAGAAGGTGAACCGAAGCTTTTGGATTTCGGAATCGCCCGCCTCCTCGATCCCGAAACGGAGGAGACAAACGACCAGACCGTCATGACAACTCGCGCTCTTACTCCCCACTATGCGAGCCCGGAACAGCAGCGCGGCGAGCGCCTGACAACAACGAGCGATGTCTACAGCCTCGGAGTCGTCCTCTACGAATTCCTAGCCGGGCAAAAACCGGGCTTGAGGAAAGACGGTGAAGCCGATCTGGAAAAGCTGGATCCCGATCTCGACAACATCCTCGCCAAATCATTGCGCCCCGAACCCGAGCGCCGTTACTCATCGGTTGGCCAGTTCTCCGAAGATATCCGTCGCTACCTTGAAGGTCTGCCCGTCATCGCACGCAAGGATACTCTCGCCTATCGGACCTCGAAATTTGTCGGTCGCCACAAGATCGGAGTGGCCGTGACCGCGGCGGCCGCCCTTCTCCTTCTGGGCGCGACCGTCATCGCGACCTGGGAAGCGCATCTCGCTAACGAGGAGCGCATCCAGGCGGAACGCCGCTTCGAACAAGTGCGGCGGTTGGCCGATTCCCTGATGTTCGAGATTCATGATTCGGTAAAGGACCTGGCCGGGTCCACCCCGACTCGCCGGCTGATCGTAAGCCGGGCCCTGGAATATCTCGATAGCCTGGCTCATGACGCGAGCGGGAATGTCGCGCTGCAACGCGAGCTGGCCACCGCTTACGAAAAGATCGGCGACATTCAGGGCAATCCCTATTCGGCCAATATTGGCGATACAAACGGGGCCCTAACGAGTTACCGCAAGGCGGTCCAGATTCGAGAAGGGATCAATCCATCCGCGATCACTACTGATTCGCAAATGGAATTAGGCCGCAGCTACCGTGCACTGGGCGACATCATGGAGCAGAAAGGAGAGATCGCGCAGATGCTGCGTGATTACCGGCGTTCGCTGCAAATTTTCGTCCAACTTGCCGCCAGCGACCGGCAGAATCCCGCCGTCCAGGACGAGATTGCCCGTGCCTACGAAACGCTGGCCGATGGACTTGGCCGAACCGCAGACGCCAATGCGGAACTCCTGGCGGATTACAAGAAATCGCTCGCCATCCGCGAAGAATTCCTGCGCCAGGACACCTCGAACGCGAAACGAAAGAGGGCCGTCGCGATCAACCTGATGAAAATTGGCGGCTCTTCCGATCCACACCAGCCCGAAGCAATCGTCGCCCTCCGGAAAGGTGTCGCCACCCTTGAGTCGCTTGCCGTCGACGAACCGGATAACGGCCGGGCGCGACGGGAAGTGGGCTGGGGTTACAAACAACTCTCAGACGCGCTTAAGGCTGCAGGCGATTATGCCGGTGCGCTCGCCATTTGCCAGAAATCGCTTGCCGTTAAGGAGAAATTTTTTGCGGCTGACCCGCAAAACGCTCAGGCGAGTTTCGATCTCGCCAGCGGTCACGCCGATTTCTCGGAAGCCCTCACCGCAACCGGCGATGCCACCCGGGCAGTTGAGCAGGCCAGACAAGGTATTTCCATTCTGACGACGCTCTCATCTGCTGATCCCGGCAACGTCATCTATTCACGTAACCTCGCGCTCAACGAGGAAAAGCTCGGCAACGCATTCGCACACTCCGGCGCCAATAAGAACGCACCAAAAACACAACGAACTCGCGCCTGGTCCGACGCGCGTGAATCGTATGAAAAAGCGGGAGCGATCTTCTCCACGTTGCGCGATCATGGCACATTGCCTCCGGCCGACGCCGGCATGCCTCGTAAATTCACCACCCTTATTGCCGATTGTCAGCGAGCAATCGACGAATTGGGAGCGGTCTCTAATATTCGTTAGGCATGCTTCCTTTGATGGGGAAACGCCGAAGGCCGATGGTGGGATCCCGGGACCGATTTCAGGCTGCCAACGGAGAGCCGAACCGGGCCGAAATGGTGCGGGCCGAGTCGCGTCCTGACAGGCGGCGAATCATGGCATAGGATGCTGCCCGTATGCCGCAATCTCCCGCTCTTCCACCTGGCACAACGCAACGCACGCTCTCCATTATTATGGGTGGCGGAGCGGGGACGCGATTGTTTCCGTTGACCAAAGACCGTTCGAAACCGGCCGTCCCGCTAGGTGGAAAATACCGGCTGGTAGATATCCCGATCAGCAACTGCCTCAACTCCGGGTTGCGCTCGATTTATGTGCTGACGCAGTTCAACAGCATGTCGCTTCATCGCCACATTCAGGCGAGCTACAAGTTTGATAACTTTTCGCGTAGCTTCGTCGATATCCTTGCGGCCCAGCAGACCCCGGAGGGTGCGCAATGGTATCAAGGCACGGCGGACGCCGTTCGCCAAAACCTGCGCTACTTTCTCGAGCAGCCGTATGATTATTTCCTCATCCTGAGCGGCGACCAGCTCTACCGGATGGATTTCCGGACCCTCTTGCACCAGCACATTCGTTCCGGCGCCGAGATCACGCTCGCGACAACTCCGGTCCATCGCATCGCTGCGTCCGATTTCGGAATCATGATGAGCGGATCTGACCGGCGCATCACGCGGTTCGAAGAAAAGCCAAAGGAGACGGCGGTGCTCGACGAGCTGAAAATGGAGCGCAAACTGCTGGAGTCGATCGAGACCGACCCGGCGGAAGAGCTCTTTCAAGCGTCGATGGGTATTTATGTCTTCAATCGCCAGGTGCTGGTCGATTGCCTGAACAGCGATCTCGACGACTTTGGGAAACATGTCATCCCGCAAGCCATCGGCGAGCGGCAGGTCAACGCTTACATTTTTAAGGGCTACTGGGAAGATATCGGGACGATTCGCGCTTTTTACGATGCGAATCTCGACCTGACGAATCTGGAGCCGCAGTACAGCTTTTTCGAGGCGCAGGCGCCGATCTACACTCACCCGCGCTTCCTGCCCGGGAGCAAAATCAATGGCGCGACCCTGCGCCAGGCGATCATTTCCGATGGCTGCATCATTTCCGACGCGCATATCGAACGCAGCGTGATCGGTGTGCGCAGCATCATCCGGAGCGGCGCGACGATTCGTAATAGCGTCATCATGGGCGGCGATCATTTCGAAGGCGCCGCGCCGAACCAGGGACCAGACCTGCCGCCTATCGGGATTGGTCGCAATTGCGTGATTGACCGCGCAATCATCGACAAAAATGCCCGAATCGGCGATGGCGTGGTGATCACGCCGGAAGGCAAGGAAGCCAACCTGGACGCGAATAATTACTTTATCCGCGACGGGATCGTCGTGGTGCCAAAGGACGCCGTGATCCCAGCCGGCTTTTGGATATAGGACGCACTGCCAGCCGCACGGCTAATTGCTGATACTCGACCCGGGCGGACCGCCCCCGCCACCGATTCCACCCGGTACCTGAGCGCCGGTTTCCCACTTCTCCGGCTTGTTCCACGGGATGCTAGATTCGGCGTGCGAATCGGGATCGCTGATCAGTGCGGTCTTTGGTTGTTCCGTCGCACAAGAGGAAAAGGTGGCCAGAATGGCGCTCGAAAGGGTGATTATCAGACAAAGTTTCTGCAACCGACTAAGAATTTGTGCTTCCAGCATAAATAACGGTATCTCCAGGCTGCACTTGGACGCCGCGCGCCAAGCTATTGCTGATGATATCGCCTATGGAGGTCGTCGGTTCAACTGACGAGATGCGGATCTTGCCGATGAGCGCGCCGCGGCGCATGACCAGCATTTCTGCGTTTGCGACGACGCCCTGACGATCCCCCAGGCTCAGGACAACGAAGTTGTAGGCCTGATTGACCGCCAGAACTGTACCGTGCACTCCCGGCGTATTCACGCGAGGTCGGTGTCGCTCCTGCTCTTCCTCCATCGCCGCGACTCGACTCCGGGCCACTTTGACTTCGTCGGCGAGAAGAGATTTCTCCTCCTCGGCCGCTTCGAGTTGCTCTTTGGTCTGGTCGAGCTTTTCTTTCAATTCGTTAGGCGAAATACCTTCCGGTTCGTTTGCCGCCCCGGCGGCCGTCGCATCCGCCACTCGTTTCTGGAGATCGGCGATTTCGCCTTCGCTCGCCTGCAGCCTGGCTTCGATTTCCGCCTTCGCGTCTTGTGCCTTGACCAGTTCCGCTTCGGCGCTGGTCGCCTTCGCATCGGCCGCCGTCGCTTTGTTTTGCACCACAGTGAAGTCGGCCTCGCGTGCTTTCAGTTTCTCCTGACTCGCCATCCGGGCGCGTTCCGAGATTTCGCGCGCTGAAATGCTGGTCACGAGTTCGTTCCGTAAACCTTTTACCTTGCTCGTGTTCAAAAATCCGAAGACGAGCGACAACGTCGTCAGGAGCATGGAAATCCCGATTAATATCTTGGGCATGGGGGGACAGATGGGGGGACGCTCTTTTTAGTCGGGGAAACGGGCGAAGAGCAACATTCAATTTGGGGATTTTTTCCTCCTTCCCAGGATCCGGTGCATCGCCGGTGCTGCATTGCGAGCTGCGATTCCAAATTGCGTCGCTCGCGCTTCCGGCCTATAGCAACTGCTCCATGGGTCAACAACACCGAGTCACCGTCAAACGAAAGCGCCGAAAAGCGTATCTCGAACGCAAGCGTGCGGCAGCCCAGGCCCCGCGCCGGCCCGCGACGAAATCGCGCGCCAAAAAGCCGGCTCCCGCTGCGGCGTCCTAGCAACAGCGCCGGAATCTGCGGGTTGCTTCAAGCGCGCCCGCCAATCTATCGTTCCCGGTGCGACCGCAATATCTTTTGGTCGATGGCCATAGTATTATTTTCGCCTGGCCCGAATTGCGGACGTTGCACGAACGGCGCACCTCCCTCGCGCGCGAGGCGTTGATCAAACAGCTGCGCGATTATCAGGATTGGAGCGGGACTAACGTTGTCGTGGTTTTCGATGGCCGCGGCTCGTCGGTCTCGCACGAAGCGGAGCCGGGCGAAATCGCGATTTTTTATTCGCGCGCCGGGCAAACAGCCGACTCGATCGTCGAACGGCTGGCGAGCAAATACGCGGAGCGATTCCGTCTCATCGTTGCCACGGGCGACTACCTCGAGCAGGAAACAACCAGCGCGAGCGGAGCCGAGACGATTTCGCCCGAGGGCCTGCGCGATCTCCTGCGCGACGCACGGCCTCGTTAGGCCGCGCCCAGCAACGCCGACGGGTCTGGCGTGGGCGCGGCGCGACCGGCCCGTTGCCGAGAGGTGGCAAGCATCCGCGAAAGGACGCAATAAAGCTGTTCAATTGGCAGATGCTTGCTCACGTAACCATTCGCCCCTGCGCGGAGCGCGGCATGCATTCTTTCCTCCTCGTAGCCAATGCCGGTGAAGACAACGATCGGCAGGCTGGGTTGGATTTCGCGGATGTATGTAATGAGCGAGATCCCATCGACCTTTGGCATGTTTAAATCGACCACTACGACTTCGCAGTCGTGCATCTCGAGCCAGGTGGCAGTCTGCAAACCTTCCGTCAGCGTGGCGCAGGTATGTCCCTTCTCTTTCAGGTAATCGAAGAGAAAACGGGTCAGCGACGGGTCGTCATCGACGACAAGGAAATCAACGCAATCGCGATTGAGTATTTTCCCGGGTAAGGGACTGGCCTGATTGACGGCGTCCATAATTTCAAGAATTGGGTTAAGCAGTAACCTTGCCATAAAGGCGGGAGGCACCCGGTTTTCCTGGGGTCGCGCTCTATTGGGACATCTCCTACCGGGAAGCGCGAACCTGCGCACCTCGCCAGGAATATCTTCCCGGATTGAACTCCCAGAGCCACGTTTCGCAGAGAAAAGCTTCACCGGCCTAACGAATCGCCCCGACCATTCCGTGACCGCGAAAACTTTTCGTTGAAGACCGGTGAGCGACACACCAGCGTAATCCCCCAATGTCCCGCGAATACACGCTCCAGCGCCCCCCCGCCGCGGCCACGATCAGCATCGACTATGCGGGGGAGCTAAATGAACAGCAGTATGCTGCGGTGACCGCGCTCGCCGGGTCCGTTGCTCGTCATCGCCGGAGCCGGTTCCGGCAAGACGCGGACCCTGACCTATCGGGTCGCCTACCTGCTCGAGAACGGCGTTGATCCACGCAACATCCTTCTCCTCACATTCACGAACAAAGCCGCGCGCCAGATGCTCGACCGCGTCGCCAACCTCCTCCCGACGGACGCAAGCGGACTCTGGGGTGGAACGTTCCATTCCATCGGCAACCGGATGCTGCGCCGCCACGGCAGTGCTCTCGGATATTCGAGCGGATTCACCATCATGGATCGCGAAGACCAGAAGGACCTGCTCAATTCTGTGGTCGCGAGCAGCGGAATCGACCCGAAGGAAATCCGATTTCCAAAGGGCGACGTGCTGGCCGACATCTTCAGCTTCGTGGTCAACACGGAACGTCCGATCGAAGAATTACTCGCGGAGAAATTTCCCTATTTCCTGCCCCTTCTGGAGCAGATCAAAGACGTGCACACGCGCTACGAGCGCCGGAAAAAATCGACCAACTCCCTCGACTTCGATGACCTGCTCGAAAAGACGCTTCGAATGCTCAAGGAACATGAGGAGATCGCGGCGTTTTATCGGCGGCAATTTCAATTCATCCTCGTGGATGAATATCAGGACACAAACAAGATCCAGGCCGACTTCATCGATTTGCTCGCGGCCGAGCACCAGAACGTCATGGTGGTGGGCGACGACGCCCAGTCGATCTATTCCTGGCGCGGCGCGAATTTCCAAAACATTCTCGCCTTCCCGCGGCGTTATCCGAACGCGCAAGTCTTCAAGATCGAACTGAATTACCGGAGCGTGCCCGAGATCCTGGAGGTCGCGAACGCCGCCATCTCCGCCAACGTCCAGCAGTTCCGCAAACAGTTGAGCGCTACTCGTCTGACGAATTCAGCGAAACCGGCAATGGTCGCCTTAAACGATGGTGGCGAGCAGGCGCAGTTCGTCGCCCAACGGATTCTCGAACTGCGCGACGAAGGGATCGACCTCAATGAAATCGCCGTCCTTTACCGGGCCCATTACCATGCAGTCGAGTTGCAACTCGAGCTTTCGCGCCGCGGGATTCCATATCAGATCACGAGCGGAATTCGTTTTTTCGAGCAGGCGCACATCAAGGACGTGGCCGCCTTCATTCGCTTCGTCGCCAATCCGCGCGATGAGGTGGCTTTCAAAAGAATGGTCAGGCTCCTGCCCGGTATCGGGGGCAAGAGTGCGGAAAGTCTCTGGCAGGGCTGGGAGAAATTGTTAGGCCAACCTGTAGCCGGGGTCGCTGAATCCGGCAGCGCAATCCACTCTGTAGCCGGGGTCGCTGACTCCGGCCGAGCAACGTCCGAAAAGATCTTACCTGCTGAGCAGCCAACCTCCTCCGGGGTCAGCGACCCCAGCTACAATATCGGCGAAAGGCTGCTTACGCTTTCGGTTAGCGCACGCGCGAAAAGATCCTGGCAGCAGCTGGCCGATACGTTGGACGAAATCGCGCCTCAGGGAGAGCCGAAGCAGCCGACCGAGATGATCATGGCGATCGTTGAGGCGATTTATGACGACTACGCCAAAGCCACTTTCGCCAATTACGAGTTGCGCAAGGAAGACCTTAACCAGTTGGCCGGGTTCGCCCGTCAGTTCAAAGACATCCACGAATTTCTCAGCCAGCTCGCGTTGATCAGCAATGTCGATGCGGAGCCGGCGGTCAATCAGGCGGGCGACACCGAGGCGGTGAACCTCTCTTCAGTCCATCAGGCCAAGGGACTGGAGTTTCACTCGGTTTTCGTCATTTGGCTGACCGACGGGATGTTTCCGAGCACGCGCTCGCTCGACACACGCGAAGCGATTGAAGAGGAGCGGCGATTGTTTTACGTCGCGATCACCCGGGCGCGTGACGAACTTTACCTCACCTATCCGCACATGCGCCTCAACGCCGGCTACGGCGACATGTTTCAGCGCCCCTCACGCTTCCTCAAGGAAATCCCGAGGCCACTGGTCGAGGATTGGAATGTGCGACGCGGGAGCTGATTTTCGCCACAGATGAACACGGATGAAACAGAGATGGGCTATAAGCGACTCATCTTTTGATCTGTGTTTCGTCTGTGTCCATCTGTGGCCAAAGCTTTTCGCAATGCATCTTTCGCCTAACGACAAAATAGCCGGCGTCCTCACCCCGCTCTTCGCTCTCCGGACTGAAGACGACCTCGGGATCGGCGACGTTGCCGGGTTGCGGCAATTCATCGATTGGGTTCGCATCATCGGCTTCAAACTTGTGCAACTCCTGCCGATCAATGAGTCCGGCGGCGACAACAGCCCTTATAACGCAATCAGTTCCCGCGCGATCGATCCGACGACACTCCATCTGACCCCAGGCACACCGGAAGATTTGTCGGAGGAAGCTTTCGCAGAGGTGACCAGAGCGACCGATCTCCCGGCTCTGCGCCGCGGCAGCGTGCAATACAAGATCGTCAAACCGCTGAAGAAGAAATTGCTCGAGCGCGCCTTCGCCGCGTTCCGCGCACGCGCCCAGACCGATCCGCGCGTCGAGGCGCCATTCGCTGCCTTTTGTGCAACGGAAAAACCCTGGCTGGCCGATTACACCCTCTTTCGTGTCTTGATGGAACTGAACGCCGAACGTGAAACGTGGGACACCTGGGCCCCGGAACATTCTAACGTCGAGGCCGCACGTTGCTGGCTCGATTCGCTAGGTGAAACCGAACGTACACCGCTCGAAGAACGTCGGGAATTTCACAACTACGTGCAATGGATCGCGCACCGGCAATGGCGCGACATCAAAACTTACGCCGAAAAGCAGGGGGTCGCGCTCATGGGCGACATCCCATTTGGCGTCAGCTACTACAGCGCGGATGTCTTCGCTCATCCCGACCGCTTCGCGCTCGACTGGTCGGGCGGGGCCCCGCCGGAGCCCTATTTCAAGGACGACGAATTCACCCAAAAGTGGGGCCAAAACTGGGGGATTCCCCTCTATCGCTGGGACGTAATGCGAACCTCCAACTTCGATTGGTGGCGGCAGCGCGGTACATGGGGTGCGGGAGATTTTTCATCTCTTCCGGATTGATCACGTCCTCGGGTTTTATCGCATCTACGCTTTTCCCTGGCGTCCACGGCACAATCCCGAGTTTCTGCCCCTGACCTGGGAGGAAATGCAAGGGCGAACGGGCGGGAAAGAACCACACTTTGCGCCCCGCGACGATCGCACCTGGGAAAACTGCGAAGCGAACCGGCACGAAGGCGAGGAATATCTGCGCGTGGTGGTCGAGGAATCAGGGGCGACCCGGGTCGTGGGGGAGGATCTCGGAACCGTGCCCAACTACGTGCGCCCGAGTTTGCGTTCGTTAGGCATCGCTGGTTTTAAGATTCCGCAGTGGGAAAATGATTCCGAGCACCGCTCCATCCCGGGAAGCGCCTACGAGCGCATCTCGGTTGCGACGTTTGCCACTCACGATCACAAGCCCCTCCGCGCCCTCTGGGAGGAAGCGTTCGAGATGCGATGTGACACCTCCGACCAGTCTCGTCATGATCTCGGTAAAATTGCGGAGTTCGCCAGGCACGCTTTCCCTGACGAATCGACAAATTATCCGCGGGACTTTTACCCCGCGATTTTCGGGGCGCTCTTCCAGAGCGAATCCTGGATCGCCCTCGTTATGATCACCGATCTCCTTGGTCGAAAAGACCGATTCAACGTTCCCGGGACCCACGCCGATTCCAACTGGTCGCAGCGTCTGCATACCACGGTCGCGAAGCTCGGGGGCGGCCGGGTCCTGCAGCATCAGCTGCGAATTGTGCGCGAGCTCCTCAGGAAAACGGGAAGAAATCCAGCCGCAGAATGACGCGAATGGAGGGCTTGCGCCGGTCCGGTTTCTGAAAATCTGTGTTTCATCTCCGTCCATCTGTGGCTAAAGAAATATATGAATTCACCCATCAAGGTTGCTGTCACCGGCGCCGCTGGTCAGATCGGATACTCGCTCCTCTTTCGCATCGCATCGGGATCAATGTTCGGTCCGGAACAGCCGGTCCACCTCTCGCTCATTGAAATCCCGCCGGCGCTCAACGCACTCGATGGCGTCGTGATGGAACTGCACGATTGCGCCTTCCCGCTCCTCAAAGGCATCACGCCGACGGCCGACCTCAACGAAGGCTTCCGCGATGTGAATTGGGCACTGCTCGTCGGCAGCATCCCGCGTAAAGCCGGGATGGAACGTGGGGACTTGTTAGGCATCAACGGCAAGATTTTTATCGGTCAGGGCAAGGCGATCGAGAAAAACGCCGCCTCCGATGTGCGCGTGCTGGTTGTTGGCAACCCCTGTAACACCAATTGCCTGATCGCGATGAACAATGCGAAAGCGATCCCGTCCGATCGCTGGTTTGCCATGACTCGTCTCGATGAAAATCGCGCCAAGGCTCAGCTCGCTCAGAAGGCTGGAGTTGATGTGACCGATGTCACCAATATGACGATCTGGGGCAACCATTCCGCGACGCAATATCCCGACTTTTATAACGCGAAAATCAAAGGGAAGAACGCCGACAAAGCGATCAGCGATGAAGCGTGGCTCAAAGATACATTTATTCCGGCGGTGCAACAGCGCGGGGCCGCGATCATCAAGGCGCGCGGTCTTTCCTCAGCAGCTTCGGCCGCGAACGCGGTCGTCGATACCGTCCGCTCCCTCACGAATGCGACCGCATCGAATGACTGGCACAGCGTCGCGGTTTGCTCCGACGGCACTTATGGGGTGGACAAGAGCTTGATCGCCTCCTTTCCGATTCAGAGCGACGGCAAGAAGTGGACGGTCGTACGGGATGTGCCGATCAACGACTTTAGCCGGGGAAAAATTGACGCGTCGATCGCCGAGCTGAAAGAAGAACGGGAATTGGTTCGCGAGTTGATCTCGTAAACGCAAGGCCTCGTAACACCACGTTGCTTGTCTGGTACTGCTTCCGCGCCTGCGGGACCAGAATGACAGCGCAGAGCTGTTGCTGGATCCGGCAGCGGCAATCCGGATGGCGATCATTACAACGTGTAAGAACCGCGACCTAACAGGGAGGCGACGTCCCAGAGGGCGTCTAAGTCGGGTTGATCGCCGAATTGTAGGGCGGGCGCTTCGCCTGCCTCAGTTCCTGCTGCGGCAGAAACTGGGCAGCCGAAGCGGTTGCCCTACAATTTGCCCGGCGAAATCGACTTTTAGGCGCCCTCTCCTGGTAGCATCAAATTTCAGCATAACGAACTCGAACTCGTGCTCGTGCTCGGGCGGGAGAGCGTCGACCATGAGCAGGACTTCGAGCGTTGAAGGGATGCTTCATCTGTCAGTTGAGAAATCTTAACCTTCTTTTTTGCCCCAGTACATCCCGATGTTGTGCGCGTCGAATAATCCAGCAGTCTTGTCATAGGCTACCTTTAGGCCCGCCTGTTCGAAGGCCCCAAGATATTCCTCGTCAGTGAAGAGGCCGAGTTCCTCGCGTTCGATGAAGTATTCGATGCCCGTCGGTGTCCCGACCAGATAATGGATGTCATAAATGGAAACTCGACCTTCGACGCGTGTGATGAACATGCGGGAAATTTTGCGCTCCTTCTCCTCGACATATTCTGAGGTCAGCTTACCGATCCAGAAGTTCTCTGGATAGACCCAGGGCTCGATGAACAAGACGCCTCCCGGATTCAGATGCCGCGACATGCTAGCGACTGCTTTGTTCAGGTTCTCCACCGTCCGCACGTAAGCAATCGCGAGGAACAGGCAGGAGATCGCGTCGAACCGTCGCCCGAGATCGAAGTCGATCATGTTGCCCCTGTGGATCGACACGTCAGGGCAGCGTTTCCGGGCGATTTGCAGGAAACCTTCGGAGAGGTCGAGTCCTTCGCAACGAAATGTCTGTCGCAGGTTTTCGAGATACTTGCCTGAGCCACAACCAACGTCGAGCAAAGTGCGCGCCCCGGGATTGAACTTCAATATGAGCGATGTCAGGCGCCTCGATCCAGCTTCATAATCCGCATCCGAAATATAACTGTCGTAGATAAATGTTGACCGCTCATAGGTGTTGTAGGTCCTGACTTTTTCGTTGCTCACATCTGTCTCCGCTGCATCCCGCGCCATCTTTTTACATGGACCATCCAGGGATTAGAAAATCAAACAGGCGTTGCCCATTGGTCACTGAAACCGATGAACCGCATCTCAGTGGTCTCGCCAGGTCTGGCATTGAAGAAACTCCGCACGCCGGGGCAAGCTTTTCGTCCACTGGCGGAGCAATCTCAACTGAATTCTCCGCTTCGATAGGCCGGAAAGTAGCTGCTAACGCCAGCCTTTTGCGGCAGAGGCAGACGCGCATAAGCCTCGGCATCGATAATCGCACCACACAAATAGTTTATCCGCGCGTCACTGGCCCAGCCGCGCTTGAAGATGGTGAGCCCATCATCGGCGTCGCCAAAGGCGCCAGCCCCGGCCCCGATGTTCAGGGTCTTGAGGCCGGTGCCGGCGAAATGCTGAAAAATCGACCAGACCAACGCATAAGACGCCTTGGCGCGGTATCCGGCTTCGTTATAGGCGCCTAGATGGAAGTATCCGTTTTCGCCCTGCACCATGCAAAGGATCATCCCGATTGTGCGGCCGTCCCGATGCGCCCGAAACATGTAGAGGCCGGAGACTTGGAGCTGGAGGCGGAACGATTCTTCGGTCGCTCGGGCCGCGCCTCGTATTTCGTGGCGGCGAATCAGATTACCATAGAGATCGAGCCACTCCTCTATGTGGTCCAAAGGCTCTTCGCACCGCTCGACCTCGACATTCCTGAGCGCCCGGCGGGCCCAACGCCGATGGTGCGGATGAATAAACGAATCGAGCGGCCGCGAAAGGTCCATGATGAAATGTTCCTTGTACGGTCGAACGAGATGATTGAAGCTTTCTCGCAACTCCGTTTCCTTCACGTTCGCCAGCGGATCGGTCACGGCGATAAGGCTGACGAGTGAGGGATCCAGTTCGGCAATGTCATCCTTCAGGCCACGCCAGTCGCGACAGACCAAAAACGGATGGGGCGCCATTGCATCTTTCAGATTGGAGCCAGGAATTTCCCGAACGATGATCCAGCCGCCTGATTTGGCGAGCGGCACGGGCTTCCCCTCCCCAGCCATCGACCTGGCAAAAGTGGGATCGAGATAGCCGTCTTCCAGCATTCCGCGCCCGTCAGGAGATCTTCGCGTCAAAGCGGTAGTGCCCGCCGGGCCGACCCGTGCTCTGATCGTCTATCTCGCACCGCAGGCCGAGTCCGTTGCAGACCTCGCGGATAAAATTCTGGTCCCACCACGTTCCCAATCTATCTCGGCCTTGTCTCCGATAGAGTTCGTAATTGAGCTTCTTCTGCGGTGTATCGAGAAAAAGATGTTTTTTCGCTGCGTCGAGCACGCCGCCAAACAGGATGATACGGTCGTTGGCCGCATAACGGAGAAACCCTTCGAGCAGCGTCTTCAGATCGTGCGGCTGGAAATGCTGAAGCGCGGCATACATCAAGACTCGGGTAAACGGCCCATCCGCCAGGGTTGCGAGCGAATCCAGTTCCAGGGCGTTCATCATCTCATAGTCGACGTTTGTCCCGGCGTGGAACTTGCATGCGACATCGATAAGGGGCGCGGAGAAATCAATGCCCAAAGCCCTCCGGCAGCGCCGGGCGAGTGCCCTTGTCACAATCCCGTTGCCGCAGCAGACATCGAGCAGGACGTCGACAGAATTCAGCTGTAACGCGCCCTCGATGGATGCGATCATCGCTTCGAACTGAGGCATGGAATAGGGGCGTCCATCGACCGTGTGGCCAACCTGGAGAAGGAATTCCTGTTCGCCAACCGAAACCGGATATTTGTTCCAGAACGTCTCCCAGTCGGTTGCCAAAACTCCGCTGGCAGGGCGATAGTGGTCCCCTGCAAGCCGTTTCTTTTTCATCTTCCGACAACCTAATTGATTGAGTATTGAATTCCAGCAAGAGCCCGTCCCGGCGGGCAACTTCGATTCAAGTGATACGATCCACGAGACGAAAGCCAGATCATCTTAGTCTCTGAGGATGCCAGGACAGGACAAAGCTAAGTGAAGATTATTGCGACGACGACCTGGAATAGCAGTGACGTTATCGAGACGTTCCTTCAGCATTACCGAAAGCTTGGATTCGATCAGGTCTTGGTCATGGACTTCAATTCCACGGACGGGACGAGCGAAATTTTGCGATCCGAGCGCTATCATGGCTTTGTCCGAATCGTACCCTTTCCAAGAATTGTTGAACTGGATTCATCTCGTATTCTCCTCGAACAAGCCAAGAAGGATTTCGCCCCTGAAACAAGCTGCCTGTTTTGTGATCCCGACGAACTCCTTGTCCTGCCCGGCGGAACCGGAATCTCAGACCTGACAGCGGCAGCTCCCAGCGCTGTCGTTCTACCTCGTTTTAACACGACCGGTCGATTGTCTTCGGCCAGAAGTTCTGCCCAACCTCTCTCCCCCCTGGGGGCCCTCAACCTTCGCATTCAAAAGCCATCGCGACGCAGGCCGCTGGAGGATATGCGCAAAGACGTTCTCATTCCGCCGTGGATCTATACCGCAATTCCAGGAAAGGTGTTTGCCCGATTGGGACCGACGCTTGCCATTGGCGATGGCGATCACACCGCGATCGTAAGCGACAATCAGGTAACCACCCCTGCTCCTCCTGGTGCCTACCTGATGCACTTTCCCTTCAGGACCTACGAAGCATTTGAGGAGAAAATAAGGCTTGCAACCAGTGACTTCGCTTCCAACCCGCAGTTGGCGGAAACCTATGGATGGCAAATTCGGCGCTGGCTGCGCATTGCGAAGTCTGGAACCCTCTATGATGAATATCTGCAGCAGTTTGTCCCTGACGAGCAGGTAGAGCAGTTAATCGAAGCGGGCACCCTGGTGCTCGACAATAGCGTTCGAGCCCTTCATATGGAGGCACGGGAGCTGGGAACCACGTTCACAGAGACAGGGCAAGATCGCATATCTGAACGATCTTCTCGTTAGGCAAATCGCGCCAGCAAGGCAGGCCAATAACATTTCTGGCCAACAAATCCGTGTTTTCGGTCTGCCCGCGCGGCAACTTCTTAAACGCCGCATGACGATGCAGACCGCCTCCCCACCAGCGGCGAGTGCCGATCCGATGGGCGGCCAATTCGCGATCGACCGCTTCGGCGCCTCCTTCCTCGAAGGCGACGACCACGGTCGAATTGACCCAGCGCTCGCCGAATCCTTTCTGGATCTTCGCTTTCGCCTTGCCGGCAAAAGAGCCGACATAGGCGGCGGCGACCCGGGCAAAATCGGCGCGAGTCGCGTCCCACGTGTCCAACCCGGCGAGACCGACGGCGGCGGCATATTCGCTCATTTTTCCATTGAATGAGCGCACGATGGCCTCACGCGAGTCCCAAAAACCGAAATTCGCCCGCTTTTGCAGCTCCTGGATGAAGCTGGCGTCGGTGCTCGCCACGAATCCCCCTTCGCCCACTCCAAGAACTTTGGTGGCGTGGAGACTAACGACCGCCGGGACCGATGAAGCTCGAATCGTATCAAACGTTGCCGCCGCGTCGATCACCACCGCAAGCCCGGTTTCATCGCGAAATAAACTCCAGGCGGCAAAATCAAGCGGATCTCCAAAGGGACTAACGGGAATCACCGCCGAGACCGGACCGGGGGCCTGGCGCAGGAGTTCTCGGGCCGCGAGAGGTTCCAATGCCCAGCTCGCAGCATCGACATCGACGATCCATGGAACCAATCCGGCGAGCTGAATAGCGTGGCCAGTCGCTGCGAAGGTCCAGGCCGGCACCATGCATAAGGAGCCCGGAGCAACGTCACAGGCCAGGAGCGCGAGAGCCAAACCAACCGTCGCATTAGCGACTGTCGCGACAGCTCCTCCTCCCGCATGGGCCGCCAACCGGGCTTCGAATTCCTCCACGAGAGGTCCGCTGTTGGAATACCACCGGCTTTGATCAATCCGGCGCAGATAAGGAAGAATCTCATCAGCCAGGGGAAGACGAGGTTTCGCTACCGGAAGTTCGAGATCGACCGCCGACTTATACTCCCAATAAGAATCCGTCCCTTCTCTAGCTAAGCTCATGACTCGTCAGAAGCCGAAAAGCCTCCCGATACTTGGCGGACGTTTTCTCGATGATTTCGTTAGGCAGGGACGGCCCTGGCGACGTCTTGTTCCAATCGAGCGTCTCGAGATAATCCCGCACGAATTGTTTGTCGAAGCTCGGCGGGCTCGTCCCGGGAGCATAGCTCTCGGCCGGCCAGAAGCGCGAGGAATCGGGCGTCAGGCACTCGTCGATCAGGATCAAATCGCCGTTTGTCAGGCCAAACTCAAACTTGGTGTCAGCGACAATGATCCCGTTTTGCGCGGCGTGTTCCTTGCCCGCCCGATAGATCTGCAGACTCATCTCGCGCACGCGCTCCGCGTTTTTCTCGCCAATCAGGGCGCAGCACTGCGTCCAATCAATGTTCAAGTCGTGTCCCGCTTCATTCTTCGTCGAAGGCGAAAAAATCGGCTCCGGCAATTCCGAGGCCAGTTCCAGCCCGTCAGGAAGTTTGTGTCCACAGACTTCACCGCTTGCCTGGTAATCCTTCCAACCGGATCCGGCCAGATAACCGCGCACGACGCACTCCACCGGCAGCGGTCTGGTCTTGCGCACGATCATCGAACGCCCCTCCAGTTGCGCGCGATGGCCTCGCAATCTCGCGGGAAAGAGCGCGAAATCGGCGGTAATAAAGTGATTTTTGACCGAGGAAAACTTCTCGAACCAGAAAGCTGAGATCTGGTTTAAGACCGCGCCTTTCTCCGGAATAGGATCAGGCAAAATCACATCGAAGGCGGAGAGGCGGTCGGTCGCAACAAAGAGAAGCGTTTCGCCGAGATCGAAAACTTCGCGCACCTTCCCGCTGCGCAATTTCGTCAGGTCAGGAAGATCGAGCGAGACAAGAGTTTCGTTAGGCATGACGTCGCGGAGTTGCAAACAAGATAAGCGCGAACGGCGGCTTGTCGCCAATCGGAGATTGATCCTTCGACCCGCAAGGAGGGAGATTTGTGATTGCGCGGTTTCACGACAGAATGGGAGATGTCCACAGTTTCCTGCGGCCGCAAGCTGACCGGCTTTTTTCTTCTCGCCATTTTGAGGTCCTTCGCGGCGGCCGCGCCTTCCCCGGCTTCCGCGACGCCGTCTCCTTCTCCCACGCCGATTCTTTATTCGTCGCAGACTCTGGCCGAGTTAAAGCAGCTGCAGCAGGCGGCTCTTGCCAGCGACTACGCCTACCGGCAGGTCGCGCACCTGGCGAATAACATCGGGCCGCGGCTGAGCGGCTCGGCCCAGGCGCAAAAGGCGGTGGATTACGTCGCAGGCGAGATGAAGGCGCTCGGTCTCGAAGTGCAACTGGAGAAGGTGATGGTGCCGCACTGGGTGCGCGGTGCAGAAACCGGGGCGCTCCTTCAGTTTCCCGGGCAGGCGGCGACGACCACGCAAAAGATCCTGCTCACCGCTCTCGGCGGCAGTGTGGCGACGCCGGCGGAAGGTCTCACCGCGGAGGTTGTCGTGGTCCGCGACTTCGATGAACTCCAGTCGTTAGGCAAGAAAAAAATCAGCGGCAAAATCGTCCTTTTTAATCATGCCTTCGACAAACAGATGGCCGCGATGGACCATGGCGGAGAAGCTTATGGCCAGGCCGTCGTCTATCGGAGCGATGCACCGAGTGCGACCGCTCGACTTGGCGGGCTTGCGGCGCTCGTCCGTTCGGTCGGAGGCGCGGCCTACCGTCTGCCACACACCGGACAGACTGATTATGCCGCCGATGCGCCGAAAATTCCCGCTGCCGCAGTGACGGAAGAAGACGCCGACCTGATCGCCGCGCTTGTGTCGCAGGGGTCCGTGCGAATGCGACTCGTCCTCACGCCGCAACAACTGCCCGACGCCCCGAGTTACAACGTGATTGCCGACTTGAAAGGAACCGAACATCCTGAGCAGGTCGTCATTGTCTCGGGGCATCTCGATTCCTGGGATCTCGGGACGGGCGCGATCGATGACGGAGCGGGCGTGGCTGTCGCGATGCAAGTGGCGAATCTCGTCAAGCAACTCGCCCTCCATCCTCGCCGCACGATCCGTGTTATTGCCTGGATGAATGAAGAAAATGGTCTGCGCGGCGGAAAAACCTATGCCACTGAACACGCCAGCGAGGTTGCGAATCAATTCGCCGCCATCGAGACGGACGGAGGCGCCGGGCATCCGCTCGGCATTTATATCGCCGGCAAACGGGAAATAAAGCCGATGCTCGAGCCGATCGCGAAGGTCTTGCAGGCTTCCGGAGCGGGTCTGCTCGAATTCCGCGACCAAGTCGGAGCGGACATCGACCCGCTGGCGAAACTCGGTGTCCCGAATTTCAGCCCGATCCAGGACAGTCGTTTCTATTTCAATTACCATCACACCGCGGCCGACACACTGGACAAGATTGATCCGCGGGAATTAGCCGAAAACGCGGCGATCAATGCCGTTCTCGCTTACGGGCTCGCCAATATCGAACAACCGCTCCCGCGTTGAAGCGTGCCGGGAGTTCGAGAAAAGCCGACCCTGGCGGCCGGGCGCTGACCGGAAACTTGGAGGCCAAACGCTGATTTCAGCTTTCAGCTTTCCGCGTTTCAGCTTTTATGAGCTATGAACGTCGCGGGACATCCTTACCGTACCATCTGGCTCAAGCCGGACGATGAGCGGGTTGTGCAACTGATCGATCAGCGAAAGC
The DNA here is from genome assembly GCA_963720895.1 of uncultured Verrucomicrobiae bacterium. GTDB lineage: Bacteria > Verrucomicrobiota > Verrucomicrobiia > Chthoniobacterales > UBA10450 > Palsa-1392. The sequence goes on from CAVRGZ010000001.1 coordinate 791,033, forward strand.
TGCCTCACCAGTTTGTTGTCGAAGATGTAAGAACCGTCGAGGAAATGGCCGTTGCCATTCGTGAAATGCACGTGCGCGGCGCGCCCCTCATCGGAGCTGCAGCCGCCTACGGAATGTATCTCGCGACGCTGACAGAGATGGAGCCTGGCGAAGCGGCAAAACTTCTGCGCGCCACGCGCCCGACCGCGGTGAATCTCGCCTGGGCGATCGAACGTCAACTGTCGCGGATCGGGACCGGGACGACATCCGCAGAAAGAATCGCGCTGGCCCGCGAGACAGCGGAGACGATCGCGAATGACGATGCGGAGCATTGCCGCCAGATCGGTCTGCATGGTTTGGACTTGGTCCGCGAAATCAGCGCACGAAAAAGCGGGCAGCCAGTAAACATTCTTACTCATTGCAATGCCGGCTGGCTGGCATGCGTGGATTATGGCTCGGCAACCGCGCCGATTTACGCGGCGCACGACATCGGTATCCCCGTGCACGTCTGGGTGGATGAAACGCGCCCGCGCAATCAGGGAGCAAAATTGACCGCCTGGGAACTGGGGGAGCACGGCGTGCCGCACACGGTCATTGCTGATAATGCAGGCGGGCATCTCATGCAGCGAGGCGAGGTGGATCTGGTGCTCGTAGGAACGGATCGGACCACCTACACGGGCGACGTCGCGAACAAGATTGGCACATACCTGAAGGCGCTCGCGGCTAAGGATAGCGATGTGCCGTTTTACGTCGCGCTCCCGTCATCCTCGTTTGACTGGACGATGCGCGAAGGTCTGACGGAGATCCCAATCGAGGAACGCGATGAGGAGGAGGTCAAGCACGCCGACGGTTGGGCCGATGGCCGGTCGGTCGAGGTGCGCATAACTCCCGAAAATAGCCCGGCGGCCAACTATGCGTTCGATGTCACGCCGCGGCGGTTGGTCAGTGGTCTGATCACCGAGCGCGGAATCTGTCAGCCTAACGAGGACAGCATTCTCGCGATGTTTCCCGAACACGCGCGATGAAAGAAACCGGTGCGGTTAAGTTTCACTATGAATCCGACGGCGAGGCGCTGGCGCTCTTCCCCGGTTTCGACGAACTAAATGCGGCCCGGCAGGAATTGCGCCGCATGGGTCTGCTCGGCGTGGATGATAACGGGATCGGCTTTGGCAATCTCAGCCTGCGGGACGGAACGACCGATTCGTTCTACATCACAGGTTCCGGCACTGGCGCCCTGTGTTCGTTAGGTTTACAGGATTGCGCCAAGGTGATCGAGTGGGATTTCGAACGCAACTGGCTGCGTTGCGAGGGTCGGGCGATTGCCTCCGCGGAATCCCTCACCCACGCCGCGGTATATTTGATGGCTGCGGAAGTGCGCGTTGTCATGCATGGGCACGACCGGCGTTTATGGCGAAGCCTATGTGAGTGCGGCACTGCGACTAGTGCCGTTGCCCCTTACGGGACTCCTGAAATGGCGCTGGAAGTTCAACGGCTTTTTCGAGAAACCGGCATGCTTGGCGCCAGGATTTTCGCGATGGCCGGGCACCGGGATGGAGTTGTCGTTTTCGGCCGGGATTTCCGGCAAGCGCTGAGCGCGCTGGCGACGGCTTCTATCAAAGTTTCTTCGTCATCCGTCTTCTGAACGTCGGGGTGGTTTGCTGCTGAAAACGAATGTCTGCGCCGAACCGCTCTGGACGCTTCATGGAGATTGACGCCTAATCTCCATCGGGCGCAACGAGCGATACAACCCCGCCGCTAGAGCTAGTTTGTCCGGCCTGTACGGTGCAGAATACTTGCATGATTCGCATGCCAATCCCCATCTTCTTACCCTATCCCATTTATGCTCAATGACATCGATGGTGATACGGCTGAAGACCGGTATCGCCCTTTGCCGCGAGATAAAACTCGTCGGCCGCAGCGGGCCGTTGGCGAACTTCGCCGCGAGCGCAAATAAGCAGCTACAGGTCCCTCGCGAATGGCATGCTAGTGAGGCCGACATAATTCATTGCCTTGACGACGCAACGGCCGAACAAGGAATCATCATCGACCTCAAGCCACGTGTAACAGGACACGTTTCGCTGTGATAGGATAGCTCGATCTATTTTGGCGGGCACCTCGGCGAGGAACAGACCCGATTGGGCCCCGTGCGTTCTGCAGTCAGTCGCTCTGATCATTGGCCTCGCACGAGTCCGGGGACCACGACTGACAATCCTAACGATCGGCGCCGAGAAATCGTTGCGCTAACAGCATTCCAATCGCCATGCACGGGACGAAGACCAGTGCTGCCGCTCGGAGGGCGCCGAGGTTGGCGAGTGCAGGTCCGGGACAAAATCCGCCCAGTCCCCAGCCCAAACCGAAAATTGCGGCGCCGACTACCAACCGCCGATCAATCGCCGAGGACGCGCCCGTGGGCAGATTCAAACTTCGACCACCGACACTGCGCAAGACCAGCATCCCGATTCCGTAGACGCCAACCGCGCCTCCCATAACGAAGAGCAACGCCGGATCCCAGTTTCCAAATACATCGAGAAACCCGATTACTCTCGCCGGATCTGTCATTCCTGACACGGCCAGTCCCGACCCGAAGAGGCCGCCGGCGATGATGAAAGGAATCAGCTTTCCTACCCTCATGAGATGACGTGGTTGTAGATGAAAACCGTGATCATAGCGGCGGCCATGAAGATGAGGGTCGCCACGATTGAATCCTTCGCGCCCAATCCGACTCCGCAAACTCCGTGACCGCTGGTACAACCGCCGCCGAGGCGCGTGCCGAGCCCGACGAGCAGTCCCGCGGCCCCCATCACCGCGAGCGGGCGCACCGGCCGAAAGAGGTCTGCGCTCTTCCAAAGAGCAAAGCTGAGCGCGGCGCCGCCAATCAGGCCAAGCAGAAAGACCACTCGCCACGCCTTGTCAGGCGCCCCTGGCACGAGGAGGCGAGCGCAAACCCCGGATATTCCCGGTATTTTTCCGCTCAGCACAGTCGCAATCAGGCTGGCGAGACCGATCAGTATTCCGCCCAACACTGGATTCAGGAGTGTGTAATGATTCATCAGCCGGGAGCTTCGACCTGTTTGTTTTCGAGGGCAAAATGCAAGTCCGTTGCCCAGCTACGGGTGTGCCAAGAGGTTGGGCGGGGGCGCGCGTTGCTCGGAGTGAATGGAGTGGACTGTCAAGCCACGACATAGACGTCAGCCCAGCGGGGTATGGGAGCAGCACGATCATATCAAAGGGTGAAAATCATCTCAAAAGTGGAGCGCTAGTTAGGCGGCGGCAAGCTCATGTTGTGAAGACGTACGGGGGCGATTCTTTCACTTCCCTGGTTAGCCGGAGGGTCAGCTCCAGATGTGCCAAAACTGGGCGCAGTCGCGACAGTGGGTGATCGGGAAAGCGTCCATCGTACTCCGGCGCTTCAGACAAATTCCGATGGAAACCGCGATGTAGAGCCGGATCGTACGGATCACGCATCCAACCTGTTAAAAACTCCTCACGATTAGGATTAAACGCCACTCGTCCATCATGGCGGGCTTCTTCTAGAATGATCGCATCCCGTATACCAATCATGCCGTGCTCTTGGCACTGGACTTTTATCACAAAGCTGAAGTCGCGCCACGGGAGAAGGAGGGATCCGACATAGGTCATGCCAAGAGGTTGTTGCGGCACCTTGATGATTTGTCGCAGAGCCAAACAGCCGCCAGTGGTGGTTGTCTCAACCTCGATTATGGCAGCCCCCGCAACGCTCGCCCTGGATCGGATGGCTTGACGGACCTTTTCCAGTGAGCGTACGTCAGCGTCTATGTCAGGCTTCAGCGGGAAGTAAAAAACCCCGAGCGCATCGCCAGCTGGCGTGTTCCAGGTCAGCGCGCCGTCGCGCTCCCCTTGGAAGTCAAAGCCGGAGGCATCGAACGTCACCGAAGCAAGGGATGGCATAGAGTGACCTATCGTTGCCCGCCGTTTAGACCTTATGGCTGCGCGCGAGGTGTGAGGGCGCGAGCTCTGGGTTGAAAAGGAGGGTGTGTTTGCGGTTCATATACTTCGCGGGCTACTCCCCGGTAAAGGGAGAGAAGAGCCGCACGAACGGCCGGGACATGGTGTTCCGGAGCGTTCCATTTATTAACAACAGAGAACCAACAAACACACCAATGAAAAAGAAACTCTATCTTGGACTGGATGTCCACAAAGACTGTATCGCCACGGCGGTGGCCGAGAGCGGGCGCACTGGAGAAGTGCGCGACACGGGCGTGATCAGCAATGATCTGCAGGCGATAGAAAAGTGGATTGCACGGTTGCGTAAAGTGCATGGCAAAGAGGTCGTCCTGCACGCCTCCTACGAGGCGGGGCCGTGCGGGTTTGGAATCGCGCGGCGTTTCCGTCAACTAGGAATAGAATGCACAGTGGTGGCGCCTTCGATGACGCCGACACGCCCGGGTGAGCGAGTGAAAACCGACCGCCGCGACGCGGCGCAAACTGGCGCGACTCTTCGGGCCGGGGAACTGACGGAGGTCTACATCCCTGAGTCGACGGACGAAGCGATGCGCGATCTGTGCCGGGCGCGGACTGATGCAGTAGATGACCGGCGCCGGGCGCGCCATCGCTTAAAAGGGTTCCTCTTGCGTCATGGGTATCGTTACCAGGGCAAGAGCAGTTGGAGCGCCCCGAAAGCTTGCGGGGTTACCTGCGCGAACTGGTCCTGCCCCATCCGGCGATGAAAGTGATTCTGGAAGAATATCTCCAAGCGATCGGGGCGGCGGGGGGAACGGATCGAGCGGTGCGAGGTGGGGATGCGCGATTTGTTGGAGAAATGGCGGCTGGCCCCGGCGGTGCGCGCGTTGAAGGCCCTGAAAGGATTTCAAAGCGTGGCGGCCATGATCCTGGTGAGCGAATTGGGAGAAGTGCATCGCTTTGCCCACCCTCGCCAGGTGATGGCTTATCTGGGCTTGGTCCCGACGGAAAACACTTCGAGTGAGAGACGGCGCCAGGGGCGCATCACCAAGCTCGCCACGGGACGAGTCCGTCCGATTGGCGGATGCGGCAATGCCCACGCCCGCTGGTTGCTGGTGGAATGCGCGCAACATTACGCGAGCCCGCCCAAAGTGAGTAAGGAACTGAGCCGGCGTCAGGAAGGACAACCTCAAGAGGTGCGGGCCATCAGTTGGCGGGCGCAGAACCGTTTGCACCATCGTTACACCCGTTTGCTGGGGCGCCGCCTGCAGCGCAACAAGGCCCTGGTCGCGATCGCGCGCGAACTCTGCGGCTTCGTCTGGGAACTCTTACGCTCTTCCTTTTGTTGCTTCATAAGGCGTTATGCTTACCGCACCGCCAAAGCGCGCAGCAGCTTCTCCGCCTTCTCATCTAGATCTGGTTAGATGATCGGTGCATCACTTTTCAGTCCGGGTAAGCTGAGCGAGTGAAGGGATATCCCGGACTTCTTCAAGGTTCTCGACGTGAGCCCGAAATCCGGGCGCGAAGAACGTCCGCCTCATGGACCACCATGTCTTGACTGTCGGCACCATCCAAACCGTGCGCAAGAATGCGTCGTAGCCCTCCCATTGATCGCGTTCGAGCGTCCCTTGACGCATCTGAAACCAAGCATTTTCGAATAGCTTGAAATAGCCGAGCATGAAAGATGCATACCGTGCTCTCTCCATCTCCGACGCGCTGTTCCAGTCTTTCAACATTGTGGCAGTCGTCAAAAGCTGGTCATTCTGCGCCATCTCGATGGCAAGGTCATGCATAGATCTAGCAAGGGAGTCGACCACAATCGCGCGTGAAGAGCGCGTGTTTTGCCGGACCTGCGCGGCTACATAAAAGAGGGAGACGATGACCCCGATCGATGCGATCAGCTGCGCCCAGACATTGATCGTTTCCACATTCATCAAGGTTTTGTAAATTCGTGGTTTCTACGACCGATTCAGGCCCGCCTCAATCATCTAACGAGTATTCGGTCGGAAAAATCCGCCTTGTAAGGCAGATGAAATCTGTATAATCCGGTCCCCTTCCCAGGGGCCACCAGTTTTAGACAGATTCGTGTCCTTCCGCTCCGAGACGAGGACTACGGGCTGGGAGCAGGCAATCGCGGGCAGGGCAACCAAGAGGGAACTGCTTCGGTTCATGACGGGTTTAGTGCAGGTCAATTGAGCGATGTCGACAAGACTGATCGAGACCACGATCGTTTGTCGAGAAGGATTTCGTGCCCCGTCACTTTCGTGAGTGCTGATTTGATTGTCAGTTTTGCTATCCGCGTTCGTTCTCGTCGTTCTCGTCCTCGATTCGCCGGTGCTTTCGATGGAAGAATAAGATGATTCATAAACTGACAATATTCGAGCACGTCCTCAATTTCCTCGATTGACGGCCTTCCGACAGCACTCACAAATCACAACCTGCGACGCCGGACCAACGATCGGTCATCTCCCGCGCGCTCGCCTACAGAGAAGTCCACAAAGCGTGGGAATGACGGATTTGAGTTGCAAGCCGCCGCGAAATAATTCACTTGGACGGAGGTCCGGCGAAGACCTGCAAAAACGCGCTCATGTTCTCCAAGAAGACGATCGTCTTTCTCGTCCTGGCTTATGGGCTGGCGTGGACTCTCGGACTCAGCTTCCTGGCTCTCGGCGGCCGGGTCGATTCAGGCGCCTTTATCGTGGTCGGCGTTTTTTACATGTTCGCGCCGGCGGCGGCGGCGGTCATCGTCCAGAAATTCATCTGGAAAGAGCCGTTGCGTGATCTCGGTCTACGGACCCCGCGACTTCCATGGCTGGTTATCGCGTGGCTCTTGCCCGTGTTTCTGATGGTGCTCGCTCTTACCTTTAGTCTGGCCGTCCCCGGTGTCTCCCTGCTCACCGGGCTGGACGGATTGACCGGCGCCTTGGCAACAAAGCTGCCGCCCGAGCAGGTAGCGGACCTGCAGAGGCAGCTCGAACACACCTTCCTCGCGAAACCCGGCGTCTTTTTGTTCATCTCCTTCGTCCAGGTCCTGGGAATGGGGCCGACCGTTAACGCCGTCGCGGCGTTTGGTGAAGAACTCGGCTGGCGGGGGTTTCTGTTTCCCGAACTGGAGTCGCTGGGCTTTTGGCGCGCGTCGCTCGTGATTGGTTTCTTTTGGGGCCTTTGGCATCTGCCCCTGATCGTCGCCGGTTATAACTATCCTGGTCACCCGGTCGCAGGCCCGATCATGATGACTTTGCTTACGATCCTTCTTTCCCCTTTGATCGGCTATGTCAGGTTGCGCGCCCAATCCGTCTTTGCCGCGGCCGTCTTTCACGGCACATTCAACGCCGCTGCGACTTTGGTCGTTTTCATTCATGGAGGAAGCGTCCTTACCGTTGGTATGACGGGCGCGGCTGGTCTGATAACACTCTCCCTGGCGAATATAAGTCTCTGGCTCTATCTCCGCCGCCGAGGCGAGGACCGCGGAAATATGGAGACACCGCTTTCGGTCTAACCCTGGCCGCGAATTGCGAGAGCATTCGGAGTCGTCAGTCCACGACTCAGGCAGTGCGTTCCCCCGGCAAACGTCTATTCGCTCGCCATTCGGCCGGGTTGGCAGAGGCAGGAGCTGGTGATCCGGGTGTCGGCTTTAGCCCAGAGCTTCTTGAACTTTGCCTTCGTCGCTTCTGCTTCGACGGTGTCCTTTTTCTGGGCCGACAGACTTTCCGCCAGACCGTAGAGCGACCATCCGTTGTCGGGCAATTTCTTGAGATCTTCGCGGTAAACCCGCTCGGCCTCGGCGAAGCGACCGTTCTGCATGAGGATTGCGCCTAACGAATGGCGGATCGGGATCATCCAGCCGGGTGGCTCATCGTATTTCAAGGCGTCTTCCAGCTTGATCGCTTCGCGCAACTCGGCGATCCCGGCGTCCAGTTTGTTTTCGCGAATCAGGATCTCGCCCTCGGTCATATGTCCGGCGAGAGCGAGCAAGTCTTCTGCAGTGTTGTTCCCGAGGGTTTCCTCTTTCGGCACGAGCTTTGCTTTTTCCAGAAAAATCGCCTGTTCTTTGCGGGCATTTTCAGGATCGCCTTTTGCCGCGTAGGCGATGGCGCGAGCGGCATGATGAAACGCGCGCGTCCCCGTCATGTAGTCGGCGTAATTGTCAGGCTCCGCGAGAATTTCATCCCACATCCCGAAGCGAACCATCACCTCCATCGGCATGGCAACGAATCCTTCCGCGAGGAGCGCGTTCTCTTTCAGGAAATCGGCCGGCAGTTGCGCGACCATGGCGCGAATGTTTTCCATGGCGAGCGCGCGCTGGCCGGTCATCATCGCCCCATAAGCCAGCATGTGACGGTTATGTGCGACGTAGACGTTGATGAAACCAACCGGCGGCCCGGCGATTTTGCGATAGCGGCGATCCGCTTCGATCGCCTTTATGTTGGTCTCAACCGCTTCCTGCCAGCGCCCGCAACGAATGTCGATGTGGGACGGCATATGCACGTTGTGAGCGAGACCAGGCTGCAAAGTCCGCAGACGATCGGCAGCCGCGGCCGCCCATTCCGGGTGGGGCGAAGCTTCGATTGCGTGGATGAAAAGATGATTCGCAAACGGGTGTTGCGGATTGAGTTTCAAAACCGCCTGGAGGGTCGCGAGAATTTCAGCCGTGCCCGAATTTGCCAGGCCTTCCGATGTCCATTGATTCCACGGGTGCAGATCCATCATGGCCTCCGCAAAAAGGACGCCGACCTCGGGATCGCTAGAGTAAGTTTGCCAAACTTTGCGCATCGCGTCTGCGTAAGCCTGGTCGAGTGGTGCGCGATCTTCCGGTTGCGGGTTGGCATAACGACGGCTGAGCGCAGCGATCAAATCGCGCTCCAAGGGCGATGCGTGCACCGCGTTCTCCTGGGCGAGCTTTAGTTCCTTCCAGGCCAGCTCTGCCGCCGGCGGCGGGACGAGCGGGAGGTTGATGTGCGGTCCGCAGGCGAGCGCAATGCCCCAGTGCGCCATGGCACATTTCGGATCGAGCTTCGCAGCTTCCTGAAAGGATCGAATCGCTTCGCCGTGGTTAAAGCCATGATAAAAGGCGAGGCCTTGATTGAAATAGCGCTGCGCCTCCCCCGAATTAGTCGTGACTTTGCGTTTGTAGGCGCCGAGGCCTTCGAAGAACGGCTCTTTCGCGCTCAGAACCCCCATTCCGGCGAGGGCAAGCGCCAGCGTGAGCAAAATCCAGCTGATCCGGCTTTTCGTTTTCATAACAAATTCAATCTTTGCAACGAGCGCCAAGGCAAGGATTTTCGAAACATGTTTGACCTCTCCGTTACCCGGCGCGAAGCGGCCCGGATGATTGGCGGCGCGGCGGCAGCGGCTCTCTGTCCAATCTCCCTGAACGCGGCGGAAAAAAACGCGATGCTGCTCCCGCGCCATTCCAGCGACGGGCGAAAAAATTCCGGTCGTCGGTCTCGGCACCTGGCAGGTCTTCGACGTGGGTGCCGCGCCTAACGAGCGACAACCACTCAAAGAAGTTCTCATCCGCTTCGTCCAACTCGGCGGCAAGGTGATCGACAGCTCGCCCATGTACGGCCGAGCCGAAAGCGTGATCGGCGACCTGACGAGTGAGCTCCATCTGCGCGAGTCACTTTTCTTTGCGACCAAAGTCTGGACGAGCGGCAAGCAGTCCGGAATCGATTCGATGGAGCGATCGTTCGATCGCCTGCGGGTAAAGCGTCTCGACCTCATGCAGGTGCACAACCTGGTCGATCTCGACACCCAGCTCGCCACCATGCGCGCCTGGAAAGAGGAGGGGCGGATTCGTTACCTCGGGATCACGCATTATGTTGATTCCGCCTTTCCCGAGGTGGAGAAAATATTGCGTCGCGAGAAACTCGACTTTCTCCAGATTAATTACTCGATCATCGACCGCGCGGCGGACGAGCGGCTTTTGCCACTGGCGCGTGAGCGGGGCGTTGCCGTGCTGATCAATCGTCCATTTGCGAGCGGCGATCTTTTCGCGCGGGTTCGCACCAGAACATTGCCGGACTGGGCCATGGAGTTCGATTGTAAGTCATGGGCGCAATTTCTTCTGAAGTGGATTCTGGGCAATTCCGCGGTCACCTGCACGATTCCCGCAACCGGCAATGTCAGGCACCTCGAGGACAACATGGCTGCGGGGCGTGGGCGGTTGCCGGATGAAAAGACACGGCAGCGGATGGCGGATTACGTCGCCAACCTATAAAGAACGACGGCGGCCGCCAAATTGTAGGGCAAGCGCGTCGCTTGCCGGGGGGTGAATGTTGCCCCTAGGCAGAGGGTGGCAAGAGCAGACTGAGGCAGGCGGAGCGCCTGCCCTACAATTCAATTTCGCGATCGCCGGAGCCGGAATCCCTCGATGAACTCGCCTGAGAAGCCGTTGCCATCCCCGTCGACGCGCGGAGGTCAGAAAAACTGATTGTGCTTACCTGAGCTTTCCGCGCGCTTGCGCCCAGAGGCAGTTCTTCCAATCTTGGCGGCGTGCAAATTCTCCGCCTCGCAATGTGGTCCGGGCCGCGCAATATCTCGACCGCGATGATGCGCTCGTGGGGCAATCGCGCCGACACCGTGGTGCTGGATGAGCCGTTCTATGCCTTCTATCTGCAGCGGACTGGGCGGCAACATCCCGTCGCGGCGGAGGTGATCGCGAGTGACGAGACCGATTGGCGCAAGGTGGTCGCCCGCCTAACGAACGCGATGCCCGCCGGAAAATCGATTTGTTACCAGAAGCAAATGACGCATCATCTTCTGCCCGAGATCGATCGTGCATTGCTCGCCAACCTAACGAATTGCTTTCTGATTCGCGACCCGGCGGAGGTCATTGTTTCCTATCTTAGGAAGAACGATGACCCGACACTGGAAGATCTCGGTTTCCTGCAACAGGCTGAGATCTTCGCGTGGGTCCGCGAGCGGTCGGAAACAGTTCCGCCGGTGATCGACGCACGGGATGTCTTGCAGGATCCCGAACGGTTGCTCCGCCTTCTGTGTCGCGCGATTGGAGTCGAGTTTGATCCGGCGATGCTCTCCTGGCCGCCGGGATTACGCGAAACGGACGGCGTTTGGGCGAAACATTGGTACGGCGAGGTGGCGAAGTCGACCGGGTTTGAGCCCTACCGCGAACGGCGCGCCGACGTGCCCGAGCGGCTGCGTGAAATCGAAGCGCGTTGTCGCGAAGCTTACGAGCAGCTCTACGAGCACCGCCTGCATCCGTAGCGGTGGTCTGTGACCGCTGAACGCGGCGAGTGCAATCCACGTTTCCGGCGGTCGCAGACCGCCGCTCCAGCGTGGAACGGCCGGATCGCTCTCCCGCATCCTTATTTCAGCAGATAATCGCGAATGAACTGCACCGTGGCGTAAAAGAGGTAATCGGCGTTCTTCTTTTTCCCGAAGCCGTGACCTTCGTCTTTCCCGAGCATGTACCAGACGGGCGTCTTCTGTTTCTTGAGCGTGGCGACGATCTGTTCCGCTTCCGATTTTGGAACGCGCGGATCGTTCGCGCCCTGAACCACGAAAAGCGGCTTGGTGATCTTTTGCGCGTTGTTCAGAGCCGCAATGCGTTCCATGAACTCAGCCATTTTCGGATCGCGCTCGTCGCCGTATTCGGCGCGACGCAGATCGCGGCGATAGCTCTCCGTGTTTTTCAGGAACGTGGCCAGATTGGAAATACCGACGATGTCGATGGCACAACGAATGCGACTCGCGTAATTCGTCGCCACCTCCAGCGTCATGAACCCGCCGTAGGATCCGCCATAAGCCATGACGCGGCCGGCATCGAGCTGCGGTTGGGTTTTGATCCAATCGAGCAAAGACGAGATGTCTTTGTAGGAATCTTCGCGTTTCAAGCCGTTGTCGAGGAGGAGAAAGGATTTCCCGTAACCGGCCGATCCGCGAACGTTAGGGAAAATCATCGCGCATCCGAGCTCGTTAAAGAGATAGTTGTTGCGTCCCTGAAATCCGGGGCGCGCCTGCGATTCGGGACCGCCGTGAATGTTCACGATCACCGGCCGCGGCCCCGGGAATTTTTTTCCGTCGGGCTGATAGAGAAAGCCGCTGATCTCGCGACCATCGAAAGATTTCCAGGTTACAAGTTTTGGCTCAACGAAACGATCGACTGGAATGCCGCCCGTCTCACTCATCGTCCAGCGAGTGGCGACGTTCGTGGTCGCGTCGGGCGACCAGGTGTAGATATCGGACGGCGAACGCGCGCTGTTCACATTGAAGGCGAGCAGGTTTTGCCTCACACCGTGCTGCCACTTCAGCCCGGAAATGATCGAAGCGGTGATCGGCGGGTTAAAGACCGGATCAGGCTCCGCGGTAGCGGTCATTTTCCCATCGCGCATCGCGACCCCGACAACGCGCAGCGTGCTTGTGCCGTTTTCGTTCAAAGTGTAAGCGATGCGCTGGCCGTCGCCGCTCAGGTCCCAATCGTCGACATCCCACTTTTCGTTAGGCAGGAGATAAGTGTGCGCTTTGCTCGCCAGATCGAGGTAGGCGAGGCGTTGAAATTCCGAGTCCCTATCGGTCGTAACAAAAATGCCTTTGCCATCCTTCGCGAAAAGCGCCTGCGAGTAAGCGACCTTTTCCGCGCCGGCGGCAGGCCGCGGAGTCAGCTCCCGGCGAGCGCCGGTCTTCGTGTCGAAGAGCCAGAGATAGCTTTCGTTAATTGAGATCCCCTCGAGCACGAGCAGCTCCGTGCCGTCGGGCGACCAGTCGGCAACGTCCCAACCGCCGCCTTTCACTTCCGCGAGAAGTCGATCGCTCTTCGGATCGTTAGGTGATTCAAGATAAATGTCGGTATCGGCGCCGTTCCGTCGCGTCGAAGTGTAGGCAACGTGCTTGCCGTCGTGACTCCAGGTGGGAGAGGAGTTGCGAGATTTGCCGTCGGTCAGGAGGGTGACTTCGCCCGTCGCGAAGTCGTAGCGATAATTTTGGTTAAACTCGTTTCCACCGGCGCTCTTCGAGAAAACAAAAAAGGCGCCGGCCTGCGGATCGAAGCTCGCATCATTGATTCGATCTGCAAAAAAAGTTAGCTGGGTGCGCGCGCCCCCGGGTTGAGTAACGAGATGCACCTGGTTCGTGTCACCGAAGCGGGTCAGAATGAGCATTTCGGGTTTGCTCGGGTGCCAGTCTAGGAAGGCGGCCGGGCGGCTTTCGGTATAGCGGTCAGCCTGTTCGGCGATCTCCGTCGGGATGGGCGGAACACCATCGAGCAGAAGACTGTCGGGCGGGACTAACGTCTTGGCTGGAGGCTCGGCGGCGAAGGGACACCGCCCTGGAATGACAACGAAGGCGACGATCAATAAAAGCGGACGGTTCAGTAGCTTCACTCGTGGAACTAACCGGAAGATGGTGAATCAGGAAAGGGAATTCGGGATAACAACCAACCGATATTCGGAGACAACCCAGGTCGTATTAGTCGATTGTAAATCTTACAACTTCTCCCCATCCCCATCCCCATCCTCGTCCTCGTCCCCATCCCCAGCCTCATCCTCGTGCTCGATTTTTCGTCGGCCTGCGAAGAAAGGAGGACGACTACGATTGGGAAACTGATGATGTCGCAACAACTTTCAACAGCCCATTTTCCTGCTTTCCTTCCTTCCTGATTCATTCTTCTTCATTTCATGCTGCAAAAGTTTAACGAGGCCAACTGCAACCTGATCGTCAACATCAACGGCCGGCTCGTCCACCGTAACGAAGCGGGAGTCAGCCCGTTCGATTCTGCGGTCCAGGGCGGCGACGCAGTCTGGGAAGGATTGCGTCTCTACAACGGCCGCATCTTCAAACTGAACGAACATCTCACCCGTCTTGCGCCATTCCGCCGCCGCGCTCGCTTTCGCGGAGATTCCGTCTAACGACAAGCTGATCGAAGAAATCAAACGCACCCTGGCCGCGAACCAGATGCGCGACGGCGTTCATATTCGGCTCACCTTGAGCCGCGGCCTGAAGATCACTTCCGGAATGGACCCGCGGCTCAACCAAAGCGGACCCACCCTCATCGTCCTCGCCGAGCACAAGGCACCGGTCTATGCCAGGAGCGGTCTTACTTTGATCACGAGCAAGATGCGTCGTCCGCCGCCCGAGATTCTCGATCCACAGATTCATCACGCCAATCTGCTCAACTCCATCCTGGCCAAGATCGAGGCGAACAATGCCGGGGCCGACGACGCCCTCATGCTCGACCTCCGCGGTTTCGTCGCGGAGACAAACGCGACCCATCTTTTTGTTGTGCGCGAGGGCGAAGTCGCGACCAGCCGGGTCGTCGCCTGTCCGGCTGGTATCACACGCGCGACCGTGCTCGAGATTTGCGCCGCGGAGGGAATTTCCCGTTGCGAGACTGACCTAACGATCGAAGAAGTTTATCGGGCGGAGGAAGTTTTTTGCACCGGCACGATGGGCGAACTGGCTGGAGTAACGACAGTCGATGGCCGCACGATTGGCCGCGGCGAGGTCGGTCCCATGACTCAGCGCCTGAGCACCCTTTATCTGCAACGGACCGCGAGCGAAGGCGCGCCGGTCGTCGCATAGCTTTTTCTCCGCCGGCAAGAACGAAGCTGCCGGCAACGGTTCATGATCGAGTTTTCCTCCGCTCTCTCGGCCGTGGCCGCGGCGGAGGGCGCTGCCCGTGGCGATCGGCGAAGAGCAATAACGGCTGTCAAGATTTGCACCCTGACCCCTATTGTTTACGCTGACCCCTATTGTTTACGCCCAGTAAAACAATGAAGCCGCGTGAGGCGAACCCTTTTTGCAGAGAACCAACGCAAGCCGTGGAAATAAACGAAGGGTTCACAAGTGCCGTCGACTATTTGCCCGACTCAAGCGAGTATCCTTGCCGTATGAAACCAGAGGTTCTCTTGCGCGACATCGAACCGGACGACCTGCCAATCTTTTTCGAACATCAGCGAGATCCGGTGGCCGTGGCGATGGTCGTATTCCGTTCCCGTGAGAAAGCTGAATTCGACGCGCATTGGGCCAAGATCCTGGCGGACAACAGCAGCCTGAAAAAGACGATCGTAGCCGATGGCCAGGTAGCCGGGCACATCGCTAGTTTCGGGCGCGACGGGAAACGCGAGGTCGGCTACTGGATCGACCGCTTACTTTGGGGGCGTGCCATTATGAGCCAGGCGCTCCCGGCATTTCTCCGCCTGGAACAGCAGCGGCCGCTCTACGCCGGCGTGGCCCCACACAACATTGCGTCGATCCGCGTCCTGCAAAAATGTGGCTTCACCTTATGCCAGAGCCCGACCGATCAGGAACCTGAGCCCGGCGGTGACTCGCATATTATTTTCAGGCTTGCCACGTAATTGCTTCGCTCACGCGGCGGGCCTTTACGTGGCTTCCTCCCTTTCCGCAATCCGCACTCCGAATTTCACATATCCCTGTCGTCGTCGCGTGCTCGCGAAGCTTTTCGGAGTTTACGCTTTCAGCGTTTCGTTTTTCAGCTTTGAAAAATTGTGAAAACACCCGCCCGCACCACCGCTCGCGCCTTTAACCGCTACTTGAGCGGCGAAGTGCTGGCCGAATAGCGCCGCGCTGAATTGGACCGGGCTCTACGTGCGGCTCCGCCGCCTGCCGCCAGTTGATCCGTCTGTTGGGATTCTGTCGTGAGTCTCGCTGAGATCAAAGATCCCAAATCACCCCCGGCGACTGGATGCAAAAGGGATCGGAACGAACCTCGCGCCGTCCCCCGACATCCGGCTCCGGCGTGATTTCTTCTGCTTAGCGCTTCCTGCGCCCGACACCGGGCACAGCCGCGACCTGTTTCATCCACTTGGCGATCTGGCCTTCGTCGAGGTCGTCCAGGGTTTTCAATTCCACGCCTCGCGTAGCCTTGCCCATCGCCACCGGCGTCACCGGGGGTACCGGCTTGAGCGCCACTCCGTTCACGAACATGAGTTTGACGTGGCCGGCGAAGCCGCCGCAACAGAAACACCAGCCGTCGCCGACGCCATAGTACGACATGCCCCACTTCACGGAACGCTCCAGACCGGGCAGCGTCCTGGCCGCCAGGGCATCGACACTCTCGGCTATGCCGCGCTGCGGTTGCGGCAGGCTGGCGATGTAGGCGAAGACCGGCTTGTCGCCGACGGCTGCCTTCGCGGGACTGGCCTTGCCGTTCATGGCTTCCGGTAGCGTCGTGGCGACTTTGACTTTTGCCGCGGTGCGCCTGACCGGTTTCCGGACGGCGGGTTTGGAAGTCTCGTCTGTTTTGCGGGCGGGCATCGTAGTATTCTGTCAGCCACGGCTGTTTTGCCTGCTCCCTGGCCGACAGCACGAAGGCATTACTTGCAGCCGCTGGGAGCGTCAATCGTCAAAAAGATCGCGGCCATTCATTCCTCCGGCGGGACGGTGGCGACGGCAACACGCTTCAGAGCAGGGGAACCGGGGACAGAATATCGCTGTTACCGATGGTTCGGCTCCTCATAAGCTCCGTTTCAAGGCAGATAAATTGAGCGAAAGTCCGGAGCTGAACCCACCCCATCATCGCGTCGCCGGCGTCACGCCGACGGAGTTTCGGGGGTGCACTCTAATGTGGCGTGGGTTCTGACGAGACGCTTGAGAAGAATTTTTGGGGGGCGCTAAGCTTTTTCATGAGCCTGGCCGAAATTGAGGAAGCCGTGAAGACCCTGACGCCTGACGAACTAGCGAAGCTGGCGGCTTTTGTCGCGCGCGACAGGATAATCTCGCCCGGGACGCCGAGATCGACGCGGATTTTTCGCCTGGCGGCAAGCACGCTTCTGCCTTGGAGAAGATCGATGCGGAGATCGAGGGCGGGAAATTTTGAGCCCATGCCGTGAGCTCGCACGAACCGGATTCATTTTGGCACTGTCGCTGACCTCCGACTTCCGATCTCTGCCCTCTGGTCTCCAATTTCTCCCCGTTGCAATTCGTTACCCGAGAGCGCATCACCCGCGCCCAGAAATCCATCCCGACTGTAGGGTGAAAACTATCTTTTACTTTCTGCCTACGTCTTTTAATTTTTCCCTCTGCCCGCCCGAGCGCTTTTTCGCCTAAGTCCTTCGCTCGCATCTTGCCGATCCCTTCTTTCCGCGCCCTTAGGTCTTAGGGCGAGAGATTCTTCTCGTCGTGACACGCCGTAAGGTTACAACTCCGAAACTTTTTCCTACTCGCCGTGGGTTTGTCATATTCTTAGACTCCCCATCATAGAAAACGCAAATCACCAACCAAAAATCCAACTATTATCCATGAACCTAACCAAACTCTTATGCCTTCTCACTTGGGTGTCTGCTTCCGCCCTTTACGCGCGCAGTCCATTGGAACTTCCGAGCGTTGCCGCTCCCACTGTGCCGGCGCCGCAAAATTCAGCAGCTTCCAGTGCACCCGCGGTTTTCCCGCATGAATTCCGCTCGATCGATGGATCGGGAAATAACTTGATCGACGGCCTGCGCGGCGCGGCCAACACCGCGCTCCTGCGCCACACCACCATCGCCTACGCAGACGGGGTGGGCGCGCCCGCTGCACCGGACGAGCCGAGCGCGCGGCTCATCAGTAACATCGTGGTGGCGCAGCCGGAGTTGATTCCGAGCCCGATCCCAACCTCGGATTATCTCTGGCAGTGGGGCCAGTTCATCGATCACGACCTCGATCTGACGCCTTCGATCGACCCGTCCGAGCCCTTCGATATTCCGGTGCCGCTGGGCGACCCTTCCTTCGATCCCAACGGCACGGGCACCCAGGTGATCAATCTGGATCGCTCGCTCTACCAGATGATCAACGGCATCCGCCAGCAGATTAATATCAATACGGCCTACATCGATGCCTCGCAGGTTTACGGATCGGACGACGCGCGCGCCCGGGAGCTGCGCCGGCTCGATGGCTCGGGCGAGCTGAAGACGAGCGCGGGTGATTTACTTCCCTATAACGAGCACGGTTTTCCAAACCTGCCGGATAACTCGGCCAGCTACTTCCTCGCTGGCGATGTGCGCTCGAACGAGCAAGTCTGCCTCACCGTCATGCACACGCTTTTCATGCGGGAGCACAATTACTGGGCGAGAAGATTCAAGGCCCAACAGCCCAACCTCGACGATGACGGCATTTATTATCGCGCCCGCGCCATCGTCGGAGCCGAGATCCAGATCGTGACTTATCGAGATTTCCTTCCGTTACTCCTGGGTAAGAACGCACTGGCGCCCTACACCGGGTATAACCCCGACGTGGATGCGGGGATCGAGAACGCCTTCTCGACCGGCGCGTTTCGGGTCGGTCACACCCTCCTTTCGCCCGTCCTGCAGCGCCTCGATGGCAATGGTCAATCGATCGGCGGGCTCGACCTATCCATGGCCTTCTTTAATCCCGCGGAGGTTACTGGACCCGGCATCGAGCCTTACCTCCGCGGGTTGGCCAGTCAGGTGGACCAAAGGGTGGACAGTTACATCGTGGATGGCTTGCGTAACTTCCTCTTCGGGCCTCCGGGAGCAGGCGGTTTCGACCTCGCTTCGCTGAATATCCAGCGGGGACGCGACCACGGCCTGCCGCGGTATAACGAAGTGCGGCGCAATTTCGGTCTCACGGCAAAGGCGAGTTTCGCCGAGATATCTTCCGACCCGGTCATCCAGTCGAACCTGGCCGCGGTTTACGCGGCGCCCGAGGATATCGATCTCTGGGTGGGCGCGCTGGCCGAGGATCACTATAACAATGGTCTCGTCGGCGAATTGATCTTTACCATCGTGAAAGATCAGTTCACGCGGGCGCGCGATGGCGACCGGTTCTGGTATCAGACCTATCTGCCGGCATCGGTTGTGCAGGCCTTGGAAGCGCAGCCCTTGAGCACGATCATCAAGCGGAACACGCCCATTGGCAGCGAACTGCAGCGGAACGTATTCCGCGTGCCGCGCATTCCCTGAGCGCGCCGATCTCCATCTTCCTGCCGCCGACGGTTCATGGACCGCCGGCGGCGATTGGCCGACCGGTGTTCACTTCGCGAGCCGTTACTGCAGGTTTTTCACAAAGCGAGTATCCTTGGCGTATGAAAACAGAGGTCCTTTTGCGCAACGTCGAACCGGACGACCTGCCCATCTTTTTCGAACACCAGCGAG
>CAVRGZ010000002.1:0-474512 GCA_963720895.1 uncultured Verrucomicrobiae bacterium
GGTGCCGGTGGGCGAGGTAAGAAGAATTGATTCCCGCTCGAGAATCGATGGCACACAGCGCAGTTGCGCGTCGGTAAAGTCAGCGAACGTCTGGTCGAACCAACGGGCGAGGCGCGGATGAAGGCGACGTAGGAGCGCCCCCGCGGATCCTGTCGATTTTTCTCGCACTCAACAAATTCGAGGGGTAGCCGCCTTTGCGCCACCCGCTTGTTTGCAGGCCTTATCGACACACTTCGCTAGACCCGCTACTATTCCGAAAGATGCTGCGACGGGGCAAATTCAACAGAACCGAGACGTGGCTGGTCTGGTTGATTGCTTCCGTCCTTCTCGCGGCCGGAACAACTGGAATCGGCCTGGCGATCGCTCGAGCCCAGGGGAAGCTCGGCCTCGCGGGCGTCGGTGTAATCGCGCTGGCGTTGATTTATTTCATTGCCGCAGTCCGGCGTCGACCGCTCTGATGCCCTTTAAGGCTTACCTCGAGAAAAAACCGGGCTTCAGATTGCCATAGAAGCGGAGATCATTGCGCCGAATGCGGTCGGAGGCGACCTTTCGGTCGTGCATCTTTCCTCTCTCGCGATCGTTCATGCCCACACCGATTCGATCCTGGCGCTAAGAATCGTGTTCAGCATCTGCCTGGTGCTCGTTCTGGCGGCCGGCGCCTACATCTTCCGCATCCGGAAACGACTCTTCGATCGAGATCCGGAAGTGATGGCCGATCACTGGGCGGCGCGCAACTTGCGCCTCTGGCAGGTAATTCTTGTTTGGTTGCTCGCAGTCGATCTCCTGCTCACGATGCTCTGGCGGTTGTAGATGTTTCGCCCTCCAAGACGCGATGCTCAGCGGGACCACACGAGAAGCGCCGTCACCGAATGCCGCGCTTCGCAGAGCGAAACATTTACGGTGGATTAACCGGGAAGCGCTTGTTCTTGAGCTTTTCCGGAACTCGTCGAGTTCTTTCCGCTTCGATCTCCTCGCTCGCCGCCCCTAACGATTCGTAGGCCTCGCGATTTTTCTTCGCGCGACACATGTAGACGGTGGCATGTGCAAGCGGAATACGCGCTTCCGGCATCCCGACAAACTCAACCGCCTGCTGGGTCGCGATCGCGAGCGGCAACGCTTCCGCGTCCGCCAAACCGACGTCTTCGCTCGCGAAAATGACGATTCGCCGCGCGATGAAACGAAAGTCTTCGCCGGCGTGCAACATCTTGGCGAGCCAGTAGATCGCACCTTTTTCGTCGGAGGCGCGCATGCTTTTGATAAAGGCGCTGATCGTGTCGTAGTGCGCGTCACCCGCCCGATCGTAAACCACGGCCTTGGTTTGAATGCTTTCCTCCGCCACCTGAAGTGTGAAATGAATGATTTCTCCGCCGGAGTCGGTGACCCCGCGGCCGCCAATCTCCGCCTTCAGCCTGCCGGAAACAGCGTCTCCGGCTACAGAGGGCGTCGTGAGGACACCGATTTCGAGCGCGTTCAGACATTTGCGTGCGTCGCCGTCGCTTAGTTTGGCAAGGTGGCGCTTTGCGTCGGCGTCCATCTTCACCCGATACTTGCCGAGTCCGCGCTCCTCATCCCTGAGGGCGCGCTCGATTAATTGCTCGAGTTCATCCACGCCTAACGACTCGAGCTGGAAAACCTGCGAGCGCGACACCAGCGCGCTGTTGACGTAGAAGAAGGGATTGTAGGTCGTCGCGCCGATCAGGCGCAGATTTCCGCTCTCCACGTCAGGGAGCAGAATGTCCTGCTGCGCCTTGTTAAAATGATGGATTTCATCGACGAAGAGAATCGTCCTTTGACCCGAAGTGCGCAGC
This sequence comes from uncultured Verrucomicrobiae bacterium, assembly GCA_963720895.1. GTDB lineage: Bacteria > Verrucomicrobiota > Verrucomicrobiia > Chthoniobacterales > UBA10450 > Palsa-1392. The sequence continues at coordinate 1,809 of CAVRGZ010000002.1, forward strand.
CGGTTTGCGGCCGCCCCCACGACTTTTCGCATCTCAGCGACGTTACTCTCCACGCCGCTCAACCGGACAAATTTCGACTCTGTCATCGCCGCAATGATTTGCGCGAGCGTCGTCTTTCCCGTGCCTGGCGGACCGGACAAGATGACTGAGGGGAGCCGATCCGCCTCGATCGCGCGTCGCAGCAGTTTGCCGGGTGCAAGAATATGCTCCTGGCCAACGAACTCTTCGAGCGAACGCGGCCTCATGCGGCTGGCCAGCGGCGCCGCGGCAGTGGTCTGGGTTTCGATCTCCGCATCGGTGAACAGGTCCTGCACGGAGAAGGATAGCGGACGCCCCCTCCTTTTCCAATTGCTTGACCGGCTGGCGCTCGCCCCGCATTCTCTTTTGACCGGCGAAGTAGCTATGAAGCGAATCCTTGTCCCAGTGGACTTCTCTCCTGCGATGGAGGGCGTACTCACTCACGCGCGCGAGATGGCGCGAGCTCTCGGAGCAGAGTTGCACCTCGTTCACGTCCGCGAGATAGCCTCCATACCCGTTTTCCCGGCGGCGACTATTGGCTATCCCGGGATCGGCATGCCGGAGATGGGGATGACCGGCGGCCTGCCGGTCGGGGCGCCAAGTTATCTACCGGCCGATCCGCCTAACGGCAAAGAAAAAAGCCCGCTTCGAAAGACTCCAGGGCGAGCTGTCTCGAACTGGAGTAATTGCCTTTGCCCACGAACGGGAGGGGACCGTCGTGGAGGAAATTTTGAAGGCCGCGCAGGAGATCTCGGCCAACCTCATTGTGATGGGATCCCACGGCCACGGGCCAGTTTACAATTTGCTCGTCGGCAGCGTAACCGAGGGCGTCTTGAAAGCCGGACAGCGCCCGATGCTGCTTGTGCCCGCGCCGGCCGCTGGGAAATAAGCGCTTGTCCCTTGCGCGGCACCGCTTATGCCCGAAACGTCTTCGAGTGCGCGCCTTCAAATTGCATTTCGTAATCATATTTCTTCTCGCCGCCATTGGCCTGACGAATGCGGCTACGCTCCCATTCGAAACGGTCTTCAAAGGTCGCGAAAAGTTTGACTACTTGGTCATGCAGGCACAGGCGAACAATTGGAAATCACTCCCCATCGGCAATCGGACGGCCGCGGTCGGTCGCGCGCTCGTCGGAACGCGCTACAAATCGTTCACCCTCGAAATCGACGACCAAGTCGAGGCACCCTCTGCGAATTTCTTCGGAATGGATTGCTGGACGTACTTCGAGATCGCCCTTGGCTTCGCCCGCATGCTCGATGAACCGGCGGCGCAGTGGACCCCAGCGACGTTGCTGCATTATGTCGAGCTCGATCGTTATCGCGGTGGCCACTGCACCGGCGAATATCTCTCCCGACTGCATTACCTCGAGGATTGGCTTGCGGATAACGATCGGCGCGGGTTGGTCCGCGACCTCACGAAGGATCTGGGCGGCGTGCGCGTCAACCACGCCGCCCAGGAAATGACGTTTGGCTGGCGGCATTATCGTTATCTCAAGGCGAATCCGTCCCTGCTTGTTCCGTTCGGCCGAATGGAGGCCCGAGTGAGCGAGGAGCCGCTCTACCAAATCCCCAAAAACCGCGTCCCTGGCATCGAATCCAGGTTGAAGAGCGGCGACATTATCGGAATCATCTCGCGCGATCGACCCGGGCTCTATTCGACATCGCACGTCGGTCTCGCCTACCGCGCCGACGACGGCGCGCTCCACTTCATGCACGCCTCCTCACCACGGAATTACGGGAAAGTCGTTATCGACGCGCGGCTTTCGAGTTACCTGGCGCGCTATCGGAGCGACAGCGGCATTCTCGTTGCGCGCCCGCTTCGTTAGTCTGCGCCGGGATTGCCTGGCCGTTTCCAAACGAAAATTACGTTCCAGCGGCGAGCGCTACGATTGATCGCGCAATTCATTGACGAGTTTCTCCAGTCGCTCGACTGCATTTTCCGCATCCGGTCCAATCGCTTCCAGAGTTGCAACCGCACCATGATCGAGATTCGCACGCATGACGTCGATCAGGCTGAGCGCGGAAAATTTTCCCTTTCCGGTCACAAGCCAGATTTCGGAGCGAAAAGCGTTTGCTTGACGGACCAATTCAGCCGCCGGTCGCGCGTGGAGACCGAGCTCATTTACAATCGTGATCTCGCGCGAAGCGCGTATTCTTACGCGATTAGAATGTCTTTCCCGCATAGGACTCTACGCCTGACTCGTTCCCCAGCGACGATGGAGGAATCGTTCGACCGGCGCAAAGATGGTCTTATCCGCCAAAAGGCCGATCACTACGATCACAAACATAATAGCAATCACTTGATCCATCGCGTTCAATTCTCGTCCGTAGTGCAATAGTTGCCCAAGGCCGAAACCAGTCAGGATAGTAACGAAAATCTCCGCTGCCATGAGGGAACGCCAGGCGAAGGCCCAGCCCTGCTTCATTCCACTCACGATAAAGGGCAACGCGGCGGGCAGGATAACGGTAAGCCAAATATGAAATCCTTTCGAGCCCATCGTTAGGGCAGCGCGTCGGTAGATGGGCGGCACATGACGCACTCCAGTGTCCGTCGCAATCACGACTGACCAGAGCGTTCCCATCACCACCACAAAAAGCATGGCGGCCTCACTTTGACCAAACCAGAGGAGCGCGAGCGGCACCCAACAGACGCTTGGCAAAGTCTGCAATCCAAGGGCCATCGTGCCAATCGTGTCGTGGAGCAAATTCCAGCGCGCGGTTAGGAGGCCAAGAGGGACCCCACCGACGAGGCCAATCGCATAGCCTAACACGAGGCGTTTGACCGTGATGAGCGTGGCCTGCCAAAGCGTCCCATCCGCCGCGGCGGTTTCGAGATATTGGGCCACCTTGATCGGTGCTGGCAGCAGTACCGGCGACCAAAGGCGTATTTGCACCACCCCCTGCCAAATTAAAAGCAGCCCGACAAAGAATAAGACTGACAACAAGAAGCGTTTCATTCGGCCACCTCCCGATTTCCATTCTTATAACCCTTGAGCGAGCGGGTAATCCGGCTCGCATACTCAGCAAGGTCAACGCTATTGATGTCGCGCGGTCGGGCGAGTTTTATCTGAAATTCATCACGGATCCGCCCCGGATGAGGAGAAAAAAGCATGACTCGGTCACCCAAACAGGCCGCTTCTCGAACGTTATGCGTGACAAAGATGATCGTTTTGCGCCGGCTCTCCCAGATCTGTTGCAGGTCCCCGTAAAGTTGTTCACGGGTCAGCGCGTCGAGCGCGGCAAATGGCTCATCCATCAGGAGCATTCGCGGATTCGGCGCAAGGGCGCGTGCCAGCGCCACCCGCTGCTTCATCCCACCGGATAATTCGTGAATGTTGGATCGTTCAAACTTACTGAGTCCCACCAGCTCGAGGTAATAACGGGCAACCTCCTTGCGATCCCGCCTGGTCAGGTTTGGCTTCATCTTTAAGCCGAAGATCACGTTGCCTAGCACGTCCAGCCATGGAAAAAGGGCTGCTTCTTGAAACATGACCAATCGCTCCCGTCCCGGAGCGATCACTCGAAGGCCATCCGCCGTGATGGTGCCGTTATCCGGTTTTTCCAGTCCCGCAATAATATTTAGAAGTGTCGATTTCCCGCAGCCACTCGCGCCGACGAGACAGACAAACTCTCCTTCAGCGACTTGCAAGCTGACTTGGTCAAGTGCCTGCACTGGGCCGGTCCTAGTTTTGAACGTCTTCGACACCTTTTCTACATTCAACTTGCTCGGCGGAAGGAATTGCAGCTCCTCTCGCACGTGCTCGCTGGCAACGGCAGGCAACTCAATAGTATGAGTAAAATACATTTTAAAATCGGTTTGTAATAGTTAATTTGGCCCATTCGTTAGGGCACAACGAGCAACTTTGAGGTGTCCGTTGATCCCCTGGAGAAACCCGCGTCCTTCGCATCTTGCACGGCCTTCGCGACCAGCTCGGGCGAAACGTCAGAGGTAAACTTGATTCGATTCCACGCCTGCATGATCGCATCCGGAGCAATGATGGCTTTGGTTTCTTCTTTTAACTCAAACGCCAGAAGTTTTTGTGCCTCTTCCGGATGCGCTTGAATCCATTGTGTTAGCTCAACATTGGCCGCTGCGACCTTCCTGGCGAGGTCCTGATGCTCGTTGAGAAACTTGACGCTTGAGACGAGCCACGTCGTTAGAACATGCGTGTCGTCGAGAAAGATCTTGCCATTGGCCTCGCGCTCCAGTCGGGTCACCCAAGGCTCCACTGTCCAGACCGCGTCGACTTGTTTCTGTTGAAAAGCACTGAGCTGATCAGGATTCGCCACCGGAAGTACTCTCACGTCGCCTCCGGTCTGTGTGATGTTAAATCCCTGCGCCTTCAGCCATGCCCGGCAAGAAATGTCCTGCGTGTTACCCAGCTGCGGTGTCGCGATCGTCTTGCCCCGGAAATCCGCAGGCCCTTTGATCAATCCATCCGACCTAACGACCAAGGCCGCACCGGCGTTTGCAGCTCCGGAAATGACGCGGATTTCTTCGCCATTGGATTTGAAGTGGGCGTTCAGGGCCGGCCCCTGGCCGACATATGTCAGATCTAGCGATCCAGCGAAGATCGCCTCCATCGCAGATGGGCCCGCGTTGTAAGTAAACCACTGGATTTCGACGCCAGGTCCGAGTCGCTCCTCATACCATCCCTTGCCCTGCCGTGAAAGCGCGTGCGCAATGACTCCCTGGGCATGCGTGATATTCGGAAAATGTCCAAATCGAACGACAACTTTGTCAGCGGCCAGCGCGGACGACGTTAGGCCGATTGCGAGGATAGCTGCGAGTGATTTTGTATTCTTCATATGATTGATAGGTAATTCCTGACTTAGAAAGCGAAATTAATCATGCCATAGCCGAAATTCGCGTCGGATGATGGACCCGTTGCGACGAGGTAAGGGCCGGTAAAGAAATGGCTGTAACCAGTTTGCAACTTGATGTTTTTGGTCAACTCGTAAGTTGCTGTGAGGTCGATTTCCTCACCGGCGAAATTTGGTGCGCCGATTGTCCTGACGTCGCGTCCGTCCGGCGTCCTGGTTCGGAGAGGGGAAAGTCCATTTGAGCGATACCAATAGTCGTGAGTGTTAAAGAGCCAGAAGGCATGGAAGTCGAACTCTAAGTCTAACTTTTTTACCGGCTTCGCATTAACCTGAAGGCGAAGATCGTGCATATTCCGCCAGCTAAACTCATCCATGAAACCGTATTTTTCGTGGTTCGATGGAAAAAGATTTTGGAACGATTGTGAACTGCCATCGTTAGGATTGCGATCTCCAGTCGCGCAGTCGTATTCGAGACCGACCCGTGGTTTCCAGGGCGCATCTTTCCAAGTGTAGCCGCTGGCGGTATACAGGGCAAAAGCACTCAAATTGAAACTCGCTGAATTCGTATCGGTTAGAAAGACCTCTCCCACCTCGTAAGCGCACTCCGCGGCATAATCCCATCCGTTGAGTTTTTCAGAGGTATTTTTGGTTCGCGCGCCGAGCGTCGCATAGTGCCCCGCCGGACCATTCCATGTTCCCTGTGGATCGGCCTTATTTGACGGATCGAAATTGGGTTGGGCGTCGTTCTTGTCCCGATAATAGACGTAGAAGTCGATCGCCTTTTTCTTTCCATAATCAGTTGACAAATAGACGCCGAAAAAATTATCGGCCGAGTCGCTGTCATCGAATTCATGCCGGACGATCTGGACCGGCCGCATGGCAAACGCTTCGACCCAAAAGTGGTCTTGTTTTTCCCAGCGAAGACGAATGGCGTCGAAGGTGCGCCCAAAATTCCCCCACCGCGAGTCGCCCACGAGTCGTCCGTCGCCGTAGGTGATGGACTGCCGCCCGAAGGTCAATAGGAGCGGGAAGCTTTTCAGGTCACCGACCGCGGCGTAGCCTTGCCGTAGATCCCATTCATCGTCTCCTTCAGCGCCGCGAACTCCCGGGATATTTGTGCGGTCCGAGTCGGCTTCGCGCGAATCCTGGCTTTGTCCGTAGAGCTTTAGCCAAGCTACTGGCTTTACCGCCAAGCCGAACCGAAACCGATTCAACAGCCATGAGTCATCGTTGTCATCAACCTTGGATGAATCAAAGTCGCGGGTGTTGTCGCGGACCTCCCCGCGAACCCGTTCCTCGATGTCAATGACAAGGCGACCATCGCAAAAGCTGAGGAAGTCGCTTTCCTTTTTCTTTTCAACAGTTGGCGGAGTCGACTTGCTTTCGAAAGCTTGTTCTCCTGCTGCGAGCGTAACTGGCGTCAAGATCGCCGCGATATTTAGCGCGGCGGCCGTTAATTTCCGGATGTGTCTGACGTGAAAGGTAAATTTGGACAATTTCGTTCATCTGACTAAGGGCGATCTCCCGCGGCATGGGTAGATTGCGCTGACTATTTACGTTTCCTCCAGTATGTCTGGACGGCGGAAATCATTCCGAGGCCGGGACGCTCTGTGTTCCTCGGCGATCAATCTTTGTTTTCTCGGTGCGCTCGATTTGGGTGACGCGGGAATCGTGGATTACGATCAAGACAACGCCGTAGCGAAGTGTTGCCACTTTCTCGTGTACTATTTGCAACCAATCCGGTTGGTCGGTGTTCATACTCGTTAGGTTTTGACGGCTGATTTTGATTTTGCGACGGGAGGAAGTTCGTTGATACCAAAGGATCGCCGGGCGAAAGGGAGCGGGACCCGATCGCGCCGCATCTTGCGCAGAGTGATCTCGACGATCTGCGAAAGAGTGGAGCGATCGAGTATGCGCGCGATCGAATTGCGCACGTCGAGCATGAGCATTCGCAGGCCGCAGTGCGCCTCGTCAGGGCAGGTGCAGCGCCGATAAGCGGTTTGGCTTACGCACGGAATCGGGGCCAGAGCACCATCGAGGAGACGAATAATCGCGCCGAGATTGATCTGAGAGGCCGGCTTTGCCAGAGAGTAGCCCCCCAATTTGCCGCGCTTGGTCCCGACATAACCAGCAACTCGCAATTGACTGAGGATCTGCTCGAGGAATTTGATCGGCAGCTTTTCCTTCGCGGCCAATTCGCTGACTTGCAAAATAGGCCTGCCGAGTTGGCGAGCAATGCCGAGATCGATCAGTGCGCGTAGAGCATATTCGCTTCGTTTTGAAAGATTCATCTCTAGTAATACCGTAGAGTTAAAACAATACTCTACTGCTCAACTAGAGTTGGCAAATTATTTTTTTGAAATTTTTTTGGGGTCGGAATACCCGAAACGGCGATCGAGCTTTTCCAGCGCCGCGGACGCGTAAACCTGATCGGCAAGGGAAAGGTAATCTTCATACCCACCAATCTTTCCCCGGCGAACCTTGAAGGATTCCGGATCTTGAGCGTCCCCAGCGCGCAAAATTTTCGAAGCAAACACGCCTGCGCCCTCGAGTTTTCTCATGTGCCCGAAATCGGAAAACTCGAGCGCGCGGGAAAAAGCCTTCTCGTCCGCGAGCCGTTCACCGAGGGCCTGCAAGAGTCGACGGAACCCAGGCACCGGATGGGTCCGCAATTTCTCGTAAAACAGAAGGAGGAAATCTGTACGGCCAAACCATTCGGTAAGCCAGCTGTTCATGATCTCGATCATTGATTCAATCCCGAATGCCCGATCGTGCAGCAGCTCCGAGACCGACATTTGTTTTAGTTCATCAGGCGTTTCCATGGTCCGACGGGTCAGCTGGATGTGGAGAGAAACGAAGGCGTCGCGCGGATCGCGAGCTAGCAGAATGATTGGCCGCCTGGTGCGTTCGCGTTGCGGTATCAGATACTTCCCGCGGAGCTTGTCCCAGCGATCGGCCTTGGTTCGCTGCTCGAAAAGGTCGTGAGTGTAAATGATCCGCGGAACGCCCTCGTATTTTTCAGGCTCGAGTGTAAAGGGCCGACCGGTTTTCTCGCAGAAATAGGCGCAGAGGAAGGTCCGGACCCAGGTGCGACCGCTCTTTGGAATGGAGACAATAATCGCGTCGCCCCTGGAAAGCTGGCGCGCACGACTGCTCAGATTCCACCTAACGAGTCGTTTCATCCCAGGGTAATCACGCCGTTCTCTTGCGCGGCCAAAGCACGCTGCAGTCGGGAACGCCCGATTGCACGTCGCAAACGCCGCGGCCACGAGTGCGGGGAAAAAATCGGGCGAAAAAAGGGTTCAATCGGTACGTCGTAGGCACGGCAGAACTCGATTGCCTTCGGCATCCAGAGGCCGCGGGAGATCGCCGACATTAGATAGTGGATCGGCGCGTTCTCGCGGCGGTGATAGGAAAGAATCTGCATTCCCTCGGTGCGGGCGCTACCGCGCGCTTCGAAATTCCATGCCGTCTCGCCCTCGCGCAGGATCGACTGGAGAGCACTTCGTTTCCAGAGCGTGACCTGACACCGCGTTCGGCCGTCAGAATCGAGCGGCACGACTCCGTAGCGTTCATTCAACGGTTGAAAACCAGGATCCGATTCGGAACGCGCCCGGAAGCAGAGCGAGTCAGCATCCGTTTCCATTACCTCTGCAAAATCGCGCGCCAGTTGCAGGCGATCGATCGGCGCAGTTAGAAAATAGTCTTCTTGGAAATAGAGCAAATAGGGATGCGTGATCTGTCTAAGCGCAAAAAGCAGATTGCTTGACCAACCTCGATCCTTCCCGACCGGAATCGAACGAATCCAAGATGAGTGAACTTCAAGCTCGTTCGTAAGAAGGAAACCATCTAACGGACAATCCCCCCAGAATTTTTCCAAAAAGGCGTAGAAGGGTCGCCAAACATCAAAGAATGCGTCGCAACTGGAGACGACGAGCGCGACAGAGCTCTTGAAATCGTTCAGCTCCCGCATACAGGATTGGTCTCGCACAGTCGCGTTGCGGGCAAGGTTTTTCGTGGATGGAGTCCAACCTCAGGGAAGAGGATCGAGGCAGAGCAAAGAGCGAAAAATAAAGAGGGCGGACCTTGCGATCCGCCCTCCCTTTCCGTGGAGCGGCTTCTCCCTAGCCTTTGCTCTGCGAAACTACTTCGTTCAGCTTGAAGATCGGCAGGAACATCGCGATCACGATGCCACCTACAATCACGCCGAGGAACACAATCAAAAGCGGCTCGATCAACGAGGTAAGCGCGTCGAGCATCGCTTCAATTTCTTCGTCCCAAAAATCAGCCATCTTCTCGAGCATCGTGTCGATCCGACCCGTCGATTCACCAGCGGCGACCATTCGCAGCATCATCGGTGGAAAAATTTTCTCCTTGGAAAGCGCGACCGACAGATTGTCGCCTTTCTCCACGTCGCTACTCACGCCTTTGATGCTCTGCTCGACAACATGGTTGCCGGACGTGCCGCCAACGATGTCGAGCACTTCGAGAATTGGAACACCGCTGCGAATGAGTTGCGCGAAAGTCCGGGCGAAACGCGACATGCAAATCTTATGGATAAGAGGTCCGAAGACCGGCAGCTTCAGCTTCCACCGGTCGCTCAATTGGCGGCCACGCGTGGAGCGAAGGAAGACGCGAGCACCGAAGATCGTGCCGCCGATGCCAAGGATCATCAAATACCATTTCGCCCGGATGAAATCGCTCAGATCGATCAGGAATTGTGTTGGGGCCGGCAGCTTGGCACCGAAATCTTTGAAGATTTCGCCGAAGACGGGGACAACCCGGACGATAAGGAAAGTCGTGATCAAGAAGGCGATGCTGATGACGATGACTGGATAGGTCATGGCCGACTTTACCTTCTTGCGCAGACGAGCACTGGCCTCAAGAAAGCCGGCCAGACGGTCGAGAATCTCCGAGAGAAGACCGCCGGCTTCGCCGGCTTTCACCATGCTGATGAACAGACGATTGAAGACGCGCGGATGTTTCGAGATCGATTCGTGAAACGTGTCGCCTCCCTGAACGCGTGCCGTCACGTCGCTGATGACGTTGCGCAGGCTTTTCTGCCGTTTGGGGTCACATTGTTCATAAAGCGCAGTCAGCGCCTGAACGAGCGAGATGCCAGCTTCAATCATAGTCGCAAGCTGGCGGGTGAAGAGAACCAGATCAGTCTCTTTGACCGTCCAGACCTTGTTTTTGTTGCGGCTGGCAGCGGCTTTTTGTTGCAATGAGAGGACCATCAGCCCGCGGCTCATGAGACTGGTGACAGCGTTGTCCTCGTTGATCGCGTCCTGAATACCGTTTACGATATTGCCGGCGCCATCTCGAGCTTGATAGGAGAAGGTCATCATATGGTGGTTCTAGTAATTAGATTCCTTGCAGCAGCTACGGTGCCACACGCCCCGGGTCTTTGGCTTCCTTCCCATGCCCCAAGCCGTTGACCTCCTGCGCCTAAGCGATTCGATCTGGCTTTGGCAGGTCTACGACCCGACGGTAAAATCCGACCTTTTCTCCACCGCGATCCAAACTAACGCTCGATTTTTCCTGATCGATCCGATCCCACTCGCTCCCTCCTCCCTGGAGGAAATGGCGGTGCCGATTGGTGCCGCTAGCGTCTTGGTGTCCAACTTAAATCATTCCCGGGCCGCGGCTGAATTCGCCCGCCAGTTTCAAGCTCCGATTTTCGCGGCAACGGCCGTTGTCGGCGAATTCTCCACGGCCAGCGTGGTGACGCTTGCCGACGGCGAAAAAATTGCTGCCGGGGTCTCCGCCATTGCGATCGAAGGCGCCGCGACCGGAGAGATCGCGTTCCATTTCACGGACAACGGCGGGACCATGGTGATCGGCGATGCGTTGATCAATTTCGAACCGCATGGATTCACACTTCTTCCGGCGAAATACTGCTCCGACCAAAAGGCAATGCGGCGGTCACTCTGGCGCCTGCTTGATTGGCAGTTCGAGCGCCTGCTCTTCGCCCACGGGATGCCAATTTTAGCGAACGCGAGGGAGCGGCTGGAGAACCTGCTGCGATGACCCTGATTACGTCTGATGAAAAGGGGTTGAGGCGCTTTCTGCGTCTGATCCGATTTTCGCACACCGTTTTTGCGCTGCCATTCGCGCTTGGAGCACTCCTTGTCGCGACGCAGGGACGACCATCGCTTCGGCTCCTGACACTCGTCCTACTCTGCATGATCTGCGCTCGAACCGCGGCGATGCTCTTCAACCGTCTCGTTGACTGGAACCTTGACCAGAGGAACCCGCGGACCTCGACGCGCCACCAACTTATATCACGACCGGTCGCGCTCCTGTTGCTCGGGCTCAGTTCCTCCGCTTTCGTCGCCGCAGCGGCGGCCATCAACCGCACCACATTGCTCCTCGCCCCCCTCGCGCTCGTCGTCATTTTTTTCTACTCGCTGACCAAGCGCTTCACCGCCGCGAGCCACTTCTTTCTCGGCGGGGCACTCGCCGTCGCTCCGGCGGGCGCCTGGATTGCCGCAACCGGGCGGCTGACGCTCGCTCCCTTTATTCTTTGTGTCGGAGTTGTCGGGTGGGTGGCCGGGTTTGATTTGATTTATGCGACCCAGGATTTCGAGTTCGATCAACGGGAAGGATTGCACTCACTCGTCGTAAGTTTGGGCATCGCAGGTTCTTTGCGCCTCGCGCAATTTCTGCATCTTGCGATGTTACTCACGCTGTTCGGCTTTGGCTTCGCGGCATCGTTAAGCGTGATTTATTTTTGTGGAATGCCGCTGGTCGCTGGAGCTCTGGTCTACGAACATTGGAGCGCGGCGCGACTCGACCTCGCGGGTATCAATCGAGCGTTTTTCCAAAGCAACGCGTTTGTCAGCGCGGTCTTTCTTGTCAGCGTCTGGCTGGCTCTGTAAATCTTCGCTCTGCGAAGCATCTACGGCTCGATCTGGGCGATGCGTGCTATGTGCCGGCCGCCCTCGAAATCGGTCGTCAACCAGACGCGTACAATCTTCAGCGCGAGGTCTTCGGGGATCATTCGCTCGCCGAGAGAAAGCACGTTGGCATCGTTGTGCTGGCGCGAAAGACGCGCGGTTTCCTCATTCCAGCAAAGTGCGCAGCGAATTCCGCGGACCTTGTTCGCCACCATTGCTTCGCCATTGCCGGAGCCACCGAGGACAATCCCGCGGTCACAGTCGCCGGACGCCACCGCTTCCGCCGCCAGGCGAATAAATTTTGGGTAATCAACCGGCTCTTCGCTCGAAGTGCCGAAATCCTTAACCTCGTGCCCTAACGTAACGAGGAGCTCATTGATTTTTTCCTTGTAGCGGAAACCGGCGTGATCGGAGCCGAGCGAAATTTTCATTCTGTTCTCTTAGAGAACCGGCGCCGACTTGTCGAGCGATCCCCAAAGATGCGAATTACGAACTCTTTTGAGCATCGAGCTGTTGCCAGATCGCACGTTCGGCGTCGCTTAATTTTTTCGGAATCGCGATCTCCACGACCACGTAAAGATTACCCCGATCGCCGGTCGCCGTCGGCAGGCCACGATCACGCAAGCGAAAACGCTGGCCGGCCTGGGTGCCCGGCGGGATTTTTAGACGGCGATAACCTTCCAACGTCGGCACCTCGAGCTCAGTGCCGAGCACCGCCCCTGCCGGCGAGAGCGCAGCCTCATGAACAAGGTCGTTTCCTTCGACCGAGAAATCTGGATGCCGAGCAAGCCTCACGCGGAGAAAAAGGTCCCCCTTTTTCCCACCGCGAGCACCGGCTTCCCCTTGCCCTGCTAGCCGGATACGTTGTCCTTCGTGCACGCCGCGCGGGATCTTGACCTGGTAGGTTTCCACCTTTTCGGAGTCGCTCCGGCGCAACGAGACCTGTCGAGTCGAACCATTGAGCGCTTCCTCCAAAGTGACCATGATGTCGGCCTCAACATCCTGTCCACGTTCGGCAGTAGCCGGTCGCCGGCCGAACCCGCCGCCGAAGGCCGATTCGCCGCGTCCGCCGCCGAAAAACGCCTCAAAAAAATCACTGAAGCCGGTCCCTCCAAATTCGAATTCAACGCCGCCACCGTTCTCACTGCCATAACGACGGAATCCACCGCCCGCTCCGCCCCGGCCCCAATCCGGCGGCGGTTGAAATCCCCCCGGCTGATTCCAGTCCGCGCCAAGCTGGTCGTACTTGGAACGCTTCTCGGGATCGCTCAGAACCTCGTAAGCCTCATTGATCTGCTTGAATTTCTCCTCAGCCGCGCCTTTCTCTTTTGGCTTGGCCATGTCGGGATGATGTTTCCGCGCAAGCTTGCGAAACGCACTTTTGATTTCATCGGCACTCGCCGTCTTGGCAACGCCGAGCGTCTCGTAATAATCCCTAAATTGAACCGCCATAAATCGTGCGGATGAATTTCCCGCATCACCCCGATTGCGCAACCACCGCGAATGTTGGGCTTAGCGAAGAATGGTGGTTTGGAACGCTCCGCACAATCCGGCGCAAATTTTTCGGTCGCAGCCCGGACCCACGCCTCGCAGAGGAAAGCGTCTATACCGGTTGATCGACAAAAATCGCTGTCGCCGTGACGTCGGCAGCGTCGAAAGAGAAACCGTGTCCGCCGGTCTTATCGAGGGATTTCAGTAGCTCTGAGACCGCCAAAGCTGTCGCAGCGGAATAGAATCGGACCAACCCCACGGTGGTGCGAGGTCCAAAAACCGTGATCATGATCGTGTCGTCGTCGACCGAGTTCATGAAAATGTGGCTGCCGTTGCCTTGATGATAGAGCGCGTTGAACTCGACCTCGCCGATCCTGCGGGCCAACTCCTTGGTCGCCGCAAACGAGCCTGCGGCAAGCGCAGCGATGATCGTCACGTCCATGACCGCAACATCACCGAATTGCGAAATGACGTTGCCGCCGCGATCGATCACAACGGTCAATTCCGCATCCGACTTTTTCAGGAAATCTGCAAGAATGCCGTCGAGCGTAGCAACGTTCTCAATCGTCAGAGCCGGAATGCAATTCATACCGTGGCGGGAGAGGCGAGTTTCGGGGCAGAAGCGGGTTCGACCGGCACCGCGACGGGCGCAGCTGCGCCGGTGGGTGCGGCACCACCTTGCTTGCTGAACTTGTGGAGCAACATCTGCGAGACGGCGTTGAGCGATGCAAAGACGCTTTGCCCGGTGCTCGAGATGACCTCAAAACTTTGCGCGCGTTTTTTGCGATTGTTCAAAAGAAACTCGAGATAATTAATCGGCGCGACGTTGTTCAGGTCCCGCTTGTTGTATTGCAGGACGTAGGGAATCTCATCGATGGAGATGTTTTGTTGGGCTAAATTCTCCGCGAGGTTGCGGAAACTTTCGACGTTTTCTTCCATTTTTTCCCACTGCGAATCGGCCACGAAAACGACTCCATCCACGCTCCGCAAAACGAGCTGTCGGGTTGCGTTGTAAATGACCTGTCCAGGCACTGTGTAAAGCTGGAATTTCGTGACAAAGCCTTTGATTACGACGGCGTTCAAGGGCAGGAAGTCGAAGAACAGAGTGCGGTCGGCCGCGGTCGCGAGCGAGACGAGATCGCCGCGATTGGCCGGGCTAATGCGCTCGTGGATGTAAGCGAGATTGGTCGTCTTGCCGCAGAGCGCAGGGCCATAGTAGACGATTTTGAATTGAATCTCGCGACTGGCGTAGTTGATGATGGACATGGCGTTTTGTTAGTCGTTAGGCGGGCTGTGCGTACATTTGTGCGAGCTCCCGCACGACGCAGCTGAGGCGGGCGCGGATCTCCGCCCCGAGCGCATCGGCCGAATGAAGAGCCGCGAGGCAGATGTTGCCGTGTGCGAAGAAACTGACCGGCGTTTTCGCGCAATAAAGCGTGATCCCGTTGAGCGGTCCGAGACTGGCTCCGATCATCTGGTCGTCGATCCGTTTGACGATCGCGGGCGCGAGCGCGCAAAGCGCTTCGGCTTCATACTTAGCCGGAATGTTTCCGGCAAGGCTGAGGCCGTCGGAGAAAACGATCGCGCAGGCGCCCACACCTGGCAGGCGACTGGCGTGAGCGACAATAGATTTGGCGTCCAGGCTTTCGTCGGTGTCGAACGCGACTTGGAGCGCAGTGCGGCCCGGCGCTGTGGACCGAATCGACGCCCCTTGCAGAGTCAAGTCTTCAGGTCCGGCAGCGGAATCGGGATTCTCTTTATCGGGATATTCGACCTCGGCTGCAACTCCGGCGGCCGGCCTTGCGATTGGGTCGGAGGAAACCTTCATCCGCGCTGCGTCCTCGGCGGCCTTTGTGCTGAAAGGCGTCTCGAAGACTTCCGTGATCTCGATTTCCTCCTGATCGCCGCGGAGCTGCAAGCTCTCGCCAGGCAAATTTTGCAGCACTTCCTCGAGGGGCAGGGCGACCGGCAATTCAATTTCCTCGATTTTCAAAAGCGAGTGGTATTCCTCCGGCAGCGAGGCCTGAAGTTGCGCCGGGGAGACAACGATTCGGCCTAACGACAATTGCGGCTCGATGATCGAGAACGGAATCTCGATAACCGTCGTTTCCGACACGTCGTCGATCCGGCAGGACAACTGGGAGGGCAATAATCCGCGCAATACGTTGCACAAAGATAGCCGCACTCGCGGCCCATCGGTCGGAAAGGCGATCGCGGCCGTTTTGACCGGAAGCTTAGGCGCAGCCGACTTGCTTAGATCGTTCGAGGGCAAGCTTACCTCGAACGGAATCTTGGTCGGCGGCGGCGGAAGAGGCGAAGGAGTTGGAACGGGCGGCCCACTTGAGGCTGGAACTCTCTCAGCGGCAGGCACGCCCATTCCGTTCGGTGAAATTCTTGCATTATTCGGCCGACGCGTGGACGACCGCTTCAGCCCGACGGATTCCGGAGTTGAATCGGCGGCGTTGTTTTCGGCTTCGTCCGGCAGAGGCAACCGAACTGGGTCAATTCGTTGAGGCGAGCCTGCGGCGGCTTCGGACGGGGTCGCAATCGTCAGTTCACACGGCGCAGGCGCTGTTTCGCTCGGGGATGCGATTACAGGCGCGGACGACGGGATGGGCGTAGCAGGTATTCCAAAACGTTGACCGTCCTCGATTGTCATTTTCAGGAAGGGCGTTTCGAGTTGCGGGACCGAGTCGCTGATCATCTGATCGGAACGAACTTGGAAGGCGGTGAATTGCTCAAGCACCTTATTAAAGGGCAGCAGCACTTCCCGCTCGTCGGTCGCTTCTATGTCGCTCAGGAAAAAACTTGGTGCCTGCTGAAAAATTGAGCGGAGGAGCACCGTCGGGCGACCGCTCGCCATGCCGCGCTCGAGCTCCGATGCTTTGATAAGGACGCGGTGTTCCGGATCGACCGGTGTCGCTTGGAGCAACCCCGGCGGCAGGTGCGACACCAGATCGCCTAATTGAAGCGCTATCGTTCGCTCGGGAGCAACCGGTCCCGAGTCATCGGTTTTTTTCCGCTCAACCCCGATCGAGCCGCTTCTGCCTAACGAAATCGTTCGGGGCGCGGGCGGCGGCGCGGCCGGAGGTGGATTTCCGGGCGGACCATCGAGGGAAAAGTCGGGAGTCGAGTCCACTCCCACGACGCGTGAAACGTTGGGCATAACGGTTTTGCCGAAACGCTCGGAAGCGGGCTTGTCGAGCGGGGTACTCGGTCGAGGGACGACCGCGACGCCGCCTTCTAAGGGCTTGTCCTTTTTAAAATAGCGAAGCAGCGACAGCTTCATTTTAGGAAACGGTAAATTCATTCTAGTGGTCCTCAGCGGTCACGCGCCAAACCTCTTCAAGGGTCGTGATGCCTTCCATCGCCTTGTCGACACCGACCATGCGCAACGTTTTCATTCCTTCAGAAATCGCCTGATTCTTAATCACCGCCGCTGACGCGCGCTTAATGATTAAGCGGCGGATCGTGTCGCTCACCGGGAGCGCCTCGATGATTGCTGCCCGGCCGGAATAGCCCCGCCCTTTACAGCGATCGCAGCCAATACCGTTATAAAAGATTGCGCCCTCTGCCGGCTCAATACCGAGACGCTCGAACATTTCCGGTTCTGGGACAAATTCTTCGCGGCAATTGAGGCAAACCCGTCGCAAGAGCCGTTGCGCGCAGGTCATGATGACAGAGCTTGAGATGAGGAACGGCTCGATCCCCATGTCATCGAGGCGCGCGATCGCGCCTGCCGCGTCGTTCGTGTGCAGCGTGCTCAACACTTGGTGACCGGTCAGCGCTGCTTTCACCGCGATGTCGGCCGTTTCGTTGTCACGAATTTCGCCGACCATCACGATGTCAGGATCCTGCCGGAGAATGGAACGGAGTGCGGAAGCAAAATCGAGCCCGATATCGGGCCGGGCCGCTACCTGATTCACGCCCATCAACTCATATTCGATCGGATCCTCGACCGTCACGATGTTGTAATTGGGGCTGTTAAGTTCCTGCAGGACGGAGTAAAGCGTGGTCGTCTTGCCGGAACCAGTCGGACCGGTCACGAGGATCATTCCGTGGGGTGCGTCGATCGCCTTGCGGAAGCGGGCGATCGTCTCTTCATCCATCCCCATGGAGTCAATGCTCCCGGCGAGCGCCGACTTATCGAGAATACGGATGACAACCTTTTCCCCGTGCGAGGTGGGCAGAATCGAGATACGCAGGTCGACTTCCTTCCCCATCACCTTGATGCGGAATCTTCCGTCCTGAGGCACGCGGCGTTCCGCAATGTTGAGACCGGCGAGAATCTTGATGCGTGACGTGATCGCGAGCTGGAGCGCTTTGGGCGGCGATTCCGCTGCGATTAGTTCGCCATCGATGCGGTATCGCAACTTCAGCGTCCGGTTAAACGGCTCGATGTGAATATCCGACGCTTTTTCCTTGATCGCCTGGGCGAGAATCAAGTTGACGATCTTGATCACCGGCGCGTCCTCGCTGTCAGTCGCAAGACGATCAAGGTCGATATCTTCGCGCCTCTGCGTTTGCACCTCGACCTCGCCGGCCGCTTCATCCGCGACCTGCCGGAGCACTTCGCTCATGTTGGTGCTCGCAGCATGCACGCCGCTTAGCGCGTCGTTGACCGCGCGTTCGGTCGCGATCATTGGCACAATTTCCATCTGCACGCGCCGTTTAAGGTCGTCGACCGCGAGCACGTTGGTCGGGTCGGCCATGGCCACAAACAGTTTCGTGTCGAGACGCGCGACTGGAATCAATTTATGCGCCTTCGCCATGTCGCGGGGGACAAGACTCAAGATGTCCTCCGGCACGCGCACCTTGGACAAATTGACCGGTGGCGTATTCAGGCAGCGGCCCATGCTGAAGGCCATGTCCTGGTCGCTGACGAATTGCTTGTCGGTCAATATCTTAAGCAGCCGACCGCCTTGCGTTTTCTGGATGCTGATCGCCTCGTCGAGTTGGTTGGGCAGAAGAAGACCGTCCTCGATCAAGACATCCGCAATGCGTTCTCCGAAAGACTTGCTTCTCGCGCTCATGAAGGCTAGGTCCGCGGCTCCAACTTGTAGACCTCCTGCAGCGTCTTGATGATCGTGGCCGGTTTGGTCAGATACCACATGACGTTGTAATCGAGCGATTGCTGCACTGCCTCGCGCGCCTCCGCATCAAACGGATTACAAACCGCCACCATTATGGTGCGGCTAATCATGTCGAATGGCACAAAAAGCCGTTTAATCGTCAGTTCGTCGGGCAACATTCGCACGACCTGACGATCGATATCGTAATATTCGAGCGGCACGTAGGCGAACTTGGTCCGGTCGATCAGGGCCGAGAGCACAGCCTCCATTTTTTCGTCATTGCCTTGGCAAAGCCGCTCCAAAAGCGAGGTCGCCAGCATCCGATTAGTCATCGCCTTGTTCGCTTCCTTCACCGCCTCGAGCGCGACGCTCATCTCGTCCTCGGGAAAAATTTGCTGGAGGACGAGGAACTTTCCGAGCTGATCATTGCCCTGCTCCGGATCCTGGAGCGAGACGCGCTTACGAATTTGGCCGGTGCTGCGACCACCAATCTCAAGCAGTCCGCTGCTGGCGGAGGGCGTCGCGGCAGTGTAGTTCGGTGACGCCACAAGCGCATTATGGGCGCCGGTCTCCTCTCTGATTTGACCGGCTTGCTGGAGGCGAGTTTCGATTTCGCCCAGCATCGCGACGATCTCAGGTGCGCTCGGTTCTACCGCCAGCACCGCGTCGCATTCCTGCATGGCAAGCGAGAAAGAGCCAACGTTAAAATAAGCCTCCGCCAGTCGGCGCGAAATCCGGAGCGCCTCCTCGGCTTTGCCGAGTTTGTGAAACGCGACCTTGAGGATCTCCAGTGATTGATAATCGTCCTGCTGTGTTTGAGTAATGACCTCAAACATTTCAATCGTCTGGAGGATCTGGCTGCGCTCCTCTTCTGATAGGGTGTGTTCCAGCACGAGGCGGTAAAAAGCTAGAACCATGCCGATGCTGTCAGGCCCCCTTCCGATTTGCTGAAAATTATGAAATTTTGCGGGAACCGCCCTCGTGGCAGTCCCTGCCTTACGACGCCTTCAGCCTTCTCCCAATTGCCTTTTGTCTTCTGATCTATTTTTCAGCTTTTCAGCGCATTGCTTGCACAGTATAACCGACTCCGAATTTAGATTCCCCCCTCCGTGCCCGCCATTAATCTATTTCCGCCCCAGTCTTTCACGGTGCCCAAGCCGGCGCGGGCACGTTCCAATGCCTTTACGTTGGTGGAACTCTTGGTGGTTACCGCGGCGATTGCCATTTTTCTGGGGTTCCTGATCCCTGCTCTCGCGCCCAACGCCGGACGTAGCTTGGAAGGTGATGCCCGAAACTTCGCCGCTCAGTTGGAAAACGCGCGCCTGATGGCGTTGGCCACGCGCACCAGGACGCGAGTACTGATCGCCACGACGAACGACTGGAGTCCCGGTGCGAGCTGGCGAGCATATCTCCTCACGAGCTACGACGGCACGACCGGCAATTGGCTGCAGCAGGGCAAACTGAGCCGCCTCTCCCAAACGACGACGTTCGATTCCACCATCGGAATTGTTGCGGCTCGCAGCACGGCCACAACTCCGGTCATCAAAGCGCCAAACGTCACTCCGACTCCAACGCCGGCTAACTTTACCGGTCCCTTTGTGGAATTCTTGCCGAACGGGTCAACCAATCTCGATCCAAGCGCGACGCCGGAATTGGTAGCGATTCAGGACGGTTTTGTGCCGACTGGCGGATCTCGGCCGACGCCGGTTCGAAAAGCCCGGGCTTTGCGATCGCAACTGACGATTGATCCGCTGACCGGAAACGCTGTTCTAAAATGAATCACCTCGATCAACGAAAGGGAAGTGCCGAAGGTTTTTCCCTTGTCGAAGTGGTCCTGGCGATCGGCATCGTCAGCTTCGCGGTGCTTTCCATCTTCGGTCTTCTTTCCGTCGCTACGGACACGAATAAACGGGCGCGCGACGAGCAATCAGCGGCCCAAATCGCGGAGAACGAATTCCAACGAATCCGCTCCTTAAGTTCAGCGAATTTTCCGGCAACTTACACGACCCGATATTTCGACGCCGGCTTGAACGATTTGGGGACGACCCTTAACGGCGCGGCGATCTATCAACTTCAAATCGCCATTGTGGCTCCAGCGCCGCCAGCGCCCGCCGATCGCATCTTTAACGCGGAGGTCCACTTCCCGGCAAATGCCCCGACGAGCAACCAGAAAGTAGTTCTGTTCACTACCTTGATGAACTTGCCGCCGTGAGAAGTTCGAGCGCTTTTACCCTGGTCGAGCTTCTGGTCGCGCTCGCCATCACGATGATTCTCGTTCTACTTCTAACGAGTGTTGTGGCAGCAACTCTTAGCGCGTGGACTCGAGGCCGAAACCGCTTGGACACCTACTCCACCGCACGCCAGATACTCAGCCGGCTCAGCGATGAACTAAAAGGAGCAGCTGCGAACCCAGAGGTGGGCGGAAGCCAGATTCAGTTCGTCGAGAACGCAACTCTCGGTGCCGTTCCATCTCCGATCCCCGGTACGGCCGAGAATGTGTTTTTCGTCGCACCATACCCAAATTTGGGCGCGGGCGATCTCTGCACCATTGCCTACTCCTTGGACACTGGCACTCATGAGCTCAAACGAGCATTCAGGAGCAGCGACCAAGTTTGGAGCGATCCCGTCGACCGATATCAAGTAACTGGTTATACCTACAAATCCACGGACTGGCACGCAATTGCCACCGGTGTTCTCCGATTCGAGGTGCAGTGCTTTTCTCAGAATGACCTGGACAACGACCTGACACCTGCCAACACCTGGGATTCAAAGTCGACTGGCACATTCATGGCCGGTAAAGCGCCTCGACGGATCACCCTTCGGCTACAAATCCTCGACAATCGCGCCGCGACACAGCTCGCAGGGATGGCTGTCGGAAGTGCACCTTACAATCTCATCGTGCAACGTTCGGCTCAGCAATTTACTGCCGATGTTTCATTGCCACCGCCATGAAGGCCTTGCACCGCGATTCCGCTTTTGCCCTCGCAGTCACGTTGATTTTGATGGCGCTGATCGTCGTCGTAATCGTTGCCTACCTTGCAAATACGCGCACCGATCGCTCAACCTCCGCCATCTACGCCAATCGGATTCGGGCGAAGATAGTCGCCGAGGGGGGACTGGCCGCGGCCGCCAAGCTTCTCAGCAACAACACGCGCTACGGTAACTATATTACTACAATGCCGGTTCCCTCCCCAGCACCGTCGCAACTGTATACCGAAGCGTATCGCCCGACCGATTCCGCCGACACCACTACGGCAATCGCAAACGATTACCTAACGTTCGCTAATGCCGCCGGCGAAATTCTGGCTTCTCGCGCTGCCACACCGTCCGGCACGCCCCAGGTCGACTCGCGCCCCAGACCGCTAATGATTCCTGGAAGCGGTCCTTTCAGCATTGGCGACCCAGGCTTTACGGTCAACGACAGCTATGATTTCAACCAGATTGTTCGCCTCGGCAACGATCCCAACGGTCGGCTCGTCAACCCATCGCCAATACCTGCTTTTGGTCAATGGATTCGGATCCGTAACGCGAACAACGAATTGACCGGTCGTTACGCCTACTTCATCGAGGACGAAAGCATGAAAATGAATGTCAACGTGACCGGGAACAATCTCTCGGGCGGCTCAAACTTGCGGATAAACGATCTAACGCTTCCCTTGCCGAGTCCCGCCCCAGCGACACAGGTGCAAGAGGTTGATCCAGCCGCGATTTTGCCGACCAGTGCGGACCGCACGGCGGCAGACGACGCCCTCACCGGCGTCGCAGCCCCCGGCAACCGCCTCGCCAGTCGTTCCAGTCTCGCCCTTCTCGACCAGTGGAACTCTAACTTCTCGGATCATGCACATCTGGCCACGGTCGTTTCGCGCGACGATGACACGACCGCCAAAGGCTGGCAGAGAATGGACCTTAACGCCCTGGTAGCGTCCGCGACCGACAATGCTTCGAAAGTGGTTGTAGCCAATCGGATCGCCAACTGGATTCGAGATGCGTGGACCGGACCGGCGTTGCCTGGTTTATCGAACTACCAGATGTTTAATAACAGCCGTCTGCGACTCCAAATCGCTGCCAATATCGTCGACTATATCGACGCTGACAATACGCCCACCGATATGGGCGACGTGGTTCCAGACGGTTATGCAATACCGATCCCGGTCCTCGGGATCGAAAAGATCCCATATCTTGCCGCGGTGGAGGTTATCTTTGAAGCCTCCGGGAGCACCTGCTCATCTCCACCCGTCGCCGGAACGTATTCGGCCACCCTTAGAATGAAAATCCAGTTGCGGTTTCTTAACCTCTATGAGACAGCGCTCGACCTTGCTGATAGCGTTAGTCGCGTCGAGATCAAGGGTGTTCCCATCGTTTCAAAAAATGGGAATACGGTCTTCGACAAATCGACAACAAACTACGTCGTTAACCTGGCGACTCTTACTCCTGTGAATGGGACCGGAACGTTGGTCCCTGCAGGGGTCGATGGCATCAGTGATTCTGGCGCTCGCACCTTCCACACAGATTGGCTCGAAAATCAGTCGGTCACGTTCACCGTGACGGCGAACGACGCAAAGCCGCGTCTTCTCGCCAGCCTGATTAGAACCAGGGTCTTCGGCTTTGCCGACGAGCGTTTGGATGATACGGCGATCGTCACTAATCTTGTGACAACCGGATACAACTGGAGCGGTACGAGTTCCACCGGGGACTTCCTGAACGATGCGACGTCCGGTTCGTTGCAAACCGCATCGATCAATCTGCTTTACGCGGTCGCTACCGGAACCACGACAGCTATTAACTTTGGTGATCCTCGCGTCAGAGGACCTCTCATCAGCGATCGTTGGTACAACATTACACGCAGTGATGCTTCGACGCCAGCCACGACCAATCGAATCGCGGCCTACATTGATAAGGCCGAAATGTTGAATCGAACCTACGGGTTCGATTGGTGTGATTATACTGGAAACCGGCCTCTCGCCTTTCTCCGTAACGGCCCGATGCGCAGTGTTGGGGAGTTGGGAAATGTCGCAGCTCCGGAATATCCGTGGCGGACGATTTACCTCCAGTATCCTGAACGCGCGGCGAACACACTTCAGTCGGGTCCGGCAACAGAAATTCCGGAGCGTCGACGTGCCTCGGTAGATTACACGCTAATCGACCTCTTTCGGACACAATCAGTTCAGCCCCGCGCGGGAGCAGTAAACATCAATACCCAACAACGTTTGGGGACCCAGCAACACCCCTTGGCGCCACTGTTCCTCGCCGAACTAATCGGAAATCAGCCAGCTTTAACCCAGACCATGGTCGATCGCCTCTGTGACGCAACAGGGAGCTCCGTCATCAGTCCGATCTTCGACCGACGGGTCGCCTCCGGACCTCCGCCCGACAATTCCCCGATTCGACCTTTTTTTCAGATTGGCGAATTAGCCTCGGTCCTGAGCAGGATGGTAAACACAAGCGCCAACACCACGACCGGTTCACCCAGCCGCTCCACTGTCACCTACAGCTTCCTGCGCAATAATCCGATAACCGCCTCTGAACCGAATCCGAATTTTCGCACTGATGACCTCGCCGAGCAGGAGTTTCGCGAAGTGAGCAACTCCATCACGACGCGCGGCAATGTTTTTCGCATCCTTTACGTCGGTCAGGCGGTCAAGGACTTGAACAAGGATGGCAACGTTGATCCTTCCGACATCCAGGCGGAATATCTGGGCGAGGCATTTTTTGAACGTCAGAGCGTCTTTCAACCTGAAGGCAGTAATCCGGATGCGGTCAAGACCGCTGATAGCATATACAAACTCATCGCCGACCGCGCGATCACCGAATAATGAGATTTCTGACTGTCATCCTTATTACACTGCTCGGCCTTAGACTCAGCTTTGCGTTCGAACCGCCCAAAATTGTTTCGACTTCACCTCAATTTTGGGAGATAGGAGTTTCGCCTTCCAAGCAAGCTATCGCGGTAACTTTCGATCAAGTCATGCGAAGCGGGTTCTGGGATTTCCTTGGGAAAGACACCCTGAGTCCACAGACGAACCACGAAACCACTATGCGGTCGGATCTCAAGTCATTCAGCCTGCGTGTCACGTTGCATCCGGGGAGAGTTTATATCATGGGCCTGAACGAAAGAGGAATTCCAGGAGTCGGCTTTCAAAACGACAAAGGAATTTCACTGCGACCCGTTTATCTCGTTTTCCAAACGGCCGGTGTCCCCTTCCCGGAAGACGCTCCGCCCCGCGCGGTGAGCACTTCCCCCGGTAGCGGTGCGCGGGACATTAACCCAGCTGCAATCAAAGCGATCACGGTTAGCTTCGATCGAGTCATGGAGGCGAAAAAACACGGTCTCCACCTGTTTGAGGAAAAGCGTCCGGTGGATCTTACTAATGCCACGTTCAGTTATTCGGCCGATGGCAGGACTTTCACTCTTAACTATCCGCTCCAGCCTTCGACGCATTACGAGGTGGTGATGAACAGCGCGGAAGACATCGGTTTCGCCGCGACGAACCGCGTTCCGCTTTGGCCGGTGCGTTTTACTTTCACGACCGGTCAGCCTCACTAACGCTTAGGTTAATCGCTGAAGCAGGTGAGATGCGCCCAGGCGAAAAGCATCTCCCCAAGATTCAGATCTTTGTTCGTGTCATTGCGACTCGTGCATTACTTCGAGTCAACTCAACACTCGGCGGCAGACGAAGCGATTGGGGCGAGGATGAGTGTCAAGAGATGGTCGTAACGGGTTTTCTACGTGAGCGGGTATCGAAGCGCCATCGGGGGGGGTTGGTCAGGAAAAGAAGCGACGGGGTGACCCTCTTCCGGAGCGCGACCGAGGCGCGAAAGTAGTCGATCTGCCGTCGATCCAGATCGACCTCCCAGCGGCTGAGAGGTGCATTGCTCATTGAAGGCCCAGCCTGTCGGGCCTCAGAAATGGGAAGGACGTTTCCCGCGTTCGGGATGAAAAGCCCGGGGAGACGGAAAATGCGAATGATGCAAAATGTTTACCGAAAGGGCCTTATACCGGACTGGTAAAGATGGCATCCCCGCTGCTAAGGTGTGCCAGACTGCGGCCATGACGAACCACCGCTAGACTCCGATTCGCGACTCACTAAACTCACCATGCCTAACCAACCCACCTTTCGCCTCGCGCTCCTTGTTTCACTTCTGCTTTCCGCGATCGTCGTTCGCATGTCGGCCGCTGAATCTTCGCCGTCGCCGGCCGCAGCCCCGCCTGGGGTGAGCGCTCCCGGCTACAGCTATCAGCCGATCGATGTAGGCAAGGCCGATAAGCCGCTCAACATTTTGATTCTAGGCGGGACGGGTTTTACGGGGCCGTATCAGGTGAAATATGCGCTTGCTCGCGGACACAAGGTGACGGTGTTCAATCGCGGCAAGACGCATCCCGGCGATCTGCCCGAGGGCGTTAAGCAACTGATCGGCGATCGCAATGGACAGCTCGACGCGCTCAAGGGCCGGAAGTGGGACGTCGTAATCGACAACCCGACGATGCTCCCGAAATGGGTGCGCGACGCGGCCGAGATTCTAAAAGGGAATGTCGATCGGTATATCTTTATTTCGACTATCTCGGTTTACGGTGACGTGCCGACGCCCGGTCTGGATGAGACTGCACCGCTTGCAAAATACGAGGGCCGGGACGCGATGAAGGAGACGCGTGAGACGGTGATCGCCTCGAAGTTTGCCCTCTACGGGCCGCTTAAGGCGCTTTCGGAAAAAGAAGTGGAAAAATGGTTCCCCGGAAAGTCGCTCATTATCCGGCCGGGGTTGATCGTTGGGCCGGGCGATCAAACCGACCGCTTCACCTATTGGCCGGTGCGAATCGATCGCGGTGGAGAAGTGCTCGCGCCGGGGAATCCGGGCGACCCGGTGCAGTTCATCGACGCGCGGGACCTGGCAGAGTGGACGATCCGGATGGCCGAGCAGGGTACGACCGGCGTTTACAATGCGACCGGGCCGGCCACGCCGCTGACCGTCGGCGGGATGCTGGAGGGGATTAAGAACGCGCTTGGATCGAAGGCAAAATTCAGCTGGGTGCCGGCGGATTTTCTCGAGCAGGAAAAGGTCGCGCCCTGGTCGGACATGCCGGTTTGGGTACCGCCGACGGGTGACGATGGTGGCTTGGGCCGGATGAGCATCCGGCATGCGCTTGACAAGGGGCTGACTTTTCGACCGCTCGCGGTGACGGCACGCGACACCCTGGCGTGGTTCAAGTCGCTCCCGAAAGAGCGTCAGGAAAAACTGCTCGCCGGGATCACACCCGAGCGTGAAACCGAGGTGCTGCTGGCGTGGCATAAACACGCGAATTCCGCCGGCGAAGCGAAACAATAAGCGCAGTCAATCTCCTGCAAAAGGCGGTGGACGTTCGCCCTAACGAGGTGCGCGCCCTCCTGGTCGCGTGTCTTTTCAATTTCGTCATTCTCGGCAGCTATTACGTCATTCGGCCGATCCGGGACGACATCGCTGCGGCTGGCGGGGTGGAAAATTTGTCCTGGATGTTCACCGGTACACTGGTGGTGACGCTGCTGGCCAATACCGCCTTCTCGGCCACCGTCGCGCGCATGCCGCGTCGGAAATTTCTCCCGATCGGCTACCGCTTCCTTATCGCGAATTTGATTATTTTCTATTTCCTCATGCGCACGGTCTCGCCGGCGCAAAATGTCTGGGTC
Source organism: uncultured Verrucomicrobiae bacterium (assembly GCA_963720895.1). GTDB lineage: Bacteria > Verrucomicrobiota > Verrucomicrobiia > Chthoniobacterales > UBA10450 > Palsa-1392. Next base: position 28,773 of record CAVRGZ010000002.1, read on the forward strand.
GGTCGCGCGTTCTTCGTCTGGGTGAGCGTTTTCAATCTCTTTATCGTGACGCTCTTCTGGGCATTCATGACGGATCTATTCGACAGCGAGCAAGCAAAGCGGCTCTTCGCTTTCATCGCGGTCGGCGGACAACTGGGCGCGATCGCCGGGCCGCTCTTCACCGCCTCGCTCGTGCAGCGAATCGGCACGCCGAATCTCCTCCTCTTTGCCGCCGCGGGGCTGGAACTCGCGCCCTGGTGCGTAAAATTTTTCCCCGTGGTTAGTCCTGCTCCTGATCCGGATCCCAATGCGAATCGGCCATCAAGGGAGCAGGGACAGGAGGAAGATAAAGGCGCGGAACAACCCATCGGCGGCGGGATCATGACCGCGTTTACCCACGTTGCACGCTCGCCATATTTGCTAGGCATTTGCCTCTTCATGGTCCTCTACGCGATCACCTCGACCTTTGTTTATTTCCAGCAGGCCGATATCACCCGGCAGCATTTTCACGATCGCACCGCGCGGACGGCCTTCTTCGCGCAGCTCGACCTGGCAGTAAATACACTGACGATTTTCGGTCAGCTCCTGATAACGGGGCGGTTATTGAAATGGTTTGGGGTCGGAGTGACGCTCGCTTTTCTCCCGCTTCTCAGTCTTTTCGGTTTTATCGGGATGGGATTGATGCCGGTGCTCGGTCTCCTCGCGGTTCTACAGGTGATGCGGCGGGCGGGGAATTTTGCGATTACTCGACCCGCGCGCGAAGTGCTCTTCACTGTCTTGCGCCGGGAGGACAAATACAAAGCGAAGAGCTTCATCGACACCTTCGTTTACCGGACCGGCGACCAGATCGGAGCGTGGTCCTACACGTTTCTCACCTGGCTCGGATTGGGCCTGACCGGAATTTCCTTCGTCGCCGCGCCCCTCGCCGCCGTCTGGTGTGGGCTTAGCATCTGGTTAGGCCGCAAACAAGCCGCGCTCGCGGACAAAAGGTGGGAGGGACCTTTGGGCCCCGACGGATTGCAGCGCGGTGGCTGATCGGAGCGCAAAGGCCTCTTCCACATTGGTCAGACTTTCTCGTCCCCTTCGCTCAGGCGACGACCCGTTTTCGCGATGAAGACGTCTTTGAGCGTCGGTTTGGCAAGGGTAACAGAATCGATTTCGCCAGGGAAAGCAGCCAGAAGCCGGATAATGAAGCTGGGACCATCCGGTTGCTCGATGCGCACTTCGTCGTTCAGGACGCTCACTTCCACCCCTAACGACTGCGCGATCCGCTCGGCCAGTGAGGTGGGGTCTTTCGCCCGCGCACTAATGACGTCGCCGCCGATCCCAGCGCAGAGTTTTTCCGGCGTATCCAAGGCGACGATACGGCCGTGGTCGATGATCGCGATCCGATCGCATCGCTCAGCCTCCTCCATCAAGTGGGTCGTGAGGAGAACGGTGACGTCTTGCTGATCGCGCAGGCGATAAATCGTTTGCCAGAGATCAATCCGCGCGCCGGGATCGAGGCCGGTCGAAGGCTCATCAAGTAACAATAGCTCCGGGCGATGGAGCAGACTTTTCGCGATCTCGACCCGGCGCTGTAAGCCGCCGGACAACATCTCGACCAGATCGCGCGCGCGATCGCGCAGATTAAACTCGATTAAAAGATGATCGATTCGCTCACGAAGCGCGCTCCCGGAAAGGCCATAAAGATGCCCTTGGTGCGCAAGGTTTTCGCGCACCCGCAATTTCTTGTCGAGGCTCGGCGCCTGGAAGACGACGCCGATTCGGCTGCGTAGAGCCGCAGGATCACGCAGCAAATCGAAACCCAGAATTGAAGCGGAGCCGCTCGTCGGCCTAACGAGCGTCGAGAGAATGCGGAAAAGCGTTGTTTTGCCGCCCCCGTTCGGACCAAGCAGGCCGAAAATTTCGCGCGGCGCGACGCGAAGCGTAACATCGTCGAGCGCGAGGCGATCGCCGTAGCGATGCGTCAGACCGCTGGTTGCGAGCGCCGGCGCAGCGTCTTCGGAGGCCTGCATGGAAAGGACCATAGCGGGAACTCCCGGTGGAGCGAAACTCTGTCGAGTCGGGACTGAGCTCGACTGCATCTCGGCATTCTCTCCTCCGGGGCTGGAAATCTTGCCCCATCCCAACGGCTGCCGCTACGACAGATTGCGTTTGCCGCCGCGGAGAACCGATCCGCCGCGCCGGGTCATGTCCATCGCCGGTTTTTCCTTCTTCTGCGCGCCGCCTCTCGGATCTTTTCGCGCCGCGAGGTCGCGCACTTTACTGGAAGATTTCCTGGAGGTCACTTTTGTGGGTTTAATCGCCATATCCGGTTTTCTTTCTGTTGCTTGAGACATAGAGCGGTAGACCCATTTGCCTCGATTGACAAACAGAGGGGGATCCCGAGCCCCGCGCTTTACACTGTCCGCCAGCGGTCGCAAGTTCGGCGATGCCTAACCTCGCCAGCTGGATTCGACGCCGCGATGAAAAGTGGTTCCATCCCATCCTGGCCCCGCATCCCGAGCTCAAGATCCAAAACGCCGCCCGCCGCCCGGTGCCGCTCGACCAAATGGACGCGCTCCTGCTCACCGGCGGCAACGACATTTCCCAGGAATTCCTCCGTCAACCGGTGCCCGATCCGTCGATCTTGGAAAAAGCCGATTTGCCGCGGGACAAATGGGAATTCGCCGCGGTCCAAAACGCGCTCGATCGCGGCCTGCCGATCTTCGCCATCTGCAAGGGCTTGCAACTGTTGAATGTGGCGCTCGGGGGCACCCTGCGGCTCGACATTCCAGGGCACAATCTGCCGGCACAGAAATCGCATGACGTGCAGCCGCTCCGGAACGACGTCTCGTCTGCGCATCGTTTTGAAAAGGTAAATAGCTCGCATCATCAGGCGATCGACCGGTTGGCCGATGGGTGTGTGGTTGAGTCGTGGTGCGCGACGGATGATGTGATCGAACAGTTTCGGCTGTGCGACCGGCCTTTTGGACTCGCGGTGCAATATCATCCCGAACGCGGCTCGCTCTACGGCCCGCTTTTTGCCGATTTCTTAAGCAGGATTACAGGGAAATAATCGGTTAAGAGTTACTCTGAGCGCAGCGCTGCGAAGCCGCAGAATCCCGGCAAAACTGACCCCGAAAGCGGCAGGGCCGCCAGGGTTTGGGCCACCGGACTCCTCGATTCCGTTCCGCTCCACTTTATTCTACAGGTGCCGTCTATTCGCCCCGATAGACGCACCGCGCGGTCGGCGTTTCGTGGATCACGATCTCACACAATCCACGGCAGTGCGGGGTCAGCTTTTTCCAAAACCACGCCGCCATATTCTCGATCGTCGGATTTTCCAAACCGGCGACTTCGTTTAGATACGAGTGATCGAGCTGCGCGATGAGCGGCTTCATCGCCGCGCCGATCTCGGCATGATCATAGACCCAGCCGCTCGCACGATCGACCTCATCTTCGACCGAGACTTCCACCTTGAAACTGTGTCCATGCATCTTCCGACACTTGTGCCCTTCCGGTGCGGAGGGGAGAGTTTGAGCGGCTTCGAAGGTAAAGTCTTTCGTCAGGCGGGCACGCATCGCGGCAGAAAATCGCATCGGACGGCATACCTGTCATCCGGAGGTCGATCCAATGGGAGGTAGATCTTTTGCTTTGGGAAGCACGCCTCATCGCGTCGATATCGCCGAAAATGCAGGTACCCGTCCAGTCGTCGTGATCATGCTGCGTGCGTCCGAGCCGATTTGCTTCCTGCCGCGTTTTACTGAGCGCCGTGACGGATGCGCAACAACAGCCGGACTCTCAAACGCCTCGCTTCCCGATTCGCGTTCGGCGGCCGGCTGAATAACTTCTGCTCCTCGCCATGGCGTCGGGCATCACCGAAACTCATCTCACACAGAGTGAGCCGCATCACGGCGCCCCTTCGGCCAACTCGACCGTCCTCGCGATTCTTTTCGCGATTAGCTTTTCCCACCTTCTCAACGACACCATCCAGTCGCTCATTCCGGCGATTTATCCGCTCCTCAAGACGAGTTTCCATCTTAGCTTCGTCCAAGTCGGCTTCATCACCCTCGCCTTTCAGATGACCGCTTCGATCCTGCAACCGTTTGTCGGTTGGTACACCGATCGGCGGCCGAAACCCTACTCCCTCGCCTGCGGAATGGGCTTCACCTTAAGCGGGCTCGTCCTTCTTTCGCACGCTACCCATTACGCGATGGTAGTTGGTGCGGCCGCGCTCGTTGGCATGGGCTCTTCAGTTTTCCATCCGGAATCGTCTCGCGTCGCCCATCTCGCCTCCGGCGGGCGGCACGGTTTCGCGCAATCGATTTTCCAAGTCGGGGGCAATGCCGGCAGTTCGTTAGGCCCACTCCTTGCCGCCCTTGTGGTTGTGCCGCACGGACAGGGGAGCGTCCTCTGGTTCGCCCTTATCGCGCTCCTCGGGATCGGAATCCTCATCGGCGTTGGCCACTGGTACGGCAATCATCTGGACGTGGTAAAAGCGCGCTCGGGGTCGCCAGCTCAGCCTACGGGCCCGCTTTCACGCCGAGTCCGGTTTGCCCTCGCCGTCCTTGGCGTCCTGATCTTCTCTAAGTATTTCTATCTCGCTTGCCTAACGAACTACTACACCTTTTACCTCATCCATAAATTCCACCTCTCGGTCCAGGGAGCCCAGTTTCATTTGTTCCTCTTCCTCTTCGCCGTCGCACTCGGCACAATCCTTGGCGGACCGATCGGAGACCGTTACGGTCGCAAGCTTGTCATTTGGGTTTCGATCCTGGGCGTTGCGCCGTTCACGCTCGCGCTTCCGCACGCCAATCTCTACTGGACCGGCGTTCTCACCGTCATCATCGGAGTCATTCTTGCCTCCGCCTTCTCCGCGATCCTGGTTTACGCGCAAGAGTTGGTTCCGGGAAAGGTTGGTTTGATCGCGGGATTATTTTTCGGCCTCGCTTTCGGCATGGCCGGAATCGGTTCCGCTGTCCTCGGCGAGCTGGCCGATCACACGAGCATCGAATACGTCTTCCAACTTTGCGCTTTCCTCCCGTTGATTGGTTTGCTGACCGCGTTCCTTCCACATGTCGGCGGCAGCCGGCGTTCCGAGGTGTAGCAGCGGCCGTATCGGCCGCAGAGGAATAGCTCTGCCATCAGGCAGAGCGCGATGTCGGGGCGGCGACAGTTTTGCCAAGACGGGCGACACGCCCGCCCTACACCCCGCGCTGCGTGGGTGTCCAAATAAACTTGTGCATCTGGAGCTGGAACCGGACCGGGAGTTTGTCGGCCAGGATCCATTCGACGATCTCGCGCGAATCGATCCGGCCGAAAATCGGCGAAAAAAGAACGGCGCGACAGCGCTCCACTAGTCGATGCTGGCGCAATTGTGCCCGCGACCATTCGTAATCCTCACGCGATCCGACGACGAATTTTACTTCATCGCGCGGCGTCAGGTGTTCGATATTAGAAAACAAGTTTCGCTCCACCTCACCGCTCCCAGGCGTTTTCAAATCCATGATTCGGTGCACGCGGGGATCAACCGTCGCAATGTCATGCGCGCCGCTCGTCTCCAGCAAGACGTTGCAGTCGGCATCGGCCAGCATCGCCATCAAGGGCAGGACATTCTTCTGCAGCAAAGGCTCACCGCCAGTGATCTCGACGAGGGGACAATCATATTGCAAAACGGCGTCGACAATTTCGCCTAACGACTGCTTCTTTCCCTCATAAAAGGCATATTCCGTGTCGCAATAGGTGCAGCGCAGATCGCAAAAAGTCAGCCGAACGAAAACACACGGCAGGCCCGCCCAGGTGCTCTCGCCCTGGACCGAAAAATAGATTTCGTTGATCGTTAGTTTCTTTTCACGTTCGGACATGCTCGAGGAATGTATCTGCGCTCTCGCGGCGGTCCATCCGCCGAAGGCGGGCGTAGCGCCACGCCCACGCTCCTGAAGCCCGCGCATTGCCCGCCGACCTCAAATGCTTATCGCCAAAGCCAGACCAGCCGCGCGGCGAAGAAAAGCATGACCAGCGCGCTGACGGCCTGTGTTCCTACCTGCCAGGCGGGCCGCGCAAAAATGCGCGCGCCCAACTTCAGCGCGGTGCAGAGAACGATCGTCCATGCGATCGCGCCCGAGACTACCGCTGCCGCCAGGGTGAGCGAGGTGAGAAAAGTGCTGTGCCTTTGCGCGGCGCCCTGTCCGCCGACGACCGCGAACCAAAAGCCGATGTTCCATGGACTCGTTAGGGCAAGGATTAAGCCGAGAAAATAGCCGCGGGAGGTCGAAGATCGGAGGGCTGGGCTCGCGGTGGAGGCCCCGCCGGAGTTAACCCGTGCCGTTTGCCATGCGCCACGAGCGAAATTGAAGGCGAGAAAAAGGAGAAGCAGAAAGCTAATCACCCCCAGCGCGAGATGGAGCCGCGGCGAAGCGAGAAGCGCGCCTGCGCCCGCAGCTACGGCCAATGCCCACATGAAATCGCCGGTGCAGGCGCCAAGACCCAGTTGCCACGCCGCCCAGAACCCACCGCCCTGCGGCCGCGGAAGCAAGGCGCGTCGGATCATTTCCGCGTTGATCGGCCCCGGCGGCCAGGCGACCGACCACCCGAGGATCAATCCATTGATGATCGTCGCGCCGGCCAATTCGTTCATCGTCGGTCCCGATTCACATTCCGCATTTCGCTTTCGCCTCCGCGTAGCTGGACCGCACTCGTTCCAGGCTTGCGAGATAGCGATCGACAGTCGGCGTCTCCTCAATCCGGTCGAGGTTGGACGGCGCATAAAGCCGCGAAAAAATTGCGTGCACGATTTTCGTCCGCGGCACGCTGCGTTCGCCGTATCCAAACGGGATGTTGCTCGACCAGAAACGCACGTAATCGAGCCCGGCCTTTTTTTCCGTGCCGAGATAGATGACCGAATGGCCGTGCTCCTCCCGGCCAACCTCGGGTGACCAGAAAATCTTCATGAAATCGCCCGGGCGGGCTTCTTCGAAATCATCGAAGTTGCGGCCCAGACCGAGCTCATGGAAAAGCCGCGCCGTGCCCGGCCCATTCGCATTCCAGCGTCCCCAAATTCCGGCGCCATCGCTCTGGCCGCGGATCATCAGCTGGTCGAGCGTCTCATAGTCGAGCTGGAGATCACCCCGCTCGCGCAAGGCCTCGATCGTCTTCATGAAAACCAGATAGGTTGCGCCTGAGCAATAGCTCGGGGAAGCGGCATCGGGCAGAATAAAAAACTTGCCCGACTCGAAATGGGCGGCCGATTGCAGGCGAATCGTGGCCGTGCGCGAGGCCGAATATTTGCCGCCGACCGGCATTTCCCTGATCTCCTGCAGGATCAGATCATTCAATGGACTTGGGGCGAGCTGTGCCAGTAAGTCGTTAGGCGTGGCGAAGGCAAACAGAATCGTGAGGCAGAGGAAACGCACGGAAGACCAATAAGAAGAATGCGGGCCACGGCAAGGCTGCTTGGCTTTGCGGTGAGAGTATGTTAACGACCAGATCACATGCTGCCTTTCACAAAAATGAATGGCGCGGGGAACGATTTCGTCCTGCTCGATAATCGCGCGGGCGACCTCACCTTGACGCGCGAGCAGATTGCGCGACTCTGCGACCGACATCGAGGGGTCGGAGCCGATGGCGTGCTCTTCCTCGAGGGCGCGACAAACGGTGCCGATTTCCGGATGCGTTATTACAACGCCGACGGCGGTGAAGCAGAGATGTGCGGGAACGGCGCGCGCTGTTTCGCGCGTTTCGCGAATCGCGCGGCCGGGCCGCTCGAGAAACTTTCCTTCGAAACGCCCGCTGGCGTGATCGGCGCGCAGCTGACCGGCGGGTTGGTGACGCTCCAGATGAGCGAGCCTAACGATCTGCGGCTCGGTCTCAAAGTCCCGCTGGAAAGCAAAGAAGCAATCCATGCCAGCTATGTCGACAGTGGCGTCCCGCATGTCGTGGTGCCGGTGGCGAAAATCGACGAGGTTGACGTCCGCTCGTTAGGCGGAGTCATCCGGCGGCATCCGATGTTCGCGCCGCGCGGCGCCAACGCCAACTTCAGTGAAGAGCGCGGAGAGCGCCGGATCGCCATTCGCACCTACGAGCGTGGGGTGGAAGGTGAAACCCTCGCCTGCGGCACGGGCGTTGTCGCAAGCGCAATTATTTTCGCCGCAAACAAGAATGTTTCCGGACCGATCGAGATCCAGGTCCGCGGCGGCGACACCCTGCAGGTCGATTTCAGCCGCGAGGGCGACCAATTCCGAAATGTGACCCTTACCGGTCCGGCCGATTTTGTCTTCGACGGCACGATTGATCTCTGATAATCAATACAGGTTTCCCCGAAAGAATATGTTCCGCGGCACCTTCACAGCGCTTGTCACCCCGTTCAAAAATGACGAAATCGATGTCGACGCGCTCGAGAGTCTGATCGAAACGCAGATTGCTGGCGGAATCGACGGCATCGTGCCGGTCGGAACAACCGGCGAGTCGCCCACTCTGAGCTGCGGGGAACGCCACCACCTGATCGAACTCGCGGTAAAGGCGGCAGGCGGACGCTGCAAGGTTATCGCCGGCACCGGGTCCAACTCGACCCGGGACGCGATTGCACACACTCGAGAAGCGGAGGAAATCGGCGCGGATGGCGCCCTCGTCGTCGCGCCCTATTACAATAAGCCGAGCCAGGAAGGACTTTTCCGGCATTTCGCCGCGATTGCCGAAGCAACCTCGCTCAAACTGGTGCTCTACAACATCCCAGGACGCTGCGCGGTTGACGTCGCCGCCGACACAGTCGTCAGGCTGGCGGAAGATTACCCCAACATTGTCTCGATCAAGGAAGCGAGCGGAAGCGTCGACCGGGTGAGCGAGCTGGTTCGCCGGGCGCCGGACGGCTTCACCGTCTTGAGCGGCGATGATTCGCTGACCCTGCCGTTCCTGTCGGTCGGCGCAGCGGGTGTGGTCAGTGTTGCGACCAATATTTTCCCCGGGGAAATCGCTCAACTCGTCGGCTTTTTTCTCGACGGCAAGGCGGCGGAAGCGCGTCGGCTTCACCAAAAATTTTTCGCTCTCTTCAAAGACCTTTTCATTGAACCGAACCCGGTCCCGGCCAAGACCGTGCTCGCCTGGCGAGGCGCGATGTCAGCCGATGTCAGATTGCCGCTCGTCGCGATGAGCCCTGCGAACAAGACGCGGCTGCGCAAGACCCTCGGAGAGTTGGAGCGCGTGTTGCGATGAATGACGCCCGCCGCGTGCTGCTCGTCGGCGCTGGCGGCCGGATGGGCCGAGCAATCGCGGCCGCGGCCGCGAAAGCACCCGGCCTAACGATCGAGTCGGGACTCGGACGAGGGGACTCAATCGCTCCGAGAATCGATAGCTGCGACGTGGTAATCGATTTTAGCACCGCGGATGCGACGGAAGTCATCTGCCACGCGTGCGTCGAGCACCGCAAGGCACTCGTCCTCGGAACCACCGGACACAGCGCGACGCAAAAAGCTTCGATTGCTGCGAGCGCGCGGCAGATTCCGATCGTCTTCGCTGCGAATTTTAGTGTCGGAGTAAACGCGCTCTTTGCCCTCACCCGGTACGCGGCGAAATTATTAGGCGAAGAGTTCGACGTCGACGTCATGGAGATGCATCACAAGACAAAGAAGGATGCGCCGAGCGGGACGGCGAAGCGGCTTGTGGAAATTTTAACTGACTTCGGTAAAGCCAGTCGGTCGGTTGCAACACAATCGATTCGCGCAGGCGACATCGTGGGCGACCACACTGTGATCTTCGCCGGACCGGGCGAGCGACTGGAATTATCGCATCGCGCCTCGAATCGGGAAACGTTTGCGGCCGGGGCATTGCGCGCCGCGCGTTGGGTAACCGGTCGGCAGCCCGGGCTCTACAGCATGGAAAATGTACTCGGGTTATAGGGCTGTCCGGGCCGCTGTCGGTGGGGCGAACTTTGTCGAGCGAGGAAGTGGGCGCCGCTGCAAATTGAGTGCAGTTCCCGGCTCGAGAGAGTCTCGCCCCACCAAATCAAGCCGCAAAGCATCCGGCGCCAGGTAATTCCCGGCAGATGAGAGCGGGCGTTGCGCTCGGCGCAAATCTTGGCGACCGGCTTCTTTGCCTAACGACCGCTCGCAGCCGTATTTTCGCCCTGGCGGAGGCGTCGCCCCCGTTTCTTTCCTCGGCCCTTTACGAAACCGAGCCGGTCGACTGCGAGGCAGGGGCGGAGAAGTTCCTCAACGCCGTGGTTGAAATCAGTTACACCGCTCCCTCCCGTCAATTGCTGGAGGAGTTGAAGAAAATCGAATCGGCTCTCGGGAGACCGCCAAAACATGGCCGCAATCGCTCGCGCACGATCGACCTCGACCTGCTTTATCATGGTCCGCGCACACTCAATGAGCCGGGTCTCCAATTGCCACATCCGCGCCTGTCACTGCGCGGCTTCGTCCTCCATCCGCTGGCAGAGATCCGGCCCAATCTCGTCCTGCCCGGGGAGGCTGAGACCGTCCGTCAATTGACCGAAGAACTACCGCGCTCACCTTCAGTGGTGCGTGCCGCGTGGCAGTGGTAATGTCGCCAGCCATGGAAGACTTTCGCGCGCGCAAACGTCGCGGGGAACGCATTACCGCGCTGACGGCCTATGATTATCCAACGGCCCGGTTGCTCGACGAGAGCGGGATCGACATCATCCTTGTCGGCGATTCGTTAGGCATGGTCGTTCTCGGTTATAGCGATACAACGCAGGTCACATTCGAGGAAATGCTCCATCACACGCGGGCGGCTGCGCGCGGAGTGAAGCGGGCGCTGCTCGTGGCCGACCTTTCCATCGGCACCTACGATACGCCGGAGGAGGCGGTCGCGAATGCATGGCGTCTGGTGGAAGCGGGGGCGCAGGCGGTGAAACTGGAAGGCGGCTCGACCCATACGGCACAGATCACCGCAATCGTCGAGGCGGGGATTCCGCTCATGGCGCACATCGGCATGCTACCCCAGCGCGTGCGCGAGGAAGGCGGCTACAAAGTGAAAGGACGCGGCCCGACCGAAGCCGAGCGCCTCTTGCAGGATGCCCGGGCGGTCGAATCAGCGGGCGCTTTTTCAGTCGTGCTCGAAATTGTCGCGGCGGACACGGCTCGGCGAATCACCGACTCTACCGGGATCCCGACGATCGGGATCGGCTCGGGCGAGCATTGCGACGGCCAAATTCTCGTCACACACGACCTGATTGGTTTGTATCCCTGGTTTACCCCGAAGTTCGTCTCACCGGAAGTGCATGTGGCTGAAGAAATTCGGCGCGCTGCGCGTATGTTTATCGACCGGACACGCGGAACGGGACGCAAAGATTGACAAATATTTTGGTCCGTCGTTTGTCTCACTCAGGATGCATGCCCTGACCGCACGAACTTCCGCGCCGTTGCCCGTCTGGTCGGGCCGGAGCAAGCAGCGCAACTGGCTGATGGTTGGACTCGTCATTTCCCTCGCGCTGCATGGATTGCTTTGCTTTTTCTTTTATCGCACCGGCTTTCAACCAACCGCACCGCTCGGGCTGGAAAGACGCCCGCCGCCAACATTCAAAGTGAAAAGCGTGGATACCGCCCCGAAGCCGCTCGACCAGGCGGCGGCAAGTTCGACCGCCGAAGCGGCCAAACCGAATCCCGATAAGACCGACGTACAGCTGCCGGATGACCAGAAGTCTTTCGACAAACTGTTGCAGGAAGTCCATTCGACCGCCGCCATGCCAGACGACACTCGCGACGTCTTGCCGGACAAACCAAAGGTCGAACAGACCAATCTTGAATTCGGTAATCAATGAGATCGAGCGGACGACGGCGCAGTCGCTCGAAAAAACTCCGAACGCAAAGCGTGAACAAGCGGTACTTAACGACGTGGCGGATTCCGGTCGGCCACAGCCAGCGATGACCGGGACGGAACTGGCGACAAGCACTACGATCAAACGGCCGAACAATTTCAACGGAATCGCAGGCGATAGCGCCGGACCACGGACGGATCGCGCCCCAGGTTTCAGCGATCTGGAATCGTTGCTTTCACAAAAGGGGCCGCTTGGATCGGGGACGAAATTTAAAATGCCGAACAATCAGCTCTTCGAATACGACAGCGCGGAGTTACAGGGGAATGCGGTCGAGCAATTGCAGAAGGTGGCGACGCTGATCAAGCGGAACCTGAACGCGACTTTCACACTCGAGGGCTACACCGATTCCTATGGGTCGGAAGAATACAATCTCGACCTGAGCCGGCGCCGGGCGGAAAGCGTCAAGGCGTATCTGGTTAGAGTGCTCGGGATCAACCCGTCGCAGATCGAGACACGTGGGTATGGGAAGGCGAACTTGCTCACCTCGCCGGACGCGTCGATCGAGGAGCAGGAAGTGAATCGGCGCGTGGTTGTCGTCGTGCATTAAGGCACAGCTGGGTAGGGCGCGACTCTGTCGAGCCGGAGGCAGCACTCCGCTACGAAGAAGGTTTGCTCCCCGCTCGACAGAGTCTCGCCCTACCAGTTCTTGATCCAGCCAGCCTGACTAGTCGCAGTCGTGAAGCCGGCGGTGCTCCAAAGATCAAAGGTTGGATTGTAGCCGGCGGCGCCACCAGCTTGTCCAACCGTCGAGTATCCGTAGCTATTGCCAAACGGATCTCGGATGTAAAGAACGCTACCCGTCGCCGGACTAAGCTGGTTGTTCTTGAAGGAAAAGTAAGATGTGACGCCCGGATTTGGTTGGCGATCTGCATCAGAATCGCCGCTGATACTTTCGTAGAGAAAAAGACTCGCCGCTTGATACGCAGTCGTTGTTGGATCGACCGCGATTCGGGCATCGAGTGAATTGGACGAAGGATAAATCCCATTATCCACTTTGTAATTCTCCAGCGCGGCGGACATCGCCGCGATCTCGACCTCGGCGCGAGCGCGGCTTCCGTTGTTGGAGACGTAGCTGCTCGTAGCCAGGATCAATCCCGCGAGCACGAGAATGATCGTCATCGCAACCAGGACCTCCACGATTGTGAAACCCGATGTAGCGGCGGGCGTCCGCGCTGAGCATCTGCGGCCGACACATTCGCCTGTCCGCTCTGAGTGCATTCGTCAGGTCTGTGCCTGCAGGCCGCCGATGATGCTGACTAGCGGCATGAACAACGCAATAACGATCGTTCCCACGATTACGGCCAGCATAACGATCATGATCGGTTCGAGCATCGAGGTGAGGCCCGCGACCGAGTTGTCGACTTCGTCGTCGTAGACTTCCGCGATCTTGAGTAGCATTTCGGGCAATTGCCCAGTCTCTTCGCCGACATCCACCATGCTCACAACCATGGGCGGAAACGCGCCGCTCGCCTCCAACGGTTGGACGATCGATTCACCTTCTTTGACCGAGTCGTGGACTCGCGAAATCGCGTGAGCAATCACCGTATTACCGGCAGTCTCGCGCGTGATGTTAAGAGCCTGCAGGATCGGGACGCCACTGGTGACAAGCGTACCGAGGGTGCGCGCGAAGCGCGAGATCGAGCTCTTGCGGGTCAGATCGCCAAAGAGGGGGGCGCGCAACGAGAGTCGGTCAATGACCAAACGCCCGGTGGCCGTGCGAGCGACAAACTTGTAGCCCACAATCAATCCGACAATTGCGCCGATCAGAACCAGCCAATGATGTTGCATGAAACCGCTGATCCCAATGACCGACTGGGTAATCACGGGGAGCGGTTTGTCGCCCAGCATATCATGGAAAATCGATTCGAACTTCGGCACGATGAAGACGAAGAGAAAGGCCATGATGATCATCGCGAGAGAAAGAACGATGACCGGATAAATCATTGCGGCCTTGACCTTGTTTTTGACCTTCTGGGCTTTTTCCTGGAATTCCGCGAGCCGGCCAAGCACAAGCTCGAGAACCCCGCCGATTTCGCCTGCTTTCACCATGTTGACGAAGAGCTTGCTAAAAATCTTCGGGTGCAGCTCGAGGCCCTCAGAGAACGTGCTGCCGCCTTGCACCGAATCGGCGAGCTGATTGATCGTGTTTTTGAGCAGAACATCGCGCTCCTGTTTCGCGAGCACATTAAGCCCGCGGAGCAAGGGCAGACCCGCATCGATCAGGGTCGCGAGCTGACGGGTGAAGACCATCAACGTCTTCGCTTTGACCGTCTTTTTTTGGAAAAGGAGGATTCCCTTGCGCTTCACTCCCGCGCCGCCGGACGGGATTGTCTTCGCGCTCCGACGCGATTTTTTATCCGGCGCGATGGCTTGTCCTTCTTCGAAAACGCCGGTTGGGAAATAACCTGTCTGCCGGAGCTGGCTGATGGCGTCGCCGGTCGACGCGGCTTCGATCAAACCGGTAGATTCCTGACCGCGTGAGTCCAGCGCGATATAAGTGAACTGGGGCATGGGGGATATTGAGGGAGTGAGGATATAATTAAACTTGGCGCCCAAGTCGATCTGATTCATTCACTCCATCGCTCAATACTTTACGTATATTTCAGCACCTCCTCGATCGTCGTGGCGCCTTCGAAAATGCTTCGGATGCCGTCCTGCCGCAGCGTCACCATGCCGAGTTCGATCGCCTTTTGCTTCAAAACGACCGAGGGCGTCCGCTCGTTGATCAGGGCGCGAATGGGATCGCTGATTCTCATCAGCTCGTAGATTCCTTTGCGGCCTTTGTAACCGGTGCGGTTGCAGTTCTTGCATCCCTTCCCGTAGTAGAACTGGCGATCGCCGATTTCCGCAGGCGAAAGATCGAGCTGGGCGAGCAACGACTCGATAGGCTGATAAGCCGTCCGGCAATCGGGACAGATGCTGCGGAGCAAGCGCTGACCGAGGACGGAGTCGAGCGCAGACGAAATGAGGAACGGCTCCACTCCCATATCGATCAGGCGAGCGATCGCGCCCGGGGCGTCGTTAGTGTGCAGGGTGGTGAAGACGAAGTGCCCCGTGAGCGAGGCTTGAATGGCGATTTGCGCCGTCTCCAGATCACGCGTTTCACCGACCATGATGCGATCGGGATCCTGGCGAAGGAAAGCGCGAAGGACACGAGCAAACGTAAGGCCGATCGCTTCATTGACTGGCACCTGCATGATGCCTTCGAGGTCGTACTCGACCGGTTCTTCCGCAGTCAGCAATTTGGAATCGATCGTATTAATTTCGCGCAGGCATGAGTAAAGCGTCGTCGTCTTGCCGGAACCGGTCGGGCCGGTGACGATTAAAATTCCGTTCGGCCGATCGATCACCTCGAGGAGGTAGTCGAGGATCTCATCGGGCAGCCCGAGCCTGTCGAGATCCAGATTCACGGTGGAGCGATCGAGCACGCGCAAAACGACGCTTTCGCCAAATTGCGTCGGCAAAGTCGAGACCCGCAGATCGACCGCCCGGCCAGCGACGTTTTTCTGGAGGCGGCCGTCCTGCGGCAGGCGGCGTTCCGCGATGTTCATGTTCGCCATCACCTTGACCCGCGAGATAACCGGGAGTGCGAGGCGCTGAGGCGGCGGCGTCATTTCGTAGAGCGCGCCATCGACGCGGTAGCGGACTTTGAACTCGGCCTCAAACGGCTCGAAATGAATGTCGCTCGCCCCGTCCTCGATCGCCTGACACAGGATCAAATCAACAAAGCGGATGATGGGCGCGGCGTTCGCTTCAGCTTCGACATTGGCGCCGTCCGCTTTGTCGCCTCGATTCATCGCCGGCTTCGCCGAGCTCCTTGAGGATCTCTTCCATGCTGGAGGTGTCATCGCCGTAATGTTTTCTCAAGTGCTCCCGGATTTGGAGGCGCGGGGCGAGCACCACCTGGATGTCGAGGCCCAAGGCGAAGCGCAGGTCGTCGATCGTCTGGGTGTCGAGCGGATCGATCAGCGCGACCCGGATGGTGTTGTCCTCGGTTCCTATTGGCAAGGCGCCGTGCAAGCGCGCCAGTCCGGCCGGAATCGCCCGCAAGATTTTGGGAGTGAATTCGACGGGGTCGAGATCGACTACCTCCGTTCCAAGCGCGTTCGCCATGATCCGGTGGAATTGGGCTTCTTCCACAATGCCGTGATCGACCAGCACCTCCTCGATCGCTCTCCCATTCTGTCTCGTCGCGCGAAGCACATCATCGGCCTGAGCGCGATCCATCATGCCCTGGTCTATAAAAAAATCGGCAAGGCGTTCGTTATTCATTCGTTAGGCCGGAATTTCTCGGCTTCGCTTGGAAAGATGACGCCTTCATTGGTCAATTGAGATCGCCTAAGGTTACCGAGATGACCTCCTCGGCCGAGGTCATTCCCGCGAGGACCTTGCGCACGCCATCTTCGCGCAACGTCCGCATACCCGACTCTCGCGCGCGCTGGCGCAGCAGCATGGTAGAGGCGCGATTGTTCACCATCTGACGCACTTCGTCATCAATCTCGAAGATTTCGAAAATTCCTATCGTCCTTTGTAGCCGGACTGCCGGCAGCGCTCGCAGCCGATCGGGCGCATCATGCTCGACTCACCCGGTTGCGAGGCTTCGATATGGAGCGCCCGCAGCTCCGATTCCGCGAGCTGGCCCGGTTCCCTGCACTTCACGCACAGTCGCCTAACGAGTCGCTGCGCGATGATCGCCCGGATCGAAGTGGCAACGAGAAAGGGTGCTACACCGATATCGACCAGGCGCGCGATCGCGGAAGGGGCGTCGTTCGTGTGTAGAGTGCTAAAGACAAGGTGACCTGTGAGACCAGCGTTGGTCGCGATCGCCGCTGTTTCGCGGTCGCGAATTTCACCGATCATGATGATATTCGGTGCCTGGCGCAGGATGGAGCGGAGAGCGACGGGAAAGGTCATCCCGATCTCGGAATTAACCTGCACCTGATTGATTCCGTTCATCCGATACTCGACCGGCTCCTCGACCGTGATGATCTTTCGATCGGTTTGGTTGATGTGATTGAGACAGGCGTAGAGCGTGCTGGTCTTGCCGGAACCGGTCGGACCGGTGACGAGCAGAATGCCGTCGGGCGCGTGCAGGAGTCGTTCGATAATTTCCTCGTCATCGCTTAGGAAACCGAGTTCCGGCAAACCGAGGAGCAGGCTCGATTTATCGAGCAACCGCATGACCATGCTCTCGCCGTGGCTCGTCGGCAGGACCGAGACGCGCAGATCGATCGATTTCTTTCCCATCTTCACCTGGATGCGACCGTCTTGCGGGAGGCGCTTTTCCGCGATGCTCATCGAGCTGGTCATGATCTTGAGCCGGCTAACGATGGCTGATTGCAATTTCTTCGGGGGCGATTGCATTTCCTGGAGCGCACCGTCAATCCGAAACCGGACACGAAAACTTTTCTCGAGCGGTTCGAGATGGATGTCGCTCGCTCCCAGCTTGTGCGCCTCGAGCAGGAGCATCGAGACCATCCGAATGATTGGTGCGTCCCCGCCCTCGCCCTCATGCAGCTCGGCGCCTTTCGTGATATCAAGTTCCTCAATCGCGGTTTCGCCGATTTTTTCCCGCAGGATATTGATCGTTTCTTCCGCGCTACCGTAATACTTGATCAGTGCCTGCCGGATTTTTTCGGGCGTGGTGCAAAACCAGCTCGATCTCGCGTTTCAGCAAAAAGTTAAGGCCGTCGATACTGTCGAAATCGAAGCGGATCGCCGGTCGCCACAACGAGGCTGTTCTCATTGCGCGCGATCGGGATCATCCTAAACCGGCGGGCGTCCTCCGGCTTGATCTCATCGATCACATCCTGCGGCACGACTCTGGTGGCGAGATCGATCCATTTCATCTCCGCCTGGGCAGCGAGGCTGCGCGAGATATCGTCGGCCGAGATGATGTCGTGCCTAACGAGCTGCTCGACGACGCTGGACAAGCCGTTGAGATTGGCCTTGGCCTCCTCGATTTGCTTCGTGTGATCCGCCCTGCATCCCGCAGGAAATCGAGGACGTATTCTTCGTTCGGGGGTGGCATCTGCAAACCGAGAATGGCGGGCGGGAAACGAAAAGGAAAGGCAGAAGTCGCGCTCTCCGCGAGGCTTCGTCATCTCGAGCCCTGAAAGCTTTCCGGCTTGTTCAGGAAAGGAGGGTCGATTGCGGAGCGGTGCTTCGCCGGTTCAGGAGAACAGGCGTCTGAGCGGGCGGCGCGCCTCGAAGCGCGAAGCGTCCTGCAAGCGTTATAGCTCCTGCCGACTAAGTGGGTGCGCCGCTGGAGAGCATCGGCTCGGTGGCCAGTTCGTCGGGGGTCACCTCCTGCGATTGCAGGTAGGTTTTCCCACGATAGAACATGGCGAAAACGACGAAAGTCGCCGCCGCCACCAACATAAGCATAGCGAAGAAGAGGAAGTATTGCTGGTCGTTCATCTTCACCGTGCCGTCGGCATTGCGGATGAAGTAGTTGACCGCGGCGGTGAAGAGATTGCCCATCGAAACGGTAAAGAGCCAGAGCGCCATGACCGCGCTCTTCATCTTGTTCGGCGCCTGCGTATAGGAAAACTCGAGCCCTGTGATCGAGACCATCGTTTCGCCCAGGGTCAGGATGATGTAGGCGAGGAATTGCCAGTTCACGCTCGGCTTCGCCGCCGGCGTCGATCATCTGCTGGATATGCCAGATGACGACGTAACTGCCCGCGGTCAGGAACAGGCCGATCCCGATTTTCCGCAGCGGAGTGAGAGGGAAAACCTTGTCCATCAGCGGATAGAGCAGGTAGTTCACGATCGGAATGAAAATCAGGATCAGGATCGGATTGGCCGTCTGCACCTGCGACGGGAGCAGGTCTACGCCCCAGCCCATGGCAAACGGGCTAAATTGCATCCACGGCAGCCACGGCACGAAGAGATCCATCTGCTGTGCCTGCAACGTCCAAGAGCCGCCGCTGCTCTGATCCCAAAGCGACCAGAAGACCGCCACGAAAACGTAAACAATCGCCAGCCGGCCAAGTGCGCCGAGACCTTCCCGGCTAAACGTCTGTTTAAGGAAATCCGAGACCGCCGGGACGGATATGCACAAATTTTTTGCGACCGAGCCAGAAGAAAACCGTCGCCAGCACCATCATGATACCGGGCAGGCCAAAGGCCCAGCGCGGCCCAAAGCGCGGATCATGGAGGAGAATCGGGCAGAGGATGGTTGAGATAAACGAGCCGGCGTTGATCGAAAAATAGAACCAGCCAAAAACTTTCGAGAGAAGGTGCTTGTTGGACTCGCCAAACTGGTCGCCGACGTTGGCCGAGACGCACGGTTTAATGCCACCGGCGCCGAAAGAGATGAGACCGAGACCAATGAGGAGTCCGAGGCGGGTTTCATTCAACGCCAGTGCGAAATGGCCAAAGCAATAAACAATCGAGAGCCAGAAGATGGTCTGGTATTTCCCGATAAAACCCTCCGCCAGGACGGCGCCGAGGATGGGGAGAAAATAAACGGCCGCGACGAAAAGGGCGAAATACTGCCGCGCCTCAGCGTCCCCCATGTGATCATTCGCCCCGCTGCTCGTGATCAGATACTGCGTCATGAAAACGATCAGGATGGAGCGCATCCCGTAGAAGGAGAAACGCTCGGCCGCCTCGTTTCCGATGATGTAGGGCACGCCCGGCGGCATGGTGCTGATGTTCGGCGGAGTGCGGGCGTACTTGTCTTTGGCCATGGAGTTTTTCGTTAGGCTGATTTTTTTCTTCTCTTAGTCGCGGATTACCCGAGCCACTTGGGGGAGGAATTTAGATCGGAAGTCGCAGCCGCCCGCCCTCCATCCGTGCCCTCCGTGTAATCCGCGGTCAAAAAATCCTTCGTTAGGGCTGCTGCTTGGGAAAAAAGGTCGCAGGCGAGGACGAAATGGGCGGCGTCGGCACGCCGGGATCGACTTCTTCCCCTTTTGGTGCGAGCGGGTGGAGATGTTCCTTTTGCAGCTCGGGCATTTCGCCGAGGTGATGGCGCTCGCAGGAAGTGAAAACGATGAGCAAACCGGCGAGCGCCGCGAGCGGAGAAAACCGAAAACGAAACATGCGCGGGAAGAGTAACGGGCGAGTGAACCGCGGCGCAACAAAAAGATTGGCGCCCGGCCGGCTATTGTTGGGCCTGGGAGGGCGCGGCTAATTGCGCCGTCCGCAGGCAGTGCCAGTATAGGCGCATGTCAAACCGAATCCTGCGCGCGTCTCTTTTCATTTTTGCCTGCCTAACGATTGCGTCGCTGGCTCAGGCCGCCACGCCGGCGAAACGCAACATCACCGAAAAGGATCTTTTCGATTTTGTCTGGATCGGTAACCCGCAGATTTCGCCCGACGGCACGCGCGTCGCCTACGTCCGCGTGACCGTGAACGAAAAGAAAGACGGATACGACACCGCCATCTGGATGGTGCCGACCGCCGGCGATGAGGCGCCGCGCGAACTGACGAGCGGCCCGCGCGATGCCGGCCCGCGCTGGTCGCCGGACGGCAAGTTCCTCGCCTTCTCCCGCGCCATGGAGAAGGAAGGCAAGAAACAACCGCCGCAGTTGTGTCTCCTCCCGATGTCCGGGGGAGACGCCTTCGTTTTTACTGATCTGCCAAAGGGCGCGGGCGATCCGAAGTGGTCGCCGGACGGCAAATCGATCGTCTTCACCAGCAGCTCGAATCCCGACGACCTGGCGAAGCAGGCGCGCAGGAAAAAGAAGGAAGAAGAAGCAAAGCAAGCGGCTGCGGCCGCAAGCTCGCCGCGCTTCGCCGCAGGCAAAAGCCAAAAACAAGGAGGAAGTGTCGGAAGAAGAACATGAGAGCGACGTGCACGTTATTACCCACGCGGTTTATCGCGACAACGAAGAGGGTTACCTCGATCCGAAACGCCCCAGCCACCTTTGGATCGTGCCGGTGCCGCGGAGTGCCGATGAAAAAGTCGAACCGCGACAGCTCACGAACGGCCGTTTCGATGAAGGCAATGCCGTTTGGTCGCACGACGGCGCGCAAATTTACTTCACTTCGTGGCATGTCGACGAGCCCTACTACGATCTGCCGAAAACGGAGCTTTACGTAATTCCGGCGAAAGGCGGCGAGGCCAGGTTGCTTACCACTATTCCGATGGACATCGGCACTCTTGCAATCAGCCCGGATGGCAAACGCGCTGCCTTCATCGCCGCGACCGACGAGCCAGTTAACTCCTACACGCAATCCGATCTCTGGACGATGGATCTGGCGGAGAACGCCAGGCCGGTCAACCTGACGACCGCTTTCGACTACGATGCGGGGGACAGCGTCTTCGGCGACAATGCCGCGCCGCGCGCCTTGGGCAGAAACTCTCCGGTCTGGTCGGCCGACGGGAAGAGCATCGTCGAAATCTATTCCAAGGAAGGGCGCACCCAGCTCGCCTCCTTTGACGCCAGCAGCGGCGCGGTTACGGATCTGACTCAAGGCAACCAGGCGGTGATGCGCTTTTCCGCCGCGGCCGACGCGAAAAAAATTCGTCTACCTCGTCTCCACCCCGACCCGTATTAACGACCTGTTCTACATCGATCAGCCGGGATCGGCAGCCGCGTCAGTTGACCCATTCGAACGACGCGCTCTTCGGCCAGCTCAATTTGACCGAGCCGGAAGAAATTTGGTACGAGAGTTTTGATGGCAAACGCATCCAGGCCTGGATCCAAAAGCCGCCGGGATTTGACCCGACGAAAAAGTATCCGCTCATCCTCAACATCCACGGCGGGCCGCACGCGGCTTACGGCTATATCTTCGAGCACGAGTTCCAATGGATGGCGGCCAAGGGGTACGTCGTTCTCTATCCGAACCCGCGCGGGAGCACGAGCTACGGCCAGGCGTTTGGAAACATCATCCAATACAAATACCCGGGCGACGATTTCAAGGATCTGATGGCGGGCGTGGACGAAGTCGTTAGGCGCGGTGGCATCGATGAGAAAAAACTGGGGGTGACCGGCGGAAGTGGTGGCGGCCTCCTCACCAACTGGGTGGTGGGCCACACCGATCGGTTCGCCGCCGGCGTGTCCCAGCGCGACATCGCGGATTGGGCGGACTGGTGGTATACCGCCGATTTCACCCTCTTTCAGCCGAACTGGTTCAAGACCCCGCCTTTCAAAGATGAGGAAGGCGATTACAAAGCCCGTTCACCGATCACCTACATCAATAACGTAAAGACGCCGCTCATGCTCGTGCTCGGCGAGGATGACACCCGCACCCCACCCGGGGCGGGCGGCGAGCAGATGTTTCGCGCGCTCAAATTCCGCAAGATTCCGACAGTGATGGTGAAGTTCCCCGGCGAAACCCATGAGCTCTCCCGCTCCGGTCAGCCCTGGCATCGGATCGAACGGCTGCAGCATATTGTCGGTTGGTTCGATCATTGGCTGCTTGGCGTGGCGAAACCGGAATATGAAGTCGCGGGAAAGAAAAATCCGAAATCCGAGTGACGAAATCCGGAACTTGGAAAAAATTCGAAACGGCGACGGCCGCGAATGTTTCGAAAAATTCGAGCTTTAATTTTGTTTTGGATTTCGAGATTCGTATTTCGGATTTTTTGAGGCGAAGCTCAAACAATGCGGATTCCAAAGCAGAATTACGAAGATATCGAGCGAATCATCGAGTTCGATTTCGTGCGCGCGACGGAGGCGGCCGCGCTCAACGCCCTTCCCTGGCTTGGCCGTGGCGAAAAAGAAAAAGCTGACGATGCAGCCTGCGATGCGATTCGCGGGATGTTCGACCTGATGAACATCTGCGGCGAAGTCGTGATCGGCGAAGGGATCAAGGATGATGCGCCCGGTATTTTCAAGGGCGAACAACTCGGGATGTGGCTGCCGGGGGCGCCACAGTTCGACATCGCGCTCGACCCGATCGACGGCACAACAAACATCGCCAAAGGCGCACCCAACTCGATTACGTGCATCGCGGCGGCGACGCCGGAAAAGGGCGTCAAAGTCGCGCTCCGCGATATCCCGTCTTTCTACATGATGAAGCTGGCCTACGGCCCGGACGTCATCCGCAGCATGAAGATTGCCGGCATCGAAACCCTCAAACTCGAATGCCCGATCGAAGAGACGCTCATCACGGTGGCAAAAGCGCTGAACAAACGAGTGCAAAACGTCGTGGTGATGATGCTCGACCGCCCGCGCCACAAGCAGATTGTAAAAGAGATCCGGCGGGTTGGTGCTTCCCTTCGCATGATTAGCGATGGCGACATCGCGGCGGCGATGGCCCCATCCTACCCGGATAGCGGGGTCGACCTCTACGTCGGCATTGGCGGTTCGCCCGAAGCAGTCCTGGCTGCGGCCGGCATCAAATGTCTCGGTGGAGACATGCAATGCATGATGTCGCCCCGGGACGAAAACGAGCGCGCACAGCTCATCGCCGACGGGCACGAAAAAGATCTCAATCGTGTCTTTTTTGCCGACGACCTTGCGAACGGAAACAACATCATTTTTTGCGCGACCGGCATTAGCGACAGCGCGCTCCTCCGCGGCGTAAAGTCACAAGGACCCAATACAATCACCCACTCGGTCCTGATGCGTGCGAAAAGCAAGACGGTCCGTTTCATCCGTGCGTCGCACAATCTCCAGAACAAAACGATCCGGCTGCGCTCAGATAATCGCGAACACCGCATTTGATCGGCAGAGAACGCCTCCATCGGGGCGCGGACGACATCGATCTGGAACAGGGCACAATCCGGGACTCGACGAAGTCCGGCCCTGGCAGTGGTTGCGGGCTGAGAAATGAAAATTCTCGTGAAACAAAAATCTCTTGCTCGACAAGCCCAGGATGATCTGTTCAAATCACGATAAGAAAAGCCGCTTATGAGTAGAACAACCAAGACCGAGCTCTCGCCGGACAATGGCGCAGTCATTGACACGAAATGGAAAATTGACGCACTGGGCTACCACCCCACGGCAGCAAACCCAGGGGATGCAAATCTGTCAGGAGGTGGCTTCCGGCTGCCCGAGATCGTTGTTTACGACCACGTTGGATTCAAAGGCGCCTACGCGCGGACCAATCTGAGTTTCCATTACCTCGGCGATTTCTGGGACGATCGCATCAGCTCGGTGATCGTCGTCAACGGTGTCTGGCGTTTTTACCGCGACGAATACTACAAGGGCGATCATTGGGATCTTGGCCCCGGTTTTTACGAAAGCTTTTTTACCGCGGCGGGTCCGGACGATGTCGTCAGTTCGTTTCAAGCCATCGCGCTGACTTAGCAAGTAGCGACTCCATCCTTCAAGGCAACGATGCCTTCTGACATCGTTAGGCGCGTAGTATATCTGGCCTTGCGCGTGGCTCTTGTTCAGGGCCGGAAGCTGCGGCAACGAACGTTTTGCATTTCTTCATTATTGGCCGTGCAGCGGAGTTTGATGCGTGCTTGCCGCGATCCGGAAAGAAAAACGACTCCTGAAAAATTGAGGGCGCCGCGTGCGGAGCCGTTGGCGCTCGTCTAGATTGCCCTTCGATGGTGGCGCTCAACCGCGAATCCCTGCAGGAAAAGACTCTGGATGGCCAACGCATCTCGGCCGCGGAAGCGCTCGAGCTTTATCGCTGGCCGCTCGCGGAGCTCGGCGCACTGGCCGACACGCGCCGCAACCTGGCAAAGGGAAAACATTACGGGAACCGGGGCCGCGAGATCGTCACCTACATTGTCGATCGCAACATTAATTACACCAACGTCTGCAACGTCTACTGCAAGTTCTGCGCGTTTTATCGGACCGAACGAGACGACGATCATTACGTCCTGACCCGCGAAGAGTTCGACCAAAAGCTCGATGAGCTAACTGCGGCGGGCGGCGTACAAATCCTGATGCAGGGCGGCCATCATCCGAAACTCGATTTTGATTGGTATATCGATCTGCTCCATCACATCCGGGAAAAGTATCCCCATATTAACATCCATGGTTTTAGTCCGCCGGAGTTCCAGCATTTTGCGGAGACTTTCAAAATGCCACTCCGCGAAGTGATCGCACGCTTTAAGGAAGCGGGGCTCGGTTCGATCCCTGGTGGCGGGGGCGAGATCCTGGTCGATTCCGTCAGGCAGCGAATTGCGCCGCTCAAATGCAAGAGCGACCAATGGCTCGAGGTGATGCAAGTGGCGCACGAACTGGGCTTGAAGTCGAGTGCGACAATGATGTTTGGCCATGTCGAAACGATCGAGGATCGCGTCCAGCATCTGCAGCGGTTGCGCGACCAGCAGGACGCGACGGGGGGGTTTACCGCATTCATCTGCTGGACGTTTCAGCCCCAGCACACGGTTTTGAAAGTCGAACATCCGACCAGTTCCGCCGAATACCTGCGCATGCAGGCGCTGGCCCGCATATTTCTCGATAACATTCCCAACATCCAGAGCTCGTGGGTCACGCAAGGGCCCGAGATCGGCCAGATCGCGCTGAAATATGGCGCGAATGATTTCGGCTCGGTCATGATGGAGGAAAATGTCGTCAGCAGCGCCGGGACCACTTTCCGGCTCGATGCGGGAAAGATCGAACGATTGGTCCGCGAGGCCGGTTACGAAGCGCGCCGACGCAACAATTGGTACGAGCTGCTCTGAATTTCCTGTTTGAAGCGAACGGACCGGGACATCGCTATTATAAATTCCACCATTCCTGCCTTGACGTTGCCACTCGCATTACCCATCTAATACGCCTGTTTAGCACTGACAGCTGTCGAGCGCCGCTCCCTTGTCTATGAAAAATCCGATCTCGTCTCTCCGCTTCGCCGCGGTTTCCTTTTTGTTAGGCTGGGCTCTCAGCCTGTCGCCAGGGGCGCGCGCCCAGGGCGTGGAAGGCGCCACCATTACCTCGATCGACGTGCGCTACGTTGGTCCCGAAACCGTCTCCAAGGACCGCGTTCTCGCCAATATGCGCACCAAAATCGGCCAGGCGTATTCCGAGACGACCGTGGAAGACGATATCCGGACGCTTTACGCTACCGGCAAGATCCAAAACGTCCGCATCTTTGGCGAACCAGCCGGCAACGGCGTCCGCGTTCAGGTTATTCTTGCCACCCGGGCGCTGATAACGGAAATCGAAATCGACGGCGCCACAAATTTCAAAGCCAGCAAGGTCCGCGCCCAGATCAAGTTCCGGGTGCCATCGCCGTCTGACGCGGAAAAGCTCGAGGAAGGCCGCCAGAACATCATCGATTTTTATCAACGCAAAGGATTCCCCGGCGTCGACGTGCAGCTTCAACTCGTAACGGATGAAAGCCACGGCACGGCCCGCGCGATTTACACAATCAACGAGGGCGAGAAAGGCGCGATCCGCGAAATTGTGTTCCAAGGCAACACCAAATTCAGCGCTCGCGCGTTGCGGCACCAGATGAAAACCAAAGCGATTACGCCAATCGCGTTCTTCGACAAATCCGGCCGGCTGGACCAGGCGCAATTGCAGCAGGATCTCGACAGCATCCGCGAGTATTACCAAAACCACGGCTACATCGACATCGCTATCCCTGAGGTGCGGCAAGAGCGCACCGCAAAAGGGGTCCGTCTGGTCATCATGATCAACGAGGGCATTCAATACCACGTCGGCAAGGTAGTTTTTCAAGGTCAGGAGGTCGCGAAGGAAGCCGCTTTGCACTCGCTGATCAAGATGAGGGAAGGCTCGATCTATACGCCCAAAGGGTTAAAGGACGACAGCAAGGCGCTCGTCGACGGTTATGGTGCGGGCGGCTTTGTCGATGTCGACATTCTCCCGCAGGGCACATCGGCGGGTCCGGGGGTGGTGGATCTTACCTACATCATTACGGAAGGTTCCCGCTCCTTTGTCGAGCGGATTAACATCGCCGGCAATACCCGCACCAAGGATAAGGTGCTGCGCCGCGAAATTTTGATTCTGCCGGGCGATGTCTTCAATACCCTGCGGGTCGACACGAGCAAATCCCGGCTGGAGAATCTTGGCTATTTCGAGAAAGTCGATACGTATCCCGAAGATACTGGCATTCCCGGTCGCAAAGATCTCCTCGTTCAGGTGCAGGAGAAACGGACCGGTGCCCTCAATTTCGGCGCGGGCTTCAGTTCGATCGAAAGCCTGATCGGCTTCGTTGAGTTGACCCAGGGCAACTTCGATCTTCTGAACTTTCCGACCTTCACCGGCGCCGGGCAAAAATTCCGCCTGCGCATCCAGACGGGCACGCAGTCCCAAAATTATCTGCTCTCACTGACCGATCCGTATTTTCTCGACAAGCCTTTGTCGTTAGGCGGGGATCTCTTTTATCGCGAGGCGAGCTTTCTGAGCGTTGAATACAACCAGCGAAACTACGGTTTCACGATTGACGCACGCAAGCCGCTCCGGCCCTTTCTTGCCCTCAACCTCAATTATCGACTCGAGGAAATCGACATCTTCGATGTCGCCTTCACGCCTCCCCGACGATCGTCGCAGGAGGCCGGTAACCATCTGAAGAGCCAGATAGGCTCCGTCCTGAACTACGATACGCGGGATAGCGTTTTCCTAACCCGCCACGGCCATCGCATCGTCCTGGTCCCGTTTCTCGCCGGCGGTTTTCTCGGCGGCAACGTCCAAACCTATGGCTTCGACCTCCAGGCGGCGCAGTACCTCCTTTTTCCCTACGACATCATCCTCACGCTTGATGGCGGAGTCGGGGTCGTCAGCACCTGGGGCGACGGCACTGCGGTGCCAATCTTCGATCGTCTCTACCTCGGCGGCGCCAATAATCTCCGCGGCTTCAACTTCCGCGATGTCGGGCCAAAAGATATTAACAATGAACCAATCGGAGGCAATACCAGTGCCCGCATCACGGTTGAGGTCACGATGCCGATCATCCCACGCATCCGCGGCGCTGTTTTTTACGACACGGGCTACGTGAATGCCGATTCATATGATTTCGGCACCCAGCATATAGCTTCCGACGTCGGCGTCGGCGTGCGGCTCGATCTGCCCATCGGCCCATTGAAGATCGATTACGGAATTCCCCTGCAGAAAGACAACAACACCAATGGCCCCAAGGTCCAGTTCAGCGTCGGCTATCAATTTTGAACGAAAGGTGGCACTTGCAGTCTATACCCATCCCAACTACCAGTCTCACCTTACATCTATGAAAAAGCTTATCCTCGTCGCCCTTCTTTCCGCGTTTGCGCTCCCTCTGGAGCTTTCGCGCAAGGCATGAAAGTCGGCACTATCGACATGAATCGGGCCTTTAAGGAATACAACAAGACCAAGGACGCCGAGAAGAAAATCAACGACGCGAAGGACGCCGCGAAGAAGGAATACGACGATCGCGCTGATACCTACAAAAAGGCACTCGACGAGATCAATAAGCTCAATCAGCAGCTCGAAGCCCCGGCTCTGAGCGCCGACGCCAAGACGCAAAAGGCGAAAGAACGCGACGAAAAGATCGCCAGCATCAAAAACCTGGAACGCGAGATCAACGATTTTCGCCAGACCCGCGAGAAGCAGTTGCAGGAGCAGGCGGTGCGGATGCGCGACGGAATCGTCCAGGAAATCACCGCCGTCGTGATGACGCAAGGTGAAGGCGGCAAACATGGATCTTGTCTTCGACACTTCGGGCGTGAGCTTGAATGGCGTGCCGATGGTCATGTTTGCACGGCCCGACATGGATTTCACCAACGACGTCGTGAGCCCAACTGAACAAGGCCGCGGCCTCGCCGACACCGGCGCCGAAAGCTAGCGCCAGCCCGGCAAAGGCCAAGCCCTAACGAACCGAGAAATTTTGATCAAGAAACGCACGCTGCTGGCGTGCGTTTTTTTTGCCTGTTGCGAACCTGTTTCGCCGCTTCCGCGATCTGATCGCCTCGTTCGGTTGCAAGTCGCCGACCGGCAGCGGAAGGTCGACTGGTGGGCTTTCGACGGAAGATTGCGATCTGGGTTAGTCGCACTCTTCTCCACCTGACGGCCACGGGAGCGCCATCTCGATTGGGAGAAAACCGTCACGCTTCTCCCGCGCGGAGATTTTCCAAATCCCCGCCCGCTCGTCGCAACCTACAACTTTGGCTGGAACGGCCTCGTCGCTGCCACGGCAGAGATGCGCTTCGAGAAGAGTGGCGGAGCACCTCCAACTGCAGGGTATCGGACAGACCGTTGGCCTGGTTCGGGCCCTTTGGAAGCTCGACGTTCGCCACCGCGCCCTGGCCGATCGCGACGACGCTTCGCCCGATCACGATGCACCAGGTCGAAGAAGTGCGGAAGAAGACCGTCACGACCGATGTCGTCTTCAAGCCGATTCGGTTGAACGGATCAGGACTGATACCAAATCAAAAAAGCCGCCTAGGACGAGCACGTATTTTTTCGCGGGCGGCATCTTCGACATGCATTCGACCCTGCTTTACCTCCGCAGCCAGCCGCTCCGCGACGGCGACGTCTATCGAGTCGTGGTTTATCCGGCGACCAGTCCCTACCTGGCGACGCTCACAGTCTCGGCCCGCGAGCGAGATCACTATCGCGGCCGGCACTTATCACGCGATCAAGCTCGATCTGCAGCTCAGCAAGATCGGCAAGAAACGTGAGCTCGAGCCGCACAAGAAATTTCGACACGCCAGCATTTGGGTTTCCGACGATTCCGACCGGCTCCTGCTCCGGGTCGCGGCGAGCATCTTTATCGGCAAGGTTTTTGCCGAACTGCAATCGGTGCGCTTTCCCGAAACCAGGCAATAGCCGAAGTGCTGCGTCTAACGATCAGGCACCCACTCACCGCGGTAGATCGGCCGACCCCGCAGCCGGCGCGGCGGCGGACGAAATCCGGGCGCGCGCTGACCCGGAAGCAAACCAAGGGCAGCCAGCGTCTCCATGTTGAGACGACCGTCCGGTGCGAGACCCGCCCGGAGCTGGAACCGGCGGACTGCCGAATGCGTGCCGGGCCCGAACTCGCCATCGATCCCGTTCCAGTAATAGCCGTAGCGTGCCAGAAGCGTCTGCGCGCCGACGATGACATGACGCTGCAAATCGAGCGGCGCAATTTCGTAGGGGGTTCCCGGCAAACACGTCACTCATGACGGGCTGAGGCTGTTGAGCGGGTCCCGGTTCATAAGTATCGCCCGGCGAGCGTTGCGACGGATAATTGGGCGGACCGGTGCCTGCGGAGAAATTTCTGCGGATTGGGTGGGCTCTCCGCCGTCACTGGCTTCTTCCTCCGGCGCCGCCGTCGGTTGCGTCTGGGCGTCGGAGCGGGCTCACGCCCGAGCCGACGCCTAACGAACGCAATGTTTCCGCATCAATTTCGCCGGTGATTTGCAGGCCATTGCGAATTTGATAGCGCCGAATCGCGGCGGTCGTGTCCGTAGTTTTTTCGCCGGTCACGTCCCCATAATAAAAACCCTGCTCTTTCAGCGCCTGCTGCACCGCGGAGGTGGTTTGGTCCGCTCGAAGCATCCCGGCGCCGGCCAGCAGGAAAGCGAGAAAAGCGAGCCAGCTTCGTTTCATAAGGCTATTCGACGAATCGTTTTTTGGGTTATTCAGGCCGTGCGGCGGCCAACGCGAGCGTCCGTTCGTTCCGCCGAGTGGCCTCCCAATGACGATGCACTCCGTCGCTGATGGCCCTCGCAATCTCCTGACGGTATTCAGTCGTCGTTAGTTTCGTCACGTCCGATTCATTCGTAATGAACCCGCCCTCCACCAAGACCGCCGGATGCTGCGCAGTTGGCGATAACGTAAAATTGTTCCGACTTGATTCCGCGATCGACCGCCTGCGTCTGCTCCACCAAGGCCGCTTGAATAAAACGCGCGAGGCTCTCGCTCTCGGGCGGCAAGCGGAGCAGAGGCGGACCGTGCCAAAAACGGCAACCAGGAGAAAAATCCGGCCGGCCCCGCCGATCGGCGGATGCATAATACGTTTCCACGCCGGACGCCGTCGCGCGTTCTCCGTCATTGAAATGTATACTGACGAAAAGCGAATCGTCCGCACGATTTCCCACCGCGGTGCGATCTGCCAGCGAGACATAGCGATCACTCTCACGGGTCAGGAGAATCGAATAACCTTCCGCGCGCAGGAGCAATTCGGCCCGTAAAGCGACATCAAGGGTCAGGTTCTTTTCCATGATTGTCCCGCAGATGGCGCCGGAATCGGGGCCCCCATGCCCGGGATCGAGCCGACCAAAGCGCGGCGCTCGTCCCGCACGGCCGGCTTTGCAGTGCACCGGGATACCGGATGCGTCGGTCCCGGCCGCCGAATAAGCCAGACGAACGAAGTCGTCAGAAGAAGCAACCCGAACCAAGGGATCGCGCGTCGCATGCTTCTTTCTTATCCGGGCATGCGGGCCGCGAGCAAGGCGTCCTAATTCGCTTAGGAGGCGGTCAACTCCTTCAATTCCTCGCCGGCAAGCTGACGGTAGCGAATCGCGTTCGGGCTGTTTCGCTCCAAAACACAAGCTTCGACCGTCGCGCTCTGCAATTCTTTCGTCCGATGCTCCCGAAGCGCCTTTGTCTGAGGGGACCTCGGTTCCATTTCCCTCCGGCGACCGGCATGCTCCCGGCACTCCAGGCATCGAGCGCGACCTTCATCGCGCGGTTCAAGGTAGCAGCCGGGATCGTGGTCGCGCTGCAACAAGGCTTGCATCGACTCAGTCCCACGCGTCGACCCGCCGATGGCACTGAAACGCGGCGATCTGCGCGTCGGCGGCCGGACCATTTGCAGCGATCGAGCCGTCGTACTCTACTCGCAAAAACAAGTCTTCTGCCGGTGTCACGCCCACTTCGGCAAATATCATCCGGGCCAGATATGGCGCTCCATAAACCTGTTCGAAGGCCGTTTTCAGAAGTGGACTGAGTGAATAAAAGGCCAGCCGCCGCAGCGAGACATCAGATGCTGAGCGAGTGAAGCCTTCCGTGCTCGCCAATTCGATAGCCGCCATCCGCAACCGCTCGATGTCGCCCGGATGTCCGATCGCTCCCATCGCGATCCGATCATAAATCTCGAAGAGCTTCTGGCGCGCCCGGCCGACCGTCACAAACAGGATCCCATCGCGATAACTCAGTGCCGCAATTGGGCTGCCCGGCGCCAATTGCGTCTCGATATACTCACGCCGGTTCGCGATTGCCTCGACCCAACGATAAGGTTCTTCGATCATGCGACCGTGCTCTTGAAGCGCGCCGCGATTTGTTTTTCCGGCAGCGTCTTGATTCCGTCGCGCGAGATGATCTTGATCAGCGGGAAAATCCGCGCATTACGATCCACTCCACCAGTCGCGGTGTCGGCTTCCGCCGCCGTATCGAGCGCCCGCAAAGCGACCGTAACCGCATCTTCTTCGCGCAACTTGCATAACGGTTTCTTTCCCCAGCGATTTTCGTAAAACAGCACCCCGCGGACGGCGGGCGAACCCGAACCGGTCGCCGCATATTCGGCGACCTCGAACTGGGCTCCCATCGCGTCGTAGAAATACAGCCGCGCCTGCCCGTCGCCCGGCGAAGTCATAGGTCGCGAAAATCGGAACGACCACACCGATACCCTGGACGACAAATCCAAAATTATCCCGTAACAATTTCGAGAGCGCGCGCACCTTGCCGTCGACACTCATTTCCTGGAGCTGGGTCCGACGAAAATACTGGAGCGAATGCTCGAGCACGCGCGCCATTTCCCAAGCCGTGGCCGGGACACCCGCGATCGCCATGATCGAGTGCCGGTCGATCTCCAGCACCTTGTCCGCTCGATCGTAAACCACCGTATTGCCCGCCGTCGCTCGCCGATCGCCAGCAACCAAAACGCCGCCGGTAAATTTGAAGGCAAGAATCGTCGTCGCCTGCGTCGGCGTGAACGATGCGGCGGGAGCACTCGAGTTCGCGGGAGGGAAAGCGGCCGCTTCATTGAGCAGGCCATGCCGCCGCAAAAGCGCCGGAAAATCGGACACGCTCGCCGCCTGAAGCGAGTCGCTCGTCACTGGCCGGTGCGCTGCCGGTAGCGCTTCGATTGGTTCGGATCCACCTTGCGCATTTTTTTGAGCAAATCACGCGTGTCCGGCTTGGAAACGTCGGGAGATTTTGGCCCGCCACCATCGCCTTGCTTCGGCCCCCAAGGCACAGGCGCTGCCGGTTTTTCCGTCCGTTCTGGCATGAAAAAACGCTATCCTGAATGCACCGGAAACGCAAACTGCCGTCCAGCTTGCCAGCGCTGCGCGAGAGGTGCCAAGCTTGCCCATGACTCGCCTCCTCCGTTCGCTCGCGATCCTTCTTTTTTCTCTCTCGCTCACGATCCAGGCGGATGCCCAAAACCCGGCTCCCGCCGCACCAGATCGGAGGCCGCGGAACTCCTCAGCCTAACGAAGAAGATTGACGAGCAAAACATGAAGATCGACGCACTTTCCCAGCAAATTCTGCGTTTGCAGCAGGAGATCGAGCGCTCCGAGGGGAACCTCTCTCGGCAGCCCGTTGCCGGCCGCCGGGGAAACAGCTTCACCGCTGCCCGCCGCGGGTGGCTCCACCCACGTCGTTGCCCGGGGCGAGACGCTCACTTCGATCGCGAAAATGCACAAAGTCGGCATCGACGAGCTGCAAAAATTCAACCACATCGAGAACGACCGGAAACTTCAGATCGGCCAGACGCTCGTTATTCCCGGCGCGCAAACCCGCGCACCTTCCCCCTCCCCGAGCGCCTCCGTCCCTAACGAATAACGAAATCCACCGCGTTGCGACGGCCTCGAGAGGCACACTCTCTTCGATGTCCCAATTGCGGGCAGGCGTGCCCTGTGCCGGAAATCTAGTCGGCCACCAGGCGTTCGCCTCACCATTCAACCGGCTATCAGCTCGGGCGTCCTCGACCTCTCCTGAAGTCTCGAGAAAGCTCTGCTCGCAAAGTCGGGCATATTTTCCGCCAAACGAGAGGAGCTCGGCGTGCGTTCCGCGCTCGATGATTCGTCCCTGGTCGAGGACGAGAATCTGGTCCGCGCGGACGATCGTCGAGAGTCGGTGGGCAATCACGATGCAGGTACGGTGAAACATCAGGTTTTCCAAGCGCCTGTTGAATCAACCGCTCGGTCGTGGTGTCGACGCTCGCGGTGGCTTCGTCGAGAATCAGGATGGGCGGATCCTTGAGCAGGGCGCGCGCGATGGAGAGCCGTTGCTTTTCGCCGACACTCAATTTCACCCCGCGCTCACCGACGACGCTGCCGAGTCCATTTGGCAGTCGCTCGATGAAAGAGCGCGCATTCGCCGCCTCTGTCGCCTCGAGCAATTCCTCATCGGTCGCATCCGGTTTCCCGAAAAGCAGATTTTCGCGAATTGTTCCGTTAAAAAGAAAACTCTCCTGAGTCACCATCCCAATAATTCCGCGCAAGGTACGGACTCCGAAATCGCGTATTGGTCGTCCGTCGATCATGATCGCGCCGGAGGTGAACTCGTAGAAACGGGCGAGTAGATTGACCAGCGTTGATTTCCCGGCGCCGGTCGTGCCGACGAGAGCGATCGTTTCGCCGGGCTGTGCGTGGAAGCTGATTTGTTGCAACGCCGGTGCGAGTTCATCGCCGTAGTTGAAACTCACGTTCTCATAACGCACCTCGCCGCGAATTCTTTGGCTCGTGGTCTGCACATCCCATCCCGGTTCGATCGATTGATCCATGATCTCGAAAACGCGCTCGCCTGCAGCCCGTCCCGCCTGCACCAGTTGATTCAACTGATGGAGCTTGTTGATCGGTTCATACAAAAATCCCGTGAGCATCAGGAACGCGACCAGATCGCCTACCGCCATCGTGCCGGCGAGCACGGCGCGCGCGCCCACCCAGACCACGAGGATGATCCCTAACGAACCAATGAGATACATCGAGGGGTTATAAATCGCCCAGACCCGCATGACGACAAGGGTGGCGTGGCGGAGTCGATCGCTCACCGAGTTAAAGCGCTCATGTTCCTCGCGTTCGCGCACGAAACTCTTGATTTGCCGAATGCCCGCCAGGTTATCGTGCAGGAGCGAATTCATGGCCGACGATGCGCGCCGTTGCAGCCGATAACGGCGGTGCGCGGTGAGCGTGTACCAAAGCGCGCCGCCCGCGAGCAACGGTGCTGGGGCCAGCCCCACCAGAGTGAGCGAGGTGCTGACGTAAAACATCATTCCAAGCACAATCACCGCCTGCAAGAGCGCGACCACGCCCTGCTCCACTCCATCGATCAGCATTCGCTCGACCGAATTCACATCTTCCAAAATGCGCGTCATCAAATCGCCCGTCGCGCGATTATCGAACCAGCGCAGCGGCAACATCTGGATATGCGAGTAAAGGTCGCTCCGCAGATCAAAGATCACTTTCTGCTCGAAAGTGTTGTTCAAAATAATGCGGATGGAATTCAATCCGTGCTGGAGAACGAAACGCGAGCGCCGCGATCAAAACGAGCGGCGTGAGGCGTTCCGGCCGGTGTTGCACGAGCACTTCGTCAATCACCAGTTTGGTGACCGCCGGGAAAACAACCACCATCAGCGTCCCGAGCAATGGCGCAGGCGAGCGTCCCAAGCGCGAGCAGCGGATAGCGCTTCAGATAAGCAAAAACACGCCGGACAGTTCCCATTGGGGATAACGTTCGAACGTTGCAACGGCTCAACGTTCAACGCTCAGAGATCGTCTTCCAGATGTCGGCAGTTGAACGTTGGACGTTAGACGTTGAACGTTTCCTGGTATCCTCTTTCGCGGTATC
Source organism: uncultured Verrucomicrobiae bacterium (assembly GCA_963720895.1). Classification (GTDB taxonomy): domain Bacteria; phylum Verrucomicrobiota; class Verrucomicrobiia; order Chthoniobacterales; family UBA10450; genus Palsa-1392. The sequence continues at coordinate 64,152 of CAVRGZ010000002.1, forward strand.
CTGATGCGCATCGAACAAATCTTCACCTCCCCCGGCCACAACTACTCCGGCCACCACGGCCTGCCGCCGGATGATTTCCCCTCGTCGAGGCTGAACGAGGTCGAGTGCGTCGCGGGCCGCGGCATTCGCGGCGACCGCTTCTTTCGATTACCGCGGAAGATTACAAAGGGCAGATCACTTTTTTTTCCGCGGAAGTCTTCGCCTAATTGTCGGCGCATTTCGGCGTCCTAGATCAAATCGCCCGGGTGTCCTGCGCCGCAATGTCATCGTCTCCGGCAGTCGATTTGATGGAGTCTGATCGGCGCGGATTTCGAACTGCAGAGCGTGCAGTTTCGCGGCACTGCGCATTGCGCGCCGTGCTATTGGATGGACACTGCCTTTGCTCCGGGCGCGGAAGCAATTTCTCGCCGGCCGCGGCGGACTGCGCGCCCGGATTCTGAGCAACGGCCGGATCAGCGTGGGCCAGCACAGCTGAAGATTCTGCAACCGGCCGCCGCAAGATGCCTGACGATGCGCTGCAGTGCGCGTCCTTCTCGCGGGCGGAAAATCGTCGCGCATGGGACGCGACAAAGCCTTTCTCGAAATTGAGGGTCAACCGCTCTGGCGCCGACAAATCGAAACGCTCCGAGCAGCTGTCGCCCGACAGCTAATGATCTCCGGTCCGCCCCGCGAAGAATGGCGCGAATGCGAGATCGTCGCCGACGAGATCGCCGAGGCGGGCCCGCTCGCGGGAGTGGCCGCGGCTCTGCGGAAATGCATCACGCCCCGCCTCGTCGTGCTGGCCGTCGATCTCCCCCAATGAGCGCGGATTTTCTCGGTCTCTCCTGCGCTTGCGCCGACGAAGGAGCGGTTCCGCGTTCCCCGCTGGATTCGAACCGCTGGCTGCCGTTTACCCGGTAACGCTGCGCTTCGCTTGCCGCCAGAAGTTGCGCAGTCGGCGATTTTTCCATGCAAAGCTTTGTCCGCCAGGCGATCAGACCAAGGACTTCTCGCGCGAGCGAAAAATTTCTCCGAAGCCGAGTCTGTGCTCTTTTACCAATCTCAATACTGCCGTCCGACTATGAAAAACCGGAATGCTGCCAAAGCGATCAAGTCGTGAGGCATCGAGGCAGGAAGCCGCTCCCGGCCGAGCCGGACGAAGTCGCGGTTGAAGAGCCGCTCGAGATTCGCGTCGAAGGCCGGAGCATCGCGGTCGTCATGCGCACCCCGGGGCACGATCGCGAACTGGCCGCGGGGTTCGCCCTGACTGAAGGCATGGTGCGGAAGCGATCGGAGATTTTTGAGATCACTTCCTGCCTAACGACGGACGAAACGGACCGGACAATGTCGTTAAGATCGCTCTGACCGATCCCGCCGCGTTTCGACGCGACGAAATTGAGCCGGCATGTCTTCAGCTCGTCGAGTTGCGGAATTTGCGGAAAGGCGACGATTAAGGCGGCCATGCAGCAATTTCCGCCGATTGAAAGCCGCCCCAACGGTCGACTCAAAGATCCTCCTTCGGCTCCCGGAAAAACTGGTTGCGGCCCAGGAAACGTTCAGGCGCACTGGCGGACTGCATGCCTGCGCACTTTTCGATGTGAAGGGGCAAACTGCTGCTTCTGCGCGAAGACGTCGGGCGACATAACGCCCTCGACAAATTGATCGGGCATCAACTGCTTGCAAAACGGCTTCCGTTAAGCAAATGCATTCTGCTTCTGAGCGGGCGCGTTTCCTTCGAGATGACGCAAAAAGCGCTCGCGGCCGGCATGGCGATCATCGCGGCCATCTCCGCGCCAACCAGCCTGGCGGTTGAATTTGCGCGCGACCAACAACCAAACGCTTATCGGTTTTCTCCGCGGGGATTCGATGAACATTTACGCGGGCGCAGGACGAATCCGTTCGTAACGGCACAATCTCGCCCCGCGTATCGCAAGCGCGGGCGACACCGCTTCGTTGAAGGACATCTCACGCCAACTGCAAGGTCCTTCGGATGACAACGCACTTAGCGGCGCCTTACGATTTCCTCGCCGCCTCGTCCCTTAAAGGTCAGTTCCGCGATCCCTGATTTGTCGAGTTCGCCCAATCCCTCCGCGATCATTCGGTCGTATTGCTGTTTTGTCGCACGGGCGAGCGGAAGTTCCAGTCCTGCCAATTCCGCCAGATGCGAGCGCGATTCCACTGTCCTTGGCTGCGTGAGCGGCGGAGAAAAAGCAGGCGTGGTCGCGGTTCTGCATGTCTTCGCCGTCGGTTTGCAGGACGCGCGAACCGGCGCCCGTTTCGCTGAAAACTTCGCGCAACATCGTGAGATCAAGCCCGAGCGCATCGCCCAATCCGAGACCCTCGGCAAGCCCGGCAGTGTTGATGTTCATTACCATGTTAACGAGCGCCTTTACTTTGGCGGCTTCGCCTGATTTGCCGATGTAACGAATCGATGAACCCAACGCCCGCAGGATGGGTTCGGCGCGCTCAAAGGCGGATTTCTCGCCGCCGCACATGAGATAGAGTGTTCCTTCGCGCGCCTGCGTGATGCTCGAGGCCATGCAGGCTTCGAGCGTTTGCGCGCCGACTTTGCGCGCCAGGTCCTCCACCTCCAGATGCACTTCCGGCGAAATCGGTGGCGCAGTTGATGAAGAGTTTTCCCGCCGCGTTCACCAGCAGGTTGTCGTCCGGCGCGGCAAAGATTTCGCGCATCGCGCCGTCATCCGAAACGACGGTGATGATGACATCCGCGCTCGCGGTCACCTCGCCTAACGATTGACTGGCAAAGCTGCCGAGTTCCTGGGCCAGTGTCGTGGCCACGGACGGTGGGCATCGTAAAGAGCGGTGACGTGAAAACCCTGATCCTTCAGGCGGCGAGCCATGTTTGCCCCCATCCGGCCGACTCCAACAAAAGCGATGTTCATGGCGGAAAGGTAACCCGAAGGCCAGTCCGCCTCGGACGGACTCGTCCTGCTCAAGCCCGCCTAAGGCGGGTCGTCCACTGCGGCAAGCGTCAACCTCGGGCGCCGGCGTCAAGCCTCCGACTACCGGGCGAAAAATGGGTTGTGCTTTTTCTCCTCGCCCACCGTCGTCATCGGGCCATGCCCGGGACCAAGCACGGTCTCGTTAGGCAAGGTAAGAATCTTTTCCAGATTGTTCCGGACCGCATCCCCGTAGGAGACGTTGCCGCCGCCCATCGACCCGGCGAAAAGCGAGTCACCCACGATGGCGACAGGCTGGGCCAGTCCACGAACGACAAACGTCATGCCCCCCGGAGAATGTCCCCAGGTCAGGCGCGATTCGATTTCCAGCTTTCCGACAGTGAAGGTTGTCCCCTCTTCGATGGCCTGCGCGCCCGGGGCGTTTTCCCGACTCGACAGGTAAATGGGCGCGCCGGTCTCGCTGGGCGAGCCGGTCCAAATCGGCGATATGATCGGGATGGGCGTGCGTCAGGAGGATCAGCTTGATCGTGAGGCCGCGCATCCTGGCTGTGTTTGAGCATCGCCGAGCAATCCGCGCCGCTGTCAAAGGCGACCGCTTCCTTGCTCGGCGGATCCCAGACGAGATAGGCATTCACCATCATGTCGTGATACGGGGTGTTGAACTGCGCCAGACCGTCGAGTCGGATTTCGTTAGGCCGCCATTTCTCCTGCGCGAACTCGGCCAGCGCATCTGCATCGAGCTGCAGGGCTGGCGCGATTTGGTGGAGCGTCGCGCGATCGAACTTTCCGTCGCGCACCTTCCGGATGGCATCGACGCTCGCGCCAGATTTCTCCGCGAGCTGACTATCGGAGATGCCCAAACCGCGCTGCGCTTTGCCAATAATGTCGGTGAAGTTGTCTTCGAGCGGGATCGCCATCCTCCAATGAACGGCAGATCGGCGAGGCGTCCAGTTCTTGGTCGTACCCGTCGCGTGTCTTTTCCTGTCATCCCGATCCGGCGAAGCACGGAGAGGGATCGCACCCGTGCTTATTTAGCGTAGACGCACCTTGCAACTGGGAGATCCTTCGCCCCGAAAGCTTTCGGGCTCAGGATGACAACGCTTCATGGCCAACCGATTGCGCTGCAAGATGGTCGATGCGCTCCTCGCCAATTGCGCCATTCGGTTCGCAACGCTTTCCAGTGGATGATTGACGCCGGTCTCCCGTTCGATCGAAGTCATGGTCACGTTCTCGATTCCGCAAGGTGTAATGGCGCCAAAAGGTGAGAGATCGCCACGCACGTTGAGTGCAAAACCGTGCATCGTGATCCAATGCCGAACCCCGACCCCAATTGAGGCGATCTTGCGGCTCGCCCCGGTTATTTTGGGGTTCCCAATCCACACGCCCGTGAGTCCGGCGCGCGTCATCGCCTCGATCTCGCACTGCGCGAGCAATTCGATGAGGAGCGCTTCGATCCAGCGCAAATAGCGATGCAAATCCTGTCCATAACGGCGCAGATCGATGAGAAAATAACCCATCAATTGCCCCGGCCCGTGATAGGTCGCCTGGCCGCCGCGGTTGATTTCGAAAAGCGGATGTGGCAAGTGCGTCGCCCCGCGCAAACTCAATCGATCGGGCGTGCGGCCAATGGTGTAAACGGGTTCGTGCTCGAGCAGCCACAATGCGTCGGGTGCATCGGGATCAGTGCGCCTGGCCCGGACCAAGTTCTCCTGTCGAGCTAGAGCAGCCGCGAAATCGACCCTACCCAGCCAACGAACCTCGAGCGGCCAAGTCATATCTGCAGTTGGCCCGGAAGACCAAGGCGGGCGCCTTCCTGGGCCCGCAAGTGGGTAAGGCCGATCGCCAGCGCGTCGGCGGCGTCGTTCGCCGGCGTTTCCGTCAGGCTGAGAAGGGCGCGCACCATGAATGCCACCTGCGCCTTGTCGGCCGAACCGTTACCGACCGTCGCCTGCTTGATCCGTTTCGGAGCGTACTCAAATACCGGTAAACCTCGCTCGGTCGCGGCCATGATGGCCGAACCGCGCGCCGCGCCCAGCGTGATCGCGGTCTTGTAGCTCTGCACGTAGATGACCGATTCAAGCGCGCAGCAATCGGGCTCGTAGGTGTGAATTAACTCCGCCAACCGATCGCGGATGGCGACGAGACAGGACGACATCCGAAGGGCACTCGGATTATGGATGACGCCGAAGTAGAGCGTCTTGAATTTGCCTCCGTCGACCTCGACGATCGCGACGCCGGAGTTGCGCAAGGAGGCATCAATGGCCAGGACGCGCATGGTCACGAGAAGGTAACGGCCAATTGGCGCATGGCTGAGCTTAAATTCCGTCCGGCTCGCTTCAAGACGGAAGTCGACAAGGGGCGCGGGATTGGGTTCATTCTTGATCGTGGCAGAGAATTCCAAGCCGCAGTGCCAGGTCTGTCATAAAACGGTCGCACCCAGCGCCGGGCATACTCGGCGACTTGATCAGGCCGTCGCTGCTCGATTTCATCCAGAAACGAGTTCCGACCTTCGATCCGCACGGCTTCATCTGCTTCAATGACCTCGGCGCGTTCCGGCGCGACTACGTGAAAGAGGTCCTGCAGAATGAGATCGGGGAACTGAGCGCGCTCGACCAGGAAGTGATCGACAGCCTGCAACAGCACGAGATTCTTTCCGAAAATATCGGGAAAGAGTTTGAGCAGGAGCTGACCTTTGGGGAGCGGCTTTCCGACCGGATCGCAACGTTCGGCGGGAGCTGGACATTCATCATGATCTTCGGGGCGGTCCTCTTCGTCTGGATCATCATCAACACCATCGTCCTCGCGATGCGCGCATTTGATCCTTATCCTTTTATTCTGATGAACCTGATCCTGTCGTGCCTCGCGGCGCTGCAGGCGCCGATCATCATGATGAGCCAAAACCGGGGCGAGGCGCGCGATCGAGCGCGGGCCGAGAACGATTACAAGGTGAACCTGAAGGCGGAGCTGGAAATTCGGCATTTGCACGAGAAGATCGATCATCTCTTGCGCAAGCAATACAACCGGTTGTTCGAGATTCAGCAGATCCAGATCGAGCTCCTCGAAGAGCTGGGGCAAAAGCGGCGTGGCGGTGGCCGCACCGTAACGGTGAGTCCGCCCATAGATTAGAATCACAGCAAACGAACAAGACCGGATGCAACACAAAATCGTCGAAGCGCTCACAGGTGCAGATATTTCGCGCTGTTTCGCGGTCATGCGGCAGTTGCGCACCCATTTTCAGAATGAGCAGAAATTCGTCGAGCAGGTGGAACGGCAGCGCGCCGATCGCTATCGCATGGCTTTCCTGGAAGACGCGAACGGGGTCCGGGCGGTGGCTGGTTTCCGAATGTCTGAGTCGCTTTTCGCCGGTCGCTTCTGTTATGTGGACGATTTGGTGACGGACGAAACCGGGCGTTCGTTAGGTTACGGGGGCGCGCTCTTCGATTGGCTGGTCGCGGAAGCGCGCGCGGCGGGCTGCGGCAAACTGGAGCTCGATTCAGGGGTGCAACGCTTCGCTGCGCATCGCTTCTATCTGACGAAACGAATGATCATTTCCTCGCACCATTTCTCGCTCGAATTGTAGACGCCTCGCTCCGCGAAGCGCGGGAGAAGGTCGTTTTTTTGAAAGCGAATCTTGCCAGCGAACGCAATTTTCTCAGCACGTGTCCGTTGGAAGCCGTCCGCGCCGTGGCGCCCCCAGAGGGGCATAATGAAGATAGCCCGGACTTCAGCGCCGGGATCTGCCCCAGACAAAAATTCTACGTCGCGGAGCGACGGTTGCGGGCCACACGCCTGCGCGTCAGTCGTCGCTCCCAGACGAGAAAACCTCAATGCAAGCAATCCCGGCACTGAATGCGCCGGGCTATTTTCTTTGCAGCCTCGGGGACGGCTCCTGCAAGCGGGGCTAAACAGATACCAGGCGGAGGCCAGACTCACGCGCCGATGATGCTGAGGGCGATCTGCCGCCGGTGTGGCGCGCGGCGGTGTTCGAAGAGAAAGACACCCTGCCACCTACCGAGTTGCGGTTGGCCGTCGACAATCGGGATCACCTCACTCGAGCGGGTCAGGACGGAACGAATATGCGACGTGCTGTCGTCGCTGCCTTCCGCGGTATGCTCGAAGTAGGACGTGTTCTCGGGCACAAGGCACTCAAAAAATTTCTCGAGATCACGCCGCGCGGTCGGATCGGCGTTTTCCATCAGAATCAGGCTGCAACTGGTGTGCCTCACGAATACGGTCACGACGCCGCTCGTTACGCCGCTTCGACTCACGCCGGCAGTTACCCGATCAGTAATCTCGTAAGTGCCTTTGCCGTCAGTTAGAACAACAATGCTGGCAGTTTCGACACGCATGCTCGCGGCGTTAGAATAGCGGCACCCATTCGCCCCGGCAACGGCGGTTACGACTAATCAACGTCTGAGAACCAAGGAACCATCCGGCGTCGCCCGGGTAATCCTCAACGGCCATTCTTCATCTTGCGCCGAGAATAGGACCATCTGCCTTTATCATCGTTAGGTAGACTGTCGTTAGGCGGAAAGCGGAAAGGGCATCCAGCGTTTGCTGGATGCCCTTCGCAAGCTTCCGGGAATCGGTTAGGACGATTCCCGGAGCTAAACTATTACTTTCTCTACGCGATCGACTGACCGTTGTCGCGCAGAACAAGCATTACCGAAGTGTGACGTCGACCACGTTGGAGCAGACGCCGGTATCCGGCTCACACACCTGGTAGCTGACTGTTCCGCTACGGCTGCCAGCGTTGTTCGTGGCCATGCCATCGTCTGCGGTGGTATGAACGACCTTGCCATTCCGCAGGATATTGATATCGCCGCCGTCGGCAGGGCTCCATTCCAAGGTAACACGTGTATTACCCATGTGGTGTTTCACGGTCGCCGAAAGCGTGATGCCGCCGGTGGTACCGTGGACGTCGCCGTTCACACCCATCGAGAAGTCAGAGGGCTGACCCTCGTTCGCGGTGGAGGTAAAGAAGGCTCCGAAGAAGTTGCTATCAAAGAACGCATTCTGGTTATTGCCACAAGGCGTGCCGATGCAGTTCGCTCCCACCGTCGTCGAATCAAACGAACGACCCGACAGGTCGCCGGTTGGTGTGACATTGAGGAAGTAATCCCCAGCCGGCAGAAAGACGTTCAGTCCGGGCACTTCAATCATGTACTCGATGAATCCGAAGCCGTCGCGACCTGTTGGGGTCACGTTCGGCGTCGCGGTCATGCCACTGGCGACGACCGTACCGCCATTGTTTTCGGAGATGCCCTGACGAATTTCCCAGGTCGCACCGGTGACATTGGTGTTTTCCAGGTTATTCGAGAAGACCGAGTGCACATCCCATCCGTCCGCATCAGTGACGGTGAAGTCGTCATAGACGCTGGCATATTGGCCAGCACCGAGGCTGGTGTCGCGCTCGTTGGCAAGGCCATTGACTCCGTCGAAGTCACCGTTGTACCAAAGGGCACCAGCGGGGGTCGCCGTCGGTGTCGGTGTCGGTGTGGCCGACGGATTGCCGGGCGAGTGGGCCCGAATCAGCCAGTTACCGACGAGGCCGAAGCTCTCGATCGCTGCGACTGGAAGATCATTGGCGTTCAGGTCGGTGATATTACCCGTGCCCGAAGCACCGCCCGCTACGTAACTCCGGTTCGAGAAGGTCGGCGAAGTCTCGTCAAAGGCGGCCGGGAATTGGCCGTCGCCACCCGTGATCAGAAACCCGACGAAGAACTTCGACGTCGTGATCGTGGCACTGATAGCTGTATTGATGAACGTGTCCGTGCCTTGGGAAGCGACGGTGCCGCTTGCCGTGGTCAGGAGGACCGCGTCATTCGGATTTCCATCTCCGTTTGGATCGCTCCAAATGCACACCGTGTAGGGTAGCCCGTCCAAGCTCGGGTCAAAAAACGCAGGCGTTCCCCATGCGATGTCGACCGAATCGATCGACTCGGTCCCGGGAACGACTGTAAACGAGTTCAGCGAAATGATATCGCCGCCGCCCGTCAGGCCGATGGAGTCTTCCGCTGTTCCGTCGTCGATGCTGTAAACAAAGTCCATTGGCGATTGCTGATGGCCGCCGTGACCGGCTTGCTTCGCTGAGAGAGCGATGCGGCCAGCGCTTTGCTTTGAACCGTGGGTTTGTGTTGCTGTCGACAGGTTTGGTCGTTTCGCTTGCGCACTGAGCGCGAACGAAGCAACCAAAGCCATCGCCGTCAACGTGACTTTTTGCAGGGTTGGATGTTTCATAGACGGTCAGTTGATTCGAAACGGCGGTAAAGTGTCAAGATTATTTTTCACTCGCGTGGGCAAAAAAAGCTGGGGCCGCGCCGCTGCAACCTTGCAAAGGCGAGGCCGGGCTTTCAAACGACGAAGGACCTCACAATTGCAATCCGTGTTCTCTCGCCAGGGGAACGTCTCAACTGCAGTTGCGAGTCCCCTCGCCGGGCCGCGCCAACTCGGCATGACATGGCCTCCGGGCGTTGTCCGATTGACCCGTCGCGTCTAGTTTGTCGAGCCGTTAGGACCAGGGATGAGTAAACAAAGCGCAAATGCCGTCGTCATGATCCGGCCGAGCCGGTTTTATCCCAACCCGGAGACCTCCCTCGACAATTCCTTCCAGCAGGAAGTCACGGCGGAATCATTCGATTCGCTGACGGCGCAGGCGCGGGCGGAATTTGACGAGGCGGTTCGCACGTTGTCCGCAGCCGGGGTGAAAGTGCACGTCTTTGACGACACGCCCACCCCGGAGAAACCGGATGCGGTTTTCCCTAACAATTGGTTCTCCACCCATCACGATGGGCGGATCGCGCTGTATCCGATGTATACACCCTCGCGCCGGGCCGAGCGGCGGCCCGACCTCATTGCTAGTCTGCAACAACAATACCGGGTAAGCGGAATCGTCGACTACTCACCATCGGAAGAGCACGGGCTTTATCTGGAAGGGACCGGCAGCCTCGTCCTGGATCATGAAAATCGGATCGCTTACGTCTCTCTCTCCCGCCGGGCGGATCAGGAGTTAGTGGGAAAATTTTGTGCCGACTTCGACTATGAACCCGTCATCTTCCAAAGCAGCGGTGATGACGGCCGTCCGATTTATCACACCAATGTCATGTTATGTGTCGGAACGCAGTTCGCGCTCGTCGGGCTGAAAACGATCGACGATCCTCGCACAGCGAGAGACCGCTGCGCAGCCGCCTTGCCGCGACCGGCAAGACCATCATCGCCCTCGATCGCAACCAGATCGCCAACTTCGCCGGGAACGCGCTCGAGTTGCAAAATGGCCGCGAAAAGCTGCTCGTTCTTTCTGCCCGCGCCGCTTCCCATCTCACAGCCACACAGCGTGCGACGATCGAGCGCTTCGCCCGGCTCGTCCCGCTTTCGCTTCCCACAATCGAGCTGGCCGGCGGCAGCGCCCGTTGCATGCTGGCGGCGCTCCATTTGCCCGTCCGTTAGGCAGCGCCCAACGTCTCTGATCCGCATGCTGGCTCGGCCGATAATTAAGGGTTTCCCTCCTCTGGCAGGCGCGGCGCGGAACATGGCGCGAGAGGTGCTATTGCCCTTAGATGCAAATGGCGAAATCCGACCCCATTGGAGGAAAATCCAGGCAGAAGAAAAAATCTGCTGCCCCGGCGCCGGAGCAGCGCACCAACGGATCGCGCAAACCGAAGATTCCAGCCGGGGAGAATCCCGCCACGCCCGAAGAGCCATCACGTCCCGCTGTGGTGAGCCGGATGGAAAGGACACGGAGATTGCTTCTCGCCGCGCTCCGAGTTTGGGAGCTAAAACGACGGCTCAAAGATTAGAACCAGGCCGTCGCGACCTCGTCAGGCCGACGATCCATCGGCCGGCAAATCTTCGCGCTTACCAGTGACAGACGTGACCTGGCACCGGGGAACCGGAATACCCGTCTCGAGGTAGGCTGGGGCGGAATAGCCGAGCCGATCGAGAACCGGCGCGAAGATTTCGTCGAGCTTCCGGATGGTTTCCGAACGCAGTTTTTCCCGGTGGTCGCCGGGCGTAACTTTGCGCTTGTGCGACCAGACGTCTTCTTCGCCGGCCGCGACGCTATTGGCATGGCGCGCGGCAACGATGGCGCGGGTCTCCTCCGGATCGGTCAGGTCAAAGGCGCCGACGATTTTTTCCAACCAGCCCGAAAAAGACAGGACCATCTCTTCGTAGGAGACAGCGGTCGTGTTTGGCCGGCCGAGCAACTCGGAAAGGTAGCGCTCATAACGATCGCGCACCGTGCCGACATGTTCTTTGTAGCGGGAACCGATCCCGTAATCACCGCGGTAGGCGTAGAACGGCTCGGCCACCATATCGAGCACGAAGCGATCAATTCCCGCCTCGGCAACCTCCTTGCGGTACCCGGTCTGCGCCTCGATTTCACCCGCGTGCATGTAGCAGTAAGAATAAAACATCGAGACGAGCACATCGCGCGGATCGCGCAAATGCAGGATGACACTCGCCTCCGCGAGCGCCTGCGTCGGCACGAAGAAACGGATCGGACCAAAGCAGCCCCGCTTCTTCGCGATGAAATCGTAACCGGCAAACATCCGGTCGAAGGGGAGCATCGTCCGGCTCTCGTTAGGCGAATAATAGCGGATGCGATTCAGCTCGCAGATATCCTTCAGCACACGGTGCAGGACCATCGAACCGGCCTTGTGAGTCGTGTAGGCGACGATGTTGCGCTTCGGATCGCGCCATTTTTTTCGAAAGAGCATCGGAAGACCGCCGCGTCGGCTAGGAGACTGTTGAAATATGGAGTGGGTCGAGTTGCTGTACTTTTTGGCGCTGGCCAAGGCGCGAGCGCAGTGTCGATATCCTTGCCATCTCGACCGAGCAAGCAACGTCGGCCAGCGCCAAAAGGAACGCAACCCGTGGGGCGCGAGGCAGAAGGGACGTCTGGCGGCGTCGCTTGCTCGTTGCAGCCCATTGCGGGGATGCGCCTCACTCGCTCCTTGCCATCCGCCCCTTCTGCCTCTACGCGCGCCCCGCTCCAGTTTTTCAACAGTCTCCTGGAGCGCAAGTTTGTTTTTATTGGTCACTTTGTCCACTGTTTGCAATGACCCAGCAACCGGTCGCGCTTCTCGGAATCGCCCTCCTTGCGTCGAACGCGCTTCTCCAGGGAGTATCGACCGATCCGGCGATCGCCGATCTCTTCGCACGCGGCCTGCGGGGCGATGAGCAGGCCGTGGTCGACTGCATCAGCGCACTCGAAGCAAAGCTGGCGGTCCAGCCTAACGATCAACTGGCACGGGTCTATCTCGGCAGCGCCTGGACGCTGCGCAGCCGCGATCTCCCCATCGGGCCAGGTAAACTCTCGGCCCTCCGTAAAGGCATTACCCTGATGGACGAAGCAGCCGCGGCTGCGCCTGACAACGGTGACGTGCTCCTGCTCCGCGCGGTGACGAACGAGGCGCTGCCAGTTTTTCTCGGCCGACGCAAGGCAGCCCGCGCGCAATTGGATGAACTGCTCGGCACGCATGGAAAAAGGCTCGGTGAAACTGAAACCCGCCGATGAGCAACTTCTCTACCTTAACGCCGGCGAAGCCGCCAAACGAGCGGGGGACAAAGAACGAGCGCGCCTGCTATGGAGGCGCGGCGAGGCGCTCAAGGCTGACGCGAAATTGACCGAGGAAATCACAGCCGCGCTTAAGCAGCTTTGAATCAGGAAAGAAAAGCCGACGATCCTCGTTAAACCGGCAAAGCAATGCAGATGATGTCGGGGCTTCCGAGGCGGCGTTCACATGGCCTTCATACTTTGTAAGTCTGGCCTTACTTTCAATTTCGTTACGGCCTGCTTTCCTGATTGAATGACAGGGATGCAGGAAGACCTCGACCGCGTGCTTTTCGACGAGCCGGCCATCTTCCGTCGGCTTGGCGAGCTGGCCAAGGATATCACGGCCGAATACGAAGGCCGCGAACTGACTGTCATCGCTGTTCTCAACGGCAGCTTCATTTTCATGGCCGATCTGCTCCGGCGCATCCCGCTGCCTTTGAAGTTGGATTGCCTGGGCGTGGCCAGTTATTACGGCGAGACCGCGACCGCCGGCGAAGTGGTCTTCAAGCAAATCGCGCTACCCGACGTGGCCGGGCGGCACATCCTCATTCTCGACGACATTCTCGACAGCGGCGTCACGCTCGCGGCAATCCGCGACAAGTTGAAAACGCAGAAGCCCTTGAGCGTGAAGATTTGCGTCCTCCTGCGCAAGTTGAAGCCGCGACTGCGTCCAGTGGAGGCCGATCACGTCGGGTTTAACATCGATGACGAATTCGTTGTCGGCTACGGCCTTGATTACATGGAACGATATCGCAACCTGCCCTGCATCGGCGTCCTGCGGAAGGACAAGCTCGCGCCGAAACATCAGGCTCGATCGAATCAGGCGATCGGACGAGGCGAGGCCAAATGAGGGTCCAATTTTTTTCCCAGCTCAAGGAGATTGTCGGCACGAGCGAGATTACGCTCGATTTGCCGGACGGCGCGTCGGTCGCGGATTTGCTCGCCCGGCTTTACCGTGAATTTCCCGGAACTCGAGAAATGGGACCGCAACATTCTCGTCGGCGCCGGATTGGACTTCGTCGGGCGCGAGCCACCTGATTCGGCCTAACGAACAGATCGCGATCATGCCACCGGTGCAGGGCGGCTAGTCCGTCATTCCGGGCGGAGCGTGGCACACGCCGAGCGATTCTGGTGAACCGCAGATTACGCCGATTACGCGGATAATAGAGGAAAGACTTGGTCGAATGCTTCCCAGTTCTTCATCTGCGAAATCCGCGGTTCATCGGAATCGCTCGACTAGGCTCGAGATACCTAATCGCGAAAATTTTTGAAATTGGTCGCGACGCCAAAGTCCTTGCTCTTCACAAACGCGATCACTTCCTGCAGTTCGTCGCGCTTTTTCCCGGTCACGCGAATCTGGCGATCCTGCAATTGATTCTGCACCTTGAAGCCGCCGCCCTTGATCGCGAGGATGATCTCCTTTGCCTTGTCGCCCTCAAGTCCCTGTTGAATTTTCAACTCCTGCCGCGCATGGCCGATCGATGAGATCGCCGGCTCCTTCTGGTCGATGTTCCGGAGATCGATCCCGCGCTTCGATAATTTGCCGATCACGATCTCGCGCAGTCCGCGCAGCCGGGAGGCGTCCTCGGCCGTTAGCGTGATCGTGTCTTTTTCATACTCGATCTCGGCAACCGATCCTTTGAAATCGAAACGGGTGGCGAGTTCCTTACGCGCCTGGTTGAGGGCATTGTCGATCTCTTGTTTGTCTATTTCAGAGACAATGTCGAAGGAAGGCATGGGAAACTGCGGATTGCTGAATGGATGAGCGGCGCTCGCGTTATCTTCCGTATTTTCTCGCCCGCGCCAATGAATTTTTCCCCAGTCCCCGTCCAGCCGGACCGGCAATCTGTTCCGCGGCACTCGCGGAAAGTCCATTGCGATTCAGGTCGAATCTAAACGCTTACCTCAGCGACGGACGGAATTCGCATTGCGCCCGTTTTAAGCCACAAATCACAAAAGATATCTATGAAAATTAACCGTTTCGCTCTTCTCGCACTTTTGACTCTTTACTGGGGCCGCATCGGCATTCTGCCGGGTCGACTTTTACCGCCACCGGCGTGATCGACATGATTCCGACTTCCATGTCGGACGATGGTTCGATCGTCGTCGGGGTCGGAACCTTTGGAACACCGAATCTCTACTACACCGAGGCGGGCGGCGCAGTCGTAATCGGCGACGGCTGCTCTAGCGGTCAACCGGCAATTTCGGGTGACGGAACGACCATTGTAGGTTGCCATGTTGATGCGCAGGGAAATGAAAACGCCGCGAAATGGCTCGGCGGCACGAGCTGGCTGGATCTCGGCACGGCAGACGGGGGAGTTCCTGCGATATGACTCTGAGCGGGGCTTATGGAATAAATCAGGACGGCTCGCTCGCTGTCGGTCTGCTTTACTTACCGCAGCTCTGCCAAGCCAGTGCGGGCACATGGGACCTGAGCAATGGCGGCCAGGCAAGCGTTCTGCCTAATATGTTTGGCAACGATAAAACCTCCACCCGGGCCAATGCCGTCAATGCCGACGGAAGCGTTATCGTCGGCTGGCAGGATCAACTAACCGGCGAACGGATCGCCGCGAAATGGGTTAACGGCGTTGAGGAATTGATTCTCACCGACGCCGGCTTTGGAATCAACGGCGAGGCGCAGGCGGTGAGCGCGGACGGCAACGCCATCGTGGGTGGAAATTACGGCTACCTGGGTCATGACGCCTGGATCTGGACGCATGCCGCCGGCGTGCAACCGATCGGACGCCCGAGCCGGGAAAGCTTCACCGCAGTCGACGTGAGCGATGATGGCAAGACCGTCGTCGGCTTTACCAGTCACAGCCGACCTTTCGTTTGGAGGGCAGGCAAAGGAACATTCTATTTTCTCGACTTCCTCAGGTCGCGCGGGGCGGTTGTACCGGACGGCTTTCGGATGATCGCCGCCACTACCATCTCGGCCGATGGCAACATTGTCTATGGCTGGGGCTTCAACGCCGATTCCCTGGTCGAGATGTTCAAGGCCGAGCTAAACACGCCGGCGGCCGGCACAGGCCACTAGCGATTCGACGCGCCCTTAATCCCGGGGCGCTGTCCAACCCACGCGACCTGTTTTCGGCCTGCAAAGCCATGGGGCCGTGCAGGCTTTCGCGGTGACGGCATTGGACTAAGGTCCAATAGTAAATGTCTTGACCGAGTCGAGGCGGAGACATACCCTCGAACCCCTTAAGCCGATAATCAAGGAATACCTATGAAAACCAATGTCTCGCTCTGCTCGCAATTCTAACTTTTCTTGGCGCCGCATCTACTCGCGCTCAAGCAGTTTCACTCCCACCGGCGTGATCGACATGATTCCAAGTTCCATGTCGGACGACGCCTCGATTGTCGTCGGGAACCGGCATTTTCGGCGTCCCAAATCTTTACTATACGGAAGCTGGTGGCGCCACGATCATCGGTGACGGTTGCCCCAGCGGTTCAGCCTGCAATTTCCGGGGATGGAACGACATGGTTGGATGCCATGTTAATTCGGATGGCAAATGACAACGCGGCGAAATGGCTCGGCGGCACGAGCTGGCTGGATCTCGGGACGGTTGCCGGCGGCGTTCCCTGCGACTTTTATTTGAGCGGATCCTGGGGGCTAAATCAGGATGGCTCTCTCGCCGTCGGTTTGGTTTATCTTGCGCAGACTCTGCCAAGCCAGTGCGGGCACATGGGACCTGATCAATGGCGGGCCCGCAACCGCCCTGCCCAAGCTTTTCATGGCCCGGCCACTCGAGCCAACGCCGTCAACGCTGATGGAAGCGTCATCGTCGGATGGCAGGACGCCCAACCGGCGAACGGACCGCCGCCAAATGGGTAAACGGTGTCGAAGAACTCATCCTCACCCCGAGCGGCGGATTCAACGGCGAGGCAATGGCGGTGAGCGCGGATGGCAATGCAATCGTGGGCGGAGGTTACAATCTGCACAAACGGCGCCTGGATCTGGCGTCCTGCCACGGGTGTCCAACGGATCTGGGAAAGACGGGAGAAAAAAGCTTTATTTTGCTGGATGTCAGCGACGATGGCAAAACCGCGGTCGGTTTTACCAGAGAAGGGGCTCATCCAGGGTACGAGCGGTTTTTGGAGAGAAGGTAGAGGCGCTAATTACTCCTTGCCAAGTTCCTGGGGACAGCGGGGCCATCGTGCCCGATGGCTGGGACTTGAACGCCGCATCGGTCATCTCGCGCGGACGGTAGAACGGTTTACGGCTGGGGCTTTAACCCGGACAATCTGGTCGAGATGTTTAAGGTCGAGCTGCAATAGGCGACCGGAAGAGCGCCGCACGAAGTTGCCGTTCTTCCTCGGAGCGGATTCGAGATGCGAGCGTCCCCAGGTCAGGTTGCTGCCCGCTTGACGATTCCGGAGCGCGGTGTTGCATAGCTCTGGTCGCGAGCGCGCCGCTGGTCGATCCGCCAATCTTCAATGACCAACGCCATGCCTGCCAAATCGACTTCACCAGCAAAACCGCCCGCGATCCTTTCACTGATCGGCAATACCCCGCTGATCGAAATCACGCGGATGGATACCGGGCCCTGCCAGCTTTTCGTGAAGCTGGAGAATCAAAACCCGACCGGCTCAATCAAGGATCGGGTCGCACTCGCGATGATCGAAGCGGCGGAGCGCGATGGGAAATTGCAACCCGGCGGGACGATCATCGAGGCGACTGCGGGCAACACCGGGCTCGGGCTTGCTCTCATCGCGGGCGCCAAAGGTTATCGCATCATCCTCGTCATTCCCGATAAGATGTCGCAGGAGAAAATCGCCCACGTCCGCGCCCTCGGGGCGGAAGTTCGCCTAACGAGAAGCGACGTTACCCGTGGACATCCGGAATATTACCAGGATGTGGCGGCGAAGTTGACCGAGGAAATTCCGGGCGCGTTCTACGTTAATCAATTCGGCAACCCGGCCAATCCGCTCGCGCACGAGACCACCACCGGACCGGAAATCTGGGAACAAATGAACCACGATCTCGACGCGGTCGTTGTCGGTGTCGGCTCCGGCGGGCACGCTCACCGGTCTCGGGCGCTTTTTCAAAAGCGTGCAGCCGAACATGGAAATGATTCTCGCCGATCCGACAGGCTCGATTTTGTATGAATGGGTCAAGACCGGCAAACTGGAGAAAGCCGGAAGCTGGGCCGTCGAAGGGATCGGCGAAGATTTCATTCCCGACATCGCCGACATGTCCTTCGTCAGCGACGCCTTCGAGATCGATGACACGGAAAGCTTCGCGGTCGCGCGCGAACTTCTCGCCCGCGGAGGGAATCCTCGGCTGGCTCCTCGACCGGCACGCTGCTCGGAGGCGCGCTCCGCTATTGCCGCCAGCAGACGAAAAGAAAAGACGCGTCGTCACGTTGGTTTGTGACACGGGTAACAAATATCTCTCGAAGATGTTTAACGATTTCTGGATGGCGGAGCAGGGCTTCGTCGAGCGTCCGACCCAGGGCGATTTGAGCGATCTGATTTCTCATCGCCACGAAAAAGGCGAAGTGATTTCGGTCGGCCCTGAAGATACCATCCTGACCGCTTTCAAGCGGATGCGTTCCGGGGACATTTCGCAATTGCCAGTCCTCAACGGCACGGGACGCGCCGTCGGGAATTATCGACGAGTCCGATCTGCTGGTGCAAGTCCATCGCGATCCGGCAAAATTTAACGATCTTGTGAAATCGGCCATGACCGACCGTCTGGAGACCTTGTCGCCAAACGCGAATATCCGGACTTGTTAGGCGTATTCGATCGCGGCCGGGTCGCCATTGTAATGGAGAGCGACAAATTCCTCGGCCTGATCACGCGCACCGATCTGCTTTCCTACCTCCGGCTGCACATGCCGAAGTGAAGTGATCAGGCCACGGATTGCACGGATGACAGGGATGAAAAAGGAGTGAGATTCTGATCTTCCCATCCGTGAAATCCGTGTAATCCGCGGTCAAAATTTTCTCCGAAATGAAAAAAAAATATCATCTCGCCACCCGCGTGATTCACGCCGGTCAGTCACCCGACCCATCGACCGGCGCCGTTATGACGCCGATCTACGCCACTTCCACTTACGCGCAGGAGAGCCCTGGCCGGCACAAGGGCTACGACTATGCGCGCTCCATCAATCCGACCCGGAGCGCCTATGAACGTTGCGTGGCCGATCTCGAAAGTGGCACCCGCGGCTGGGCTTTCGCTTCCGGTTTGGCCGCGATGTCGACCGCACTCGAGACGATCGACAGCGGCTCGCACGTCGTGGTGAGCGACGATCTTTACGGCGGCACCTACCGGCTTTTCGAAAAGGTCCGCCGCCGCTCCGCCAACCTCGATTTTACCTTTATAGATATGACCGACGCGTCGAAAATCGAGGACGCGATCAAACCAAACACGCGCATGGTTTGGGTCGAAACCCCAAGCAATCCGCTCCTCAAGCTAATCGATCTCGAAGCGGTCGCCAGAATCGCGCAGAAACACAAAGCAATCTCAGTTTCCGACAACACCTTTGCCAGTCCCTGGATCCAGCGCCCAATCGAACTTGGTTTCGACATGGTGATTCATTCCGCGACAAAGTATCTCAACGGCCATTCCGATATGGTCGGCGGCGTGGCGATTGTGGGAGAGAACAAGGATCTCGGGGATCAGATGCAATTCCTGCAAAACTCGGTCGGCGCGATCGCCGGACCCTTCGACAGCTTCCTTGCCATGCGCGGGTTAAAGACACTCGCCTTGCGGATGGAGCGTCATTGCGAGAATGCGCAGGAGCTTGCCGGCTGGCTGGAGAAGGAGCCGAAGGTGCGGAAAGTCAGCTATCCCGGTCTCAAGAGTCATCCGCAATAGCAATTGGCGAAGCGGCAGATGGGCGCACGCTTTGGCGGGATGGTGACGGTAATCCTCGAGACCGACCTCGCAGGCACACGCCGTTTTCTCGAAAACACACACCTCTTTTCCCTCGCGGAAAGCCTGGGCGGCGTCGAAAGCCTGGTGAATTATCCGCCGATCATGACTCATGGAGCGATTCCCGAGAAACAGCGGATTGCGCTCGGCATCACTGAATCGCTCGTTAGGCTTTCGGTTGGCGTCGAGGACGTGGAAGATCTGCGCGACGATCTGCAAACCGCCCTCGCCGCGATCTGACCCGGCAGGGAGTTTGTCATTTCGAAGCCGCGCAGACGGAGAGGGACCTCAGAGGTGGTCATTAATGGTCCTCCACTGGCGGTCAGGTAACAGGTTTGGTTTCGAACCCGGCCCAAGCCACGCGGCCCGGGGTGACTGCCGCGCGCTTTCTCGGAAGCCTTTCCCTCCGTGAAGACCCGCGCTAGCGTGGCCTTTCGATGGGCAGCAGCTTCGGGCAACTCTTTCGCATTACCACCTTTGGCGAGTCACACGGCGGCGGCGTGGGCGTGGTGGTTGATGGTTGTCCGCCACGAATTCCGCTGAGCGAACCTGACATCCAACGCGAACTCGACCGGCGGCGCCCAGGGCAGAGCGCGATCGTTTCACAACGCAACGAAGCCGACCGCTGCGAAATCCTCTCCGGTGTCTTCGAGGGCCAGACGTTAGGCACACCGATCGCCATTCTCGTCCGCAACGAGGATGCGCGGCCCGACGCCTACCGCGAGATGAAGGAAACCTTTCGCCCTTCGCATGCCGATTTCACTTACGAAGCAAAATTCGGCATTCGCAATTGGCAAGGGGGCGGCCGGGCCTCTGCTCGAGAGACGATCGGGCGGGTGGCGGCCGGCGCGGTCGCCCGCAAGGTTCTTGCGCAGCTCTTTCCGAGGCTCGAACTCCTCGCCTACGTGGTCTGCGTCCACGATATCTCGGCGAAATTGGATTCTGATTCCATTACCGCCGCCAGCGTCGAGGCAAGTATCGTGCGCTGTCCGGATGAAGCGGCCGCCAGCAGGATGATCGCTCGGGTCGAAGAAGCGCGCGCGGGCGGAGATTCGTTAGGGGGGGTAATCGAAGCTATCGTTAGGCGGGTCCCCCCCGGTCTCGGCGAGCCGGTCTTCGACAAGCTGGAAGCCGACCTGGCTAAAGCGATGCTCAGCCTGCCGGCGACGAAAGGATTCGAGATCGGCTCGGGATTCGCCGCCAGCTCCATGAAGGGATCCGAGCATAACGACCCCTTCGAGATCCGGGAGGGCAAAGTCCGCACTACGAGCAACCATTCCGGTGGCGTGCAGGGCGGGATCAGCAACGGCGAAAATATCATCTTTCGCGTCGCTTTTAAACCAACCGCCACGATTGCGCGCCCGCAAAGAACGGTCACCGCGATGAAGGAGGAAACCTCCCTCGCGGCGCGGGGCCGCCACGATCCTTGCGTGCTGCCTCGGGCAGTGCCGATGATTGAAGCGATGACGGCGCTCGTCCTCTGCGATCACGCTTTGCGTCAACGCGCAATCGCACCCGCGGGTGAATGACGTGACCGCAGGCTCTTCACTCTGGCAGATGATCTTTATCTCGTTTGCCCTCGTCCTTATTCTCTTCGAAGTCGTCCGCGGCTGGCGCCTCGGTGCCGTCAGGCAGGCCGTCCGGCTCTTTGCCTTGGGTGCGGCATACGCAGTCGCGCTTCTCGGCGGGCGCATACTACTGCCGTTTTTGCGCCCTTTTCTGCGCATTCCCGACCTCTTCATCTCGATCGTCGCCGGCGCGATCCTCGCTCTCCTGGTTTATGCGGGCATCACAACACTCGGCGCGATCCTCTTCAAACGCACCAACCAGCAAAGCGCCGGAATCGTGCGTCTGCTCTACGGAGTTTGCGGCGCGATGCTCGGGGTTTTCTTCGGCCTTTTCAGCGTCTGGCTTGTGGTCGTCGCGATCCGTTCAGCGGGCGCGATCGCTAATGCGGATTTGCGCGCGCAAACCCTCGCCCAAGATCGGCCCGCCCCGCTAACCGCTCGCTCAGACTCTTTGCCCGACGCCCAGCCGACAATGATCGCCGCGATCGCCAAGCTGAAAAATTCAATCGAGCTCGGTTCGTTAGGGGAAACGGTTAAGGCAATCGATGTCGTGCCGGCCCAAACCTATCGGACGCTAGGCAAGGTCGGGATAATGGTTTCGAGCCCGGAGGGCGCTGGGCGTTTCCTTTCCTATCCCGGCGCCAGGGAGCTGACCGAGAACCCGAAGATTGTCGCCCTGCGCGGCGATCCGGAGATCATCGAACTGATCCAACAAAAGCGCTTCCTCGAGTTGCTTCAGAATCGCAAACTGATCGAAGCGATGAACGATCCGGTCCTTGCGGCGGAGGTACGAGGCTTTGATTTTCAGAAAGCGCTTGATTACGCGCTGAAAAAGAATTGAAAATTTCAGATTGCAAATCGTAAGCAGGGGCGGCCCTGTCGCGCGCATCGACCAGTATTGCGCCTAACCCCAGCCGTCTCCCCGCTTCGTGCTTGCCCGCCACGACCCTCCGGAGCACGATGCGAGAATGTTCAAACGACGACGTCACGTAGTCCCCGGCGAGTCTCCGGGACTGCTCAAACTCTCGCAGGATTCTCCGAAAGAACCGCCGATCATCACTCTGATCGAATACGGACCAGACTGTCTCGAAGAACGCAAAAATGTCGATTGTGATGAGCTCCTCCCCCATCTTAACAACGAGCTTGTCACCTGGATCAATATCGACGGCTTGGGCGACTTGAGCGTTCTGCGCATTCTCGGGGAACGTTTCAATCTGCACCCCCTGGCCCTGGAAGACGTCCTCGATACCGGCCAGCGTCCAAAGGTGGAACAATATGACGACTATCTCTTCATCGTCGCGAAGATGCTTTATCTCGACAAGGATAAGGAGATAGGCGGCGAGCAAGTCAGCATCTTTCTCGGCAAGACGTTCCTTATCACATTGCAGGAGGAACCGGAGCGCGATGTTTTTGAGCCGATCCGGGCGCGGATTCGAAGCGGGAAGGGCCGGATTCGGAAAGCCGGGCCGGATTACCTCGCCTACGCCTTGCTCGACGCCATCATCGACCATTATTATCCAGTCTTGGAATCAATCGGAGCGGAGATAGACACGATTGAGGATGAGCTAGTCGATAACCCGCTCATCAGGCCGGTTGGCAGCCTGCATGAACACAAGCGAACGCTTACCCAAATCCGCCGAATGGTCTGGCCACTGCGCGATGTAACCAACCTGCTCTTGCACGAGGAGCCCGGCCTGATTCAGCCAGAGACTAAAGTCTACCTGCGAGACTGTTATGACCACAGCGTTCAGCTCATGGATGTGGTCGAGAGCTATCGAGACGTCCTTTCCGGATTGACCGAAATCCACATTTCAAGCATCGGCCTTCGGACTAACGATATCATGCGTGTCCTGACGGTTGTTACTTCAATTTTCATTCCCCTGACATTCATCGCCGGAGTCTATGGAATGAATTTTCAGAACATGCCGGAGTTGTCCAAGCGCTGGGGTTACGGTGGTTGCCTGCTTCTTATGCTCGTTGTGGCGATTGGTCAGTTAATTTTTTTCAAAAAGCGACGCTGGCTTTAACAGATGTCGAAAAAAAGCGCCTTGATCGCCGCAAAAGCCTAACTGTGCCATCTTTGTCCATGCCGCAATACCTCGTCGTCAGCTCGAGCGGAAATCCTGCGAGTAAGAGCCGCAAGATGGGCCGAATTGCGTTTCGTTATCTGCAAAAAATCAAAACCAACTGCAGTTGGCTCGACCTTGCCGAGATGGATTTGCCATTATGCGACGCGGACGCCTGCTATGCCCATCCCGCGGCGAAGAAGCTCAGCGCGGCAGTCGCCAAGGCAGATGGCGTGATCGTGGCCGCGCCAGTTTACAATTATGATGTAAGTGCGTCAGCCAAGAACATGATCGAGCTCACGGGGAACGCCTGGAAGGACAAAATTGTTGGCTTTCTCTGCGCAGCGGGCGGAATGGGCAGCTACATGTCAGTCATGGCGTATGCCAACAGTCTGATGCTTGATTTCCGCTGTGTGGTGATTCCGCGTTTTGTTTTTGCGACGAGCGACGCGTTTGACGATGATACCGTGATCGATGCCAAAGTCACGGGGCGTATTGAGCAGGTTGCGGCGGAGTTAGTCCGCTTTGCCACGGCTTTGCGCAGTTGAAGAGCTAGGACTGCTCTCGTGGCGCTCTCAGAACGCCGGCTTCCTTTTACTATGAGCGTTGTTTGGCGGCGATGGACCGCCGCTCCAATGTCAGACTTTCGCACCCAGCCATACTTCCGCACCTTCGCGAGCGGCGTCGACTTCCATCGGCTTACCACTTTCGAGCACGAGCATGCGGGCTGCTTCGACCATGGCGTCTACCGCCTTGTCGTCGCGACCCGGATCATGATGGAAGAGGAAGAGTTTGCGCGCCTCCGCGTCGAGAGCGAGCGAGACGACGCTACTGAGTGAACCATGCCCCCAGCCAACTTTCTTCTCATACTCTTCGTCGGTGTACTGTGAATCAATGATCAGGACATCCGCTTTTCGTAGGAAATCGACCAGCTTGGCACGGGCGGACGCGGCGTAGGCTTGTGCCTTCTCGCGCTCGGACTTATCACGAGTGGCAAGACTGGACTTTAGCACTTCATACGGTTCGTTGTCGGGCAGATAGGCAATCGATCCATTGGTCGTATTAAGACGATACCCGACGCAGATACCAGGGTGATTAACAAAGCGCGCCTCGACTCGCACCTTACCGATCTTGAATTCCATCTCCCGCAATTCCTCGATCTCTATCGCGCTCGGCATATCGCGCAGACTAACGGGGAAAACCGAAGTCTCCATTTGGCTGGCGAGAATGGTGGCGAGACCGGCCCGCGCTCCTTCGTAACCGAGAAGACGAAGCGAGTTTTTCTCGTTGTAGGCCGGAAGGAAAAACGGCAGGCCCTGGATGTGGTCCCAATGGGTATGCGAAATAAGAAGCGTCAGCTTGATTGGCCGGGTGCCAAATTCCTCTTCGAGTGCGATACCCAGCGCGCGCATCCCAGAGCCGGCGTCGAGGACAATGATCTCGCCGTCCGCCCGCACTTCGACGCAGCTGGTATTTCCACCGTAGCCAACAGTAGATGACCCGGGAACGGGAATCGAACCGCGAACGCCCCAGAATCGCAAGCGGGTCGAGGGCGGCGTGAACTCCGGCAACGGTCCGGTCGGCGGCGGGCCGTCGCCGACTGCCGGCAACACCCGCTCGATCACTTCGCGCAGAATTTCCCAGGAGATCGGTTTAACGAGGTATTCATCGGCACCAGCCTCAATCGCGCTCGTGCGATCGACCCCATAATCGCGGCCCGATACGATGATGATTCTGCTGCGCCGCAAATGCTGGCGGATCGAGCGGCAGACCTGAAAGCCATTGGCTTTCGGCATGAGCAAATCGCAAAGGATCAGTTCTGGGCGATGTTCCAAGGCAAGGCTGATCCCGGCCTCGCCATCGCCCGCTTCAAAAATCGTCCACTCCTCCCGGGTGAAAAGTTCCGCGGTCGCCCGACGGCTTTCGGCATCATCTTCGATCAGCAAGACAGTAGGCATGGATTTTTTGAAAGAGCCGATTCTTCACCGACGGAACGCGCGGAGACAAGTGGAATTGTCGGAGGTCGTTGCGCTTAGCGGAGAAGAATGTGGAAGGGAGCGAAAGCCTGTCATACCGAGTCGCGGAGACGGCGAGGGACCTCGCAATTGCAACTTGCGCTTTCCGGTGGTGTGAAAAAGTCGATTGCGGGATGGCGACCGACACGGCCGCCTCTTCACCGTCGTCAGGCGAGGCCGTCTGGCTTCCAGCGTAATTCCGGGCGGAGATTGACCTTTTCCGGCGGGACGTCGAAGCCGACCGCGCGCAATAAATAGGAGACCCCTTCCGGGCTCTCCATCGTTTCTTTCAGGCTCCGCGCGAAGACCTCGATGTATTCTTTGTAGGATTCGAGCGTCAGTTTGCCGTCGGAATAATGAGCCGCCAACGCTTCATCGTGGTTGTCGATCAGCTCGATCAGCGCGCGCCGCAGTTGCAGACGCATTTGCGGATCAATCACGATCTTGAAGGGGCTTGCGCCCGGATCAACCTCGGCCGCGATTTCGCGCCGCGGGCGCGGGAACCAGTTGAAAATCAGCTTTCTTCATAATTTTCCTCGTTAGGCAAACGCGTCGCCTGCGCGCGATAGGAGCGCGAAACACCTGACCCCGCGCTTTCGCAGCACACAGCTCTCAAAAGAAAATCGGGATAATGAGAATGGCAACGATATTGACCACCTTGATCATGGGATTGATCGCGGGACCGGCGGTGTCCTTGTAAGGATCGCCCACGGTGTCACCGGTGACGGAGGCGGCGTGAGCAAAGGAGCCTTTGCCGCCGAGATTGCCTTCCTCGATAAATTTCTTCGCATTGTCCCAAGCCCCGCCGCTCGAGGTCATCGCGATCGCGACGAACAAACCGGTCACGATCGTCCCGACGAGCAAACCGCCGAGCACCACGGGTCCGAGCGGCTTGATGACTGCAACCGCCACCACGAAAGCCACCGGCAGGAGCGCCGGAATGATCATCTCGCGCAAAGCCGCCTTCGTCACGATATCGACGCAGGTGCCGTAATCAGGCTTGTCTTCGCCACGCAGGATGCCCGGTTTCGCGGTCAACTGCCGCCGCACTTCGCGCACCACCGCGCCGGCGGCTTTGCCGACCGCGTCCATGCTGAATGCGGTGAAAATGAACGGCAAGAGGCCGCCAATAAAGAGACCGATGATGACCTTGGGTTCGGTGAGTGAGAACTGGAAATTGAAAACGTGTCCCGCGGCGGCGACGTGGGCGCGCAGTTCTTCGACGTAAGAACCGAAAAGCACCAGGGCGGCAAGACCAGCCGAAGCGATCGCATAGCCTTTCGTGACCGCTTTCATCGTATTGCCGACGGCGTCGAGATCGTCCGTCACGCCGCGCACTTCCTTCGGCAGGTTACTCATTACCGCGATGCCGCCGGCGTTATCCGTGATCGGACCAAAGGCATCGAGCGAGATAATGATACCGGCCATCGAGAGCATGCTCATGACTGCGATCGCGATGCCGTAAAGACCTGCGAAATGAAAGCTGAACAAGATCGCGAGCCCAATAAAACCAACCGGCAGCGCGGTCGCGTGTTGTCCGATGGCAAGGCCGGCGATGATGTTGGTCGCGTGCCCGGTTTCTGAAGCCTTGGCGATCTTGCGCACCGGGCCGTAACTCATCGACGTGTAATAATTGGTGATCACGACCACGATGCCGGTCATGAGCAGGCCGACGAGCGAGGCGAAATAGAGATCGTTGGCGGACCGCAGCGCGTCGGCGATCATGACGCCATCCGGAAAAAGGCTGTGCGTCGCCGGCCAGAAGAGAACGGCCGAGACGATCGCGCTGGTCATGACTCCGCCCATCAGCGTGTTGCCGGGTTTGCCGCCGGCTCACGTTGACAAAGATGATGCCGCAAATCGCGCCGAGGACCGAGATGCCGCCGAGGACAAAGGGATAAATGATCGCTGCCGGCGTCGTCGCCAGAGTCAAGGCGCCGACCAGAATCGCACCGATCAAACTGACCGCGTAGGTCTCGAAAACGTCCGCCGCCATGCCTGCGCAATCGCCGACATTGTCGCCCACGTTATCCGCGATCGTGGCCGGATTGCGCGGATCGTCTTCTTCCAGGCCGCTTTCGATTTTGCCGACCAGGTCCGCGCCGACGTCCGCGGCTTTGGTGTAAATGCCGCCACCGAGTCGCGCGAAGACACTGATCAAGCTCGCGCCCAGCGCCAGGCCGATGAGGCTGCGCACGGCAGGTTCGTGGCCGATCATTTTACCGGCGACGGTGTAGAAGATTCCGACCGAGAGGAGCGCCAAACCGACAACCAGCAATCCCGTGACAGCACCGCCATTGAAAGCGACCCGCATCGCAGCCGTTCGCGATTTGGTCGCCGCCTGCGTCGTGCGGGTATTGGCCAGAACCGCGATTCGCATTCCGATAAACCCAGCCGAGAGCGAGCAGACCGCGCCGACCAGAAAACCGAACGCGGTAGGGTGGTCCTTCCAAATGAAGAGCAGAATGAAAATGACGATGGCGATCGCGCTAATCGTAATGACCTGCCGGTTGAGATAGGCTTTCGCGCCCTCCTGAATGGCGCCCGCGATTTCCTGCATCCGGGCGTTCCCGGGAGAGGCCTTGATCACCGAAAAAATAAGGAAAAAGGCAAAAACAAGGCCCGCGCCTGCGCAGAGCATGGAAAGCGTGACGCCGGAAGTGAGGAAAGAGAAAGCGAGAAGAGTCATAAATGGGTCCTGGAACGGGAAGGCAGGATATTAAAGGGATTTGCCCGGGTGGCAACCGCAATGTGGGACGGGCCTTTGTAGCCCTGATCAGCCAACGCGCCGCGACCCGTCACGGCTCCCACATTCTGCCGGGCTAGAGTTCGAAAACCGAGCGTAACCGGCGGAGGAACGTGGCCCGATATTCCCGGGCTTTTTTTTCCTCGGCCATGGTTTGACCGGCGTCCTTCAACAGCCCCTCTGTCTCCATCTTGCGGGTCGCGAGCAGATCGCTCAGTTGCGTTACGACGTCAGGCGCGTCCCGGAGAACTGCCGCCATCGCCGGCTTGGAGATTTCAATCACTTCGCAATCTTGTTCCGCGGCCACCGTTGCCGTCCGTTTTTCCCCGGTGAGAAGCGACATTTCACCAAAGCAATCCCCCATATGGAGGGAACCGACCCGGATCATGCTGCCGTTCTGAGAAACCGAAACCGCCGCTGCGCCATGCAGCAGGACAAACATCGACGCTCCCTCAGCTCCCTGCTCGATCAGCTTTTCGCCCCGACCGAAGCGGACGGTGCGCGATCCGCGGATGAGATGATCGAGCTGGTCGCTCGTCAGACAGTCGAAGAGCGGTTCGCCTTCGAGAATTGCCTTCGTCTGGTTGTGTTCCTCGTGCGGCTTTATCGCCCGCTTACGGTTGATTTCGAGAGTGCGAATCGGGAAAGGGATGGTGATCCTCTGTCGCTTGAACTTGTACCAGATATTGGTCCGGATCGCGTCGCAGACGTTGTTGTAATCCTGGTGATCGAGCATCCAGAACTTGATCTCATAGCTGATCGCGAAATCGCCAAAGTCTTTCAGGAAAACTTTGGGCTCCGGTGTTTTTTGCACTCCCTCCGCGTGCAGCGTCGCTTGCATGAGAGCGTCCTTCACCTTGTTCGGAGGGGCGTTGTATTCGACCCCGACCACAATCCGCATCGCGTGCAATTGCTGCGGATAATGAAGATTGACGATCGTCTGTCGGACGATCTCATTGTTCGGGATATCGAGGTAAATCGCGTCGTTCGTCCGGAGGCGGGTCGAGCGCCAGTTGATCTCCATGACCTCGGCAAAGCGTTCGTCGACCTGGAGCCAATCGCCCACTTTATAGGGCTTGTTGATTTGCAGCGACATGCCCGGCAATGACCCCACCGAGAAGATTCTGGGTGGCAAAAGCGAGGATGATGGCGGCTGCGCCGGAAGTCGCGAGGAGGCCGCGCAATTGCGTTTCCGCATGGTAGCCGAAGCTCAAGACAAGGAGGAGCGCGATCAGGAAAATGACGAGCGCGACTAGTTCGCGGAGAAACTTGGGGATGACCGTCTGGCGACGCTGTTCGAAATAAAGATCCCAGAGATAGCGATCGACCAGCGCGATCACCACCGCCGCGCTCAGGAGGACGAGGGCCGCGCCCAGATGATTACGCCAATGCAGATCGAGCCCGTAAACCCAGGCCGCGGCGTAGAAGCCGAGGGTGAGGGCAAAGAGCTGAAAAAAATCCCGAACGGGACGCCGGCGCGCCGCTTCAGGAGGCGCCCGAGCGCAAGCGTGACCAGGAAGGTCACGATGAAAACCGCGATCGTCGCGACCGATCGTTGGGCGTCAGCCAAGGCCAGCATTCGTTAGGGAAAGATAGCAGAGCGAGTCGCGTGCCGACAAGCCATCTCCCATGCCCATTCATGCTCATGCTCATGCTCATGCTCGTGATCGTAAACTTAATCGTAATCGAACGGGTCGAGCACGAGCAGGAGAGAAGAGATCGCTTAACGCGGTGGCCAAATCACGAGACAGAACCAGCCGGCAAGAAAACAAAGGCCGCCCAGCGGAGTGATCGCGCCGAGCCATTTTACATTCGTTAGGGCGAGCAGGTAAAGACTGCCGCTGAAAAACACGATCCCGGCGATGAAGAGGTTCGAGGCGAAGCGACTCGCGGTGGGCAGAACGGCGAGGACGAGCAGCGCGAGCGCGTGGATAAGATGGTAGAGGACCGCCGTCTTCCAGATTTCAGTCGTGTCGTTTGCTTGCAGCGTTCCCTTGAGGGCGTGCGCGCCGAACGCCCCTAGCGCCACCCCGGAAAAGCAAAGTGCCGCCGCGAAGCGAAAAAGGAGCACATTCATCCGCGAAGCTGACTCCGCGACCAGTCGCGCGCAACTGCCGGGAAAAAGCTTGACTGCGGCCCGCGTTTTCCGAAAAAATCGCCACTGCGCGAGGAAACGCGAGGCGCTTCCGAACAAAAGAGTGATCGGCTCGAGATCCGGGCACAGACTGAAAGGAAAATAACGTTCATGAAAACGATCCTTATCTGCCCCTTGCTCTTCGTGACCTTTGCGCTGAGAGCGGCGGCCGATACCTTCACGGTCACAAACACGGCTGATCCTGGCGACGGCATCTGCAATGTGGCCTGTACCCTGCGCGAGGCAATTACCGCCGCGAACGCGAATCCCGGCGCGGATATTATCGCGTTCAATATTCCCGGCTCCGTCCTTCATACCATCTCGCCTACGAGCAATCTGCCTACGATCAGCGAAACGCTCACGATTGACGGCTACACGCAGCCGGGCGCGTCGGAAAATACACTGCCAGGAGGCGAGAACGCGGTGCTGTTAATCGAGTTGAACGGAACAAGCAGCACGGCGGCCGTCTTCAGGTTTTTCGCGCCTGACTGCGTCATCCGCGGCCTGGTGATCAACCGTTCCGGCCTGGTGGGCATCGATGCGCGCGATAACAATCTTGTCATCGAAGGTAATTTCATCGGCACGAATGCGGCGGGCACCGCCGACCTGGGCAATTTCAGCGCCGGCATACACATTTTCGGGGGCGCTACCGGCAGTTTGGTGGGAGGCCTTCTTCCGGCGGCGCGAAATCTAATTTCAGGCAATGGGGGCGCCGGCATCTTTATCGACAGCTTATTTGGTGTGTCTAGCGACACTCTAGTCGAGGGCAACTTCATCGGCACAGACATCAGCGGCACCATCGGGTTGGAAAACGGTTTCCATGGAGTGGTGGTGGCAGGATCTCACGACAACACCATCGGTGGCACGACCGCCAGCGCGCGCAATGTCATCGCGGGAAATGAGGGCGCCGGCGTCTTCATTAAGACGGGCTCGACCGACAATCTGGTCTTGGGAAACTACATCGGCACCGACGTAACCGGAACGGCTTCCCTGCGCAACGGTGAGCGGGGGGTCGAAATCGACGATTCTTCAAACAACACCATCGGCGGCACGACCGCGGGCGCGCGCAACATTATTGCCGCTAACAGCACCGGAGTGCTGATCGCCAATGGCGCCACCGGCAATGTCGTGCAGGGCAATTACATCGGCACCGATGTAACCGGCATGGTTGATCTCGGGTCGGACGATCTCGAAGGGGTAATGATCGATAATTCGCCGGGCAACCTGATCGGCGGTGCGGTTCCCGGGGCGGGAAATTTAATTTCGGGCAACTTCGCCAATGTCGAGATCGCCTCCGCCGGCTCAACCGGCAATCTGATCCAGGGCAATTTCATCGGTACCGATGCCACCGGTAGCGCCGGGCTGGACTTCTTCGGCCCGGGGATTCTTCTCGCTGGCGGCTCAGGCACCATCATCGGCGGCCCCGCCGGATCAGGAAACATCATTGCCTTCAATGGTGGCGGAGGAGGTGTGGCCGTCGCCGCTGCCAGCACCGGCAACAACATTTTTGGCAACTCGATTTTCGCCAACGAAGGGATTGGGATCAATCTGATCGGCGGGATGGAAGACGCCAACGGAGTCACCGCGAATGACTTCCCCGACAGTGACGTTGGCGCGAACAACCTGCAGAATTATCCGGTGATTAGCCGGATCGCGATCGACGGGCAAGATCGATCGGTCGAGGGTAGCCTAACGAGCAATCCGAACACGGATTACGTGCTCGATTTCTATAGCAACAGCGAGGCCGATGCCTCCGGCTACGGCGAAGGCGAAACCTGGCTCGGTTCCCTCGACGTCCACACGAATGCACAAAGCGCGGCCGATTTCAGTTTCCTGCTCGATCCGAGCAGCCGGGGCCGCTTCATCACCGCGACCGCGACCGATCCCGCCGGCAACACTTCCGAGTTCTCGCTCGCGAGCCAAGCCGTGCCACCGCTGAGCCGCTTTCTCAACATCTCGACCCGGTTGGGCGTACAGACGGGTGACAACGTCCTTATCGGTGGGTTCATTGTGGATGGGACGGAGGCGAAACAAGTCATCGTTCGGGCGATCGGGCCGTCGTTAGGCGACTTCGGCGTGGCCGGTCCGCTGGCCAACCCCACTCTCGAACTGCATTACCCCGGCGACACCACCATCCTGACGAACAACAACTGGCGCGACGACCAGGAGGCCGAGATCATGGCCACGGGCCTCGCTCCGAGCGACGACCTGGAGTCGGCCATCCTCGTCACTCTCGATCCGGGCGCTTACACCGCCATCGTCCGGGGAGTCAATGGAGGCACGGGCGTCGGACTGGTCGAGACCTACGATCTCAATCAATCGGTAGACTCGTCGCTAGCCAACATCAGCACCCGCGGATTGGTCGAGACAGGCGATACGGTCATGATCGGCGGGATCATTGTCGGTCCCGACGAGGCACCTGACGGTTCGATCTTGCTGCGGGCAATCGGACCATCATTGGCAGACTTTGGGATCAGCAACCCGCTGGCAGATCCAATGCTGGAATTGCGCAACGAAAACGGTGCGCTCATCGCTTCCAACAACGATTGGAAATCAACCCAGCAGGCCGTGATCGAAGCGACCGGCCTCGCGCCTAACGATGACCTGGAGTCGGCCATTCTTGCCTCACTCGCCTCCGGAAACTACACCGCGATCGTCTCGGGCGTTGGCGGCACGAGCGGTGTCGGCCTCGTCGAGGCTTACCACTTGGACTAAGTGCGGGTTGGCCCGAAAAGGTTTGACCCGCCTCGGCGCTTTCCGAAAAATCGGGTCGCGCCGAGGAAAGCGGGGCGGTTCCGCCATGGGAACGGTTCGACGGCCGGCGTATAACCGAAGAAGACTCACGCTTATGAAAACGACCCTCGTCACTCTTAACCTAATCCTCACCCTGGTTGCGAGCGCTGCGGCCGATACCTTCGTGGTCGACAACACAGTCGATCCTGGCGACGGCACTTGCGCCGCGCCTGGCTGCACGTTGCGCGAAGCCATAACCGCGGCCAATGCCAATCCCGGCGCCGACAGGATCGAGTTCAATATCCCGACCGCCGGTGTGCAGACCATCTCGCCCACCAGCGCTTTGCCCAACATTACCGATACGGTCACGATTGATGGCTACACCCAGCCGGGCGCGTCTGAAAACACCCTGGCCGTAGGCAACGACGCCGTACTTCAGATCGAGTTGAACGGAGCCAGCGCCGGCGGCAGTTCGCGCGGGCTCCACGTCGTCGCCGGCGGTTGCGTCATTCGCGGGCTGGTGATCAACCGATTCACGCTCTCCGCAGTGACGATCGAAGGCGCCAACGACAATCTCGTCGAGGGAAATTTCATCGGGACCGACGCTACTGGCACGGTAAGTCTCGGCAACATAGGCTATGCTGTCGCGCTGGTCTCGTCCGATACCAACCTCATCGGCGGAATGACCGCGCAGGCGCGCAATATTCTCGCGGGCAACGCGCTGAGCGGAGTCCTGTTGTATGACGCACAGAGCAACCAAGTCTCGGGAAATTACATCGGCACGGATAAGACCGGCACTCTCGCTCTCCCCAACGATCGCGAAGGCGTCCTGATTTACCTTGGCTCGACGGGCAATCTGATCGGCGGGACCGAGCCGGGCGCAGGAAACCTTCTTTCGGGAAATGCCACAAGCGGAGTCGCCATCGGGTTTTCCGGCTTCGCGACCGATTCCTTCGATAATCTGGTGCAGGGCAATTACATTGGCACGGACGCGACTGGCACGGCGGCTTTGCCTAACGGCGAGGTGGGCGTCCTGATCGACGCTGAGAACGATAATCTTATCGGCGGCACGACCACGGGCGCGCGCAACGTCATTTCCGCCAATACCACCGGCGTGCTCATCACTAATGGTTCGACCGGCAACATGGTGCAGGGCAATTATATCGGGACCGACGCGACCGGCTTGGTCGATATCGGCTCGGACGACCTGGCGGGAGTGCGCGCCGAGGAATCGCCCAACAACTTGATCGGCGGAGCAGTGCCCAGCGAGGGCAATCTCATCTCCGGCAACCTCAACAACATCGAGATCAGCGGAGCCGCGTCGACCGGCAATCTCATCCAAGGCAACCTCATCGGGACCGATGCGACCGGCACGGCCGGGCTCGATTTTTTTGGCGCGGGCATTCTGCTCGGCGGTGGCTCGGGCACGATCATTGGCGGTCCGACTGGCTCGGGCAATGTGATCGCGTTCAACGGCGGGAATGGCGGCATCGCCGTGACCTCCAGCAGCACTGGCAACAACATCTTTGGTAACTCGATCTTCGGGAATCTGGGGATCGGAATTAACCTCGTCGGCGGCACCGAAGACCCTTCGACCGGGGTGACTGCGAATGACTTCCCCGACAGTGATGTTGGCGCGAACAACCTGCAGAATTATCCGGTGATTAGCCGGATCGCGATCGACGGGCAAAATCGATCGGTCGAGGGTAGCCTAACGAGCAATCCGAACACGGATTACGTGCTCGATTTCTATAGCAACAGCGAGGCCGATGCCTCCGGCTACGGCGAAGGCGAAACCTGGCTCGGTTCCCTCGACGTCCACACGAATGCACAAAGCGCGGCCGATTTCAGTTTCCCGCTCGATCCGAGCAGCCGAGGCCGCTTCATCACCGGGACGGCGACCGATCCGGCGGGGAACACCTCGGAGTTTTCGATGGCGAGTGAGGTGGTGCCTCCGCTGAGCCAGTTCCTCAACATTTCTACCCGGCTGCGTGTGCAGGAGGGCGACAACGTGCTCATCGGCGGCTTGATCATCGACGGGACCGAAGCGAAGGAAGTGATTGTGAGGGCGATCGGACCATCGTTAGGCGACTTCGGTGTCTCCGATCCCCTGGCTAATCCCATTCTGGAACTGCATTACCCCGACGGCGCCACGGTGGTGACGAACAACAACTGGCGCGACGACCAGGAAGCCGAGATCATGGCCACCGGTCTCGCGCCAAGCGAAGACCTCGAGTCAGCCATCCTCGCCACCCTCGACCCAGGCGCCTATACCGCCATCCTGCGCGGAGTGAACGGCGGCACGGGGGTCGGGTTGGTCGAAGCTTACGACCTTTCCTCGGGCGTCGACTCCGTCCTGGCCAACATCAGCACCCGCGGCCTGATCGAGACAGGCGACAACGTCATGATCGGCGGCATCATCGTCGGTCCCGACGAGGCGCCCGACGGTTCTATCCTGCTGCGCGCGATCGGTCCGTCGTTAGGCGATTTCGGCGTACCCAATCCTTTGCCCGATCCGGCGATCGAACTGCGCGATGGCAACGGCGCACTCGTGATGTCGAACGACAACTGGAAATCGACCCAGCAGGGCGCGATCGAAGCCACCGGACTTGCACCCAACGACGATCTCGAATCAGCCATTCTCGCCACCCTCGCTTCTGGCAGTTACACCGCGATCGTCTCGGGCGTCGGCGGCACCACCGGCATCGGTCTGGTCGAGGCCTACCACCTTGACTAGCGGTAACAGGCTCGACCAGCGTAGCCGCCTCCGGCGAATGATTCTGCCGCTGACTCTTTGATGTTTCAGCTTCGGAGAGCGCCGCATAGCATCGGGCTCATGAGATTGCTATGGCTGCCGATCGCCGTTGCCTGCGCCCTCGCTACCGCCTGCCAGGCGCGGGCGGAAGAAAAATCCGGTCCCTCCTCCAACCTGGACAAAGCCTGGAGCAAGATTTCAATCGAGAAACGCGACCATGCGCCCTTGCTTGAGCGTCAGGCCAAGTTTCCGACCGACCTCGCTAAAAGCCCGGTGGCGATCACTATCCTCGTTCTCGATCCGGATCTGGCGGGCATGATCAACGCGGTATCCACGGTTTACGACCGGATGGAAAGCCCTTCGGAAGTCAACGTCACCGTGACCGAGGAGGGACTGATGGATGACGATCTGCTCGCCATCCGGCACGTCGTCTCCCTGGCCAGGAACAGAAACAATCAGTGGCGCGAGGTCAAATACGCGCGCGGCGAGCTGCGGCGCATCCACTTCAAGTGAGCGCAGCGATCCGTTGGAACTCCGCCAAAGGAAAAGCTAACGGGGAAGTCTCCGCAGAATCCACGCGACAGGAAATAGATCAGGCTGGCGTTGAGGGCCGCTCCGATGACTGTCAGGCCCACTCCCAGAACAAAGTTACCGCTCCCTGTTCCCGGCAGGAGTTTTCCGAGCAGACTGCTCCACGGCGCGGATAAGAGGATGGCAAAGATGCCCGACAAGGCATCGTTCCCGGTAAAGATGGGAATGACGGCCAGGACAAATAGCACAACGTAAATAGCCGTGGGGATCAGGGGAAGGTGACGCCTCATGATCCGCTTACGGAAAATCGCGACCTACTCCCCCATGCCGGCGGCCCAGGCGGGTTTGCCACCCCGGATTTCATACGCCATGACGCGGCCCTTTTCCTCCCCGCTTTGCGCTTCGAAGAGTTGGACCGTGGCGGGACCGTGATTTCCCCGCGACTTGACGACAACCTCCTGCTGCTCGGTGATAAACTTGGTCTCCTCGACATTGGGAGAGACCGTGGAACAGACCGCCGCCATGCGGCTGCCCTCCTTGATCGTGACCTTCCCGCTTCCCTTCACCGCCGTGAGCGGCTTTCCGTAGGAACCAGTTGCCTCGGCCTTGATCCCCTCGTTGTAACCCGCTTCGTAACCGCGAAAGAATTCGGCGCGATCCGCCTCGGAGTAGAGCGCCTGATGCCGATCTGGCGTGCGGGAACGGCCACTCCACCCGTCTTCGCGCCCTTTGCTGAATCCCAAACTATAGCCCGGTTTGGGTTCCGCATCATCGGCAGCGACGCAGATCGTCGAGCAGAGGACAAACGGAATGGCCAACAAGAACAGCAGGCGGATGCTCTTCATCCGAGTAACCAGAGCAAACTGAATCTCTTGTGCAATCTGAATTTCTTGAAGATCTCCTCCCAGTTCGACGCCAGGTCTGAGCCTAGGCCCGCAACCCGCTCCAACCTGACTTCTGATCTCTGAAACTCAATATTCCAAAGACTTGTCGAGCCGGAGAATCCAGCCCGCCTCGCCCGCCTTCAGTTTATATTGCAACTGGCGCGTGCGACCGGTTGGCGCGGCGATGCTCTTGTCTTCCGGATAGATGGGGAAGCGCCGAGCGAAGGTGAGCTCAATGACCGCAAACTCGTCGCCGCCGCGATAGCCCACGGTGTTTTTCTTGTTCTCCGAGAGCTCGGGCAGATAAATCTGAGTGAGTGACTTCTTGTTGTTGGCGGCATATGCAACGAGGGAGCCGACGTTGCTGCCGTCCGTCGCTCTGACGTAGACATACACCTCCGGCGAGCTGTCGGCGTTGAGGTCGGCCACTTCGGCACCAGTCACGACGCCATTGATCTTGACCGTGATAGGGCTGTTGTCCCTTTCCAATCCAGCAGGAGTGATGGCGACGGAATTCGACCGATTGGTGTTGTCGCTCGTGACATGAAAGGAGATGCCAAACAAATCCAGAGTCTGATCAAAGGCGCCGGTGGAAACGTCGGCAAAGAGGACCTTATCCGTTGACTCAACCGTAGCAGAGGCTTTACCCGGGCCAGGGGGATAACTCTGGCCATCGAACTCGAGCGCCGCGAATCCGGGAATTGCGCCGCCCCCGCGGACTTGGACGAGCAGATCGCGTAGTCCGTGATGACTCGTGGCGCGCAGATAGATCGGAGCGTTTACGACTTTCACAGCGCCGATTTTTGCGAAGCCGTTATCAGCGGCCTGCAAAACGAAGAGCGTGCATCCACCCGA
Source organism: uncultured Verrucomicrobiae bacterium (assembly GCA_963720895.1). Lineage (GTDB taxonomy): Bacteria > Verrucomicrobiota > Verrucomicrobiia > Chthoniobacterales > UBA10450 > Palsa-1392. The sequence goes on from CAVRGZ010000002.1 coordinate 101,775, forward strand.
GCCGCAGTAGCCACTCTTTCCATTCATCAGCGCGAGCGCGTCCGCGTGACCATCACTATTGAGATCGGCCAACACGCAATCGAATTGTTCTGCTGTGACTGCGGGATCGATTTTTTGCAAAGCCGCCTGGATGGCTGCGGCTTGTTGGTCGTTCGGGACTTCCTGCGCCTGGCAGGCCAAAAATGAGAACAGAGATGTTGCGAGCGAAGCGTAAAGGATGGATTTCATGATGAGAAGTTGGTTGCCCGATTTTGGTTTGTCGTCCGACACCGCACGATAAGCGGACACCATAAAAAAACTTCAGCGTGGCAGAAACATTAGTGACGATGACAGGGACGTGAGAATTCGCCCGACCCGTGACCGACGCCCCCGAATCCCCGGGTCCTTACACGGCGATCGTTCGCGGAGAAATCGCCCACCGGAATCGGTCTGATCGAAACCTATCACCTCGATTGAGGGAACAGTCGGAATCTTGCGCCTGCTTGTAGATGCCCTCCGGGAAACGCGGGCATCTGCGTGCGGCTTACAGGAAGAGTTTCCCGCGAGCGATGTTTTTCTTCCCCGCTTCGCCGAGCAAAGGGTCTACAGGCGGATGCAAAAGGCTTGATCCGCGGCTACCCGGCACCACGGACATTCCGGTAGCAAATTTTTAGCCTCGCCTCACGGCCTCTCGTTCTGCTGGCCTGTCTCCCTTACCTGATTCGCGACCTCGTGCGCGCGATCAAGCGAATGCTTCGCCCAATCGTGTTCTGATACCGGCCGTGGAGCGGTCGGGGTCGCGACTACTGACGTTTGCGGTCTCCGCTTGGTTGCGGTGACCGCATCGTTACCCTGCTTCTGCCAGACATATAGCGCTGTGACCGTCAAAACCAGGAGCAGAAACGTTCTCATGGAATCTAAAGAGAGCACTGATTGGGCCACCAAAGGAATCGCCACTGGGCGAAATTGGCGGGGCGTCCATGAATGCGCCGGGCGCCGAATAGTATTTGACGTTATTCACAGAAAAATCAGAACAACTCCCTGAAGCATTACTTATCCCATCATGAAAAAAACAACGATATCCGCGCTTATCGCCGCAATCGCCGCGATTCTCTCACCGGCCAGTCCGGCAACGGCTGGCATGCTCACCCTCGACGACGGAAGCCCGAGCTACACGCCGCCCGGGAACTTTTTGGATAATACGATCATGGTCGATACGGTCGTGGTCGGAGGCTTGATTCATCTTACTGGCGATGTCACCGTCACTCCCGCCGAGGGCAATGTGGCGACCATCGCGGTCAGTGGCACGTATTCCGCGGAAATGGGCGAGAAATTTTCTGTCGCCTACAAATTCGCAGCTGACCTCAACACCGACGTTCCGGTTACCTACACGCTTACAGGAACGGTATCGGGCGTCCCCATCCCGGAAATCGATGGCACAATCGAAACGGGCTTGCATCTCTATGAAGGGGCTGCCGAAATGCCGTTCCCTTTCCCCGCGCCGACCGCGGGAGATTTCACGGGAACCCTGACCCTGGACTTTGGCGCCAGCGGGAACCAGCCGCTCGTGGCCGAACCCGGCAGTCTCAACCTCAGCGTCCAGCAAATCGATTTCCAGCTCGACGCGCTGCCAGTGTCGGTGCAGGCACCCGCTCAACCGCAGAATATCTCTACCCGGGCCAACGTCGGCATCGGCGAGAATGCCCTCATCGGCGGCATTATTATTAGCGGCAACGACCCCATCCAGGTCGTCCTCCGTGCGATTGGGCCTTCCCTGGCACTCTCCGGAGTGACTGGGGTGCTAGCCGACCCAACCCTCGAGTTGCATGATTCGACCGGTGCAGTCATCGCAAGCAACGACAATTGGATGGAGAACAGTTCGGAAGACCAAATGGTGTTGACCGACAATAATCTTGCCCCGACGGACGATCTCGAATCGGCCATCGTGGCGACACTCGATCCCGGCGCCTATACCGTAATCGTGCGCGGCCTGGCCGACACCACCGGCGTGGGCCTGGTCGAAGCCTACGATGTCGATAGCGGCACGGCCGATTCCAAGCTCGCCAATATCAGCACCCGCGGCTTTGTCGAGACGGGTGAGAATGTTATGATCGGCGGCTTTATCCTGGGCGGAGGAGGCGGTGGTTTCTCGCAGGTGATCGTGCGCGGCATCGGGCCGTCTCTCGCCGATTTCGGGGTGACCGATCCGCTGGCCGATCCGTTCCTCGAGCTGCACAACAGCGACGGTGACGTGATCGATTCCAACGACAACTGGATGGACAACCCCAACATGCAGACGATCAGCGACAATGACCTGGCGCCGAGCGACCCAAACGAAGCCGCGCTCTATGAGATCCTGCCGGCCGGCTTATACACCGCAATCCTAAGCGGAGTTGGCGATAGCACCGGCATCGGGTTAGTCGAGACCTATGATCGTCGATTCGCCGACCGCGACACCAGCTCAGATAGCTGGCTGTCCCAATAAGGAATAGCTTCCGCACTCATCTCGCCCGGCCGGCATTTCCGGCCGGGCGTTTTGTTATCAAATCACCCGTTTTATGGCTTCGCCACAAGAGGCCAGAAGATCGGAATCAACACGCTTGCCGTGATCCAGAGAATAAGATTGAGCGGCACGCCGACCCGAGGGAAATCCATGAACCGATAGCCGCCCGCGCCGAAAACGTAGGTGTTAGTCTGGTAACCGATCGGGGTCGAGAAGCTGGCACTGCAGCCAAACATCACCGCGACCGTGAAAGGCCGCGCATCGACCCCCATGGTCGGCGCGCGATTTCAAAGGCAATCGGCGTGAGCAGAACAGCGACCGCGTTATTGCTGATTAGCTCCGTCAGTACCATCGCGACGAAATACATGACCGAGAGCGTGACCGACAGGTCCGAATCGCCCAAAGGCGCCAGTGACCCCTTCGGCGAGGAGATGGGCCGCACCCGTCGTTTCCATCGCCTGGCCGAGCGCCAGCATGCCGAAGATGATGAACAGTAGCGGCCACTCGATCGCTTCGTAAGCCTCCTCAACATCGATGCATTTGGTGAGGACGACGAGGATCGCGGCGACCAGGGCGAGGACGGTGATTGAGAAGACATTGAACGCGGCGAGGAGCATCACGGCACAAATCGCTGCGATCGCCAAGGGCGCCTTTTGTCGACGAAAGGCGCGCTGCTTCGGCTCGGTCAGATTCAGAAAATCGCGCTCCTGCATCAAGCGATGAATCCCTTCCGCCGGGCCCTGGACGAGAAGCGTATCGCCAAAGGCCAGCCGCACATCCTCGAAATTCTCCTTCAAGTTTTCCCCCTGCCGATGCACCGCCAGGATCAGGACCCCGTAACGCTGTCGAAAATTGAGTTCCCGCAGCGTCTTGCCGACAAACCCGGATCGACTCCCGATGATGCCCTCCATCAGAACTGCTTCGCGCGGCCCGCTGCCTTCTTCCTCCATCTCCGCCTCCGGTTGAAAAACAACCCCAGGCATTTCCTTGATTCCTTTCACCCCGGCTACCGGCGTTTCGAGGAGCAACAGATCGCCCGCGGCGAAGCGCAGTTTGTCCAACGGCGTTTCGAGCCTTTGGCCATCGCGCAGCACGTCGATAATGCGCGCCTCGCGCAAGCGCACGAGCGGAGTCTCCGGGAGTGTCTTGCCGACGAGCGGCGACTCCCGGCTGATCACCGCCTGCATCAAAAACTGTTTCGCCATTCCACTGCCGATCAGCGCCGCGAGAGTTTCGCGCCTGGGAAGCAATTTGCGCCCGATCAAGAGCAGGTAAGCGGTGCCAATGATCGCATAGATGATTCCCAGTGGCGTGATCTCAAAGATCCCGAAAGGGCGCCTGGCCGTGGTGCCGCGTAACGCCATCGACCAACAGGTTGGTCGAAGTCCCGAGGAGGGTGCAGGTTCCACCCATGATCGAAAAATAAGAGAGCGGGATCAAAAGCCGCGACGCCTTGAGTTCCGTATTGCGCGCCAGCGCGAGGACAACCGGCATGAACACGACCACGACCGGCGTGTTGTTAATAAAAGCGGAGAGGGGCACGCGTCAGAGCTGCCAGGGCGACCAGCGCGCGCAATTCGCTCGTTCCCGCCAGGCGAAGAAAGACCCGGGCCAGGGCGTCAATCGCGCCGGTCCTTTCCAGCGCCGCGCTGAGCACGAACATGCAGCCGATCACGATCGGCGCGCTGTTGCTGAAAACCGCCAGCGTTTCCTCAGTCCCGAGAATGCCAGTCACCAACAGCAACCCCATCGCGGTGAGCGCGACAAGATCAGGCGAAAGCCACTCTCGCAGGAACGCTACAAAGACCAGCACTACGAGCCCGAAAACAATGATCAGATGAAGTGAATGCACGTCCATGGTTGAGGCGAAAAATCGGGCCGGGCCATTTTTTCGCCGACAACGGGCCGGACCACAACCGAGAAATCATGTGATACCCAACTCACGATGGAACCGCGCTTTTCCAAATTATCGTTCCGGTTGCGCGTCCGGCCTCGCAGGGTCTAACGTTTTGTTGAAGTTGGGGACAAGACATGAAGGCTAATCTCCTCACCTCCACCCGGAGGAAATCGACATTCCCAAAGGCCGCCGGCCTCTTCACTCTGATGCTCACTGGTTGCACCAACATCAACTACCAGGAGCGGGCAATGACGCCGCTCAAACCGATGAAAACGGTTGTCCACGTCAAATCCAATGCCTTTGATGTGCCCCCTAAAGTGCTCGAGGGAGCGCGGCCAGACTATCCGGATCTCGAAGCCGATCGACGCGAGAAAGGCTACGTGGTCATCATTTGCACCGTCGGAGTCGATGGCAAGGCGAGCGATTTCGCGGTCGAGCTGATGACCAATCCCGCCTTCGCCTACGAAGCGGTCCGCGCGATCCAGAAATGGCGCTGGGCGCCCGCGCTCAAGGACGGCCATCCTGTTGCGCAGCAGGTCCGCGTGCCGATGCACTTCAACACGATGTAGCCTGCGACGAGCTCAGGCGGCCGCAGAACCGCGCTCCGCCAAAGTCAAGGCGAGCAAACGGTGCGCCTGACGATTCTTCCATCCGGGTCGAAGGGATGCGCTTCACCGCTCGAAGAATTGACGTCACGCCGGAAATGCGGTTCATCGTTATGCCATGAGCCGCATACTGATTGCCGACGATCAGCCCGATGTGCTCGAGGCATTGCGCATCCTGCTCAAGGGAGAGGGTTACCAGACCGATGCCGTCACGTCGTTAGGCGCGGTCATGAATGCGCTCGATAAGCGCAACTATGCCCTCCTCATGATGGACCTGAATTACACCCGCGATACCACCTCGGGACAGGAAGGCCTTGAAGTCATCCCGCGCATCCAGGCGATTGATGAAACATTGCCCATCGTCGTCATGACCGCGTGGGCGACAGTCGATCTCGCGGTCGAGGCAATGAAGCTCGGAGCGCGTGATTTTGTCACGAAACCATGGGACAACGAGCGGCTCGCCTCCATCGTGCGAACCCAGATCGCGCTCGGCAACGCCCTCCGCAAGAGTCAACAGCTCGAAGCCAAGAACGAACTGCTCCGCGGCAAGATGCCGAATATCATTTCCGACTCCCCCCGCATGCGGCCGGTTATCGAATTGATTACACGCGTCGCGCCCTCCGATGCGAACGTCTTGATCACGGGCGAAAACGGCACGGGGAAGGGTCTGGTCGCGCAAGCGCTCCATTCACTCTCGACCCGCGCGAGCAAGATCATGATTACGGTCAACATGGGGGGCTTGTCGGAAGGGGTTTTTGAGAGTGAGCTTTTTGGCCATGTGAAGGGGGCTTTCACCGATGCCAAGACCGATCGCGCCGGACGCTTCGAGCTGGCCGACGAGAGCACGCTCTTCCTCGACGAGATCGCGAATTTGCCCATGAGTCAGCAGGCCAAGCTGCTGCGCGTGATCGAGACCGGCGAATTCGAGCGCGTCGGTTCATCGCGAACCTTGCATGCGAACGTGCGCATTATTTCCGCGACCAATTCCAATCTGCACGAGGAAGTTGCGCGCCGGACGTTTCCGCCAGGATCTGCTTTTTCGTCTGAACACGATCGAGGTTGCACTGCCGCCTCTGCGCGAGCGGCGTGAAGACATCGCGCCACTCGCCGCCCACTTTCTGCGGCAGCACGCAGAGCGTTACCGGAAAAAGCTTACCGGCTTCGAAGCCCCGGCGCACGAAGCCCTCATGCGTCATGAATTTCCCGGCAACGTGCGCGAACTGGATCATATCATCGAACGGGCGGTACTCATGTCGCAGGGGGCGCAAATCAAGGCGAACGATCTCGGCCTTACGAGCGTGGCGGACGGCTCCCCGCGTCTCGAGGAAATGAGCCTCGAGGAAGTGGAGGCGTTCCTGATTAAAAAATCCCTCGCTCGGCATGGAGGGAACGCGCGCAAGGCCGCCGAGTCGTTAGGCCTGAGCCGGAGCGCCTTTTATCGGCGACTCCAGCATTATGGACTCTAGCATTTTTGATTACTGATTGCTGATTAGGAGAACAACGTGGCCAGCCAGGCAAATCAGCAATTACGCTCGCGCCGGCGAAACCGCATCTCTCACGAAACCCGACTCACCTGGTTGACCATCGCCGCAGGCGCGCCGGCCCTGATCGTCGCGCTCGCCCTGCTTTGGTTTGGCGGTTCGAGCGCCAAGGCCACCTGGACCTTGTTCCTGTTCATGAGCGGAGCCGCGTTGATTTTTCTCGCCGCCGCGCGGGAGCATGTTGTGCGACCGCTCCAGACGATGAGCAACCTGCTCGCCGCCCTGCGCGAGGGCGATTACTCCATCCGCGCTCGCGGCGCGCGGGCCGACGACGCTCTCGGCGAAGTCCTGCTCGAGATTAATCAACTCGGCGAGACGTTGCGCGTGCAGCGGCTGGGAGCCTTCGAGGCAACCGCGCTCCTGCGCACGATTATGGCCGGAATCGACGTCGCTGTTTTTACCTTCGATCCGGATCGACGGCTCCGTTTGGTTAATCGCGCAGGCGAGAATCTGCTTCGCCAACCGATCGATAAATTGCTCGGCCGTCGAGCGAGCGATCTCGGCCTGGCTGTCTGTCTCGATGCCGATGAAGACGCGCCCCTGACCCTGGCCTTTCCCGGTGGGAGTGGTCGCTGGGGCGTGCGCAAAAGCAACTTCCGCGAGCGCGGTATGCCGCATGAACTGCTCGTTCTAACCGATCTCAGCCGGACCCTTCGCGAAGAGGAGCGCAAAGCCTGGCAGCGGCTTGTGAGGGTCCTCGGACACGAAATGAATAACTCGCTCGCGCCGATCAAGTCGATCGCCGGCAGCCTCGAGACTCTGCTCCGACGCGATCCGCCACCACCCGATTGGCGCGATGACACGCGGAGCGGCTTAAACGTCATCGCGACCCGCGCGGAATCGCTCAGTCGATTTATGCAAGCATATACCCGTCTCGCCCGTCTCCCGCCGCCACAAAAGGAGGAGATTGATCTCGGAGAACTCGTCAGGCGGGTGGTCGGCTTGGAGACCCGACTGGCAGTGAGCCTGGTGGAAGGGCCCGCTCTCCAGATCGATGCCGACGCGGCCCAGATTGAGCAACTTCTGATCAACATCCTGCACAACGCCGTCGACGCGTCGCTCGAAACCGGTGGAAGAGTGACCGCCGGCTGGCGCGAGCTGAGCGATGTCGTGGAACTCTTCGTGCGCGATGAAGGACCCGGCATCATGAATCCGGAAAACGTCTTTGTTCCCTTTTTCACAACCAAGCCGGGTGGCTCGGGCATCGGCCTTGCCCTCAGCCGGCAGATTGCGGAAGCGCACAGCGGCTCGCTCTCGCTCGCGAACCGCAAAGATCGCACAGGTTGCGAAGCCCTTCTCCGCCTCCCTCGTTAGGGCTTAACGAATTCTGCAGCGAGGCCGCACCTGTACGGCCCTTGTCATCCCGGTCCGGCGAAGCGAGGAGAAGGATCTCGCAGTTTGAATCCCCATTCCCTCGCACCTGCTGACACACGCCAATTGCAGCTGTCAGGTTCCTCACTCCACTCGGATGAAAGGAAAAAAAGAGACTGTCCCGTAATTGGGACAACCCAATCCCATCGTCGAAGCAAAACGATCGCGATCCAAACTTTGGATTTTATTATAAATCCATTGTTATCAATCACTTATAAAAAAGAAAATCGGCTGGCACGAGCATTGCAATAGGAGCCGCGCCCCCGGGAAATAATTCTGAATCCAAACCCGAGATCAAACGCATCTCACAGGAAACAGGAAGTAAGCATATGAAAAACACACCTCACATCCTACAGTTCAATCGGCGGCATGATTCCGACCCACGCAATTCGCGCGGAGGACGGAGCTTCCCGCAGACTGACCAAAATTATCAAAGCTCGAAGTTGCTCGGAGGTTGTGGAACACCGGTTAAATTCCACCATCCGGCCTTCTTCGAGATCAGTAACGAGTATTTCGCCGAGGAAGCTCCCCGCGGCTCAGCGGTAGACGCTGGCCTCTTCGTCGCGCTCATTGTCACCGCCCTGCTGCCGATTGCGAACGGCGTCCAGGCCGTCGCCACCCTTATCCACAGCGTCGGCGTGTTTTAATCGCGGGAACTATCCATTACTATGCAAAGAAGCTTCGAAGTGATTGCCGGCACTGAGACCGCGCGCGCTCCGGGCTTCACACCCGTCACATCGTCCATGGATGTCCCGCGCCCGCATATTGCCCGCCAAAAGCGGAAGCGGCGGCTGATCATAGCCGCCGCTTCGGTGCTCGGCATCATCCTCATCACAGTAGTCGTCTCGCGGTTGAAACCCGCCGCGATGAGCGTGGATCGCGCCGCTGTCTGGGTAGATACAGTGAAACGCGGCCCAATGCTCCGCCAGGTTCGCGGTCTCGGCACGCTCGTCCCGGAAGACATTCGCTGGATCGCGGCGGCCAAAGACGGCCGGGTGGAAAAGATCGTCGTCAGACCAGGCGCCCACGTCGAACCCGACACGTTGCTTGTGGAACTCTCCAGCCCCGACCTGCAACAGGCGGCCCGCGATGCGGAATTGCAGGAAAAAGCAGCCGAAGCCGAACTGACCACGCTGCGGGCGACGCTCCAGCGCGAGCTGCTCAATCAGGAATCGACTTCTGCGCAGGTACACTCGGAATTCCAGCAAGCCAAAATGGAGGCCGAGACTAATGATAACCTGAAAAAAAACGGTCTCATCGCGGAGCTCGAGTACAAGACCTCGATCATCAAGCGCGACGAGCTAGCTAATCGTGATGCGATCGAAGAAAAACGTCTCGCCTTTGCCCGCGACTCGATCGACCCCCAACTGGCCGCCAAGCAGGCCGCGGTCGAACAATTGAAGGCCTCCGCCGAAATGCGGCTGAACGAAGTCGAAAACCTGCATGTCCGCGCCGGCATGACCGGGGTGCTGCAACAGCTCCCCGTGGAAGTTGGCCAGCGTGTCACACCGGGCACGAATATCGCCCGCGTCGCTGACCCGACGAAATTGAAAGCACAAATCAAGATCGCCGAGACGCAGGCCAAGGACATCCAGATCAATCAGCCGGCCTCCATCGACACCCGCAACGGGATCATTCCCGGTCATGTCATCCGGGTCGATCCCGCGGTCGAACAAGGCACTGTGACTGTCGATGTGGCGCTCGATGGCCCACTCCCGAAAGGGGCGCGCCCCGATCTGAGCGTAGACGGGACGATCGAGCTCGAAAGACTCGATAACGTTCTCTATGTGGGACGGCCAGCCTTCGCCCAAGACGGGGCCACGGTCGGTGTCTTCAAATTAGCCTCAAACGGAGAAGCCGTTCGCACGCCCGTCCATTTTGGCCGCAGTTCCGTCAACACCATCGAAATCCTCGACGGCTTGAAGGAAGGCGACCAAGTCATCCTGTCCGACACCAGCGCCTACGATTCACACGATCGCATCAGGTTGAATTGATGATCTCCCCGGTCAAATCAGCAATCAGAAATCACCAATCAGCAATCAGCATCAAATTATGAACAACGGAAACCACACCCTGATTCACCTCGACAGCGTCACCAAAGTCTTCCTCACGGATGAAGTTGAAACTCATGCGCTCTCGGGCATTCACCTCGATATTCGCACCGGCGAATACGTCTCCATCGCCGGCCCATCCGGCTGTGGAAAGTCCACCCTGCTTTCGATCCTCGGATTGCTCGACACTCCATCGGACGGCAGCTATTCGCTTAAGGGCGGCGAGGTCGCGAACCTCTCCTTCCCGGAGCGCGCCCGCATTCGCAACCGCGAGATCGGCTTCATCTTCCAGAGCTTCAATCTCATCGGCGACCTGACTGTTTACGAAAATGTCGAGCTGCCGCTGACCTATCGAGGGATGGCGGCGAGCGAACGCAAAGCATTCGTCAACGAAGCGCTCGAACGCGTCGGAATGGCCCATCGCGCCAAACATCTCCCGAGCCAACTCTCGGGCGGCCAGCAGCAGCGCGTCGCGGTCGCGCGCGCCCTCGCGGGCAAACCGGCCATCCTCCTGGCTGACGAACCGACCGGCAACCTGGATTCGCGCAATGGCGAAGCAGTCATGGATCTGCTCAAGGAATTGCACGCGGGCGGCGCAACCATCTGCATGGTCACGCACGACGTGCGCTTTGCCCAGCATGCCGATCGCACCATTCACTTGTTCGACGGCCGAGTCGTCGAGGACAAAATCGCCGCCTAACGAGGAAACGGAAGGATGCGTTGGAACGATCTCAGCGACAGATCGATCAAGACGTTCCTCATTCTCGTTCTCCTCTTCGCCAATATAGCGGTCGCTCTTTCTCATCGCAGCGTGGACTCACGACCGCCAGGGAGCATGCGCGAGTCATCCCGCGACCACGGCATTTTTGGCGCCGTCGCCGGAAACTCTTCCGCGGCGCCGGCCTCCATGGCGTCTCGAACACGCGCCTCGAGGGGGTTCTCCTCTCGCCCGCAACCTTGACGACCAACCATTATGCTTCAGGAAATCCGCCACTCGCTTCGCCTCCTCGTCAAAAATCCGTCCTTCACCCTGGTGGGCATTTTGACGCTGGCGCTCGGTATCGGCGCGACAACTGCGGTTTTCACCCTCGTCAACGCCCTCCTCATCAAGCCGCTGCCCTACGAAGATCCGGCTCGCATTGTCCTCCTCTTCGAGCACTTCAAAGATCAGCATTTGGACACGATCCCGGTTTCGCCGCCCGAATTCCTCGAATACAAGTCCGCGCTCAAGAGCTTCGATAAGCTCGCCGCCTTCGACACCGCGACTTTCAATCTTTCCGAAGTCGAACTGCCGGAACGCCTCTTCGGAGCGAAGGTCTCGGCCGACCTTTTCCCAATGCTGGGCATAGAGCCAATTCGCGGACGCACTTTTCGTCCTGAGGAATGCGCCACCGGTCGCGATGACGTCGTCATGATCAGCGAACGGCTCTGGCGTCGGAAATTCGATCGCGATCCACGCGTTCTTGGAAGCAAACTGATGGCGGATGGCCACGCTTTCACCGTCGTCGGCATCATGCCGGCCAGCTTCGAATTTCCCCTCCCGCTCTTTAACGTCACCGGCGCGCAGTTCGGTGAGCAGGCTGATATCTGGCAGCCGCTCCGCTTCACCGACGACGAAATGAAGCGGCGCAGTTACCGCAGTTATGGCGTGATCGGGCGCCTCGCGCCTGGTGTTGTTCCAGAGCAGGCGCAGGCCGAACTTGAAACGGTCGTGCGCGGAATGCGCGCCCGATTCAAGGACAACTACCCGCAGACCGAGAGTTTTGGAGCCACGATCTACCCGCTTAAAGAACAGGTCGTTGGCGGAATGAAACCGCTCCTTCTCATTCTGCTTGGCGCGGTCGCTCTCGTTCTCCTCATCGCCTGCGCCAATCTTGCCACCATGATGCTCGCCCGCGCCACCGCCCGTGAACGGGAAATGGCGATCCGCGTCGCGGTCGGTGCAAGTCGGGCGCGTTTGTTGCGCATGGTCCTGACGGAAAGTGTTATTCTGGCAATTTTCGGCGCGGGGATCGGAGTTCTGTTCGCCATCTGGGCGATCGATCTTGTGAAATCGATCGGCATTCAAACGATCCCGCGACTGGGCGAAGTGCAGATCGATGACACCGTCCTCCTCGTTACCCTGGCCGTCGCCGTCGGAACCGGACTCATTTTTGGCCTCGTCCCGGGGCTGGCGAGCGGCAAACCGGATCTGACCGAATCGCTTAAGGAAGGCGGCCGCGGATCCACTTCCGGGCGGCGCCACAACCGGCTGCGCAATGCTCTCGTCATCGCCGAAGTCGCGCTTGCGCTCGTTCTCCTGACCGGCGCCGGCCTGCTCCTCAAGAGCTTCGTTAGATTGCAAAACGTCAACCCGGGATTCAATCCGCGGAACGTCCTGACCGCCGAACTCTCGCTCCCCGCGCTGCGGTATCCCGACAAAGCAGAGCAAGCCAATTTCTTCGCCGAGCTCGATCGCCGGGTAGCCAGCCTGCCGGGCGTGAGCCACGCCGGGATGACGATCATCCTGCCGATGAGCGGTGTGAACAGCGATTCTTCATTCAAGATCGACGGACGCCAGGTTGACGACGCGCACCCCGGCCCGGATGAAGAAATTCGCCTCGTTTCGCCGGATTATTTCCGCGCCCTCGAGATACCGTTAATCAAAGGTCGCTTCTTTAATAGCGCGGACAAGCTCGACGCCCCGCCGGTCGTCATCATCGACCGCGCGCTCGCCCAACGCTATTGGCCTAAGGAAGAAGCGCTTGGGAAAAGGATGCAGCTCCCAACCCGCGAAGGACCGGTCTGGGCGAATATCGTTGGCATTGTCGGCGACCTCCATCACCGCGGTCTCGATCAACCCGTAAAACCGGAGTTCTACGTGCCGCTTTTGCAGGCTCCGTATCCGTCTGTCATCCTCGCCGTCCGCAGCTCACAGGACGCCACTACTCTGACGAGCGCCCTGCGCAGCACGGTCCAGGCGATTGATCCGACCCTTCCGATCGCGCATGTCCGCACCCTCGAACAGGTGATCGCCGACTCCGTCGCGCCGCGGCGGCTCTCCGTCGTGCTCCTGTCAGTTTTCGCTGCGGTCGCGCTAGTCCTCGCCTCGGTCGGAATTTATGGCGTGATGTCATTCCTCGTCGTGCAACGGACTCACGAAATCGGCGTTCGCATGGCCCTCGGTGCGCAGCGCTCGGATGTGCTCCGCCTTATCATTGCGCGCGCCGGCCTTTTGATCGGCGCCGGCACACTCCTCGGCCTCATCATCGCGCTCTTTTCCACTTCGGCCTTGCGTTCCGTGCTTTACGACGTGAGCGCGCTCGATATTCCCACATTCCTCCTCGTTACCCTCGCCCTCGCGCTCGTCGCGCTGGTTGCAAGTTACGTCCCAGCCCGCCGGGCCACGCGGGCAGATCCGATGATCGCGCTGGGGAGAGGTTAACCATGAATAATCTGCTCACGCCACAAACAGATCCGGGGAGCGCACGCGACCCGCGTGCTGGCGATGGCGGCTCGCCATCGCGAACTTTTCCTTTCACCGCGCCCGGGGGGAAAGCCTGTTTTGGCGAGTCGCCAAAACCAGCACGCGAGTCGCGTGCGCTCCCCGGATTTAGCGGCCGGCACGGCCGCCACTACACCAAATGCTTGCTCAACTAATCAAACTCAACCACATCGAGCGCTGTTATCCGTTAGGCAAACAGCAGTTCTTCTACGTCCTGCGCGACATCAATCTGGAGGTCGAGGAAGGAGATTTTGTCTCCGTCATGGGACCATCCGGCGCCGGAAAATCCACTCTCCTGCATTTGTTAGGCATGCACGACTTCGGCTGGACCGGCGAGTACTACCTCGACGAAACCGCCGTCCATCGCCTCAAGCCGAAAGAACGCACCATTCTGCGCAACGAGCAGATCGGTTTCGTTTTTCAGAACTACAACCTGCTCGACGATCTGACCGTATACGAGAACCTCGACATTCCCCTTTCCTATCGACGCTACAGCAAATCCGAGCGCACCGCGCTCGTCGCCGACACCCTCGACCGCTTCTCGATCGTCGGGAAAAAAGATCTCTATCCGCGCCAGCTTTCTGGTGGGCAGCAACAACTGGTCAGCATCGCCCGCGCGATCATCGCCAAGCCGAAGCTCATCCTCGCTGACGAACCGACCGGCAACCTCCATTCCAGCCAGGCCGAGGAAATCATGCATCTTTTCAAGAGACTCAACGCCGAAGGCACGACCATTATCCAAGTCACCCACTCGGAAACCAACGCCGCCTTCGGCAACCGTACCATCCAGCTCCGTGACGGATGGATCGTCGACCACAATCAAGGGAAATTGCCATGATTCTCGAATCGATTCGTCAGGATGTCCGCGTCGGGCTCCGCGTCCTTTTGAAGGATAAAGTCTTTTGTCTTCTCGCCATTCTTGTTCTCACGCTCGGGATTGGCGGCGCCATGACACAGTTTACGGTCGTCAACGCGATCGTGCTCCGCGGGTTTTCGTTTCCGCATCCGGAGCAGTTGGTCAGCGTCGGGCTGATCGATCCCAAAGCAACCGACCAAATCAATAACTTCGGCAACGGCAACATCCCGTCCGCGCAGGATTATGAGGACATCAAGGCGGCGCAGCATTCGTTCGCAATGATGGCGGGCTATCTCAGCGGATCGACCATCAACCTCACCTACAAAAAAAATCCGCAGCGTTATACCGGCGCCTATGTCACGGACGAGATGTTCAAGATTCTTGGCGTGTCGCCAGTGCTCGGCCGCGATTTCAATGCCGAGGATAACAAGCCGGGCTCACCGAAAACCGCGATTCTCGGCGACGAAATCTGGCGTCGCGATTTCAATGCCGACCCGGAGGTCGTTGGCCAGAACGTCACGATTAACGGGAAAGCGGCCACGATCATCGGCGTCATGCCGCGTGGATTTAAGTTCCCGGTTTCGGAGGAACTTTGGACACCGCTTTACAACGAGTGGCCGCTCGCGCCGCGCGGTGAGCTTTTTCTCGGTGCCAATAATCGCGCGCCTGCGGTCATGGGCCGGCTCAAAGCGGGCGTGACGCTCGATCAGGCGAACGCGGAGATGATCACGATCGCGCGCAACATTGCGGCAGATAATCCAAAGACGAATCAAAATTTCACCTCGGCCAGCGTGATGCCGCTGATCAACGCATTCACCGGCGTGCAACTGCGCCAGATCGTCTGGGCGATGCTCGGCGCGGTCATTCTCGTTTTGCTCATCGCGTGCGTAAACGTGATGAACATGCAGTTCGGCCGCGCCGCTTTGCGCGCGAAAGAACTTGCGATTCGGGGCGCGCTCGGGGCGACACGTGGGCGACTCGTCAGGCAAATGCTCACCGAGAGTCTGGTCGTCGCCTTCTTCGGTGCGCTCGGTGGGTCGCTTCTCGCCTTTTGGGGCGTCGATATGTTCGACAAAGTGGTGCAGGCCGCGCCCTTCCCGCCACCCTACTGGTGGCGTTTCACGATCGATGGGCGCGTCCTTCTCTTTACGCTCGCGATCACCCTTCTCGCCACCATCGTCTCCGGTTTGCTCCCGGCATTTCTCAGCTCCCGTGGCAACGCGGCAGAAATCATGAAGGAAGGCGGACGAGGCAATAGCAGCCGGCTCGTCAACGTCATCACCCGGGCGCTCGTCGTCGCCCAGATTGCCCTCACCGCCGCCCTCCTTATCGCCGCTGCCTTACAGATCAAATCGATCCGCAACCAGACCAAGCTCGATTACGGCTACGACGAGAATGGCGTCTATGCCGCGCGCCTCGCGTTGATGGAAGGCACCTATCCGAGCGAAGAATCGCGCCGCCAATTTTTCACCCGCGCGGTCCGCGCCCTGCGCGCCAACCCGCAGTTCGAAGCCGCGGCCATGACCGATCGTTTTCGCATGACCTTCGCGGCGGGTGGGCAATATGAGGTCGATGGCCAAAGTTATCAGACTGATCGCGATCGGCCGCGCGGGAATTTCGAGTCCGTCTCCGACGGCTACTTCACCACCCTCGGTCTAAGGGTTCTCGAAGGCCGCGATTTCACGATCGACGACTCCGACTCAAAGCAACCGGTGGCGATCGTGAATGCAAGCTTCGCCCGCAGGCATTGGGGCCAGCAGAGCGCGCTCGGCCATCGCGTGCGCATCTTCAATCCC
The DNA here is from genome assembly GCA_963720895.1 of uncultured Verrucomicrobiae bacterium. Lineage (GTDB taxonomy): Bacteria > Verrucomicrobiota > Verrucomicrobiia > Chthoniobacterales > UBA10450 > Palsa-1392. Next base: position 117,858 of record CAVRGZ010000002.1, read on the forward strand.
GGCAAGGAACAGCCGTGGCGGACGATCGTCGGCGTTGTGCCCGACACCCTGATGCAGGGCCCGTTCGATCAGCAAACCGAGGCAGCCGGGTTCTACATGCCGCTCCTTGGCGCGTCGCCGGCCACGCAGTTTGCAACCGTAGTCGTTAGGCCACGCGCCGGTGTGCGCGCCGACACCCTCGGACCGGTCCTGAGCAAGGCGGTTACTGGACTCGACTCCAATCTGCCGATTTACTTCCCCGGCACGCCCGCGCAATTTCACAACGACGTCCTCTCCGGAAGTCGCGTCATCGCGGCACTCTTCACGATCTTCGGCCTCGTCGCGTTCATCCTTGCCGGCGTTGGTCTTTACGGGGTGATGAGTTTCTCGGTCGCTCAGCGCACCCAGGAGTTCGGCATTCGGATGGCGCTGGGGGCGGATGCGATTCGCATTTTACGCATGGTGATGACCCAGGGCGCCTGGCAACTCGTGATCGGGCTGCTCCTTGGCGCCGGTGGCGTCGCGTTACTCCTCGGTGTGGTCGCGGCGGGGGCGCTCCAGAATATTCTCTTCAAGGTCAATCCGCTCGATCCAACGATCTATTTTGCGGTCGCCGGTTTGCTCACTCTCGTCGCCGCCTTGTCGTGTTTCCTCCCTGCCCGGCGCGCCACCCGCGTCGATCCGATGGTCGCCCTCCGCTACGAATGAAAATCCAAAATTACGAACTCCAAAACCAACACTCACCCCGGAAATCCTAACTATGAAAACAATACTTCTAACTTCATCACTTTTCGTCGCCACCGCCCTGACCGGGTTCGCTGCGACCGAAGAAAACATTCACGAAACCCGGCCCGCCAAGGCGGGCGGCACCCTCGTGGTTGATGTCGACTTTGGCTCGATCGACGTCACCCCCGGCGAAAGTGACAAGGTCGTGATCGACGCCCATCGCAAGATCGAAGCTTCTTCGAAGGAAAAGGAGCAGAAATATTTCGCGGAGGTGCCAATCAGGATCACGACCGAAGGCAACAGGGTCATCGTCCGCGCCGTGCGCAAAAATGAATCGTTAGGCAACCAATTGTGGCACATGATGGGGCGGACCCGCACGGAAGGGCATTACGCCATCAAGGTGCCGGCCAATTTCAACGTCAATCTCGACACTTCCGGCGGCGGCATCTCGGCCAACGGTCTGACCGGTCAGGTCAAGGTCGATACGAGTGGCGGCGATCTGAACTTCGGCCAGATCCACGGCGATATTCACGGGGACACAAGCGGCGGCGACATCACGGCGAAAGATTGCGACGGCGCGACCGATCTCGACACGAGCGGCGGCCGGATTGAAGTCACGGGCGGTCGCGGGAAACTGAACGTCGACACTTCCGGCGGCAACGTCACGGTTCTCAATCGCGTTGGTGACGCGAAAGTCGAAAGCAGCGGCGGCAAACTCCGCCTTGGTAACATTAGCGGAAAACTAAGTGCCGAAACCTCCGGTGGCTCTGTCTCCGCAATTCTGCCTTCGCCGGTAGCGGGCGATGTCCGCCTCGAAACTTCCGGCGGCAGCATCACCGTCGTCACGCCAGCGACCGCCGCCCTCACGATCGATGCCGAAACGAGCGCGGGCAGCGTGCGGAGCGATTTGCCCATCGCCAACGTGCGCCGGGACGACGATTCGCTTCAGGGAACGATCAACGGTGGCGGGGCCAGGCTCGTCCTGCGGAGCAGCGCTGGCTCGATCGAAATCGTCTCCGCCGAAAAGGAGACCGCACAGCAATAGAATTCGCCTAACGAACGATGTTTTCCGACCTTCGTTATGCCTTTCGACAACTGGTTAAGAACCCGGGCTTCGCCGGCGTTGCCATCCTGACCGTCGCGCTCGGGATCGGGGCTTGTGCTGCAATCTTCTCGGTTGTTAATGGCGTCCTTCTCCGGCCGCTTGATTATCCCCAACCGGACCGGATCGTCGTCATTCGCGAAACCAACCTGCCGCAGTTTCCCGAGTTCTCCGCTTCGCCGCTGAACTATCTCGACTGGGCGAGGCAGACAAAGTCCTGGCAATACCTTGCGGCCTACTCCGGGGCGCAGGTTAACCTGACGGGCGAAGGCGAACCGCAACGGCTCGTCGGCGTGAAAGCGACCGCACATTACTTCGACGTCTATGGAATTAAGCCCGTCCTCGGACGCATGTTCGTATCGGAGGAGGACGCGACCGGGAAGGATCACGTTGTCGTTCTGAGCCACGCCTTTTGGCAACGCGTATTTGGTAGCGAACGCAGTGTCGTCGGGCGCTCGATTCAACTCAACGGCGAGGACTACACCGTCATCGGGGTGGCACCGCCTCACTTTGGTGAGGCGAGCAAGGTCGACACCTGGGTTCCAATGGCATTCAAGCCGGATGAGACCGCCGCCGATGCCCGCGGCGCACACTATCTGAATGTCATCGGTCGGCTCCGGCCAAACATGTCCATTACCCAGGCGGGGGCGGAATTGGAATTACTCGCCTCCCAACTCGCCCGCCAGTACCCAGACTCGAATAAAGGCTGGGGCGTCACCATGTCGCCGGTCCTCGACTATTCAGTCCGCGATGTTCGCATCATCCTCTACACCCTGCTTGGCGCGGTCGGCTGCGTCCTCCTCATTGCCTGCGCCAACATCGCCAACCTGCTCCTCGCGCGCGCCACCGCGCGACATCGTGAGCTCTCCATTCGCGCCGCGCTTGGCGCAAGCCGCATCCGGCTCGTTAGACAACTCCTCACCGAGAGCATTTTGCTCGGACTGGCGGGTGGCGCCGCCGGCATGCTCCTCGCCCGCTGGGGCCTCGATTTTCTCCTCGCCCTGGCCCCCCCGACCCTGCCGCGGACGAACGACATTCATCTCGACGCAAGCGTCCTCATCTTCTCCCTCGCGCTTAGCGTCCTGACCGGCGTGACCTTCGGCATCGCGCCGGCCTTGCTCGCCGCCCACACCGATGTGCAGGAAGGTTTGAAGCAGGGTGCACGTGGCTCAACTGATGCCCGCGGTCGTTTGCGCGGAGCGCTGGTTGTAATCGAGGTTGCGTTTGCCCTCGTCCTTCTCGGCGGTGCGGGATTGCTCGCTCGCAGTTTCATGCGCCTTACCCACGTCGACCCGGGCTTCGTGCCGGAACACGCAACCGTCCTCCGCCTCGCTTTGCCGGAGAAAAAATACGAGAAATCGGAACAGCAACTGGCTTTCGCGGATGGATTGCTCGCTCGTCTCCGCGTTCTCCCAGGTGTGCAGGCCGCGGGCCTGACTCACTCTTTGCCGCTCATCAGCGATTGGGTGCTCGGTTTCAAAATCGAAGGGCGACCAGAAGTTCCGCCGGCGGATTTACCAAGTACCAATTATTATTCCGTCACGCCCGATTATTTCCGCGCAATGGGCATTCGACTGATTCGTGGTCGCCTTTTCAATCAGCACGACGACTCGCGTGCGCCCCGCGTCGCGATTATCAACGAAACGCTGGCCCGGCAGTTTTTCTCTAACCAAGACCCGATTGGCAAGCGTATCCTGGTGACCCAGGGTCCCGACGCCTGGCGGCAGATTGTCGGCATCGTGGCCGACATCAAACAATACGGAGTCGACAAGGAAACCACGAGTCAGACCTACGAACCCTACGCGCAGGCTCCGTTCCGCTCGCTCAACGTCGTTTTGCGCACGACCGGTTCGTCCGACGCCCTGGCCGGTGCGCTCCGCCCGGCCGTCTACGCGATCGACAAAGATCAACCCGTCGGGGCAATCCAACCGCTGGAGGAAATCCTCGGCGCCACGATCGCGAAACAGCGGTTCGCCATGTTGCTCCTTGCCGTTTTCTCATCGGTCGCACTCATCATCGCCGCGGTTGGTATCTACGGTGTAATGGCCTACAGCGTGGTCCAGCGCACGGGCGAATTCGGAATCCGGATGGCGCTCGGTGCGCAGCGCGGCGACGTTCTCCGTCTCGTCCTTTCATATGCCGGCAAACTGGTCGGCATCGGTCTTCTCATCGGCCTCGGCGCAACCTTCGTGGCCTCTCGTGTCATGAGCTCGATGCTTTTCCAGACAAACGCTCGTGACCCCCTCACTTTTGGCCTAACGACATTGCTCCTGGCTGCGGTCGCCCTCGCCGCCTGTCTCCTTCCGGCGCGCCGGGCCACCCGCGTCAATCCGATCGAAGCTCTCCGCGCCGAATGAACGATCTTCGCTTTGCCATCCGGCAGTTTTTCAAGGAACCGCGTTTCACCGTCGTCGCGGTCCTCGCGCTCGCCATCGGGATCGGCGCCAATACCGCCATCTTCAGCGTGGTCAACGCTGTCCTTCTCAAGCCGCTGCCTTTTCCGCAACCCGAACAACTGGTCGCTTTTGGCTCGGTCGATCTCCGCGTGCCGCGAGAGAGCGGCTTTAACTCCGTCAGCTATCCCGATTTTTTCGACATGCGAGCGCAGAACAGGAGCTTCGCAAACCTCGCGATCTATCGTCGGGAGAGTGTCGCCCTGGCCGGCGCCGGAACTGCCCAGAGTCTGCGCGCAAGCCAGGTCGCGGGAGAATTCTTTGACGTTCTGGGAGTGCGTCCCGCGCTTGGTCGCACCTTCCAGCGCGAGGAAGAGAAGCCTGGCGGCGGTCCCAACGGCCTAACGACGGTCCTGAGTCACGAACTCTGGGAAAGCCAGTTCAAAGGCGACCGCTCCATTATCGGCAAACCGATCGTGCTCGATGGCCAGCCTTACACCGTGGTCGGCGTGATGCCAGCCGGCTTCGCCTTTCCAATCAACTCGGACCCCTCAGAGCTCTTCATCACCTTCGCGCGCGATGCCAGCACGACAGATGGAACCAAGCCGCAAACCGAACAACGCGGCAGTCATAGCCTGCAGGGAATCGGTCGCCTGAAACCGGGCGCGACCGTGGCCCAGGCCAATACCGAACTTCGCACCATCACCGCCGCGCTCGCCCAACGGTATCCTGATTCGAATACCGGCTTCAGCGCCGGCGCCGCACCGCTGCGCGAGGACCTGGTCGGCGATGTCGCGCGCGGGCTTTACGTCCTCTTCGGCGCGGTCGGCTGCGTCTTGCTCATCGCGAGCGCGAACGTCGCCAACCTGCTCCTCGCCCGCGCCACCGTCCGGCAAAAGGAAATCGCTCTGCGCTCCGCCCTCGGCGCCAGCCGTGGCCGCATCGTCTGGCAATTGCTGACCGAAAGCGTCATCCTCTCCGGGATCGGAGGCTTGTGCGGATTGCTCCTCGCCGCCTGGGGCACAGACGTGCTGATCTCGTTAGTCCCGGATAACATTCCGCGCGCGCAGGACATCCGGCTCGATGGAACGGTATTGGCCTTCACTTTTCTGGCCTCGTTAGGCACAGGCGTTCTTTTCGGGCTCGCCCCTGCCTGGCAGACCTCGCGGCTCGATCTCCGCACGTCGCTGAACGACAGCGCCCGCGGCAGCAGCAGCGCCAGCCACCATCGCCTGCGCAGTGCCCTCGTCGTGGTCGAAGTGGCCCTCGCCCTTCTACTTCTCACTGGCGCGGGTTTGCTCCTGCAGAGTTTTTCCCGTCTCAGCCAGGTCGATCCCGGCGTGCAACCGGAGAATCTGCTTACAGCCAGCATCACGCTACCCGGCGCGGCTTATCCGAAGCCTGAAAAGATCGCGCTTTTTCAAGACCAACTCCTGACCCGCCTCCGCGCGCTCCCCGGCGTGCGCGATGCGAGCACGGTGGTGCCGCTGCCGCTCAGCGGAAGCAACATGAGCACCTCGTTCGATCTCCAGGAACACCCCAAGCCGGAAGGTCAACAGGAGACCAGCCCGTTTCGCATCGCGGAAAGTGATTACTTCCGCACCGTCGGAGTGTCGTTAGTCCGGGGCCGACTCTTCGACCAATCAGATCAATTCCAGTCGAAACCAGTCATCATCATCAACCAGCGTTTTGCGGAGAAATATTTCCCGGACGAAGACCCGATCGGCAAACAGATGCGGCCCGGGCTTTCCCTGACCGATGACGACGGGCCGATGCGCGAGATCATCGGGATCGTGAGCAACGTGAAGCACCAGGCGCTCCGCGCCAGTTTCACTCCGGAAATGTATATCCCAGCCGCGCAATTCCCGCTCCCATTTTTCTCAGTCGTACTGCGGACGACCACTTCGCAGCCAACCGCCATCACCGCCTCGGTCCGGAACGCGCTTAGTCAGGTTGACCCCGGCGTGCCGCTAACTCGGGTGAAGCTTTTTGAAGAATACGTGGTGCAGGCGCTCGCCCGCCCGCGTTTCAACGCGCTCCTCCTTTCGATCTTCGCTGGCGTTGCCTTGCTTCTCACCGCGATCGGCATTTACGGCGTGATGGCTTACTCGGTCGCGCAACGCCGCCAGGAAATCGGCATCCGGATGGCGCTTGGTGCGCAAAAAGGCGACGTCCTCCGGCTGGTCGTCGGCGGTGGGATGCGACTGACGGCGCTCGGCGTCATCGTCGGATTGAGTGCAGCTTTCGTTCTGACGAGGCTGCTCGGCAATCTGCTCTACGGGATCCAATCTTTTGACGGCGTGACCTTCGGGGCTGTCGCGCTTCTGCTCACTGCGATTGCGCTTTTCGCCTGCTGGTTCCCGGCCCAACGCGCCGCCGGCGTCAATCCGCTCACCGCTCTCCGCGAAGAATGATCGGTCAAATGTCTACGAAACGGAACGAACCAGCCCATGATCGCTGACCTTTGTTTCGCTTTTCGGATGCTGCTGAAGTCGCCCGGCTTCAGTCTCGTGGCCATCCTCACCCTTGCGCTCGGGATCGGTGCCAACACGGCCATCTTTTCAGTCGTCGAAGGAACACTTCTTCGGCCCCTGCCATTTCCGAACGCCGATCGGCTCGTGCGACTCTACCAGGCCGACAACGATGCCGGAGCGCGCAGCAGCACCCTTAACCTAAGCACCCAAACCGTTCGCCAATGGCGCGAATTTGGCGGCCACATTTTCGAGGACATCGCTTCGGGAACCGGCACCAGCGTCATTGTCGGGGCGACCGCTGACGAACCGGCGCGCAATATTCCGGCCGCGCGGATCAGCGCAAATTTCCTTACGGTGCTGGGTTTACCGCCAGCGCTGGGGCGAAACTTTACGCCGGAAGAGGACAAGCCGGGTGGCCCGGCTGTCGCCATCGTCAGCCAGGATTTCTGGCGCAATCATCTCGGTGGCCGTCCCGATATCCTCGGTTATCGGCTCAGGCTCGACGGCCAGCCGCGCACCGTCGTCGGCGTGATGCCAAAATCCTTTCGGCATCCCTATCAGGCCAGTATCTGGTTGCCGCTCGCTCTTCCGGCAGCCGGAACGGCGCTCGGCGGAGATCAGTATCTTTATAGCGTAGCACGTCTCCGGCCGTCGATTACGATCAAGCAGGCCGAAGCGGCGGTCCGCCGCATGTGCGTGGCGATCGACCAAGCCGCACCCAGTCCTTCCAATCCGCACGACGTTTACATGCCGCCTTTGCGCGAGAGCTTCGTCATGAATCTGCGCCCCAAGATCATGGTCATCGTCGGAGCGGCACTCTGCGCGCTCCTCATCGCGGCGGCCAATTTCGCCGGCTTGCTCTTCGGGCGCGTCGTGGACCGGGAAGGCGAGTTTGCCCTGCGAGCGGCGCTCGGAGCGAGTCGGGGACGACTCGTTAGGCAACAACTAGTCCAGTCGCTGCTCCTCGCGATTCTCGGAACGCTTCTTGGCCTTCTCATTGCCACCTGGGCCACTCCCACCCTCTTCGCCATGAGTCCGGAAGGATCGGACGTCACCGGCAGCGCGATGCGCGAGTTTGATTACGCCGCGCGCATGGATTGGCCGGTCCTCGGATTCGCCACCGGCGCGATGTTGTTCGTCGGAGTCGCCTTTGGTTTTCTGCCCGCGGCGCGCGCGTCACGCACCGACCTGCGCAGCCCCATGAGCGCCACTTCGCGCGGCGCGACTCTCGACCGCGGGAGCCGGCGTTTGCTCGGCGCCCTCGTCGTCGCGGAGCTCGCGATCGCGGCGGCGCTTCTCATGGCCAGCCTCACAGCCACGCAATATTTCCGAAAGTTGCTCGACGAACCGTGGGGCTTCGCGACGGAAGACCGGGTCGCGTTTCACGTCACGCTTTCCGATCGTCTGTTTCCCGACGCGACGGCCAAACAAAGATCGGTCAACGCCACGCTGCGCGAGCTGCGCACTCTTCCCGGTGTCAAAGCCGCCACCGTCACGGCGCCTTCGCCGATGAATGCACAGTGGAATTTACTCAGCTGCAATCCGGAGGGCGCGACACCTCCGGAACCGCGCGGCTTTTATCTCGCCTATCACCGCACCGCTGTGCCCGGCTATTTTCAGACCCTGGGCCAGTCACTCCTGAGGGGCCGCGATTTTCTCAAGACGGATATCGCTGATTCGCCACCGGTCTGCATCGTGACGGAAAACTTCGTCCGCCGCTTTTGGCCGGGACAGGATCCGATCGGCAAACGCGTAAAATGGGGCCGTCTCGATGGGCCAAGGCCGTGGCTCACAGTGGTCGGCGTGGTGGCGGACATGAAGGTGATCGCCGATCCGCGTGAAGGCGACGTGGTCGGAATGGTCGCACGTCCGCTGGCTCAATTGCTCAGCGTCCAGGGTCAGGTCGAGGAATTGACCTGCATCCTCCACACGAAAACGGGCGGTCCGATGGATTCGATGATCCACGCGGCCCTGGCGCGAGTGGATTCCCGGCTGGCGGCATACGACATCATCTCGTTAGACGAAGCGGCGCGTGGATCCTACACGACCGAACATTTTGTTTTCGTCCTTGTCTCCCTTTTCGGCGTCCTCGGGCTCATCCTCTCCGCGGTTGGACTCTACGGATTGCTTTCGCTCCAGGTGGCGCGCCGGGAGCGAGAATTCGGCATTCGCAGCGCCCTCGGTGCGACCGCAGCACAACTCATTCAACTCGTCGCAAGGCAAGGCGCGACCCTGCTCGGGTTCGGATTCCTTGTCGGAACAGTCTGCACGTGGGGCGCGGTACAGATCGCGCAAAGCCGCTGGTCCGAAATGCCCGCGCCGAACGTTCTGGCCTGGCTCGGCGCCGGTCTCGTCCTCTGCGCGGCCGTAGCCCTCGCCTGCTGGATTCCCACTCGCCGCGCCGCGCGGATCGATCCTGTCATCGCGCTCCGGGCAGAATGAAATGATGAGCAACCCTAACGAGCCATTATGATCGCCGACTTCCGCTACGCCTTTCGGATGCTGCGCAAGTCGCCCGGCTTCACCTTCGTCGCCGTCCTCACCCTTGCCCTCGGCATCGGGACGAACACCGCCATTTTTAGTGTCGTCGATGCGGTCCTGCTCCACCCTCTCGCCTTTAAAGATCCTTCCCGCCTGGTGGCGGTCTGGGAGACGAACGAACAGCCCGGCGCCGAGACGAATCCTCGCAATGAAGTGGCGAAGGGAAATTTCTACGATTGGCGCGCGCAGAATCGGGTCTTCGAGCAGATGGCTGCGATCGCTTACGCCAACTTCAATCTGATTGGCGTTTCCCGGCCGGAGAGAATTCAGGGTGCGCTGGTCAGTTTCGATTTTTTCCAAACTCTCGGTGTGCAGCCGGCGCTTGGGCGCGGCTTTGTCGCGGAGGAAGAGAAAGCAGACGGACCCCTGGTCGCGGTCATCAGCTACGGATTGTGGCAGCGTCGATTCGGCGGCGATCCGGCGCTGATTGGCCACACCCATACCTTGAACGGTGAAGCGGTCACTATCGTGGGGGTAATGCCGGCTGGATTCGAAGTGCAGTTTCCTTCGAGTCTGCAAATGGATATCTGGTGCCCGCTCCGCCGTGGCTCGAAGGATGACGATCGCCTCGCACATTATCTCTATGTGATCGGGAGGCTAAAAGATGGCGTCTCGCTCGAGCAGGCTCAGGCGGGAATGAACGTCATCGCGCGACAAATGCGCGAGCGATACCCCGACACGAACGCCGGCTCCGGGGTTAACATCGTCCCGCTGCGCCAGCAATTGGTCGGCCGTGTGCAGCCCTATCTTTACTTGCTCTTCGCCGCCGTCGGCTTCGTGCTTTTGATCGCCTGCGCGAATGTCGCCAACCTCATGCTGGCGCGGCTGAGCGGCCGCCAGAAAGAGATCGCGCTCCGTTTGGCGCTCGGCGCCGGACGCGCCCGGCTCGTTAGGCAATTGCTCGCCGAGTCCGTGATCTTGTCGCTTCTGGGCGGATTGTTTGGCCTCCTCCTAGCGAGCTGGGGCATCGAATTTTTGCGCGCGCTCGCTCCAGCCTATTTGCCGCGCTTGAGCGAGATTGGCCTGCACGGTCCCGTGATCCTGTGGAATTTCGGAATTCTTTTTTTGACCGGCCTGCTTTTCGGCCTCGCTCCCGCGCTCCACGCCTCGCGACCGAATTTGAACAGCACACTGCAAGAAAGTGGGCGCACATTGGCCGGGTCAGGACGCAGGCGCCTGAGCCGGCTGCTCGTAGTCACGGAAATCGCTCTCGCCCTTCTCCTCTTGGTCGGCGCCGGCCTTATGATTCGGAGTTCACGCAGCTTGCTACAGGTGAACCCAGGGTTCGAAGCGAAGAACCTTCTTACGCTCAATATCGCTCTGCGGGGACGAAAGTACCGAGGAGAGCCAGCGGGCAAACATCTTCTTTACCCAGTTGCTGGAACATATCGGCAGGTTGCCGGGAGTCGAGTCCGCCGGCGGCGTCGATCCGTTGCCGATGAGCGACAGCGATTCGACCACGGGCGTCTTGATCGAAGGCCAGCCGATCGGTCCGCCAGCGGACCGCGCCCAAGTCGGTGAGCGGTTGGCGACTCCCGGCTATTTCCAGGCCATGCGCATCCCTCTGCTCGAGGGGCGTGTGTTTACAAAACGAGATCGTGCCGAAGCGCCGCCAGTCATCGTGGTTAATGAGGCTTTGGCGCACCTTTTTTTTCCCGGCCAGCAAGCCCTGGGCAAACGCCTGGGTTTGGAAACGGACGGCAAGATCGTCTGGTCGGAAATCGTCGGCGTGGTCGGCAATGTGAAACACCTCAGCCTCGACGCCGACGAAAAGCCTGAACTCTTCGAGCCGTATCTCCAGTCGCCGCGCAATTTTATGACCCTGGTCGTGCGGACCGCGGGCGAGCCCCCGAGCATGATCGCGGCAATCCGCGAGCAAGTCCTGGCCCTGGACAAAGATCAACCGGTCTTCGGGATCATGACGATGGAACAGCGGCTGACCCAAAGTGTGGGTCAGAGCCGCTTCGTCATGCGCCTGCTGAGCGTTTTCTCCGTCCTTGCGATGGTTTTGGCCGCCGTCGGGATCTATGGCGTGATGGCGTATTTTGTCACTCAGCGAAACAAAGAGATCGGTATTCGCATGGCTCTGGGCGCGCAGAAAACCGATGTGCTTAAATTAGTCGCGGCCGAAGGAATGGCGCTGGCCGGGATCGGCGTAGCGCTCGGTTTGGCGGCTTCGCTTACACTTACGCGGATCATCGCAAATCTCCTCTTCGGCGTCGGTCCGACCGACCCGCTGACGCTGATCGGCGTTTCCCTTCTTCTCACAAGCGTGGCCTTCCTCGCCTGCTTCATCCCGGCGCGCCGCGCGGCCCAACTGGACCCGATGATTACCTTGCGCGCCGAATAACAACCCATCCATGACTGATTTCCGCTACGCTCTCCGTCAACTGCGCAAGTCGCCCGGCTTCACTTTCGTCGCCGTCCTCACCCTCGCGCTCGGGATCGGCGCGAATACCTGCATCTTCAGCCTGGTCAACGCCGTCCTCCTCCGGCCGCTTCCGTATCCCGATCCCGACCGGCTCATGGTTCTCACGCAATCGGACGCGAGCCAGCCGAGCATCTCGGTTTCGTTCCAGGATTATCTCGATTACCGGCGCGATAACACGGTCTTCGAGAACCTCGCCATCGCTCGGCGCGAACCGTACAACCTGAGTGGAATCAAGGGTCGCGAACCGGAGCTGATCGTGGGCGGGCTTGTGACTGCGAATTTTTTCAAGGTGATCGGCCTCAACCCGCAAATCGGGCGTGTTTTCACCGAAGAAGAAGATCGCGCCGGCGGACCGATGGTCACGGTCATCAGCGACAAACTCTGGCAGCGGGTTTTTAATCGCGACCGGACGGTGCTCGGCCGCACTCTCACTTTCGGCAGCCAGCTTTACACCGTGGTTGGCGTGATGCCGCCCCGGATGTTTTCGCCGCGTCTCGCGGATGCGTGGTTCCCGTTGATGCAACGGGCGGCGACGCCCAACTCGGAGTGGCAATCGCGCGGCAACCACCAGGGTCTCTTCGGTTGGGGCCGATTGAAAGCGGGCGTCACCCCGGAGCGCGCCCAGGACGAGATGACGGCGCTCGCAGCACGGCTCGAGCGGCAATACCCGGATAGCAACGCGAAAGTCGGCGCCAAGCTCACCCCGCTGCTCGAAAACCAGGTGGGCGAATATCGGTCCAGCCTGGTTCTGCTCCTCTGCGCCGTCGGCGTCGTCCTGCTCATCGCCTGCGTGAACCTGGCCAACCTGCTCGCCGCCCGCGGCGCGGCCCGCTCGCGGGAGTTTGCAATCCGGGTCGCGATCGGCGCGACCCGCTGGCAGATCGTCAGGCAATTACTCATCGAGAGCGTCCTCCTCGCGATCGTCGGCGGAGCGCTTGGATTCTGTTTCGCCGCCTGGGGCATCGATCTCCTCGTCGCCCTGGCTCCGCCCGATACGCTCCGTTTCAAGGAAACCAGCCTCGACAGCACGGTCCTCGCCTTCACCGCCGTGCTTTCCATCCTCACAAGTGTGCTCTTTGGTCTCTGGCCAGCGTGGCATACCTCGCGCGCCGATGCGCAGAGCGCGCTTAAGGCCGGCGCGCATGGCGCCTCCGATTCGCGAGCCGCCCGGCGGTCGCGCGAATTGCTCATCGTCGGCGAGGTCGCGCTCACACTCGTTCTCCTGAGCACAACCGGACTCGTGCTGAAGAGCTTCATCAAGACGGTCTCGTTGCCGCTGGGTTTTGATTCTCGCGGATTGTTCAGCGCGCAGCTCGCGCTCCCGAGTCCGGCCTACGACGATCCGACGCGCATCGTTAATTTCTCCAGCGAGCTGCTCGAGAAACTGCGCGCGTTGCCCGGTGTCGAAAGTGCCGCGCTTGCTGTCAACCCGCCGCTCATGACGGGATGGCAGAGCGGCTTCCTGCCACAAGGAACGCCCGAGCCGCCAGCCGGCCAGTTGCCCTCGGCGGAGCTCGCGGTCGTGCTGGGCGACTATTTTCCAGCTCTGAAGACGCCTCTCTTGCGCGGGCGCGCTTTTGGGCCACAGGACACCGCGGAGTCGCAGCGGGTCATCGTCATCGATCAACTCATGGCCGACCGCTATTTTCCCGGGGCGGATCCGCTCGGCAAAACCGTCCGGGTGAAAACCGATGCGAAGGGCCCTTACCAACACACCATTATCGGCGTCGTGCCACACCTGAAGGTCTACGGATTCGGCGAGACGAATGAACTGCCGCAGGCGTATTTCGCCCAGACGCAGGTGCCGATTTCGCCCTTTGTTGTGCTCTTGCGCAGCGCGCTGCCGAAGCAGTCGCTCGAAAATTCCGTTCGCCAAATCGTCGCTTCAATCGATCCGACACAACCGATCTTCGACATCGAAATGATGCGGGATCGGGTCGCGGAAACGTGGTCGACGCCGCGCCTCATGACCGTGCTGCTCATGGCGTTTTCTGCGCTCGCCCTGGCTCTCGCCCTCATCGGCCTCTACGGAGTGATGGCTTACAACGGTCTCCGTCGGTCGCGCGAGATCGGCATTCGCCTCGCACTCGGTGCACGCCGCCACCAGATCAGCGCCATGATGCTCAGCCAGGGAATGCGACTGCTGCTCATTGGTCTGGCGATTGGTCTCGCCGGCGCATTCGCTTTCTCCGGCTTCCTGCGCAGTCTGCTTTTCGAAGTGAGCGCGGTGGATTTTTCCACCTACTTCGTCGTCAGCGTCGTCCTCTCCTGCGCCGCGGCCATGGCCTGCTGGATTCCGGCGCGCCGCGCCGCCCGCGTCGACCCGATCGTTATCCTGCGGACCGAATGATCAATTTATGTTAACCGATCTCCGTTACGCCATCCGGATGCTGATCAAGTCCCCCGCTTTCAGCGTTATCGCCATTGTCGCGCTCGCCCTCGGCATCGGCGCCAACACGGCCATTTTTAGCGTGGTCAACGCCGTTCTCCTCAGGCCCCTGCCCTACCCCGATCCCGATCAGTTGATCCTGCTTCGCGAGCGGATGCCGACTTTCGAATCGAATGCGGTCAGTTACCCGAACTACCTCGATTGGCGCGCCATGCAGCGCAGCTTCACCGATCTCGCTCTCTTTCGGCGCGATTCGATGAACCTCTCGAGCCGCGACGAGACGACACCGCCGGAGCGGATCGTCGGCGGCGTCATGACTTGGAACATGATGCGAATCGTCGGACTGAAGCCGGTGATCGGGCGCGATTTTACCGAGGCGGAGGATGCGCCCGGCGGGCCCAAGGTGGCCCTGATCAGCGAAGGACTGTGGAAACGGCGTTTCGGCAAATCTCCCAAGGCACTCGGCCAACAACTGGTGGTCGACGCCGTCCCGCGCATGATCGTAGGCGTCTTGCCGAAAGAGATGCGGGTCCTGCGGACAAGCGACGTTTACATTCCGTTAGGCGAGATGCGAACGGACAAAAACGTCTTGCAGCGCGACAACCATCCCGGTTTCTCCGTGCTCGGCCGCCTCAAGCCGGGCGTGACCCTGAAACAGGCACGCGCCGATCTCGCCAACATCGCGGCCGAATTAACGAAAAAATATCCCGGCTCGAACACCGGACGAACCATCAACGCGCAAACCCTGCTCGATGCCGGCGTGGGCGATTATCGACAGAATCTTGATCTCCTTCTCGCCGCCGTCGCCTGCGTTCTCCTCATTGCCTGCGCCAACGTCGCCAACCTGCAACTGGCGCGCGCTCTTTCCCGCGGCAAGGAACTGGCGGTGCGCACTGCGATGGGCGCCAGTCGCTGGCGCCTGATGCGACTCGTGCTGGTGGAAAGCGCCGTCCTTAGCCTGGTCGGCGGCGCGGTTGGATTGCTCATCGCGATCTGGAGCCTCGACGCCATCCACGCTTTGAGTCCGGCCAATTCGCTCCGTTTCCAGGAGACGCGGATCGACACGCTCACTCTCTGCTTTACGACCGGGATCGCCCTGCTCTGTGGGATTCTGGTCGGCGCCTGGCCGGCCTGGCGAGTCTCGCGGCTCGCCTCACTCAGCGGCGTTCTGCACGAAACCGGCACGCGCGGCGGGAGCGATAGCGCAGGCCGGCAACGCGCCCGTGGTACCCTCGTCGTCGTCCAGGTCGCACTCGCCCTCGTCCTCCTCGCCGGCGCAGGCCTGACCTTAAAGAGCTTCTGGCGCTCGCAAAACGCACCGCTCGGTTTCGAGAAAGACGGCATCCTGTCGATGACGCTTTCCCTGCCGGAAGCGCGCTACGATTCGAACGAAAAAGTCGTCGCCTTCTACAACCAGCTCATCCAACGGATGGAAGCACTGCCAGGGGTGGCGTCAGCGGCGATTGGAGAAAACGTGCCGTTCGACGGCACCGAGTGGGACAGTTCCTTTCACATCACCGGAACCCCGCCTTCGCATCCCGGCGAGGAACCGTCGGCGGAAGTAAACGTGATTTCCCCCGATTACTTCAAGGTCCTGAAGATGCCGCTCCTGCGCGGACGCACTTTCGGTCCCGACGACCGACCGAAGCAGCCGCGATCCATCATCATCGATGACTCGTTTGCAGCCCGCTATTTCCCCAACCAAAACCCAATTGGCCAGCACCTCGACGACAACCAGACGAATGACGAGAATCCGCCGCCGCTGACCATCGTCGGCGTGGTGCCGCGGGTGCGTTCGGATGTGCCAGGGGAGGAATTCGACCGCATGAGGCTGCCGCAGATGTATTTTTACGCGGCCCAATTTGCCCGCTACGAAAACAGCCTGCTCGTCCGGGTAAAAACCGGCGATCCCTTGAGCCTCGCGCCGGCCGTCGTGCGCGAGGTGCAAAGCCTCGATCCCGATCAGCCAGTGGCGAACATCTCGACGATGGCGAAAAACATCTCGGAAAGCCTCGCGACCCGCCGTCTGACGATGTCGCTTCTCGGCGCCTTCGCCGCCCTCGCCCTGATCCTGGCGAGCGTCGGGCTCTATGGCGTGATGGCCCTGAGCGTGACGCAACGCACGCGCGAGTTCGGCATTCGTCTCGCCCTTGGGGCGCCGCGCCGGGATGTCTTTCGCCTCGCCCTCGGACGCGGCTTGCTCTTGGTCGGGATCGGTCTCGCCCTCGGTTTGTTAGGCGCGCTCGGTGCGGGCCGGGCCCTCACCAGTTTACTCTACGATGTCGGCGGGCTCGATCCCGGCGCGCTCCTGACCGCAATTATCGCGCTCGCCGCCGTAGCCGTCCTCGCCTGCTGGTTCCCGGCGCGGCGCGCCACCCGGGTCGATCCGATTGTTGCCCTGCGTTACGAATGAGAGCGGCCTAACGACATGCTGACCGACCTCCGCTTCGCCTGCCGGATGCTTTGCAAAGCCCCGGCCTTCACCCTCCTCGCGGTCCTCACTCTTGCTCTTGGGATCGGAGCGAACAGTGCGATCTTCACTTTGGTCGACGGCCTTTTTCTCCGCGGTCTTCCCTTCGCGGAGCCGAATCGGATCGTTCGCATTTACGGCGAAGCGAAGGAGCGCGACATGCAGCAAATGCCGTTTTCGATCCCGCGCTTCTGGCATTATCGCGACGGTCAGAACGTCTTTTCGAGCTTGGCCGCGGATAGCGGGATGGGATTCATCCTCACTGGAATGGGCGATCCAGTGCAGTTGAACGGCGGAATCGTGACCGCGAACTATTTTGACCTCCTCGGGGTGCGTCCATTACGCGGCCGGCTCTTTCTGCCTAACGAGGAGGAAAAAGCCGACGTTGCGTTGATCAGCGAACACTTTTGGAGAAATCAGCTCGCCTCCGATTCGCAGGTCCTCGGCCGCAGCCTCGTCCTCAACGGGGTGTTGACGACGATTGTTGGCGTCATCCCGACGATGCCGCTCTCCTGGTTCGGTCCCGATTGCGAGGTCTGGACGACGAAGCCTTTCCAGCTCCCGGGCGTAACGCGCGCAATGCTGATGCGCGGCGTCGGTTACTTGCGCGTCATTGGCCGGTTGCAGCCGGGCCTGACTAACGAACAGGCCGAAGCGGCTCTTGGTGCCGTGCAAAAAAGCTACGCGGCACAGCATCCCGGAATTTTCGACGGCAGTTGGTCGCCGGTGCTGGTCAGCGCGACGGAAGATGTGACTGGCAATCTTCGACCCGCTTTCCTCACCCTCCTCGCGGCGGTTGCTGCAGTCTTGCTCATTGCCTCGAGCAACGTGGCCAACCTGCTTCTCGTCCGGTTCACGGCGCGCCGGCGCGAGATCGCACTCCGCGCCGCGCTCGGCGCCTCGCGCCCGGGACTGGTGCGTCTCTTCATTTTCGAAAGCACCTTGCTCAGCCTCCTCGGAGGCGCTCTCGGTCTGATCCTCGCCGCGTGGCTGATCGAGGCGGCGCCGAAATTGGCCGGCAACAATGTCCCGCTGGAACCCAATCTCACTCTCCACTGGCCGGTCTTCCTTTTCACTTTTGCCTTGTCGTTAGGCATAGGGATCGCGATGGGCTTGTATCCAGCCTGGCAAAGCTCGCGCACGGAGCTGGCCAGCGCGTTGAAAGATGGCGGCCGCTCGATGAGCGGAAGCCGCGGCCAGCAACGGGTCCGGCGCGGATTGGTCGCGGCCCAGGTCGCGCTTTCCGTCCTCCTGCTCGCGGGCGCGGCTCTTTTACTCGTGAGCTTCAACCGGCTGAGCCACGAGAAGATCGGTTTTCGCCCGGATGGAATCTGGGTCGGCGGGATCGGCCTGCCCGCCGCGCACTACGGAGATGAGCGCTCGCAGGGCCGATTCGTTGAGCGGCTGCGGACCGAACTCGAAGCGATGCCGGGTGTCGAATCGGCGGCGATCTCGGACCTGGTTCCGCTCATTGGCGGTGTTTCGCACACCCCGTATGCGCGTCCCGACAACGCGCCTCCGCCGCTCGCGCAGCGTCCGATCGCGATCACGAGCGGAGTCTCGGCCGGTTATCTCCACACCTTCGGCATCCCGCTTCTGGCGGGGCGCGATATCCGACCGACCGACGACCTCGATCATCCGCAGGTGGTTTTGATCAGCCAATCAGGGGCGCGCGCGCTTTTCCCCGGGCTCGATCCGATCGGAAGGCAATTACTCCTCGGCGGGATCAACGGCATTGGCACGCCGACCGAGATTGTCGGGATTGTCGGCGATGTGCGCTCGGAACGGGTGGCGAAGAAAAACGAAGTCGAATTTTATCGGCCCTTCGCGCAGCGAGCGAACTCGTTTCTCACCGTGGCGCTGCGTGGCCCGGCCCAGCCGGAAATGCTCCTCGGCGCGGCCCGCGCCGCTCTCGACCGGGTCGATCGCCAGTTGCCCTTTATTCAACCCAAAACCATGGATCAGGTGATCCGAGATTCGTTAGGCCAGCAGCGTCTCACGATGAGCCTGCTCGGCGCCTTCGCCCTCCTCGCTCTGCTGCTCGCCCTCATCGGGATCTACGGCGCGGTCGCCTACACGGTCGAGCAACGAACCGGCGAGATTGGGTTGCGGATGGCGTTAGGCGCGCAGGCCCGCGATGTCTTGCGCCTCATCGTTGCGCAAGGTATGCGGCCGGTGGCGATCGGGTTGCTGGTTGGCCTTGGAGCCGTCCTCGTGCTCGGGAGGTTGCTGGCCTCGCAGCTCTACCAGGTCTCGGCTCACAGCCCCGCCCTGCTGGCCGGGACCACTTTCCTCCTTGGCTTGATCGCAGTCGCCGCCTGCCTCATCCCGGCCCGCCGCGCCATGCGGGTCAATCCGATTGTTGCCCTTCGTTATGAGTGAAATTCGCTTCGCCTTTCGACAGCTGCTCAAATCGCCTGCCTTCACCCTGGTCGCGATCGCCACGCTCGCGCTCGGGATTGGAGCGAACACCGCCATCTTTACAGTGATCAACGGCGTCCTCTTGCGGCCGCTTCCGTATCCGCAGCCAGAGCAGCTCGTGACGCTGACGTCGCAACAGTCGGTTCCCGAACTGGTGGATATTCGCGAGCAATCGCACGCCTTCGCCAGCCTCGGCGGAGTCTGTGGCCAGGCGGCGGATTACACCGGTGGGGCGGAGCCGGTGCAGATCGAACTGGGCTTGGTCGCCGCCGATTTCTTTCAGGTGTTTGGGACGCGCACTGCGCTGGGGCGCACGCTGGTCGCGAGTGACGACCGCTTCGGCGGCGCGCACGTCCTCGTCCTGACGCACGCACTTTGGCAACGGCAGTTCGGGAGCGATCCGGGCATTCTCGGGAAAAGCCTCACGATCGCCGGGCAGAATTACACAGTGGTCGGCGTAACCGCGTCCGATTTCCGGGCGCCCCGCGCGAGCCTGGAGGCGTTCGTACCGATTCGCGTCTTTTATCCGGCGGCCGCAAAGTCGCGCGGCGCGCACCTGCTCCGCGTCTATGGCCGATTGCAGCAGGGCACCTCACTGCCTGCGGCGCAAAGCGAGCTGCGGCTGCTCGATCGGCGGATGGCGCAGGCGAACCCGGACGAAAACAAGAATCGCGAGAGCACGCTCGTTTCGCTCCAGAAAAAAATGGTGGGAGATATTCGTCCCGCTTTGCTCGTCCTCTGTGGCGCGGTCGGGCTCGTCCTGCTCATCGCCTGCTCGAATTTTGCCAACCTCCTGCTCGTCCGCGGCGCGCAACGCCGGCCGGAGCTGGCCATTCGCAGCGCCCTCGGGGCCGGCCGCTGGCGGCTCGTTAGGCAAGTTTTACTTGAAAGCGTCCTGCTCGCCGTGCTCGGCGGAGGCGTCGGCTTGCTCATCGGCGGTTGGGGGGTCGATGCCTTGCTTGCCTTAAAACCAGAGGAGCTGCCGCGGGTGGAAAGCATTCGACTCGATGGCGGAGTCCTCGCCTTCACCTTTGCTCTTTCTCTCCTCACCGGGTTGCTCTTCGGGCTGGTCCCTGCCTGGCAGGCGACGCGGGTGGAAGCGAATAGCGTTCTCTCATTCACCAGCCGATCGGTTACGCCCACGCGCTCGTTAGGCAGGAATCTCTTTGTCACCGCCCAGCTCGCGCTCGCTCTGGTCCTGCTCATTGGCGCCGGACTGCTTGGAAAGACGTTTTATCGCCTAACGAGTATCGCGCCAGGCTTCGATCCGCAGAACGTCCTCGAGGTTCGAGTCGAGTTGCCGGAAGCGCGCTATCGGGAAGTGCCGGCCCAGACTCGTTTCCGCGATCAGGTTCTCGACCACCTGAACGCGCTTCCCCAAACCGAAGCGGCCATGATCAGCGAGCTGCCGTTAGGCGGAAACGCGATCAGCCATAATTTCATCATCGAAGGCCGGCCGCCGGTTAGCATCGGAGACGAACCGGAGCTCGGTTCGCGCGCGGTCGAAGGCGACTACTTCAAGGTCATGCACATTCCCCTTCTCCGGGGGCGATCGTTGAGCCGTGACGATCGGGCCGATACGCCTACTGTCGGGGTGATCAACGATGCCATGGCGAGGAAATACTTCCTCGGCCAGGACCCGTTAGGCAAAAGGATTCGCTGGGCGCGCGCCGAAGGCGTGAGCTGGATCACGATCGTCGGCGTGATCGGCGACGTGCGCCATTTCGGGCTCGGTCAGAGGGAGGAACCGGCTATTTACACGCTCGTACGCGCAAAGCGGCCAGTCGTGGAAACGCTGGAGCGAGATCGTGGTTCGCGTTCCGGCAACCACTCCGACCGAAACCGTGAGGCGCCAGATCAAGGAAGCAATCTGGCAAGTGGATCCGCTGCTTGCGATCACGCCAGCGCGCAGCATGAGCGAAGTGGTGGCCGTCTCGCTCGCCGGCCAGCGCTTCAACGCATTTTTGGTCGCGGTCTTTGCCGCCACCGCGCTCTCGCTCGCCAGCGTCGGGCTCTACGGCGTGCTCGCCTTCGGCGTCGCGCTGCGGACGCGTGAGATCGGTATCCGGATCGCGGTCGGTGCACAGGCGGGCGATGTGCTGAAACTGATCCTCGGCCAGGGAATCACCCTCGCGCTCCTCGGTGTTGCCGCCGGTGTGGTCGTTTCTCTTCTCGGGACGCGCCTTCTCGCGGGCCTGCTTTACGACGTAACCCCAACCGATCCCGCCACCTTCGGCACCCTTTCGCTTCTCCTCCTCCTCGTCGCTGTCCTGGCCGGGTATCTCCCCGCCCGGCGCGCGCTCAAAATCGATCCCACCATCACCCTGCGTCACGAATAAAAATCGCCTAACGATATGCTACACGATCTCCGATTCGCTTTGCGCCAACTGCTCAAGTCCCCCGGCTTTACAGTGGTTGCGATCCTCACTCTCTCCCTCGGGATTGCGGCCAGCACCGCCATCTTCAGCGTGGTCGATGCGGTCCTGCTGCATCCGCTCCCTTACCCGCAATCCGAGCAGATCGTGACCGTCTCGCAAACGGTGCGCACTACCGGGGATTCCTACGGCGACGCCTCACCGGCGAACTTCCTCGATTGGTCGGCGCAGAATTCCGTCTTCTCCGCCATGGCTTGCGGCCGAGCCTCATCCCGCAGTCTTTCCGGCGGCGAACAACCGGAAAGTGTCCGCGCGACCACGGTCTCGGCGCAGTTTTTCAGCCTCTTTCAAACCGCGCCGCTACTCGGACGCACACTTGGCCTAGAAGACTCGAAACCAGGGAACGACCACGTCGTCGTTCTCGGGCATGACCTCTGGACTCGCCGTTACGCGGCCGACCCCGGAATCGTCGGAAAGGACCTGCTGCTCAACGGCGAGAAATACACCGTCGTCGGGGTGATGCCGCCCGGCTTTGGCCCGGACAATTACGGCGATCTCTGGCAACCCTCGCCTTACGACGTCCCGGTTCATCCGCTTATGCCTAACGAAAATCCGAGGTTGTTGCGCAACCAGAGCTATCTCGATGCCTGGGCCCGGTTAAAGCCAGGCGTGACTCTGGCCCAGGCCCAGGCGCAGATGAACGGAATCGCGCTCCGCCTGGAGAACCAATATCCGAAGGCGAACGAGGACACTGGCGTCGCACTCGTCCCGTTGCAGGAGGAGCTGGTCGGTAATCTGCGGCCGATGCTCCTGATGTTGCTCGGCGCGGTCTCGTTTGTCCTGCTCATCGCCTGCGCCAACGTCGCCAATTTGCTTCTCGCCCGCGCCGCGAGCCGGTCCCGCGAGCTCGCTATTCGCACCGCGCTTGGCGCTTCGCGCTGGCGTCTGATCCGGCAGCTGCTCACGGAAAGTCTGCTTCTCGCTCTTCTCGGCGGCGCGCTTGGCCTCCTCCTCGCGAGTTGGGCGCTGCCGCTCCTGCTTTCCCTTAGTCCGGGCGAAATTGCGATTTTCGCGGAATCGGGTTGCACCGCGAAGTGCTCGGCTTCAGTCTCCTCGCCTCTCTCGTCACCGGAATGCTCTTCGGCGTCGCCCCGGCGGTCTTCGCTTCCCACGCCCGCCCGAACGAATCGCTCCGTGAAGGGGAACGCGGAAGTTCGTTAGGCAAGAGTCCCGCCCGTTCTGCTCTTATCGCGGTGGAAATCGCGTTATCGCTCGTCCTCCTCGTCGGCGCGGGTTTGATGATGAAAAGTTTCGTCCGCCTGACGAGTGTCGATCCCGGCTTCAATGCGGAGCATCTCTTTGTTTTCAATGCTGGGCTGGCGCCTTCCGCCGACTCGGCCCAGCAGACCAATTTTTATCGCGAGGTGAGCGAAAAGATCAAGGCGGTGCCGGGAGTGCAGGCGGTGGGCGCGGTCAGCCGACTGCCGCTCGCCGGAGGCAACAGCTCCCGTTCCTTCAATGTGCTCGGCCAGGCGCGCAGCTATGAGGCGGATGTTCGCGTAAGCACGCCGGACTATTTCCCCGCAATGGGAATTCCGTTTTTGCAGGGCCGCAATTTTAGCGAACACGATACGGGCAACGCTCCGTCGGTTGCGATCATCAATCAGGCGGCCGCGGCGACCGGTTTTCCGGGAAGAATCCAATCGGCCAATACATGACGCAATTCGGACCAAATGCAGAAAAACTGCAGGTCATCGGGGTGATCGGCAATGTCCGCCACGTCGCGTTGGAGAAAGCGGCGCGGCCGGAGATTTACGTTCCGATTGCACAGACTCCGATGGCCTTCGATGTTTTTTGCGGTGCGGCAGCGCGGTGGCCGATCCGCTCGGGCTGCTGCCCGCGGTCCAAAGCGCGGTCTGGAGCATCGATCGCAACGTCCCATTGGCGCATGCGGGCACGATGCAGGAGGTGGTCGCGCATTCGGTTCTGCGGCGGAAATTTGCCATGTTGTTGCTTTCGATTTTCGCCGGGCTGGCCACACTTCTCGCGGCCATCGGCCTTTACGGGGTGATTTCGTTTTCCGTTGCCCAGCGGACCAAGGAAATCGGAATTCGAATGGCGCTGGGCGGCCAGCGCAGCGACATGCTGCGGATGGTTTTGCGGCAAAGTGGCACCCTCGTCCTGATCGGAATGATGATCGGCGTGCCGGTTGCGTTCGGCGCGACCCGTTTGTTAGGCACGATGCTTTACGGCATCGGCGCGGCCGATGTTGCTACTTATCTTTTTGTCATCGCGCTCCTCGGCGCAGCCGCTTTTTTCGCCAGCCTCATCCCAGCCCTTCGCGCCACTCGGGTCGATCCGATGGTTGCGCTCCGCGATGAATAGTCGCTGCGCAGGAGACTAAACCGAAGCGAAATTCGAAAGACTGACGGAACAACCGAAATCAGCAATTCGACAATAACAATTCAACAATCTTCCATGAATGACCTTCGCTTCGCACTTCGCCAGCTTCGCAAATCGCCCGGCTTCACCTTCATCGCCGATCCTCACGCTCGCGCTCTGCATCGGCGCGAATTCCGCCATTTTTAGCGTGATCAACGCCGTCCTGCTCCGGCCGTTGCCCTATCCCGATCCGGATCGGCTCGATGATTCTGACCGAAACCGACGCGGACATGCCGAGCATCTCGGTTTCTTTTCCCGATTATCTCGATTGGAAAACGGAGAACACCGTTTTCGAGCAAATCGCCGTAGCCCGCCGCGAAACTTACAACCTGAGCGGACTGGAAGGTCGAGAGCCGGAGCAGATTCCGGGAGCGGTGGTGACGGCGAATTTCTTCCAGGTGATCGGACTCAAGCCGCAAATCGGCCGCGTTTTCACGGAAGAGGAAGATCGCACCGGCGGGCCGGCGCTGGCCGTGATTAGCGACAAGCTTTGGCAGCGACTTTTCCAGCGTGATCCGGCCGTGCTCGGACGGGTGCTCAATTTCGCGGGCGAACTCTACACCGTCATCGGGGTGATGCCGCCGCAGATGTTTTCGCCGCGCACGGCGGAAGTGTGGTTTCCACTCCGCCGCCACGCGGTCGGTCCGGGCTGGACAGATGCGTGGCAATCATCCGGGCTTGTTCGGCTGGGGCCGGCTTAAACAGGGCGTCTCGATCGAAACCGCGCGCGCGCAGATGCAGGCGATCGCCGCCAATCTCGAGAAAGCTTATCCGAAGACAAATTATCGCGTCGGAACGACGGTCGAATCGCTGCTTGAGAATCAGGTGGGCGGATATCGTGCCAGCCTCAGATTGCTTTTTGCCGCGGTCGGCGTCGTTTTGCTCATTGCCTGTGTCAATCTCGCCAATCTGCTCGCGGCGCGTGGGGCGGCACGAGAGAGGGAGTTCGCCGTGCGCGCGGCGGTTGGCGCATCGCGCTGGCAAATCATCCGCCAACTTCTGGTGGAAAGCGTCGTGCTGGCGATCGTCGGTGGAGGGTTCGGTTTGTTCCTCGCCGCCTGGAGTCGCGACCTCATCCTTTCACTCGCGCCGGCGGGCGACCTTCGATTTCCAAGGTGTCCAGTTGGACGCCACCGTCATCGGCTTCAGCATGTTCGTGTCAATCGCTGCGAGTGTGCTCTTTGGTCTCTGGCCGGCGTTGATCACTTCGCGCACCGACATTCAGCTTGCGCTCAAATCCGGCGATCGCGGCAGCTCCGATTCGCGCGCGGCGCGGCGATCGCGCGACCTGCTGATTGTTGCAGAGGTTGCCCTGACACTCGTGCTCTTGACCGCGGCCGGTCTGGTTTTGAAAAGCTTTGCCAACGCGCGCTCGGTGGCGCTTGGATACGAGCCCGGCGGACTCCTCACGGCACGAATCGACTTGCCGGACGCTGTTTATCCCGATGCAAAAAAAATCCTCCCGTTCAACGCGGCTCTGGTCGAAAAAATCAAGACTATTCCAGGCGTAACCCACTCGGCTCTGTCGGTGAACGCCGCCGCTCATGACCGGTTGGCAGACCGGTTTCTACGCCGAAGGAACCCCCGAGCCACCGCCCGGTCAGAATCCCTCGGCCGAGATGAACGTGGTGACTCCTGATTACCTCCAAACGATCGGCGCGTCGTCGTGCGCGGGCGGATGTTCAACGAGCACGATCAGTTTGAAAGCGCGCAGGTCGCAATTGTCGATGAGCAGTTGGTCGATCGTTATTTTCCCGGACAAAACCCGATCGGGAAACGGCTGAAGATGAATGTAAACCTCGAGCACGGCCGGGAATGGCGAACCATTGTCGGCGTTGTCCCCCATCTCAAGGTCTATGGATTTGAGGAAGAAGTTTCATTGCCCCAGGTCCTCGTCCCTTTCACGCAATCGCCGCAAAACAATTTCGTCGTTCTCTTGCGCAGTTCGCTCCCGCCACAATCGCTGGAGGAGCCGTTGCGCAAGATGGTCGCATCGCTCGATCCGGCGCAGCCGGTATTTGAATTCCGAACGATGGCACAGCGGGTCGAAGAAACCTGGGCCACACCGCGTTTACTCACCTACCTACTCAGTGCCTTTGCCGCACTCGCCTGCATTCTCGCGATCGTCGGGATTTACGGAGTCATCTCTTATAATGGGCTCCGCCGCACGCGCGAGATCGGAGTGCGACTGGCGTTAGGCGCGCGTCGCCGGCAAATCGTCTCCCTGATTCTCGGCCAGGGCATCCGGTTGCTGGCGTTTGGTCTGGTCGTTGGCTTCGCCGCCGCCTTCGCTCTTTCGCGCATGATGGGAAGTCTGCTCTATGGAGTAAGCGCGACTGATCCGCTGATCTTTTTCGCCGTCAGTCTCCTCCTCGGCGGCGTCGCCGTCGTCGCCTGCTGGATTCCCGCGCATCGCGCTTCGCGGGTGGACCCGATCATTACCCTCCGCGCTGAATGAATTCCTTCGCCTAACGATCCAATCATGGCGCTGCGCGAGGAATAGAAAGGAAAAGGATCGAAAGATGATTCACGATCTCAAGTTCGCTCTCCGGCAGGTGATCAAGTCTCCCGGATTCGCCGCCGCGGCTGTTATCACGCTTGCGCTCGGCATCGGCGCGAACCTCGCCATCTTCAGCATCGTCAACAGTGTTCTGCTTCGGTCGTTGCCTTACAAAGAGCCGGCTAAATTGTGGATGCTACTCGCGAGCCACCAATCCGCCGATCTCGACAGCGGCTGGATTTCGATGGCCGATTATCTCGACTGCAAAGAACAGGCAAACTCCTTCGAGGAGTTGGCCGCATACACTGCGGTGAGCCGCGATCTTACGGGCGGCGGCGAACCGGAGCGCATCCAACTCGGCGTCGTGACGCAGAATCTCTTCCCCGCGCTTGGGGTCGCGCCAGCGCGCGGTCGAAATTTTTTTCCGGAGGAAGATCGACCTGCCGCGGAGAGAGTGGCGATTCTCAGCCATGAAATTTGGCAGCGCCGCTTCGGGGCCGATCCCGGATTGATCGGTCGCGCGATCGCGATCAGCGATGTGCAGTACGTTGTTATTGGCATCATGCCGGCCGGATTTCGCGTCGCGCAAACGGCGGCGGACATCTGGATTGCGGCCCGTAGCGGTAACGGAACGCCGCGCGACTATCGGATTTTCAACCTTTTAGGCCGAGCGAAAACGGACACGTCGATGGAGCTGGCGCAGGCGGAGATGAGCGCGCTTTCGGCCCGCCTGGCGCAGCAATATCCGGAGACAAACGAGGGCGTCGGGATCCGCGTTGTGCCATTGCGCGAATACCTCGTGCATGACGCGCGCACCCCACTCCTCGTGCTGCAAGGTGCCGTCGCGCTCGTTCTCCTGATCGCGTGCGCCAATGTCGCCAACCTCTTGCTAGTCCGCGCCGTTTCGCGCGAAAGGGAGATGGCGATTCGTTCGGCGCTCGGAGCGAGTCGCGGACGATTGATTAAGCAACTCGCCGTCGAAGGCCTGGTCCTGGCGGCAATCGGCGGTGGTCTCGGGCTTCTCATTAGCGCCTGGGGGACGAGCGCATTGAAGCGTTTTCTGCCGTTGGATTGGCCGCGACTAACCGAGGTGCATGCCGACTGGCACGTGCTCGTTTTTGCCGCCAGCCTGACCCTCCTCACGGGAGTGGTGTCCGGTTTGATACCGGCGTTGCGCATGACGCGGAGAAATCTGGAGGACTCGCTCAAGAATCGTGGCCGCGGCAGCAGCGCAGGCAGGAACGAACGCCGGCTGCGCACGGCGTTTGTCGTTGTGGAACTGGCGCTCGCGATGATGCTCTCGGCCGGCGCTGGTTTGTTGCTCAAGAGTTTTGTCCTGCTCCAGGAAGTCGATCCCGGATTCAATCCGCGGAATCTCCTGACCATGCAGGTGAGTCTGCCGCGTTCGCGTTATGCGGATGACAATCGGCGCGCGGCTTTTTTTGCCGAATTGATCGACCGGATGGGAAAATTACCCGGCGTGGAATCAGCAGCGGCGACTCTGCAGGCGCCGCTCATCGGTCTTGATGTCGATAAGAGCACATTCGCGATCAAGGGCGCGCCGCCGTCGGCGCCCGGCCGGCAACCGGCGGCGCCATTGCACGTGGTCACGCCGGAATATTTTCACACCATGGGCATTCCGCTGCTGCGCGGACGTGCATTCACCGAACGCGACGATCGCAACACGCCCGGCGTGATCATCATTAA
Source organism: uncultured Verrucomicrobiae bacterium (assembly GCA_963720895.1). Taxonomy (GTDB): domain Bacteria; phylum Verrucomicrobiota; class Verrucomicrobiia; order Chthoniobacterales; family UBA10450; genus Palsa-1392. Next base: position 145,808 of record CAVRGZ010000002.1, read on the forward strand.
CGAAGCGATGGCGCGCCAATATTGGCCTAACGAGAGCCCGATCGGCCGCCAGCTCAAACAGGGACTCGCCTTCCTTCCGGGCGACGCGATGGAACGCGAGATCGTGGGCGTGGTCGGCAACGTGCGGCATTTCGGACTCGCGCTGGCCGAGGAACCGCAAATGTACGTCCCGCATCGGCAATCGCCCTGGCCGGAGATGACCCTCGTCTTGCGCGCGGGGACGAACGTCGTGGGCCTCGCCTCCGCGGCGCGGGCGCAGGTCAGGCTAATGGATCCGCAATTGCCGGTCGCGAAGGTCATGACCATGGATCAAGGACTGCGGGATTCGGTCGCGCAGCCGCGCTTTCGCGCGTTGCTTTTCGGGCTCTTCGCCGCGTTCGCAATCGTCCTTGGCGCGATCGGACTCTACAGCGTGATGGCCTATTCGGTCACGCAGCGGACTAACGAGATCGGCATCCGCATGGCCCTAGGCGCGAACGCCGGTGACGTCATGAAGATGATCATCCGCGAAGGATCATCAATCGTCGTGCTCGGCTTGGCCGGAGGGCTCGCCGGCGCGTTTGGTCTCACGCGCTTGCTCGCCAGTTTGCTCTTCGGCGTCGGCGTGAGTGACCCGCTAACGTTTGCCGGCGTTTCGATTCTGCTCGCGATCGTCGCCATGCTCGCTTGTTACCTCCCGGCGAGACGCGCCACCAAAGTAGACCCCATGATCGCTCTCCGCGCTGAATAACGTATCGCAACCTGGGAAAATGAAATCATGTTAAACGACCTCCGCTACGCCATCCGCCAACTCATCAAGTCCCCCGGTTTCACCTTCGTTGCCGTTCTCACACTCGCCCTCGGGATTGGCGCGAACAGCGCGATTTTCAGCGTGATCGATACCGTCCTGTTGCGCTCACTGCCGTTTCCGAATCCGGATCGCCTCGCCATGGTCTGGGCGACCGCGCCGCAGCACCCGGATGAGGATCGCCAGGTCCATTCCTACCCGGACTACCTGGATCTGCGGAACCAGAACCACACTTTCGCGGCGCTGGCGGCTTACACGGGCGCTTCCTCAATCTGGGGCACGGGCGAAAACGCCGAGGACGTAGCTGGAATCGCGGCCACTTCCGACCTGTTTGCGGTGCTCGGCACGCCGCCGCTGCTCGGTCGCGGTTTTTCGCGGGAGGACGAAAAGCGCGAAGGCCGCCCGGGTCGTGGTGATCGGATACAACTTCTGGCAGCGGCGTTTCGCGGGCGATCCGCACATTATCGGCAAACAGGTCACGGTCGCGGGCAAACCTTACACGATCACAGGAGTGATGCCGCGGGGATGGAAGTTTCCGATCCAGAATGAAAAGGTCGATTACATCGCGCCACTTCTCCCGATGTTCTCCGCCTCCACCCCGAACTACATCATGCGACGCGGGGCGCATTTTCTCCCGGTCGTCGGTCGCCTCAAACCGGACGTCGATCTGCGCACCGCAACTGCGGATTTGCAAACAATCGCGGCGCAACTCGCGAAGCAGTATCCCGACAACGATGCCGGCAGAACCGAACGCGCGGTTCCGCTGCAATCGGATCTGGTCGGCGATGTGCGGCCGGCGTTGCTCGTGTTGGTCGCGGCGGTCGCGCTCGTTCTCTTAATCGCGTGCGCCAACGTCGCGAATCTTTTTCTGGCGCGGGCCGCGACCCGCGAGCGCGAGATCGCAATTCGAACCGCGCTCGGGGCGAGTCGTCTTCAGATCGTGCGCCAACTCCTGATCGAGACCTCGCTCCTCGCACTCCTCGGTGGCGCCGCTGGACTCCTGCTCGCGTGGTGGAGTACCGACGCGCTCGTCGCCATGGGGCCGGCCGATCTGCCGCGTCTAAAGGAGATTCAGGTCAATGGCTCGGTGATCGCCTTCACCTTCGGGATCGCGTTCCTCACCAGTCTCATTTTCGGATTGATTCCCGCACTCCAGGCTTCCCGCCCGCAGGTTGAACAATCGCTCCGAGAAGCATCCCGCGGTTCGACCGGCGGTCTGCGCAGTCATCGGTTGCGCTTCGCCTTTGTCGTCTCGCAATTTGCACTGTCGTTAGTCCTGCTCGTTGGCGCGGGACTGCTCATCCGCAGCTTCGCGCGGTTGCGCGCGGTCGAACCGGGATTCGAGGCGCGCGGCGTAGTCACATTTTGGCAGGCGCTGCCCAAGGCGCGCTACGGAGAAGGCGATCAACCAACGCAGTTTTTCGACAAGCTCCGCGGGAAACTCACTTCACTCCCGGGAATTGAGGACGCCGGAATGGTGGCGCCGCTGCCCTTTGGCGGGAACGACCAGGGTCGCACTTTCACGATTGTTGGCCAGCCCCCTCCGGCTCAGGGCATGGAACCGTCCGCCTCCCTCCTCACGACTGACGGCGCGTATTTTCGGACGATGCGTATTCCGCTGAAGCGCGGGCGCACCTTCGACGCACGCGATCGGCAGGATTCAACGCCGGTCGTGATAATCAACCAGACTTTCGCGGAGAAATATTTCCGTAACGAGAATCCGCTCGGACAACGCCTCGACATCGGCGGCCGGGTGGCGGAGGGGAAACCGGCCTGCGAGATCGTCGGGGTCGTCGGCACGGCCAAGCACGGCAGCCTGGCGGAACCAGACACACCGGAGTTCTACCTGCCCTTTGCGCAGAATTCAGACCGTTATATGGACTTGGTGGTGCGGACGAGGCAACCGGCGCCGACCGGACTGGAGACGATGCTTCGACGCGCCGTCCACGAGATCGATGCAGAGCAATTCGTGCCGACGATCACCCCGCTCCCTCAGCTCGTGAGCCAGACTCTTTCGCAATCGCGCTTTAACACTGGGCTGCTCGCGGTCTTCGCCGCGGTCGCGATCATTCTCGCGGCGGTCGGCATCTACGGAGTCATCGCATACAACGTTGCGCAGCGGACGAGGGAAATTGGAATCCGGATGGCGCTGGGCGCCCAACGCCAGCAGATGCTGGTCATGATCCTGCGCCAAAGTCTGACGATGGCGGCAATCGGGATCGTGGTTGGGCTTTTGGGTGCGTTCGCGGCGACACGATTGTTGAGCGCATTGCTCTTTGGAGTGGGGACGACGGACCTGGTCACCTACGGTGCCGTCATCTTGCTGCTCGGGACGGCCGCCGTGGTCGCCGGTCTCCTGCCCGCGCGACGCGCCATGAAAGTCGATCCCGTGATCGCGCTTCGTTATGAATGACAGCTCTGCGCAAGCTAATGCGAGCTTCCATCACCAACCGACATGCTGAAAGCCACCCTACCCTATGAATGACCTTCGTTACGCCTTGCGCATGCTTCTGAAGTCACCCGGCTTCAGCTTCATCGCTATCGTCACCCTTGCCCTCGGGATCGGGGCGAACAGCGCCATCTTTAGCGTGATCGATACCGTCCTGCTCAAGCCGTTGCCGTTTCCCCGGCCTAACGAATTGGCGATGCTTTGGAGTTCGCCGCAAAAAGGCACGGGGCGCGAAACGCAGTCTTTTCCCGACTACGAGGATTTTCGCGCTCAGGCGAAATCGTTCCGAACCCTCGCCGCCTACACTCAGGGCACGACGGTTCTGAGTACGAAGGGCGATCCGATCGAATTGCATGGGCTGGCGGCGAACTCGGAAATTTTCGCGGTCCTCGGGGTTTCGCCCACAATCGGACGTGCCTTTACCCGAGCAGAAGACAATCCAGCGGCACGCGTCGTCATCTTCACCTACGAGGCGTGGCAGCGTTATTTCAACGGGAATCCCGACATCCTCGGCCGGCAGGTGAGGCTCGCGCTTAATCCCTACACGGTGATCGGGGTCATGCCGCGCGGCTTTCGTTTCCCGGTGGACGCGAAGTGCGACTATCTCATGCCGGTGCACCCTTTGGTCGCGAGCCAGATGAAGATTCGCGGCGCGCATTTCTTTCGCGTCATCGGACGTCTCCAGCCGGGCGTGACGGCTGGTCAGGCACGGGCTGAAGCGGTCGCGATCGCGGCGCGCATGGAAAAACAATACCCGAACACAAATACTGACCGCAGCGCCAACGTCATCCCGTTGCATCAGGATCTGACCGGCGACGTGCGACCGGCTTTGCTCGTTGTTCTCGCGGCGGTGTTCTTTGTTCTTCTCATCGCCTGCGCCAATGTCGCCAACCTTCTGCTGGCCCGGGCGACGGCGCGGCAGCGAGAGATTGCGATTCGTACTGCGCTGGGGCGAGTCGCGCCCGCATCGTTAGGCAATTTCTCGCCGAGGGTTTGCTTCTGGCACTGTCCGGCGCGGCTGGCGGACTTTTCCTCGCCTGGTGGAGCGTCGATCTTCTGCGCAGCTTCGGGCCGCAGGATGTGCCGCGCTCGAACGAGGTCGCGATCAACTTGGTCGTGGTTGCCTTCACCTTTCTCGTCGCCTCACTCAGCACACTGCTGTTCGCTCTCATTCCTGCGCTGCAGGTGACGCGACCGAACGTGAACCCGGCGCTCCAGGAGGGAGCTCGCGCCGGAGCGGGCCCGGAATCCCATCGTTTGCGCGGCATGCTCGTTGTGACGCAGGTCGCGCTCTCGCTTCTTCTCCTCGCTGGCGCCGGATTGTTGATCAAGAGTTTCGCCAATTTGCGCGCGACCGATCCGGGATTTGATCCGACCCAGGTGGTTACGGCGGAATTTGTTCTCGCCGCGCGGGAAATATCCGATGCCCGAATTGCAGCGACAATTTTTTGACCGCTTCCTCCCGCAACTCGCAACTATGCCGGGGGTGGAATCCTTCGGCGGCGCTTCGCCCCTGCCGTTCTCGGATAACGACAGCGCGAATTCTTTCTGGATCGCTGGTCGGCCTGATCCCGGTCCCGGGGAATCATCCCGACGCCTCGAATCTTGTCGTTGCCGGCGATTATTTTCGCACCATGCGCATCCCGCTGCTGCGCCGGCCGTGTTTTCGATCGCCGCGACACGAAGGATTCGGCCCGCGTTGTGATCGTGAACGAAGCGCTCGCACAGAAGTTTTTCCCGAACATGAATCCGTTAGGCCAGCATCTCTTGATCGATCAGGAAGACAGCCAGCTCTCGGTTGAAATCGTCGGCGTGGTTGGCAGCTCCCGGCACGACTCGCTCGCGGTCGCGCCGAAGCCGGAATACTACCTGCCGCTCGCGCAAAATCCGACGCGGGTGATGCCGCTTGTCTTTCGCACTTCGCCCGCGAATTTTCTACGCTGCAGGCTTCGCTGCGCCGCGTCATTCAAAACATGGATCACGACATCTTTGTGCCGGAACTGGTTCCGCTGGAGAAGATGATCGGTGGCACGCTCGCTCAACCGCGTTTCAACACGATGTTGTTAGGCAGCTTCGCAGCGGTTGCGCTCTTTCTCGCCGCGATCGGCATCTACGGCGTGATCGCCTACAGCGTCGCGCAACGGACGCGCGAGATCGGAATCCGAATGGCGCTCGGCGCGCAGCGCGGCGACGTCCTGCGGATGATTCTACAGCAGAGCATGATGATTATCGGGATCGGTCTGGCCATCGGGTTGTTAGGCGCTTTCGCCCTAACGAGATGGATGGGCAGCCTGCTTTACGGAGTGGGCGCGCATGACCTCTCGATTCACGGCCTCGTTCTCATCCTGCTCGGCGGCGCGGGATTGATCGCGAGCTACATCCCGGCCCGGCGCGCGATGGCGGTCGATCCGATGGTCGCGCTCCGCTACGAGTAATCTGGTTAGCGCTGGCGAGCGGCGAGCTGGTTGCGGTGTTCCACCGCAATACGCTTCTCTTGAGGCGAAGCGAGAGGAAAAGTTCATGACGGTGGAACACCGTCACCAGCAATCCGTGATGGGTGCGCTACCAGCCGAAAAACCTCCACGCGAGGGCGATTTCGCTCCTCGGAACTTGTCGCGCTCGCTAGGTTCGATTGCGTGATCAAACGATGGACTGCACTTCTTGTCTCTTCTCTCTTCCTGGCTTTGACGAGCTACGGCCAAACGCCGCCATCAACCTTCGGAGATAACCAACTGCTGAGACTGGCGCAGGATTTCTGGACGTGGCGCGCCCAATATGCGCCTTTCACGGGTGACGACGTGAACCGGATGGAGCGGCCGGGCGGAAGGCGTGACTGGTCAGGCGCGGCCATCGAAAAACGCCGCGCTGATCTCAGCGAATTTGAGACACGCTGGAAACAGATCGACACCGCCGGATGGCCGATCCCGCAGCAGGTCGATTACCGGCTGATCGGCTCGGCCCTGGCGCGGGTGCGATGGGAGTTGGACGTCAACCCCCGCTGGGAACGCGATCCGAATTTTTATCTCGAACAGACGCTGACGCCGGTAATCGAAGCGCTCACCGTCCCGGGCCCATACGACGAAGCGCGCAGTCGCGAAATTCTCACCCGGATCGCGAATATTCCGTCAATCGTTGCCAACGGCAACGTCAACCTAAAGAACCCGCCGGCGCCATTCGCAAGCGTGGCGGTCGACGACCTGGAAAAAATCCGACCACGCCTGCTGGAAATGGCAACTGCGCTCCAACCTTCGACCACGCTCTCCGCAGCGGAATTGAACGAGGCCACGATGCTAGCGGCGGACGCGCTGGAGAAATTTCGTCAGGCATCTGCAGGAGCAACTCCCGGTCTTGCCGGCGCAGACTTCTCTCGGCCGGGACGCTTACCTATTTTTCCTGAAGAACGTCGCGCTCATCCCGTATTCCCCCGAGCAACTGCTCGCGATGGCCCAACAGGAATGGGATCGCGCGGTGGCCTTTGAGTCCTTCGAGGCGCAGCGGAATCGCCATGTGCCACCGCTCGCGCTCGCGACTGATATCGAAAATTGGAAGCGCGACGAGGCCTCGAAGGAGGAGCAGATTCGCGACTTCCTCGGGACGCATGGAATTCTAACGGTGCCAGATTGGTTACAGCACTACACCTTCCGCCCGTTGCCACCGTATCTCGCACCGATGGAGGGATTCACCGAGCTGGATGATTTCACTTCGCCGTCGCGGATGAAGGAGAATTGCATCCGTTACGTCCCCCCGCCTTCACCGAAACTGGGATACTTCCTGCGCGCGACCGCAGCCGACCCGCGACCGCTGACAGTGCACGAGGGAATTCCCGGACATTATTTCCAGCTCTGTCTTTCCTGGAAACACGAGGACCCGATCCGGCGGCATTACTACGATTCGGGCGCGAATGAAGGCATCGGCTTCTACGCCGAGGAGATGATGCTGCAGGCCGGTCTTTTCGACGACAGTCCGCATACCCGCGAGATCATTTATAACTTCATGCGGCTGCGCGCGCTCCGGGTGGAAGTGGACGTCCGGCTCGCGCTCGGCGAGTTCAGCCTCGAGCAGGCGGCGAAGTATCTCGAAACGAAAGTCCCGATGGATCACAAAACCGCCCAGCAGGAAGCGACCTTCTTCTCCATCGCTCCGGGGCAGGCAATCACCTACCAGATCGGGAAACTTCAGATCACCAAAATGCTGGCCGAAGCGCGTCTCCAGCAGGGAGATAAATTCAATCTGCGCGCCTTCCACGACTTCGTTTGGAAGAACGGAAATGTGCCGATCTCGCTTCAGCGCTGGGAATATCTCGGCAAGGACGACGAAGTGCCGAAATAATGTGGGAAGGGCCTTGGTGCCCGATCAGGGAAGACGCCGCAGCCATCGGGGCAAAAAGAGAGCTCCCACATTTCCCACTTGGCTCAGGTGACTTGCTTCTCCGCAAAGCGCGCGAAGAGCCAACAGAGGTCGGAGAGGCGATTCAAATAACGCAGAATCTCCGCGTTGGAATGCTCGCTCACATCGAGCGCCGCGACCCGGCGTTCGGCCCGGCGGCAAACCGTGCGCGCGAAGTCCAAGGTGGCGGCGAGCGGGGTGTTCCCCGGCATCGCCCAACCTTTGCCGTAAAGCGTCTTGTCTTTCTCCAAATCATCGATCGCAGCGCTCAGGCGATCGACCATCGCGGCCGTCGTTAGGGCAAAACCGTCCTTCTCATACCGCGCGAGATCCTGCGGCGCGGTCGCCAACTCACCCATTACCGTGATCAGCTCTTTCTGAATGGAGAAAATTTGCTCTCCAATCGGCGCCGGGCCGGCCGTCGCGCGGACGAGACCGAGCGCCGAATTCAGCTCATCGACGCATCCATAGGCATCGACGCGGGCGTCCGTCTTTGGGACACGCCGGCCATACATGAGTGAGGTCTCACCTGCGTCCCCCGTTTTGGTTGCGATCGACACGTTCTTTAATTCCCTTCCGCGGAAGGTGCGTCAAGGTTCGGGATTGTAGGGCAAGCGCTCCGCTTGCCCAGTCTGTGGAACCGGGCCGGAGCCAGCCGCTGAAATAGGCAGGCGGTGCGCCCGCCCTACAAAATCAGCCGAGCGCGGGCAGCGCCTCCGGCTCTTCCATCAAGGGAGTTCCGACCTGCTCGCCGAGCTCGACGAGCTTGATCTCGCGCACCGCCGGGAAGCCCGTCCCAGCCGGGATAAGATGACCCATGATCACATTTTCCTTGAAGCCGCGGAGACGATCGATCTTGCCCAGCGTGGCCGCTTCGGTCAGGACACGGGTTGTGTCCTGGAAAGAGGCCGCGGAGATGAAGCTGTCGGTTTCGAGCGAGGCCTTGGTAATGCCAAGCAGCACAGGCGTCGCTTCGGCCGGCTTGCCGCCCTGCTTCACGACCGCAGCGTTTTCCCGTTCGAAATCGAGCTTGTCGATCTGATCACCCCAGAGAAGCGCAGTATCGCCCGGATCGGTGATCTTCACCTTGCGGAGCATTTGTCTGACGATGATCTCGATGTGTTTGTCGTTAATCTCGACGCCTTGCAGGCGGTAAACTTCCTGCACTTCATTGACGAGGTGCTCCTGCAGATCCTGCGGTCCGCAAATCTCGAGAATTTCATGCGGAACAACCGGACCTTCCGTCAGCTGCGAGCCCTTCTTCACGAAGTCGCCCTTGAAGGCAATAATGTGTTTCGTCAACGGAATGAGGTGCTCCTCTTCGGCGCCGGTCTCGGTGTCCTTCAGAATCAGCTTCCGTTTACCGCGAACCGTGCCGCCGATTTCAACGATGCCGTCGATCTTTGCGATCTCTGCCGCGTCTTTCGGACGGCGCGCCTCGAACAATTCCGCGACCCGCGGCAGACCACCGGTGATGTCCTTGGTCTTGGCCACTTTTCTCGGCGTCTTGGCGAGCAGGGCACCAGCGCGAATCTTGTGGTTCGCCTCAACAATGACGTGTGCGCCGGCTGGAATCGAATAGCTCGCAGCCACTTCGCCGTCATCGCCCACAATCACAATCTGCGGGTGCAAATCCTCCTTGTGTTCGATGATGACCGTTCCCATCAAGCCAGTGGCTTCGTCCACGTCACGTTTCATCGTTACCCCCGCGATCATGTCGCGGAATTCGATCTTGCCGCTTTTGTCGGTCAGAATCGGGACGTTGTAGGGATCCCACTGCACGAAGGTTTCGCCCTTCTTCACAGACCCGCCGTCGGGTTTCGAAATAACGGAACCGATGACGATGTTGTAGCGCTCGATTTCGCGGCCCTCCTCGTTATGAAGGGTGATGGAACCATTTTTGTTCAGTGCGATCCAGTTTCCGTCGAGCGATTGCACGGTGCGCAGGTCGTTGAATTGGACCACGCCATCGTTCTTTGCCTTGATGATCGGTTGCTTAAAGGTCTGGCTCGCAGTGCCGCCGATGTGGAACGTCCGCATCGTCAACTGCGTGCCAGGCTCGCCAATCGATTGCGCGGCGATGATTCCGACCGCTTCGCCCAGCTTCACAAACTGTCCGGTCGCAAGATTGCGGCCGTAGCAATGGGCGCAGACCCCGCGTCCGCATTCGCAGGTAAGAACCGAACGGATCTTGAGACTTTCGACGCCGACTTTTTCGATCGCGGCCGCGATTGGTTCGTCGATCAGCTGATTGGCTTTCACGACTTTTTTCTTTGTTACCGGGTCGATCACCGTCTCGCAACTCACGCGACCAATGATGCGCGTCGCGAGATCGACGACTTCTTCGTCGCCCTCATAAATCGAGCGCACCGTGATGCCGTTGACGGTCCCGCAATCAATCTCGTTGATGATCACATCCTGCGAGGCATCGACCAGCTTTCTCGTCAGGTAACCGGAATCGGCAGTCTTGAGCGCGGTATCGGCCAGACCTTTGCGCGCGCCGTGGGTGGAAATGAAATACTCGAGCACGGTCAAGCCTTCACGGAAGTTTGAAGTGATCGGCCGTTCGATGATTTCGCCCGACGGTTTCGCCATCAAACCGCGCATGCCGGCGAGCTGTTTTACCTGCTGGCGGTTGCCGCGCGCGCCGGAATCCACCATCAGGAAGACCGGATTCAATTCCTTGCGACCCTCGTTATGCTCGAGAGTGCGGAACATGACGTTGGAAATCTCGTCGCCGGCGTGGGTCCAGATGTCGATGATTTTGTTGTAACGCTCGCCATCGGTGATGATGCCTTTGCGATACTGTTGCTCGACAAGTTTGATCTGTTTGTAGGCGTTCGCGAGCTGGAGCTCTTTCTCCTTCGGAATGATCATGTCGGAGATCCCGATCGAGACGCCGGCCTTGGTCGCTTCCGCGAAGCCGAGCTCCTTGAGCCGATCGAGCGTCTCAACCGTGCCTTGCTGGCCGGCCACTTGATAACACCGCCAGATAATGTCGCTCAGTTGCTTCTTACCCGCGGCTTTGTTGAAGAACCCGAGTTTGTCGGGCCAGATTTCGTTGAAGATAACGCGACCCGCGGTCGTTTCGATGACGCGGGTTTCGGAATCGCCGTAAATCGTTTCCTGGCCAAAATCCGGATTTTTCAGACGAATCCGATCGTGCGTTTTGACTGCTCCGTCTGCCATCGCGAACTCGACTTCGACCGCGTTGTCGAAGAGAGGCAGGCGTGTTTCCGCCGCCACTCCCGCGGCGCGGCGCGGATTTTGGGTCAGGTAATAGCAACCGAGGGTGATGTCCTGCGACGGCGTGGTGATCGGTTTGCCGCTTGAAGGTGAAAAGATGTTGTTCGGAGCGAGCATTAACATGCGCGCTTCCATTTGCGCCTCGACCGAGAGAGGAACGTGAACGGCCATCTGGTCGCCGTCGAAGTCCGCATTGTAAGCGGTGCAAACGAGGGGATGAATGCGGATCGCTTCACCTTCGATCAGGAGAGGCTCGAAGGCCTGGATCGAAAGACGATGCAAAGTCGGCGCACGATTCAGCAGCACCGGGTGGCCTTTGGTCACTTCCTCGAGAATGTCCCAGACTTCCGGCGTTTGGCGCTCGATCATCTTCTTCGCGCTCCGCACGGTGTGGACATAACCGAGATCCTTGAGGCGACGAATGATGAACGGCTCGAAGAGGACAAGCGCCATCTTCTTCGGCAATCCGCACTGGTTCAGCTTTAGTTCCGGCCCGATGACGATGACCGAACGGCCGGAATAATCGACGCGTTTGCCGAGCAGGTTCTGGCGGAAACGCCCGCCCTTGCCCTTAAGCATGTCGCTGAGCGACTTGAGTGGACGATTGCCCGCGCCGGTGACCGCGCGACCATGGCGACCGTTGTCAAAGAGCGCGTCGACCGCTTCCTGCAACATGCGTTTTTCGTTGCGAATGATAACGTCCGGCGTTTTGAGCTGGAGGAGGTTCTTGAGGCGGTTGTTGCGGTTGATGACGCGGCGATAGAGATCGTTCAAATCCGAGGTCGCGAACCGGCCGCCCTCGAGCGGAACGAGCGGACGTAGATCCGGCGGGATGACCGGGAGCACTTCGAGAACCATCCATTCGGGGCGCGAATGCGCGGAGGCAAAGCCCTGCACGAGCTTCAGACGTTTCGCGAGTTTCTTCCGAATCTGTTTGCTCTTCGTGTTGCCCATCGCTTCCTCGAGCTCTTTGTTCAGCTTCGAAAGCTCTATTTCGCTAAGCAGCACCTTGACTGCGTCCGCACCCATGCCGGCCTTGAATTCTTCGCCATACTGTTCTTGCGCTTCGCGATATTCGACCTCGGTCAGGAGCTGCGTCTTGGTCAGGGGCGTGTTGCCCGGGTCAATCACGATGTAGTCCTCGTAATAGATGACGCGCTCGAGCTGGCGGGCGCTCATGTCGAGCATGAGGCCGAGCCGCGAGGGCATGCACTTGTAGAACCAGATATGGGAAACGGGCACCGCGAGCTCGATGTGACCCATCCGCTCACGACGCACCCGCGCGAGCGTGACTTCAACGCCGCAACGATCGCAGATCACGCCCTTGTGCTTGATCCGCTTGTATTTTCCGCAGGAACATTCCCAGTCCCGGGTCGGACCGAAAATACGTTCGCAGAACAAGCCACCTTTTTCCGGCTTGAAAGTCCGGTAGTTGATCGTCTCCGGATTCTTGACCTCGCCTTTGCTCCAGGAGCGCATCGTGTCAGAGGAAGCGACACCGATTGCGACCTGATCGAAACCCACGGAGCGTTCTTCGCCCACCAATTCACGCCAGGAATGTTCGTTCATAATGAGAGCTGCTTTTCTAAGGTTGGTAGATTGTTAGGCAACGTTTTCCAGAAAACTCGGCGCCTGGCCACCGACTTTGACATCGAGGCCTAACGATTGCATTTCCTTGATTAACACGTTGAAAGATTCCGGAGTTCCGGCTTCGAGCGAGTTGTCGCCCTTGACGATTGATTCGTAGATCCGCGTGCGACCTTGCACGTCGTCCGACTTGACGGTGAGGAGTTCCTGCAGGGTGTAGGCCGCGCCATAAGCCTCCAGCGCCCAGACCTCCATTTCGCCGAAGCGCTGGCCGCCGTACTGCGCTTTGCCGCCGAGCGGCTGCTGGGTGACAAGCGAGTAAGGGCCAACCGCGCGGGCGTGGATCTTGTCGGCCACCAGGTGACCGAGTTTTAGCATATAGATGTAGCCCACGACGACCTCCTGATCGAAGGCATCGCCCGTCCGACCGTCGAACAAGCGTGCCTTGCCGTTTTCCTGCACCCAGGTGAAGCCGTCGACTTTCCGGGCGTCATTCAAGTATTCGCGAATCTTCGTTTCGGAGATGCCGTCGAAGACCGGGGTCGCGACTTTGAAGCCGAGCGCCTTGGCCGCTACGCCGAGGTGCGTTTCCAAGACCTGACCGACATTCATTCGGCTCGGCACGCCCAACGGATTGAGCACGATCTCAACTGGTGTGCCATCCGCCAGGAAGGGCATGTCTTCCTCCGGCACAATGCGCGCCACGACACCCTTGTTGCCGTGCCGGCCCGCCATCTTGTCGCCGACACTCAGCTTGCGCTTGCTCGCGACGAAAACCTTGACCTGCTTAATAATGCCGGGGTCGATATCGTCACCGCTCTCAACCCGATCCATCGAGCGTTCCCGGTCGAGTTCGAGCTCGGCGAATTTGTGTTCGTACTGCGCGATGATTTCGCGGATCTTATTGCGAATCGGGCTTGGATCGATCTCGATGTGATCGTGTGCCATCGCCAGTTTTCGGAGAAGAGTTTTGGTGATCTTGCGGTTGGCCGGGATGATGATTTCACCCGTCTGCGCATTGACGACGTCGAGAGGGATTTTCTCGCCGAGGAGCACATTGGAGAGCGCGTCGGTTAATTGCTCGGTGAGCTCGTCCTTCTTTTTCCGATTATCTTCCGTGATCGCTTTCAGCTGGCGCTTGGTTTCCGCCGGTGTCAGTTTTTCGCGCGCAATCTCGCGCCGTGAAGAAACCTTCACGTCCATCACAATGCCGTAGGTGCCCGATGGAACGGTCAGCGATGTGTCTTTCACGTCGGCTGCTTTTTCACCGAAGATCGCGCGCAGGAGGCGTTCTTCCGGGGCGAGTTCCGTCTCACTTTTCGGGGTAATTTTGCCGACCAAAATGTCGCCCGGCTTCACTTCCGCGCCGACGCGAATGACACCGTCGGAGCCAAGGTTGCGAAGCGCTTCTTCGCTCACGTTCGGAATATCCCGCGTGATTTCTTCAGGGCCGAGCTTGGTGTCGCGGGCGCCGATCTCGAATTCGTCGATGTGAATGGAAGTGTAGATATCTTCCTTTACAACCTTCTCGGAAATCATGATCGCATCCTCGAAGTTGTAGCCATTCCAAGGCATGAAGGCGACGAGGACGTTGCGGCCAAGCGCGAGTTCGCCGTGTTCGGTGTTCGGGCCGTCCGCGATGACCTGGCCGCGCTTCACGTGCTGGCCCTTCTTCACGATCGGCTTCTGGTTCACACAGGTCCCCGCATTGGAACGCATAAATTTGCGCAGCTCGTAAACGTGCACGCCACCTTCCAAGTCGGTCTTCAGTTTCTTGCGGCTTTCGGGCATCTCGCCATCTTTCGTGACGACGATCTGATCGGCAGTGACGGAGGCGACGCGACCCGCTTCGTTTGCGACGACAACGGCGCGCGAGTCACGCGCCACTTTGCCTTCGAGCCCCGTGCCGACGAGGGGCGATTCGGAAACGATTAACGGCACACCCTGGCGCTGCATGTTCGAACCCATCAAGGCGCGGTTGGCGTCATCGTGCTCAAGGAAAGGAATCAATCCCGCCGCAACTGAGACTAGCTGCTTCGGCGAGACGTCCATGTAATGGACCTTGGCCGGTTCTACTTCCAAAAAGTCACCACGATACCGGACGGAAACCTTTTCTCCGGTGAAATGACCTTTAGCGTCCATTGGCGCATTCGCTTGGGCGACGATGAAATTTTCTTCGCGATCGCCGGTCAGATAGTCGACCTGATCGGTCACGCGACCGTTCTCGACTTTTCGGTAGGGCGTTTCGATGAAACCGAATTCGTTGATCCGGGCAAAGGTGCTCATCGAGCTGATGAGACCGATGTTTGGGCCTTCCGGCGTCTCGATCGGGCAGATGCGCCCGTAGTGCGAAGGATGGACGTCGCGCACTTCGAAACCGGCGCGATCGCGGCTCAAACCGCCGGGTCCCAGAGCGGAGAGACGGCGCTTGTGGGTTAATTCGGCGAGTGGGTTCGTCTGATCCATGAACTGCGAAAGCTGCGAACGGCCGAAGAAATCACGCACGACCGCGCTGAGCGCCTTGGGATTGATCAGCTTCTGTGGCGTCATGCCGTCGATGTTCACATCGAACAACGTCATGCGCTCCTTCACGAGACGCTCCGTCCGGGCCAGACCAACGCGGCATTGGTTGGCGAGCAATTCACCGACCGTACGGACGCGACGGCTCCCGAGATGATCGATATCATCGAGCGTGCCTTCGCCGCGGCGGAGGTTGATCAAATATTTGATTGCTGCAATGAAATCCTTGTCCGTCAGGATGCGTTCCCCGAGATCAACATCGATCCCAAGTTTCTGGTTGAGCTTGTAACGACCGACGCGGCCAAGATCATATTTCTTGGGGTCAAAAAAGAGTCTCTTCAGAAGAGCCCGCGCGTTCGCCACGGTCGGCGGATCACCCGGGCGCAGCTTGCGATAAATGTCCTTGAGCGCCTCTTCCTGGTCATGCGCCGGGTCTTTCCTGAGCGCTTTCACGACCGTGTCGTCATGCGAGATGTCGATCACCTTCACCTCCTTATGACCCAACGCCATAATCTGGCGGACCACCGCGAGGGTAAGCGGCTCAAAAGCGCGCGCGACGGTCACTTCACCATCAAGGACATCAGCCGTGAGCACCTTGGTCGCGAGACCTTCCTCGTCGAGTTTTTCGCTCAACTTCAGATTCTCGATGTTGTAAAAAAGTTTGATCACCTCCTCGTCGGATCCGTAACCGAGAGCACGGAGGAAGGTGGTGGCGAGGAATTTCCGGCGGCGTTTGCGGCGGTCGAGATAGATGTAAAGCAAATCGCTGGTATCGAACTGCACTTCGATCCACGACCCGCGATCTGGAATGATGCGGAAGCTGTAGAGCACTTTGCCGTTGAGATGGATGCTCGATTCGAAGGCGATGCCCGGTGAGCGATGGAGCTGCGAAACGACCACCCGCTCGGCGCCGTTGATCACAAACGTGCCCGACGGCGTCATGAGCGGGATTTCTCCCATGTAAACCTTTTCCTCCTTCGTCCCCTTTTCTTCCTTGAGTTGAAAGGTGACGTGGAGCGGCGCACTAAAAGTCTGGCCTTCACGCTGCGCCTCGAGAGCGCTCAATTTCGGCTCACCGATTTCATACTGGCTGAAATCAAGCGTCGCCTTCTCGTCGTAACTCTCGATCGGGAAAACCTCCTTGAAAACGGTTTGCAGCCCGGTGTTTTTCCGCTTGCTGGGCGGGACGTCTTTTTGCAAAAAATCGACGTAAGAGTTGAGTTGGACCTCGATCAGATTAGGCGGCTCGATCGCCTCTTTGATGGTCCCGAAGTGGATACGCTCTGTTGCGGTACGGTCTGACATAACTGGTGCACCAATCTCCAATGGTTTAAAACCTACAGCGACCCTGGATGACAGGTCGCGAGGAGTCTGAAGGGCTACGGCATCGGCCGGAAATAGCGGACGAAAAAAGTGGCAGCAAAACGGCGGTCTGTCAACCAGACATCCACCGTTTTGTTGCCAATCTTGAAATATGCCGTCGAGCGCGGATTAAAAATACTTCGGGCGACTCCTAGCCGGGAAAAAGGGAAGGTTAATTAGCCACATCCTGCCGGAGGGTGCAAGGGGTTTTTCCGTGAATCGATTCACGAACCCCCGCTCCCACCGGTCGGACGCAAACTATTTGATTTCGACCTTGGCTCCTGCCGCTTCGACCTTTTTCTTGATCTCTTCGGCTTCTTCCTTGGTCACGCCTTCTTTCATCGTCTTGGGCGCGCCTTCGACGAGAGCCTTGGCTTCCGCGAGGCCGAGCCCGGGAACTGCGGCGCGCACTTCCTTGATCACGCCGATCTTATTCGCGCCCATCTCTTTCAAGATAACGTCGAAAGTGGTTTTCTCTTCCGCGGCTGCAGCGGGAGCTCCCGCACCACCGCCGGCCGGCGCCGCCGCCATCGCCACGGGAGCCGCTGCGCTCACACCCCATTTTTCTTCGAGTTGCTTCACCAATCCAGCAACCTCGAGAACGGTCAGTCCGCTCAGTTGCTCCACAATTGCGTTCATATCTGCCATTTTAGTTTCCTCCAATTGCCGCTCCCGAAAGCCTCCGGGAAATTACAGCCGATAGCCATCGGCTCGGACAGTGTTGTTGTTGTTCGTTGCCCGTCCCGCGATCGCGGGACGAAATTCTTGTGCTTAGGCTGCCTCTCCGGCGGGTTGACCTTCCTTCTCGGCTTTGGCGTTCAAAAGTCGCGCGAGCGACGCCGCCGGTTCATTCAAAACGCGGACCAGTTTAGTCGCCGGTGCCGAGAGCAGACCGAGGAACTGCGCCAAAAGAACTTCGCGCGAAGGCAGGTCGGCCAGCAATTCCACTTCCGCAGTCGAAAGCACACTTTTGTCAACCACGCCGATCTTGACCGCGGCGATCTTGAATTCCGCCGTAAAAGCTTTCAGGACTTTTGCGACCGGCGCGACATCCTTGTCGCCTGTCACGACCGCGGTCTGCCCGCCAAGTTGTTCGGCAACATCCGGAAGGCCGCTCGCAGTCATGGCCCGCTTGAGAAAGCTGTTCTTCACCACGTGCACTTCCGCGCCGGTCGGCGCGAGCCGATTCCGCAGCTCGCCGAACTGGTCGACTTTCATCCGCTGATAATCGGTCACCAAAAGGAAGGGCGAGCGATTCAGTTTCTCGGACAATTCCGAAACGATGTTTGCTTTTTCAGGTCTCATTGGTGGTCGTTTCTTTCAGTCCGCAGATGGAGAAAACTGGGCAATCAAATGCTGAGATAGGGCGACGGGTCGATATGCAAACCCGGCGACATTGTCGCGGCGAGGGTCATTCCCTCGACAAAACGGCCTTTGGCCGTCGCCGGCCGCGCCTTCACGACTGCTTCGATGATGGCCGTTCCGTTCTCGACCAACTGGTTTTCCGCGAAAGAGAATTTACCGACAGGCACCGCGACATTGCCGTTCTTGTCGAGTTTGAACTCCACTCGGCCGGCCTTCACTTCCCCAACTGCTTTGGCCGTGTCTTCGGTCACCGTACCGGTCTTGGGATTCGGCATCAGCCCGCGAGGGCCTAGCACCTTGCCAAGCTTGCGCACCTCCGACATCGCACTCGGCGTCGCGATCGCGACATCGAAATCCTGAAAGCCTTCCTGGCATTTCTTGATCAAATCCTCGTAGCCGACATATTCCGCCCCGGCATTCTTCGCCGCCTGCGCCGCAGCGCCTTGCGCGAAAACGAGCACGCGAACCTGTTTCCCGCTGCCGTGCGGGAGCGGACATGTGCCGCGCACCATCTGGTCGGATTGTTTCGGATCAACTCCGAGTCGGAAAGACATCGTGACGGTCTGGTCGAACTTCGTCGGCGGCAGCTTCTTCAGCACACCGACCGCGTCGGAGAAACTGTAGGTCTTGTTGCGATCCACCAGTTCGGCGGCGGCGCGATAACGTTTGCTGCGATTTTTTTGCATATTGATTTCAGTTCCAACGCCCAGCACTCTGCGAGCAAATGGCAGGCTCCTGATTGTTCTCGTCCGGCGAATCCGGCAGCGAAGGGCCGATAAAGTAGCGGACCCGTCCCGGCTGTCAAAAAATAAACACCCGGCCCTTTGTTCGACCAATGATGCTCGTTCCCTAGTCCGGGAAAGTATAGAGTCGGAGAAGGGCCCGGCCGCTCTCGGTCAGGTGCGCGCTGTTCCCGCGACCGGCGACATTTCCGCGGGTTAGGTTGCGGCAATCGAGCGGGCTCGGTTTTACATAAGAAAGCTCGGGCGCAGTCACCTCTTTGCTGTTTGGCGTGAGCCGCAGCGGCAGACCAGAGCGGGTAAATGAAATTTCCCAGGCCACCGGCTTTTCGTTGGGCGCGCCGGTCATCATCCAGGGATAGCGCTGCGGCAGCTGAAAGTTAGGCGAATTTGGCACGATCACTTTGTAGAAAATTTCTTCCCTGGCAAGAAAGGCGGGGATCGTGAGTGAAGGATTCGCTCGAAACGCGAGGATCAACCGTGCCAGGTCGAAGCCGGCGAGATTTAACCCGTTGTAGATGCCGTGACGATTCGGATCACTCTTAAAGACGGTGTTGTGCCACTCCTCGAAATGATCGTTCAGGAGCAGATTGAGCTCGACGTGCACGTGGGAGCGCTCGCGATTAATTCCACTGCCCGTATGCCCCATGAAGGCGAGCTTTTCTCCCTGCTTCACCGCCTGCCCGGCCTCGACCGAGATTGTGTTGAGATGTGCGTAAAGACTGTAGTAAGGACAGCCGCCCCAGCGATGCTCGACCACGACATACCGGCCGTAATTTGAAGCGCCGGCCGCGCGATTGACATAAACAATCTTGCCCGTCGCGATCGCCCGCACTTCATCGAGCGGCTCGCCGTGCGCGTCGCGCCGCAGCGGACGGATGTCCATGCCTTCGTGAAAACGGGTGTAAACCGTGCCACCGGCCGTCTCGATCGGATCGCGGACAAAACCGTATTGGCCACCCTGCCACGGATGGGAGATGACGCCGTGCAAGTTGCGCTCGATCACTTGATAAAAATCCGAATTGTCCCCCCGGAGCAACGCGGTGTTATCCGTCGGCAGCACGAGATTGAGCGAAGAGTCGTCTCCTCGCGCAAAAGCATTCATGGCGAGAAAGAGAAATGCGAAGATGCCCACTCGAATGCTCATGTTTTCTTCCAGCCGCCGATTAGTTTCCAATCTTTGTTCATCAGCATGATATCGGCTTCGGTCAGGCCGGAGGGGAGAAAGATTTTTCCGTCCGAGACGCGCCGATCCACCTGAAATTCCGTGAGCAGCCGGCCGTCAACGAAGACGAACAGATACGGCCCGCGGCGTTCGACGCTCAGCGTGTCGAAGACGGTCCGCCCATGGTCATCGAGTTGGAGGAGCGCGGCATAGGTGCCGTCAGCGGCGCGATAGGGATAAAACGACCTCACATCGCGCTCGCTCAGCCAGGCGTTCTTTTCGATGAAAACATTGCGACCAGTGAGCGAGCGAATCGGCTGCGCGAAAACCGAACCGCCGTGGGAATTGGCCACGACGTGCACGCGAAAGGTGCACTGACGCGAGCCGGAATCTGCGCGCATTGCGAGAACGAGAAAGAGCGCGGCGATGGGCAGACGCCTCATGGCGGGATTGATAAAGGGTTTGACAGTTTTTGCAACGTTGGCCTCTTTGAAGCGGATGAGACTAACGTCCATTTTCGCCGCCTTGATCTTGCTTGCCTGCGTCGGCATCACGCCTGCCCAGGAGAATCGTGGCTGGCTCGGCCGTCTCGTTCATCCATTTGATTCGTCGGACAAAATCCCGCATTACAAGAACCCAAAACTGCGCGGTCTCGTTCTCGCAGTCCAGCTTCCGGCAGAGCCGGTTAAACTCTCGGAAGTACGCCAGTTGCCCGTTCACGTCACCCTGACGAATCGTGGCGATCGCGCCGTGGAACTGAGTTTCCCGAGCGAGCAGCGAATCGAAATCCTGCTCCGCGATTCGACGGGTCGCGTCGTCACGCGCTGGTCCGAGAATCGGGCTTTTGCGGAGCAGGTCGGCACCCTCTTGATCAATCCCGGCGAACATGTCGAATACTCGGAGACGATCGCGACGCGCGAGCTGGTGCCCGGTAAAGTGTTCACCGTCGAAGTGATGATGCCCGCCTATCCGGAACTCGACGCGCAGCGCAAATCAATCACCTCGCCGTGATGATGCAGACGCTTCGCATTGCGAAGCGCGAGTTGGTGATGAACACAGATTCGGATCGCACGACAAACGACACCTCGCCTGGCTCTTCCCGGGATGACAGACGGCCTTCCTGCAAGCCGTTTCGTGAACAACGGCGAACATGCCGGCTAGCTAATGAACGAAAACCCAGTCTCTCCAAGTCGCTTCGGAGGGCGAAGGTTCTACAATGAAACTTTTCTCCGATTACCACCTCCATCCGCAGGGGCATCGCCTTCAACCGTATTCGCAGGAGCTCCTTCAGCCGTGGGCGGATCAGGCGCGCAAGCTCGGGCTGCGCGACATCGCCCTTACAGACCACGACCGTTACCATCGCGGGGTCGATTTCGACGAAATCGAGCGGCTACGCGTGGCCAATCCAGATCTGAAAATCCGCGCCGGGATTGAGCTCGATAACGATCCAGTGCATTCTGCGGATGGCCGCGTCTGGGTGGAAAAGAATTGGGACAAACTCGATTTTGTCCTCGGCTCCGTCCACTTTTTGCGCGGCAACTGGGCCTTCGATCACGCCGGCGAGGAAGCGGAGTTTGCGCGGCGCGATATCGACGAGATCTACGCCGATTATTACCAGCGGATCCGCGCGATAGCAGCAAGCGGGCTGGTCGATTGCATGGCGCATCTCGATTTGGTGAAGATTTTCGCCTTCCGCCCGACCAAGGATCTTGGTGAATTGCTTGACGTTGTCCTCTCCGAAATCCGCGATGCAAATCTGGCGATGGAACTCTCGACCGCGGGCTGGCGCAAACCGGTCGGCGAACTCTATCCGAGCGATGAAATCATTCGGCGTGCGCTGGAAAAAGGAATTCCTTTCACGACGGCGTCGGACGGGCATTCGCACATGCAGCAAGGGGAAAATTTCGAACGATTGGCGCAAAAGATGGCCGACATCGGCATCAATGAGATCTGCGTCTTCGAGCGCCACCAAGGCAGGCCCGTGGCGCTCTAGGCTCTGCGCCTTGCGAAACCGCCCATCATTCGGAGGAACACCCTTTCGCGCGTTCTGGACTCGCCGCGGCGAGTCCCTCCGCATTCTCTGCCTTGCCGCCTTCATCCCTTCGGCGGTCGCCTCGCCTAACGATCAAGTTTTCGATCGCGTCGTGAAGCAGGCGAGAGCCGCGGCTGCCGCGCCTTATCAGCCTAACGAAATGTCGTTGCCCGAGACCTTGCGAGAACTGAATTACGACACCTATCGAATGATCACCTTCCGCCGCGAGCAAGGACTCTGGTTTGGCGATCGCACCCGCTTCCAGGTCCAATTGTTTCATCCTGGCTATCTCCATAAAGTACCGGTTGCGATTAATCAGGTTGTCGATGGCAAAGTGCGTCCTCTCGCATTCAGCTCAAAATTCTTTCGCTATCCGCACTTCGATCCGGCTTCGCTCAAAGGTGCAAAACTCGATTTCACCGGCTTTCGACTGCTCTATCCGCTCAATCACCACAAACCGGTCGACGAAGTGATTTCCGCGGTCGGCGCGAGTTACTTCCGCGCCCTCGGTGCCGGCCAGGTTTATGGCATCTCTGCGCGCGGCCTCGCGATCGATACCGCTGAAAACATGCCGGAAGAATTCCCCGCCTTCCGTGAGTTCTGGCTCTGTAAACCCGCGCCGGAAGCGCGCGAACTGCAGTTCTTTGCCCGCCTCGAGGGCCCCAGTGTGAGCGGCGCTTACTGCTTCAACCTTCGGCCTGGCGAGGATTCGAGAGTTGATGTTGAAGCACATCTTTTCTTCCGCAAATCGGTGCGGGTCCTTGGTCTCGGTCCGCTCACCAGCATGTTCTGGCGCGACGAACACGACCCGCGGCCGCCGGGCGACAAGCGTCCGGAAGTGCACGACTCCGACACTTTGCTGATCGAAAGCTCCTCCGGCGAAGAACAAAAACATCCTCTGCGGCACTCCGAGCAAGTGACCACGCAATTGTTTCCGGCAAAGAACCCGCGGGGTTTTGGCCTCCTCCAGGACGATCGAAATCCAGCCCACTACTGCGATACCGAGGCCAGGTACGGGGAGCGTCCGAGCGTTTTTGTAGAATCGTTAGGCGGATGGGGCAACGGAGCGGTGCGCCTAATGCAGTTGCCTGCCACGAACGAATATAACGACAACGTGGTGGCCTTCTGGCAGCCGCAAGACAGCCCAGTAGCCGGCGCTGAACTGGTCTTCAAATATCGCCTCCACTGGTTCACCCGGAATCGAATAAAGACCGAACCGGTCGCGTCGGACGAAACTGATTCATGAACCGAACAATTTCACCTTATGGCCCCTCGGAGTGGGACGAGGCCCAGCGACGCGCCGAGACATACCTCCGCGCCTTGCACGGCGAGATCGGCTCGGCGGAACGAGGGCTTCTGGCGAACGCCCTCGCAAAGGCGCGCGTGCGTAGCCGAAGGGAAAATTTGGCTCATCCCGTTCCACTTGTGATGGAGTCCTTGTTTGATCTCTTGCCGCCGCAAAAGGTGCCGCCGTCTGCGATGACCCCACCGTTGCGAAGGGTCAAGATGATTCCGGAAAGAATGGAGTTCCCGTTCCACGACGCGATGCGGACGATTTTTCAATCGGAAGTTTTTCCGTTCGGCAGGCGTCCCGCTAATCAGCCGTAATGGATGAATTTGTCTCCGCAGGGGAGCGCGCGATCCGCTTCCCCGGAATCGTCAGCCGGACGCATCCTGTCGCCCGAACCCGGGATCAACATCGTTGGGCTTACCTGGTTTTAATTGGGCTGCTCACTCTGCTCGCCGGCACGTTTGAGTGGAGTCTGTTCACAGCGGAAGGCTGGACACTGACTAACCTGCTGCTTTTCGGCCTCTTTACACTTCTCTTCACCTACATCGCGATCGGTTTCGCCCAGGCCTTCTTCGGTTTTCTCATTCTCAGCGATCGACGCCATTACCCGGAACCAGAGTTGCCTGATGAATACCTTTCTACTCTTCCTCTGACCGCGATCGCCCTGCCGATTCATAACGAAGACGTCGGGGCCGTCTTCGCCCGGCTGCGAGTCATGTCCGAGGCGCTGAAGTCGTTAGCTGCACTCGATCATTTTCATTTTTTTGTCCTGAGCGACTCCACCGATGAAGAAAAAGCTCGCGCGGAAAAACTCGCGTGGTCGCGGTTGGTGGCGGAGACCGGGACATCGGACCGAATCTTCTATCGGCGCCGCAAGTTGCCTATCAACCGCAAGAGCGGGAACATCGCAGATTTTTGCCGGCGCTGGGGCAGCCAGTACCGCTACATGATCTGCCTCGACGCCGACAGCCTGATGAGCACACATACTCTCGTCGCGCTCGTTAGGCGAATGGAAGACAATCACCGCATTGGGATTCTCCAAACCGTTCCGCAGGCGATCAATGGCGAAACAATCTGGAGCCGGTTGCAGCAATTCTCGATGTCGCTCTACGGGCCGCTATTCGCCACCGGGGCAAATTTCTGGCAACAGGAGGAGAGCAACTTCTGGGGCCACAACGCAATCATCCGGCTTGCGCCTTTCATCGAGCATTGCGCGCTCCCCGAGCTGCCGGGCCGGAACGCAATCGGCCGCCGGCCGATGAGCCACGATTTTGTTGAAGCCGCCCTCATGCGGCGCGCCGGCTGGGAAGTGCATCTGGCGGATGATCTCGCGGGCAGCTACGAGGAAACGCCGCCGTCTGTCATCGAACACTTAAAGCGCGACCACCGCTGGTGCCAGGGCAACCTGCAACACTGGCCCCTGGTCCTCGCCCGCGGTTTCAGGCCAGTGACGCGCTTCCATTTCCTGCACGGCATCTTTTCCTTCCTTGCCTCCCCTCTGCTCGTCCTCGTCCTCATCCTCGGCTTCCTGAAAAACCTCGGTGCCGCTCCGCTCAGCGAAGGTCTTTTTGCCGATGAAGTCCGCGCGCAAACCGCTCTTCTTCTCTTCGGTTTCACCATGCTTTTGCTTGTCTTGCCGAAATTCCTCGCCGTCACGCTTGCCCTGCGACGCGGACGGGCGCGCGAGTTCGGCGGTGCCTGGAAGATGATCGCAAGCGCATCCCTCGAGATGACCGTTTCCATTCTGCTCGCGCCTGTTTTCCTTTTCTTCCATGCCAAATTCGTCCTCTTCAGTCCGCTCGGGAAAAAGGTGGAATGGCACGCTCAACACCGCGACTGCGCCGACGGCGTGGACTGGCGCGAAGCGGGTAAAGTTTTTGGCCTAACGACGCTCCTCGGACTCGCCGCCGGTTTGGTGACCTGGTGGCTGACGCCGGGATACTTCTTTTGGCTCCTCCCGATCGTCCTCGGCTGGCTCGCAGCGATTCCCCTCACCGCCTTCGTCGCAGACCGGCGCAGCGGATTAAAGTTAAAAGAGGCCGGCCTGCTTCTCGTCCCAACGGAAGTGGCTCCGCCAGCAGAGGTGCGCGCCCTGCGACATATCCTGAGGCGCCGCCTTCGCCATCCGGAAACACAATTTACCTCCGCCGTGGTTGATCCAGTCGCGAACCGCGGGTTAGCCAAACTAGCGACCAACGAGGATCTGCATCTGCACCGTCAGGTTTGGATCACACCCGCGGCAGATCTCTCGCCGGCCTGGCAGGAGGAACTTGCCCGCCTGGAAATGCGGACTCGCTAGGCGTCGCTTTCCGATCCCCGAGGGAAGGACCTAAATCTCTCCACCACAGCAACAATTTCTTGGACCCCAAGACTGAAATCGTTGCGGTGCGGCCTCCTAAAGTTTCAGACGGATCGCGTTATCCCTCCATCGACACGAATATTTTGCCCCGTGATGTATTTTGCGCCGTCCGATAATAGAAAGGCTACCGATTCTGCGATTTCCTCCATCGTTCCATAACGCTTCATCGGGATACGCATCCGATATTCTTCCTTCTCGGGAAGGCTATTAATAAAGCCGGGCAAAATGTTATTCATGCGGACGTTTACCGGCGCGTACTCATCGGCAAACAGTTTGGTGAATGCGGCGAGACTTGCGCGCAGCGCGCTGGAAGTTGGAAAGGCAGGATCAGGTTCGAAGGCAGCAAAGGTAGAGATGTTGATAATCGATCCACCGCCTCTTGCTTGCAGGATTGGGGTAACGAGCCGGGCGATCCGCACGACGTTGAGCAGATAGACGTCCATCGCCCGGTGCCAATCGGCATCGCTGATCTCGAGAACTTTTCCTTTCGGCCCATGGCCGGCGCTATTTACAACCGCATCGATCCCGCCAAAGGAATCCATCGCGGTTTCAACAAGGCGTCTCAAATCGGCCGTTTTCTCGTTCGAACCGGTCACGCCCACGCCGCCAAGTTCAGTGGCGAGAGCTTCGCCGCGACCTGACGAAGACAGGATCGCAATCTTGTAGCCAAGGCCGGCAAGCTTGCGGGCGATCGCGGCGCCCATCCCGCTCCCGGCAGCGGTAAGAGTGCGACTTTAGGGTAATTGTTTGATCCTTTCTATAAATTCTCCGCCGGTCCTCCGCGGCTAGCGTCCAGCAGGCGGAGCGCCTGCCCTACAAGCCGAGGCCGAGGCCGGGCATGCCCCCGGTGATTTTCGTCATCTCGCCGCTCGCCATCTCTTTACCTTTGGCGATGGCCTGCTGGACGCCGCTCAAAATGAGATCCTCTAAAATCTCGATGTCTTCCGGGTCGACGATTTCTTTGGCGATCTTGATCGAAAGGACATCGCCGGCGCCGTTCGCGACCACCGTCACCTTCCCGCCCCCGGCCGTGACTTCGACGGTTTTTTCCTCGAGCTCGGCCTGGGTTTTGGCCATTTGCTCCTGCATCTTCTGCGCTTGCTTCATTAACTTGTTCAGATTCATGGCTCAGGTGCTGACGGATTTGATTTCCCCTTTGAAGATCTCGAGGGCTTCCTTGATCAGAGGATCGTTCTTAAAAGAATCGAGCGAGTCGTTAGGCTTAGATTTGTCCGTTCTGGTTTCGCCTCGCGTTTCTTCCGGCGGTGAAGTCGGCGGCAACCCGTCCACGAGGCTCAGT
This sequence comes from uncultured Verrucomicrobiae bacterium, assembly GCA_963720895.1. Classification (GTDB taxonomy): domain Bacteria; phylum Verrucomicrobiota; class Verrucomicrobiia; order Chthoniobacterales; family UBA10450; genus Palsa-1392. Next base: position 172,397 of record CAVRGZ010000002.1, read on the forward strand.
TTGACGGTCCAGTCGGTCCCCGTCATCTCCTTGAGGAGGTCCTCGAGAAAGCTCCGGTTGGCCGGGCGCGCGAGCGATTCCATGACGGTCTTTTGATCGGGCGGGAATCCGAGCAAGACATTGCGGCCTTCCGTCCCGAGCAACCGGGCCAGTTCGATCCACGTTTTGATCAACGGACGACGCGCGTAGGCCATTTGAACGGCCTTTGGCCAGACCGCAGTCATGTCGACCGACGACGGCGCGGCAGCAGGAATGGGGGAGGCGCCTTTAGGCGGCGATCCCCGGGAAGTGAGCGCGGGCGGCGCGGCGGGAGTCGTTTTAGGGAGGTCAGCGACCCTGGCTGGAGGCGCTTTGGCTGCGGCTCCTGGTGCTCTATTTGCGGCTCCTGGCGCTTTAGCTGCACGCGGGAGAGTCTTGCCCGAAGGGACGGAGGGAACAGCGGACCCGCCGTCCCGCAATGCGGTCAGATTGTCGATCACCTCCGTCAGCGTGACCTGGCTCAGGGTCTGGATGGCCTTGATCACTGCTACTTCGAAATGCAGCTTCTTGTTAGGCGCCCATTTCATCCGGCCTTCGGCCTCGGCAAATTGCTCGATCAACTCGAGCAAACGATCGGTTTCGATCAAGGCCGCTTCTTCGCCCAAAGACGATTGCAGCTCGGGCGCGGCCTCGTCGCGCAGCGCGTCCGGCTTGACCTTGAAGACGAGCAGATCGCGCAGGTGGGCAATCAGATCCGAGATCAACTTCATCATCCCCTTGCCGGCTGCTGACTGTTCGTCGAGCAAGCCGAGCACTTCCGAGGTCTGGCCGCGGAGAATTTTCTCGGTGAAACCGGCCATCGTCTGCTCGCTCGTGAAACCAAAGACATCCAACACGTCGCTCTCCGCGATCGTCTCGCCGCAAAACGCGACCAGTTGATCGAGCATCGATTCCGCATCGCGGAGACCGCCATCCGCGCCGCGCGCGATCGCGTGGGCCGCGGCCGGTTCGAGCGTGATCTTCTCTTTTCCGGCGATGAATTGCAGATGCTGCGCGATCAGGTTCGTCGGAATCCGATGCAGATCGAAGCGCTGGCACCGGCTCAGAATAGTCGGCAACACCTTCTGTGGCTCGGTCGTGGCGAAGATGAATTTTACGTGCTCAGGCGGCTCTTCGAGCGTTTTTAGCAAGGCGTTAAAGGCCGCCGAACTGAGCATGTGCACTTCGTCGATGACATAAATTTTGTACTTCCCCTTGACCGGCGCATAACGAACGTTATCGCGCAGCTCGCGCACCTGTTCGACGCCATTGTTGCTCGCGCCGTCGATTTCAAGAACATCGAGACTGTTGCCGCCCGCGATTTCCTTGCAGCTGTCGCACACGCCGCAGGGTGTAACGGTTGGGCCGTGGATGCAGTTGAGCGCTTTGGCCAGGATGCGAGCGGTGGATGTCTTGCCGATTCCGCGCGGCCCGACGAAAAGATAGGCGTGGGCCAGCCGATTCTGCTCCACCGCGTTCTTCAACGTGCGCGTGACGTGTTCCTGGCCGACGAGATCGTCGAATGTCTGCGGCCGATACTTGCGCGCGAAAACCTGGTAGCTCACGCGCCCAATCTAGTGCTTCGCCGATAACGCGAAAATAGAAAATCGGAAAGTCGGACAGGAATTAGATGATTACTTGGATTTTCCACGGAAACGCGCATTCACGCACTTTTGTCGAAAGACAAGCGCGATGCTCCAGATTGGTCAGGCGTTACGACGTTTACATCGATCATCTTCTGCAGAAATATGCCGACGCGGGTCCGCTTTAAACGATGAAAACAAAAATCTTCAGCTGTCTCTTTGCCCTGACACTTTGCGCTCAGGCGAGCGAACCAAAGCCCTCGCCGAAGCCCGCAGCCACCAGGATGAAAGCCGTGGTATTGCACAATTACGGCGGCCCCGAAGCGCTGGACTATGAGGAGATACCTCGACCCGAGCCAAAAGATGACGAGGTCTTGATTCGCGTCGTAGCGGCGTCGGTCAATCCCGTCGATGTCGCGATTCGCTCCGGAAAATATGCGGAATATTTTCACACCACCCTGCCGCTGATTCCGGGAATGGATTCGGCGGGCGTAATCGAAAAAACGGGAAGCAAAATTTCAACACTGAAGGCCGGCGATCCCGTCTACGCCTTCTTCACCTTGAGCGAAGAAGGCGGCTATGGAGAGTTCGCGGTCGCGAAAGAAAATGAAGTTGCACCCAAGCCTTCGTCGATCACCTACGAGCAGGCCGCGGCGGTGCCGGCCGCCGGTTCGACTGCGTGGCAGGCACTGGTTGATGCCGCAAGATTGAGTGAAGGCCAGACTGTTCTCATCCACGGTGGATCCGGCGGGGTCGGTCACATGGCGATCCAGATCGCCAAAGCGCGCGGCGCCCGCGTTATCGCGACGGCTTCTACCGCCAATCAGGATTTCCTGAAAAAGCTCGGCGTCGACCAGGCGATTGATTACACGAAAACGAAATTCGAAGATGTGGTGAAAGACGTCGACGTCGTCCTGGACGCCGTCGGTGGCGATACCCTGACGAGATCCTACGGCGTGGTAAAAAAAGGCGGCATCATCGTCACAATCGCGGGCGAACCGGACCAGGCGGCCCTCGACGCGCACGGCATCCGGGGCGTCTCTATTTCATCGGCACCGAAAAGCGAAACCTTTGCCGAACTGACGCGTCTGATCGACAATAAGAAACTGACACCGGTCGTGACCCAGGTCTTTCCGCTCTCGGAAGTGGCCAAAGCTCAGGACCAGATCGCTACCCGTCACACGCGCGGCAAAATCGTCCTGCGCGTGGCGCCGGATCCAAAACCCTAATGATCAAATCAGCGCTCATTGCACTCCTTCTCTTACCGATGTGGGTCCTGGCCCGCGAACCACAGTCGTCGCCGCCAACTAAACCGACGATTCGCGCGCGGGCCCTCGGAATTCCGTTTGATGGAACGCCCGGAAAGTTAAATGCGATCACCGACGTCGCCGGGGTCGAAGTCGGTTTTACGACTTTGATCAGCGGCGAGGGAAAACTCGAAGTCGGCAAAGGCCCGGTGCGCACCGGCGTGACCGCGGTTATTCCGCGCGGCCATGACTCGCTCAACGATCCGGTTTACGCCGGCACTTTCAGCCTGAACGGCAATGGCGAAATGACCGGCACGGCCTGGGTGGAGGAAAGCGGATTCCTCGAAGGGCCGGTCGTAATTACGAACACCCACAGTGTCGGCGTGGCGCGCGACGCGGTCATCGCCTGGCGCCTGGCGCATGGGGCGGCGGACAAGACTGGTTACTGGTGGAGCCTGCCGGTCGTGGCGGAGACGTGGGACGGCTGGTTGAACGACATCAATGGCTTCCACCTGAAACCAGAGGATGTCGCGCGCGCGCTCGACAGTGCAAAAGGAGGCCCGGTCGCCGAAGGCAGTGTCGGCGGCGGAACCGGAATGATCTGTTATGAATTCAAAGGCGGTACCGGCACCGCTTCGCGCGTCCTCCCTCCTGTAGCCGGGGGCGCTGACCCCGGTCGCGGCTACACGGTCGGAGCGACTCGTCCAAGCCAATTGCGGACGCCGCTCCCAACTCACCATCGCTGGTGTGCCGGTCGGCAAGGAAATTCCCGGATCGGTTTACCCGAAAGACACGGGCTCGATCATCATCGTGGTCGCGACAGATGCTCCGCTTCTGCCCGGTCAGCTAAAACGCCTGGCTCGTCGCGCCAGCCTTGGCCTGGCCCGCACCGGCAGCATTTCAGGAAATGGCTCAGGCGACTTGTTCATCGCTTTCTCGACCGCCAACCCGGGCGCAGCCAATCCCGAAAAGCCAACCGAAACCGTTCAGACCGTGCCTAACGATCGACTTGACCCGCTTTTTGAGGCGACCGTGCAAGCGGTCGAGGAAGCGATCGTGAACGCGCTGGTCAACAATCAAGACATGACCGGCCGCGACAACCACCGCGTCGAAGCGCTGCCGCACGATCAAGTGCGCGAAATCTTGAAGAAATACAATCGACTGGACGATTGAACCTTTTCGCGAAGCGGATCATTTTTTTTGACCCCGGAAGGAATCTCTCCATCGGCTTTTGTCCACTTCCCAGTCCGCGATATCTGCGTAATCCGCGGTTCAAATCGGTCGCCCACAGTCGCCTCCCCTTAACGACCGATATCCTCGTTCCAGAGCTGCGGATTTGCGGCAATAAACTGCTTCATCATTTCCACGCACTCTGGCAGGTCGAGATCGATCACTTCCACTCCGTGGCTCCGCATGAACTCCGGACCGCCCGGGAAAGTGCGGCTCTCCCCCACGATCACCTTCGGAATGCCGAACTGCACGACCGCGCCGCTGCAGAGATAGCAAGGCATGAGGGTTGAATAGAGAACTGTGTCGCGAAAACTCCCGATTCGACCGGCGTTGCGCAGGCAATCGATTTCCGCATGGGTTACCGGGTCGTCGTCTTGAACCCGTTTGTTGTGCCCGACTGCGAGCAGCTCGCCGTTTCGCGCCAGCGCCGAGCCGATAGGAATTCCACCTTCGCTCAAGCTTTTCCGGGCCTGGCCGATGGCCGCCTCCATCAATTCCAGTTCGGTCATGTTACCTCGTTAGGCAGACCCTACACCTTATGCTCCTCCGGGCAATCGCGCGAAAAGCGTGGAGAGGCGGCCGCATCCGCCAGACAGACGACTCGTCCTGTGGCGAGTTGGCGGAGCACCTGATCAGTCGCCATTCTCGCAACACGACCGCCGCTACCCTTTCCTTGTCTTGCAACCCTCGCTTCAGGCATGCTGTTGGCGTGAACCGCTCATTCGAGGATTTCCCGGTCGGAAGCCGTTTCGTTTCAACCAGCCAGACCATCTCGGCCGAGGAGATTGTCGAGTTCGCGCGGCGCTATGATCCGCAACCATTTCATCTTGATCCCGGTGTTGGCGAAAATTTGCTCGGTGGCCTGGCGGCGAGCGGCTGGCAGACGGCCGCAATCTCGATGCGGCTCTTCATCGAAACGATGCAGGTCGGCGCCGGCATCATCGGCCGGGCGATCGACGAACTGCGCTGGCCAGCGGCGGTTCATCCGGGCGACTCCTTGCGAGTCGAGATCGAAATCCTCGAAGCGCGTCTCTCCCAGTCAAAGCCCGGTTATGGGCTCATCCGTTACCGCAGCCTGACGAAAAACCAGGATGACAAGGTAGTGCAAAGCTTCATCGCGCTCGCCATTCTACAGACAAGAGCCGAGACCGATCGATGAATTCGTGACTCGGTCTCCAAGTCCGCAATCAAAAATCCGAAATCAGCAATCACCTGGGCGGTGAGGGGATCGAACCCCCGACCAACACGGTGTAAACGTGCCGCTCTACCGCTGAGCTAACCGCCCCTTCGCGCGTTTCGACTTTTAGTCCACGGGGCGCGCGCTGTCGAGTTGGAGCCAGGGTAATGATCTCGGCGACGGAAGACCAGCCGGATCCTGAGCGTTTCACGCCGCGAATTCTGGATCGCTCGTCGCGCTCATGTCGCGTGCACGGGAGAATAGAAACGGCCCCGCCAAACCGCAGGATGTCGACGGAGAGAACGAAACAAAGCGCACCACTGGATCGCGACGAGCAGGCAGATGCCGACGGGATGGAGGAGCGCGCCGAGGAGCGATTGGCGAAAGCGCGCCGCGGCGATGAAGCGCGGGAAGAACCCGGCGAAAGTGGCGACGGCGGCGAGGATAAGCGTGCGCTGGAGATGAAGCCACGGCGAGCAGGACGAGCGGGAGCACCTGACCGCCGAAAAGGAGCAGCGTCGCGGGAAGGATGAGCTTCGGCGAGCCCAGTCCTTCGTGCGCGTTTTTCGCAAAGCCGCGCCAGACCTCCGCTGCGCTCCAATACATGCGGCAGTGAAAGGTGTCGGTGGCGTCGAAGAGATCGGTCGTTAGGCAATGGGCCCGAAAGGCGCGCGTGAGCGCGACGGCATCGTGAATGCGATCGGCGATCGCTCCGTGCCCGCCCACTCGTTCGTATGCGTCGCGGCGCACGGCGAGGATTTGGCCGCAGGCGGCGGCGAAGCGCGGATCGGTTCCGGCTCGCATGCGGTCGAGCGAGAGGAAGCCGAGGAGGACGAAATGGATCAGCGGAATGATGAGTTTCTCCATCAGACCACACGTCTCTTCGCGCGGGATTCCGCTGACCAGAGTCGCGCCGCTTTGCTCGACGAAAGCGGCGAGGCGCGCGAGCGAATCGGGGCGCGAGACACGCACGTCGGCGTCCATGAAAAAAAGAAGCGGATGGCGCGCGAAACCGGCGAGCCGATGGCAGGCGAAGTTCTTGCCAAACCAGCCGGCAGGCAGCGGCGGCGCGGTTTCAAGACGCACCCGCGGGTCTGATTGCGCGATCTCGCGCACGATTTCGGCGGTGCGATCGGTCGAATCGTCGTCGAGCACAATCACTTCGATCTCGATGCCGTCGCTCTGCAGAACCGAGCGCAGCGCAGCCCCGATGTTCGCTTCTTCGTTTCGCGCCGGGATCAGGACCGAACACGCGGAGCCTAACGAATGAGATCGCGGCAGCGGCCGGTAAAGCCGGAGATTGCGCAGAAAAAGCAGAGCCGGGACGAGGGCGAGAACGCAGCTGGTGGCGGCAATCCAGGCCATCACGAGGAAACCTCCGCGTGATGTCCAGGCTCAAATTTTTCACCGCGCAATCGGGCCCGCAGCCAGCGCCAGCCGTCGTAAGTTCCGCTCACGCCCGATTTGCCGCGGTTGAGTGTGAGCCACTCGGCGGCGTTGCGGGCGCAGGAGCGCGTCGCGAGTTCGTTCTGCGTGGTTGCAAGAGCGTCGGAAAAAACGCGCGTCCAGTCGGCCGCGAGGCGCGCGGGGTCGGCGCCCGGGACGATCGGCTCGCCGAAGGAAACGAGAATTTCCGGCCGCGGCTCGGTCCAGAATGCATACTCGATCGCGAGCGGAATAAAGGCGGCGCCGGGCTCGCGCGCGGCCAGCGCGCCAAGGCCTTCCTCCAGCCGGAGCGGACGTTCGCGCACGTCCATGAATCGCCCCTGGGGCGTGAGCCAGAGCGGCGTTGCAGAGACGAGGCGAGGAGATGCGTGTGTGGTCCGCAGGAAGGTGCGAGCGCCACGCTGCGTCTGCGGCTCGATCCCGAAAAAACCGAGATGTTTGAAGAAGCCGTAGCGCTTGAGCATCGCGGCATCGATCGGTGCGAAGGACGCGCGGTCCGGGAAGAATTCGCGCGAGAGCAGCAGACAGACGAGCGGATCCCACCACGCAGCGTGGTTCAGATAGATAACAATCGGGCGCGCGGAGTCGCGCGGCGGCCGTCCGCTTTTCAAAATGCGGAGGGCGTGAAAATTCCGGCGCACGTATCTGCGGCTGTAGGCCGCGAAGACTTTCATCACCGCAGCCGACACATGCGGCAGCGCCTCGATTGAGCGCTCTTGCGTCGCGCTTTTCATCGTGTAGGGCGCGCCATCCTGGCCGTCCGGCTGGAGTCTTCGGCGACCTTTCCGGGGCGGCCAGAATGGCACGCCCTACACGCTCAAAAGGCGACGAAATTGAGTTTTGACGAAAGCCGTCATGGTCGAGCGTGTCGGCGGCAATCCAGCCGGACATCAGGACCATCGGCATGCCGGGGCCGGGATGCGCCGCGCCGCCGGCGAGATAGAGGCCGCGCAGATCGGGGCTGCGGTTGCCGGGTTTGAAAGCGCCGAGAAATTTTCCGTGGCTGGCGAGTCCGTAGATCGCGCCATTGAACACGTGGTAGCGCTCGTGAATGTCCTGCGGCGTGAGGGCGCTCTCGAAAACAATGCGCGATTCGATGTCTGGCATCTTGCCGGTTCGCTTGAGCTTTTCCAAAATGACGCGCCGATACTCGGGCAGCATTTTTTTCCAATCGTGATGCGGGCGCAGATAGGGCGTGTGGACGAGCACGTAGAGCGCTTCACCGCCCGCGGGCGCCGTGCCGGGTTCGGTGCAAGTGGTGGCTGCGAGATAGCACGTCGGATCCGGCGCGGGCTCGCCCTTCTTGTAAATCCAATCGAACTCCTCGTGCGGATCGCGGCTGAAAACGAAATCGTGGTGGGCAAGGTGATCGTAACGCTTGTTCAGCCCGAGGTAGAGCACGACCCCGGAACAGGCGGGCTCATATTTGCGGCGCCGCGCGAAAGCCGCGCTGACCGAACCATTGATCAGTTCGCGATGCGTGCGGACGGAGTCACAGTTCGAAACCACGGCATCGAGCGCAATTTCTTCGCCCGCATCCGTGCGCACGCCCGTGACCTCGCCGTCGCGCGCCAGGATTTGCTCGATTTTGGTCTCGATGCGGAACTCGACGCCGAGTTCCGTGGCGAGCTTGACGAGCGCCTTCGGCACCGCGCGCGTGCCGCCAACCGGGTACCAGACACCTTCGTCAGTCTGCATGTGGGCGATGCCGCAGAGCACGGCGGGCGAAGCATCGGGCGACGAGCCGACGTACTGGGTAAAATGGTCGATCATCTGGGCGACGCGTGGATCGGGAGTGAATTTGCGCACCGTGCTCGCGACGGAGCGGCCCATGCGCATCGCGAGGACGTCGCCGAGCATTTTCGGATCGAACGACGCCTTCCACTCGAACATGTCGCGCAGACCGCCGATCGGTTTGTAGAAAAAGTGACGCTCTGAAATGCCGTTGAGGCGTTCGCTGTAGGCGATGAAGTCGCGATAGCGCCGCACCCGAGTCTGTGCCCGGCGCAAACGCGTCGAGCGTCTGCGCCATCGCGTCGGGATTCTGCGCGAGATCGAGCACCGCGCCGTCTTCGAAGAAACAGCGCCACTGCGGATCGAGCCGCACTAATTCGAGATAATCCTCCATACGCGCGCCCGCTTCGCTGAAGATCCGGCGCAGCACAGACGGGATCGTCACGATCGTCGGTCCCATGTCGAAACGGAAGCCGTCGCCGCGAAGCTGCGCCGCCTTGCCCCCGAGCCAGTCGTTGCGTTCGAAAAGGATGACTTTGTGTCCCCGCGCCGCCAGCACGCAGGCTGCAGCAAGTCCGCCGAGGCCGCCGCCGATAATGCCGATTGGTTTCATGGGTTTGTTCTTCTGTTCTTAATTTTGGCGAAGAGCGCTCCGATGAGATCGCGGATCGCGCCGAACGCGCTCGCGGCCACGCCCATGCGCCGCCCTGATGTAGGAAGAAAAGAGGCGCGCCTCGTCGGGGCCGGCCTCGTCGAAATGCCGGTGCGAATTTCCGCGGCGCAGCGCCACGACGTGCGGAAAAGTCATTTCCAGCAAACCCTCGTCGCCGCGCGTGCTGCCAAATCCGCTCGCCTTCACTTCCACCGAATGGCATGCGCGGATCGGCCGTCGGGACGACCAGGTCGTTGATCAGGACGAAGCCGGTTTTGATACGCGCCGCGAATGCGCGCGCGCGTCGTGATCTCGCGTGAGAAAATCGATGCGCCCGAGGGCGAAGTCAGAGGAATGGATCTGATCAAGCGCGTCTTGTTCATCGCGAAAGGTGTTCGCAACGGCAGCGGCGGGATGTGAGCGCGCTCCAGGCGTGTCCGTAAGATCATCCGCGACCGGCTGTTCGACGATCAGACGCCGCGGCGCGATGCAGGTATTGCCATCGTTCAGGCGGGTTCCGAAACTTCAGCGCGCGCACGACCAGATCGAGATCGGCGTCGGCGAAAACAATGACCGCGTCTTCGCCGGAAAGTTCCATCACGGCAGGGGTGTTGGTCTCCGCGAGATCTGCCAGAACGTCGCGACCGTTCTCGGACGAGCCGGTGAAGATGACTTTGTCCACGCCGTCAGTGATCGCGTCGTGCGCGGCCGCACGCTCTCGGACAGAATGGTGAGAAGTCGCGGGATCGAGACCGGCTTCCTGCGCAAGTCTTGCGAAAGCGAGCGCGACCTCGCGGGTGCCCGGCGCGGGCTTGAGCAGGATGGCGTTGCCCGCAACGAGCGCATGGAGCGAATGAACCGCGGGCAGAAAAAGCGGATAATTTCCCGGCCCGATCACGAGCACCAGGCCGAATGGCTGGCGCTGGACTTCAAACGAAACGCCGTTGCATCCAGAGCGGACGTCCTCGTCTTCCATAGCGACGCGGCGCGAGCACGCGCGCCGCGCTTCTGCTCCAGCCAGCGACAGGCATCGGCCAACGGGAGAACTTCGGAGACAAGCTTCTCGGCGATCGGTCGATCGTTCACCGCCGCGGCCGCCATGGCGAGTGCTTCGGCATTGTCCGCAAGCCGGTGGCGAAGTTCGCGGACGAATGCGCAGCCGATGCGCGATCGGCTTCGAGCGCCCAACGCGTCTGCGCGTCGCGCGCTTTCGCGCAAGCCGCGCTCATCCTTTCTGCTCTGCGGATCGATGCACGGCGTGCATCAGGCGGGCTCCAGATTCATGCGGCGCGAGTTGCGGCGCCGATGCGCGTTCGTTCGCCGGCGCGACCCCGAGATCAGCCAGGAGCAGGCGCGTGCTAATGCGCGCGGATTCGAAAATCACCGGCAGTCCGCTGCCCGGGATGCGTGCCGCCGCCGACAAGATAAATGCCATCGACATCCTCGAAGCGGTTGTGCGGACGAAGATGCAGCATCTGATCGAGGCTGTGCGCGAGATTGAATGTCGCGCCCTGGTGAATTTCGTATTTTTGATCCCAATCGGCCGGCGTGATGACTGCGCTCGAAACGGATGCGGCGCTCGACATCGGTGAAGCCGGCTTTCGCGATTTGCCGCAGCATTTTCGCGCGGAAGCGCTCGCGCTCGCGCGACCAATCGACATTCGAGTGCTGATGCGTGACCGGCGCGAGGACGTAGAGCGCGCTCATTCCGCGCGGCGCGAGCGTCGCGATCGGTGACGCACGCGTTCTGCACGTAAAAGGAGGGATCGTCGGAGAGGACATGCTGGTTTTCGATCTCGTCGAGATTGCGCGCGTAGTCGGCGGCGATGTGAATGTTGTGGTGCGGCAGATCGAACTCGCCCTCGACGCCGAGATACATCATGAAGGTCGAGCAGGAGAATTTCTTGCGCGCGATTTTGCGGTCGCTCCAGCGGCGGCGCAGCCGGTCGGGAACGAGACGCTGCATGGCGCGGGCGAAATCGGCGTTCATCACGATCGCGCTCGCCTTTTCCACCCCAGCGGCGGTCCGGACGCCGACCGCGCGCCGGCCTTCGAAGAGCACTTCCTCGACCGGCGTATCGACGCGAGATCTCCACGCCCAACCGCTCGGCGACGCGCGCCATCGCTGCGGTCACCGCGGCGCAACCGCCGATCGGATGAAAGACGCCGTATTCGTATTCAAGGAATGAGAGAATCGAAAACAGGCTCGGGCAGCGAAACGGCGACATGCCGAGGTATTTCGATTGGAAGGAAAACGCGAGGCGGATGCGCGGGTCGCGGAAGAAGCGGCTGAGATAAGTGTCGATCGATTGATGCGGCCGGAGCATCGGGAGCATCTTGAGCAGGCGCATGTTGAGGAGGTCCTGCCAGCCGAGGAACGGCGTCTCGAGGCACGGCTCCATCCGCTGCGAGCTTGGTGCGATTTTCATCGAGGAAACGGCGGAAGCCCGGGCGCGTCGCCGGGCGCGATCGCTGCGATCTGTTGCTCCATCCGCGCGATGTCCGGCGTCGCGTTCAATCTCGCCGCCCTCGCCGAAAATGATGCGATATTGCGGATCGAGCCGCACCATTTCCACTTCCTCGCGGAGCGACGTGCCGGCCGCGGCGAAAATTTCTTCGAGGACGCGCGGGTAGAGGAAAAACGTCGGACCGAGATCGAACTTGAAGCCGTTCGCTTCGATCGAAGACGTGCGGCCGCCGATCGGTCGGAAGCCGATCGAAAACCTTCACTTTCACTCCCGCCGCGGCGAGGAGAATGGCCGAGGCCAGACCGCCCGGACCGGCGCCGATGATGATGACTCTTTTCACTCGAGGATTGGTGCACGAAGGACAAAGCGACTCAGAATTTTGTTTTCACCCCGCAGGCGCGGAGCGCGCACCAGCCGCGGGTGGCCTCAAAGGCCAGGAATGCGGAGGCCGAAGCGAGGCAAACGCCGAGGGCGGCGGATTTCGGCCAGAGCAAGATTGCGGTGGAACCGATTGCCACAGCGCCGCCGGCCCGAAACAGTCGACCCTTGTTCTCGATGTTGGAGGCAAATCGTTTTGATCTCTCTTTTTTCATAAATCTGGTTCTCGGTTGAAATGCGGGCGGAGGGTTCAGGGCAACTCGCCATTGATACGCCCGGAAGGAGAGAGCGGACTCGATCGGCCATTCCCGCCAAACGGAGCTGGGTAGGAAGATGGCGAGGCAGAACGGGTCATGACCCGAGGCTCAACTGCTTCGTCGCCGGTCGAATTCGGCGAGCTCAGGCTGGATTTCGCCATCTCGGAAGCCATGAACAGGCCTTTGGCCACGATTCCCGTGATGACGAGTCCAAAGCAAAAAATGGGAAAGAGGTACTCAAACATACCGGTCCTTCCTGGCTTGGCTGACGGCATTGGTCAGAAGAATGACGCGAACGCCCACCCAGAGCGCGAGAATGCTGGGCACCCAGAGGCCGACAAACACGCCGTAATCGCGGTTGACGAGGAACCAGAGAACGACGCTGACCAGCAGGCTGGCGAGGGAAGCGAAGAGAAATGGGCGATCAACTTTATTAAACATAATTTTAAGAGCCTTAGGGTTTTCCCGGACCGGAATGGGACGGGTTGTCCGATATTTGTATAGACTTTGACTAATATGTCAAAGTTTTGTTTAATATTTCTCGCGTGGCTTTTTGCGGCTCGTTGATCCCCGAGCAACTTGGATGTTTTCGACTCGACTCGATCCTTTGCCTTGCGATTTGTCTGAGTTATGTCTAATTTCCAAACTCAAACATGGCCAGTCCCCATCATTCGATCAAAACCGCGTCTCGCCAGACCGGTCTTTCGCCTCACGTCATTCGAATTTGGGAAAAGCGTTACGAGGCGGTTGCGCCTGAGCGCACCGCCACAAACCGCCGTCTCTATTCCGACGCGGAGATCGAACGCTTAACCTTCCTGCGCCTGGCAACCGAAGCCGGCCACAGCATTGGCAACATCGCGAACCTTCCGCTGGCGCGATTGAAGGCGCTGGTCGCGAAAGCGGAGTTGAGCGCGGGAAAGACGCATCCCGCAAAGCACGCTGCGTCGCCCGCCCAGGCCCTGCATGATGCCTGCCTCGACGCGGTCGAGCGTCTCGACGCGCGAGCCTTCGAAGAAACGCTGCAGAAAGCGATTGTCGCGCTCGGACATCAGGGTTTGCTCCGCCAGGTGGTCGCTCCCCTGGCTCACACCATCGGCGAACTTTGGCGGGCAGGCACGGTGACCGCGGCGCATGAGCATTTTCTGACCGCTGGCTTGAAGATTTTTCTCGGTCAGCTGTCGGGACAATTTTCCCTTTCCCCGAACGCTCCCCGAATCATCATCGCAACACCGGCTGGACAACTTCACGAGCTCGGCGCGGTGATCGTCAACGCCGCTGCCGCGCAGGTTGGGTGGCAGACCACATATCTGGGCGCAAGTCTTCCCGCAGCCGAGATTGCCGGCGCAGCCGTCCAGCACCGCGCCCTCGCGGTGGCTTTGAGCATCGTTTATCCCGAAGACGATCCCGATCTGCCGCAGGAACTCACGAACCTCCGGCGTTTTCTCCCTGCGGAAACAAGAATCCTCGTTGGCGGCCGTGCCGCGCCGCGCCTATCTCGAAACGCTGAGGCGAATCGGGGCCACATTTACCGAGAGCATCGACGAATTCTGCAACCAGCTTGACGACTTGCGGCGCTCGAGCAGATCGAGGCTGACGTGAAAGTTCACGAATTACGGAGCGAACTATGGTTACCGCGCCCGATCGCGGAAATTTTTGCGTTTTTTGCCGACGCGGCAAATCTCGAAAGGCTGATCCCACCTTGGCGAAATTTTCGGTTCCTGTCTCCGGCCATCCCGATGGGGCATGGGCACCTTGATCGGACTATCGGATTATCATAAACGGCATTCCCTTTCGCTGGCAGAGCGAGATCACGGTCTGGGAACCGCCGCATCGGTTCGTCGACGAACAACGCAGCGGTCCCTATCGGATCTGGCGGCACGACCACCGTTTTGCGGCACGGGATGGGGGAAAGACGATTAGTGACCGATGAAATACGCCGTCTTTGCTCGACCCCGTCGTAGACCGATGGCTGGTGCGCCCGGACATCGAACCCATCTTTGATTTTCGAACAAGAAAGATGCGCGAACTTTTCGGCGAGGATGCGGAATTGCGAGCTGGGCGAGAGCTCCGGCCACACGGCCAGCTACCCAAGAGGGGGAACAACAAGAGAGAGCGCCGAACGGTGCGCTCGGACGGTTTGAAGGTGTTTACGACCGCGACCGGCCCCAGCTTGATCATCTACTACTTCTTGGCGCGCAATATCTTTCCACACAGGTCGTTACCCGGCGCGAGACTAACAGCTGGAAGTGGCTGGCCCCGCGACCCGCATATATGTTTGCTAGCCCTAGTCGCCTCGTTCGTCGCCTTCCATTTGCTCCGCGCGCTCGGCGGCTGGTACGTCTAAAACTGGCGTCCTTGCTCCACGAATTGGCCGGTACGGTCGCTCGCGCCCCTGGTCCCCGGCAATTTGCCTGCCTCCGCATCTATGTCACAAGATCGTAACAAATATTAGACAAAAATTCGCATCCGGTACGAGCCGCGGGACGGATGACGGGGTATGAAAATGAAAAAATACCTTCTCACAGTTGTTTCTGCTGTCGTCGTTTTGGGAGCCCAGTCGGTCTTCGCCGCAGATCTGGCAGCTCCGACCGCGAAGGCTCCGAAGACGGCTGTGCAGACAAATCGCGGCTACACCGGGGTTACGCTCGATCCTAATTTGATCCCGACTCTCGGATCGCTTGGAGTGAGCTTGACACCTCTGGAGCCGACGACGCTCTTCAGCGCGTCTGAACTCAAGGCCTCCTTCCCAGTTGTCGCGGGTATCTTCGATCCCAACAGCACAACGGCGGAGATCGATCACAGTGGCGGTCTGATCTTGGGCGGTGGCGGCACCCAATTGGTCGTGAGCAGCTTCCTTATCAACATCCCATCTTCCGGATCGCCGGTAATCACGGGCCTGGCCACGCTGAATGGTGCGCTTGTTGGTCGAATCCCGCTTTTCGATCTCGGCCTCTCGGGAGTCGGTATCGACTATGGCTTCGGATCGAAGGTGACTGTTTCCGGAGTGGATCTGACTCTGAACGCAGATGCCGCCGCCACCTTGAACGCCATCTTCGGAACCTCGGCCTTTGTTGGTGGTCTTCCGATCGGCAATGGCGAAGTGGAGTTTTACTACGACAAGTTGCCGAGAAAATAACGCGGAACCAACCAAAGCTTGCACTAACGGAATAATCTAAACCAGACGCTGTGGGCGTGGACGGGTCTTTGGACGCGTCCACGCTTTTTGGCTAGGTGGGGGATGTTGGCCACGCCGATTTGCCCCAGGCAAATACTTCTGCACCCTACATCTTCGCCATTGGATAACCGCGGCGCATCTCTCGGTTAGATTGGCGCCGCCGCCGATCATGTTCCTGCACGTTTGGCGCTCGGAAAAAAAGCGCCAACGGAAAACTGCGAGCAGACTGAAAAGCGAGCGGGCGCGGGCGGCTTGCCACGCGTGCTGGCGTTGCCCAAATTGAAGGCGCTGGAAGCTATGGATTCTTCAACCGATCAACGGGCAGAGATCAAGCTCTTGCAACGCATCGGGCAGGGCAACCGCCAGAGCTTTGAACAATTTTATGACCGTTTCTCCCGGGTTCTCTTTACGGTTGCCTATCGCCTGGTCGGGAATCGGGAAGCCGCGGAAGATGTTCTCCAGGAAGTGTTCGTCCAGATTTGGCAAAAGGCACCCCTCTATGATCCCAGGCGCGGCAAGCCGCTCACGTGGGCCGTTACCTTCACGCGCTATCGGGCGATTGACCTGCTCCGCTCGAAGCAACGGCGCGGGCGGCTTTATGAAGATGCAAAACAGGAAACGCAAGGGACGGAGAAATTCGACGTCTGCGACTCGTTCCTGGCGGTGGCGGCAGACGAGCGACTCGACTTGGTGCACGAGGCAATCGCTAAACTCTCCGCCGACCAACGCGAAGCGATTGAACTCGCGTTTTTCGGTTCCCTTACCCAGGCGGAGATCGCCGAGCGACTGAATCAACCGCTTGGGACGGTGAAAGCGCGAATCCGACGAGGCCTGATCAAGCTGCGCAGATTAATCGAACCAAGTTTGTGAACAAACGGCGGAAGCGAAGGCCGCTCAAGCCGCGATAGGCAAGGCCAGTTCGCGCTCTCGCGCCACAAACCAGAGCGGCGCGCCCGCGTCTTCAAAGATGGGCGTGATTGCGATATCCACGCCGTAAGGCGAGCCATCCTTGTGATAATTCACCATCGTTTCCCGGCAGGGACGATGTTCCCGCACCGCCTGGCCCATTCGTGCCACCGCCGCCGGATCGGTCTTTGCGCCCTGTAGAATCGGTCCGAGATTTTTCCCACGCAGTTCGTCGAGCGAATAGCCGCACATCGCCGTGAAGGCCGGGTTGACCCATTGCACAAGCCGATCTGGTCCCGTCATGACAAAGCCTTCCGGAGCGCTCTGCTCGGGATGGACCGTGATCGCCTGCAGGATCTTCGCCTTGAGTTTCGGTGAGGGGCCGGATGCATTGGGGAGGGCATGCGAGAGGAGAATGGCAGTTCCCATTTCCTGCAACACGTTCACAAAACGCGTGACTTCGTCGTGGAATTCGAGGATCAACTCGAATTCCTCCCTCTCTTGGGCCGTCATCGCGCCTGAGACATAGAGAGAAGCCCGCTCCTGTAAAAGTTCAGTCATGGGTCGACTAAGGTTTGCCTAGCCAAGATTGAGTACAGTCCTCAATCTTGGAATGGATGCGATTTTTTGCCCGCGCAACAAATCAGCGGCTGGTCCGGCGCGCAGCAGCATGATTATCCTGCGCAAAAGAGCGCAAAGCTTCGGCGGATCAGGATGACAGGACTGTTACTCCCCGGCCGGGTTGATGGGGTCGAGGATGTCCCGGGCCTCAATCCTGCGCTTGACGATTACGTGGGCCTTCTGAAAGATTACATGCAGCGGGGGCAATATCAGTCCTTCGTTCACAGCCCCGAATACTTCTGACAAGAACAGCGCGACACCGTCAAAGCGGTTCATGAAGAGCCGCAGCGTTAACCGTGCGGTCGTCCGCGATTACGAAAAAACTTGTGCGCGAAACTCGTGGTTGCATCTCGAGCAAACAGGCGCGGACTATCGGATTGCACCGACGATTGGCAGATCACGGCTGTTAATCAGTTCGCGTTCCGGGATCGTGCGGTAGTTTCGGCATTGGGCCGCGCATATCGCAGATCAGCCTGTTAAAGCGCCAGACAGTCAGGCCGACACCGCGCTCGATCCGGCCGATAATTTTCGCGCGCAGTTGCCTTTCCAACGCCGCGGCGTCGTTAGGTGCAACCACCGCGACCATCCCGATTCCCATGTTGAAGACCTGATACATCTCGCGGCGATCGACTCCGCCACGTTCCTCCAAAATCTGGAAAATCGGCGGCACTTTCCAGCTTCCGGTTTCGATAACGGCATCGCAATAGTCAGGCAAGATGCGCGGCAAATTGTCGAGCAACCCGCCGCCGGTAATGTGGGCAAGGCCTTTTAGTTTCCCGCGCGGAACCTTGGCGAGCAGCGGCTGGTAATTCCGATGTGTCCGAAGGAGCTCTTCGCCTAACGAAAGGCGCAAGCCAGCGATGCGAGCGGACGGTTTCAGCCGCAGTTGCTCGAAAAATATTTTCCGCGCGAGAGAATAGCCGTTGGTGTGAAGGCCATTCGATGGCAAACCGAGAATGACGTCGTGAGGCTTGATTCGGGATCCGTCGATTATCCGCGCACGATCGACCACGCCGACGATGCAGCCTGCCAGATCGTATTCGCCCCGGCGATACATTCCCGGCATTTGCGCCGTCTCGCCACCGATGAGGGCGCATCCGCCCGCCCGACAGGCCTTGGTGAAACCGCGCAGGATTTGATCGAAAACACGCGGCTCGAGTTTCTCCGCCCCGATGTAATCGAGAAAGAAAAGGGGGCTCGCGCCGAGAACAGCGATGTCATTGATGCAATGATTGACAAGATCGGCTCCGACGGTGTCGTGCCGATTCATTGCAAAGGCGATCTTTAATTTCGTCCCGACGCCATCGACACTCGTAACCAGAACGGGCTCGCGCAGACCGGAAAAATTCGGGGCGAAGAGGCCACCGAAGCCACCGATTTTGCCGAGCACCTCGGGACCGTGCGTGCTTCGAACACGTTTCTGGATTTGGCGCTTTACGAGGTTACCGAGGTCGACGTCGACTCCCGCGCGGGCGTAGGCTTTCTTATGGTCCACAGATTTACACAGATTTACACAGATTTTTCCAAGCGACCAAACTGCCTTTCCCTAATCTGTGGAAATCTGTGCAATCCGTGGACAATCTACCTCAGCCCCGCGAACAGAGTCGGCTGCTTTTCTTCGGCGAGGGCTTTAGCGCGCGCTTCCCGCTTTTCCATGATGAACTTGTCCAGTTCCGGATCAACCGGGAGTGGGTATTTGCCCGTAAAACAGGCCAGGCAAAAACTGTTCGGATCCTTTCCGGTCGCGCGAATCATTCCCTCGAGATCAAGATAGCCAAGGCTGTCCACGCCGAGGTAGTCGCAGATTTCCGGCATCGTTTTCTGGTTCGCGATCAGCTTTTCCGGGTCGGGAAAATCGATCCCGTAATGACAGGCGAAGCGGTGCGGCGGACAACTGACCCGCATGTGCACTTCCTTCGCTCCGGCTTCGCGCAAGTTGACGACCCGCGCGCGGGCGGTTGTTCCCCTCACGATTGAGTCATCGATCACGACAACGCGTTTCCCTTCCACCGCTTCCTTGATCAGGTTGAGTTTCACTCGCACGTCGAAATCGCGAATGAGCTGGCTCGGCTGGAGAAAGGTGCGCCCGATGTAGTGGTTGCGGACGAAGGCATGCTCGTAGGGAATGTTGAGTTCGTGCGCGAAACCGAGCGCGGCATAGTTCCCCGAGTCGGGCACCGGCACGACAAGGTCGGCCTCGACCGGAAATTGGCGTGCCAGCTCGCGACCCATCTCGGTCCGCACCTTGGCGACATTGACCCCACCGATGATGCTGTCGGGCCGCGCGAAGTAGACATATTCAAACATGCAAAAGGCCGGCTTCTCTTCCTTGAAAGGCCATTCCGAGCGAAGGCCGTCCTCGCTGATGATGAGGACTTCGCCCGGCTCGATTTCACGGATGAATTCCGCGTGAATGAGGTCAAAGGCACAACTCTCGGAAGCGAGAATGTAGGCGCCGTCGAGCTTGCCTAGCGAAAGCGGACGAAAGCCAAACGGATCGCGCACGGCGATGATTTCGCGCTCGCTCATGATGATAAGCGAAAAGGCGCCCTCGACCCGGCGCAGCGCGGTCAGGATGTTGCCGCCGTTGCGCGAAGGCTGGGCCAGGAGGTGAAGAATGATCTCGCTATCCGCTGTCGTTT
This sequence comes from uncultured Verrucomicrobiae bacterium, assembly GCA_963720895.1. GTDB lineage: Bacteria > Verrucomicrobiota > Verrucomicrobiia > Chthoniobacterales > UBA10450 > Palsa-1392. The sequence goes on from CAVRGZ010000002.1 coordinate 191,931, forward strand.
GGAAAATGGAACCTTTGCGCTCCAGTTCGTCGCGCAGGACATCGGCGTTGATCAGGTTGCCGTTGTGCGCGATCGCGAGCTGGCCGCGGAAACAATCGACCACGAAGGGCTGCGCATTTTTCACCGTGCTTGAGCCGGTCGTGGAATAGCGGGTATGCCCAACCGCGCGCGTCCCTTTGAGACGCTCCAGGTCGTCCTGACCGAAGACCTGCGAAACGAGGCCCATGTCGCGATGCAACTGGAAGCTGGAGCCGGGACCATTTGAGGTAACGATGCCAGCACTCTCCTGGCCGCGATGCTGGAGGGCAAAGAGGCCGTAATACGTTAGGACGGCCGCATTGGGATGACCGAAGACGGCGAAGATGCCGCACTCGTGCATTGGGTAAGGCGGTTGCGGCGGTGGAAAAAGTTCGTCCTGGACCATCGGCCCCGGAAAGATACTCATTCTGCCACGAACGTCACGTCCATGTGAGCGAAAGAGACGCTGCCGGCGTTTAAGAACCTATTTCGAACGTTACCAGTGCAGATCGTCCTCCTCGGCCGCCACTGGCTCCCGGCTCGGAATTGTTCGGATCTTGTCAGTTTGTGAATCGTCCTCGTTCTCCTCCCTCGAAAAGCAACGGAAAATCGAGGACGACAACGAGAACAAGCATTGATGGCAAAACTAACTACCGACTAACACTGCCCCCGGCATTGGGCGGGTCCGGTAAAAATCGCCGAAGATTCAAGATGTGGGCGCACGCTTGCGCCAGGACCGAAGCTTAGCGCAATGACCGAACGGGTTCAGCGCTCGATTTCGACTCCTTCGGTGCCGTCGCGGCGGCCCGGCACTCCGGGCAAATGCCGTGGGTCGAATGGACGTCGTGTTCCCGCTTCATGTATTGCTCAAAGGAAACCCATTCGTCGTCCACGCTCACTTTCCGGCACCAGGCGCAGACCTGGATAAATCCTTCCAAAACGCGCAGGCGTTGAAAAACCCAGAGCGTCGCGATCACCACCCCGATTGCGACGAAGAGGACGGTGAGAGCTTCGAACCAGAACTCCTCGGGACGCAATGGGGTCTTGTGGGCCCCGAAAAAGCGGTGGGGTACGTCGACGAATTCATCAAGCCAAAGGACAACGATGACGGTGGCGAAGCCAATCAGCTGGAGGCCAAGAATCACCTTTTCGTAAGTGTGCTGTTTCTCGATTTTCATGAAGTGGTCAGTTCGCCGCTCACGGCGTTGGCGATCGCGTTGAACCAATCGTCGTGAATTTCATCGATCGGCCAGCGCAGCGTTTCGTGGGCAACGACGACCCGCAGTTCACCGCCACCAACGCTACCCAGACGATGCGCCGGCAAATTTCGGCTCTGCATGAACTGCAAAACCGCCACGACATTCTCCGGCATGCAAGAAATGACAATCCGCGACTGGGTTTCGTTGAAGAGGATTTGATCGAGTCGCCCCTCCCCCGCCGCCTGGAGGTCGATCCTTGCGCCTAACAAACCATCGGGATTGAAACAGCTCTCCGCCAGCGCCACAGCCAGGCCGCCTTCGCTGCAATCATGCGCGCTGCGAACCCAGCCGGCCCGGATCAAATCGCGGAGCGCATTCTGCAACGCAACCTCCAGAGCGAAATCGAGCCGCGGCGGGCGCCCGGCTTTGCGGCCGTGGATCACTTTCAGAAAATGGGAGCCGCCCATTTCATCGCCAAAGCCCCCGAGCAAAATGACGAGATCTCCCTCTGCTTTGAAAAATTGTGTCGTGATCCATTCCTCGCGCTCGATCAAGCCGACCATCGCCACGGTCGGGGTCGGATCGACCACTCCGGCCGGACTTTCGTTATAGAGAGAAACGTTTCCGCCAATCACCGGCGTGCCGAAGGCGTGGCAAGCCTCGGAAAGACCTTCCACCGCCTCGCGCAACTGCCAGAAATTCTCCGGCTTATAGGGATTGCCGAAGTTAAGGTTGTCGGTCACGGCGAGCGGCACGGCTCCGGAGCAGGTGAGATTGCGCGCCGCTTCCGCGACCGCAATCCGGCCGCCTTCGCGCGGGTCGAGCCGGCAATAAAGCGAATTACAGTCGGTCGTGGCGGCGAGAAACTTATTCGCCTCCCGCAAATGGAAAACTGCCGCATCGGATCCTGGCCTGACGACAGTACCGGTGCGGACCATGTGATCATACTGTCGATAGACCCAGTTCTTCGAGGCGATCGACGGATCACGGAGAAGCCGGCAGAGAGATTCAACCGCGGATTTCGCAGACATCTCTCCAAGCAAATCCTCATCCGCGTTATCTGCGTAATCCGCGGTCGCCTTCTTCGCTTCTCGCGAATAGAGCGGTGCCTCATCAGCCAGTGGCTTGGCTGGGATTTCCGCTGCCGTCGAGCCGTTGTTTAAGACGCGCATCATGCCGTCGCCGGTCACTCGGCCGATCTCCGCGCAAGGCACATCCCATTTCTCGAAAATTCGCCTAACGACATCCTCCTTTCCCGCGCCGCGCGATGATCAGCATGCGCTCCTGCGATTCGCTCAGGAGAATTTCGTAGGGCGTCATGCCTGTCTCGCGCTTCGGGACCCTGGCGAGATCGATCTCGACGCCGGTGCCGCCGCGGCTGGCGGTTTCACAGGTCGAACAAGTGAGCCCGGCGGCGCCCATGTCCTGAATGCCAGCCACCGCATCGGTCGCGAGCAATTCGAGACAGGCTTCGAGGAGGAGCTTCTCTTTGAATGGATCGCCCACTTGAACTGCGGGGCGATCCTCGCGCGATTCCTCGGTCAATTCCCGAGAGGCAAATGCGGCTCCCGCCAGTCCGTCACGACCCGTCTCCGCGCCGACATAAAAGACCGGATTGCCCACCCCGCTGGCCGCGCCACGCGCCAGCTGCTCATGCCGCAACACGCCGAGACAAAAAACATTGACCAGAGGATTTCCCTCGAAACTTTTGTCGAAATAAATCTCGCCGCCAATCGTCGGGACGCCGATGCAGTTCCCGTAATGCGCGATACCGGCAATCACGCCGGAGAAGAGCCGCCGGTTGGCGGCGGTCGCATTGCGGGGACCGCTGCCCGTTGATCGGCCCAAACCGCAGCGAATTGAGCAAAAACTCGGACGCGCTCCCATCGTGAAGATGTCGCGGATGATCCCGCCGACGCCTGTCGCCGCGCCCTTGAAATGGCTCAATCGCACTCGGATGATTATGGCTCTCGATCTTGAACGCGACCGCCCACCCATCGCCGATGTCGACGACCCCGGCGTTTTCTTCCCCTGCTTTGACCAGAATGTTTGGCCCGGTGGTGGGAAATTTCTTCAGCTCTTTCCGCGAGTTCTTGTAGGAACAATGCTCGCTCCACATGACCGAGAAAATCCCGAGCTCGGTGAAGTTCGGTTCGCGCCCGAGAATTTTTTCGATCCTCTCGTATTCCTCCGGCGTGAGGCCATGTTTGGCGATCAGATCGGGCGTGATAAGCGGATCGACGCGCTTTGACGAAGGAATGATGGTGGACATGCGGTGGACGAGATCGGTGAAGGAATGGAACGTCCAACGTCCAACGTTCAACGTCCAACATTGAATGAAGAAGAACAGCAGCGCGCTCGCATCCGACGTTGGACGTTGAACGTTGGACGTTGCGACGTTTGCTTTGAGCTTAATAAAATGGATCTCTCCACGCTCGCCAACGTCGCGACCGCCCTCACTGTTCTGACCGGGGTCGCTTTTGGTCTGATCGAAATGCGCCGCGCGCGGCGGGAACGCGAGGAACGGGCCGCCTTCGCTGCGGTCCAGGCGCTCATGACCCCGGAGTGGATGAGTTCGTCGATGATCGTCGCGGCCATTCCGGATGGCACGACAGCGGATGATCTGGCCAACGACCCGCGCACCCTCGAGGCCACGCTCAAGATTGCCACCATCATGGAAGGCATCGGCTATTCCGTTTTCGCGCGGATTGTGCCCCTCTCGGTGGCGGACGACCTCGTCGGTGGGATGGCGCGCGTCGCCTGGCGCAAATTCCAACCCTTCGTGCTCGATGAACGCGAGCGCACCGGGACCCAGAAAAGCTGGGAATGGTTCCAATGGCTGGCGGAGCAACTCGAACTGCACACCACCAGCCGGACCAACCTGCGCACCGGAGCGTTTATCGCTCATCGCGACTGGAAACCTTGAACCCGTCGGCGCGTTGCGTTTGCCCCGGACAGTCGCGGAGCAATCTGGCGAGATGGAACGTGCGCGCGGTGGAATCTCCTTGCCTTTTCCGGCGGCAATTCGCATGATGGCCCGCTCTTGTTTCCACAGAATCGCACAGCTCCCAATCGGAAGCTTTCCCGCCCGAGAATTGATGCCTAACGAATATGAAACCAAATCTGTTCCACATTTCGCGCAGAACGCTCGCGGTCGCAGTCTTCGCCGTCTTTTCCAGCGTGGTCTATGCCGATGTTTACGACCACAGCGGAAAGAACGGAACTTTGACGGACGGCTTATGGTTCGATCAGACCACCGGCATGCACGGAAATCCCGGAGCCGGTGACGACGCTTATTTCTACGGGTCGACGATCTCCGCCACCGGAGGCGCCGTCCATCTGCTCAGCGGTGGTCTCCTGAGCCTGACTGGAATGCTAACGGCCGTAGACACTGGCACGATGACCTTGTCCGGGAGTGGAACCTTAAACATCCAGGCGGTTGTGACCGATGTTAATGGTTACGGTCCACTCCTGGCCGTCGACGGCGCTCATGTCATTGCGCAGAATGGCGACGGAATTACAAATGTCACGTCAGGGGGAACGGTGACAGATGCCGTTTGCTCCGGAAGCAACGGCTGCGGCTTCTACAGTGGCAAGAGCTCGCTCACGATCACCGGTTTGGGCGGACCGGACCATGCGGTCTTTGCTGACGCGAGCAAGCTCACGGCCAATGCCGGCCTAACGGGTTTCACTCTGCAACTCATGAGCGGCAGTACGGCCACCGTTTCCGCGATCACCAACAGCCAGGCCACAATCGACGGCGCCGGATCGCTTCTCACTGTGGCGGGTGACTTTTCGCTCAATACCCAATCCATGAACATCACCAACGGCGGGGTCGCAGTCATAAATGGCAATCTCTCGCAGGTCGCGGGAGCGCCGCTGTCGATCTCGGGAACCGGTTCCTCCCTCACAGTCGGGGGAAATCTTTCGCAAAATACGACGAGTGACACCGACATCAGGATTACCGCCGGCGCCAGTGTCACGGCGCAGGGCGATCTCCCGCAGGTTCGCGGGCAAGTGTCGGTCGATGGCGCCAACTCCACACTCACAGTAGATCAGGATTTTCCAGTCGCAGCGGGCGCCGTCAATCTCACCGCCGGGGCCACCCTGACGGTCAATGGCTCCCTGGTGCTCGACGGTGGCACCTCGTTTGATGGCTTTCCGATAAGTGGCAACGGCTACTGGGATGGCACCGGCACTTTGGTCAGCACCTCCCAGCCGATGTTCGTGGGCAATAAGAGCAGCGCCGGCTTCAACCTGGTGATGAGCGGGAAAGCAGCCGTGAAGAGCGGAAACATCACGATCGGCGCGGCCTCCGGCTCCAAGGGCTCCGTGAATATGTCCGACCTGGGCACGATCTGGGAGGTGCAATCGGGCGGCATGACGATTGGGCAAAGCGGCACCGGGGGCTTCACCCTGCAATCGGGCACTCATCTTACCTTCGATAGCGGAACCGCTTTCGCTGTCGGTCTCTCCTCTGGTTCGCACGGCACACTCACCTGCGACACCGCTTCGGTCGATGCCACTGCGGCGCCCGTCACGATCGGCGAGGAGGCGGGCAGCATTGGGAGCGTGAACCTGACTGACTCCGACTTCCTTGCCGGCAATACCACGATGATCGTGGGCGACTCGGGCAGCGGTAATTTCACCTTTAATGGCTCGAGCGCGTTCTCGGTCATCGGCGCGAACACGACCTTTCTCATCGGCAACAACGCCGGTTCCGGTGGCAGTGTTTCCGGCAATGGCAGCCTCATGGTGGAAGGGCCAACCACCGTAGGAGTCTCGGGCATCGGTTACCTGACCTCAGACGGCGGCGTCCTCAGCCTAACGAATTCTGCCGGCCTCACCGTTGGCTCCAAAAAAGGCGGCACCGGCACGGTCGTGCTCGGACCCAGCTCCAGCCTGACCCTCGCCGGCCCATTGCTCGTGGGTGACGCGGGCACCGGCAGCATCGAGCTCGATTCCAATTCGCAATTGACTCTGCCCTCCGCCAACGAGGTGAACGCTGTTCTTGGCGGACAGACAGGCGGCCTCGGCACAATGACCGTCACGGCCTCAGGGAGTTTCTCCGACTCCGAGCCCATCCTCATCGGCAAAAATGGTCACGGCATCTTTAATGCGAACCTCAATGCCACCGTTAATATTTTTGGTTTCAGTGCGCCGTACGCCAGTGGCGGGCAAGCCACGATCACGGTCGACGGTTCGACCTGGACGAATACGGGCAATATCTACCTCGGGAGCCTGTCCGCCTCTAATCCGCCTTCCACCCTTGCGGTCACGGGCGGCAGCACCATGCGGGTGAGTTCTCAGATGACGATATTCCAATCCGGCACCGCGACGATCGACGGCGACAGCATGATGGCGGTCGGCACCGGTGACTTCGGAGCGGGCGGCACCCTGCGTGTCAGCACCGGCGGAGTTCTTTCCGGCTACGGTCGGGTGCAGGGGCAGGTCATCGTCGCGGCGGGTGGGCAGATCTTCCCGGGAAATTCGCCCGGCGTTCTTAATATCACCGGGGATTATCAACAACTCGCAGGGAGCACCTACTCGGCGGAGATCGGCGGCACGACTCCTGGCACAGACTTCGACCAGATCGATGCCACCGGCGCAGCGACGGTAGGCGGGACTTTGAAAGTGCGGCTCGTGAAAGGCTTCACGCCGACCGTTGGCCAGAAATTCCAAATCGTAAAAGCGGCCTCGACCAGCGGTTCCTTCAACGTCATTTCGCAACCAAGCCAGGCGGGAATCTCTGTCACGAGCGATGCGACGGGCACCACCGTGACTGTGACGAGCGTGATCGCGGGGGCGCCGGTCATCAGCAGTGCGACTTCCGTCGGGGCGGCTCCGAGCGTGCCCTTCAGCTACCAGATCACTGCGACCAATAACCCGACCAGCTTCGGCGCGACGAATTTGCCGGCCGGCCTTAAAGTGAACAACACCACCGGCCTCATATCCGGCACCCCGACCGAATCAGGAGCGTTCGTCGCGCAGATCAACGCCAATAACGCGGCTGGTTCCGGCCAGGCTGATCTCATCATCTCGATCGATCCGGTCTTCGGCGTTATCCCCGCGCCGCCCTCAAACCTGCTCAACATCTCGACCCGCCTCAATGTGCAAACGGGCGACAACGTTCTCATCGGCGGATTTATCGTCAGCGGCACCGATCCAAAAGAAGTACTGATCCGTGGAATCGGTCCGTCCTTAACTGCATTTGGTATCGACGGTGCCCTGGCTGATCCGGTCTTGGAACTGCACAAACCCGACGGCACCATCGTGACTAACGATAACTGGAAGGCAACCCAGCAGGCGGCCATCGCCGCGACCGGTCTCGCACCGACCGAGGACTCGGAGTCTGCCATCCTCGCCACACTCGCCCCCGGATCTTACACTGCGATTCTGAGTGGGAAAAACGGCGGGACAGGAGTTGGGCTCGTCGAAGCCTATGATCTCGATCAGGCGGCCGCGTCCACTTTCGGCAACATCAGCACTCGCGGGTTCGTTGCGACTGGCGACAACGTCATGATCGGCGGCTTTATCGTAGGAGGCGGCGGTGGTGGTGCGTCCACCGTGGTCGTGCGAGCGATCGGTCCATCCCTGACTCCGTTCGGCATCACGAATGCGCTCCAAAATCCCACCCTCGAATTACACGACAGCAGCGGTGCGCTCATCTCTTCGAACGACGACTGGATGGACGGTCCCGATCATCAGACCATCAGCGATGACGGTCTTGCGCCCACCAACCCTAAAGAATCCGCTCTCATCGGCATCCTCGCGCCTGGAGCTTACACCGCGATCGTGAGCGGAGTCGGTGGGACGAGCGGAGTCGGCCTGGTCGAAAGCTATAATCTGCTGCCTTAGATCGCCTCTCCCCGCGTGGTTGCGTTTCTCCGGTAAATCGGAGACCATTCTCCCGTGGCAATCGATCTCAAGGAACTGGTCGCAGCGCGCCTCGGCGAAAATTACGACCTGCATGAACGGCACCTCAATCGCACCCTCGTCGCCGCCCAGCGCGTCATCGGCTTCGACAAGGTCTATGCCCGGGCGGAAGGCGCTTATCTCTACGACATGGATAACGCCGCCTACCTCGATTTCCTGAGCGGTTACAGTGTTTTCAATATCGGGCGGAACCACCCCGCGATCCAGAAAGCGATCCGCGAGGTGCTCGACCTCGATCTGCCGAACATGGTGCAGATGGATTGCTCGCTCCTCAGTGGCCTCCTGGCCGAGGCACTGACGAAACGAACCCCGAAACACCTTGATGCGGTTTTCTTCTGCAACTCCGGGACCGAAGCGATGGAGGGCGCGCTCAAATTTGCCCGCGCCGCAACCCAACGGCCGCGCGTCTTTTCGTTAGGGGGAGCCTTTCATGGCTTGAGCATGGGCTCGCTCTCCCTCATGGGTTGTGAAAGTTTTACGGAAGGCTTCGGGCCCCTCATGGAGGGCTTCGACGGCCGGATCGCGCTCGATGACCTGGCGACTCTGGAACGCGAGCTCTTTAAACACGACGTCGCGGCCTTCGTTATCGAGCCGGTCCAGGGCAAAGGAGTCAATTTCCCACGGCGCGACTTCTTTAACCGCGCCCAGGAGCTTTGCCGAAAATTCGGCACCCTTCTGATCTGCGACGAAATCCAAACTGGTCTCGGTCGGACCGGGAAGATGTTCGGCTTCGAGCATTGGAACCTGGAGCCGGACATTATCACTCTGGCCAAAACCCTGAGCGGCGGTTACGTCCCGTGCGGCGCGATCGTCGCGCGACGCGACATTTATCAAAAGACCTTCAGCCGGATGGATCGCTGTGTGGTCCATTCGACCACCTTTGGCCGCAACAACCTGGCAATGGCCTGCGGCCTCGCCGCGCTCGAAGTGATCGACGACGAAAAACTGATCGAGAACTCCGCGCGCATGGGCCAGCTCCTGATCGACCGGGTCGATGCCCTGCGCGCGAAACACTCCTTCATCAAGGAAGTGCGCGGCAAAGGGCTCATGATCGCGATCGAGTTCCATGAGCCTAACGAGTTTAAGCTTAAGATGGCCTGGAAACTCCTCCACAAGGTCGACAAGGTCCTCTTCGCGCAAATGGTCGTAACCCAGATGCTGGCGCAACATCGCATCCTGACCCAGGTCGCCGGGCACGCCATGGATGTGATCAAGATTCTTCCGCCGCTCATGATCGGCGAAAAGGAGGTCGACCTGTTCGTCAATGCGCTCGATGCCACCCTGATGGAATGCCGCAAATTCCCGGGTCCGATGTGGGAAATCGGGAACAATTTCGTCCGCCACGCCCTCCGCTCGAAACGCTCTGCCGAGCCAGCGCCATCCGCTTAAGCCTGACGCGTTACCTGTAGCCGGGGTCGCTGACCCCGGTCGTTTATGAGATTACCGAGCTTTACCACACTCAGCGCGCTCCTCCTGGCTTCGGAGGTCGCACTCGCCGTGACCAAGCGCTCCAAGTCCCGCGCCACCGGCAAAGATCGCCTTACTCTTCCCATCCTCTGGACAGTAATCGGGCTCAGTATCTTCGCGGCCTTTTTTCTCCGGGAAGCGTTTCCGCAAGGAGGATTACCTCATCCAGAAACCTTTTACGTCATCGGTCTTATCCTCTTCGTTCTGGGCCTGATCGTCCGCTGGATCGCCATTATCTACCTCGGCCGGTTCTTCACGGTCAACGTTGCGATCGCAGAAGATCACCAGCTCATTACCACCGGCCCTTACCGCTACGTCCGCCATCCTTCCTACACCGGCACCCTCCTGATTTTTCTCGGCTTCGGACTGTGCATGCAGAACGTCTTCTCCCTCGCCGCAATGTTCCTCCCAATCTCGGCCGCTTTCCTCTGGCGAATGCATGTCGAAGAACAGGCGTTGCGCGAGGCGTTTGGGGATCGATATCTTCTCTACGCAGCTCGCACCCGACAGCTAATTCCGCTGGTCTATTAGACGATCGAGACGCATCGGGGTTTGTCAGTATCCTCAAATCACTTGCGGAAAGGGACTTTCTCCGTAATAATCGCGCCCGCTTGAAAATCTCCCAGTTCTTTCGCTCTTTCGTCGCCGCGGCATTTCTGGTTCCCCTCTCCACCGGTCTTTTTGCTTTTGAGCTTACCGGGCACGCCTGGCCCGCCGGCACGACTGTCACCATGCAGCTCGAACTCGGCCAGACCAACGTTTCGCTAATCGATGGCCTCGGCACCTGGAACAATTCTGCTGCCGACGCGCTTGCGCTTTGGAACCAACACATCGACTTCGTAAAGTTAAGCTGGGTCCTCAATTCCACGGCGCCAAAAGGCTCTCCGGACGGGTACAACTCCGTCCTGTTTTCCAACACAATCTTCGGCGAAGGCTTTGGGGAAGACACGCTCGCCGTAACCGTCATCTGGTTCAGCTCGGAAGATTACACCATCGAAACCGAGGCTGATGTCGTCTTCAACACGACCAAAACCTTCAACTCCTACCGGGGATCGCAATTGCCAGGCAGTTCCGACTTCCATCGCGTCGCCTTGCATGAATTTGGTCATGTTCTTGGCCTCGCGCATGTCTTTAACGATCCCCGGGCTCAGGCCCTGATGGAGCCCTACATTACCGATCTCGATCATCTCGCTCCTGATGATATCGCGGGCGCACTCTTTCTCTACGGCTACAGGATCACGAGCCCGGCGTATTTTACCGGATTTATCCAGGGCAGCGAGACTTCATTTCTATTCTCAGCTAATAATAATCCAACAAGCTTCACCGCTGTTGGGCTCCCGCCGGGGTTACAGTTGGACCCAGCCACGGGTAAAGTGTCCGGAGTTCCTCTGCAGTCTGGTACCTTCTTGGTGACTGTCACAGCTCACGGCTTTCCCAGAGATGTCTCCGCTTCGACAACGATCGAGGTGGGCGCGGCCTCAATCACCAGCTCTACCAATCCTGCGCCGTTTCCGGTTGGGAGCAGCTTTAGCTATTCGATCACCGCGGCTAACGACCCGACCAGTTTTAGCGCCGAAGGGTTGCCTCCAGGACTCGCACTCGACGTAAAGACCGGTCTGATTAGCGGCGTTCCGACCCTGAGTGGCTACTATGTGGCGCCCGTAGTCGCCCATACTCCCGAATATGATGCCGCCGGTATGGTCTATTTCCGTGTCTTTCCCGCCTACCGTCCTTTGGTGACCCAAATCTATACACCCACCAATATCGTTCGGACAATCAAAGACCCGCTTCGCGACCGACTCTACGTCTTGTGCGATCAGCACCTGGTCGTGATCAACACGATCGATCTCTCGGTGGTCACAACAATTTCTCTGGGCGCGCAGAGTCAGGATATGGCGATGTCAATCGATGGTAGCAAACTCTGGATCGTCAATTCCATTTTGCACGCAGTCAGTTTGACCGATTTTTCCGTTCTCCCGGACATACCCAACGGGCCATTCGCTGGTGACACGGTGCGGGAGGGCGCAAACCATAAGCTCTACCTGGGTAATGCCAGTGTCGTAACACAAATCGATGAGATCACGGGGATGATAAGTCCACTTTTGTCGGCGCAGTACGGCATTTCGTTCGGCTACTTCATCGAAACCACGCCGGACGGAAAAACTATGATTCTGGCTGACAAGTTTGGCCATCCCTCTTTAATCTCGCGTTACGACATCTCGGGGGCGAACCCTGTGTTTCGAGAGCAGCGTTACGTGACAGGATACACTTCGACCCTTAGGATGTCACCCGATGGGACCCTTCTTGGGTATACCACTGATGGCGATGCAGTCCCGGGAGCGTCTTTCGCTTTCACTCTTCCCACGGCCAACCTCCGGTCGGAGCCAAAAACGGTGGACCCCCTGGCACATGACGGCACTCTCTCCTTTGGAAGCGGCCACTCAAACGCCTATTTTGGGACTGTTCCCGATGTTTCTCCCCAATTTTTCCGACTCGACTTCATCGACACTGCCAGCGGAGTGACGACTGACCAATGGACGTTGGGCCAGGGCGGCGTTCCCGCGGAGGACGGTCACGATGTCTATCTTTTTATCCCAAGCGACGGCTCGGTCGACGTCTATTCACGCAAGTCAGGGACTCTACCAGAGGTGGTACCCGCGCCGAAGTCACTTCTTAACGTCTCCACCCGCTCGGTCGTTGGGATCGACGATAACCAGATGATCGCCGGTTTTATCATAAATGGGGACAGCGCCAAGGAGCTTGTCTTTCGCGCCCTGGGACCATCATTGCCACTCGGCGCCACTCTCGCCAATCCAACCCTCAGCGTTTATGATTCGACGGGGACCGTAGTCGCCACGAACAACAATTGGAATCAATACCGTGCCGAGATCATGAACGCCGGCTTTGCCCCGTGGGATGAACATGATGCTGCCTTGGTCACGACCCTCCAACCGGGGTCCTACACGGTGGTTGTGAGCATCGAAGATGGAGTAGGTGGCGTCGGTTTGGTTGAGTTATACGATTTGTCGTCCGATAACTCCGGAAAAATCGCCAACATATCGACCCGCGCAAAAGTTGAGACCGACGATGATATCTTGATTGGAGGATTTATTGTTGGCGGGAACGAAGCGACAAAGATCATCGCGCGCGCCATAGGTCCTTCGCTTGCTTCGAACAACGTCAATGGCGTGCTCCTCGATCCAGTGCTGGAGTTACATGATGGTAATGGCACCGTCATCGATTCCAACGACAATTGGCGTTCGACACAACAGGCCGAGATCATTGCTTCGGGCCTCTCGCCTCAGGATGACCGTGAGTCGGCCATCGTCGCCACACTGCAGCCCGGAGCCTATACGGCGATTCTCCGGGGACAAAACAACACAACCGGCGTCGCCCTGGTTGAGATCTATAATCTCGACTCTGTCGCTTCGGCCACGAAGTAAAACGATTACCTTTAGCATTACCACCGGGTCATCAACACCGGCCCCTTCGTTCTGTCCAAAAATGACGCCTGACCCCTATTCCGGGGGATGCGAAGCAAATCGGCGGGAAGCGATTTTTCACGACGAGACGGGCCGGCAGTTCTTTCTTCAGACTCTGGGCGAGGTCTGCCCGAGTGGGCTCGCTTTCCCGCGCGATTCGCCCTTTAGTAAGAATCATTGATGTCTTCATCTGAGTTTTTGAAGGAAGTAATGGGGCAGCTTCTCCTGCGGCTGCGACAAACCGTGACGAATAATTACGACGCGGGCCGCTTTTCCTATGATGGGGTTGATCGCTCCGCCATTTTCAATCTCGAATCGCACAAAGAGAATCTTTGCTTTTTCATTGCCAACTACGAAAAATTCAGCGCTGCGCACGCTCTCCTGGAAAACGAGGCTTCGCGCTCGTTGTTTCTGGATTTAATCCTGTTCAGGCTCGCCGGGCATCTGCATGTCAGGCTTTCGACCAATACTCCGCAATTCTGGAATTTGTACGAGCAGGCCTCCGCGCTCCCGTCCGAGACCTCGCGGTTTAATTTCAAGAGTGTGTTTGGTCCACTCAGGCATTTTGAGGACGTCTCGTTTTATGGCCGCAAAGTCTCGCTCGACTGCTGGCCCGACGACATCGCCTGGACGGGTTTGATCCGGCAATATCATCTGGAAGAAGGCGACGTTCGTATTTTTCCGGAGATCGGAGAACATATCGTCGATGGGGGGTCATGTTTCGGCGACACGGCAGTCTCTTTCGCCGCGGCAGTTGGCAACGGTGGCCATGTCTATTCCTTTGAACCGCTGCAAAGCCATGGCCAAATCGTAAAGCATAATATCGCTCAGAACGGACTTGAGAAGACGATTTCTTTCTTCCCGGTCGGGCTCGGCGCCGTATCCAACACTGCTCCCGGGCCGGTGCCGGAAGAACAAGCTATTAACCCTGGCTTTCGTCCGACCGCGGTCAAACCGAACCAAACGTTCCCGGTCCGCGCCTTAGATGATCTCGTGGCTACGGGAGATATCCAGCGGATTGATTTTTTGAAGATGGATATCGAGGGGTCAGAGTTGGCGGCACTCCAAGGCGCGGAAAAAACCATCCGACAATTCAAACCCAAATTGGCAGTTTCGATTTATCACAAGTTTCGCGATTTTTTTGAAATCCCGCTTTATCTGCAGAGTCTGAATCTTGGCTACCGATTCTACCTGGGTCATTACACCATTTATACAGAGGAGACCGTTCTCTACGCCATCGCCGATAAGCCTTCGCTCAAGAATCAGGACTAAGTTGCCTTGAACTCGGTGACCAGCGCTTGCAGGCTGGCTTTGGCGTCGCCAAAAAGCATCCGAGTGTTGGGCTTAAAAAAGAGCGGGTTTTCGATCCCGGCAAAGCCGGATGCCATTGAGCGCTTGAGGACAAAGACGGTGCGCGCTTCGTCGACGTTGATGATCGGCATCCCATAGATCGGGCTGGACTTATCTTCACGGGCGGCCGGATTCACCACGTCGTTGGCCCCGATCACAATCGCGACATCCATCGTTGCGATCGTCGGATTGATTGCGTCCATCTCCACCAGTTGTTCGTAGGGAACGTCGGCCTCGGCGAGAAGGACGTTCATGTGGCCGGGCATGCGGCCGGCCACGGGATGAATCGCGTAGCGAACCTCGGCGCCGTTGGCTTCGAGGAGCGTGGCCAGCTCGCGCAAAACGTGTTGAGCCTGCGCCACCGCCATACCGTATCCGGGCACCAGCACCACCTGAGTAGCGGCTTCGAGGACAAAGTAGGCTGACTCTGGAGTGATGGCCTTAACTTCGCCCGTGACGGCTCCGCCTCCGGTCGTCGTACTGGCACCAAACCCGGCAAACAAAACGTTCGTGATCGAGCGATTCATCGCCTTGCACATGATTTCGGTAAGGATGACACCGCTTGCGCCCACCAGGCAGCCAGCGACGATGAGCACGGTGTTTTGGATGATGAAACCCGCAGCCGCGGCCGCCAGGCCAGAGTAACTATTGAGCAGGGCAATGACGACCGGCATATCGGCGCCACCGATCGGAATCACCGCAAGGATTCCGAGGACGAAGGAGAGAACGATGAGGAGAACGAAAATCGGATAACTGCTGGCCGGATGGGCGCAGAAGATCACACCGCCGAGGAGGACGAGCAGGAACAAGCCCGCGTTAATCACCTTCTGGTAGGGAAAGAGGACTGGCCGGCTTTGAACTTTTTCCGCCAGCTTGGCGTAGGCGAGAAGGCTGCCGGTCAAGGTCACGCCTCCGATCAGGACGGCGAGGAAAGTGGGAATCGCCGCGGAAAGCAGTTGATTTGGATGATTGTGATATTCCACCCAGCCGACGAGCAGACTGGCGAGACCGCCGGCGCCGTTGAAGAGCGCGACCATCTCCGGCATGGAGGTCATCTGCACGCGTTGCGCGGCAACCGCGCCGATGCGCCGAGCCGATGAGCAGCCCAACTGACGATCCACTGATAGTGGAGACCGCTAACCAGGAGGGTGGCGATGATCGCGATCAACATCCCGACGGCCGAAAGCAGATTGCCGCGACGCGCGGTCGCCTGTTTGCCGAGCAGCTTGAGGCCGAGAACGAAAAGGATCGCCGCGACGATGTAGGCCCAATCAATGAGAACTGGCATGCTTATTTCTTCTTCGACTTGAACATCGCAAGCATGCGATCAGTTACGAGATAACCCCCGACCACGTTGACGGTGGCAAAGATGACAGCGAGGACACCGAGGGTGGTGGCGACAACGCCGCCTTCCGTGCCGGCCGCGATCAACGCGCCCACAATCGTAATGCCGGAGATGGCGTTCGAGCCCGACATGAGAGGGGTATGCAGTTGCGACGGCACTTTGGCGATCAACTCAAAACCAAGGAAAGCGGAGAGAATGAAAATAAAAATTAAGAGAATCATGGGATTTTCGGTTCGGAATCGTGAAATTTTATACTCGTTAGGCGCGATAAAGATTTTCGATCGTTTCGTTCACGATCTTTCCGCCGTGGGTCAGGACACAGTGTTTCAAAATTTCGTCTCCCAGATCGAGGCGCAAGGCCTTGGCTTCCTTGTCCCAAAAATGTTCGAGCAAGCTGGCCAGGTTGTTCGAATACATCTCACTCGCGTGCCGCGCGACGCGCCCCGGCAGATTGCTAAAGCCGATCACGCGGACGCCGTTTAGGTCCACCACTTCATCCGGCTTCGAGGTTTCAACATTGCCGCCACTCTCCACCGCCATGTCCACGATCACACTCCCGGGCTGCATCTGCTCGACCATCTGCCTCGGTGACAATCAAGGGCGCTTTTTTCCCAAAGATCTGCGCCGTCGTGATCACGACATCCGCCTTGGCGCAATGTTGCGCCATCACTTCGCGTTGTTTGGCGAGTTGCTCGGCGGTCAGTTCCCGCGCATAACCCTGGGCAGTCTGACCGGTCTCACCCAGATCGACTTTGACGAACTTGGCGCCAAGCGAGTGCACCTGCTCTTCCACCGCCGGACGGGTGTCGAACGCTTCGACACGCGCGCCGAGACGCTTCGCCGTCGCGATCGCCTGGAGGCCGGCGACCCCGACGCCAATGACGAAAACGCGCAGCGGCTTGAGCGTTCCCGCCGGCGTCATCATCATCGGAAAAATTCGGTCAATGCTGGACGCAGCCGTGATCACCGCGACATACCCGGCAAGGCTGGCCTGCGAACTGAGGACATCCATTTTCTGAGCGAGCGTGATGCGGGGGAGCATCTCGAGGCCGATTGCGCTGATGTCCGCCCGCGGCCAGCGCGCGCACCACTTCGCGCTCATTGAAAGCGTCGAGCAAACTGACGTGAATGCAGCCCGGCTTGAGAAGGTCGATCTCTTCCAGTGGAGGCTTGCGCACCCGCAGGACGACGTCGGACGCGTGGAGCGCCCCCTGGCGGTCATCAGTGATTTCCGCGCCTGCTTTTTGATAAAGATCGTCTGAAATGGAAACGGAGGCGCCGAGGCCCCCTTCGATCGAAACCTCCGCGCCGAGGCCGACGAGCCGTTGCACCCCGTCCGGGACAAGAGCGACGCGGCTCTCTCCGCTCTGCATTTCTCGCGGGACAAAAATTCGCATGATTCGCGCAATGCTAACGGCTCACTCTCCGGCAGCAATCAAAACCCTGAGAAGGCGTCTAAAAAGTCGATTTCGACTGGGCAAATTGTAGGGCAACCGCTTCGGTTGCCCAGTTTCTACCGGCGCGGGAACCGCGGTAGGCGAAGCGCCCGCCCTACAATTCGGCGATCAACCGACGCCCTCCGAGAAAACTGATCCTCGCTGGTCGTTAGGCGAGGTCGCGAAAGTCCAGCCGGCCGGCGGTGGCGATTGCCTCCTGTTCCATCGGTCCGGCGGGATAACCGATGGTTAAACACTCGGTGACGTATTGTCGGAGAAACGGCTGGATGCCGCCCAGGCGTTCATATTGTGCGGTGTGGACCAGTTCGTGAGCGACCAATCGCCGCTCGCCCCAGCAGTCGCTCCGTACGAAGATCCCGTAGCGCAGGGCGAGACCGCGGGTCGCCGGAGTGAGAAACTGAATCGCCGCCACGGCAGTCTTGAGAGTGAGATCAGTGGGGACCGGGACGCAGGGCAAAGCGAGCAAACGGACGCGTTCCGGCTCGCGCACGCCGACTGACCTGGCATCGGCCAAGCCTTCCTCCGAAAGCGCTACGCCTTCGCGTAAAATTCGCTTCTCCACCGCGGCCGCCCATTTGGCTGCGAGGGGGAGCAATCTCTCGAACTGCGAGAGCAATAATTGCCGGTTCATCAATTCAGGCATTCTATCCGATGAAGCGAACCCCGCGAGGAAGCTTCTGTAGCCGGGTCGTTGACCACGGCAATCGTTGGGGCGGGAGCACGCACGCCCGGTTGTAACCGCGCGACCCGGGGTCGGCGACCCCGGCTACAACGACCATGCCAAAGATCGGGGTCATCGGGCCTACGAGACCGGCATGTTTATCTCTTGTTTACCGCTCCCTCGTCGTTCATTCATCTGCCATGGCCGGGACGAGCGTGAGGCGCAAAAAATCCATCGCAAATCTGCTGGGCGGCGCGCTTTTGCTGGTCGCGATTATTGCCGCCTACTCAAACCATTTTCAGAATGGTTTCCACTTTGACGACGGACACACAATCGTTAACAACACAGCCATTCGCGAGCTGCGAAACATTCCGCTCTTCTTTCGCGACGCGACGACCTTCAGCACACTCCCGAGCAATCAGTCATATCGTCCACTCGTCTCGACGCTGCTCGCGATCGACTACTGGCTCGCCGGCGGGGTAGAACCGTTTTGGTTTCAGGTTTCTACTTTTGCGCTCTTTCTCGCGCTTACGCTCCTCCTCGCGTTCGTCATTCATTGTCTGCTGGAGCGAGTCGCGCCGGCTTTTCCAGGTTGTTGGGTTTCGCTCGGGCTCGCCGGATGGTATGCGCTGCACCCCGCAAACGCCGATGCCGTCAACTACGTCATCGTTTCAGCAGAGATAATCGCGACTCTCGGCGTGGTCGCGTCGTTTGCCTTCTATTTCGCCTGGCCGCCGCTACGCCGATATTTCCTTTTCGTTCTGCCGGCAGCTCTTGCCATCCTGGCGAAACCAACAGCCGCGATTTTTCCCGTACTTTTCGCCCTGTTTTGCTTCTGCTTCGCGGACAGGACGCGCCGATCCTCGGCGCGAACGCAATTGGTAGAGATGGTGCTGCCGTTTCCGATTTGCGGAGCGGTGCTGCTGCTCGTTCAACATATGACGCCGCGCAATTGGGTGGCCGGGGCGGTGAGCGCGCACGATTATCTGATCACGCAACCGTATGTTGCGCTGCTTTATTTCAAGACGTTTCTCTGGCCGACCGGGCTGTCGGCCGACTACGACCTGGCTCCCTTTACCACGACAAGCGATCTCCGTTTTTGGGTCGGTCTCACGTTCACCGTCTTGTTGGGCGCGGGAGCAATCGTTGCAGTTGCTTCGAAGAAAACACGCCTGATCGGCTTCGGTCTTCTCTGGTTTCTGATCGCGCTTCTTCCGACATCACTCTTTCCGCTCGCCGAAGTGATGAACGATTACCGAACATTCCTTCCTTACGTGGGACTCGTGATCGCGGTAGCGGGCGCAGCAGCGTTGCTTGCAGCCCGCCTGAAACGGCAATCGAATGGAACGAAGATCGCCGCGACCTGTGCGGCCGTGCTCGTCCTCTGCGCAAATGCCTACGCCACGTTCCAGAGAAACAAGGTTTGGAAAACTGACGAAACGCTCTGGCACGACGTCGTGCTAAAGAGCCCTCGCAATGGACGGGGCTTAATGGCCTACGGCATCCAGCTAATGAACAGGGGCGATTACACCGGCGCGCTCGATTATTTCCATCGCGCTCAACAGCTCACGCCGCAGTATTATTTTCTCCTGATCAATCTCGCGATTGCCGAGAATGCGACTGAGCAGAGCGCGGCGGCCGAGCACCATTTCAAAGAGGCGCTGCAAATGGCGCCGTCGTATCCCGACAGTTACATTTACTACGCTCGCTACCTGCTTGCACACGCACGCCTCGATGAGGCACGGGCGCTCCTGCAACGGGCGCTGGAATTGAGCCCCGATGATGCGACCGCGCGCGAACTCATGAAGGAAGCGGGAGCGCGCAACGCGCAGACGGAAACGCTCGCGGGCGACGCGTTGCTGCGTCAGGCAAAGATCGGAGAAGCGATCGCTCATTACGAAACGGCTTTGAAAATCGCGCCCGATTCCACATCGACCCTGAACAACCTGGCCTGGGCGCTGTCGACTTCTCCAGATGCGTCACTTCGAAACGGCGCACGAGCCCTTTCGCTCGCAGAGAAGGCCGATCATCTGGCAGGTGGGAAAAACCCGGTTTTCATTCGGACGATGGCTGCCGCCTATGCCGAGGGCGGCCAGTTCAAAGAGGCAATGGCGAGCGCGCACCGTGCCTTGCAGCTCGCTCTCGCCCAGCAAAACGTCGATCTGGCCAGGAACCTGGGCAAAGATCTCGCCTTTTATCGGAACAATCTTCCTCTGCACCCGCAGTGACCCGGCGAAAGCGCGGTTTTAGCGTTAGTTGGTGTAGCTGTCAGAGGCAAGGACGCACTGTAGTTTGGGCTCGGCGATCCCCGGCCGTCTGGGCGAGCATCATACCATGAGCATAGGCGACCGACCGGGGTCACCGACCCCGGCTACAAGAGCTGGAACGCGCGTTTCCTCTTGTTTGCGGCGCGCCATTCGGCCATTCATCCGCCATGGCGGAACCGAAACGGGCGCTCATCACCGGTATCACTGGTCAGGACGGTTCTTATCTCACCGAGTTGCTTCTCGCCAAAGGTTACGCGGTTCACGGTGTCGTTAGGCGAACGAGCAATCTGCTCCGCTCACGGATCGAACATCTGCGCGCTGATGACTCAATTTACGGCCACCGGTTATTTCTCCACTACGGCGATCTGACCGACGGCACGACGCTCCGGCGCATTTTTGCCCGGGTGCAGCCCGCGGAAGTCTATCATCTGGCGGGACAAAGCCATGTCGGCTTGAGTTTTGAAATCCCGGAATCCACTTCCGAGGAAGTGGCGATGGCGACCCTGCGGCTGCTCGAGATCTCGCGCGATCAACCGCAGCCGCTGCGCTTTTATCACGCGTCGAGCTCGGAGATTTTCGGCGAGGCGGCCGACTCACCGCAAACGGAAGAAACGCCTTTCCGGCCGGCCAGCCCCTATGGTTGCGCGAAGGCTTTTGCGACCCAGTTAGCGCGGGTTTACCGGCAGGCTTATGGCCTCTTTGTTTGTAACGGGATTCTCTACAATCACGAATCGCCGCGGAGGGGAGAAAACTTCGTCACCCGCAAAATCGCGCGTGCCGCGGCAAGGATCAGTCGCGGCCTTGAACACGAATTGGTGCTCGGGAACACTTCCGCACGACGCGATTGGGGTCACGCTCAGGACTACGTCACGGCGATGTGGCTCATGCTGCAACATTCCGAACCGGACGATTACGTAGTGGCGACTGGCGAAACGCACGCGGTCCAGGACTTCGTCGAAACAGCCTTCGCGGTCGTCGATCTTTCCCCAGAGAAATATGTGAAACACGACGCGGCATTTGAGCGCCCAACCGAGCCGGAAAAGTTGGTCGGTTCGGCGGCGAAAATCGGACGTGTCCTGGGTTGGAAACCGGAGAAGGGATTCGAGGCGCTGGTCCGCGAAATGGTAGAGGCGGAACTGAACGCGTTGTAGCGGCGGTCTATGACCGCCGAGGGATGGAGTGGCGGGTTCGATTTCGGCGGCCATAGACCGCCGCTACAGTGCTTGCGCTTTGGATCGTCAGTTCTAGTTTGCCCGCGTGAAAAAAATCGAAGCGATCATTAAGCCCTTCAAGATGGAGGCTGTGAAGGAAGCGCTCGCCGAGATCGGGGTCGAAGGCATGACTGTGAGTGAAGTGAAAGGCTTCGGCCGGCAGAAAGGTCACACCGAGATTTATCGCGGAAGCGAGTATACGGTCGATTTTCTGCCGAAGATAAAACTGGAAATCGTCCTGATCGATGAACTCGCGCCGCGCGCGGTGGAAATCATCACCCAGGCGGCAAAAACCGGCAAGATCGGCGATGGCAAAGTCTTCGTCAGCGACGTTGAGCAGACAATCCGTATCCGAACGGATGAACGCGGGGCCGACGCGGTTTAAGTCTCCGGCCACCGCCACCATTTCCCGCGCCGGATGAACGATTATCTTCTCTCGATCGTCCTCGGCGCGATCGAGGGCCTGACCGAGTTTCTGCCCGTCAGCTCGACTGCGCATCTGCGGATCGCGGAAGCTCTCTTCCAGATCGACCTGGGAAATGGGTTTTGGAAAATGTACAGCGTCGTCATCCAACTGGGCGCGATTCTCGCCCTGACCGTATTCTTCTGGCGCCGCATCCTGAGATTTATCCAAACCTTTCCGCGCGGCGCGCGCGGTGATCGGACCGTTTTCACCCACCCGCTCAGTCTCGTCCTGATCGCGTTCATCGTCACCGCGATCCCAGCGTTTCTGCTCAGTAAGTTAATCGGCAAAAATCTCGAAAACCTCCACGTAATGGCTTTGGCGCTCCTCATCGGCGGCATCGTGATGTGGGTGGTCGATTCGTTTTTCGTTCATCCAAGTATTCAGCAGATGGATGAGACGAAACTTCCCACCGCGATCTGGATCGGCGCGGTCCAGGTGCTCTCGGCGGTCTTTCCCGGGACCTCGCGCTCGATGTGCACGATCGCTGCCGGACAGGTCGCGGGGATGTCGCGCGAGGCGGCGCTCGAATTTTCCTTCTTTCTTTCCATCCCAACGATGTTTGCCGCCACCGGCTACGATTTGCTCAAAACGCTCAGGCCGCACGCGGCGACAGATGCGATCGCGCCCCTCGCGATGACGCCGCAGCTCTGGGTCGTGCTCGCGCTTGGCTTCGTCACCGCCTTTGTCGTCGCGCTCGCGGTCGTCGCCTGGTTTCTTCACTGGGTGCGGCAGCATGGTTTCACTCCCTTCGCCATTTACCGCATCGTGCTCGGCCTTATCCTGCTCGCGGCCCTGAGTCGCGGATTGCTTGGCCATTGAGCTGAAACCAGCTAAACTCATTGCCGTGGAAACCCAGGCCATTTTACCGGATCTCCAGAGCTGCGTTCTATGCGAGGACGTGCGCTGCGAATTCAACGGCATGCAGACACTCGTCGGAGTGCTCAACATCGTGCCGACGCCGAAACTGCCGGTCAATTATCTGCGACTCTGCATCTGGACGCGCTGGTGCAGCGGCGCGGGGCGGTTTCATCAGCGCTCGAAGATCGTCGGCCCGGACGACACCCAGACAATCGCGCAGGCCGAAGTCGATTTCGATCTGAAGGAAATGGAAGGCCACGCCACCAATGTCCATTATTTCGGCGGGGTGCAGTTCCAGCAGTTCGGCCTTCATCACGTCGAGATTTATCTCGGTGACGAACTTCGTCTGCGTTTTCCGTTGCCCGTGATCCAGGTCAAACAAGCCTAAGGGGCTCGCCCTGTAGCCGGGGTCGGTAACCCCGGTTCCCGATCAAAAGCTAAGAATCAATGTCACCGGCATCACCGATGCTGGCTGCAACGCCCGGAAATCCGACCAAAACCAGCTTGCGCGCGTCTTTCGTCATCCTATCTTCGGGCGCGGTAGCCGCGGACTTCCGGTGAAGCTTTCCGGCGACTTCTTCTCAACCGGCAACGCGATGGCAAACACGATATTGGTCGGCGCGCAATGGGGCGATGAAGGCAAGGGCAAAATCATCGACGTCCTTACCGGGAACGCCGATATCGTTGTCCGCAGTCAAGGCGGCAACAACGCCGGGCACACCGTCATTCACGGCGGCAAAAAATACGTTCTCCATCTCATTCCCTCCGGCATTCTGCGGCGCGGAAAGATTTGCGTGATCGGCAACGGCGTCGTCATCGACCCGGTCGCGCTCGTCGGCGAGATTGATGGTCTGCGCAAAGTCGGAGTCAAGATCGGCCGGAACCTGCTCATCAGCGACTGCGCGCATCTCGTCCTGCCGTATCACCGCGCGCTCGATGAACAGCGCGAGCTGCGCAAGGGTCAGGCGAAAATCGGTACGACCAAACGCGGGATCGGTCCTGCCTACGGCGACAAAGCCGCCCGCACCGGTCTCCGCATCGCCGACTTGATGCAACCGGAGGTGTTCACGAAAAAACTGCGGGCGAAGGTGCGGGAAAACAACAGCATTCTCAGAGCGCTCGGCGCGCGTCCGATTTCCTTTTCCAAAGTAAACTCTGATTTCCTTGCCGCGGGCGAGCAACTGCGCCCGTTCGTGGCGAACACCGTGGTCTATCTGCACACGGCACTACAGCAGGGGAAAGAGATCCTTTTCGAAGGCGCGCAGGGAACCTTCCTCGACATCGATCACGGGACCTATCCCTATGTCACTTCCTCGAACACCACCGCCGGCGGCGCCTGCACCGGCACCGGCGTCCCGCCGCATCGGATGGATCGCGTCCTCGGCGTGATGAAAGCCTACACCACGCGAGTGGGCGAAGGCGCGCTCCCGACGGAGGACCCGGCGATCGCGGGGATGCTGCATGAGATGGGCCGGGAGTTTGGCGCGACCACCGGGCGCGCGCGGCGTTGCGGCTGGTTCGACGCCGTCGCGACTCGTTATGCCACGATGATTAACGGGATCGACGAACTGGCCATCACCAACCTCGACGGACTCGACACCGTCGATCCGATCAAAGTCTGCGTCGCCTACCGGCTCGATGGGAAAAAAGTCGAGGTGCCGCCGAGCGACGCCGCGCAACTAACGCGCTGTCAGCCGGTCTACCTCGAATTTCCGGGCTGGAAGCGTTCGACCGAGAAGGCGAAGAAGCTCTCCGATTTGCCTAACGAAGCCCGGAACTACGCGCGGCGCATCGCGGAACTGACCGGCGCCCGCCTGACGATGATCAGCGTCGGCCCGGCCCGGGGCCAGACACTGATGATCTAGGAAGATGAATCCTTCGTTCAAGACGGTTCCCCGCCATGTCGCCATCATCATGGATGGTAACGGCCGCTGGGCGAAGGAGCGCGGGCTGCCCCGGATCAAAGGCCACGAAAAAGGCGCCGACGCGGTGCGCGCCTGCGTCGAAGGCTGCGGCGATTTGCGGATCGAGTTTCTCACCCTCTATGCTTTTTCCGCGGAAAACTGGCAACGTCCGAAGAGCGAAGTTTTTGCGTTGATGAACCTGCTCGAGCGTTTCCTGAAGGAAAAGACCCCGGAGTTGGTGGAGAAAAATGTCCGGCTCCAGGCGATCGGTCGCCTGACGGATTTACCGGAGGCCTGCCAAACCCAGCTGCATAAGTCGATCGAGCAAACGGCGAACAACAACGGGCTCACGCTCATTCTCGCGCTCAGCTACGGGGGACGGCTGGAGATCATCGACGGGATCAAAAGTCTCTCTCCGCGCAGTCGAGCTGGGCCACATCGATCCGGCAATGATCGACGTGGAGATGTTCAGCAAGCATCTTTACACCCGCTATTATCCCGATCCCGATTTGCTCATCCGCACCTCGGGCGAGATGCGGATTTCCAATTTTCTTCTCTGGCAGCTTTCCTACACCGAGATGTATGTCACGCCGAAACTCTGGCCCGATTTCGGCAAGGAAGATCTCTTCGCTGCGGTCGAAGAATATGGCCGCCGCCAGCGCCGCTACGGCGGGGTGTAGGGCGCGCCATTTTGGCCGCCGTCCTGTGAACCCGGCGCCAGGAGGAATCAAGGCCAACCCCGGGCGGCCAAAATGGCGCGCCCTACACGAGCGGAGACCATGTCCGCTACACAAACGCCTCCGCGACCGAGTCTGCGAGGAAACGTCCGGCCCGCGTTAGGACATAGCGCTCCGCTTTCGATTGCATCAATCCCAACCTGACGAATTCCTCCACTTCGTCAGGCCGATCGTTCACCCACTCCGCGGGAATGCCGCGGTTCGTCCGCAACGACAACGCGATCGATTCCGAGCGCTTCATCTGCGGAGTCAAAACTTCATCGCCGGTCGAAGCCGATTGACCCGCCAGCAGCCGATCGGCGTAGATCCGATAATCGGAAATGTTCTGCCAGCGTCGGAGCCCGACGGTCGAGACCGCGCTCGGACCGAGACCGAGATAATCCTGCCCGCTCCAATAGGCGCGATTATGGACCGACTCAAAACCCGGGCGCGCGTAATTCGAAACTTCGTACTGCTCAAATCCGGCCTTGCCTAACAACTCGCCCGCGATCGCGAAAAAATCAGCGTCTCCTTCCGGATCGGTCCGGAATTCGCCCCGCGCATGGCGGAGAAAGAACTCGGTGTCCTCCTCATAAGTCAGGCAATAGGCGGAAACATGATCCGGCCCGAGCGCGATCGCGCGCTGCAAGGTAAATTCCCATTGTTCGAGCGTCTGACCGGGCAAGCCGAACATCAGATCGATGTTCAGATTTTCGAACCCACTTCGCCGGAGCAAATCGAAAGAAGTTTCCGCCTGAGCGGCGGTGTGTTCGCGACCGAGCAACTGCAACAATCCATCATCGAACGACTGGACCCCAAGGCTGATCCGGTTCACGCCACGCTCTTGCAGGAGCCACGCCTTGCGTTCGGAGACGCTCCCCGGATTCGCTTCAAAGGTCCACTCCTCGATCCCGGACAGATCCAGTTGCGCGTGAAAACCGTCGAGCAGGAACTCGAGTTGATTCGTCGTCAAGGCGGTGGGTGTTCCGCCGCCAAAGAAGATCGTCTTCGGTGCCCGACGCGACGTTCCAGCCGGGGACGTTGACGCCGGCTGGCTTTTGGCATCGCAGTCTCGCTGGCCGGGCTCACCGCCCCCGGCTACAAGTTCTACCAAAAGCGCCTCGCAAAAGCGCCTTGCTTGCGCCGGGTCGGCCCGCTCTTTGTAAAAGGCGCAGTAAGGACAAATGCGCGCGCAAAACGGAATGTGCACATAAATGTGCCGCCCCGCATCACCCGATCCCGCGGAGTTGTCATTCGCCTCCTCGCCCATAGAGTCCACCATCGCCGCTCGCCTCTTTCGCTCAATCGCTTTTCTGGTCGTCAGCGTCGGGTGCGCAGCCGCCTCGCTCGGCGGCGCGGTCGCGCTCGCCCAGGGCCTGCCGCCGCCGCCCCCGCCCCCTCCTGCGCCGACGCCTTCGGTCGTTTACCGGGCCCACAATGCGGCCGCCATCCACGATTTTCAGACCAACCCGCAAATCGTCAGGCGAATGACCAACGCGCTCGTCCTCGCCGTCACCCATCAGCCCGATGTGGCGAGCGCCTGGCGTTCGCTGGTCCGGCCTAACGATCGGATTGGGATCAAGATCTCGGCCGCCGGCGGCGAACTTTTCACTACCCACCGCGAAATCGTGAACACGATCGTCGACGGCCTGGTCGCGGCCGGCCATTCCCGCCGCGACATCATCGTCTGGGATAGATCGCTCGCCGGAATCAAGGAGGCCGGCTACACGGACGGTGAAGGTTATCAGCTCAAATCGATTCCGCCGCGCGACGGCTACGATCCCAAAGCCACCTTCTCCGCCCCTTTTCTCGGCAACCTGATCTGGGGCGACTTTGAATACCTCGGCAGCGGCGGCCAGTTGCCGCTCCTGAGCGAAACCGAGAACACGAGCAGCGTCAGCCATTTCTCGAAAATCGTCGCGAATGAAGTGACCAAGATCATTAATCTGCCGGTCTTGAGCGACAACGTGCGCAACGGCGTCGCCGGCTGTCTTTACAACGTCACCATTCCCAACATCGACAATTGGCGCCGCTTCGGTCTCCCGCCGGATTTCGGCGCTTCGAGCATCCCGGAAATTTATTACGACCCGCACATCGGCCAAAAGGTCGTGTTCAACCTGATGGATGGACTGCAGGCCCAGTATGCCGGCGGCCCGGAGTCGCAGCCCGGCTACTCCTTCCCTTTCGCGACACTTTACGCGAGCAAGGACCCGGTCGCGATCGATGCCGTCGCTCTGCGGCAGCTCGAGGAGTGGCGGAAAAAACGAAAGGTGCCGCCGATCAAACGCCTCGGCGCGCACATCATGATGGCGGGACAATTCGGCCTGGGAAATGCCGATCCTTCGCGGATTGAAATTCGCGACGTCGGCCCGTGAAAGCGATTCTCAAATCGGTTTCGCGATCGTTTTATCTCACGATCCGGTTTTTACCGCAGCCACTGCGTGAACCGGTCAGTCTCGCTTACCTCCTGGCGCGCGCGACGGACACGATGGCGGACACCGCGACCATCCCATCCACGATTCGCCTAACGATTTTGCGCGACTTCGCCCGCGTCATCGCTGGCGAACTGGATTTCAGCGCGGTCACGCAGCCGCTGCGGGATTTCGCGGCACAACAGAATAATCCGCACGAGCGGACGTTGATCGAGAATCTGCGTGAATGCGTCGATTGGCTGGCAAAGCTTGATCCGACGAGACCGCGACGATGTTCGAGGCGTCCTTAAGACCATCGTCAGAGGACAAGAGCTCGACGTCCGGCATTTTGGGGATCCGGCCACTCTGATCGCGCTTCGAACAGGAACGGAACTGGACGAATACACCTATCTTGTGGCCGGCTGCGTGGGCGATTTCTGGACGAAACTGGGGTTTCGGCATTTCGCGACCTTTGCCTCTCGGCCGCCTCAAGAAATGACGAAGCTCGGGATCGAATATGGGAAAGGCCTGCAGTTGATCAACGTCCTGCGCGATCGCCGTACCGACGCCGCCGCGGGTCGCGGTTATCTGCCGGCCGACGAATTGGCGACTGCGCCAGTCGCGGAAGTTTTCGCTGGCTGGCTCGCCAGAGCGGAAGAAAAAATAACCGCCGGGATCGACTATTGTGCCAGCCTAACGAACTGGCGAATTCGATTCGCCACCGCGCTGCCCGCTCTGATTGGCGCGCGAACGATTGCCTTGTTGCGTGCGGATGGGGTCGGGGAAGAAAAAACCAAAGTCCCGCGAAAAGAAGTGCGCCGAATTCTGCTCGAGGGATTGGCGGCGGCGGCTTCGCCGCGGGCGCTGCGAGCGCTCTTCCAGCGCTTGCTCGCGTCTCCGTAGACATCGCGCCCCGGGCGAGGCGCAGGATATCCGCGGAGGAGTAACCCGGATCGAGTCGCGTAGCGATTTCAAGAAGTTAGCCCCTCAGGGGCGCTAGGAGTTACCTTTGCAGAGCAAAGCGCCCGCGGCTGTTGCGCAAGTTTCAGCTTACCTAGAACAATGCAGGCTCGCCAGAGGACGAGTCCGTGCGATCGGCGAGCTGGAAGCTTGCGCTCCGTTCCCCTACAGTCGCGAAGATGAGACGCCTACAAACTTTTTTCGCTCTTCTTGCCTTGTCCAGCGCTTTTGCGCTTTCCGCGGTCGCCCGTCCGACGGCGCTGGTCGGCGGCCGCTTGATCGATGGCTTCGGCGGACCGCCGCTCGCCAACAGTGTCATCCTGATCGACAACGAGCGCATCACGGCCATCGGCCAGGTCGGTACCCTGGCCGTGCCCAAAGATGCGGAGGTGATCTCCACCGAAGGGATGGACGTACTCCCCGGACTCTGGGATTCCCACGTCCACACCATGCTGCTCGGGCACAGCGACTATGCGCATTGGGACAAAACTTATCCGCGACGACTTGGGACCGAGATCATGCCGGCAGCCGCGCATCAATTGCTCATGGCCGGGGTGACCAGCGCGCGCGATCTCGGCGCGCCGCTCAAGGAAAGCATCGAGGTCCGCGACCGGATTAATCGCGGTGAAATTCCCGGCCCGACGCTCTACGTCGCCGGACCGTTCATCCAACACGAGCCGTATCCGGGAACCGAAGCTTTTCGTTGGGGAGTGCAAGGTGCGGCAGACGGGCGCGCCAAGGTCAAGAAGCTGGCCGAGGCCGGGGTCAATATCGTCAAGCTGATCGACCAGGATGAGATGACGATGGAAGAAGTGAAAGCGGTTGTCGACGAAGCCCACGCGCACAAACTCCCGGTCGTCGCCCATGCCCATCGACCTGAGGAAATCCGACGCGGTCTCGCCGCTGGCGTAGATGATTTTGAGCATACCGGGCTTTCGACCGCGCCGGGTTATCCCGAAGACATCCTGAAGGCGATCGCGGAGCGGACTGCGAAGATGAACATCGGACCACTTTTTTGGTGCCCGACGATCGAAGGTTTTTTGAATTACGACCGACTGATCAAAAACCCGGAGTCACTCGACGATCCGGCGTGGAAGCTCGACGTGCCAAACGATATCGTTGAGGACATCAAATCGTCCATCCGCCATCCTGGTCAGCTGAGTTATTATCAGATCACACCGCTCCGCGCCGCGACGGTAAAGAAGAAGTTCCATCAATTGCAGGACGCCGGCGTCGTCATGCTCGTCGGGACGGACAGCGGTATCCCGATGAAGTTTCACAGCAGCTCGACCTGGCGCGAGATGGATGCCTGGGTGCACGATCTAGGGGTCGACCCAATGGCGACGATCCGCGCCACAACTTACTGGCCAGCGGTGATGATGAAGGTGGACAAGGATTACGGCTCCGTGAGTGAAGGAAAATTCGCCGACATCATCGCAGTGAAAGGCGACGTTCTGCGCTACATCGATCTCCTCCAGCGGGTTGATCTCGTGATGAAACACGGACATCGCTACAAATAGATCAGCGGCCGCCGTCAGCATGGTATCTCGGAACCCGCGAAATTTTAGGCTCTCTTCTTCGACGATCTAAAGAAACGAGCCTGCCGAACTGCGACGCTCCATCATCACGTATCTCGGCGGGGGAACCGAACGAGCTAATAATCGATTGCGTCCGGAGGACAATCGCAATCCCGAAAGGAAACCGCCTTTATTCGGAGAGACGCAGCTCATTCAGGCTTTAATTCTTCGCCCGCGAATGAGGGCCTGCGCCGCGAAACTCGGCGGGCCAGCGACAGAGTGGCTGACTCGCTACGATCTCTGAAGCCTTCCGCTCCGGGCAAGTTGTCCGCCGTTGCGGCGATGGACTCTTGCGCGATACTCCTCCTGCTTCGAGGCAAAATGGAAATACGGCTCTTGCTCGTCCCCTACGATTCCGGCCAGCGCAACGTGCGCATGGGCGCAGGACCGGAGCATCTGCGCGCCGCCGGTCTCGAGAAGCATCTCGCCGCTCAGGGGCATCAGGTCGATTCGGAGGTGATCGAACCGGCTTCGCGAAATTGGCGGGCCGAAGTCCAGACGAGCTTCGAGCTGATGCGCGCCGTCGCCAAGCATGTCCGCGCGGCACGGACCGCGAAGCGATTTCCTTTGGTCCTGTCGGGAAATTGCCTCGCCGCAGTTGGGGTTATCGCAGGCCTCGGCGCAGGCACTGGGGTGGTCTGGATCGATGCGCACGGCGACTTCAATACCCCGCAAACAACGACGAGCGGCTTTCTTGACGGGATGACCCTCGCGACGGCGACCGGGCAGTGCTGGGGAGAGTTGGCCAATAGCATCGAAGGATTTCAACCGGTTCCGGATAATGCCGTAGTTCTGCTCGGCGCACGAGATCTTGACGCCGGACGAAGCCTCGGCCCTGGCTCGCTCCCGGGTCATTCGCTTGAGTGTCGAGGCGGCGAAGACCGGTCTCGCCCCGGTTCTGCAATCAATTGGCTCGACCATGGAAAGGTTTTATGTCCATCTCGATCTGGATGCCCTCGATCCCAGCGTCGGACGAGCCAACGGTTATTCAGCGCGGGGTGGTTTCTTGCGCGACGACCTGCAAGCACTTCTCTCGACTGTCGCCGAGCATTTGCCGGTGGAAGCTCTCACCATCGCCAGTTATGACCCTTCCTACGATGGCGACGGCGCGGTCTGCGCGACGGCTTTCCAGGCGAGCGCTACCCTGCTAGCTGGAGTTAGGTCAGCCCGCGCCGGGCAACCCGTGTCCTGAGGCTGGCAGGGCGCTATTCGCGCTCTCACTTCTCCCGGGCTTTTATCTTCACGCAGACCGAGAAAGACGGGCTGTCGCAACTTCGCATCACGCGTCCACTCGGAAAACTTCACCTGACAGACAAAAACAGGATTCACCCAATGGATTTTCCGCATCATGCCCGGTGTAATCCCCTGAATCCATTGTCCGCCCTGTCCGCCAGTCGGACGGACTCGTCCTGTGGCGAGTCTCGATGGAAGGTCAGTAAACGGGCAGTCGTCGCGCGCTTCGGCCTGGAATTTCCGGTGCAGAACCGCGAGTAATTCGTCGTCAAACCCGGAGCCAACCTTGCCGGCGAATAGGAGCTTTTTCTTTTCGTAATAACCGACGAGAACCGCGCCGAAATGCTGCCGCGAGCCGGCCGGTGGAGTGTAACCGCCGATGACAAACTCCTGCTCATGTGTGCCCTTGAGCTTGATCCACGCTCCACTCCGTCGTCCCGGTTCATAAACCGAATCCGCCAGCTTGCCGACGATCCCCTCGAGCCCGCGCCGCTTAACCTCGTTGAGAAGCGCGCTCGCATCGTGGCCCAGCTCTCCCGAGTAACGAATCGGGTCGCCCGCCCCGGCGCAGAGTTGGCGCAGGACTTCCTTGCGACTCGTTAGGGGAAGCCCGCGCAAATTTCTGCCCTCGAGCTGGAGGAGATCGAAAACGTAATAACAGAGGGGGGACTCGCGTCCTTCCATTTCCCGAGCCTGCAGGAGTTGGAACGACGAGCGACCCTCTTTATCCAGAGCCACCACCTCACCGTCGATCGTGCATGCTTCGCAAGGCAAGGACTCGAGCGCGGCCGCGACTTCCGCGAACCTTTTCGTCAGGTCGTTCTGATTGCGCGAGATCAATTTGACTTTCGCACCGTCCTTAAGCGCGAGCGCGCGGATGCCGTCAAACTTCAACTCGTAGATCCAGCCTCCCTCCGTCGGCGGCGTCTCAAGCAGCTTCGGTTTCATCGGCTCGATGAAGCGCGGTTTCGCCGCGGGAAGAGAATCAGGCAGGGCCGGTCCGGCGTGTCTTATTTTTGCCCTGCGCGAGACTTTTTTTTTATCCGTAACGGCTTTCCGAACCCGCTCGCGCAAACCCTCCGGGCCACTCAAGTCACGCGGACGATTCGATTGCCATTCGGCATCGCGATCCTTCGCGATCTGCTTCATCGTCCGTCCGGTCTTGACCGACTCGTCGTCGCGCTTTTTCGAAATCGGCTTGACGTCGGCGTCGCTCTTCAGCAACAGCCACTGGTTTTTTCCCCGATCGCTCCGGGTCCGGATCAACGCCCATTCGCCCTTCAGTTTTTTACCTTCGAGCACGAGGTGCATGCGGCCTTGCGCGAGCGCCTCGAGCGGTTTCTCGCCATGCACGTAGTATTGGCCACGATCCCAGACCATGACACTTCCACCCCCATAGTTCCCTTCGGGAATAACGCCTTCAAAATCTTCGTAGTCGATCGGATGATCCTCAACCTCGACCGCAAGATGCTTTTCTCCCCTTCGTCCAAGGCATCCCTTTGGGCACCGCCCACGACTTGAGGACGCCATCCATCTCCAATCGAAAATCGTAGTGTAACCGGCTCGCGTCGTGTTTTTGAATGACGAAGCGAGAGGCGCCCGCGACACGTTTGGGCCGCGGCTTCTTCTTCCCGGTCGGTTCAGCCGTGACAGCGAAATTCCGCTTCCGTTTGTATTCGGTCAGACCCATCTCCTTTCACGCTTCCACCAAAGAAACGAAAACGCCATCGCGATCGCGCGGGTCGTTACTGAGCCAGGGAATCTGTAGCGGCGGTCGATGACCGCCGTCCTAATTTCCCCACCTGTATTCTCGACGGTCATAGACCGCCGCTACAGGGCGGCGCTCCTCCCGTCAGAAACCCTGCGCTAGTCCCACAACTCCACTGTCACGCTTTCTCCGGCGGCGAATTTGCTCCCGGCTTCCACCCGAAGCAGAGCGTTCGCCCGGCTCAGGCCAAAGAGCGCATGCGACTCCTGGCGTCCGCTCAGGCTGAACACTCCCTCTTCCAGACGCCCGCGAAGGTAATGCGGGCGAGCGCCGTTATTGGTCACCTCCGTTGCCAGTCGGGCCGGTACCTCGCGTAAACCCAGGTTTTTGTCGGCCGCGCCTCTCATTTTCAAAAGAGCCGGCCGGACAAATTTCAGAAAAGTCACAAACGCCGAGACGGGATTTCCCGGAAGTCCGAAAATGCAGCAGCGTCCCGCGCGGCCAAAGAGGAACGGCTTTCCGGGTTTGATTGCGACCCGCCAGAGGTCGATCTCGGCACCGAGCGCGCAGAGAGCGGGCTTCACCAGATCGTGGTCACCAACCGAAACGCCGCCGCTGATAATCAAGGCGTCGCTTTGCAGCCCGCTTCGGAAGACTTTTGTCACTGATTCGAGGTCATCCGGGCAATGCTCAACCAGGGTGACTTTAGCACCGGCGTCGAGCGCAAGAGCACGCAACATGATGGAGTTGCTCTCGAAGATTTGGCCCGGTGCCGGCGTATCGCCCAGTCGCGCCAGCTCATCGCCTGTCGAGACGATCGCCACGCCGGGCACCCCGCCGACCTCGATTTCCCCAATGCCTTGCGCGGCGAGAAGCGCCATTGTCGCAGCCGTGATCCGCTCTCCGCGAGAGAGAATTTTTTGTCCGACCGCGAGGTCCGAGCCCTGACGTCGGATAAATTCTTGGGGCTCAACGCCGCATTGCACAACGATCGTTTTGCCTTCGCGGGTCACATCCTCCTGCATGACGACTGCATTGGCGCCGGCCGGGAGCGGGGCGCCGGTGAAAATGCGAATGGCTTCTCCTGCCTCGATCGTCAGACCACGATCCGCGCCGGCTGGTTGTTCGCCGACGACCAGCAAATTCGCCCCAGCTCGGCACGAGTCTGCCTGCACCGCATAGCCGTCCATCGCCGAGTTGTCGAATGCCGGGAGCGGCCTGCATGCAAACGCATCCTGGGCCGCGAACCGGCCTAACGAGTCAATCAGCGCGGCCTTGGCGTTGGGAAGCGCCGCAATTTTTGCCAGGACGCCAGCCAGTGCATCTTCCTCGCTCGTCATCGCACTACCTCGTCGCCCACTGCGGGCTCGCCGTCGACGATGTCGGCCGCAATAAAAGGCCTTTTTTGTTCCGACGACGCTTTCAATTGCGCGGTCGCACCCGCCGCGTTGGTCGAGCGCAAAGCCGCGCCCGGTGCTGGCACGTAAAGGTTCGAGGCGAGATCGATCAGGACGAACCGCTTTTCCTTGTCCACCAGCGCGATCTCCCCGACGACAGACGGCTGGAGCGGGGCAGGCGCAACCGCAACTGACCGCGGGTTGGTTGCGCAACCTGTAAAGGGTAGGAGAAACGAGACCACCGCCCCGACAGGTAGCAGGCAACGATAAAAAAGGGATTTGCGGAGCGGAGAGCATGACGAGGCAATCGGTTGACGAGCATGGAACGACCCCGATATTCTCGCAACTTCGACGGCGCAGTGGGTGAGGTGGCTGAGTGGTCGAAAGCAGCGCTTTGCTAAAGCGCCGTACCCCAAAAGGGTACCGAGGGTTCGAATCCCTCCCTCACCGTTTCTCTCTTGTCTGAGGTAGGCATGGCGAAATGCCAACTTTGATCCCACGTTTGTGGGGCGACGCTACAGAATACGTTCCCGACTCGCCGAACAAATCATTGTCTGACTAAAGGCAATCACGGTGCGCGCCCCGCTTCTTGGTCGAAGGATGTCGCGGGTTCGTGTCCGCTTTCAGATCGACTTATAAGATATTTATCATAAATGCATTATAGCTATCAGTGACTCGCTCATCTCAGATCCATTTCTCATCCGTTTCTATTAGCTTGAACATCTTTAGGCACTTTCGTGCTCTGGGTTGCTGGTTTGACGAATGCCAATCCGCGTAATATCAGAGATTGTCGGTGTTTCGTCTCCGCCGTGGGCTGTGAAGATACGTCGTGACTTGTCTCTAGCGGAGGTCGGCGAAATTCTTCGATGTGGTTATGGCCTTTTCGAGCACATCCCCATCAAGCTTCAAGCTGACCGGAGACGGCGGCACGCCTGCCAGTTTTGCTCCTTCCATATCGCTTCCTAAAGGCGGCGGCGCGATCAGAGGAATCGGCGAAAAGTTTGCCGCCAATCCTGTCACCGGGACGGGTTCCACATCTGTGCCCCTCGCAATCAGCCCCGGGCGCTCTGGATTCAGTCCCCAACTTTCGCTCTCTTACGATTCCGGCGCCGGTAATGGCCCCTTTGGCTTCGGATGGAGTCTCGCGGTGCCTGCCATCACCCGAAAAACGGACAAGGGACTTCCGCAATATCGCGATGCAGAAGAGTCAGATGTTTACGTCCTTTCCGGCGTCGAAGATTTGGTGCCCATTCTTCAGCCGGACGGTGCAAGATCAGAAAACGGCACGACCGACTCTGGTTACATCATTCATCGTTATCGTCCCCGCATTGAAGGCTTGTTCGCTCGAATCGAACGTTGGACCGATCGCGCGACGCGAGAGATTCACTGGCGCTCGATCACTCGGGACAACATTACCACTCTCTACGGCAAGGACAATAATTCCTGCCTCTTCGATCCCGCAGACCCGTCTTCGACTAATTCGAGGCGCATCTTCAGTTGGCTCATTTGCGCGAGCTACGACGACAAGGGCAACGCCATCATCTACCAGTACGCCAATGAAAATGATGAGAACGTCGATTGGACACAGGCGAACGAACGCAATCGCGTCCGCTCGGCCAACCGCTACCTGAAGCGCGTCAAGTACGGCAATCGCATCCCTAATCGCGACACTGCGACGTGGCAACCCACCGACCCAGCTCAGCTTCCCAACGAGACCTGGATGTTCGACGTGGTCTTCGATTACGGGGAAGGGCATTATACGGAAGATCCAAGGGATGCCGAAGGGCGCAACTTCGTCCAAGCCCGGATCGATCCTCCGGCGGAAATGCAGTGGCCCACTCGCCGGGATCCGTTCTCCACCTACCGTGCCGGCTTTGAGATCCGCACCTATCGCCTTTGCCGTCGCGTGCTCATGTTTCATCACTTCCCGCAGGAGTTGGGCATCGATGATTGTCTGGTGCGCTCCACCGAGTTTTCTTACTCGGAAGGCCCCACCGCGTCTTTCATCACCGGTATCACGCAATCGGGCTATCTACGCCAGCCGACGCAGAACCAACTCGATCGTTATCTTAAAAAATCGGTCCCGCCGGTCGAGTTCGAATACAGCCAGGTTCCCAGCCCCGAGCAACTCGCCCGACAGCCAATTCTAGAAGTTGATGCCGAGAGCCTGGAAAACCTTCCCGTCGGTCTCGATGGCGTCAACTACCAGTGGATGGATCTGGATGGCGAAGGCGCCTCCGGCATCCTCACGGAGGAGGCCGGAGGCGCCTGGTCTTATAAGCGCAACTTGAGTGCCAACAACCTGGTCTTCGAAAACGGGCAAGAGCGGGCCGTCGCTCGCTTTGGTGCGATGGAAGTTGTCGCGCGCCAGCCCGTCGTTGGGTTAGCCGGTGGCGGGCAGTTTCTCGATCTTGCCGGCGATGGTCAGGTGGATCTGGCGCAGATGGAAGGTTACGTGCGCGGCTTTTACGAACGCACCGATGACGGCAACTGGTCGCCTTTCCGCCCTTTTGCTTTCTGGCCCGACCTGAATACCCGCGACCCGGACCTAAGGTTTGTCGACCTGACTGGCGACGGGCACGCCGACATCCTGATCACCGAGGGCGAAGTGTTAACCTGGTATCCGTCGTTAGCGGAGGAGGGTTTCGGACCAGCGTCGCGCGTAAAGTTGCCATTGGATGAAGAGAAAGGACCGCGCCTCGTTTTCTCTGATACTGGACAGTCAATCTATCTAGCCGACTTGTCGGGGGACGGTTTAAGTGATCTGGTACGCATTCGTAACCGGGAAGTCTGTTACTGGCCCAACTTAGGCTACGGTCGATTTGGCGCCAAGGTAGCGATGGATAATGCTCCAAAGTTCGACTCATCGGATCAGTTCGATCAGCGTCGCATCCGTCTTGCCGATATCGACGGCTCGGGAACCACTGACATTCTCTATCTGCGGCGGGACGGCGCGCAAGTATACTTCAACGAAAGCGGCAACGGCTGGAGTGATGCGGTTCCTCTTTCGCAATTCCCACTAGGCAACGACATCTCTTCAGTCCAGGCCCTTGATCTGCTCGGTAATGGCACAGCTTGCCTTGTCTGGTCCTCGGCCCTGCCCGGCGCCGCCTGCCATCCGATGCGCTACCTCGCACTGATGGAAGAGAAGCCACATTTGCTGGTGAAGGTGAAGAACAACTTCGGTGCCGAGTCAGTAGTGCATTACGCGCCCTCGACGAAGTTTTATCTCGACGACAAGCGCGCGGGCAAACCGTGGATCAGCCGGCTGCCCTTCCCGGTGCATGTGGTCGACCGGGTCGAAACTTACGACCGCATCAGTCGCAACCGCTTCGTCACCCGTTACGCCTATCACCACGGTTACTTTGATGGGGTTGAACGTGAGTTCCGCGGTTTTGGCCTGGTTGAGCAATGGGATACCGAGGAATTCACTGCACTTAGCGATCCTCTCGTTCCGGCCGGAGGAGATGGCTGGAGTGATGGAGCAACCACATCCAACATTGATAAGGCCTCGCACGTGCCGCCAGTCCTGACCAAGACCTGGTTTCATACCGGCATTTATGTGGGCCGCGACCATCTCTCGGATTTCTTCGCCGGTTTGCTCGACGCGAATGACACGGGCGAGTATTACCGGGAACCGGGATTAAACGATGAGCAAGCCCAGGCCCTCTTGTTACCTGATACCGTGCTTCCGGCAGGTCTAACCCTGGATGAAGAGCGCGAGGCCTGTCGCGCCCTTAAGGGATCGATGCTGCGCCAGGAGATCTACGCCCTTGACGGCACCAAGAAGGCGGGACATCCCTACACCGTTGCCGAGCAAAACTTCACCATTGAGAGGGTGCAGCCCAAAGGCGGCAACTGTCATGCGGTCTTCTTCACCCGCGCCCGCGAGGCGATCAGCTATCACTACGAGCGCAACCCGACCGATCCGCGCATCAGCCATGCGCTGACGTTAGAAGTGGACTCGTTCGGCAATGTGCTGAAATCCATCGCTATCGGTTACGGCCGCCGCCAGCCCGATCCTGATCTGTCATCGCAGTCAGACCGAGACAAGCAGACCGCTACACTTATCATCTATACTGAGAATGAGGTCACCAACGCGATTGACGATCCGATCAATGATCTGGACAACTACCGGGCGCCATCGCCGAGTGCGTCACGCACCTATGAGTTGACCGGATTCAAGCCCGCCGGCAACGCGGTGCGTTTTAGTTTTGACGAATGGATAATAAATAACTTCGACCTGCTCACATCAGCGATCGAAATTCCCTATGAAGGAACGGCGAATCTCGCTCAGCAACAAAAACGCTTGATCGAGCACGTTCGCACCTTATATCGCAAGGACGATCTGAGCGATGTGCTTCCGTTGGGCGAACTCGAGTCATTGGCGCTGCCGGGCGAGACCTACAAACTCGCTTTTACACCCGGGCTCCTTACCCAGGTCTATGGCGGACGAGTGACCGACGCGATACTCGCGACAGAGGGTCATTACGCTCATGGCGAAGGCGACGCTAACTGGTGGATTCCTTCAGGTCGGAAGTATCTCTCTCCCAACCCCGATGACACCGCCGCGCAGGAGTTGGCCCACGCACGCCAGCATTTTTTTCTGCCGCACCGCTACCGCGACCCATTTCACACGGATGCGATTAGCACCGAGAGCTTCGTCACCTACGACTCCTATGACCTTCTGATGTTGGAAACCCGCGATGCCCTCGGCAACCGCGTCACCGTCGGTGAACGCGATGGGGCCGGTAATCTGACGACGACAGGCAATGACTATCGGGTGCTTCAGCCCCGGCTAATGATGGACCCCAACCGCAATCGCGCCCAAATCGCGTTCGATGTCCTCGGAATGGTTGTGGGGACGGCGGTGATGGGCAAGTCCGAGGAGACGCGGGGCGACTCGCTCGATGGCTTTGAGACTGACCTGACCGAAGGCGCCATACTCGACCATTTGACCAACCCGCTGGCCGAGCCGCACGCGATCCTCGGGCGCGCCTCGACCCGTCTGCTCTATGATCTGTTCGCCTACCAACGCACGCAGGGACAAGCCGATCCGTATTCTGCCGTAGTTTGCACCCTGGCCCGCGAGACTCACGACGCCGACTTGGAACCCGGCGAACAAAGCAAGGTCCAGCACAGCTTTAGCTATTCGGACGGCTTCGGCCGCGAGATCCAGAAGAAGATCCAGGCTGAGCCCGGACCGGTGCCCCAACGCGATGCCAGCGGCAAAATCATTCTTGGCGCAGACGGCCGGCCGGCGATGACGACCAATGTCGTTAGTCCCCGCTGGGTAGGCAGCGGCTGGACCGTCTTCAATAACAAGGGCAAGCCCGTCCGCCAGTACGAGCCGTTCTTTACCGATACCTACCGCTTCGAGTTCGATATCCGCATTGGCGTGAGTCCAGTGCTTTTCTATGATCCGATCGAACGCGTTGTCGCAACGCTCCATCCTGATCATATATGGGAGAAAGTCGTCTTCGACCCTTGGCGACAAGAGACCTGGGATGTCAATGACACGTTGCTGATCGCCGACCCGAAAACCGATCCTGAC
Organism: uncultured Verrucomicrobiae bacterium; assembly: GCA_963720895.1. Classification (GTDB taxonomy): domain Bacteria; phylum Verrucomicrobiota; class Verrucomicrobiia; order Chthoniobacterales; family UBA10450; genus Palsa-1392. The sequence goes on from CAVRGZ010000002.1 coordinate 232,108, forward strand.
GCAGGCGATTTCTTTGGTCGCCTGCCGGAGGCGGACTACCTGCCGACCTGGCACACACAACGGGAGGTTGGCGCGCTCGGCGTTGCGGAACAGGATGCGGCCCGCAAAGCGGCCATCCATGCCGCGACACCCACCGTCGCCCATGCCGACTCGCTCGGTCGCGTCTTTCTGACCATCGCTCATAACAAGTTCAGGTACAGCAACGCGACATCGGCCGATCCGCCTGTCGAAGAGTTCTATCGCACGCGGGTGAGCTTGGACATAGAAGGGAATCAGCGCGAAGTCATCGACGCGAAAGACCGGACCGTTATACGGTACGACTACGACATGCTTGGTAGTCGCATCCACCAGGCGAGCATGGAAGCGGGCCAACGCTGGATGTTGAACGATGTGGCCGGGAAGCCTCTTTACGCCTGGGATAGCCGCGATCACGAGTTCCGCGCTGCCTACGATCCGCTGCGGCGGCCAACCGATTCCTTCCTGCGCGAGGGCGAGGGTCCGGAGTTCCTGGTTGGGCGTAACGTCTATGGCGAAACCCGCCCGAATCCGGAGGCCAGTAACCTGCGCGGCAAGGTGGTGCAGCTCTTCGATCAGGCCGGTCTTGTCTCAAGCGAAGACTACGACTTCAAAGGCAACCTGCTGACAAGTCACCGCCAATTGACCCACGAGTACAAGAGCACGCTCGACTGGTCATCCGGTCCCGGGCTGGAGCAGGAGACGTTCGCCAGCAGCACGATCTACGATGCGCTCAACCGGCCTTTATCGGTGACCGCTCCCGATAACAGCGTCTATCGGCCGGCCTTCAACGAGGCGAATTTGCTTGAGAAAGTGGACGTGAATCTACGCGGCGCGCAGGTGTCCACGGCCTTCGTCAGCGACATCGACTACAACGCCAAGGGCCAGCGCATCCTCATCGAGTACGGCAACGGCGCCAAGACTACCTATCTTTATGATCCGCTAACATCCCGTTTGAGTGGACTCGCCACTGTTCGCTCTCTCAACGCTCAACTCCAGGCTCTCACCTACACTTATGACCCCGCCGGCAACATCAGCCGGATACGGGACGACGCCCAGCAAACCATCTTCTTCGACAACGCTGTCGTAGAGCCGGACGCGGACTACATCTACGACGCCGCCTATCGTTTGATCGAGGCGACGGGCCGCGAGCATATCGGGCAGTCATCGGCCCCGCAAAGCAACTGGAGCGACGAGTTCCGAATCAATCTGCCGCTTCCCGGCGATGGACAGGCGATGCGCCGCTACACCGAGCGTTTCGAATACGACGAGGTCGGCAACTTTCTCAGTCTGCTCCACCTGGCTAATAACGGCAATTGGACACGCCTCTATGCCTACAACGAAGCCAGCCTGATCGAGCCGAGCAAGCAGAGCAATCGTCTGAGCAGCACCATCGTCGGAAACAATAACCCGATCCCAGGGGTGTACAGTTACGACGCCCACGGCAGCATGCTGAAGATGCCGCACCTGCCAACTATGACATGGAATTTCCACGATCAAATGCGACAGATCGACCTCGGCGGCGGCGGCACCGCGTATTACGTTTATGATGCCACAGGCCAGCGCGTGCGAAAAGTGATCGAGCGGCAAAACGGCGCGCGCCAGAAGGAACGGGTATATCTGGGCGGCTTCGAAGTCTACCGCGAATACGATGGCGGCGGCAACAACATCACTTTGGAGCGGGAAACCTTGCACGTCATGGATGACAAGCAGCCTGTCGCGTTGGTTGAAACCCGCACTCAAGGGAGTGATGGCTCGCCTTCGCTGCTTACGCGCTACCAACTTGGCAACCATCTCGGATCCGCCAGCCTGGAACTGGATGACGCAGGCCAAACCATTTCCTACGAGGAATACTATCCCTACGGCAGCACTTCGTATCAGGCCGTCCGGAGCGGCTCGGAAGTCAGCCCGAAGCGCTACCGCTACACTGGCAAGGAGCGGGATGAGGAGAGCGGATTGTATATATCACGGGGCGCGGTACTACGTGCCGTGGCTGGGGAGGTGGATCCGTAGCGATCCCGCTGAGCTAAAGGACGGACCAAACACTTATCAATACGCGCTAGGGAATGCTATTCGATATCTCGATCGACTCGGCACGGATGTTGATGAGAACGCAAACATGCCAGGGCAGAGTGTCGTGCGTTACAGGCAACACCCGAGTGGTGGCTATACTTTGGAGGAAGGGACGCCTGAGAACAAAAGCATTCTCAATCCCGTCGAGCGAGATATCTACAATTATTGGCAGACCGGCGATCAGAAGTATCTTAAACGCGCCGTTGATACTTCGGGCTCACCCGGAGGCTTTGCGTTCGCTTGGCAGCATACCGGGATTCCATTTAGTGAAGATGTTCTCTGGCTGGGCATGGTGAGCACCATAATAACCGGGTTAGCCGCAGCCGGTCAGCCACCCAAATCTCGAGTTGGAGCCGTCCCGAGGACCCGAGTCGCCCCCAAGCCTACACCCAAACCGGCAACCGTATCCGAATCACCACGGGTACCAGAGACCGTTGAAGGCGAAGCCGCCGCGCCGCGAACAGCAGAAGCACCCGCACAACAGACAGCCAAACGAACGTACCAGGAGGGTGCCCGCAAAGTGGGGGAACCTATCGAGGTTGTAACTCATCGCCCGGGTGAAGTTCCCTACCACAATCCCCCCGAAGTTCATGTCGCGGGGCCCGGTAAGCGGCTCAACATCTCCAGCCTGGACCCTCGGACAAAGTACCTCTGGGTCGTCGACACGGACGGAAGAATTTTGATTGCCGCTGAGGAGCAAGCTGGTTTCGGCTCGTCGGGGGGCGCGAGGCTGGTTAAGCATGGTGACCTAACTCCTGCCCCAGGCGGACAGGCTCGAGGAGCTGCACGCGCTGGTGGAGAGCTGAATTTCGATCCTGCCCAAGGCAAGTGGGTAATGGATAACAACTCAAGCTACACATTCGCCAGAAAGGATGGGCGTCTCGCCCCAGCTGAAAGTTTACACGCTGCACGCGACCTTCTCAAGCTCACGGGGACGGACACATCCCAGCTTGTTACAAAGGACGTCTTAGCTCAACACAGATAACGTGCGTGAATGAACGATAAACTTTCGTTACTTCTAACTCAAGGCCGTTGGCGGGCGGCCAATGAGGAGACACGTTTGTTGCTCTGGAGTCAAAAGCCATGGCAGAGCGACACCATTAAGCAGATCGATTCTCTTTGGTTGGCGAGTAGCGGGAACCAATTTGGCTTTAGCGTTCAGTTGGAATTCTATGAGAAAGTTGTTGGATTTAATCAAGCGTTTGGGCTCAACATCTGGAGATCATTCGAAAGCTTGGGCAATACGATTGGCTGGCGCCGCGAAGGATATTGGGCATGCTGGGCTGATGTAGACTACTGGCCACATATACCACTTGGACCAATTATACCGGTTGAGTTGGATCCGAACGACGCTCCTCGAGGATTGTTGCCTTTTCATGACGTCGTAACGTCCGGAGATTGGAGGCAGGAGTTTTCACCAACGGACTGCTGGGGCGAGGTGGTGTGGCGGCGATGGGCAGAGTTGTTTGGTCCTGTGGCCGTAGACTAACCAGCAAGAGCGAAAGATGAACAGCATCAGTCGTACCTTTGTATAAATCTAACAGCAAAAGTTAGGGAGCGAATATTATGGATAGGATTCTTTCTTCGATCAAACCAAGCCAACAAGGTCCAGCCATTGCGAACCTTCAGGAATCACTGCTGTTCATCGTAGAGAGGCGGCAGCTTACGCCAAACAATCTGTCGCTAACTCAATGGCAACAAGATTTGACCGATGAGATGGCCACCCAGTCTTTCGGCGAACGTACCGAGCACTTGTTTTCATCGGTGATCGCCGACCTTCATTTCCCCGCCGCCGAATTTGTCAACGAGACTGTCGCTGGAAGACTGAACTCGCTGCTGGAGGAACTCGGCGCTTTCCGTACTCCAGCAGCGCCTGTTGTCGCTCCCGCTTCTCCCGTACCAGCGGCGGCATCGCCACTAGAACCGACGGTTGCCTGTACCGTCGAGGGGAAAATCGTCAGCCGCTCCCGCGCTGGGGTCGGTCGATTGCTGGTCGAGATTGTCGATAAAAATGTGTGTGGCGAGGATGTGTCTGTCTCCCAAACGGTGGCCGGCGACGATGGCACTTATCGATTTACTTTTACAATCATGGATCTGCATCAGCGAGGCAAGGAGAAGCCCGACTTGCAGGCTTGTGCATTTGCCGGAGAGAATCTGGCCGGGGAGAAGCCGCTCGGTTGCTCGGAGATACGCTATAACGCGACAAATTGCGAGACCGGACTAGACATTTTTCTGACGGATGAAGCCTCGAAATCCCTTCCCTCCGAGTATGACACCTTAACCGGCGCGCTTTCCGCCAATTTCAAAGGAAGTCTGGGTGGCCTGAAGGAAACGGATGAATGCCAGGATATCACTTATCTCTCGAATAAGACTGGCTGGGATGCCCGAGCCGTCGCCCTCGCCGCATTAGCCGACCAGTTTAGCGCGCGGACCGCGGATCGGTCCGGCGCACCTGCAATTCCGCAAGCATTTTTCTATGCCCTCTTCCGGGCCGGGTTGCCTGCCAATGAGGACGCGCTTTACCACACCGATGCCAGGACGCTGGAGGGTGTATGGAAGCAAGCGGCGGAGCAGGGCGTGATACCTAAAGCCTCAGCCGATCAGATCCCGGATCTGGTTAAGCGATTCCAAGTCTTGAGCGCGGAAAAACTGTTGACCGGTCCGGCGCTTGTCGGCGCATCTTCCCTCAAGGAGATGCTGACCATCTCCCGCCTCAACGATGCGCAACAAACGGTCTTTGCGCAGCTCTTCGCGGCGAACCGTTCCGATCCTCCGGCGTTTTGGAAAGCGATCGGCGACGCCTTTGGTCAGGACACGGCCAGCCGGCTGCAAGTGGATGGTAAGCTCGGCTTCCTCACCATTAACAACGCTTCCCTGATGGAGAAAGTGCATACTGCTGCAGGTCGGAATGGCCTCTCCGATCCACTGCAACTGGCGCAAACGGGCTATTATCGTGTTGAAGCGTGGAACCAATTGTTGACCAAGGATATTCCCATCCCGAATGAAATCCCGGGTGATACATTGGAAGCCAGGCGGGCGAGCTATGCCAGCTACCTGGCCGCGCAGGTGCGCCTGAGCTATCCGACAGCGGCCGTAGCACAGATGGTCAAGAGCGGAGAGTTACCACTCACGGGCGCAGAGAAGGGCGCCTCCGACCAGGTTTATGCATTTTTGACCGAGCATCAGGGCAAATTCGAAATCGGCGTGTTACCCGTGCAGCAGTACATTGCCCGGAACAACTTGCAGGTCGCCGAAGAGACAGTCCGGCAGGTGAAGCGGTTGCAGCGGGTTTACCAGATTACACCGGGCGACGAGGCGATGAATGGGCTGATGAAGCGCGGAGTTGACGCGGCGTATCATATCGTGCGCTACGACAAGGACACCTTTGTCCAGAGCTTCGCGGCGGATATGGGCGGAGCGGACCAGGCCGCGCTGACCTACGACAAGTCGGTGCAGGTGCATAACGCCGTTCTCAACATCGCTCTCGGTTACCTGACGGCGCGCAGCGCGCCGGCGATCGGGGTCCACAGTCCGCCCAGTGTCCTGGACCCTGTGCCGGCCAATACCGGCGACGTTATCGCTTATGCGACGCTGGAGAGCCTGTTTGGTTCGATGGACTTTTGCGCCTGTGAGCACTGCCGCTCCATCCTGAGCCCGGCCGCGTATCTGGTCGATCTCCTCCTCTTCCTACAGAGCGATCCCGGAGTGTGGAACGATTTTCTGACAACGTGGAAGCAAAGTCATGCCAACGCGCCCTACCCTTTTGCCGATCAAATCGCCAGGCAGAATTTCCTAAGTGACTGGAACAGTCAACACCCCGGGCAACCATTGCCAAATACCGAAGTCTCACCCTTCGATGTCCTGGTCTCTCGCCGCCCCGATCTCCAACATCTTGCGCTCAGCTGCGAAAACACTAACACGGCGTTGCCTTATATCGACGTGGTCAATGAAACCCTCGAATACTACGTCGCCAACGGCACGCAAAAATTTTCGCTTGAGGGTTACCTCGGGTACGACACAAACGGCGTCGCGTCCGAGGACCTTCTGGCAAGCCCGCAGTTCGTCGTGGAATCCGCATATACGACCTTGCTCGATGAACGCTTTCCAGGTCCGTTGCCGTTTCATCGGCCGCTAGAGAGATTGCGCCGCTATTTCCACAAGTTCGAGGTCCCGTTGCCGCTGGCGATGGAGCGATTACGCAAGACCGATGACCTTGAGCGGGGCGCCAATCCCTATGGCTGGCGCGACATTCTGATGGAAGAGATTAGCCTCTCGCGGGCGGAATACGAAGTCCTCACCGACTCCACGGCCGTACCCCTCTGGCAGATGTATGGTTTTCAGGCTGGCACAGCGGACGCCGATGTGACTGCTGGTTTGGCCAACGCCAAACAACTCACCCGCCGTGTCGGAATCACCTACGACGAGCTCGTCGCCATCCTGACAACTCGGTTTTTTAACCCCAATGGCAATCTGGTTCCGAAACTGGAGCGGTTGGGCGTTCCGTTTGCTACCCTCAAGGCCCTCAAAGATGGGACGATCACCGATGCTGCCTTTGATGCCCTGTTGCCGACCGGGACGCTGGCGCCCAACCCGGCGGAATATGGCGGCGACATTAAGGCATGGGTCAGACAACAGGATAACAATGACCGCATCATGGGAATCATCACACTAACGGACCCGGCGCTTGGTCCCGATTCCTGCAGTTTCGACAACCTGGAATTTCGCTATTCGAAACCGATGGCGGACGTCAATGATACCTCGACCCGACTCGGGGCGGTCGAATTCCTCCGGTTGGCGCGTTTCATTCGCTTGTGGAAAAAACTGGGCTGGACAATCGAGCAAACAGATAGCGCGATCTGTGCGCTTTATCGTGCGGATCTGATGCCGCTCGATGCAAGTGACATCGACGCGGTGACCAAGCTCGATGCGGGTTTTCTAACTCTGCTGCCCCGTCTCGGCATCGTCATGCGAGTGATCAGAGAATTGAATCTAGGGGTAAAGCGCGATCTTTTGCCATTGCTCGCCTGCTGGTCGGAGATTGGCACGCGCGGCGACACGGCGCTCTACCGCCAAATGTTCCTCAACCCAGCACTCTTGGCGCAAGACACCGTCTTCGCCGATGACGGCTACGGCGAGTTCCTCAGGGACACCGCAGAAAAACTGGCTGAGCATGCAGAGGCCCTGCGATCGGCATTCAACCTGACCGGGGACGAGTATGAGCGCATCGTCGCTGCGCTCGGCTATGATACCAATACACCTCTCACGATCTCGAATGCCAGTGCGATCTATCGCCATGGCTGGCTGGCGCGCAAGTTAAAGCTCAGTGTCAGCGAGTTTCTGCTTCTGATTCAGCTCACCGGCCTCGATCCCTTCGCCGCCCCGGAACTAACCAATCCGGCAATTCTGCAATTAATTTCACTCGTGCACTCTCTTAGAGATAGGTCCCTCAAGTCTGTCGCGGCGCTTTATTTGATCTGGAACCAGGACCTGAGCGGCAAGTCTGCACCTGACTTAGCACAGGTTGCGGCCTTTGCCCGAACGCTTCGCCTCGGTCTTGCCGCCGTCGAGAACGAGTTCGCGGTTAGTGACGATCCCGACGGTGCGATCGCCCAGAGCCGGATGGCGACGGTCTATGGATCCGATGCCGCCACTTTTTTCTTTGGTCTTCTGAACGACACCCTAATCGTGGAGACTGACTTTAACGACCCGGATGCGACTCTCGCATCAGACGCCGGACGGCAGGCGATCGAGAACGCGGCGGGCAACACGGACGCCGGTGCTCCTAAAATCGCCTACGACGATTTCCGCAAGCGCCTCTCCTACTCGGGCCTCCTTACAAGCACAACGCGAGACGCGATCAAGTTGGCTGCCGGCGCGGGGGCAGCAACGTTCGGGACTGCCGTAGACAATCTGTACGACAAGAATCAAGCGGTTATCACCCCTTTCTTCGCCCGTTACCCGGAATTGCAATCTCCTTATGATACTTATGTTTCTGATTTCTCTCATTCGGCATTAGAAAAGCGTGCCCTGGTGCTAAACGCGATTCTGCCCGAACTGGTAGAGCGGCGAAAGCGTCAGCAGGCCCTGCAGGCGGTGAGTGCGGCAGTAAATGCCGATCCGGCCCTGACACAATCCTTCCTGGACCCAACCGGCCCACCGTTCGCGCTCCATGCGGCCGGACACTCCGACCGACCCGCTTTGAATGACCTCCTCGCCCTCGAAACATCTGGTCTCGCGGTGCAGTTCTTTGCCAGCGACACGGCCACCGGTACACTCATTCCCTCTCCAGATATCGCCTCGAATCTTAATTACGCTCCCGCGGTCGGGGCGACTGGCAATCCCCTGCCTGCCAACCCGGTCCCGGATGCTGCCATCTCCGGCGTCTGGCGCGGCTATCTGGAAGGGCCGGAGAGCGGGTTCTTTAATTTGCGGATCGAAACGGATGCCGCCGCCACCGTGACGCTCCTCCTGGACGACAAGCCCGTCATCCTCACGCAAAATGGAGCCTCCTGGAATAACACAGATCCCCTGGAGCTGCGCGCCGGAAGTCTCTATTTGATCGGCCTGACGATAGAAAAGGTGCACGATGTCGTGCGCGTGCAGTGGGATTGGCAGCCGCAGGGACAGGGACGCAGCACTATTCCCGCGCGCTATCTTTATCCGGCGGCACCTTTCGAGGCGTTCAAGGAGACCTATGTCCGCTTCCTGAAAGTCGCATCGCTGGCGACGGACCTCGGCCTTACTGCCAACGAAATGTCCTTCTTCGCTACCCGTTCGGATTATCAAATCGCGGGGGATGGTTGGCTCAGTGCCCTGGCGGTGAATGGTGACCCTGCACCTGGCGTTGCCTCCGCATTGCTCGAACCATTACTCGCGCTGCTCGAGTTCGCGCGGATCAAGGCAGAGATTTCGCCCGATGATGAGTCACTTTTGGCCATCCTGCGAGATCCCACCTCCGCAACGCAGAACACAGAAAGCCTGCTCTATTCAATCACCCGATGGAATCAAGCGTCATTGAACGACGTGCTCGGCCAGCTCGGTGATAACGTTGGAGGTCTTACCCATTTCGAACTGTTCCGCCGCGTTTATGACGCGTTTGCGCTCATCCAGAAGATGGGTCTCGCCGCAAACGCACTCATCGAGGCGACGACGAACGAGCCGACAGCCGATACGGTAGGCGGCTTGCAAGCGGCCCTCCGCGCCCGCTACGACGCGGCCGACTGGCGGGATGTCATCCGCCCGATCAACGACGAGATGCGCGGTCTGCAGCGAGACGCGCTCGTAGCTTATATCCTCCACCAGATGCGGTCCCACCCGGAAAGCGCCCACATCGACACGCCGGACAAACTATTCGAGTATTTCCTAATGGATGTGCAGATGGACTCCTGCATGGAGACTTCGCGCATCCGCCACGCGCTCTCCTCGGTCCAACTTTTCATCGAGCGTTGCCTGATGAATCTCGAACCGCGGGTCTCCCCCGCAGCTATTAACGCCAAACAGTGGGAATGGATGAAGCGCTACCGGGTTTGGGAGGCCAACCGCAAGGTATATCTTTTCCCGGAGAACTGGCTGGAACCCGAGTTGCGGACCGACAAATCGCCCTTCTTTAAAGAGATCGAAAGCGAATTACTGCAAAGCGATATCACCGAGGAGTCCGCCGGCGCCGCGCTCCTGAACTACCTCTCCAAACTGGAGGAGGTTGCCAAGTTAGAGCCGTGCGGAATCTTCCATGCCCCCGCCGATCTCGCCAAACGGACGGGGGAGGTTAATCATGTTATCGCCCGCACGGCGGGAGCGCACCGCAAGTACTATTACCGGCGCTATGAATACGGCTACTGGACGCCGTGGGAGCAGATCAAGTTGGACATCGAAGATAACCCGGTCATCCCGGTGGTCTGGAATGATCGGCTGTTTCTATTCTGGTTGCGCATCCTCAAGCAGGGACCGGATACCGTGCAAACGCCATTCAACACTAATGGCTCACTGGCTGAGCTAAATACTTCTAACATCAAAACTAATCCACCTAACATCTCTGTCTCCTCAGTGCTCTCCTGGAGCGAGTATTTCAACGGTAAGTGGCAGTCAACTCGGACCTCAGACATTGCTCGCCCTTTGAAGTTGTTTGAGTTCCCTCCCAATGCTTTTGACCGCTCACAGTTGAAACTGTCCGCCTTGTTCTGGCCGCAGAATGCACTCCGAATCATTGTGTCCTACGCCAGTGATTTTGGAGCTTCGTTCTTTCTTCATAATGCGCACAGTTCGCCGGAGCTCCGCCCGCAAAAAAAAGAAACCCACTTTTCTGCAAAACGAAGCTTCGAAATCGAGACCGATGACTTCAAGGTCAACTATCCCGAATCGAATGTCAGCAATGTGGTTCTGGTCAACTCCATCAGCGACCGAGTTGTCCAACCCAATCATCCTGTTGCGGGAGATCCGTGGGACGCGCCGTTTTTCTACGAAGATGCGCGCCACGTATTCTACGTTACGACCTTAGAGGAACTCGTATGGATTCCTCAATGGCAGGGCTTCGGCATTCAGGCAACGACGCCCCAGGCGACAGACAGCATTCCTGTATTGGTGTTTGCACCGGCGAAGGCCGTTCCGGATCCAGTCGGTCCCATTATCAGGCAGACAGGGTTTGGCACAATTAATCGATCACCAAGTGAGCGCTACGTCACTGAAGACGCATACATTCATCGGGCCATTGGCACTTCCGGGACGGTGCGCTACGACGGGACGGAAATTGGCCTGGCGGGGAGCCAGATTAAATCCGTGAGAACGAAATGAGAAGGGAAGGGTAATATGGCGAAAAGTGTTATGCAGCAGAGCGGAAATCATGCCTACACGGATGCCTCTGCCGTGCAGGTTGTAAGTGCAAAATACAAGTCGGCGGCGGAGTTCACTTACACATTTGCGAACTTCTTTCACCCGTTTGTCGGCGAGCTGATCGCCAAATTAAACAGAGACTCGCTTTCGGGCATGCTGGATGCAAAATGGCAAAACGGTCTTAGTCAGGATTTTTTCCAAGCGCTCTACCATCCAACCGAAAGTAATCTTCTCCGGGTTGGCTACTTCCCGAAGGAGATTGATGTTTCCGCGCATGGACCTTATGCCAACTACAATTGGGAATTGTTCTTTCATGCCCCATTGCTGATCGCCGTGCATTTGAGCAAGACGCAGCGGTTTGCCGAGGCGCAGCGCTGGTTCCACCATATCTTCGACCCGACCTCGAATGACCAGACCGTGGACCCGCCCCAACGTTTCTGGAAGTTTCTCGCCTTCCGCAAGGAAGATGGCAAGACGATCGACGAAATCGTCAAAACCTTGAGTAAACCGCGCTCGGAATTATCGCCCGAGGACCAGTTACTCCAGGACGACATCATGAATGGCTACGATGCGATTCGCAACAAGCCATTCCAACCCCATGCCGTCGCGCAAACTCGTCATCTGGCCTACCAATACAGCGTAGTGATGAAGTATCTGGATAACTTGGTCGCGTGGGGCGATCAACTTTTCCAGCAAGATACGCTTGAGTCCATTAACGAGGCAACGCAACTCTATGTCCTGGCGGCGAACATTCTGGGAGAACGCCCGCAGCAGATCCCGCCGCGCGGGACGGTAAAAGCCAAGACCTTCGCACAACTCAGCAACGAGGGACTCGGCCCGATCGGCAACGCGCTGGTCGACTTGGAAGGGGACTTCCCTTTTAATCTCGCCGCCCCGGATTCGGGAGGGAGTGATGACGGTGCGGGCGATTCTAGCGCGCTCTTCGGCATCGGGCGCACCCTTTATTTCTGTATTCCCCGCAACGACAAGCTGCTGAGTTACTGGGACACGGTCGCAGACCGGCTGTTCAAGATTCGGCATTGCATGAATATCGCCGGGGTGGTTCGACCGCTCGCGCTCTTCGACCCGCCGATCGACCCCGGCATGCTGGTCAAGGCAGCGGCCGCTGGAATCGACATAGGGAGTATTGTCAGCGGCCTAAACCAACCGATCGGCCCCGTTCGTTGCCTGATTCTGATTCAGAAAGCGTTGGAACTCTGCGGCGAGGTGCGCGGTCTCGGTAATGCGCTGCTCTCCATTTTGGAGAAGGGCGACGCCGAACATCTCGCTCTCGTTCGTCAGCGGCACGAGATTCAAATCCAGCAGATGACGCAGGACGTGCGTTTCTTGCAGTGGAAATCGGCGCAGGAAGCGACTACGTCATTGCTCACCAGCCGCAAGACAGCCTTGGAGCGACTCCATTTTTACCAGCGGTTGCTTGGTCTTCGAGGCGGATCAGAACGCTCCGGACACCATTACGCTGGATCGGCGCGAATTGACGGAGGAAAACTTTGACGAGGCATACGCTGCGCTGGTTGGTCAGTACGATAAGGCGCTGACACTACAGAAATTGGCTGACTTGAAGATTGCCGGAGATACCTCTCCTACGCAACAATCCGGTGCGTCCGGGCGAGGACGACTGTATCTCAACACGAAGGAGGACGCCGAACTCAATAGTCATTTGCCGAGAGCACGAGATACCCGTTTAGGCGCGAATGTCGTGAACACGATTGCCGCAGTTGTTACTCTTATTCCGGAGTTCCATATAAAGGCAGCATTTTGGGGGATGGGTATAGGTTCGAAGGTATTCGGCGGCAGCAAACTTTCGGAGGAATCAAGAATTGCCGCCGAAATCCTTCAGACAGTCGCTAGCTGGGAAGTAGACCAAGCCGGAATGGCGAGCCGTACCGCGGGCCACGAACGGCGCGCGGACGACTGGCTGCAGCAATACAACCTGTCCGCGCACGAGTTGATGCAGATCGGGCGGCAAATCCTAACTTCGCTTATCGCCGAGCAGATTGCACATCACGAATATCTGAATATTCAGCAACAAATCGCTGATGCTCAAGAGGTCGATCAGTTCCTCCACGATAAATTTACTAATGAGGAGCTCTATCTGTGGATGCAGGGAGAAATCTCGCGGCTCTACTACGAGTACTACCGCTTTGCTTTCGACACCGCGCGCAGGGCCGAGCGGACGACGAAACAGGAACTGATGCGTCCAGAAGTGGACGCTCAGGACTTTGTAAAGTTTAATTATTGGGACGGCGGTCGCAAGGGGCTGCTTTCCGGTGAAGCCCTCTATCTGGATGTCAAACGGATGGAGATGGCTTATTACGACAACAACCACCGCGAGCTGGAGTTAGCCAAACACATTTCGTTGCGCCAACTCAGCCCAATCGCTCTGCTCAGTTTGAAAGCGACCGGTACCTGTCAGGTGGCAATTCCTGAATGGCTTTACGATCTCGACTGCCCAGGTCACTATATGCGTCGTATCAAGAGCGTCGCTCTCTCCATTCCGTCCGTCGTCGGACCATACACCAGCGTCCACTGCACCCTCTCACTCCTGAAGAGCAGCCTGCGAAAGTCTCCCGTAGCTGGCGACGACTATGCACGGCAGGGTTCGGAGGACGACCGCTTTGTAGATTATATCGGTGCAGTGCAGTCCATCGTGACGAGCGGCGGACAGAATGATAGCGGGATGTTCGAAACCAACCTGCGTGATGAACGGTTCCTGCCGTTTGAGGGCGCCGGCGCCGCAAGCACCTGGAAGTTGGATTTGCCCAAAGATTATCCTTCTTTCGATTACACTACGATTTCAGATGTCATCCTCCACATTCGTTATACAGCGCGCCAGGGAATCGAGACTAGTAAAGTGAAAGCGGCGCTGGATGACCTGCTCCAACAATCGAGCCAATCCAATCTTGCGCTTCTCTTCAGTCTGCGCCACGACTTCCCCACGGAATGGTCCGCGTTCGTCAACGGCGGGGGAGACTTCGTTGCCACGATTCGGAGGGACTTCTTTCCTTATATCGTTCAGGGAAAGCAGCTGGCCGTCACCGGGCTCGATCTTTATGACGGCAAGACCATGAAGCACCATACGGCCGGCGACCAGGACGCCTGGGATGCCGCCACAGACGATTTGGAGGATGGAAACAAACGGGAGTTCGCCGTCAGCGTAGCACCCGATACACCGGGGCCAACCCAGGTTCTGACGCGAACGGCAGACGCAGAGGTCTTCCTAATCGTGCGTTACACTCTGGCGACATGAGTTGACCCGCTGCTGCCGCTAGAATTGTATGGGCGGCGCGAGAAGACATCGCTTTGGCACTAGGGCGTTGAAGCACTGCGTGAAAGAGGGCACGAACGAAGAAATGCGTTTGCGGAATTTCTGGGGGGCGGAGGCAGACTTCACCTATTGTGTAGCTTTGCTCGAGGCATACTGCTTCAGGCAATTGATTCCTCGGACGCCGCGCCGAAAAAGCACAGCCACGGAGGGGCGACCTTGCGCACTTGTATCCTACGAGACATTCTAGCCCGTTTCTGCCTAGGTAAATCGGTGCTAATTCGGATGTCTTTGTCCACCGCTTTGTACACTCATTGACTTTAACGGTCTCTGAATTCTCATAGTTATCTCATGAGAAAAAGCGAGAAAATCCTCACTTCTCCCATCCCTAGGGGCAATGAGAACTGAGAAAGCGTAGGTCACTTCCATACAATCTTTCCTTTCTCGAACCGGATGTACTTCGCGAAGCGTCCGCCTGGATCTAGCGCACGGTAGCAGGATGCCGGGCCTGCGCGTAAGCATCGCGCACTCGCTCTGGCTCAGCGCCGGGAAACCTCGGAAGTCGCGGGTTACGACTTGACGAAAACGCCGAGGAGCGGACGGCGCGATGACGTTTTCGAACGGAAATCGCTCACGAAACCATCTTTCGTCCGAATCTCCACGTGACCGGCTGCGCGATTTGCATTGTAAACGAGGACTGAGCCAACCGGTGCCTGATACGGATCACTTACCGCCAATTTTTTGAAACCGAAATTATTGACCAATTCCTGGCCAGCTTGCTTCGCGTAAACAGTTGTTGGGGGGGACCTGATTACTCCCGATGCGAGCAGCGCCCTTTCACGTAGCGCCAGCATTGCCGGCGCGAATGGGCGTGGGCGCGTTCCTCAGCGATCGTGGCCGCACGCATTAATTTGGGATCGACCTGGCGATCTTTCTGAATCCGTTCAGTGCTGTAGAACTGCTCGAGGCTCTTTCAGATGCCGGGATTCAACCGTCGAAAGAGTCGAACTTGCAGCTGGGCAGATTTTGCCGAGCTCATGGACTGTGAAGCATACGACGAGTAGAAACTGCTGTGCGCTATAGGCGCCTTATCTCTACACTGTGAAGGTGAGGTCGTCGCCTTCGCAGCCTTCATAGCTTGCTTGGGGATTCTTGCCGTTCACCGTCACGATGGCACCTTGCTCGCCAAAACACGCTGCTTGTCAGACAGGTCAGGTGATTTCGGCGCAAATTGCCGCTCCCATCTTAGTCCCGAATGCCATGCCGCAATTCCCAAACTCGTAGCGCGGCCAAGATTAACATGTTTGTTCGCTCCAATGTGCCAATCGCGGGACGTCGCGGTTCCGCCGACAGAATCACTCCTCCCGCGAGAGAACGGTGAGCAACCGGCCACTCCCGTCGCCCGACTGAGCGCCGCGAGGCCTTTTTCGTTCGCTTTAGAGTATTTTTCGTCATAATCAGGCAGGGGTTATCGCACCCTTCTGTGACACCTCTATGCAACGCAGGTAACGATCTGGTAAAATCAGCCATCGCCCTCTCGATCCAACCAACGGCTCCGCTAGGGAGCTATTTATGACAAAGATGCGACCCCGAACCCCGCAGGCGAACCGTTCCCGACTTAGCTTCTTCGGTCTCTCCGCCTGGATTCGCGGGAAGTGGGTCGGTTGCCGCCTGTGGTTTGATGGTCGGCTCCTGATTCCGAGTACCAGTTAGACCATCACTGAATTTTGCCCGCCACTTACGCCGGATCATCTCGTGCGGCGGAATAACTTCCTCTTGACCATTCGACCCGGTAGCTCTCGAAAGATGGTTATCCAAAGACATAGCTAGTCTATTCTAGCTGGGCCCCGCGAATACCCACGTAAATTCTCCGTTACGATCTTGTTTCGCATCTCTCGTTTTCTTCGCCCGGCCAACTGATAGAAAATCATTGGACTAAAGTTTGTCTGACAAGTGAACTGCCAAGACAAGCGCCGAAATAGCGAATGTTCTAACGGCCTTGGAATTTTGCGATCGGAATTTTTCGGCAACGACTGCGCTACGCCATTCTCCAAACGTTGCGAAATCCTCGGCGCCGCCACCCGCGTATCCCGCGTGAGCCAAACGGGTAGCGAGACCGGGAAATATTCACACAATCGTTACACAGGCGTCGCTCGGTTGAAACAAAGGGCTGGGCATACTCACGGGCCTTTGCTGACCGATGAAGTGTAAAGTCCTGATCATAGAAGACGATACCGACGTTCTCGAGTTGTTAAGTCGAACGTTTCAAAAGACGGGAGATTTCGACGTCGCGAGTGCGTGCGATGGAGCGATCGGCCTGCAAATGGCACGGACCGAGCGACCCGACGTGCTTTTACTGGATTTGATGCTCCCGGGAATGACCGGCTTCGAGGTCTGCCGCATCCTCAAGGCCGACGCTACGACCAGACTCCTGCCGATCGTGATGGTGACGGCTAAAGCGGATGAATTCGACCGCATTAACGGATTCGAACTCGGGGCCGACGACTATGTTGTAAAGCCTTTCAGCCCTCGCGAAGTTGTGCTCCGCGTCAAAGCGGTCATGCGTCGCCGCGAAGGACGGGTCCTGAACAATGGCGTACTTAAGGCCGGACCAATTCTTATCGACCGCGAACGTCACGCCGTTTCGCTGGATGGGAAGACGTTGAAATTGACGTCGACAGAATTCAAACTGCTCGCAGCCTTAATCGAAGGCCGGGGCCGCGTCCTGGGACGAGGCCGCCTTTTGACGGAGGTCTGGGGCTACGAGTCTGCGTTTAACACTCGGACAGTGGATACCCACGTGCGACGGCTGCGCGAAAAACTGGGCAAGTTCAGTGTCCAGATACAAACCATCCGAGGGTTTGGATATCGAATCAAGGAGAAGACTTAGCAAGCATCCAAGTTATTGGCCTCCGGCCGCTTTCTGACAAACGTCGTCTTATTTCCGGCACAGAAATGTAACCTTTAACCATTCGACTTCGAGTTTCCATATATTCTATCGTTAGGTCGTCTGCCTTTCGCTGATTTTTTTGATCACAAACCGACAAACTCGCCAAAGTTATCCAGCACTATGAAACCATCCAAATTCTTTATCTTCCTCATGACACTGGGCGCGTGGCTGCCAGGGGCAAAGGCCGGTACGGTTCCATTTCCCAATGATGGCGACCTTTTCATGGGCTTTCATTCTCCGGGCGCGACCAATGAATACCTTTGGAATATCGGTCAATATACGAAATTCGACGGTAAACCGGTCGGTTTCAAATTCGTCCTCGGTAATATTGGGACGGATCTAACGACCGTTTTCGGCGCGAGCTGGGCGACTAACACCAACGTGAAATGGGGATCGGCGGGGACGTTCGATGCCACGGCTCAACTCTTCGCGACCAAAGCTGAACCGATGGTCGGCGTCTTCGCTTTGCCCTGGCAGAGACATTCGGTTTCGTCGCAGACTTTCACGGGAAGCCAGATCGATACCATGGTCTTTGGCGATTACGCGGGTCAGAGAGCAACCCCGAATAATCGAACCGCAGTTATCCACGACACCACGGGTTTAAGCTGGACATCATACCAGGATGGACCGAACAGCCCCGGGGCCAGCTTCCAAACCTGGGTACCGACAATCGAAGCGCCGACAATTCTCCCCTCCGATGGCGGGATTGTGAACACACGGCTCGACTTGTTCCGCATCGATCCGGACAACACCGGGACCGACCCCGACGCCGACTACATTGGCACCCTCAGCATCGACACGCTGGGCAACGTGCTCTTTGAGGTCCTGAACTCTCAGCCCCCATCGATCACTCAACAGCCACGTAACGCCTCGGTTACGGTCGGGGAAAAGGCGAAATTTCAAGTCGTCGCTACGGGCGCACCGCCTTTGAGCTATCAGTGGAGGAAAAACGGCGTCAACATAGCGGGCGCGACAGCCGCGAAGTATAAGACTCCGCCTACGACCTTGGCTGACGATGGCGCACGTTTTTCTGTGGTAGTCACAAATAATCTGGGCAGCGCGACAAGCCAGGACGCGCGACTAAGTGTCAAGTCCGCGACTGTCGCCGAAAATTCCGCCAGACGGCAGTGAAGATCTGACCAGCCGCCAGAGGCCGGGAGAGTTTTAGCGTTGGGTGCGCGCCGCTCCGGAGCAATTGACTCGGCGGTTTAAAGCCAGCGAATGTTTTAGCGGACCGGCGCGTGCCGCCCGACTTGGCAGCGACCTGGCTTTTTGATGGGAGCACCTAATCCCAGTTGGCCGCCTGACCCAAAGCAGATTACCCAAGGCTTTGGCTATCGAACTAAAGAAAGGATCCAAAAGGCATCTCAGTGACTGGCCCGTACTCGCTTTGTAACAGCCGTCGTCTCGTAGTCGGCACCAAAATGTAACCTTTGACCACTCGACTTCGACCTTATGTATACCTTATTGTCGCATCGTCGTCTCCCGCTAATTTCACCGACCTCCAATGACTACAAACCGACGAAACTTGCCAGATCTATCCAGTATTATGAAAGCATCAAAATTGTTCATCTTCCTCATGACTTTGACCGCCTGGCTGCCAGCGGCAAATGCCGATATGGTTCCATTTCCCAATGATGGCGACCTTTACATGGGCTTTCACTCGCCGGGTGCGACCAATGAATACCTGTGGAACATCGGTCCCTATACGCAATTTGACGGTAAGCCGGTGGGTTTTCAGTTCATCCTGGGCAATATTGGGACGGATCTGACGACCGTTTTCGGGGCAAGCTGGGCGACTAACACCAACGTGAAATGGGGATCGGCGGGAACGTTCGATGCCACGGCGCAACTCTTCGCAACCAAAGCGGAACCGATGATGGGCGTCTTCGCCCTACCCTGGCAGAGACATTCGACTTCGTCGCAGACTTTCACGGGAAGTCAGATTGACACTATGGCATTTGGCGATTACGCGGGCCAGGAAGCTACCCCGAACAATCCAACGGCGGTTATCCACGACACCACGGGTTTAAGCTGGACGTCCTACCAGGATGGGTCGAACAGTCCAGGGGCCAGCTTCCAAACCTGGGTGCCGACGATTGAAGCGCCGACCATCCTCCCTTCGGAGAACGGAATCGTTGACACACGTCTCGACTTGTTCCGCATCGATCCAGACAACACCGGGACCGACCCCGACGCCGACTACATTGGCACTCTCAGCATCGACACGTTGGGCAATGTCCTGTTTGAGGTTCTGAACGCAAACCCGACGCCGACGCCGACGCCGACGCCAACCCCGACGCCAACCCCGACGCCAACCCCGACGCCAACCCCGACGCCAACCCCGACGCCAACCCCGACGCCGACGCCGACGCCGACGCCAACCCCGACGCCGACGCCGACCCCAACCCCGACGCCAACGCCAACCCCGACCGTAACACCGACGCCAACGCCAACCCCCATAACGATCGTCGAGCAGCCAGCTGATGAGCGGATAGACGCCGGGCAGAGAGCACACTTCAACGTCGTCGCTACGGGCGCGCCACCCTTGCACTATCAATGGAAGATCAACGGCACTGACATTGCGGGCGCTACCAATTCGCGCTTGAACCTTCCGCCTACCACGGGGATGTACAACGGATCACTTATTTCTGTCGTAGTCAGCAATGACACGGAAAGTGTGACAAGCCGGGACGCACTCCTTGAGGTCAAGCGTCGTCGTACCAAAGATTCAGCCGGGGCAGTCAAGGACCGCGCCGCCGAAGTTCCGAAGCGTTAACGCGGCACCGCTGTGGAATAACTGTGCCGTTGACCGTCAACCGCGGCGAGCGCGAGGCCTTGGGGCCTTGTCTACGACGCAGGCGGGCAACGGCGCAGGTTATTCTGTTCTGATCAGGAATAATCTTCGGCAGCGGGGCAAGCCAACATTGCCCGACTTAACAGTCCGGCAACGTCTGCCGCCGACAATTCCGCCAGAGAACGGTGAAGGTCAGATTTCTCGACCGGAACCCGCCCCGGGTTGGGGGAGACTCTAACGGTGACAGGATGCGCGCTGCGGCGCCAATTTTCGTCTTGCCCTACCGGAGAAGAGGGGCGGTTATCACGCGAGATCCCACCTGGGACCTGCGGGCGGCGTCCGCAGATGGTGGTGTGATTTTGTTGACTAATCACTTAGGTAAAGAACCAAGAGACTCTTAGTGATGCAGCCTGCGCTCGCTTTGTGACGGACTCCGTCTCATTCTCGTCACAAGAATGTAACCTTCAGGCATTCGACTTCGAGGTTCAGGATACTTTATTATCGGGCTCGTTCGTCAGGAAAATCATCCTGCATTCCAATGAAGACAAACCGGCACGCTTTGTAAGACCCATTCACGTTTATGAAACCATCAAAATTCTTCATCTTCCTCATGACTTTGGCCGTCTGGTTGCCAACGGCAAAGGCCGATATGGTTCCATTTCCAGAGGATGGCGACCTCTACATGGGCTTTCATTCCCCCTCAGCGACCAATGAATATCTATGGAACATCGGCCAGTATACCCAATTTGACGGCAAACCGGTCGGTACTACGTTTATTGTCGGCAATATCGCTCTAGATCTGACGACCGTCTTCGGTTCTGACTGGGCGACTAACACCAACGTGAAATGGGGATCTGCGGGAACTTTCGACGCTACCGCTCAACTCTTTGCCACCAAAGCAGAGCCACCAACGGGGGGGTTCGCCCTGCCTTGGCAAAGGCATTCGACTTCCTCCCAAACTTTCTCGGGAAGTCAGATCGATACTATGGCATTTGGAGATTATGCGGGCCAGGAGGCGACCTCGAATAATCCGGCTGCAGTTATCCACGACACGACGGGTTTGAGCTGGACGTCGTGGCAGGATGGCCCGAACAGCCCCGGGGCCAGTTTCCAGACCTGGGTGCCGACGATTGAAGCGCCGACCATTCTCCCCTCGGAGAGCGGGATTGTGAACACCTACCTGGATCTGTTTCGGATCGATCCGGATAACACCGGAACGGACCCTGACGCCGACTATATTGGCACCCTCAGCATCGACACGCTGGGCAATGTTATCTTCGAAGTCCTGAGCAGCGCACCGACCCCGACGCCGACCCCCAGCGTTACTCCCACTGTGACCCCAACCGTCACCCCCACTGTGACCCCATCACCTTCCATCACTCCGACTCCTACCGTATCGCCTACTTCAACTCCTTCTCCGACACCCCCGCTCGTTGCTGATCTCGGCAATATCTCCACGCGCATTGCTGTAGGAACGGGCGATAATGTTCTCATCGGGGGCTTCATTATCAGTGGAACCGGACCCAAAACTGTCATTGTGCGAGCCATTGGTCCGTCGTTGGTTCCCTTCGGCGTGGCAAACGCCTTGCTCGATCCCACCCTGACTATCTATGACAATAGCGGTGCGGCGATCGCGACGAACGATGATTGGATGACGAACAGTAATAAGCAGGACATTATCGACGCCCAGCTTAATCCTACAGATGACAAGGAATCCGCCCTTCTTCTTCCTTTGCAGCCCGGCGCCTACACGGCCATTCTGCAAGGGAAAGACGGAACGACCGGCGTGGCATTGCTCGAGGTATACGACCTGGAGGCGAGTGGCACCTCCCAGGTGGCCAACATTTCAACGCGCGGTTTTGTCGAGACGGGCGATGGCGTCATGATCGCCGGTGTGATTATCACCGGTGAAGGAGCAACCGAAGTCCTCTTTCGAGGAATCGGGCCATCCCTCCCCCTGCCTAATGCTCTCCTAAACCCGGCGCTCGAGGTCTACAATAGTTCCGGCATGTTGATGTTCTCTAACGATAACTGGATGGATACGCAGAAGGACGCGATCGACGCGACAGGACTCGCTCCCAAAGACAACGACGAGGCGGCCATTCTCGCGACTCTCACCCCGGGTATATACACTGCCATTCTCCGAGGCGTAGACGGTACGACCGGCAATGGGCTGGTCGAAGTTTATCGGCTTAGCCCATAGAAATCAAAACCATCGGGGACTCGCGGTTTTCGGTAATGAGGATTACTGGAACGGGAAATATTCCTTTCTTCTGGCTGGCTTTCGCTGTGGCAATCCCGCTCTGGGCTGCGATTGGGCAGGCCGAAGACCCGGATCTCGGTAAACTAAAGGTCGCCGCCGAGCACAGCGATCCGGAAGCGGAGTTCACTCTTGCTCAGGCCTACGACAAAGGAAAAGGTGTGTCGTCTGACCCTAAGAAAGCCTTCGAATATTACCGTCGGGCAGCGGAACACGGAAGCGCTAAGGCCCAAAATAATCTGGCTTCACTCTACTTCACCGGAAGCGATGGGGTAAAAGCAAATAAAATCGAAGCCAGAAAATGGCTGAGGAAAGCTGCCGAACAAGGAGCTGCCCTGTCTCAAGATAACCTTGGCCTGATTTTGGCCGAGGAGGATAATCTCGAAGCGTCGAAGTGGTTCGAAAGGGCCGCCGAGCAGGGACTGCTTTCGGCCCAGTTGCATTTGGCAAACATTTATTACAATGGGGACAATGGCGTCAGGAAGGACTATGGGAAAGCTCTTAAGTGGCTGCGCAAAGCAGCCGCGCAGAACAGTCCGTGGGCGGAAAATGTCCTCGGTGTTTTGTATCTGAACGGCTTGGGGGTGGAACGCGACCCGGGAACTGCCGCGCAGTGGTTTCAATCGGCTGCGGAGAAAGGCGACGCCAAGGCACAAAGCAGCCTTGGCCAGATGTATTGCGCCGGAAACGGCATGAAAATCGATCCTGCCGAGGGCTACAAGTGGCTCACTCTAGGCGCGGAGCAGGGTGAGATCACCGCCGTGAAGTTTCTCGCCGACTTCCAGACTGGAATGACCCCCGACCAGATTGCAGAAGGCAAGAGCCTGGTGGACCAATACAAACAGAGCCACAGTCAAAAGCGCTCGCTGGAAAACAAGGAAAAGTGACTTCGAGCGACGAAACCCCGGACCTCATGGGGCGGAAGCGGGATATGGCTTCACACCTCGTGCCAGATCAATATGAGCTGGGCCAGTGAGCGGAACGGAAGGGCCTTTCCCAAAGTTCGTTCTTCGGGCTGAGAGGCCCAACCCGGCTTTAGTCGGTGACATTCGTCCGAAGGAATACTCCTCATCGGAAAATCTGACCCGGTCTAAGGGCGAATTTCGAGCACCGGAAAGCAAAATGAGAAACAGGCAGCCCAGGAATAATGGAGCCTGAACAAAGACGAACGTGACAATCTCTTATCGATCCGCCTCATTTTCCCTCCCAAACGGGATCCTGTGACCGGCCGAAGGAAGACGCGAAAAAAGACCAGTGCGGGTATTGGACCCGCACTGGTCGATCACTTGGAACCTCAGATTAGCCGCAGCCTCGCTGGCAGATCAATACTTCTGGACGACTGTGCCACCGTCGCTCAAACGGCTGACCTGCATGTCGTTGTAGTGCGGGGCAGGTGCATCGGTGTTGAAGATCTGGAGCGCGAGCGTGTCGGCCACCGTCTTGGTCACCCCAGTCGTCGCGTCGCGATAGTAAAGATGCTCATAACCCCAGAAGGTGTAGGCACCTTCCTTGATCAGATTGGCATTCTCGGGAAGGCCAAGCGTCACCCCGTTCCAGGCGAGCTCGGTGCAGCCCGTGCCGGAATTGTTCGTGATCTGCGGGTCTGCATCGCCGGTCCCGGAATAACCCACAAGGAGCGAGTTCGCTGGCGGGGTGTTATTCATTCCCTTGGCCAGATCTCCACCGCTGGAATAACCGCCGTTGCCAGGGCCGTAAGGGATGCCATTCACACTCCCTGCCGGCGTCAATGCAATGCTGGCAATACTGCCTCCGGCGGTCTTGATCACATTGCCCGATCCGTCAAGCGGGAAATACTGTTTCACCACCGCCTTGGCCCCTACCCCACTCTCCGCGAACGAGGTCAGGCGCGTACCCGAATCGAAGTCGCGCCCAATGGCAAACACGCTCGTACCGTGATCTGCTCCCGAACCAGTCCAGAGAGCCAGGGCCGTCTTCCCCGTGCTGTAAAGGTTGCGCGCCAGCTGACTGGTCATGTTTGTCATCCCCGCCGGGATATTGCGTCCCGCAATCCACTTGAACTGCACAATGCCCACGATCTGACCAACCGGAAGCCCGGGCGTCGTATTGCTCGTGTTCATCGCCGGATAACTCTTGCCAAAGTATGTCCCAAAGAAGAAGGACGAACTCTGGAACGTATCCGACATCGCAACATCGGGAATCTCCGGACTGGTCGGATTCCCAGGAACCGACGGATCGAGCAGGTTCGGTGTCCCCGCCCCGCCGCTCGTGGGAGAGCTATCAGGCAGATAGGTGACTAAAATCGTCCCGTTGGACACCGTTTGGTTCCCGCCTTCCGAACCCGAGAAGGAGGTCTTGATCGTGACCGGCGAGCCGCCAACGGTTCCCTTGATGATGGCCCACTTCGATGAACTGTAGGTCGCACCCACGTAGCCGTAGGTAAAACCAGGATCCATGACATTCAGGAGCGCTGTCAGAGTCACCGACCGAAAAGCGGTTGAACCCGTGAGACGAATCGGCGTCTGCGCCTGAGCCGCGCTAATAAGGCCAAGGGCGAGAAACCCCGCAAGAAGAGTTTTGATTGTTTTCATAGTGGTTTTCGTAGTTGTGGTTTGCTTGATGCTGATCTGTAGTTTTGCTTTTTGTAGTGTTGGGTTGCGGGTTTAGGGGAGCGCGGCTGGAACGCAGCGGTACGACGGGAAGCGCCGGGTAGTTGCGAAAATCTGTCGCGTGTCTCCAATGCTTTTTGGCACAAACCTAGTTGAACACACCTATGTTTCTGTTTGAAGGCGGGAAGGTCACATTTGCGTCACGATTTATCCGGACGGGGATGTAACCTTGGAGGATGGAAAATCGCCGTATTTTAGCCTCGACCACGACGGCGTCGCTCTTCTTCGCTCTGATCTTCGCCGTTTCCATACCCGAGCACCTCTACGGTTACGATCGAAGGGAGGATGGTTTGTTCGGGCTGCGGGCCGCCCTGTCTCGCCGCCGCTTCGGCCGTATTGGTGCTCGCGCCGACAGCATTGGAAGCCGCTGTCAGGCCGGCCAGATTCGGCGTCGCGATCGTCGGCACCCCGGCACTGGTGCCCGCTACCGAGATGTTGCCCGCGTTCAAGACCTCGACCGCCGAAATGTTGAGATTGCCCGATACCCGAATGCCTGCATCGCCCGCGTCTACCGTGCCTGCCGGTGCAATGAGGTCGACATCTCCCGGAGGCACACCTGCAACGGTATCGAGAACGCCGATGCCACCACCCGTTGCCAGTCCGGCCAGATCCGTTTTCACATCCCCGCTTTGGGGATCAATCAAGACGCGGGTTGGAGGAGCGGACTGGACAGTCTTGGATGAAGCACCCGCGGCAATATCACCTGTCGTAGACCAGATAATCTCGTTACCGCCACGCAGGGTGAAAATCCGCGAGGTTCCGACGGCCACGCTGTCGTCGGTGAAGATGCCGATATTCCCGCCGTCCTCCGTTAAAATGCCTTGATCGGCTGCTGGAGCAGCACTCGCGAATCCGACGGTAAGACCTCCGGCTGGAGCCAGCAGACTAATGTCCCCACCACTCGCCGTTTTTATCTCGCGTGAAGGCAGACTGATGTTTCCCTCTGGCGCAATTTTCGGAAAGAGAGTGGCGATGGCCGTGTAGCCCGCGTCGTAAGTCCCAAAACCGGCGGCGCCCGGGTCCGTCCGGTCGCGCGCAGCGTCTCGCAACACGAGGTAGAAGATTTTCGTAGCAAGAAGATCCTGCTGTTCCGTCGGCAATTCTTCAAAGGCGGACCAAATCACCGCGTTGCTCTGGTCTTTCAACCCAAGAAGCGGAGCCAGTTGAGGCAGATAGCGCGCACCGCTATCCGCCGCCGTTTCGGGGTTTAGGAAAAGATTGCTGAGGCCTTCAAAGTCGAGCTGACTCCCAGCGAGGCTCGACGCAGGCCCTATCCCGGCCGCGGCGACTATCTCGGCGCCGGCAAAGGCAAGAAAGGGATTTCTCGCGTTGCCAATACTCGTCATGCCGACGCCAGTTCCGGCGACGTTGTTAGGACCGATCCCGAGATCAAGATTGCGGCCGGCCAGGACTTCGAGCTCTCCGGGCCCGCTAATCTGGATATCGCCTGCCTGCGGCGCGTCGTTCAGGACGTTACCGGGAGCCAGGGCGGCCGCTCGCAACGGTGAAGTTGGATCATAGGCCACGATATCCCGTCCGGCCGCCACAGCGGTAATGTCGGACTCATCGGTGTTCTGAATGTAAAGTGAAACATCAGTCAGATCTTTGCCGGCAGTAATCTTCGCTGCCTTGGCCGAGAAGAGAGTGAAGCCGGAGATGTTTCCGTCGTTCGCATAAAGGTGGATCGGGTCAGGGTCGGCGCGATGCAGAACACCCGCTGCGTGGAGCGCCTGCTTCGTTTGTAAAACAGCCTGCACCCCGCTGGTCGATCCCGATTCCTGAAACAGCTTGTTCACTGAGGCCAAAGTGTTGCCAAGACTGTTGACGGCTGTCGGACTGGTCCCGGCGATGGTTTGGAAAGCGAAGGGCGACGCGATGCCCGGGATAGAGGCCGGATCGGCGTCCGACAAGTTAATGTATCCGGAGTTAAACGCGTTTTGCGGATCAGGAATATTCGGCAAATCAACCACGCCGCTTTGACTCAATCCATTGATCGCGCCCGATGCCGCCAGGTCGATGGTCCCGGTCGCTGAGGGAGAGAGGATCAATTGCCCCACAAAATTCAGGTCTCCCGAAAAAGCAGTCGCTCGCAGGGTCGCAGGTTGCAGCGCCGTGACCGTTCCAAAGGCGGAGACTTCGGTCTCATCGAGACGCAGCCAAGGCTGATAGTAGGATGGAGTTACAAGGTTGAGTTGAAGAAGGAGAACATTTTGCTGCCAGACCGAGAGGAGCGGATCAGGAGACACCTTAGTCGGCAACGTCGCGCTCTCACGCAAAGTCACCGTCCCGGTAAGGGAAGAGACGTTCACCGCGTCAGTCGCCGCATATGTTGAAAAATAGGTCTTATACCAAAAAGTATTGCTGTATCCGCCCGCGAGCAGAAATGGATTGGCGACCGGACCCAGGGTCAGATCCCCAGTCGACTCGACCGTGAAGTCCCCCTTACCCAGAAACAGGGTAGTCGGCAGCCAGGTTTCCTCCGGGAGCGGCTCCTCATCCGTCAGGGTCGTGAGGGATGGGGATCGGGTGTTATTGGTATGGATTGTATTGCCGGCAGTGAGATTGCCCTGACCGCGCTCGACATAGTAAACCCCGCCGTCGATATCGTGACCAGCCTGCAGAACGAGGTTGCCTCCTCCTAACTCGACAGGGTCGCCGGCATTCAAGGAGTTGTTCGACAACCTTGCATTGGTTGGCACGACTGCGTCCACATTTTGAATGTCATGCCCTGCGGTCATGGTAACATTTCCTCCCCCGAGGGCGCCGACCCCTTCAAAAAAGTTGCTGAAATCTACCCACCAACTGGTCGAAGCCACGTCACCATACTTGGCCACACCGAAGTCCCCGGTTGCAGGATCCACATAGCCCCTCCGATAGAGCCAATTGTTAGGCAACTGCCGTTCCGAGTCCGCAATCACGTTTCCCGTATTGTCCATCGCGATGTGCAAAATATCGCCGCCGGCCGTAATAGTGACGTTCCCTCCGCCGCCACTATACTGAGCTGGATAGGCCGGGCTTTCCTGGACCGCCCCGAGCGCCATCTCGCCTCCGGAAGCATCGAGCTGCGGGAGATCGAACGTTCCGCCCATGGTTGAGTCGGCCACCTGTGCTCCAGCCGTGTAGATTGTCGCGAATTGATTCTGCAGTTTTATGTCGCCACCAGCGGAGATTTCGATGTCGCCCGTTCCAGTCCGAATTACCTGGTAATGCTCGGCCAGAGCGTTGCCAGTGAGGGCATCAAACCCTCCGAATGCGACCGAGCCGCCGAATACTCCCAGTGAGATTGACGCAGCCGGCATATTAAGAACCGGAGGAGCCGTGCGACGATAATCGGCCGCCATAAAATCCGCTCCCGCGGTAATGCGATAACTCCAGGATTGTTGGGGAGTGCCGTCGGCGAAGACCGGGAGGAGCGGGGATGTCCAACGCGCCACGTTCCCAAAGAAATCGAATGGAATAGTCCCAAGGCTATCGCCGAATCCATCGGTGAGAGCTCCGTTGAACGTAATCGAGTCTTTGGCCCGAAGAGTCAGGATGCCCGGCTCGACGCCCGCGAGGACCGGATTGCCGAACTGATCGTAGAGGACATTGCCTAGCTGGTCCACGACAGGCATGCGATCGCCACCGCGATATGTGGACAAATCCCAGTCGTCGTTCAAAACCAGGTCACCGGTCGAGTTAATGATTTCGGCGCCCGGCCGAACGTGAAAGATCGAAGCCATGAATCCGTTCACGCCCAGGACGCGGGATTCAATTGCCGGAGCATTGTTGCTGATTGAGAGGCCGTTGCCCAAAACGAATGCCTCTTGAGCATCAATGGAACCGTCACCGCTGGCGTCAAAGATCCGATAAGCCTCGGCAATGATGCTGCCGGGATTCAGAATCTGCCCTTCAATCGTGGCCACGGCGAAATCCGTCGCCGGATCATTTTGCGGCGCGCGCAGGTGCAAAGTACCACCGGGCGAAATGCCGAGGGAAAGATTTATCAACGAGCCCGCCTGAATGTCAATCTGGCCGCCGTCCGCCCCCCGTGTCTCTAAGTCGACCAATCCCAAGTTACCGGCAGCGTCGGGCTCAATCGCCGCGGCATTCAGTTGCGCACCGTTCGCTAAAGTAACGCCTCCGTTGGCAAACAGGCCTATGATCCCGCCGTTGTTGGAATAGGCATCAATGATACCAGTTACAGTGATAGCACCTTCGTCGGTCGATAGGTTGTAATTCCGCGCCGAGGCATGTCCATTTACCAACACGTCTCCGGTCCGAACCCGGATCGTCCGCGACTGGGAAAATCCACCCGCGTCAAGAGCAGTATCGAGCGTCGCGGTCCTGGCCAGGCTGCCGATGTCCAAGTCAAAATTTCCCCCGGCTCCTCCCGTTCCAATCAGGGTCCCGGCAGTGATAAGGTTGCCGCTCACCGCGCTCATGATGAGCGAACCAGCATCGCCGTTCTGTGGAGCCGCGACGGTGATCACAGCATTCGACGCAACCTGGATGTTGCCCGTGTTTGCTCTCAGATCGATCTGCCCGCCATTGGTATATTTGACGAGATCATAGAATGTCTGCGTCGTGCCCGAAACATCGAGATGGCCTCCAATCATGAGATCGCTTCCAGGTAAAGCCCCGTTGGCCTGAATGATCAGATTGCCGCTTGGCAGATCGATGTCGCCGTTCTCGACAACGCTTGCACCGACCAGCGTGAGGCTTGCTCCCAAACCGCCAGAAACGGTCGCCAAAGACGGATCCGCCGGCGCCTCGAAGTTAAGGGCACCCGCCGTCGATAGGGTGTAGCCCGCGGCTGTCGAGCCCGTGATTACGGGAGCCACCAGGTTCAAATTTCCCTGTGAGTTAAGCGTTCCTCCCCCTGCAAATAAGACGCCACCATCGGCGAGCAACGCGGTGTTCGCGAATTGATCGATTTCAAGCGTGCCGCTACCCAGATGAATCGTATTTCCAGCGAACGTCAGCGTGCCGCGAGTCGCTTCAAGAGAAGGCACCGCCTGACCATTGGCACTGTTATCAAGCGAAATATCCTGGGCCGCGAAAGTAACGTCACCACCGCCATTGTTGAAACTCCGAATTTGTCCGGCGTGTAAGGCGAGGCTTGCAACCGAGGAAGATCCGACCTGACCCGTGCCGTAGATATCCAGGGATGAATAACTCAAAAGAGACAGGGCTCGGGCACTGGCTTGGAGGCTTTGCAAGGCCAATCCCGACAGAACAAGTCCCGTGGTTGGTTGGAGGCTACCTGGGTCATCCAGCTGAATACTGATCTGGCCGCTGTCGAGAGCGATCGAATCGCCACTCAAGATCGCGGTCGGATCCAACGAGGTTGCCGCAGTCGAATCGAGTATGATGCCGGCCCCTTGAATCATCGCACCCGTCGCGACTGTCAGCGTCGGACTAGTTGACCCGTCCACCCCTTTTCGCGAAATTGCCGCGGTCGAGTCACTGCTCACGCGGAGTATTACGCCATTCCCACTACCCGGTAGGGCGTCGTCACCCAGGATTAAGGTGTCGGCCGTAGCCGTTGCGGCCCCAGTCGATTGTTCCACAACCGAGCCAGCTGTAAGAGTAATACTATTTTTCGCGGCCAGAACAATTCCGGAGCCACTTAGCGGACTGTCAACATTGTTCACGACGATGTTATTACTCGAGACCGAGACCTCAGTGCCAGCAGGGGTGTTTTGTCGCAGCCCGCCAATCAAAAGGCTCTCGGAATCAAAGGTGCTAAGCTCCGCCGCATCGAGCATCAGGCTTCCCAATGGAGCGACTGCGCCTGGGCCGGCGATGAGAATATCATCCGGCGTATTGATATCGACCAAGCCCCCGCGGCCGCCTTCGGGAGCTTGCGCCAGGACGTTTCCGCTCACGCTGAGCGCGCCGGTGGCCGCGAGGACCAACTGACCGGAATCGATCGGTAAGCGGGGAACCGCGGCATCGTTCGCCAAGGCACCATTCCTAAGAAAATCATTGGCTGAGAAGCTGTCGTATTCCGCCCGAGCCTGCACGACGGACTGCGGAGCGACCTCGAAAGCCGTGAGCAAAGGCTGCTTTTGCGGTTGACCGGTAAAAGCATTGAATCGGTAGCCGGAGACCAAACTGGAACCGTCCAGGCGCAGAACCGCATCGTTCGGGGTCGTGCTTTGCGCGGTGACGAGAACAGCACCTGGGAGAAGAGCATACCGCGCCGGTAACAGTGTGTAGACGCCGGCCGGCAAGGCGGCACTTGCGTTGAGGTAAATCTGGTCACCGCTGGCAAGGCTACTGTTGGCGTATCCTGGATCGATCGGTGCATAGTTTGCGCCGTATCCAGGCACGATCGCATAGCTGGTGGGGGATCCGAGAATGTCCACCGTCCCACCGAGGCCCGGAACAAAGCGATAGGCGAAAAGATCGCCCCCTCCGCGTAAGTCAACTGTTGCCCCCGCTTCGTCGACCACAGTCGTCGCGGTCACCGTAACTCTCTTCACTGGTCCACCGCCGGCTGTGATATCGATACCGGCCGGATCAATCCATGAGGTTCCATTGCTGTCGGTTCCATACGGGATGATAAGAGCCTGGCCGGTAGTCGGATCCACCGCAGAGGCGGAGGCAACGGCTGTCGGCGCCAGAATAAGGCGATCGGTCGAAGTGAACGGCAGGTTTGAAATAGGATCTACCGCTTCGTTGGAAAAGTCGCTGCTCCCGATATTAACGCTACCAATCGGTGCTCGTAAGACTCCCCCCTGACTAATCGTATTGGCAAAGATGTTCAGGGTGCCCCCGGCAGAGAGCGGCAGAAAACGATCACCCGCAGGCGCGATCTTCACCGCTCCGTTTTGCATGACTCCATCCAGGTCATAGTCGAATGCGGCAATGTTAAATGTTACCTCCGTAAGAGGATAAATCTGGCCAGCCGTGAGTGAAATATTTCCGGCCACATCAAAGGTGCCGTCGCCCCGAATGTCGCCATTTGTAGCCGTCAGGTTAGCCGTCCCGATGTTTTGTAATGAAAGATTGCCGATCTCGATCAGGCTGCCAGATACATTCAGCACGCCAGAGCCGTGGGTGGGCGAAAAATAAAATGGCGAATTGTTGACGAAAAACGGCGCTACCTGATCCTCCGGCGCAACCGGGGGCAGGAACGGCTGACCAAGAATGACTGACGATCCATTGAGGTGAACATTCCCATCGGCGTAGACGACCCCACCCGTGCCAACAGTCAGGCTGCCGCCCGCGTTGATCGTAACGGGACCGACAAATCCCACTGTGTCTTTTAGTGTGAGCGAGGCAAAGCCGCTCCGGTTAAAACTAGCAGCAACAAAATGACCTAACCCTGGGATCGCTTGTCCGTCAGCATCGATTACAGCATTGCCGATCGCCGTCTCGTCTCCAGGATAGAACGAGACTGGGATCGATGGACCCGCCTGGGTGACTTCTATGTTAACGTCCAGCGGCGTCGGTTCCTCGGCGATGGCCGGATCCACAAAACGGCCCGAAAAGATTGTCAATGCTCCGCCGACTGCCGACTGGCCACCTGCATTACCAATCAGCGTCGCGTCGGTAAACACCTCCTGTCCGCCCGCGAAAAGGAGAGAGCCTCCATTGCTATCGATCCGCGTCCGAACGAAAAGCGGTGCCGTGGGATCAGTCGGCACCGGCGCTCCGCTGAAGCCTGGCAAGACATCCAAAGAGTCAGTCGCGCCAGACACATCGATGATCGAGCCGCCTTCGGCTACGATATTGCCAGAGAGCGTGATCGTCCCGCCATCCAATACTGATCCCGTCCGAAAGCCCAGCGAGTTGGGCGTGAGGAGCGTGACCCCAGCGGTGGAAAGCCTGCTCTCAGGTCCGAGGTCAACCGTGGCGAGTGGCACTCCCGACTTTTGAAAAAACAGGTTACTCGAGTTCGAACCGCCCGTTACACTGATCACGCCAGCGGGCGCAGTGATACTTCCCAGAACCGCGGCCGTATTGCCACTGATTGTGACGCTCGCTTTCGGGTCAGTAACAATTGAAGAGCCTTTTTCCATCAGAAAGTCGCCCCGAACTATCAGCGTGTTGGTGAAGTTGTCGGTAACACCGGGAGCTTTAAAGGCCAGGCTGACGGGCGTTCGCAGCGCCTGCGGAAGCAATGTTTGGGTGAGGACCAATCCGTCGGCCGGCGCGATATTTGGATCGACAAACTGACTCAAGGCAATCGGCTGGATTACCGTCCCCGGCGCGATTGTCACTGCGGGTAGATAATTATCCATTGTCTCGGTCGGCGCCCCCAAGCCCGTGAGCGTGAAACTGCCAAAGCCGCCATGGCTGAAAAACTCGGGATCGAGGAGCAGTGTGTTTGCGTCGCTTGTCTGCCCGCCAATCTGTACGGCCGGCGCCTGGATAGTGAGTGACCCTCCCAGATTCCCGCCGCCATACCCGCTCAGGACCGCGTCAAGAGTCAGTTCTCCACCGAGCAGGGCTGAGACTTCGAGGTCTTTGCCAGCCTGAATAACAATCGATCCGCCGTTGCCATAGCTGGCAATATTGGCGGAATCCACCTCGCCCCCCCCGGAGACGTCGATGCGACTGCCGGCTCGAAGGTCGGCATCATAGCTTTTGATAGTCACTGAGCCGCCAGTAGTGACCAAAGGGAAAGTCTCCGGTGCAAAGATGCCCGAGCGATCATCGGCCAACATGCCCGTGGCGTTCAAGAAAGCTCCCGCCCCAAGGGTGAAGTGACCGCGGGCAGGATCAGCCGGTGGGGAAGTGGCTCCAGGTGTTTCCCCAAGGATCGCAAACTCATAAGGTGAAAAATCGTAGACATTGAAGATTAACGCGCCCCCGGGTGCAGTGATGTCGCCTTCCAGATCCAGATTGGCAGCCGAAATCGTAAGAGAGCCTCCGGCTGGGGTCGTAAGTGAAACGTTCGCCGGGAGAGTGACGTCGCCGTCACTGTTTGTGATCGACAGGCTCCCGAATCCGCTGCTTGTGAACAAAGTAGGGGAAAGAATAACTTCGGATTGACGATCCTCCCGCAAAGGCAACGGCAGGTTGTTATCCAGGGCAAAGGCGTTCGCCGGCTCCTGGATGCCACGGTTGGAAAACGTAATCGCAGGCGGCAGGTTCGAAATGAAGAGATTCGGATTGGACGCAAGTCGTGATTCGAAGGCGAGCGAGAGCGTACTGAGCCCTGGCGGTGTGACGCGCTGCCGAGGTCCCACTATGGTTGTCCCAAGAAACTGACCATCGAGCGCCATACTTGAAGCGCTGATCGTGAGCGAACCGCCGTTGCCGCCTTGAAGATAGCCGTCTTCATACTGCCCAGCGCTTGCCAGGGGATTTGTCCGCGTTTCAGAAATGCCCCATTTTGGGTGACTTTCGACTCCCCCGCCGTAGATGCCCTGATAAATGCGATCCGGCGTCGCCTGCGAGATGTCAAAAATTCGGCCTCCGGAGACAACCCTGGTGGTCTGAACAACGTCACCGGTGTAATCGATCCAACCGCCCGACACGTTCACGGCCGCACCCGGTTGAATGACGACCGAATCGCCAGCAGTCAAACTAACGCTACCTCCGGCAGTAGTAAGCTCACCAACCGTGCGGTCGACCAGCGCAACGTATCCGGATGTATCCGCAAGGGGCGTCCCGACGTATGGAATGCCGTTGTAAGTCCCGGTCTGCCGGATGTCGATCATGATCGTCTGCCCCCGTAACGCGCCATCGCGTTGCAGCGGATAGTTGGCCAACTCGGAGCCGCGCAACTGCACAGGAATGATATTTTCGCTGACGGAGGCAGTTACAGCCGCGGAACCGGAAACATCAATCATCGCACCCGTTTCCAAGTAAATCTGCCCGTCTGTGGCAAAAAAGGAATATCTGTTATTGAATGGAAGCCAGCTGCCCGCGCCGACCTTGACTTCCGCGTTCGGCGCGACGAGGAAGGCATCGTTCTCGAAATGGACGGCTTTTCCTTGCAGGTTTACCTGTGAAGGAAGGGCCAACTGAGTACCGACGATTCGTTCGGTGCTATCCACCTCCGGAAGGACGTTGGTAACACTGCCCGGACCCAGCGTAAGAAGGCCGGACGCCGTTGAATCAAGCACCGCGACAGGACTGACCCCTGGGGGAATGGATACGACAGCATTATAAGCCGCCAAAAGATCGATTCTGCCATTAAGCGAGACTGAGGTAGAGCTATTGATTACACCCATCTGGCTGACGTTCTGCCCAGCCAATGTGACGTTGGCCCGCGGGGCATCAATCAACCCGCCATTCGTCGCCGCGCTGCCGTAGGGGCTGACCTGGCCGACGAAGACGTCCAATCCCCGCAGACTTGGGTCTGTGGTCGGATGCGCGGTGAAGGCCACTTGCTGGCCCGCTGCCAAAATAGTCTGGCCATCGGGAGTAGAGATAGTGCCGTTATTGGTCGTGTTTAGCCCCAGCAAGGCGATGCGCCCTCCGACATGGTCGGCCGTGGACGGGCTCGTCAGCGTCGCTCCCGCCTGGACAGTGACATCGCCGACCAGACCGCTAGGAGTATTAGGCGGGGCAGGAGGTTCGAAGGCGGGCAAGGTTCCCCCATTGGGAAGGACAGGAATTGGCAAGGCCGAAAAGAGGAACTGCTCGTCAGGATTATTAAGCAATCCCCTACTCACCAGGTTGGTGTTAATCGGGAGAGACGACGCGGTCAGGGTATGCACGTTAACCTGTGACGATCCGCCAAAAATGATGCCGTTCTGATTCAAGAGGTACACCTGACCAACGGCATCGATCGAGCCCAGGATCTGAGAAGGTCTGCCCGATGGGTCTGCGATCGTGTTGAAAGCGATCCATTCACTCGCATTGGATCCGCCCGCAGTCTGATCAAAGTTGACTGTTGTCTGTTTGCCGACGTTGAAGGTTTCCCAATTCAAGAGCGCCTGTTGCGCGGTTTGCTTGATGTTTACTCTGGTTTGCCCGTCGCTCACGGTCTGAGTCGGGAGGTTTGCCCCCTGCCATAAACTGGAGTCTTCGCCCGGTGCGGGCGCGGAGAGCTTTGCTGGAACGCCCGGTGCCACCTGCAACCCACCTACGACCAGGCCGTTCGGAACATTCGGCAAAACAAAACCCGGATGATTGGGATCCAAACCCAGGTTCGCGGCCCCGCGGATGGCGGCGTCATGCGCCGTCGCTTGCATGGCTCGCACCGCCTGAACAGCCTGTGTTGTTCTGGCGAGCGCGTCCTGACCGCTGGTATTCCCACCGCTCGTTACAGGAGGGACGGCTCCGCCGGTTTTGTTGGGGCCGGGCGCGGCACCGAAGGTAGCGCCTCCACGCAAGATATCACCGGCGTCGATCGCCTGCGGTGGCGAGATCGCCACTGCCAGGGCAAAGACAATCCTGAAAATGCAATGAGCAAGTGAAGAGTGACGAAGCGCGGGAGAGTGAGGCATAACGGAAATCGGCGTTAAATCCGGCGGCCCAAAGACGCCTTAAAATGACACTGCGCGACCGTCGCAAATCGAGACGGCAATACAATCCGGCCTTTGTTACGATTGTGTAAAAATGACCTTCGGGGCGATCGGACGCTCTACGGTTTAACTTTCTGATCGGCCAGTTCGTCCCGGTAATCCTGAACCAGATTTTCGAGTTTCACTCGCGTGATACCGGTGAAAGGCTCCTTCGCGCGCAGGGCATCGCCCAGACCGTAATGTTCGTAGCGAGTGAGAATTTCGTTTCCGACCTGAAACAAGGAGGCGTTCTTTCTTTGCAAATCTTCAACCTGTCGCTGCAGCAAAACGACCTTCTCAGCCGACTTGGCTCTTTCCGCTTCCTTGTTTCCCGCCAGGTCAGTGGCCTGCTTATAGGCCGCCTGCCATTTCTCGATCGCAGATTTGAACTTTTCGATTTCGACCGCCTGCTCCGCGACCGCTTTTTCCACTTTGCTTGACTTGGCTTTGAGGGAATCGACCTCTGCGGTCAAACTTTTATTAGCATCGTCCGCTGCAGTTTTGGCCGCCTGCAAAGTGGCCCTTTCATTCTCACAACTGCGGAGCTGTAACATTGTGTTGCGGAGTGCCTCGCGCATTCGATTGTCTGCGGCCGCTTGGTCGGCAGCCATCAGAGGCCTCGCGATAATCAAAGTTATCGTTACAACAAGAGGTAAAACTAATGGACGAATACGCATGATTAGAACTTGGCTCCGAGGTCGAACTGGACAATATCATTCTTATAAGTCGGCCCCGCGATGCTATCGGCGCTCAACCAGCGGAGCGTAACCCAGGCGTGCGGGGAGAGAGCGAGCGAGGCGCTCACCGTGTAACCCTGCAGGTTCGTGCCCCCTCCGCCAAAATCCGAGTCGGCAAATCCATCTACTACTGAGTCGGACTCCACATAGCGATACCCGATACCGACGATCCAGGCCCAGCGATGATCGAGCGCCGGCGAGCCCGCCCGAAGCTCGACGATCCCGGCCTTGTTCCCGCCTTCAAAGTTACCCACCGCCCCGGAGACGGAGTTGGGTCCACGGTTGTTAACCGCGATTGCGTTGATGTGATTCTCATTGAAGGCGAGGTTGGTAATAAACTCACCCTGAAGGGCGAAGTGGACCGGATCATAATGGCTGTAGTCCACCTGTCCGGTAATTGCCAAATCATGAAAGGGCGTCGCCAGTCCAAAATATTGAAATTGATCAATCGTGCCGAAGTCGTTATCGGCCGTCGGGACGATATCCCGGATCGGGAAATAGGTATTTCCTCGCTGGGCGAAAGAGGGCCGGCTGTCGTCAGTATTTCCCTGGTCGGATGCGGTCAATGGAGTAAACGGATCCGAGAGTCGGCCTTCGATATTTTCGAAATAGTAGTAAGCAACTGCGAGCTTGGTCGTAAAATCCCTGTTGATCGACCACGTCGCGCCCAACTGTCCCCCGAAGAGATATTTGTCTTCGCTCGGAAACTTTTCCGGCCGATTGGTCGAAAAGTTGAGATCGGTATTGAAAACCGGGAATGCGCCGGCGGTGAAAAAGGGTGTGACACCCTTAACAACCTCATACCTGCCCTGCAAGGCGAGGCCGTCGAAGCCGAGATCATCATCCCAAATCATCGTCGTCGCGAAAAACGGATTGTCGAACCGGCCGACGCTGGCGACAAAATCCTCTTCCGGCGTTCCTCCTGCCTCGTAACTGATAAAGGCTCGATCCAGCCAGAGCTCGAACTTGCTGAAATTTCCACCCTGCCGGTTGTTGGCCACGCCCAGAGTTTGGTTAGTTGTCACCGGTGAATTGTCTTCTCCGGTCGCGATTCTGAGACCGGCCGAAAGGCCTCCTCCCAAGTCCATCGCGGCCCCGGCACGCGCCCGCAACCTGAAGCGATTGCGGTCCTGGTCCACATTATATTGCGGCGAAAAGACCGTCCCGGTC
Organism: uncultured Verrucomicrobiae bacterium; assembly: GCA_963720895.1. GTDB lineage: Bacteria > Verrucomicrobiota > Verrucomicrobiia > Chthoniobacterales > UBA10450 > Palsa-1392. Next base: position 270,323 of record CAVRGZ010000002.1, read on the forward strand.
ACATCAAACGGAGGGCCGGTGTTAATCGCGTTGAAGTTTGGAAAAGCGCCCGTGTTATCGTTGCCTGGAGGGTAGAAGTCCCCTTCATAGCGAATCCTGATGTCTGCGAACGGCTGGAAGCGTGAGACCCACTCTGGAAACCGATTGGGGGCGGCCCAATGTTCTTCGCGTGCCTGGTCAATGACCTCCTGTTTGATTTCATCGCGAATCTGCGCCTTAACCACTTCAGGTACATAGGTCACACGGACTTCGTCGTCCGTCGGCGCCGAAAGAGTCGGCGCCGCGGCGGCGGCGGCTTGGGCGCGGGCCGTGGCGGCATCTTCTTCTGCCTGCTGGATGAGCTCGTCGGCATCTTGTTTTGTGAGAACGCCACGCTCCACTAATCGATTAATCAAGTTAATCGTGACGTTCTGGGACGGGCGGGCGGATGCCGCGCCAGGTACCGGCGAGGGGGTGATTGACGGAGGCTCTGGGACTTCTACCGACGGTGCTGACGGTGCTGACGCCTCTCCCTGCGGAGTTAGATCAGTTGAGGGGTTGAACGAAGGACTGGAGACCCTTTCAACCGGTGTCTCTCCTATTCGAACCGGAGCGGCGAGTAGATCGGACGCCGTCGGAGATGCGGCGGGCTCGGCCGCTCGCGCGATCAGGTTAAGCCAAATACTCGCGAAAGCCACAAGCAACGCTTTGTATGGCAAATTAGTCTGAAGGTAAAACATATCGAAGAAGCTTTCTGTAATTGCTAGTTTACCGTGGGCGTCGGGCGGTTAGGCGGAGCAATATTGGCATTGGCATGCCATCCGGGGGTCCTTCACTTACCTGCAGTCCGGTCAGGACTTGATTCCTAAGAGTCTCATCCAATGAGCCGTCGCCCGTGGAACCAACCAGCTCGGCCCGGGTAATTCGGCCCGAATTATCCGCCCAGACCCGCACCTTGACGCTCAGAGTAGCCTCTCGAGTCGCGCTATTATCGCGCATAGCGTCGGCGATCCTCCGCTGCACCTGTCCCGCGTACCAATCAAACCGGCTGCCCCCGCCTCCGCCCAACCCGTTCCCGGACGATCCAGTAAGACCAAAGCTATCTCCGCGACCATCGCCCTTTATCCCCGTTCCAATCGGTGGTTCGTCAGGCGGTTTCGGTGGCTCGTCCTTAGGTTTTTCATCCGGTATTTCAATTTTTTCCTCGTGTTGCTCAACCATCTTCTCCGGGGTCGGCTGCTGCGGCGGAGTTGGCGGCGGTGGCGGCGGTGGCGGCAGCTTGATCATAACCAGCTCCGGAGCTCGCCGCGGCACGCCCTTGTTGCTTTGGACAAATTTGAAAACCAGAAAGCCCGCGCCCACCAGGACCACCGCGGTGACAATGAGGCCAATGCGGTTCTGTCGGAAAAAGCCCGGTTCGTCGATATCGTTAATCGCCATATGATCGGTGGAGGCATGCTTTTTCGGACGACCTACTTGGCCTGCGGCTTCGTGGCCAGACCGACCTGCGAGATGCCAAGACGTCCGAGCACGTCAAGCACATCCATCACTCCTTGATACTGCGTCAGGCTATCGCCGCGAACAATGACCGGAAAATCGGGCGTTTGCGCTTTTTGTTGATTAAGGCGTTGCTCCAGCTCTTGCAGAGTCACCGGAACGGTATCCAGAAAAATCTTGCCTTCGTTATTGAGGGTAATCGCTTTTGTCTTCGGTTTGGCCAAACTGGGAGACGAGCTGGCTTTCGGAAGATTTACCTTGAGTCCCTGGACCGTAGCCGTAGTCATGAGGATAAATATGACCAGAAGCACATAGGCCAGGTCCAACATCGGGGTGATGTTAATATCGTCATACGGTTTCTCTTCTTGGAGTTGCATTCGGGAAGCGCTTGAATCGCCCTAGGTGATACTTTCCTGGAATAAATCAGATCGGCTTCTTTGCGGAGTCGGAGTCTCGCGATAGAATTCCGCCGTTTTTGTGACGAACTCGTCGATGAAAATGACCATATCGTCCTTCGCGTCCTTAACTCGCGAGATAATGTAATTGTAGCCAAAGAGAGCGGGAATCGCGACCGCCAAACCTGCGACCGTTGCAAGCAGTGCCGCCGCAATTCCGGGAGCAATGGCGTTGACATTGACATCGCCGGCAGCCGCGATGGCCGCGAACGTGATCATGACCCCTATGACCGTTCCAAGCAGTCCGAGAAACGGACCGCCTGAGATACAAATCGTCAGTAAAACAATAAGACGGTTGATCTTTTGTGTCTCTCTGACCAGACCGCCGTCCAAGGTCGCACGGATCGCCTGGATGGAACGGCCGGCCAAACCTTTGCGAGTGCCTTCCGCAGCATTGTCTGCAGCCAGACGGTGTCGGATCTCTTCGACTCCGAGATGGTAGATGTGGTAGACAGAGGCGTTGTGTATCGCGCGCTGTGCTTCTTTGTTAATCTTTCCGCCCATGGAATGAAATTCCCCGGCGTCGGCTTCGTCCAGTACAGTCAGATCATCCGCGACTCTTTTCCATTCCTTCATAAAGAGCGCATTGCCTTTACTGATTTCGTTGAGATAGCGGATTTTGGTTACCATGACCCACCAACTCATACAGGCCATGAGAGCCAGGACGACAATGACGATCCAACCATCCACAGTCAGGGAGCTAACCAGGACAGAAATAGTCCCACCTCCGCTAAACCATGTGGTTCTCTGCTCATCGGGCTCGTAGCTGATCAGCTTGTTCGACTTGTCGCCGCCCTGATCGATCGCTTTGACCTTAATGAAATCGGCCGAACGGGCGACCTTTGAGATTTCCAACTCGTCCATCTCTCCGCCAAAACCTTCAGCGCCGTTGTTTGCTGAGTCGGCGCCGGCCGTATCGCCGCCAATCACACCGGCCGAGTTCATTGCGGGGAGGGCAGCGTCAAGTGTTGCGTATGGTTCGCCATCCAGATAAAGGGTAACTTTTCCGTTCGCCGCGGTGAGGCCAAGGTGGTGCCAGGTATCGGCTGCGAGAGGTGGACCCGCGCCGCTCCGTAGGCCGTTGACGTCGACGAACGGTATTCCGTTATCCATCCCAATGACAAAAGCACTGGATCCATCCCGGCGGCTGTAGATGATAGCGTTTTTCTGCAAGGTTGCCGGTTTCAGCCAGGCGACCCAAGTCATTGCCCCTCCCTGCGTCCAGGCGAGCGAAAGCGACGGCGGAATGGTAATGGTGTTACTTCCCGTCAGTCGTAACCCGGTTCCAATGATCGAGCCCTCAGCCGGAACCCCGTTGCCCTGGCCACTGTTGCCTCCTGCGGAGGAGTCAACGGGCGGAGTAGCTTTCTCTGAAAAGTGATAAACTAGAACGGTATCGGCGTCGAACGTACCTTTGGCGTTCTCCGCTTTGATGGCGGTAGCACCGGTGTTGCCATAATAGAGTGAAATGGTCGTCGGAGCGTCAGGCTTTAGGTCCGGGACAGTGACCCAGACGAAGGCTTCCCCGAGGAGCGAGTCAAACTTTTCAATCTGATGCGAGAGAATGCTCTTATCGTCGGCGGCGATAAAGCGGAGGTCGCTCCCATCTTCCTTCGCTGCGGCGAATTGAAAATTGCCATCATGCAGGCGAACAAGAATTGCGGTTGGCCCGACCGGTCGTGCAATGGGCGTCCCTTTAGCCGTCGTGTTGAGGACGATCTTTTTCCGAATCGTCCAATCGCTGTTCCACCATTTCGCCTCAACTCTGCTCGTGAAAACTCCAGTCAAGACGAGTCCAACCAACACTGTGTAAGAAACTTTCCTCTTCATGATTCTATGTCCTGACTAAAAATCCGCCCAAACGCGGAAGACGAGCAAAGGATCAAACGCGTCGGTCGCGGTCTGGCTGATAAGCGGCAGGCCAAAATCGAGAGAAGCGTTGACGTGACCAAAAAGAAGAAGACGACTTCCAACCCCCAAGCTTGCGAGTTGGAAGGACGACTGCTGATCCGGTAATGGTTTTTCGACGAAGACAGCGCCGCCCTCGGCAAAAGCGTAGAGCCGCAATTGGCTTTTCTCCGACGGACCCCTGAGAAGCGACGGGCTCCGAAGCTCGAGCGAACCGCTAATGGCGTTGTCACCCAAGACCTCTGATTCAAGGTAACCGCGAACGGTAGCCAATCCACCGAGGCTGAACTGCTCACTATTCACCAGCGGCTGGTCCGAGACCTGCCCCGCTATTCTCCCGAAGATCTGAAAATCTTTGGGAAGGTCGTGAGTGTGGCCGAGATCGCCTTTGAAATAGAAGAAGTTTCCTCCCGCTTCGAATCGGTTGAAATCGAACTCCGCCTCATCACTACCTGTCCCCCGAACAGCAAAGATCAGACCGGCGTTTAGCGCGGTCGCCGAATGTTTCTTTGCCCAGGTCGCACTATAAGTCAGAGTCAGTGGATAATATGTGATTGGAGTCACCACTATTTGATCGCCAACCGTGAGGTCCTGGTCAAAATGCTTATAGCTGACTCCGAAATTGAAGCTTTGATAGAAGTCTTTCCCCGCGGGCAGCAGAATAGTGGCGCCCCCGCCCAGAATTTCGCCCCGTCCGGCTACAGCCGCTCCACCCAGGGTGGAGACGTTACTGTCTTGTTTTGTCCCCTGCAGAAGCAGGCTCAGCCAACTAACCCCAGGGATCCTGGCCAGATAGTAACCGGAAAAAACCTTCGCGTCCGCCAGTCGCTCGGGCGCGAGTTGAAAACTAAACCCAACCGAATGTCCCAACTGCCAGAGATTGTTATAGCTGACCGCCCCGTTGATTCGCAACTGAGTCGTGCCCGCGCTATAGCGATTATTTAGCTCGATGCTCCCGTGTAACGGAAGCGTGTCCTGTACCTCGAGATCGATATCGACAGTTCCGGGAATAAGCCCGGTGCGGAGCGACGGGGTGACTTTCCGGTCAGCCAATTGGTTGAGAGCGACGATGTCACGGGTGACTTCGTTGAAGTTCGGCACGGTGCCTTCGGCGAGAGAGGGCGCTTCCTTCTTGATTTGTTTAGGTGAAAAATAACGCGAACCTTTGACCCGAAGACGTCCCACCTTGTTCTCCACAATCTCGAGGTAAACAACCCCCCCAGCCGCCGATTGAGCTGGGATCTGCACGACCACAGTCTGATAGCCCTTCTCCTTAAAGGCCTTCTCGAGAGCGGCACGGGCCTCTTCGACATCCGCTGCGGTGCGGCCCGGCCCGAGAAATGGATAGACTGCTTCCTCGATCTCCGTTCGCGACAATTGGCGAGCACCCTGGACGCGATATTCTCGAATGTAGATGGAACCGGCCGTCCTGCTTTGACTCGCTGGGTAAGGAGAAGTCGTGGCAGCCGCATAGATGGAAGACGCGGTCGCGACCAGAACCGAGGCTGGCACGACCAGTCTCGAAAGGCTTCTGCGGACCGAAGCAGGCGAAGCCCGAAGGCTGTTTGATTTCCACCAATGCATCGCGCTCATTATGATTTCGCAAACCACCCCCTCAAGCACGGGATTGTTACGTTTGCATGGCGGACGCCATAGTTACCGCGTATATGCCAATTTTATGGACTAGGACGATGTCCTCCGGGGAAGACTCAGCTATGTGTCAGTCATGTTACAGTAATGTTCCGATTGGGTTAAGAAACGAACCGATGCTGGGGGGACCTTTTGACCGACCGTGAGAGACCTTTGAAATCTATCCTCTTGGGTGGGTCCCCCCGACTCGGTGAAGACGCCGTTTCTTTGGGTCGAGCATTCGACGCCGCCACAATGGTGGAGCACTTGGTAAAGACACCTTATTCTATCTTTGGCGATCGAAAAGACTTCTCAAATCGCGCGGATCCTCACCGCGACGGCGCTTTAATATCGTTCGAGAGCCACGATCGCTTCGAAACTCTGGCGTTCCCGTATGGTCTTGAATTGGTCGTTATCGACCATCACTTCAGGAAGCAGAGCCCGGGTGTTGTAGTTCGACGACATCGCAGCTCCGTAAGCCCCGGCATTTAGGATCGCGACAAGATCCCCGGACTCCAGTTTCGTGACCCGGCGGTTACTCCCGAAAATATCCGACGACTCGCAGACCGGCCCGACGAAGTCATACGATTCTTCCGTGTCGCGCTGACGCACTGGGACGATCTCATGGTAAGCACCGTAAATTGCGGGCCGCGCAAGGTCATTCATGCCGGCGTCGAGAATGGCAAAGCTTTTGCCTTCGGTATGCTTGATGAACTGGACTTCTGAGACTAGCGCCCCAGCGGAGGCGGAAATGGAACGGCCCGGCTCGAGGAAAAGCTGGAGGCCCAGCGGTCGCACATGATTCATGACTAACGTGGCGTACTCTGTAATCCCAATTGGATTTTCACCCTGGTACCTAATCCCCAATCCGCCCCCGAAGTCGATGCGCTTTAAGTCAAAGCCGTCGGCTTGTAACTCACGGGCCAAGTTCGTAACCTTCGCAAATGCGTCATTGAATGGCTTGGTCTCAGTGATCTGGCTTCCGATATGGCACGCCACGCCTTCCACCTTTAAGTGCGCCAAGGTCCGAGCTCTTTGACAAGCCTCCCAGGCTTCGGTCCAGGGGATCCCGAATTTGTCTGTCTTCCTGCCCGTCGAAATTTTGTCGTGAGTGCCGGCATCGACGTCCGGGTTCACTCGCACGGAAATCCTCGCCTTAGTCTTCCCGACCGCGGCAATGTGGTTGATGATTTCCAACTCTTCTATCGACTCGACGTTGAGTTGGCCAATTTCTGAGTCGAGGGCGAAAGCGATTTCATCCCTCGTTTTCCCAAGCCCGGAAAAGATGATTTTTTCCGGAGCGATCCCCGCCCTTAGAGCGCGCTGAATCTCTCCGCCAGAAACGGTGTCGGCGCCAGCCCCTGCGGCATTGAGCAACTTGAGAATCGCAATGTTGGAACATGACTTGACCGCAAAGCAGACCGTGGCGTCCGCCGCTGCAAAGGCGCTCCGGTAGGCGTTGAAATTCTCCCGGAGTTGCTCCGCGGAATAGAGATAAAACGGCGTGCCCACCTGCGCCGCGATTTCGGCGAAAGCGACGCCTTCGCAGCGGAGCTCTTTATCCTCGTAGGTAAATGACATTCGTCAGCCCCTCACCCGATCGTTTTCAGTCAGCCGCTCTAAGGATGAAGCGGCGGCACGAATAGATGCAACTGGAGCCGCGGTGGCACGAACGGCGACCTCACTCCCCAGTTTTCCCCAGCCAGGCGCGAGCGGCTTCGATCTGATCATGAGTGAAATAACGGACCGAGGCGGTGGTAAAGGGCTTGCAAAAAATAGCCATTCCGTGCTGCCAGGCTGTTTCGCCGACCATAGCCAGGCGCTCGATATCGCGGAAGTGGCGCAGACCGAACTTGGTATCCTCCCACGCTGCGCTGGCGGTCCAGCCATGGAAATCATGCATCACGACGAGCATCCGAACCTTGCCGTAGCGCTCGATCGCGCGGTCTACTGCTGGCACAAACGTGTCGTAGTCTTTCTTGACCAGCTTGTCCGTGAGCGAGACTTCCAGCTCGCCGCCAGTTTTCTCTGTCACCTCGATTGCCATAACGAATTTTCCTCAGTTTAGCGCGCCTGCTCCCCGCCCGGGGGGATAACGTTCACATCGGAGCCTTAAAGGCGCTGCGCGACACTACGATCTTGCGCCGATTTTTTTGGACCGGTGACCCGCAAATTCGTTAGGGCGCTTTGTCCGCCTCGATATCGATCGAAATCATGATCTCGTCTCCCACGACCGCGGTGCCCTCGACCATTTTGCTCCAATTCAGGCTGTATTCGCTCCGCTTGATCGGCTCGGGCGTGACCTGCCAGCCACTTATTGCCTTACCTCCCATACCTTTGCCTTTGCCAAGGAACTTGACGTGCAAGGTGATCTCTTTCGTCACGCCATGCATCGTCAGATCACCCACGATATCGCCGCTGCCGGCGCCGGTTTGCTTCACGCTTTTGCTCTTGAAGGTGATCGTCGGGTATTTCGCCGCATCAAAAAAATCTGGGCCTCGCAGATCTTCGTCCCGCTTGTCGTTCTTCGTGTCAACGCTTGCCGCATCGATCGTTGCCATAACGGAAGATTTTTCCGGATGAGTTGGATCGACATTGATCGTGCCCTCGAACTTTTTAAAGCTGCCGTTCACGTAACTGAAGAAGTGCCGCACCTTAAAATTGATCGAAGAATGGACCGGATCGATCTTGTAAGTGTCGTCGGCGTTGGCTGTAAGGAGACCGCTACAGAAGACAGCGGCAAGAAGAAGGTGGCTTTTCATGGCCCCACGACGTTAACGAGCGGCTGGCCGCTGGCCAGAAGTTTTGTTACCGGAAAATTACCTCAGTGCCTTGAGCAGGGCGGGACGTCCGCGGGGCAGGCGCCCAAAGAGCGCACCGAGAGCCGCGGCCGGATCGCTTTTCAGCGTGGCGGCATCGTGGACTCCATTGAGGCGCGCCAGCTCGGTTTCGAAATGCCGGACTGCGCGCAGGGTCGCGTCCCGCGTATCGAGAAAACCAAAGGCGCGCTGCAACAAATGGAAAAGCTCCGGCACCGAATGTTCCGGCGCGGTGCTGATGTCGACCAGTTCCACGAAGTAGGAAGCTGTCTGCATGCGGAGGTAATTTTCTCGGATTCCGCCAAACGGATTGCGTAATACCGCTTCGGTCAGCGTATGTAGATTCGACTTCCGGCTGCGCTTGATCTGAATCTCCGCCTCAAAAAAGAGATCGAGTCGCCCAGCGAAAGCGCTTTTCGGCCGGCGCGCTCCTTTCGCCACGGTCTCGATGCAGCCTAACGATTCCGTGCACCACAATACGATCAGACTGGTGTCGCTCAGCTTCCGTTTGCGGAGCAGGATGGCGTTGGTTGTTTCCATCAGTCAAAATTGTCAGGCAACGCTTCAGAAGGGCGCCCTTCCGGGCTAACGATCGCTCCTCTTGGTGCCTAATCTCGCTTCAATGGAGCTGTCGACTCTGGCATCGACATGCCACCGATAATTTGCCAATTTTTCCCGGATCGGAGCCAGGTATGCATGATTCGCGTCCCGCGCGTGGCCCCATTCCCATCCTTGTCGACCCATCGAAACGTCTCCCAGTAAGAGGTCACCGCAACGTCCCCGGTGACCTGAATTGCGGCCGGCTTGAAATCGACCGACTCAAACTTCAGACCCTTGCCGGTTTGGGCGGTGATCCAATCCGTGATGTGGTCCTTGTGAACCGGGACGGGACTAACCGAAGGCCAACCAAGAAAATGCTCGTGCCACAAAGTCGAATAGGCCGCCAGATCGTTCTCCTGAACGTAGCGCCAATAGTCGTGCTCAAGTCTCCAGAGCGCCTGCTCATCGGCTGATCCTTGCGCCCATATGGCTCGCACGCCTGAAAGCGTCATGGCTCCGACCAAAAAGGAGAGTGTCAAACGCCGTCTGAGCGCCTTCTGGTAAGGGCGCATTTTCGCGCCGCTCCAATTTTCTGTCGTCATTCCCGCGAGAGTGCCAGCAGCGGCCGACGGCGCCAGCAAAATCGCAAGCGCAGGCCAACCTCATGGGAAAAAACCGAAGCCTACGGGGTCCGGTACTCCCGCGGCTGCGGGATCATTTGCGGCTCTTTCATAGCCGAAATGGAATCGCTTAGAAGCCAATCTCTCTTGGGTCGAGCCCCTGAGAGTGACCATTGGAACCTTTTGACATTGTACATTTCGTCGGCGCCGGATGTGGCGATCATACCAGGCAGGCCTGCGGTGGAGCGGCGATGGGCGCAGCCCGCTTTGCTTTTGATTCCGTAGGTGGTGCAACGCGGAACCATGCGACATAGAGTGCCGGCAGGAACAAAAGCGTGAGGAGTGTGCCGACGATAATGCCGCCCATCATCGCGAACGCCATGGGAGCCCAGAAACCTTCGCGAGAAATTGGAATCAGCGCCAGGCTGGCGGCGGCGGCGGTTAACATGATCGGGCGCGTCCGATGCATCGTGGCGTCCAAAACCGCTACCCAAGCCGCCATGCCTTCGCGCCGGTGCTCCTCGATCTGCACGACAAGAATGACAGAATTTCGGATCAGAATGCCGATCAGCGCCAAGACTCCAAGAATTGCGACAAAGCCCATCGGCGAACGGCTCGGAAGCATGGCCGCGACCACGCCGATGAGACCGAGCGGGGCCACCGCGAGGACCAGGAACAATCGTTGCACACTTTGCAGTTGGATCATGAGGATCGTGGCCATGACGAAGAGCATCAGCGGTACAATGGCCGCGATTGGTCCTTGCGACTTGGCGCTTTCTTCCACTGGACCACCGATTTCGATGCGATAGCCGGCCGGCAGCGTGCGCTTAAACTCGTCCACGCGCTTGCTTAACTCTTGCACGATGGTGGCCGGTTGCGTTGGACCCACGATGCCTGCCCGCACCGTGACGGTGGGGAGTCGGCTCCGTCGCCAGACGATGGGCTGTTCAAGCTCGTAGCGGAAGTTTGCGACAGCGGCGAGCGGGATGGCCTTCCCGTTTCCGGCCATGAGCTGGAGGTTCTGTAGTGTCTCGATAGAGCCGCGTTCAGCGTCGCGCGCCCGAGCGACGACATTCACGAGATAAATGTCATCACGGACTTGAGTGACTGTGGCGCCGCGGACAATGCTGTTGAGAGTCTCTGCAATGGTCTCGGAAGTGACCCCAAGTTCCCGCGCCTTGTCCTGCATCACTTCTACTTTCAGGACGCGGGCCGGCTCCATCCAGTCAAAGCCGACATCCTCCAGCAGGGGATGCGAGCCGATTTTCGCCGCCAGTTGCTGCGCGAGTTCCCTCACTTTCTGAATGTCGGGGCCGCTTACGCGATATTGCACCGGCCGTCCGGCTGGAGGCCCGAGCGGCAAGAGCTCCACTTGAATGTCGACGCCGATGAACTCGTTGTGCGCGATCTCCTTCAGTCGCGTCCTCAGGCGATCGCGCGCCTCGACACTCTTAGCCACGATGATGATTTGCCCGTAGTTTGGGTTAGGCATCTGAACGTCGAAAGCGAGCACGAAACGAATCGCGCCCTGTCCCACGTAGGAGGACCAACTGTCGACATCGCGGTCACCGGCGAGCTGGCGTTCAAAGCGGTCCATCGCGTCTTTCGTGGCGGCGATCGAGGCGTTCTGCGGCAACGTGAAGTCGACGACGAGTTCACTCCGTGCCGATGGCGGGAAGAACTGCTGTTGGACGAACTTCAATCCAAGAAGTGAAACGGCGAATAAGCCAACCGAGATCGCAACCGTCAGCCACGCCCGCCGCATCGCGAGATCGAGCAGTCGCCGGAAGGTCGCGCTGATGCGGTTCGGCTTCTTCTCCTCGTGTTTCTTGAGCGCCTTTGGCAGCAGGGTCACGCCGAGCAGCGGCGTAAATACCACCGCGACGAGCCACGACAAGAGGAGTGAAATGGCGATGACAACGAAGAGCGAGAAGGTGTATTCACCCGCATTGCTGCTGTTCAGCCCGATGGGCAGGAAGCTGGCCACTGTCACAAGGGTCCCGGTGAGCATCGGAAATGCAGTCGAGGTGTAAACGAAAGTTGCCGCTTTATTCAGCGGATCGCCCACTTCGAGCCGGCTGACCATCATCTCGACGGCAATCATCGCGTCATCGACCAACAGTCCCAGCCCAATGATCAACGCACCGAGCGAAACCCGCTGGAGCGAAATGCCGAGATACTCGAGCGCGACAAAGGTCATCGCGAGCACCAGCGGAATCGCCAGGGCCACCACCAGGCCGGGCCGGAGCCCGAGACTAACGAAGCTAACCGCAAGCACGATCGCGACCGCCTCAAACAACGCATGCGTAAACTGGCTGACTGATTCCTCGACAATGGCCGGTTGATCGGACACCTGATGCACTCCGACCCCAATCGGCAGCTCGCCGATGATCGCGTTCATCTTCTCCTTCAAAGCCTCACCGAAATTCAGAACGTTCGCGCCGGTCTTCATGTTGATCGCGAGCCCGATGGCTGGCTCGCCATTCACGCGAAAGAGCATGTGCGGAGGGTCGGCGTAGCCGCGCCTGACGGTGACGAGATCGCTCAGGCGAAAGAAGCGATCGTTTACGCGCAGATTGATCGAACGCAGACTCTCCTCGGAAGTGAACTGGCCGCCGACACGAAGAACAATCCGCTCCGGTCCGGCTTCCACGACGCCCGAAGGGACAACCGCGTTCTGCGCCTGAAGTGTGCGCAGAATATCCTGCTCGTTGAGTCCGAGCGCCGCGATCTGTCGGACCGAAAATTCCAGAAAGATGACTTCGTCCTGCGCTCCTATCAGGTCCACTTTTCCGACGTTGGGAATAAGCAGGACGTCTCTCCTCACTCGCTCGACGTAATCACGCAATTGCCGCTGACTGAGTCCATCCGAGGTAAAGGCATAGATGTTGCCGAAGACATCGCCGAAGCGGTCGTTGTAAGCTGGGTCCGTTACGCCCGCTGGGAATTCCGGCCGGATGTCATTGATCATGTTCCGCACCCGCAACCATGTATTGGGAACGTCGCGCCCTTTGGTTGAATCCCGCAGATAGACGAACACGATCGTCTGACCGGGTGTCGTCATGCTCTTGGTGTAGTCCAGCGTCTCGAGCTCCTCGAGCTTGCGCTCAATCCGCTCGGTTACTTGCTTCGACATTTCGTCCACCGAAGCGCCCGGCCATTGCACTTGGATCAGCATCGTCTTGATCGTGAACGACGGATCTTCTTCGCGCCCGAGATGGAGGTAGGACACCACGCCCATGACCGCGAAGATGGCCATGAAATACCAAACGAGCGATCGATGCCGCAGGGCCCATTCTGAAAGATTGAAATTCGTTTTCATGAGTGTGTGTCCGCAATTTTCACTACTTGGTTAGGCGAAAGGCTGTGCACGCCGGCTGTGACCACGCGGTTGCCGGGCGCGAGTCCTTCCACGACTCGGAAAGAATCCGCGTCGCGGGCGCCAAGCTTTATTTCCCGGATCGATGCTCTGTTTGTGACCGGGTCAACAACCCAGACAAATGTCTTGCCATTGCGCTCTAGGAGCGCGGATGAAGGCAGCTCGATCTCCGCGCCGGGATTCGTCTCCGGCACCGCCTTCACGATGGTTCCCAACCGGAAATTTGGTGGTGGATTGACCAGCTTGATGCGGATGCGTCGCGTGCGAGTCGCCATATCCGCTTGGGGCGCGATCTCGCGCACCTCTCCCTTGACGGGCGTGGCGGGATCAGCTTCCGAGGTAACCACGAAGCGAATTCCCGGACGAAGGTGGGCCGCGATCTGGTCCGGGACATCCGCCCTTGCCTCTCGCTCCTCCGGTCGAATAACCCTCACCACTTCCTGCCCCGGCTGAACTACCTGGCCGACTTGCGCGTTAGTCGCGGCAATCACGCCGTCGAACTGCGCACGTAACTCAGCGTAACCGACGTGTTCCTGTGCCAGACCCACATTCGCCCCCGCCGCTGCGGTGGCCGCCTCCGCACTTTCCCACTCATGTTGCGCAGCCTCGAACTCCGCTTTCGCGGTCACTCCTTCACTGAACAACTGGCGCTGTCGCGCCGCAGCCAGGCTAGCTTCCTGCCGGTGCGCCTCTGCCCTTGCCAGGTCTGCTTCCGCATCCCGCAGCGCGAGTTGAAACGGGGTAGGATCGAGCGCCGCGAGTGGCGTGCCTTTCTCGACCTCGTCCCCGACGCTCACCTCGCGAGCGATTATCCGGCCGAGCACACGAAAGCTCAGGATGGATTCGTAACGGGCTTCCACTGTTCCAGCGAAAGCTGCTCCTCCGGCCGCTTCAGGCGCGACTATCATGCTGAGCACCGGCCGAATCGGCGGCGCCGGTGCCGCTGCATGCCGATGGCATGCTGCAAGTCCGGCGACCGCGCCTAACAAAAGAACACAGGATATTTTCATGGCTAGTGCACCTCCGCGATGGCGACCATCTGTTGCGGGCTCATCTTCTGCCCGTCGCGCGTCACCACGAGTTCTCCCGGGCGCAGTCCCGTCGCGACAACGACCCGGCTTGTTTCGTAGCGCGCGATCGTGATCGGTCGCGCAGAGACCGCGCGCGTGGCGGGATCGACGATCCACACACCTGGCTGCCCCCCCACTGATGCGAGCGAACCTGGAGGAATCGTGATCGCTTTCTGCGAACTGAGCGGCCCTTCGCCAACGACAGCCGCTCCCAGCGTCATGCCTTGAGGCGAGTCATCCAGCCGCACTTTGACCGCAAGCGTTCCTCCCGCGCCACTCAGCGTCGGCGTGACCTCGCGCACCTTGCCGGTGGTATTGATGCTCGGATCACTAACCAGTTTGATCGCGATCGGAATGTTTCGATCGACGGGCTGGTTGCCGAGCACCGATTGGCTCACATTAAAGACCGCATCGCGCAGACCATCATGGGCCAACACGAAGACCGGTTGCGCCCCCTCCACCACCTGACCGACCTCCGCGTTTCGGGTCGTGATCGTTCCGGCGTTATCGGCACGAAGTTCTGTTTGCGCTAAAGCGTCCCGCGCCGTCCCAAGGTGAGCGTTTGCGGCCTCGAGCGCGCTGTGCGCGGTGCGGAACGATTCCTCCGCGCGATCGTATTCCGATTGCGGAGTCGATTTGCGAGAAAGCAAAAATTTCTGCCTGTCCAAATTAGATGTCTCATTGCGCAATCCTGCCTCCGCGGCGCGAACCTCGGCTTCCCTTACCTCGACCGTGGTTTTTTGCTCATTCGGATCGAGCTTTGCGAGGATCTGGCCGGAAGACACATGGTCGCCAACATTCACCAGCCGTTCCGTGATCCGACCGCCGACGCGGAAAGCGAGATCAGACTCAACCTGCGCGAGTATCTCTCCAGTTAAGGTCACCGTCTGCGCTGTCTCGGTCAGCTTGACGTGCTGCGCTTCTACTTTGACGAGCGACCTCGGAACGGCCTGGTGGCCGCACGCTGGAAGGATGCCGCAAAGCGATCCCGCCAGCAGGCATCGGCTGATCCTCCAATAACAAATCTTCATGACGGAATGATCCGCCCGCCCGGAGCACTTTGTGAAAGACTATGTTCCTTGCCTCAGCATGCGTTGAGGGCATACCCTTGCGGGCGCCGTGGAACTGAGGCACCTGCGCTATTTCGTTGCCGTAGCCGAGATGGAAAACGTCTCGCGCGCCGCGATGCAACGTTTGCACGTGTCGCAGCCCTCCTTAAGCCGGCAGATCCGCGATCTCGAGGAAGAGATGGGCGTGCAGCTGCTCGAACGCACTGCCAAGTCCGTTCGCCTCACCGACGCCGGCCGCGCGTTTCTCGACGAAGCTCGCGCGATCTTAAAGCATACTGACGACGCGGTCGGAAAAGTGCGCGCGATCGCCGGCAAGGGCGAGACCGAACTGCACATCGGCGATTGGCCGCTCGCGACTGGCCAGGTCATGCCCACGCTTCTTCGCGCTTATCAAAAAGCGATGCCGAACGTAAAGGTGAAGGTGCATGATTGGGCGGTCGAGAAGAACATGGCGGGAGTGCGCGATGGTCGTTTGCAGCTTGCGATCATTCTCCCACCGCTCAAAGCAAATGCGCTGGAGGAGCTACGCTTCGAACCGTTGTTCGATGGCCGCGTTTGTCTGGCGGTTTCCTGCGATCATCCATTCGCGCACCGCCGATCCGTTTCGTTAGCTGATGCGGCGCGGGAACCGTTTATCGGCTTGACGCACGAAGACTATCCGCGTTACCACGAATATCTGAGTGCGATCTTCGCGCGCGTGAACGAGAAGCCGCGTCTCGTGGAGGAGCAGGATGGTTGGTCCGGTGTTTTTTCCTCTGTCAGCGCCGGCGCGGGAGTAGCGCTCACATCGGACGCGTTCAATTATCCGTTCAACGACCGGATCAAATGCGTGCGGCTCACGCCTGAACCGAAACGGGTCGTTGTTGGAATCATTACGCGAAAAGGAAAACTTAGTCCGGCCGCAGAAAAATTCTGCCAGTGTGCGAAAGACGCGTTTGTCGCGAATCGTTAGGCCAAAGCGGCTGGACTTCTAAACCGTGGCGTGTATCGACGTCAGTTCCTGCCGGCAGGCTTCGCTGAATCTCTTGAGCGGGTCGATCCCCCCGCTGTGCACGCGTTCGTGAAATTCTTCCATCGAAACATTCGGCGCGAAGTATTGCTCCATGATGAATTTGACGAGCTCTTCCGCTTCAGTGAGAACTGCGGCTGAGGCCGAGAGCCGGATGCGATTGAGCAAAGCGTAGATCGACAACAGCGTTTGCGGCTTGTCCAGATTCCGCTCGAGCGAATCCATCACGCGATTCGAACATTCGTTGATGAATTCACCGTAAAGCGCCTCGCGTTTGTGAGCTTCTGCGCGAATTCGTTCGCGCTTGGCTGCGCGTTTTTTGCGTGACCCAGGCGGTCGCGAAACTAGCGGAGCCGCCGCAACGCGAGCCGAAAATACCTGCCAGTGCCGTAATAATCGTCGCGTCCATGGCTACGCGGCGCGTCGGCCGCGAATACGCGCCCAGCGCTCGCTCAGTTCTTCGACATCGCGCAACGTGATCATCTGTTCGATGTCGCGGCCGAATAAAAGATCGAGCGTCCACGCGATCATGACGCGCAGTTTCTTCACCAGGCGCGGAAGCTTCGTCGAGATAAACGGAGCGCCACATCCACCAGGCGATGAAACCGGAGAACTTGAATCCGAACATGCTCGCCACGCCGGTGTGATGGCCGATGCTCGCGAGCATGCCCATCGTTCGATATCGAAACGGCTTCAGCGGTTGACCGAGAATCGTGCGCTCGATGTTTTTCGCCGCGATCAGTGCCTCACGCATTCCGTGCTGCGCAGTGGGCGGGATAAAAGATTCCCGTTTCGTAGCCATCCGGAACGGCCGCGCAATCGCCCGCCGTCCAGAGCCCGGGGAAGCCAGGAACCTGAAGATATTCGATCGGCAAGAATCCGGCCTTTCTCTTTTGGACACGGCAAAGCCGCGACCACCGGGCTGGGCTTCACCCCGGCAGTCCAAATGAGCGTCGCCGCGGGAATCGAGATGCCGTTGTTCAGCGTAACGACCCAGCCATCGTAGCTCGCCACGCGCGCGCCTTTGATCACTTCCACTTTGCGCTCGCGCATTTTCCGTTCGGCATAACGACCGAGCTCTTCGCCTAACTCGGGCAACAAGTAATCGCCCGGATGAATCACCACGACGCGAATCTCCTCGTCGCCCAGACCGCGGATAAAACTTCGCGGTCTCGCGCACGAAATCATTGACCGCGCCGGCCGTTTCCGCGCCGGCAAATCCGCCGCCCGCGATCACGAAGGTGAGCCATTGTCGGCGCGCGGCGGCATCTTTCTCCAGCGTCGCTTCTTCCAGAAACGCCACCATGCGATTTCGCAGCAGCGCCGCGTCGCTGAGATTCTTCATCGTCACCGCCCAATCGCGGATGCCGGCGTTGTCGAAGAAGTTGGTCTCCGAACCAAGCGCGAGCAGCAAATGATCGAACTCGAACTCAAGCTCAGCGCCGTCAAGTCCATGCACGCATCGAATTTTGCGCGCGCTGAGATCGACATCTTGCACGTCGGCTTCGATCACGTTGACGTGGCGCAGAATCCGGCGCAGCGGATTCACGATGTCGCCCGGCGCAAGATCGCCCGCCGCGACTTCATGCAACATCGGCGTGAAGAGAATGAAATTCTCCCGCGCGATCAGGGTCACTTCCATGTCCGGCCGTCGCGCCAGATGCTTGTCCAAATATTTTGCCGCGTAGAGCCCGGCAAATCCGCCGCCGGCGATCACGATTCTTGTCTTTTTCATGCTTCAATTTTCGCGCGGCGCTGCGCAATTGTGAAAGACTCTCTTTCTTTGCTCAGCATACGTAACAGGCATGCTGAAGTTCGTGCCATTCGACTGGATCCATTCCAGATGCTGCGTACGGAGCGCATCGTGCATGCAGCGGGACCAGGCTGACGCGCAACTTTCGTGATACGTATCCGGAAAAAGGTGCCGGTCCGTGGGGCTGCCATTCGGCAATGATCTTGCGCGCGGAAGCGTGAATGACTGCAAGTCTCGTTCGCGACATGGCGTGGCGCTCAACAGTGCTGCTCATGTTATCGGCCCTCCTGCATAATTTTTTCATGAGAGACCATCCGATTACCGAGGCCATTTCGGGAAAGACTATGTTTCTTGCCTCAGCATACCTCGCAGGCATGCTTCACCGCGCGATGGAACGAAGGTTTTGTTCGAATTCCGTGGGCCGACCAGGAACGCCGCCGCAATTCCAAAACATCAGATTTCCCAGCGGCTCCGGAAGTCCCGGATCAAGTTGCGGCGCCATAAGGTGGCCGACGGAAACCGCGGAGCCTACGGGGCTCGAACCCGCAACCTCTGCCGTGACAGGGCAGCGCTCTAACCAATTGAGCTAAGGCTCCTCAAAAAGAGAGGCCACCGTAGGGCGCAGCCTCGACCGCTTCAACCGATTTCTATTTCTCGTCAGTGCCCGTTCGACCATGCCCGGTCCCTCCCGCCCAAATCGATGTTCGCGGCAGCGACCGCGCGCCGTGCGATGACATAGTTGTTCGCGATCAGCACCGTAGCCAGGCCACCGACGAGCAAGGCGTCTGCGACCAGAATGGCCACGAGCAGCCAGGTCGGCTGCCCGACCGCGCCCGAGCAGAGGGCAAGATGCATAATCATGAGCGGAAGCCCTATCAGACATGTAAGACCGAAGCTCCACCAAAAATTGCCGCGCATAAGCCGGAACGAAGTCGGAATCGTAAGCCGGCTATTCCCGAGCGCCGCGCCGGTCTTCCAACAGATCAGATAGACTTCCAGAACCACGGTCGCCAGGATCCACGCCGCCGGGAGAGCAAACTTAAGAACCGGATGAGCAAAACGTGCCGATAAAAATTCGACACCCGACTCCTCCAGTAACATACGTGCCATCTCAAACGCGAGGACCGGCAGAAAAAGCAGCACCGCCCGGCGTGGCAACGCCACGGTTCGCTTCGCGTCGTGGTCGAAGGCCATAAAGCGGACTACCCAATAACCCATGAGATACAGAGTCAGCTCTTTCGCATCGCCAAAGAGATCCCGAGCCGCATCGTTTCTGGCCGCCTCCGCGCCCGTGATGCTGTCGTACATTCCGAACCGATATTCGATTCCGTGCTGGACCAATTCCGCAAAGACGGGGATAGCGACCAGCCACGGGAGGGCGAGCGCGAAGCGCCAACTTTCCCCGTAAATCTCCTTCGTTGCCTTCCACATTGGGGCTCACCGTTTGCGGCCTGAATCCTGCGTGCGTATTCTTTTAACAAACGTCAGCACGAGGGACAATTGGGAAATGAGCGACGAATGGAATCCAAATCCGGCACGCGACGACTTGGGTGGCGACGCGCGCGAGATCAGTCTCCTCGAGGCGTTTGATCTCGCGGTCAGCTCCCTTCCGCTGGACGATGTCGCCCGGGAACGGCTCCTCGCCCTCCGGGCCGAGATTGCCGCGCAGGAAGAGATGGTGGGCGACGCGCGCGAAATGATCGAAAAACTCGAGCAGGTGATCAAGAAAGTGACCTCGCCCGCGAATCGAATCGGCACCTTCCTCGGCAGCCCGGCGCGTGATACCGCACAGATCGTGGTTGGCGGCGCTGATTATTATTGCAACGTCGATCCGCGGATCAGCCTCGGGAAGCTTCAAAAAGGAACGCGCGTTTTGGTCAACGAAGCTTATGTCATTGTCGGTGATCTTGGTTTCGAAACTGCCGGGCCGGTAACCAAGGTGGCGGAAGTCCTCGGTTCTGATCGACTACGCGTCGGCGCGGAGCACGGGACGCAGTCGCTGGTCTTGCAACGCTCCGCGCAGCTCGCCAAGGCGCCGTTGAAAGCGGGCGACGACGTCCGGGTCGATGCGAATTACAGAATCGCGCTCGAAGTGCTGGCGAGCCCGCAATCGCGTGATCATTACCTCGACGAAGTGCCCGAGCTGCCCTGGGAAAAAGTGGGCGGCCAGGAGGAAGCGCTCCAGGCCATCCGTGACGCGATCGAACTGCCGCTTCTGCACGAGGAATTGTTTCAGAAATTCCAGCACGCCACCCCGAAGGGCTTTCTCCTTTACGGTCCGCCCGGATGTGGCAAGACACTCATCGGCAAGGCGACGGCCTACAACCTGACGAAACAGCTGCGGAACAAATCGGGGGCCGACATGCGTGAATATTTCATGCACATCAAAGGCCCCGAGATTCTCAACATGTGGGTTGGTGAATCGGAACGGATGGTCCGCGAAATCTTCGCCACCGCGCGCGAGAAACGCCGCGAAGGCTACATGCCGTTTCTCTTCATCGATGAAGCCGAAAGCATCCTCGGCACCCGTCGCGCGTCGCGTTACTCCAGCATTCTCTCCACTCTCGTCCCGATGTTTTGCACGGAGATGGATGGGATCGATTCGCTCAACGAAGTCGTCATTATCCTCGCTTCGAATCGCGCCGATTTGATCGACCCCGCGATTCTGCGTCCGGGCCGGATCGATCGCAAAATCAAGGTCAAGCGACCGAACAAGGAGGGCGCGCGTGAGATTTATCGCATTTATCTGAGGGACGATCTGCCCTACGACGCAGCACTCCTCGCCGGGGCGGAATCGAAAGGGGCGGCAATCGATGCGCTCATTGGCCGGTTGCTCGAGACGCAATTCTCGAAGCGCGACGAAAACCGGCTCCTCGAAGTGACCCTGCGCAGCGGTCGGAAGGAAGCGCTTTACCGCAGCGACGTGATCAGCGGCGCGATCATCGCCTCGGTCGTCGAGCGCGCGAAAGGGATGGCGATCAAGCGCGAGATTGCAGCCGCGGTGGCCGGACTCGGTGACCCCGGTAAAAGTGCGGTCGTGGCCCGGAATGGCATCAGTGAAGTGGACCTGCAGGTCGCGTATAACGCCGAGTATCTGGAAAATGAAATTCTGCCCGCGACCGACATCACAGAAGACTGGCTCAAGTTGATCGATTACGATCCCGGACAACGTGGTCAAGATTTCGCCGGTCCGAATGCTCGACCGCGATGAAAGCAAAGCCAAGCTCCGGCGTCATCTAGCGCGGATTTTCGCAATCCCGGCGCGTCCCGGAGATTTCACTCGCGTGCGTCTTCGTTTTACGCGGATAAGAAATCGTCACAATGAAGACCACGCCGCTTATCCTCATCTTGCTCGCTGTCCACCACTGCCCTGACCGCTGCGCAGAATTCCAAGCAACCCGATCAGGCGAAGCTCGAGCAGATGGCCGCGCGCTTCGCCCCGACCGAAATCACGGCGGACGTCTCCAAACTTTCGCCTAACGACCGCAAGGTGCTGGCGAAATTGGTCGAGGCTTCGCAGATCATCGACGGCATCTTCCTCCGCCAGGCGTGGGCGGGAAATCCATCGATGCTTCTCGACCTCGCGGGCAACACGAGTGCGGAAGGCCGGGCGCGGCTCCATTATTTCCTGATCAACAAAGGCCCCTGGTCGCGGCTCGATCACAATGAGCCATTTGTTCTGGGTGCGCCGCCCAAACCGGAGGGCGCCAGACTTTTACCCGCCCGACGCGACCAAGGCCGAGATCGAAGCGTGGATCAAGTCTCTGCCCGCGGCCGAACAGGAGAACGCCAAAGGCTTCTTTACCGTTGTCCGCCGGCAGGCGGATCGGAAGTTCACCCTCGTTCCCTACAACATCGAGTACGAAGGCGAGCTGACCCGCGCCGCCGGTCTCCTGCGCGAAGCCGCCGCGGCCGCGGCCGAACCGACCTTGAAAAAATTCCTCACGACGCGCGCTGACGCCTTCCTGAGCAACGATTATTACCCGAGCGACGTGGCCTGGATGGAACTGAAAGGCAGCGATCGAGCCGACGATCGGACCCTACGAGGTTTACGAGGACGAGTGGTTCAATTACAAAGCCGGCTTCGAGTCCTTCATCACTGTCGAGGACGCAGCCGAAAGCGCGAAGCTGGAGAAATTTTCCGGCCAGCTTCAGGACATCGAGGATCATCTGCCGATCGACCCGAAGTATCGCAACCCGAAGATCGGCGCCCTTTCTCCGATGGTCGTAGTCGATGAAATCTTTTGCGCGGGCGACGCCAACCACGGCGTCCAGACTGCCGCCTTCAACCTGCCTAACGACGAACGGGTGACGCGCGAGAAAGGCTCGAAGCGCGTCATGCTCAAGAACGTGCAGGATGCGAAGTTCGCCAAGACGCTTGTCCCGATCGCGAAGGTGGTCCTCTCGCCTGACGACCAGAAATTACTATCATTCGACGCTTTCTTTACCCACACCGTGGTGCACGAGCTGATGCACGGGCTCGGCCCGCACGACGTGACGATGAATGGTCGCAAATCGACCGTGCGCGAGGAATTGAAGGAGACCTACAGTGCGCTTGAGGAAGCGAAGGCCGACATTTCCGGCCTCTTCGCCATTCAATATATGATCGACAAGGGGGTGCTCCCGAAATCCCTCGAGCGCCCGCTTTACACCACCTATCTCGCCTCCTGTTTCCGGAGCATCCGGTTCGGAACGAGCGAAGCGCACGGTCTGGGCACGGCGGTGCAGTTCAATTATCTGCGCGACCACGGCGGCTTTGTCGCCAACCCGAATGGCACCTTTGCCGTCAACATGGACAAGATCAAAGCCGCTGTCGAAGGTCTGACGCGAGGAGATCATGACCCTGCAGGCCGAAGGCAACTACGAGAAGGCGAAGGAACTGACGGCGCGACTTGGAGTCGTTAGGCCGGAAGTGCAGGCGGCGCTCGACAAGTTGAAGGGCGTTCCGGTCGACATCGAGCCGAAGTTCACCACCGCCGAGCAACTCGTGCGCGAAAACCCTTAGAATCGGTTGCCTTTTTGGTAGGGGAAGACTCCGTCGAGCTGGGAACAACGCCGACCGGCTGCAGATCGACGTGCGTTCCCCGGCTCGACAGAGTCTCGCCCTACCAGCGGGACCGGTCTGCGCTTTGCGCTTTTCGCGGAGGACAGCGCTGCCTACGATTCACACTGTGAAGAATTTTCTTATCGCTGTGACGGTCTTAACGGCCGGGGGCTCACTGGTTGCGAATGCGCAGACTCCCGGACAGACCAGGCCGGACATTTCTAACAAAGCGCTCCTCGTGAAACCGGGTCGCGACTTGCAAGGACGGGCGGAGGCTGGCGAGCTGCACAAGCTGGCGGATGAATATTACGACTGGCGCAATGAGCAATACCCTGTGCGGAGCAGTGACGCCGGGCTTCACACCTGGGATGATCGCCTAACGGATTATTCACCGGAGAAAATCGCGGAGCGCGCCGAGCACGTTCGTACCCTGCTCGCAAAAGTGAGCGCGATGCAGAGCGCGATGCAGACCGCCAACTGGCCGAAGGACGAGCGGATCGATTGGATCCTCTTTCGCTCTCAACTCGAGGGCGTGGCCTTCGACGACCGCGTCTGGCATTCGACCAGCACCGATCCGCAAACCTATGTGAGCGAATGCAGCAACGGCATTTTTTCCCTCCTCAAGAAGGAGTATGACACGCCGGAAAAACGCGCGCTCGCCGCCGCAAAACGGCTTCAAGAGATGCCGGCGATGCTCGCCCAAGGGGAAAGGAATCTGCAAAAGCCGGTTAAACTTTTCGCTGAACTCGCGATCGCCTCGGCGCGCTCGATCGACCCGCTTTTCAAGGAGAGCCTTATGACCCTCGCGGCCGATCTTTCGCCTAACGAAAAGGAAGAACTGGTCAAGACACGCGACGCTGCGCTCGCGGCACTGCACTCCTTTGCGGATCATCTGGAGAAAGGGCTGCCATCGATGGTCGCCTTTGCGCCCATGGGCGAAGAAAATTACAATTACTATCTCCATCACATCCTCCTTCTGCCGCTCGACGCGGCCCAGGTGGAAATGATTGGGCGGGTGGAGCTGGCGCAGTATCGCGCCTACGAAGCGTGGCTGCCGGATCCGTCCCTCGCCGATCCGGATCCCAGGCGCAGCAAGAATATTCCGCCGGACCAGGCCTCGTTCCTGAAAGCCTACGAGAGCCGTGAGGCGGAGATGATCCGGTTTCTGAAAGATCGCCGGTTAGTCACGCTGCCGGATTACCTCGGGAAATTTGAGATCCGGCAATTGCCCGAAGCGTTCAAGCCGACCAGTCCGGGCGGGTTTATGAATCCACCGGGGGTCTATGACAAGGACCCGACCGGCTTCTATTTTATCCCGACGTACAGCCCGGATTCGAAGAATTTCTACATCCGGGCAGCGATCGAAGATCCGCGACCGATCCTCGGCCACGAAGGGATTCCCGGCCATTTTCTGCAACTCTCGATCGCAAACCATGTGAAGGACGAAATACGCCGGCAAAGCGGCGACAATCTCTTCGTCGAAGGTTGGGCGCTATACGGCGAGGAGATGCTGATGCGCGAGGGCCTTTACCCGCTCGACTCGGCATCACAGGGGCAGGTCCTTCGGCTGGCGCGCTATCGCTCGGCGCGGATCGGCGTAGACGTAAATCTGCACACCGGAAAATGGACCTTCGAAGAAGCCGTAAAATATTTCATGGAAGCAGGCGGACTCGATCGCGAAGCGGCCGAGGGCGAAGCGGCCGGTGCGGCGTCCAGCCCGACTCAAAAGATCAGCTACATCGTCGGGAAATGGCAGATCATGGAATTGTTAGGCCGCTATCGGGACAAAATGGGCAAGAATTTTCGGCTCGGCCAATTTCACGACGACTTAATCAGCCACGGTAGCCTGCCGCTTTCTGTGATCGATTGGATCATGCTCGACGATCCGTCGGCCGTGGAGGCGGCGGAGAAATAACGTCCCGGCGAGCTGTAGCCGGCGGTCGCTGAGCCCACCTGTAGCCGGGGTCGCCGACCCCGGTGGGGTAGCGCATAGATTCTCTGCAGCCGTACAACCAAGGGCAGCGTCCCCAGCTCGAGGCGGCGGCCTAACGAGGGCAACCCTCGGCTAGTGGCTCGAAGGACGACGCCGCGGCGCCGGCGTTTCATCCGGCGGCAGGGTGCGGCGCGGCCGGGCCCTCGGTGTCGGAGTGGGCGTTGCGTTCGCCGCTTTCTTCTGGTACTCGAGACGGGCTTTGCGATTCTTCGCATCCTCGTTTTTCGGATCAAGGCTCAAGACTTTGTCGCAGTCCGCGATTCCCAAACCGAAGTCGCCTTTTAGCTCGTAAACATAGCTGCGATCAAGATAAGCCTCCTTATCCTTCGGCTTGTCTTTTATGATCTGGGTGAAATCGGCGATCGCCTTGTCGTACTCCTTCAGGTTCCACAGGGCAAAGGCGCGGCGATCCAGAATCGCGTCGTCATCCGCCTTTTCTTTCAGGACAACATTGTAATCCTCGACCGCCTTCGCGTAATCTTTCTTCTGCAAGTAGGCGAAGGCCCGGAAACGGTAGGCAGAAATGCTATCCGGGTTCGCCTTGATCACCTTGTCGAGATCTTCGAGCGACTTGTCGTATTTTCTCTGCGAAATGTAAACAACGGCACGGTTGACGTAGCCGGACGTGCCATTCGGCTCGGCCTCGATGGCATCGCTGAATGCCTTGATCGCATCGTCCATTTTGCCGGCACCCTTGTAGGCCAGGCCTAGGTTATTGTAATTGTTGGCTTCTTTCGGATCAGCCTTAACCGCCTTCTGGAAAAGGTCGATGGCCTTGTCCCATTGTTTGCTCTTGGCGGCTTCAATCCCTTCCTTGCCGTATTTGTAAGCATCGGCTTTGTCGTCGGCTTGGGTAACGGCGACGAGGAACAAGAGGGCCAGGAAAAGCGACGCAGCGGCGGTGAGGTGGCGGTTCAGCCTTTTCATATATTAGAGTCTCTTTGTAATACGAGCGAGCGGGCACTTTGGCCGCAACAATTTCCTTCCGCAAGTAGAAGCTGAGCCTGCAATCGACTACGACGGAGCCGCTTCCACGGGCGACCCCGGTTCGTCCAGACGTGTAATTCGACGGGCCTGCCCGGTCGTTTCTTCAATCTCAACCAGCACTCCCCGCAACCGGGTTTCGCCGTGCGCCACCGGGAAAGCCGTTGGCAGGTTGGAGATAAAACGTCCAACGATCGGCTCGATCTCGCGCCCGAGAATCGAGTGCACCGGTCCACACATGCCCGCGTCACAGATAAACGCCGTTCCGTTTTCAAAAATCTGTTCGTCGGCCGTCTGGACGTGGGTATGCGTGCCGAGAACGGCCGAGACACGGCCATCGAGGTAGCGGCCGATCGCCATTTTCTCGCTCGTCGTTTCGCCGTGGGCATCGACGATAATGACCGGCGTTTCCGCACGCATGGCGTTGACCGCGAGCTCGAGCATCGGAAATGGATTCTCCAAGATCGGCTGCATGAAGGTACGGGCCTGCACATTGATTACGCCCACTTTTCCTTTTGGAGTGTCGAGGACGATGATCCCCGCGCCCGGCGCACCCGGCGGATAATTGAGTGGCCGGAGCAAGCGCGGCTCTGTGTCAATGAAGGGCAGGATCTCCTTGCGATCCCAGATGTGATCGCCGGTGGTGATGACGGAGACGCCGGCACGCAGCAAGTCGATTGTGATTTTCGGCGTGATGCCACGTCCGGCAGCGGCGTTCTCGCCGTTCACAATGATGAAATCCAGGGCGTGCACCCGCTTCAATTCCGGCAGGCGCGCGATCACCGCGCTGCGACCGGACTCGCCAACGATGTCGCCGAGAAAAAGAATCGTGAGCATCCGGCGATCATCGTATTAAACTCAAAAATCCCAAGTTGATGTTTTGTCCTCTCGTTACGCGCGGGTTTGCGTTCCTCCTTCTCCTTGGCGCGCCGGCCAGAGGAGCGCTCGACGAGGGATCGCCTAACGAATCGGCGGCGAAGATAAGCACTCTCGGCCACGAACCCGATTGGAGCGCGCTGGAGAAATATCAGGCCACGATTACGCATGACGAGTTCGTGCATCTGCTCGACCAAGCCTACGGAAGTTATGGATACAACCCTGAGTTGATCAAAATTGAGCAGGACGAGGCGCGGATCCTGACCACTGCCGGATCGCAAGATTATTTTATCCTGCATTTCGCAAAAAATGAAGAAGGCCGACTGCCCGTCCCGCGCTGGTGGGCTGCGCCAGGCGCGTCGCTCAGCCCCGTGAAGGGAGCGCCACTCGCCGGATTACGGATCGCGCTCGATCCCGGTCATCTTGGCGGGCCTTGGGCGCGGATGGAAGAGCGCTGGTTCAAAATCCGCGACGCGCCACCGGTAAAGGAGGGTAATTTAACACTGCGGGTGGCGCGCCTCCTCGCGCCACGGCTCGAGTCGTTAGGCGGGCAAGTTTCGCTCGTGCGCGAGAAGACAGAGCCGACCACACCCTGCCGCCCGTCGGATTTCGAGAAAATCGCCCGGCAAGTCCTGCTCCGCACCGGCGTAGTGGATCCACGCGAGAATTTCGACGGCCCGACAGATCCAGGCAAGGAGAAAACGATCGGGTGGCAACGCGAACTGCTCTTTTACCGCAACAGTGAAATCCGAAGCCGCGCCAAGCTGGTGAATCAGCACTTGCGGCCCGATCTCGTTCTCTGCCTGCATTTCAATGCCGAGCCTTGGGGCGATCCGAACCACCCGACATTAGTGGAAAGCAATCACCTTCATCTGCTCGTGAACGGCGCCTACCTGCCGCCGGAGCTTGAGCTCGATGACCAGCGTTTCGAAATGTTGGAGAAGCTATTGAGCCAGTCATTTCCCGAGGAGTTGGATCTGGCGGAGACAATCGCCGGCACGATGGCGAAGGCGACCGGCCTCCCGCCTTACCATTACCAAACCGGAAACGTCTCCGCGGTCGGAAGGAGTGGCTACGTCTATGCCCGAAACTTGATGGCGACGCGGCTTTACCGATGTCCCACCGTCTACCTCGAGCCCTACGTCATGAACAGCCGCGAGGTTTTTGCGCGCGTCTGCGCGGGAGAGTACAAAGGAACGCGCGAAGTTGCGGGCAAGAAGCGGGCAAACATCTACCAGGAATACGCGGACGCCGTCGTCGAGGGCGTGCTGGAATACTTCGGGCAGGCGCGACCCGCCCTGTAGCCGGGGTCGCTGACCCCGGCCGACGGGAAATCGCCCGCCGCAGTTTGCGTCGTTAGACGGGCGGAGACTTTTTCCTCCGGCCGAGGACAGCGCCCCCGGCTACAGTGCGTCGACCGCTGCGTGCAGGTCTTGCAGCGTGACGTCTTCGACAACACTGGCCTGGCCAATCCCATGGGCAACTACGAAGCGGATTCGGCCGTTCACGAATTTCTTATCAAGAGGGACCGCTTCGAAAATTTTCGCTCGTGGAAAATCGGACGCCAGAGCAGTCGGAAGATGATGCGCCTGCAGAGCCGCGCTGATTTCCTCGGCTTCGCCTGACGATAAACCGGCTCGCCGCACGGAAACGTGAGCCGCTGCCATCATCCCGAGACTCAGCGCCTCGCCGTGCAACAATTCTCCGTAACCGGCCGCGGTCTCGATCGCGTGTCCGATGGTATGACCAAAGTTCAGGAGTGCGCGGATGTCGTTTCGATCGCGTTCATCCGCCGCGACAATCGTCGCTTTGATCGCAAGACTCTGTTCGACGAGGAGCGCGAGGTTCGGTCGCGCGCGCTCCCAGTCCGCCGGTCGGACGGACTCGTCCTGTGGCGAGCTCGCTCCGTTGTCAGGCTGTCGGTGGCAAGCCTGCGCTGCCATTCTGAAAAGGCTCGCGTCGCGAATGATCCCGTGCTTGAGCACTTCGGCAAAGCCTTCGTGCCAGATCCGATCCGGCAACGTCTCCAGCGTGTCGACGTCCACAATGACGGACGCGGGATGATGAAACGTGCCGATCAGGTTTTTTCCGCCGCCGGAGTTCACGCCAGTCTTTCCGCCGATGCAGGAATCCGCCTGCGCGAGGAGCGTCGTGGGCACCGAAACGTAAGGAATTCCGCGCATGTAAATGGAGGCAACGAAGCCGGTCAGATCGCTGACGACTCCCCCGCCTAACGACACGAGAAAGGATGAGCGATCCAGGCCGGCGGCGCTTAGTTGGTCGCAGAGCGCGCCGACCTGCGCGATGGACTTCGCGCCTTCGCCCGCCGCGATCGCGATCAGCTGCGGGCGAAACCCCGCATTCTGCAAGTGGTCGCAAACCTTCGCTCCAAGGAGGGGCGCAACATTCGTATCCGAAATAACCGCGCAACGATCACCCGGAAAGCGACGCCTAACGAATGAGCCAATCTCTGCCAGCAACCCGGCGCCGATCAGGGCTTCATAACGATGCTGCCCGGCAAGAACTTCGATCGTTTTCACGGCTCCCAACGGAAATGGGAGTGGTCGTCAGCAGGACCATTTGAACCCGTTCCAAATGTCGTAAAAGCGAAACCACGCACAGAACTTTTCATCCTCAGAAATCCCGGTCAGCCGCACCGTATCATCCTGGCTCCGTTTTGCGTAAATGAAATCGCCGGCTGAAGCAATGCTTGCTCACTGGCCACGGCCTTTGTAAATAAAGGTATGCCTGATCCAGTCGATCCGATTGATCCCGTTGCCCCGACCAACCAGCCGATGGGCGGCTCTGATGCAACGGCGCGCCCCACTTCTACCGGCTTGCCTTCCAATGTTGCAGCCGCTCTCGCCTGTTTTCCGCTCGTCGGAGGCATCATTTTTTATATCCTGGAAAAGCGCGACGGGTTCGTCCGTTTCTACGCCATGCAATCGATCATTTTTGGCGCGGCCTGGATTCTTTTCAGCATCGTGTGGAATATTTTGTACGCCATCCTCGTCCACATTCCCGCCATTGGCGTGATCTTCGCTTTCCTCCTCTGGCTCATTTGGGCGGTGATAAACGTCGGTTTCTTGATCGTGCTTATCATCGCTATCGTGAAGGCGTTTAGCGGAGTTCGCTGGGACATCCCGTGGGTCGGGGCGGTCGCGCGCAAACAGACGAACGAAACGCCGTAGACGCGTCTCCTTGGGGGCGCGCAGGGGCGGTCGATTTTGGCCCCCAAAGCTTTCGGGCAAACGGCAGGCGCAAGGCAGGAGAGGCGACTTCTTCAAGGCGACGCTCAACAGATACTCGCCGAGCGAAGTTCTAGACAAGCAGCTTCACCACCACCTGGCTCAGAATCAATTCGTGATCGAGCTGGCTGGTGACGATTTGCAGGTTCGCCGCGAGGCAGGCTTCCAGTCCGGCGACGAGTCGATCGGTCTCAAAGCGATGCGCCTGCATGGCGGCGATGCCTAACGTGTAGCCATTAATCGAGCCGTCTTTCTTGCGCGGCAGATGGGCGGTCGCTTCGGGCGGGAGACGGTTTAGGATCGAGATGAAGGAATAGGGCGCGCTCGGTCGCGGCAGCTCATGACGCTGCATGAGATCCTTCGCGAGGAGGAGATTGCGAACCGTCGGGAAGATGGCGGCAAGCAGAATACCCATGACCTTTTCTCCCTGATCGAGGAGTTGCCTGACGAGTTTGAGCGCCTGATCAAGATTGCGGGCGGCGAGCGCGTTGCTGAGCTCGAAGATGACGCCCCCGCGCGAGAGCGGGACAAGAGTGCGGACGGCGTCCAAAGTAACCTCCCGCTCCTTTTCGCCGAGGAAAAGATCGATCTTCTCCAGCTCGCTCTTGATCGTGCGAGTATCGCCACCGGTGAAGAGGACGAAGAGAGCGAGCGCCTCTTCATCGAAATGCAGCCGGTAGGGTTTGCCTAACGACAGGACAAGATCGGTCGCGGCTTCCTCCCAATCGCCGCGTTTGGAGTCGAGCTTGTCAAAAACCTGGAGCTCGGCTCGTTTCGCGAGGGCTTTGTAGAACGAGCGGCGCTTGTCCACTTCTGGCGCGCTGAGTAGAAATTTGACTTCGCTTCCCCAAAGGTCTCCTTCAAGCGCCGCGCTCAGGGCCTCGAGTGCTTCCTCTACAGCCGCGGATCCGCCGAGTTTGTTGTCGGCGAGAAAATTCGCATTTTTCAGCCAGACCAGTTTGCCGCCCCCAAAAAAAGGAAGGGTTTGCAGCGCTTCGATCGCAGAGCGGATCCGCGCCGCAGCCTGCTCCGCGTTGTCGGCGCAAGCATCAATCGTTTCTACCCCGAAATCGCCTGCCTCGGCCGGGGCAAGCCTGATCGCGAGCGCGGCGGCAGCCGTCTTCACCGCACTTTCATCGGAGCCAACGACAGCATGGATGTTGGCGTTCTTGCTGGCGGTTTTTGTCTTCATCAACGCGTAAAACGCCGGGAGCGCTTTTCGAACTCTGCCATATCGGAGAATTCATTCCCGCCAATTTTCACCCGTGCGTCGGCGGAGAAGCAAAAGCGCCTATTCCGCCTTTTGAGAAGACTCCACGTCCTTCGATGCGTATGAGACAAATTCCTTTTCCAGAGCGGCGACATCGACGAACCGACCAGAGTAATGGCGGGATAACGCAGTGTCGAACGATTCGCCGTGAGCGACAGCGTCGAGAAGCGCGCGAAAAGCGACCGGATCGATCCTCACCAAAAACCGGACCAGTCGCTCAGACTCGGCATAGAAGACGTCAATCTCTCCGTTCGCGGGATAATCCGCCAGAGCCGTCAGTCGCGAGAGCGGTATGAGCTGATCAGCCGGGATGGACTGCGAATGCGGGCGCGCGTCGTAATTGCGGGCGCGCTGGTAACTCGCCCGCGCCACCCGCGAGACATATTCAGCAAAACCTTCGTCCAGCCAGCGGGGCAGCGGTCGCTGGTAGACACGGAAAAGAATCAGATGCGCGATCTCGTGGCCTAACGAATTATTGGCAAACTTGTAGCTGGGATCGCGGACGATAAAAAGACTGCCCAGAGAATGGATGCCACCGGTCCATGGTTCAAGATGCGCGTAACCCTGGAATAATTTCCAGTCTTCCGGTTTCTCGAAAATGTAAATGTGCGACTTGCCGGCGACACTCGGCATCGTCTCCAAGTCCAATTCATTGGCGATCACGCGATAATTGAATTCCGCCTCCACTGAGATGGGCGTGGCGACGTAACTGTGGACGAAGTGATAGATGAAATGATCGGTCTCGCCGTGCTTCCAATCCAGCGGACGAATGGCGAGCGCCCGGGCGCCCAGCGGATTCCAGTCCAATTGAGTGAGGGCCTTGAACTCCACTTCGGGCAGGGCGTGCAATCCAATCACCGCGTCATCCTCAGCGCCAGCTCCCAAGACAATACTGACTGCGGCAAATGAAAGCGCGAGAACGACGAGCGGCTGGCGAAACGTTTGGGCACGACCTTGCCTGACGACGAGTGATTTGAACAGCGGAGCGCCCAACGCGGGGCACGCTCCGGTTTCCGGGCGGCGCCGAAACTCCATTGGCGAATAGCGTCGGATTAAGAAGCGAATAACGGAAAACGGGCGTTCTGCGGGTCGATGGAAAGGAGCGTGGAAGCCGGAGGCTGATTCCATCCGTTAGGACTCAAGCGTCTTTTGTGCCAATTGGCGGAGACGATCGACGTGGATAGATATTCGTCGAAGCGAAGGGTGTATTCCCGGTGGGATGGGTCACGCCGAAAGGCGCCGAACCCGTCAAGACCCAAATCGACTTCGCGGCAGCGTTCGCAGATTCGCCACTCACTGTCTACCTCGGGGACCGCCCGCGCTTCAAAAGCGAAAACGGATCAGGGAATTAATCGGACATTTTCCGGAGCCATCGGCACCGGCGGCCCCAGTGCCGCTGCTTGTGCCGCCAGCATCGCCTGGAAATCCGGATTAGTGACGTCGGCCTCGTAAACCTCAATAAAACCGCATCCGAAGCCGGCGCCCAGGGTTAACGAATTATTGACCGCATCGTAGGGAGTGAGAAGTGGATCGTCGCCCCATGTCGGAGAATTGCTCAAGCGCGCGATATTATCCGGATTGTCGCTCGTGCCAGAGCAGAGAAACTGAATTCCAACTGGCTCGGTCAAACTGCGGTTGACGATCCACGAGTTGAGGTAATATCCGCTCGCGGAGGTTGCGTGCAGCTGGGAGTTCATGATTCCGAATCGGCCTGGATAGGCAGCGACACCCCAGGTAAAAATGTCAATCATTGCCGTCTGTCCGAGCGACTGCGAATCCCCGCCGTAGGGGCGCGCCCCGGTGATGAGCAATGGCGTGTTTGGGAACGAGATCATGTACTGCGCGACGATCTCCTTGACCGTGGCCTCCCACGCGACAAGCCCAGCTGGGAGTATATCTGTTGCAGTGTAACCGGCCGCGATCGCGCTTGCGTCGAAATAATCAATGTCCGCCTGGTCGGAGGCCAGGTAACACTCGCCCGTCTTCTGAAAGCCTGTCATCCCGATATATTGAAGCTGCGGATTCTTGTCATACTTCGCTCCCATGGCGACAATCAGTCTTTTCCACTTTGCCTTGGCAATTGGATCCCATGGAACCACCATGATGCCGTCACTTGCAGGGGTCAGAACTCGAAATTCGGCTCCCCCCGGATGGCGCGTGAGGATGGAAAAGGCCATTGGTTTTTTCGTGATCGTACTCTTGGTCGCCGGTGCCGAGGTCTTCACAACTGTCGAACTCGTTATCGACTTGATGGTCGTACCGGTCGGAAAGTTTGTCGCCACGATGATTCGGCCTACATCGGCTGCGGTGAAGTTCGCCGTGAGAGACGTCAGTGTCGCCTCATCAACGACTGTCGCGCCGTCGGTGAAAGTGTCCCCGCCCATGAGCCACGGTGGAGAAGTGATCCCTGCCCCTACCGAAAGTCCGATGTATTTTCCACTCGTCAGAGCAAGAGCCAAACAATCGTCAATCTGTTCCCAATTATAAACTCCGTCAGTCGTCTCGGTATTATCCCATCCCGTTCTGATTCGCAGACCGGAGACGTTCGGATTTAGCCACGGGTGATCATCAATGGTGCCGATTGGCGCCTTGGCAGCGATGGCGCTTGGAAGGTCAACAATACCCCTTGGAAAGGGCTTGCCAAAGCTGGGGGCAACTGCGGCCAGGATGGCCAGGGCGCTGAGGAATTTAACGGTGATTTTCATTGTGGACCTCTCGTCGACTTCAATTAAAGAAAGTTGAATTAAGAGGAATTTCAGCAATTACCATACCACCGTGAAGCGAGAATACGCGAGGACCCGTCCGTTCGTCGAAAGCCAAGCAACCGGTAGAGGGAATGGGCCACAGATTCAACGTGGCCCTATTTCCAATATCATGAACGCGCTTCCTCGAAGTTCGTTGATCACCAGGCAATAAAAAAAATCGCCGTTTCTTCTTGCGCTTCCTCTCCATTTTTTCCATAATTCCCCCGAAGCACCCTGTTCCACGCGGGCGGAGCCTGCCACTTTGATCACTATCAAAAAGCCAAACAACAATGAAAAAACCTGCTAACTACATCCTGCCCGGCATCCTAATCCTCATTGCCGGGGTTTGTGTCGTCCCCGCACAGGCCCAATTGCCCTATCGGAAAAAAACCAAAGCCGAGCGCTTTATTCCGTCCGCTCCCGCCCGGCCCGAAGGTCCGGCAAAAATGTTCTACATCGAGGGCATCACCGCTCCCGTGCCGAACCGGAGTGGGTCGCCTGCCAAGGCCGGTTTCGATAACCTGACCAACGGTTTTGCTCCACAGGGCCCCGCTTTCAATACCATCGATCAGAACAATGTTATTCCCGACCGCTCCTTCAACGATGGCCGGTTTCTGTTCGAACAGGTTGACACCCTCGAGAAGGGCCTCGGTCCCACCTACAACGCGCAAAGTTGCCGGGAATGCCATCAAAATATCGTTACCGGCGGCGCCAGTCAGATCATGGAACACCGGACTGGGCATACCGATGACGGCGGCATGTTCTTCGAATCTCTTGGAGGTTCTCTGATTCAATCGCGTGCCACCTATCCTGACATTGTCGAGCATGTGGCAGATACGGATGAAACCCGCACCTTTCGCCTCTCGACGAATACATTAGGCGGCGGTTACGTTGAATGCGTCTCGGACAGCACGCTCCTCGCAATCCGTGACGCGCAGCCGGTCGCCATGAAAGGCAATCCCCCGGAGGTTCCGGTGCTCGAAGGCGACGGTAGCGCCGGCATCGGTCGTTTCGGTTGGAAGTGCCAACATCGCAGCCTCGTCTCGTTTGCTTCCGACGCTTATCTCAATGAAATGGGAATTACCAATCCCCTCTTCCCCGACGAAAACACATCGGGTGGCGTCTTTGTCGGATTTGGGACCGAGTACGATCCTGCCCCGGACCCGGAAGATTTCCTCGACGTCACTGGGTTCGCCTTCTTCATGCGTTCGACAAAAGTGCCGCCGCGGGGTGTCATCACCACCGCGGCCCGGACGGGTGAGAAGAAGTTCAATCAAATTGGGTGCGGAGTCTGTCATGTCGCCTCCATTACCACCGCTACGGCGGGCACCGTCATCAATGGTGGCGCTTTCACCGTTCCCGCCGCGCTGGGAGACAAAATTATCAATCCTTATAGCGACTTCCTGTTGCACGATATTGGAACCGGAGACGGCATCCCGATTCAACCCCTGCCACAGTACGCCGACACCGCGCACCAAATACGAACCGCGCCACTCTGGGGGTTGCGGACCCGCAACCGTTTGATGCATGATGGCCTCTCGTTTACTTACTTCGATGCCATTGAGCGTCACGCGGGGCAGGCAGCTGATGTGACCGCCCTGTTCAACGCCTTGTCGGCAACGGATAAGGCCAACATCTACGCTTTCCTCGGGTCGCTCTAAGAATTTGCCTGACTGCGCGCGACGTGGACTTTGCGCACCGCCTGGCCGCGACTGGCATTGCATTGATTGATCATAAATGGCACAACAGCCAATCGGCACTCGTCTATCGGGATTTATTCCCCGGAAGACGTGAGAAGAGAATCGCGCGGCGGCAAAGCCAAAATTTGTGGCAAGATTGAGTTTCTAAACCGTTTCCGTGACCGCCGGCCTGCCTCCTTGCCTTCACCTTCAGTTGCGTGCCCCCTACGCTTCCTTGCTCCGGGTGCACCGCGCAAGGAGTGCCCCTTCCCGGCCGTCGCCCAAGAAAAAATCAATATAAGATTTCTCTTGCAAGTTTGCCTAAAGTTTGGTGTACATCAAAAATGAGCTTCCATCGCAGACAACGTCCCAGATCGGCAGGTCTGGCTACGCGCATCACCCATCTGTCATCGTCGCCCACAATCCTTCTCGTGATTTGTGCGGTCGCATTCGTCACAACGGCTCGAGCAGCCACGGTTCTCGACCCGTTACCTGAACCTTCCAGCACACTCTTCGGCTATACCGTGGCCTCAATGGGAGACATCAACGGAGACGGCGTCCCCGACCTCGCAGTCGGCGCGCCCTACCAGGATGGCGACGTTGTCTCGAAGGCGACCGGCTTCGGCTACCCGCAGAACGTCGGAAAAATATTCGTGATCGACGGCGCGACGTTTGCCGTCCTGGCCGAAATGAACGACCCGGAGTTTGAGGTCATTCAGGACCAGCATTTCGGCGGTCAGCTCGGGTATTCGTTATCGGTCTCGACGGATATCAATGGAGATGGCATCGCCGACGTGATCGCCGGGGTATGGCATCATATCGCAAGCCCGGATAGTAAGGACGATAAAATTATCAACGCGGGCAAGGCGCTCGTTTTCAGCGGCAAGGATGGCGCTCTTCTCTTTACCTTTTCGGATCCGGCGGAACAAGAGGGCGGCCGCTTCGGGGTCGCCGTGGCGGCGCTGGGTGATGTCGATGGTGACGGCGTCGCCGATTTTGTCGTGGGTGCCAATGGGAAGGACATCGGCGGAGGTGGAAGTTCCAGCATTAACAAAGATGGGACGCAAAGTCCCGATGAAGGAGGGACGGCCAATGTTGGGCAGGCGTTTGTTTTCAGTGGTAAGACGGGGTTATTAATTCGCACCTTGGACGACCCCGCGGATGGTTATTCCGCGGCCGGCGCTGCCTTTGGTTCGGCGGTCGCCAATGCTGGTGATGTAAACCAAGATGGGGTGACCGATATCGTGGTTGGCGCGCCGGGCAAAGCCCAGGTGTTCGTCTTCGACGGAAAGACCGGTGATGAGCTTTATCAAATCGACAGCCCGAGCATCGATTTGATAGCTTCGTTCGGCGCGGCCCTCGCGGGAGGTCAGGATTTAAACAAGGATGGGAGGCCGGATATCGTTATTGGCGCACCGCTCCAAAATGGAAGCCGCGGCGCAGCCTACGTCTTCAACGGGCGAGATGGTTCCTTGATTCGGAGCCTGGCTCCTCCGGTTGTGCAGGAATCGGCCAAGTTTGGCGCCGCGGTTTATGTCTCAACTGATGTGACCGGAGATAAACGCCCCGACATTATCGTTGGTGCTCCGGGCAAGGATGTCAACGGAGTCTTCGGGGCGGGTCAGGCCT
Source organism: uncultured Verrucomicrobiae bacterium (assembly GCA_963720895.1). GTDB lineage: Bacteria > Verrucomicrobiota > Verrucomicrobiia > Chthoniobacterales > UBA10450 > Palsa-1392. Next base: position 307,518 of record CAVRGZ010000002.1, read on the forward strand.
ACGTCTACGACGGGTCGCGTGGGAGGCTGTCCTCGACTTTGAACAGTGTAGCCCCGCAGTCCAACGCCGGCTTTGGCTCGTCGGTCACCACGACCATCTTCAGTGGGAGCAAGGTCGCGACGCCAGTGGTTGGAGCGCCCTGCCAAGACTCATTCGATACCATAACTCATCTTCAGATCGGCCAGATCGAGATTTCTCAATAGAGGCGACTAACTATGAAAAATAATATATCTGTTCTTCTCTGTCTCCTAGGGTGCGCGCTTTGCGCCCCCTTTACCAATACCGCACTGGCTAACCATCGAAGCGGCGACTGGGCATTGCCCGAGATCATGACCGGTGGTGATTTTAATGGCGACGGGAACCTCGATTTCGCCGTTAACATGTCGGGCTTCGATAACTTCGCAATCCTGAATGGAGACGGTCATGGAAACTTCACGCTCAAACGGCACATTCAGTCAGACACTCTTCCGAAGTGCCTGGTGAGCGGAGACCTCAACGGAGACGGCAAACTCGACATCGTAGCGGTCTCTCAATGGGGTTACGACATCAAAGTCTACTTGGGCAATGGCGCGGGCAATTTCCAACTCTCCCAAGTGATCGATGGTGACGGGGAACCGAATCGACTTCGCTTGGCCGATCTGAACAAAGACGGCAGACTTGACATACTTTGCACCGGGCCGGACGACGGCGTCCTCCTCATCTATTTTGGGTTGAGCGGGGGCAACTTTACCAACACCCCTCTCGAGTTGAAGACGTACCTGAATGTTAATGCGGTAAATACAGGTGACTTCAATGGGGATGGAAAGGTCGACATCGCAATCGCGTACTTCGAGAACAGTCTTTCGGACGGCAGCCACTTGCAGATTTTCCTCGGCAATGGCTTCGGCGGCTTCACGGTTGGTCAGAATATAGTCACCAATCCGCAGTGCGATAACCTTGAAGTCACTGATCTGAACAAGGACGGTAATCTTGACATCGTCCTGGCAGGAGCGGGCTCGGACAATGTGGCTGGGGTCTTCATTTCCAGCTACCTCGGCGACGGCCACGGCAACTTTACCCTGAAGCAAGCGATCGATCTTGGAGAAGGTGCCATTCGGGGACTAATTTCGCTCGGTGATTTCAACGAGGATGGCAATATGGATGTTGCCTACCCATTGTCCTCCGATGGCGTCAAGAAGGGCGATTTTAGCACGGCTCTGCTCATTTATCTCGGAGATGGCACCGGCAGTTTCACAAAGGGCCAAACGGTCACTGTCGGGAAGGAACCTGGCTCTACCTGGACGGCTGATTTTAACAAAGACGGACACACGGATATTGCCTGCTCCAATCGCACCGATACAACTCTTTCCATTCTTCTCGGCAACGGGAATGGCACTTTCACCACACAAGCGACTATCCCGCTGAACGTAATCCCGGCGCCGTAACGACATAGCCGCCGAAAGGGAATAAATTTCGCCATGGATGACTCCGGTTATCCATGGCGTTTCCTTGTCGTGATTTGGAAGGTAGAACGAGGATAACCCGGGGATTGTCGATTTGCGACCTGAGCGTCGTGGAGCCGATTTGGTGGCGTAGATCTTGAGTTCCAGGATCGAACCGCGTAGTGCCCCGGCCATCTTCATTAAGGCCGCCGCGCGGGCAACGCGTTCCGCGCCGGTTCAGCTGAGTAACTTCTCTGCCATTCGCCGCAGGGACCGTTACCGACTTGATTCACTTGAACGAAAAGCGCCTTCTATCAGATTGAATCCGGAGTCTTTCATCCGAGTTCCCGCTAAGCCCGAGACCGCTCGTCCTAATGACCGCCGCCGCGAGAATTATGGCGGAGGACACGTGGCCGCCGTTTTGCCCCTCTTGCCTAACGATCTGCCGGCCGACCCCATGGCATGCAATAAAAAGCGCCCCCGGTTCGGTGACGGCGCCCGTAACAGGCAGGTTTGCTGGACGGGGTGTTGACGCGGAGAAGCACCTTGCTTGCCCGCGGCCGACGCTCGCGCCACTTCGGAATCCAGAAAGCCCAGTCGAAAGCGGCTTCGCTCGGTTCCAGGTCAGCCCCAATCCTGACGGCTGCTGATACCGCCAACATCTGGATTTTGCAGCATTTTTCAGCGCGGGGGTTTCTTGCCGGAGAGGGAAAAGACGCCCTTGGGGACGGCGGCCCAAAGCGGTTGTCGGGATAGGCAAAGCCCGCTGCAAATCGACTAGATCAGAGCGAATCGAACTCGTAAGAACAACCTCAAATGGGCCTCCAGGAACCCAACGGTCATGCATTCAACCAAGCGGTTTCTATCCCAGTTTCCGGGGCGACGGGTGGGCCGACAGCGAAAAAACGTTTGACAGTTTACTTAAGTAAAGTCAAAACTAAACCTTTCTGGGCAATCAGGCTTTCCCCTCAGGCTTCAGCACACCGAACTATGAATCGACGCAGTCTCATCTACACGAGCACTCTCGCCCTGGTGATTTTCTCAGGGACCGCCTTGGCTCAGCAATTTACTGATGTCTCGGTCGCGGCGGGATTTCATCGGGACTACACGCGCTCCTGGGGCAACCCACTCTGGGGTGACTTCAACAACGACGGCAAGCTCGACCTGCTCATGTCGAACCACGAGGGGCCGAGCGGCGTCAAAGAGGGCGGCACTTATCCCTATATCTATATCAACAATGGCGATGGCACCTTTACTGACGTCCAGGAGTCTTCGGGAGTCGTAGAACAAACGCCGGACACAGGCGCCTGGCAGGGCATTTCGATCGCCGACTATGACGGCGATGGCAATCTCGATATCTTTATTTCAGAACCCCCATTTCAGGGAAACGGCAGTACAGCAACAACCCGCAACCTGCTCTTCAAAGGTCATGGTGACGGCACCTGGGAGTATGTTAGCGAAGCGGCCGGGCTTCCAAACGACCGTGAATACAGCGAATGTTCCTTCTTCGTCGACTACGACAACGATGGCTATCTCGATATCTTCGTCAAGAACATCCCTGATACAATCGCGGTCAATATGATGTATCACAATAATGGGGATGGGACGTTTACCCCGGTAGCGAACATTGGGGATCTGGCGACCGCCACTGGTGGGGACGATCAGGGAAGCATCGTCTCCTTTGCCGACTACGATAACGACGGTTGGATGGATGTTGTGGTAGGCGGCAATGGCAGCCCCGAAGCTTTGTATCATAACGATCACGACGGCACGTTTAGCGAAGTCACGGCGGCCGCAGGACTTACTCCAAAGACGAACACTCAGGGACTCGCGTGGGGCGACTACAATAACGATGGCCTCCTCGATCTCTACGTCTCCCGCGGCAAGGGAACGGGACTCGGCATTCAAAATAACAGCCTCTATCACAATAATGGCGATGGCACGTTTACCGATATGGCCAGTCAGGCGCAGGTTGACGACAACACGCCCACCTGGGCGGCCGTTTGGGGCGACTACGATAACGATGGATTTCTCGATCTCTTTGTCGCACGCGCCGGTACCGGACTGATCGGAGTAGGTAACGCCAATCTCCTTTACCATAACAACGGCGATGGCACGTTTACCGATGTTGCTGCGCAGGAGGGAGTCGCCCTGCAGGACGACCTCAGTAGTTCTGCCCATAAACTAGCCGCGTGGGGCGATTACAACGACGATGGTTATCTCGACCTGGTGGTGAAGGATGGCATCAGCCCGGCGCTTCTCACGGGCGACGCCTTTAAAGGGCGACATTACTTGCTCAAGAATAATGGCGGCAGCAATCATTACATCAAACTCAATCTTCAAGGCGTGCAATCCAACCTTCATGGGATAGGTGCGCGGGTGACGGTTATCCACGACGGCCAAATCGCATTCCGCAATAACAATGGTGGCGGCGGCGGCGAATGGGGGTCGCAAGGAGACGGACCGATGCATTTCGGCATTGCCACCTCCACAACCGCGACGGTCAGAATTGTCTGGCCCAGCGGCGTCGTCGATATCGTTCCGAACGTCGCAGCCGACACCACCTTAACTGTCGCCGAAGGTTCTTTTCCGCCTTCCGTCCAGTCACAAAACATCTCCACTCGCCTTGATGTGCAAACAGGCGACAATGTCGGGATTGGTGGCTTTATCATAGCCGGCACGACTCCTAAGAATGTGCTCATTCGCGGCATCGGACCGTCACTCGCCAACAGTGGCATCCAAGACTTCCTCGCCGACCCGGTCCTTGAGTTACACAAGCCTGACGGAACAACCCTGATTGATGATAACTGGAAAGATAGCCAATTATCCGAAATTACCGCGACTGGGCTTGCTCCGACGGACGACGCTGAGGCGGCCATCGTCGCCACTCTCGACCCGGGTCCTTACACTGCTGTTCTGAGCGGAAAAGACGGATCGAGCGGAATCGCAATTATCGAGGCTTACGATTTGGATCCAGGAATCACATCGCAGCTCGCCAATGTCAGTACTCGCGGTTTCTGCGGCACGGGCGACGATGCCATGATCGGCGGTACTATTATTGGCCCAGACGGAGCCGGCGACGCGACTCTCGTAGTACGCGCTATTGGTCCGTCGCTCACCGCCCTTAAGGTGACCGATCCTCTGCCTGACCCCAATCTTGAACTGCACGATGCGAATGGCGCCATGATCGCCTTTAACAATGACTGGCAGGATGATCCGGATCAGGCGGCCGCACTCGAAGCGGCTGGTCTCGCGCCCGCCAATGATTTGGAGAGTGCAATTTCAATAACCCTTCCAACCGGCAGTTATACCGCAGTCGTCCATGGTCAGAATGGTACCACTGGAGTGGGCCTGGTGGAAATTTATAACCTTCAGTAGCTTTGCAAAGCACCAGCGGAGGGTTGCCTTGTTCGCCGCCGGTGATAAGGACGCCCCCCCGGACAGGAAGCAAGAATCTGACACTCCGGCGGGGTCACCATCGCCTGCGCCTGCATGAAAAAGGAGCGCCGCTGATCCAGCCTCATTCGCTACTTGTTTCGGAAGGCAGTGGACAGACGGGCGTTTTCTCCTAGGGTGCCGTCTGCGCTGCCGCCTGGACCGGTCGCGCCGGCCCGCCTCGTGCGGTAATTGCCTCCCCTCGAAGCAATCAACAACGACAGCAAATCACCATCATCACATCTTGAATACACAAACTCAGAGCCATCTCATCCCGCCACACGGTGGGGCACTCATTAACCTCATCCTCGGCCGCGACCAGGCGTCCGCGACGAAAGCCGAATCGCGCGACTTCCCGTCCTGGGATCTCACCCCGCGCCAGATCTGCGACCTCGAACTTCTTCTCGTTGGCGGCTTCTCACCGCTCACCGGCTTCATGAACAAGGCCGATTATGAAAGCGTCTGCAGCAACATGCGATTGAGCAACGGCGTTCTTTGGCCGATGCCAATCACCCTCGATGTCACGGAAGCGTTCGCCCGGACCCTCCAGTCCGGGTACTACCAAGGTCGCTTTGCGCGATGCCGAGGGCGTCATGATCGCCATTCTGCACGTCGAGGACATCTGGCAACCCGATCGTCAGGCCGAAGGCAAAGCCGTCTTCAACACCACGAGCACCGCCCACCCCGGCGTCGCCTATCTCATGAACCGAAGCAATCCGTGGTACGTCGGCGGCCGTATCGAGGGCCTCCAGTTGCCGAACCATTACGACTTCAAGTCTCTGCGCCAGACACCCGCCGAGCTCCGCGCCGATTTTGCGAACCAAGGCTGGCGCCGCATCGTCGCTTTCCAGACCCGCAACCCAATGCACCGCGCGCATGTCGAACTCACCTTCCGCGCCGCCAAGCAGATCGAAGCCAGTCTCCTCATCCATCCGGTCGTGGGCATGACCAAGCCCGGCGATGTCGATTACTTCACGCGCGTCCGTTGTTATCAGCTCCTCGTTGGGAAATATCCGGCCGGCACCGCCAAGCTTGCCCTCGTCCCCTTTGCGATGCGCATGGGCGGGCCGCGTGAAGCCATCTGGCACGCGCTCATCCGCAAAAACTACGGCTGCACCCACCTCATCGTCGGTCGCGACCACGCCGGTCCGGGCAAGGATACCGATGGCAAACCATTTTACGGACCCTACGAAGCGCAGGAACTCTTTGCCAAGCACGAAGAAGAGATCGGCGTCGCCCAGGTGCCGTTCCAAATGATGGTTTACCTTGAGGACAAGGATAAATATTTCCCAGATAACGAGGTACCGAAAGATGCCCGCGTCCTCAATCTTTCCGGCACCGAGCTGCGCAACCGGCTCAACGAAGGCCGCGACATCCCAAGCTGGTTCACCTATCCCGAAGTCGCGACCGAGCTGCGTCGTAGCTTTCCGCCACGCCACAAGCAAGGCCTTACGATCTTCTTCAGCGGCCTTTCCGGTAGCGGTAAATCCACCATCGCCAACGTGCTTATGACAAAATTCCTCGAGGTCGGCGGCCGTCCGGTCACGATGCTCGATGGCGATCTCGTCCGGAAGCACCTCTCTTCCGAGCTCGGTTTCTCAAAGGAACACCGCGACATCAACATCCGCCGGATCGGCTACGTCGCCTCTGAGATCACGAAAAACGGCGGGATCGCGATCTGCGCCCCGATCGCGCCCTATGACCTGACTCGCAAAGATGTGCGCGCATTGATCGATCCCGTCGGCGGCTTCATTCTCGTTCATCTCTCCACCTCCGTGGATGTGTGCGAGACCCGCGACCGCAAAGGTCTTTACGCAAAGGCGCGTGCCGGAATTCTCAAGGAATTCACCGGCATCAGTGATCCCTATGAAGAGCCGACCGATGCCGAAGTGCGGATCAACACCGCCGAGCTCAGCCCGGAAGAAGCGGCCCAGGAGATCATCCTCCATCTCGAACGCGAAGGCTTCGTCGGCATGAACCGCAATCTCGCCTAGCAAACTCTTCACAACCGCCGCTTGCGAGCCTGTCTCGCAAGCGGCGTTTTTGCTTTCGGGGAAAGGTCCGCGCGATCGGTGTCGCGCACGGTTCCTCCTCCGCCTAATTATTCGCCGCCGGTCCTTCCTTTTTCTGCGCGTCCGTCTGGCTGCAATTGATCGTTACCGTGCTGCCAACCTTCAGATCACCGGTCACCTTCACATCGGAGCCGCGCGTCACTTGCCACACCCCCGTCGTCGTCTGCACCGTGACCATGTTATTCGTCACCGCGGTTACCTTCCCGGTCACCTCCATGGCTTGAGCGAACACCACCCCACTGAGAGCCAGGCTCCCAGCGACAATTAAATTAGCCAATCCTTTTATCTTCATCAGAGGAGTGAATCGCGGTCCTTCCCGTCACTGCAAGCTTTTTCCCTCACAACCCAAATTCCGAGCCATCAATAAGTGAAAGATTGAATCTGACTCACTCCCGGATCGTGCCCGTCGACAAAGCCAAGCCGCTTGCGCGGGTTCAGCGCGATGCGCGCCGGCACCACATTACTCGCGTTCGAAAACTCAGCCCGTCGATCGATTCGACGAGATGGGCTCGCCCAAAACGGGATCGCCCTGCTCGCGCCACGCATTCTGCTCTACGGCTGCGTGGTGGCTCTGGTCTCGAGCGCACTGCCGTATTCCTTGGAAATGATCGCGATGCCAAAGATTCCGACGCGCACCCTCGGCGTCCTCATGAGTCTTGATCCCGTACTTGGCGCAGTGGCCGGTTTTGCATTGCTACACGAACATTTAAGTTGGCTGCAGTGGGGCGCGATCGCCTGCATCATGGTGGCATCGGCCGGCAGCGCTTCGGCACATCGGGTCGATACGTTACCGGATTAACGCGATCGCAATCCGGAGCGCAGCGCGACACTCGCTTCGCCGTCCGCAACGACTTGCCCCTACTCTTCGCGGATCGTCACAGAAATCAGCTCGTCGCCTTGCTGAATCCCATTGACAATGTCCTGGCCCGACAAAACCTTGCCGAAAACGGTGTGTTTGCCGTCGAGCCAGTCGGTCACGACGTGAGTGATGAAAAACTGGCTGCCGTTCGTGTTCGGACCCGCGTTCGCCATCGATAAGCTGCCCACTTGGTGCTGGTTTGGGTTGCTCTTCAACTCGTCGGCGAACCTGTAACCCGGTCCGCCGTGTCCGCTGCCGGTCGGGTCGCCGCCCTGGATCATGAAATCGGGCAGGACGCGATGAAACACGGTCCCGTCATAAAATTTGTCCCGCGTGAGAAAGACAAAGTTATTGACCGTGTTGGGAGCGTCTTTGGCAAACAGTTCGCAGACGATTTCACCGCGCGAAGTATTGAAAACAGCAGAGTATTTCTTGTTTTGGTCGATCGTTAACGGCGGCGGAGCGGAATATTGTTTCGACATAGAACCACCACCTTAGCCGGGCCCGCCGAGCTCATCAATGGAGCGAGTGGGGCGAGCGACATAGACGGGACGCCGCGAGGTAGCGGCGACCGAGCAGGCTGCGAGGGAGTCAAATGCCGCTGAAAAGCTGAAACTGCCGTAACGGCTGCGTAGCAACGGCCGGGCTTTCAAACGCTGAACGGTGCCGGTTTTAAGGCCGACGTCTGGCGCAATGTGCTTCCGCAACTTTGATATATTGTCGGCCCATTTTCGAATTCCTGCCTGTTCGGCCGGGTTGAGCAGAAGAGCAAAGGGGTTAGTTCCGAGTATCGACAATACGACTGACCGCTCGGCAGCTGACTCAAGATTGATGTTGCCGATGAGGCCGGATTCGCGCGTGGTCAGGAATTCGGGATCAGGCAACAAATCTTGACGAGTCTGCGCTGACGAACTGACGGAGATTAGGGGTCAGGCAACGGATCTTGATAAGTCTCCGCTAACGAACTGACGAAGGCTGGTCGGCAGAAGTCAGAAGTCAGAAGTCGGAGGCCGAGTGCAAAGGGCGGAACCAAAGCAGCGAGTGACAGGCGAAGAGAAAGGCGTGCCCCGCTAGGGTACTGACGGTGAGAGTCATGTCATTTCCATCGCCGCCGACATAGCTCACGGCCAGGCTATTCGGTGGGTTGGAGAGCTGGATAACAGATCCTTCCGACAGGGAATCGAACATGCCGCTGATCGGTTTGGCGGAGGTATTGTTGAGAACGAGAAAAACTACGCCGAGCGGAAGGGGAAGAGAACCGAACGTTTCCAGGACAAATGTTCCGCCGCCGATATCTATCCCTTTGGCCACGACCGCATCGGAGGTGACGGTGTCTCGATCCAGGGTGCAATAATATGAAGCGTGCCGGAAGCTGAGTTTGCGCTTTATGGTGAGCTCAGCGACGGAATCAGAGGTTCCCGGTTCGACGGCGCTCTGTCTCCGGGTCGTGCCGGAAAGGGTTACCGGGCCGGAAATGATTCCTGTGCCACTCAAAAGGCTGCCGGGTTGCACCAGGACCGGGCCGGAACCTGTCGCGCTCCCGGCGACATTGCTCACAGTGAGGATGCCAGAGGTAACGATTGTTCCGCCCGTGTAGGTGTTTTCGCCGCTCAGCGTTAGCTGGCCAGAACCCACCTTGTTCAACGAGCCACCCGTTCCGGCGGCGACACCACCGTCGCGGATTTGACCCGTGAAGGTGTCAAAGTAACCACTCTGCCCGGTCGTAAGGTTGCTTCCCCCGAGAAGGACCCGGCCAGCGCCTGAGAACCCCCCGAAACTGATGCCGGGTAACGTATGGCCGCTGATATCCAGGATGGAATTGCCATCCAGATACACGTAGGCCGCTCCGCCGCTGGAGCTGTCATAGAAAAAAATGCTCCCGCCACCTCCTCCATTCTGTCCGGCGTCGCCGACGATAAAAGCCTGATCTGCCGTCGCGTCATCATGGAAACTTACCTGTCCGCCCGTGCGACCCGCCCGGTAGGCAGGCATGGCGATAACCATGGCGGTGGCTGCATTCGCGCTGCCTTGAAAAGTGATCGAACCGGGAGCAAAACCAGCCGTGTTCGCACCGAGGGCAGAGACACTAGCCTGGCCCGCACTCGAGTTGTCCGAGAAGAGCGCTGTGCCTGCGATGGCTCCAGGAAGAGATTGCGGAAAAATGTTAAGGTACGCGTGCCCGGCCGTCGAATCTCCGGAAAAAGCGACCGTGCCGGAGTCTTGAGCATCGATTGTTGCTCCGTCTGCCGACGCATTGCCGGAGAATGCGAGCAGCGCCGACTGCAATTGATAGAAACCAAAGCTCCCGGCCAGCGCGTTTCCAGCGAAGGAGACGGTGGCAGGCCCGTCGCTGTCGTTGCCGGTGAGGATAAATGACTGGCTCGTTTGGATCGTGTTCTCGTTTACTACTCCGGTTCCTTCGAAATTTATCGCCAACCCAGGTGGAACGTTGACCGTGAATGCCCCCGATCCGTCCAGGAACACAGCCGAGTCGAGCGCGATACTGGCGGCCAGTGAAATCGAACTGATACTCGACGACTGAAAAGTTGCGACATCTCCAGACCCATTGGGAATCGTGTGCGGCATCCAGTTACTCGAGTCGTTCCAAATAGCACTCTGTGGGGTCGGCCGCCAGGTCGCCGATCCGGCCTGACTTACTTGCAGGCTAAGCAGGAAGGCCGAGGCGAGGAGGCCGGCTCGTCCGATATTCTTGGCTAGGGCGACGAGGAACATTCGGGGGAAACAAAAGGAATTGAACAACATAGGTGGGATGAGATGAGCGAGGAGGTTAGGTCAAGTCGCTGCGCGGAGTCAATCCAAATTTGGGGATCCTTCGGGCTAGAAGCTCTGCTGCAGAAATGGTTAGATCCCAACTGCAACTTGGGAACCGTGCGTCGGCCTATTTCATTTTCCATCGGCGTCGAGTGATCAGCGCGCCGGATCGCCGCTTCGATTGGACGTTCGGCGTCGGGCGTTGGGCGTTCGAGGTTCCCATGGCAGAACGTCAGGCGCAGTCATCGCGAGCGCGAATAATCTTTCCGTTAAATACGATACCAGTTTTTATTCGACGGCCCAACGTTGCCTTCACCGAGGGCAACATGGTGGGCTCGTCGGTCGCAACGGCTCGGGTAAATCGACCTCTCTCGCCATCGCAGCGGACATTGCGCAACCCGATTCGGATGAATTCACCCGGCGGCACGAGCGTCGCCACCGGCTAAGTTAACGGCGTGATCTTACACAGGCTGCGGTTGCCGGAGGAGGAAATCCACCGTCTGGTGCCGTCGCAGAACAGTCTTCGATTACGGAATGCTGTGGCCCTTGTTGATCTTGACCAAATTTGCGTCCGTATTCTTGATCTGGCCGTCCGCGTTAATGTCATCGCGGAAGTTTGCGCTCGTGACTGGTTGATTCGCCTGACCTTTGAGTTGTTGTTGGTCCGGTTTATCCACGACCCGGTTGGCATTCGCATCGGCGACGAGAAAGCCAAACGGCACGTCGCCGTGGGGTAATCCGTCTCCATTGATATTCAGGACCCGCAGGGTCACGATTTCCGCACTCGTCACCCCGGTGAGGGCTGCCGTCATGCTATTGCCATTGAAGGTGACCGCTTCCACCGTGGCAGCGCCGCTGATCACCTGCAACTGGCCCGAAGTAACGGGCGCGCTAAAGGTGAAAACTGCAGTATAATTACTGACGACCCGGTCTTCCACTCCTGAGGGACCGGTCAGCGGCATCGCGATGTCGAATGTCCCCGCCCCGCCATGAGTCAGGCGTGAGGCTGCGCTAACCAGGGTTTGAGTTCCTCCAGTCACATCCAAAAACGCCGCACTGATCGGCCCCCAGGTCTGGAGGCCCTGGACGCTGTTCACGCCGCGTCCGCGCACGAAGATGAGGTGTCGCCCTGCCGACAGGCCGGTCGTGTCGATGGTGGCGTTAACGGGCACGGTCGGCGCATTGAACGTGGCGTTCATGGGGATGGCCGTGCCGCCAGCCCAGGGCGGCGTGTCGATGTAATATTCTGCTGCGCCCACGTTCTGGCTGAAGGCGTTGTTTGACCAGGCGAAGTTAATGCTTGCAGTGAGCTGTGAGGGGGTGCCTGCCGGCACGGAGGCCGGGTTGGTGACCACGGTGTTGGCATCTGGTCCGTGCGAAGTGAGATAAGGGGTGCGGGCTATCTTCGCGAGGTAAAGAAACATCCCCTGATTCTCAGGCCAGATACCCTGCGACGATCCGCAACCCGGATTATCTATGCACGAGTAGGAGGGGAGGAAGTCCTGGCCGCTCAACTCGGTGGAGAAGGAGGCCATGCCCAGCTCACCGTAGCTCCAGTCAATCGAACCACCATCTACCGGATACAACAGATCGATGATCGAGCCAAAAGGATAACCGTTGCCACCGGCGTTCCGCGCGGTCATGTGCGCCGCGATGTTGAGCGTCTCGGCATAGTTAGGCATCCGTGTGGAAGACCAGCCCCACGGGATGAGGTTGACGGCCGCATCTGAGTGGATGTTCTGGTAAACGCCTGTGGCCGTGATCGGCGCCGGGTCGGTGTCTCCGGGGCCGCGCTGGTCGGGCACGAGGGCACGAAGCTTGTTGACGATAGCCGTATCCTCCGGCTCCGATCCCGCTGACACCCCACGATAGGTCTGGTCGCAGACAAAACCGCTCGAGCCGTTGCAGCAGCCCCAGTGGAAAGGGAAATTGCGGTTGTTATCCACGCCGAACTGATCAAAGGCGCTGGGAGGCCAGGAGCACCCGCCGCCGCCGATGTTGTCTGCATTCTTGCGAAACAGGTAGGGGCTGTTCCCGTTGCCCCCCGCCTCGACGATGTGGTGGCCGTCGGGGTTAACTTCGGGCATAAGCCAGATGTCGTGATAGTCCACCAGCCAGTGAGCGTCGGCGTTGGTATTGTAGTTATTGGTCAGGTAGTCAATCAGCCGAATGACGACTTCTGGCGTAGCGATCTCGCGGGCGTGGATATTGCCGTCCACCCAAATGACTGGTTTGGGTCCTGGTATGTTGCGGTTCGTGATGTGAAGCACATAGAGGTCATAACCGTTTGATGGATTCGGCTGGGTGCACGCGCCGGGATGGAGCTTGCACCAGGAATCGCCGATATCCACCTTCTCCACCAGATCGGGGAACTGCGCCACCTTCTGGTCGAGGTAGGCGTATATATCTTCCACCGACTTGTAGCCGCCGTAGAAAGTGTCGAGCATGAGTTGAGAGTCGCTGAGGTTGCGACTGCTATTCTCATCTATCTCCACCCGGAGACCGCGCGCCGTCAGGCTATCGTAGAGGGCGCGATCGCGGATAACGGTAAGATAGCCTCCGGTGGTGGGCACTTCCTCGGGGTTGAGTTCCTGGGCTAACTGGTCGCGCTCGGCGAGGTCGCGGAAATAGACGCGCATGACCAGTGTGTTGTACTTCCCGGCGGTCGAATCCTGGTCGCTTCCTGGATGCTGTGCGACAACCTGCGATTTGCTGCCTGGGCCACCCGGGTTCCTGGGACCACCTGCCAAGGCGAGTCCGGCCAGAGCGACTCCAGCGACTACGCAGAAGACGGAACAGACGCGCCTCGCTCGGGCCCAGGATTGTTTCATCATATTCGCGGTGTGAAGATAGTTGTTTTTCATTTTGGATTTTTCCTGGGAGGCATCTGTTTCCTTTTCGGAAGCCAATTCTCTCCGACCGCCAGGATTTTGGCAATGGGCAACATTTCGGACAAAAACGCAGGCGCGATTTAAAGTGGAGGAGAAGTGGGGTCAGGGTGCAATCTTGACTAGTCACCTGTCAGATCGCTGCGGACAAAATTGCCGATTACCTGCACGGCAAGTCACCCAGAGATTCGGCGCGGGACGTTGAAAAGCATTATCGAGCAGAGCGGACTACCTCGTTCGCTCTTGCTGAATTGGCAAAGAGGAGGCGACCGAGAGCGTCCGCTCCCAAAGACGGCAAGCGGCGCGCTTGCCCTACAATCGACGCGACGGCTTTTTCGTTCCTGGCATCAATGCGGAAAAGCTGATCCTCCCTCCGCTAACGCTTCGGAGCGACAGGAACGCTGAGATGCTGACAAGCTGAAATCGGAGATCGGAGGTCAGTGACGGCCCTATTCGGTGTCCATTGGCATCGAGCGACCACTGCGCCCGATCGCCGCTTCGATTGGACGTTCGGCGTTGGGCGTTCGAAGTTCGATGCTCCCATGTCAGAAACGCCAGGCGCAGTCATCGCAAGCGCGAATAATCTTTCCGTCAAATACGGCACCCAGGTTGTCCTCGACGGCGCGACGATTGCCTTCACCGAGGGCGAACATGTCGGGCTCGTCGGTCGCAACGGCTCGGGCAAATCGACCTTTCTCGCCATCGCAGCGGACGTCGCGCAATCCGATTCTGGCGAATTCACCCGCCGGCGAGATCTTGTCACCGGCTACATGCCTCAACTCTCCGGGCTCGACGATGCAGCCACGGTCCACGCGAACATTCTCAGCGGCGCGCAGCGGATTCTCGAGCTCATCACCGAATACGAACGGGTTCCGGGCGAGAGCTCACTCAGCGCTACTCTCCTCGACCAGATTGTCCAGGCCGACGGTTGGAATTTGGAGCACCGAATCAAATCACTGATCACGAACCTGCACGCGCCGGAACCCGATCGCGTTGTCAGCACGCTTTCCGGCGGGGAAAAACGCCGCGTTGCCCTTTGCCGGGCGCTGCTCGCCCGTCCCGATTTCCTGATTCTCGACGAACCGACCAACCATCTCGATACCGGCTCGATCGAATGGTTGGAAGATTTTCTCGCCCGTTACGCCGGTACCTGTTTGTTCGTGACACACGATCGCTATTTTCTCGATCGCGTGGCGACGCGGATCGTCGAGCTGTCGCGCGGCCAGTTCGTCAGCTACGACGGCAATTATACCGATTACCTCCTCGCCCGCGCGCAGCGACGAGCCGTGGAGGAAATGCAGGAGCACAAACGGCGGGCGTTCTTGAAGCGCGAACTGCAATGGGTGAGAAAAGCGCCACGGGCGCGCCGGACGAAATCGGTCGACCGCGTTGAACGTTACTTCGAGCTGGCGGCGGAGGAAGCGCCGGAAGCAGAACTCGACGTCGAATTGATTATCCCGACGCCGCCGAAGCTCGCGAATCGCATTATCCAATTGTGCGACGTGAGCGTGGAGTTGGGCGGCCGCACGCTTTTTCAAGACGTAAATCTCAATCTCGTGGCCGGGGAACGGCTCGGTGTGGTCGGGCGCAACGGACTTGGCAAATCCTCGCTCCTCAAAGTGATTCTGCAGGAACTGCCCACCGCCAGTGGTGTGGTGGAGATCGGCGCGCGGACGCGGATCAATTACGTCGATCAAAACCGGCTCCTGCTCGACGACAAGAAAACGGTTTGGGACGAAGTCGGGAGCGGCGGAGAACACGTCACGCTCGGCGAGCAGAGCATCACCCTGCGTGCGTATCTGCGGCGATTTCTTTTCAGCGAAGATCGCATCAACACTAAGATTTCGCAGCTCAGCGGCGGCGAACGCAGCCGGGTGCTGCTCGCAAAAATTCTGAAGCGCGGCGGAAACGTCCTGATGCTCGACGAACCGACGAACGATCTCGATCTCGGAACCTTGCGCCTGCTCGAGGAAGCGCTCGTTGCTTTCGGCGGGTGCGTCATCGTGGTCAGCCACGATCGCTATTTCCTGAACCGCGTTTGCACCTCGATTCTCGCTTTTGAAGGCGAAGGCCGAGTGACCTACGGCGTCGGGAACTACGATTACTACCTGGAAAAACGAGTCGTGCCCGTTTCCGCTCGCGATCCAAAATCCGCGCCGACCGCCGTCGTCACCGAGCCAAAGAAGAGCCAGGAAAAGCCGAGAAAGCTCAAGTGGAAAGAAGAGCGCGAATGGGAATCAATGGAGGCGAACATTCTCGCGGCGGAAAAAAAGGTATCGGATTTGGAATCCACGTTTGCCGCGCCCGATTTTTATCTGAAACCGCGGGCCGAGATTTCCGACTTGGAAACTCAATTGAAAATCGCTCGCGACAAAGTCGCACACCTCTACGGGCGCTGGCACGAGCTTGAGTTACTGCAGAGCGTCCGGTCGTGATAACCTCGCTCCTTATCCACCAATTTAACATCGGAAGTCGCGCACGACCGGCGTGGGGGCAGAATTAAAGTCAGGCATCAGCCAAGTCCCATTACCCGCCGGTGAGGAAGATTGCGAGCGGCAGGGTGCCGATCATGGCGAGGGTGGTGAGGACGAGAGTCGAAGCGGATTCATCCTCGTACACCTGATAACGCGGCGCGAGGAGGGGACCGAGAACAGCCGTCGGAATCGCGCAAATCAAAATCGCTTCGCTTCCCATCGGCTCGGCGACCGCCAAGGCCGAAACCAGAAGTGCCACGAACACCGGTTGCGCGACCATTTTCAGCAGGACGTTGCCGATGACCTCGCCGCTCAGCTTCACCTGGTAGTTCGCGATGATCAATCCGGCGAGAAAGAGGGAAAGGCCTCCCGTGGCGGAACCGATCAGCCCCAGCATGTTATCCACTTCCGTCGGCGTGGGGACGTTGAGGAGCGAAAGAATGGCCCCGGAGAGCGGAGCCCAGATGAGGGGTTTTTTGCAGCTTGCAATCAGCCCTTTGCGAATCAATTCGGTCACGTGAGCGGACTGATTGTGTGATGCGCGCTGAGAGTGAATCTCGAGCAGGACGACGGTCAGGGGCCCGATCGTGACCAGGCCGATCACGGTCGAGAAGATGACCGAGACGAGGCCCGAGGCGCCGAAGAGGCCGTGAAAAATCGGCGCCCCAAAGAAAGCCGTGGACGGGAAGCTGACCAGATTCGCCCGCAGTGCCGCGGCACCTAGGGAAGAGCGACCCACGTAGAGGCTGAACAACAGCACGAGAAGGAAGAGACCGACGAACGAGAGAGAGATAACGATGAGGAAAGGAACCTCAGCGAGCATTTCGCTGCGCGAGGTGCGGGCGATGCCGGTGAACATGAGCGCGGGCAGCGCGTAATCGAGAACGACGGAATTGATGCCCTGCAACTGATTGGTATCGAATTGTTTTCTGCGTCCCGCCCAATACCCCAGAGCCATGACGAAGAGAATCGGAAGCAGAACAGCGAATGAGTGGAAAAGCATGACAAGATCCCCAGTGGAGGCGCGAGCCTAGCAAGACGAGATGCGGGGCGGCGAATGCTTTCGCAGCGGCGCGGCAGGCCGGAGCAGAGGGCGGAGGACAGAAATCGGAGTCCGCCTTGCTCAGATTTCCAGTTCGGTGAGATCGGCCAGGTCCTGAGGACGACCGACTGTACCTTTATTTGCAATGAGCAGCGTTTTGCTCAAGAGGCAAACCGCCAGCGTATCCAACTCCGCTGAGACTTTGGTCGAAAAAGCCGGCTCAATGCTGACGTCGGTGATGCTCGTGAGAAGGTCGTTCTGGTTGTGAGCGCGACCAAGCTGAACGGTCTGTTGGCGTCGTGAAGTCTGATGTCTTCACTCGAAGTTGGCGAAGCGCGGGATTTGACACGTTACTGGACCGTGAGGGTCAGATCGTTGCCGTCGCCTCTGCCATAGCTGGCCTTGAGCGTGTTGCTGCCCACGGTGACGGTGGCCCCATTGGCAAGATTGCTGAAGGTGCCGCTAATCGCAGCGGTCGAGGTGTTGTCAATGACCAGGATGACCAAGCCAGTTGTGAGCATTCCCGTCGCCTGACCACGCAGCTTAAAAGTAGCACCACTATTGATCGTCACGCCATGGGCCGTAACTCGGTCCGCATTTGTGCGGTTCCCCTTCGCCTTAAGGCTGTAGCTGTAGATGGCGTCGCTCTGGAAGGTGAGGGGGCTTTGAATGGTAAGATTCTCCTGCGTCTTACCAATAGCGGGCGCAAGCGTAGCTCCCTTACCCGTCCCTGTGCCGACCGTAACCGTGCCGGCGATAACGCCGCCGCCGGAGAGCGCGCCCGCGTTCACCAGCACCGAACCCGTGCCGGTACCCGAGCCATCTGTGTTGCTGACGATCAGCGTACCAGAGCTAACCACCGTTCCGCCAGAATTGGCATTGGCGCCTGAAAGAGTCAGCGTCCCTTTCCCACCCTTGATGAGTTTGCCGAAGCCTTGCAACACGCCGGAGAATGTCGTGCTCAGATTGTTCCGGCCAATTGTGAGATCAGGAGTGAGCAAGACGATCCCGTCGCCCTCGAGCGAGCCGATAGTTACCTCCGCCGGCCCGGCGAAATCCAAGGTGCCGTTACCGAAAAGCTCAATCCGGGAAGTCCCTCCGGACCCGCCGGCGAGAAACGTGATCTCGCCACCGGCGCCGCCGTTGGAACCGCTCTCGGCGATCAGCGTCGCACTGCCCGCGTCGGCCATACCCGTCCCGCCCCCGATGAAGGTGACTCCGCCGGTTCCGCCATTCGTACCACTTCCCTGGTTCACGATGGTCGCGCTCCCGGCAGTCGAGTTATCGGAAAACGACGTCAAGCCGCCACTCGAGTTCCCCATGGTGTTCCCCGGCCCGGCCTCGTTCGTAATGATTGCATTCGCAGCTGTGGCCTTGCCGGCGAACCCGATCTGCCCTCCCCTTGCGTCATTTATCGTGCCCCCCTTATTTACGAGCACAGCGTTCTCAGCGCTGCAGTTGTCACCGAATTGGAGATAGCCGCCGATCTGAAAAACAACGGCTGAACCAAGATTGGTGAAGGTGCCGCTCCCGGCGGTCGCATTGTCGACAAAGATGACGACACCGGACGAGAAAGGCCCGCCTTGGTTGTCGAAATTCGTATTGCTGCCGGCGCTTGCGCTGTTGCTAAACACAATCACTCCGTAGCTGCTTGGACCCGTCTGAATGGAAAAATTCTGGAGCCTGCCCGAGTTATTCACGATTCCGGCGCCACTTAAGGTAAGCTCGGAGGACAGACCGGTCGCGATGACATAGGAGCTGCTCGCTCCTGATTCGAATGTAATTCGGTCAACTTCGACATCGTCGGAAAGTGAGACACTGGGAACGGCCGAAGTCCCAAAAGTTGCGGTATCAGTGGGGCCATTGGGAACAGTCTTTGGCGCCCAATTCGCGGCGGTGTTCCAGTCATTGGTGGGCGGGTTGGCTTTCCAAGTTGCACTGCCGGCGTCCGCGGACCGGAAAGCCGGCAGAAGACCCAGGCAAGCAGAAAGGATAACGACGGGCAGGGAGGCGGACTTCACTCGTTAGGTTTACCAACAGTGTTGTCTGCGAGTCAAGATCCGACGATATTTTTTTACTTCTGGCATCATGCGGCGATGGGGTCAGGCATCAAAATCTTGACGCTCTCCGGAGACGAAGTGGCTGGACGGTCGGTCGCGCCTCGCCGGGAACCCTACCACCGAGGAGCTTGCCCTCCCGGTGGCGGAAAGGCATCCTCCCGGCGTGCTGGCGCTGGTGATCGGTGGCTTTGGATTGGCGGTTCTTGCGATTGTCGCGAGCTCGCTGCGTGAAGCGGCGGCGATGAAGCGCTGGCCGATGGCGGAAGGTCGGGTCTTGTCAGCGAAGGTAGAGGAGTATCGGAAAAGTGTGAGCCGTGGAGTCGGAGGCGCTCGGGCCCGGCTGACGCTCTATCGACCAGTGTTGCTCTATGAATACACGGTGACGGGAAAACGTTTCCACGGCACCCGAGTGGCGCAAAGCCCGGGGCTGGATCGGGGCGTCACGGAGTTTGCCGCGAGAGTGGTGGAGCGTTATCCGATCGGGAGCGCGGTCGCGGTGCGCTACAACCCGAAACGGCCGGATGAATCGGTCCTCGAACCGCGGGTGCCGGCCAGCTGGATCCTCGGAGCGGCGATCGGTATCGCCTTGCTCGTGCTGGCGGCCTACACTTATTACAGAGAGAGGTAAGGCGTTTCCATGGCAATGGCTTGACATCGACCGGGACGGTGAGCGACAACAGCGCCCGATGAAGTCGTCTAAACACGTTTTGACTCGAACGCCCCCGTTCTCGGCCTTCGGCTGCGCTTCGCTTGTCCATGCCGCAGAGCTTTCCGCTGGCTCCATTCTCCGCAGTCCCTCGATCAACCAGCCCGACATGGGTCTGTTGAAAAAGGTATAGGTGGAATCACAGCCATGACTTCATCCAAGCGTCTCTTCGCGAAAGCTCCGGAGGGGACGGCCGTGCTCTTCTTCATTCAGATCTTCGCGACGCTCGGTTTCGCCGTCCTCTACTCGACGCTGGTCCTCTACGCGACAAAGCATCTCCAGCTCTCGGTGAAAGTGGCCACGACGTTAATGGGCGTGTTCGGCGCCTTCAACTATGGCCTGCATCTCTTCGGCGGTTACCTGGGTGGCCGCTTCCTCTCAAACCGGAATCTTTTCGTTGGGGGCATGGCGCTGCAGGTCATCGGTTGCGCTTGCATTGCCGTCGGCTCGCTCGCGCTCTTCTACGTTGGCCTCGCCTTCTTCCTCACCGGCAGCGGCCTGAATGTCACCTGCATCAACATGATGCTGACGCAGCGCTTTACTCCGGAGGATCCGCGCCGCGAAGGAGCATTCCTTTGGAACTATGCCGGGATGAACGTCGGCTTCTTCGTCGGGTTCGCCGTGGCCGGCTACTTTCAGGGGACAGAGAGTTATGCGAGCCTTTTCATCTTTGCGACGCTCGGCAACTTTGTCGCCATCATTCTCGCCGTGCTCTCATGGAAGACGCTGGCCGATCGCAATACGCCGCTCCTCGAGGCGACGTCGAAGCAGTTCCGGCTGCGCCTGCTCGCCGGCATCGGTATTCTCTTCGGCGTCATACCCGTCGTGTGGTTCATGCTCCAGCGCCCCGGCGGGACCGAGACGCTGATCAAGGGGATCTGCGCCGCCGTTGCGCTCACGCTGATCTACCTCACAGCCCGTCATCGGGATCGCCGTGAAAAACGGAACATGACGGCCTACCTGATTCTGACTCTCGGCTCGCTGGCCTTCTGGTCACTCTATCAGATGGCGCCGAGCGGCCTGATGCTGTTCGCGGTCCACAACGTGGACCTGATGGTCGGGAGCGTGAAGATTCAGCCGCAGTGGATTCAGAACATCAACACCGTCTGCATTGTGCTGGGCGGACCGCTGCTCGCGTCGGCCTTTACCCGGATGCGCGCACGCGGATGGAGGATCGACATACCGCAGCAGTTTGCGACATCGCTGCTCCTGATGGCGCTTGCCTTTCTCCTTCTCCCGGTGGGTATCAAGCTGGCCGGCGTGGACGGCAAGAGTGCATTCGGATGGCTCTTCATGAGTTATGTCCTGCAGAGCATCGGCGAGCTGCTCATCTCTCCGATTGGCTACGCGATGATCGGCAAGCTCGCGCCGAAACAGTATCAGGGGATCATGATGGGCAGCTGGATGCTCGTGACGGGACTCGCGTCGCTTTTCTCGGGCGACTTCTCTGGCATGATCCCCGAGCCGAACGGCACCACCGCGCTCGCAACCAACCCTGACTATGCCAAACTTTTTGGCGCACTCGGGGTGGGCAGCCTCGTCGTCGGTGTCGCGCTCGTCCTGCTCATTCCGCTTCTGCGTCGGCTAATCACCGACAAGGCGGAAATACCGCCCGGGGAAATGGCGACGGCTACCGTCGTTCCCGTCATCTGAAACGCCGTGCTTTGTTCTCGCGCCACCGCCAAGCAACAGCTCACATTGCGGCATCAAGGTGACGGAAAAATCGGCCCCTGAACCAGCGCCTCTCCTCACGCGCGAGCGACTTCGCCTCGCGCAAGCAGGCCCTGAGCAGCCGCGCGGACCTCAGGGTCGGACATTCGATAAACGCCACGGTCGAGGAGGTAATGGATGAACCCGGTGGCGAATCCGAGAGCGAGCAGCGCCGGGACCCATGAAGAGGTGCGCAATCCTTCAGCGATTGCGCCGAAAATCCGGTCACCATAAAAGGTTCCCTCACGTCGGTTCGCTTCAACTTCGAAAAGCGGCAAAAGCGTGACCGAAATCAATCCAAGCAAAATCAGGATGGCCCACGGCCGCGTGTTCAGAGCGTGCAGTATCCGGCGGCCGAGACCTCGCCCCGGCGCCGGCTCGGCGGTTGGCGTCTGGGAAGCGAGTCCGGTCGCGAGGATCCAGTGTTGTGAAGTCCAGATGACAAGGAAGAGAAAGAGACTTCGCGGACGGAGCGCCAGCGCGACCATGGTTGCGATGCCCACGACGTAAAGGATACGCGGGAGCGACCAGCGCGGTGAGCGTAACTCCAAAAGAAGCATCGCCGCAGTCGCGATGAGCAGCACAATCATGGCGCCAGTACGGATTTCGTTCTGCGCCGAAACCAGAAAATCAGGGAAGAACCAGCGATCGACCCATTGATCCTGATACGCGACAGCGCCGGCAAGAATGTCGGCCAGGAACACGAGCACGCCGCCAATGCCGAGCGCGAAGAGACGATCCATCTTTCTCGTGGAACGACAGGCGCTGCGGCCGATACGCGCGCGGTAGAGAGCGAGCGCTCCGAAATGCTGTGCAGCAAAGTGATAAGTGACAAAGATGTAGTCGACAATAGCGAGCGCTACCAGACGTTCCGCACGGTTCCACGGCAGCGCCGAGTCCGAGGGCAGGAAGACGGCAAAACATCCGGCGGTAACGAACAAAGGAATGACCACGAAGCGGATCGGCTGCGAGCGCAGGAGGGGCCGATACGCTTCGGTGAAATATGCGAGCCAGGTGCTGGAGAGGCGATGCCCGATCCAGAAAAGCGCGGTGAGACCAAAATAGAGAAAGTCGAGTGGGCTGTCTTCAGGGTTGGCATATCCGTAGGAGAGCCAGAGAATGATCGGCGCGAGCCAAAGCGCGCTGAGCATCCAAAACCCATCCCAGGCCGGGCCGCGGACCCAGGGTGACGGCAACGTTGTTGGAAAGGCTGCAGCGGCGGGAAGCGCGTCCCTCGTAGGGCGGGGGTTCGCTCCAGCGAGAGTCGTGAGCGAGCGCTCGTCCGTCAGTGGAATCGAACTGGGCATCGGCTAACTAAATCATCCCATTACAGCAATTGTCGATCGCTGGCTGCACCCCGAGAATCGAGAACCCTGCATCGTCGTCTGCCAGTTCGCTCTGTCAGCGACCTACAAGGACGCGATCGCGGTCCATCCCTCCGGGAGCGGCAAGCGGCGCGCTAGCAGCCGCCACGGCATATGCGGAGTGCTTTCTCCGTCGCGCCAATGGTCGCGAAAACGCGGGTCAGACCGTTAATCAATCGGGCTGGCGTCCTGGCCAAGAGCGGACTCGAGGCTAAACTCCGGGAAGGATGCCCAGGAGAAAATCGATTCGACCTCCAACGCCGGAGGAATGTCCGGTTTGCGGTGAGGATGTGCCGCGCAGCGCGCTCGCCTGCCCTGAATGCGGGGCGGATCACAACTCGGGCTGGCGAGAGGAGGCCGGGAGTTACGACGGCAGCGCCTTGCCGGAGGCCGAGTTTGATTACAAAGAATTCGTGAGGCAGGAATTCGGTTCGGGCCCAAAACCGAGCACCCTAAGACTCGGCTGGTGGATCACCGCGATTCTCGTTGTCGTCATCCTTCTCGCGGGTTGGTTCTATGCCGCGTACCGATGACGGAACATCCGATCGTGCGCCGAGTTTCGCAGTTCGCAAGAGCTCTCGCACGCGCCGAGGATTATCTTGATCTGGCGATTGAAAGCTTTTAGCCTGCCGCCGTGAAATTGCCTCTCGAGCGGGTGCTTTTTGCGGGTGTTCTATCGGTCGCGCTGCTCGCGTTGAGCTATCCCGGGAAAGCTGCCACAGCTCAACCTGGTCGCCCAATGTCCTGCTGCCAGCAGGATGGCGCGACATTACCTCAGCCGGTGGACAAACACGGGCCGCTTGGTAACCAGGGTTCGCCCTGCTGTCCAGCTTGTGCGCTGGCCTTCGGCGTCGCGCCGGCTACCGGAATTAACCTGAACTTCGCGCCTGGCGCGCGCGAAGGAATTCTACTCGGCCAGGAAGACGCCCTCGGCCGTATGGAGCGACCTCCTATACCGCCGCCGCGATCCTCGGTCGTCTAATCAGCGCCGGCTCGTCCCATTTCCCGGGACGAGATGAGATCGAAAACCTCTAAATGGAGGGTTCAGATGAAATATCTATTGTTGATTCTTGCGGCTGCAGCATTCGTCGGCACAGCCAGCGCGGCTTCGCGCGAGGCTGGTTGCTGCACGGGCGGTGCGTGCTGCATGTTGCATCTCAGCTGCTGCGGAGAGTAAGCAGGAGCAATTAGTTTTGCTATAGCGAGACCCCGCTGGAGTTTCCGGCGGGGTCTTTGCCCGACCATTAGGTTTCGAACTTCGGCGAGAAAGTTCGCGAAGGCGGGGCGGCCGCGGCCGCCGGCGCAGACCGGCATGTTGCCGCCGATTGACCAAGCAGTCGCCTGAAACGAAGAAAAACACAAAGGGCACCCAGCATTTTCGCCGGGCGCCCTTCGCTTGCGAGTTTCCTCGCATGCTTCCGGGAGTCGGATGGGACGACTCCCGGAGGCAAACTATCTCGTTCCCTTACGGGATGGATTAATCCTTGCGGTTAAGACAGTCCTTAAGGAACCGTGACCATGACTTCGTTCGAACAGTCTCCAGTGTCCGTCTCACACACCTGGTAGGTGAATGTTCCGGTATGGGATTTAAGTTTATCCTTGGTGTTCCCATCGTCTGGCGTCGTCTGAACCGTCTTGCCGTTGCGAATGACATTGATCTCGCCACCGTCGGCCGGATCCCATTGCAGCGTCACTCGCGACTCACCGTTCCGCTGTTGTAGGGTCGCGGTGAGTGTGATACCGCCACCACCACCGCCAGTTGTCTCACTGTCGGTAAAGGCATCCTGCTGGGATTGACCGCTGAGGGTCACGCGCCCGTCCGTCCATGAGGTGTAGTGTTTGCTGAGTGTCGCTGAGCCGTAGTCGTAGTCTCCCGCGTAGGTCGATTGCACGGTCGCGTCAGGTTGGCCGGGAAGCGGCGTGACAACGTCCGAGAGCATCTCGTCAGCCGACCAGGTTGCGCCGTTATCGGTAGACTTGCGCGACCACATGGCGTAGCACGGCACGGCCGGGTTACCCTTGCTGCAGGCGGCGCTGTCGCGTCCGTCGTACCACGTCGCCAGGAGAGTGCCATTCGGGCTCGCCGAAATATTGGGCTGCCACTGAGGACGTGTTGTGGTATCGGAATTCAACTTGAACGGCGCACTAAAGGTAAACCCACCGTCGGTCGAGCGGATGTAATAGGTATCGCCAGCGTCAGCGCCGATGCCGTGCTGAGCATAGACCAAGTGCACCACGTTGTTGTAGGCAGCAGGCTCACCCCAACCCTCGTGCCGCCAGAAACCGCCGGTGTCGGCAAACATGCAGGCGAAGTAACCCACAGCGGTCACGCCGGGTCCAGCAAACTGGGGGCCGGTATAGGTGTTGGTCCAGGTGTTACCACCGTCGGTGGACTTGTAAATGTAGTTGGTGTTGTTGTGGGGAAAGCCACCGTTGTGTTCATCCATGCCCGCGACGTAGATGGTCCCGTTGCCCGACATGTCGCCGGTGATCTGCGTATTGCGAATGAAAGTACTGGTATTGCTTATTGTTTTCTGAGCCCAAGTGGCACCGTTGTCGGTGGAGACCATGACCATGAGGGCACCGCCACCAACGGCAAAGTTGTTCCAGGAAACGTACATGTTACCGTAAAATGGACTGCTCGGGTTATTGTCGGCCCAGCCAGATTCACGGTCATCTGAGCTGCCGGTGTGAACGCAAGGTCCGGTGGCCCAGGTGACCCCGCCGTCAGTGGATTTCCAGGCGCCGATGCCCTGTCCGCCGCAGCCGGTAGCCAGAAAAATTCCAAAGAAAGTGCCAGTAGGTTTGTTGTAGAGAGTAACCGGGTCGCCAAAGTTCGTCCCGTGCCCAGAGGAGAAGGGGTTTGGCGTGAGGCGAGTGAAGGTGGCGCCACCGTCGGTGGAATACGACGCTCCGGAGTAGTTGCCCGAGGCGGTTCGGGAATCGTTGTAGGTGACGACGATCTGGTTGGGGTTATCCGGGTTGGCCAGGGTATACGTCTCCGACTGCGTAGGATGAGATATGGTCTCGGTGCCGGTGATCAGGTTGACGTCCGCGCCGCCAAGGAGGGGTGCCAGTGCGTCCCGGACGACCTGGTAAGACGTGTCGGAAATCGAAGGAGAGCCTCCCTGAGCTTCGCCGCAATAAATCGCGATTGCTCCAGCCCGAAAGTTTTCCTGCTTGTCGAGGGCAAGCGAGCGGAACTGAGCACAGTCAAAGCCCGCAGGGATAAGGGGGTTGGAGGACTTTACCTCAGTGATTTCTTCCTCCTCTGCTCGAGCGGAGAACTTGCCGATGCTTACGAGTCCGAGAAAGACGCTGGCCACTATTAAAAGCATGCCGATCGAGGCACGCAGATAAAAGAAGGCGGATTGTGAATTGGATTTCTTTTTCATAGTTGGTGTTGACGGAGTTGTTTTTTTGGAAGCGGATTTTGCTTCCATCTGTGTGAGTTGAACTGCGCGGTAAGGACGTTTACCGAATACCAAGGTTATCAAGATGATCGGCCGACTGTCGTCCCTTTTTTTCTTACAATTTCGCAATGTTGCCCCGAGAGGGGAGCTCAGCGTTTTTCCGGGGAGCGACGTTTTAGGTGGTCGCCAAGTGCGAACCTTACTTCGCGTTAACAAGCCGCAGGCAAATCATCGCCAACGACGGCTCGTGGATCGTGGTGCCCGGACGGGCTTTGAACAATCACCCGCCCGTGATCCGAATCGCATTGAAGCTGCCGCTTTTTGACGGTTTGGCTCCCGGATCATTTGGCTTCTGATCGAGGGGAAAGAATTTTGCCTCCCCCGTTATTCTGCCATCGGTTCCAAATTTCCCCGTTAATATCAACGTTCCTGGATCGCGGCCGACGTTCCCGAGTGGAAATTCCACCGGGCCCGAAAATATCACGGAACTTTCATCGCTCTGCGTCCACTTTGCCTCCGCGGGCCTGGCTGGGCCCCAGCGGTTCGATTTCGGATCAACCAGCAGCAAAGAACCTTTTCCGGAATCTCGAGCCTCAAAGCGCACCGAACGAATCTCTCCATTCCCAAAGGTCATTTCGACCCTCCAACTGCCGATCAATTTCGAAGACTGCGCCTCAGACAAGCCAAAGCCAAAAATTTGGATCAATCCGATCAAAATTAATGCCGGTCGTGCTCTCAGATTGATCGGCGCCATGGCGCGCTTTAGAACAACGAGGATCTTCGCGCTTACGAGGAGAATGGGCTTAAGGCGGCGAGTCATGCCGGAGTCGAGTCTGGCGACAGCAGGAACATTAGGCAAGCCTCATCCAAGTTTTGAAAGCCGCAACAGCTGGGTCGCGTCCCCGACGACAGGCAACAGGAATGTCGTTCGTGACCGCTTCTGCACACGCCGTAACCGCAGCCCGCGACAGAAAAACTGAACAGTAGCCAGGCTTTCAAACCGGTAAGAATAGGATAAATACCTGCATGAAACTGCTTTCATCAATTGCTTTTGTTTTCGCGCTGATCTCCACTTCCTGGGCGGAATCGCCGACTCCGGCGAACAAGTCTGCACCGTCCCAACCGCCGGCCTGTGTCGCGCCGGAGTTTCGACAATTCGACTTCTGGTTGGGCCAATGGAAAGTGATGGACCCGCAGGGCAAACAAGTTGGCACAAGCGAAATCAGCCGCGTCGCGGAAGGTTGCGCCATCCGCGAGCAGTGGACCTCCGCGTCCGGAAAGGGCGGCACCAGCATCAACTACTACGACGCCGACGATCATAAATGGCATCAGGATTGGGTCGGAGGTGACGGAACGATTCTCCATCTCAGCGGCGGATTGAAAGAAGGCGCCATGGTTTTGAGCGGGGAAAGCAAGGGCGCCAAGGACACGATCCTCAATCGCATTACCTGGACGCACCTCCCAGATGGCAAGGTAACGCAAAAATGGGAGACTTCGGGCGACACGGGCACGAGTTGGAAGACTGCCTTTGTTGGAACTTACGAGAAACAACCTTAGGCTTAGAAGAGAGTTCGTTTTGGGCAATACCCAACGATTAGTCCCAGAGTCTCCGGGTCCTTTCGAGCGCTTTCAAATCTGGTCATTCATTTCCTGCGTTTTGACGTAGGCCTGTTGCAGAAAATCAGCGATACCGCTCACGGCAAAGATGCTCGCGAGCATCCGAGTAATCCTCGGAGTGAAGAGGAAGCCGTAGATAAAACCGGAGGCGATCCACGTGCCAAGGCAAAACGGACAGGTGATGAGGTCGCCAATCGCCCGGCGCAGACCGTGACCGCGACTCCGCTCTTCCAGCTCTCCAGGACCGCCTTTACCTTCGATCTCGGTGAAGGGCGCCCGGAAAGCGGCGGTGACCTTGTCTTTCGTGATTACGCGGCTGAGCTTTTGCGTCGAAAGGGCGAAGAGGATGAGATCCTGCGCTTCGACTCGCTCGGGCAACGCCTGGCGCGCGCATTTGCGCACAAGAAGCGCGCTCGCGAGGACGCCATTAAAGACCGCGACCAGCGCAGCGTAATCGCCGGTGGGTAGTTCATGACGGGCTGTCCGCCGCCGGCGGGGGCCCTCTTTTCGCTTGTCCCGGTTTGCGCCCTCTCCTGCCGAAGCGGTTTGCTTCACACTCATCTCAGGATTGATTCGGATGGCAGGACCTGAATGACGGGGAAAATCTGGTTGCGGGTCCTGTCCACGCAGCGAGAAATGCATCGACGACACCGATTTTAGATTGAAGCAAAAATTCTCAAACGGTCCTTCCCGAAAGCGCCAAAGCGCTGTCAACTGAGGCGTGGCCAGCCATGTCAATTTTTCTCGGGGTAGCCAAAATGGCGCGCCTTACACGGAGAGCGTGCGGGCCGATCTCTGGCCGCTGATTGCGATCGCGGCGGCGGCGGTAGTCGCGCACTTGCTCACGGGCGGGCGCTACGGGTTTCATCGCGATGAACTGGCGACTCTCGATGATGCGCGTCATCTCGCCTGGGGTTATGTGGCTTATCCGCCAGTCACGCCGTTTTTCGGCTGGTTGTCGCTCCAGCTCTTCGGCACTTCTCTGGCCGGGTTCCGTTTTTTTGCTTCACTCGCGGGCGCGATTGCGATCGTCCTGGCCGGATTGATCGCGCGCGAACTGGGGGGGCGTCGGGGTGCGCAACTGCTCGCCGCCTGCGCAACCATGCCGCTGGTTCTCGCCACCGGTAGCCTGATGCAATAT
Organism: uncultured Verrucomicrobiae bacterium; assembly: GCA_963720895.1. Classification (GTDB taxonomy): domain Bacteria; phylum Verrucomicrobiota; class Verrucomicrobiia; order Chthoniobacterales; family UBA10450; genus Palsa-1392. Next base: position 336,492 of record CAVRGZ010000002.1, read on the forward strand.
GTCTCGTTTGATTACCTGGCCTGGGTGGCAGTGGCCTATTTCGTGGCCCGTCTTTGCCGGAGCGGCGATCCACGGTGGTGGCTGGCGATCGGCGCAGCCATCGGTTTCGGAATGTTGAGTAAATACAGCATGCCGTTTCTGGTCGCAGGCCTCGCGGTGGGGTTCTTCGCCAGCAAGTTGCGGCGACAATTGGGGAGTAAATGGCTCTGGCTCGGCGCAGCTCTGGCGCTTCTGGTTTTCCTGCCAAATTTTCTCTGGCAATGGCGACACGATTTTATCTCCCTCACATTCCTCCAGCACATCCACGCCCGTGATATCCGGATCGGCCGGACCAGGACTTTTCTGCCGGATCAACTCGAGATCACGCTCCTTGCCTTGCCGCTCGCGCTCGCCGGGATCTATTTCTATTTCTTCACTGAGCGCGGGCGCCGTTTTCGCTTGCTTGGTTGGATGTTCCTCGTACCGCTGGTTCTTTTTCTGGTCGCCAAAGGTCGCGGCTACTATCTGGCGCCGGCTTATCCGATGCTCTATGCCGGTGGTGCCGTGCTCGGCGAAAGCTGGTTGCAAGGTTGCGGGCGCGGCTGGCGGATCGCGGTGACTTCGCTGGCGTTCGTCGCGCTCCTTCTCAATAGCGCACTTGTTGGGTCGGTCTTTCTGCCGATCGCACCGGTCAATTCTGCCTGGTGGAAAAGGATGGTGCGGCACAACGGGGACCTGCGAGAGGAAGTTGGGTGGCGTGAACTGGTCGAAAACGTAGTCCGAATTCGCGATTCACTTTCGCCCGAAGACAGGGCGCAGGTCAGAATATTCTGCGGCAACTACGGCGAAGCGGGCGCGATCAATCTTTACGGGCCGCGCCATGGATTGCCGCCGGCGATTAGTCCGGTCAACTCCTTCTGGGAACGCGGCTACGGCGATAAGCCGCCCGAGCTGCTGATCGTGCTCGGAAGGTCGGCCGGGGATCTGGAAGGACATTTCGATTCCGTAAAGTTGGTCGGCCATATCACCAATCGCGAAGGCGTGGCCAACGAAGAAACCACCGATCACCCGGATATTTTCCTTTGTCGCCACCTCAGGGGATCGTGGCCGGAAGTCTGGAAAAAGATCCAGGGGTTTGGTTAGCGTTAAAAACCTGGCTCCCGATTAGCGTTGCCGGCGAACGCATTCTGGAGAAAATTATCGCTCGTATGAGCGCGGATAACCAGATCGATTACATCGAGTTTCAAGCCTCGGACCTGGCAGCGACAAGGACCTTTTTCGAGCAGTTGTTCGGATGGAAGTTTACCGATTACGGACCGGACTATACGTCCTTCGAAGACGGCCGGATCGCGGGTGGGTTCAGCCGCGCCGCGAAATCTCTCCGCCATCGAAACGGGCGGAGTGCTGGTCGTGTTCTACCATCCGCGGCTGGAGGAAATGCGTCAGCGCGTGATTGACCTCGGCGGTCGGATCACCGCCGACATATTTGCGTTTCCCGGCGGGCGACGCTTCCACTTTGCCGAGCCGAGCGGAAATGAGTGTGCGATCTGGTCGGAAGATCCGAGGCGCATCCGGAGAGAGAAGTTAGAACGACTAAGGTAGAACGGTGGGCGCGATGTTTCCGCGCTGACCTCTTCAGGCAGGGATTGCAGCAGCAGGATCCCGATGAGGTCCGTCCGAGTGAAAAAGGTCACGACTTTATGGCCGTGCTTTTCGATCGCCTCCCGGCCGCCTTCTTCTCGATCGACCAGGACGAGAACAAACGCCACCCGACCTCCTGCGTTCTCGACAGCCTCGATCGCCTGCAGAGTCGAGCCGCCAGTGGTGATAACATCGTCAATCACCACGACGAGGTCACCTTTCTTGAAGTTGCCCTCGATCAATTTCTGCCGTCCATGCGCTTTCACGCCCTTGCGCACAACAAAGGCCTGGAGAAGAACAGGGGGCTCGTTAGAAAGCGCCCCGAGAGCGATGCTCACCGCGATCGGGTCGGCTCCCATCGTCAGGCCGCCGACGGCATCAATCTGCTTCCCGAGTTTGGCCGCATTTTCTTGGATCAGCTCCCAGCCTACTTGTCCGATGAGCCGGGCGCCCCGCGGATCGAGGGTCGTAAGCCGGGCATCAATGTAAAGATCGCTCCGGGCTCCGGAAGCGAGGGTGAAATTACCCCGGCAAACGGAATTCCTGATCAACAGGTCAAGCAATTCCTGCTCGTTAGGCTGGAGCTTCATTCAAGTCGTCGCCGGAGGAAGAGTAACGAATGGAGCGGGCGACCTGTCTCCCACTCATTTCATCCGGTCGAAGGTCTTTCGCAGAATGTCGATGTCGCTCGGGTGGCCGAGCCTTTCCCGCGTGCTATCGATCCACTTCTTCTCGAGCGCGTTTTTCGTCGGCCGATCGTTTTGGTAGAAGACGCCGAAGACACCGGGGAACGGGATTTGGGCCAGCTTGTAGGCGGCGAGCTCGTCGGTGACGTCGTGGCGAAGTTCGTCCTCAGGAGTGTTGTCCCATTTTTTCTCCTCGATCACTTCAAAGCTGCCGCCTTTGCGCGGGTTGGCCGGGTCGAAAGCGCCGGGGAAAAACTCGACGCATTCGGACAAACATTCGATCACGCTGAACCCGGGATGATCCATTGCGCGCTCGATCATCTGGATCATGTGGTTGACCTGCGTGGCATGGGTTCGCGCGACGAAGGTGGCGCCGCTCGCCACGAGCTTTTTCATCGCGTTGACCGGCTGGTCGATCGCGCCCTGCGGATCGGTCTTCGATTTGAACCCGATCGGCGAAGTGGGCGAGGTCTGCTTCTTCGTCAGGCCATAGACGAAGTTGTCCATGATGACGTAGGTCATGTTGATGTTCTTGCGCGCGCCGTGGTCGAGATGGTTGCCGCCGATGGAGAAGCCGTCGCCGTCGCCGCCGAACAAAAAGACATGGAGGTCGGGCCGGGCCAGGCTGATCCCGGTGGCGAGTGGGACGGCGCGGCCGTGGATGAAGTGGGCGCCGTGGCCGTTGACGAAATAGGGAAAGCGCGATGAGCAGCCGATGCCGGCAAGGGTGACGATTTTCTCGTGCTCGATTTGGCGTTTCTCGATCACTTTGTAATAGCAGGCGAGGACGGCGAAGTCGCCGCAACCCGGACACCACGTCGGGTGGTCGGCAGTGATGGCTTTCTTGGTCAGTTTCTCTCGGGGTGGTTCGGCGGTCAGTGTGTCAGTGCTCATTGGTAAAAATCCAAAGAGGATGGACTCATTAAGGCTGGAAGCTGGATTAGGTTTACTGCGCGAATTTGGAAGCCAGAAAGCCAGGATGGGGAGGAAAGATTTGTTCTCATTTCCTGGCTTCCTGGTTTCTGAATTTTTCCTGTTTTCCTGCGTTCCCGATTCATCCTAGCCCACTCCCTGGGGCACGACTTCCTTCACGGAGTCCACATTTTCCGGCGCGGTGTCGACGTGCGAGAGTGAATGAGGCGCATGTTTGATCGCTTTTTTCTCGAAGATCCGACCTTTGAAAACGCCTTCAAGGATCTCGCGGACGCGATAAGTGAGACCATCGGTCTTGGTCACGCTCTCGATTTTCGGCTCGCAATAGCGGGCCCGCAGAATGGTCGCGAGCTGGCCGAAACCGTAGACGCCCTCGTCGTTCATTTCGACGGTGACAATTCTTTTGAAGTTGGCGAAGATTTTCTCGAGTCCGTTAGGCAAGGGATGGAGATGACGCAAATGAATCGCGCCAATCTTCTCGCCGTGATCACGGCCGCGCTTCACGGCGTCATGGATCGGCCCATAGGTCGAGCCCCAGCCGACGAGCAAGGTGTCGCCCTCGGCGTCGCCGAAAACTTCAGGGACGGGAATTTCTTCGGCGAGCTGGCGCAGCTTGTTGCGACGCTTGGCCGTCATGGCCATGTGCAACTTCGGGCTGCCGGTGGGATGGCCCCACTCGTCGTGCTCGAGTCCACTGATGAGCGGATACTTGCCGTCGCGGATCGGCGTTCCCGGAGGCGCGTGCCGTGTGATCTTGTCGAGCGCATAAGGCTTGTGCGTGTCGACCGGCGTCAGATCCGGTTTTGGATCCTGCATTAGTTCGGCGAGCTTCGGCTCTTCGAAGGCTTCGATCCGGGTGGCGAGCGAGGTGTCGCTCAGAATGAAAACCGGGGTGCTGTATTTGCGCGCGATGCGCGCCGCCTCGATCGCGATGTAGAAAGCAATCCTCCACCGTCTTGGCGGCGAGGACGACGCGCGGGCTGTCGCCGTGGCCCCCGTAAATCGCCTGGAAAAGATCGCTTTGTTCGACGTTGGTCGGCAACCCGGTGCTCGGACCACCGCGTTGCACGTTGATAATCAGAAGCGGAATCTCGGCCATCGACGCCCAGCCAATCGCTTCGGTCTTGAGCGAAATGCCCGGGCCGGCGCTGCCCGTGATGGCAAGGTTGCCGGAATAGGAAAAGCCGAGCGCGAGCGAGACCGCGCCGAGTTCGTCCTCCGCCTGGACGAAGAGGCCGCCATATTTCGGCAGCTCGCGCCGGAGCGTTTCCATGACCGACGACCAGGGTGTGATCGGATAACCGGCGCCGTAGCGCACGCCGCCGGCGATCAAGCCGTAGGCGAGCGCCTGGTTGCCATCCATTGTGATCTGATCCGGTGCGCCTGGCTTTTTGGCGATGTGCTCAAATTGATACTGCTTAGTGAGCACGTTACCGACCGGGTAGGCGTAACCCGCCGTGAATGCCATGATTGCAGTGTTCGCGACGCTCTCGTTCTTGCCCGGCGAATTTTTCTTTGATCAGCGCGGCCAGCTTTTCGACATTGAGATGAAAGATCTTCGCGATCAGGCCGAGGACGAAAATGTTCTTGCCCTTGTCCTTGGCCGTCCCGCCCAGTGCCTCCACGGTCAGGCCGGTGATCGGGACGCCGACGTAAACGAAACGCTTGTCATCGAGGTTCGGCTCGACGTTATCCGAATCGTAGAGGAGGACGCCGCCTTCCTTGAGAAAGTCGATGTGGTCCTGGTAGCTGTGTTGATAAAAGGCGACGAGAAAGTCTGCTTCGTCGCCCGCGGAAAGGACTTCGCCGGTGCCCATGCGAACCTGGAAAATTGACGGGCCACCGGAAATGGTGGCGGGAATCGTCATGTAAGTCATGACGTCCTGGTCGCTCCGGCCGGCGAGCCGCGCGAGGAAGGCGCCGGCGCTTTGGATGCCGTCCTGTGAATTGCCGGCGAGGCGAATGACAGCGTCGTCAATGCTCTCGGGGCGGAGGTCGGCGCGTTCCGGCGGGCCGGCGGGATGATTGGTTTCGGGCAGAGTAGGAGTTGGATTCACGCAGCGATTTGGGTGGCCGTTAATGATAAGTTTAGCCGAGTACTCTTAGGCAATGATGCCGGGATTGCCAGCGCGAATGGCGCAGCCTTCCCGGCTCGGGCGCGGGTAGATTCGGCGCGACTTTCACTTGCTCCACAATTCGCTCTGTCCGTCAGTGAGCGGCGATGGGCGGCCTCGTCGTTAAACCTCGCGCGCGAATTCTGCACGGACACGATTGGGTGTTCAGCGGCGAGGTTTTGAAGGTCTTCGGAGATCCTGCCGATGGTGATGTGATTTCGCTCAAGGATGGACGCGACCGACTTCTCGGAAGCGCGATCTACAACTCCAGATCGCAAATCGTCGCCCGGCGTTTTTCGCGGCGGAAACAGGCCCTCGATCTCGATTTCTTCCGGCGTCGAATTGCGCAGGCCGCGGAATACCGGGTCCGCCGTGGAATCGATCCGCGACTCTGCCGTCTCGTCTGGAGCGAGAGCGATGGACTTCCCGGCGTGATCGTCGATCGCTACGGCGATCATCTCGTCGTCCAAACCCTGACTCTTGCGATGGATCAGCGGAAGGAGCTTATCGTTAGGGCGCTGGAGGATCATTTCCGCGCGACGGTCGTTTCGCCCGCCAAGGGATGAGTCAGGCAGCGCGCCCGCCTTGCAATCCATCATTGAACGCAATGACGCGCCCGTCCGCCGCGCGGAAGGAATGGAATTGCAGAGCGGGGTTCTGCGCGGCGAACGCGCCTGACGAGATCGAAATCGAGATCACTGGATTGAAGCTGCGGATCGACCCGCTGCACGCGCAGAAGACCGGTTTTTATCTCGATCAATTGCCAAATTACGCGCTTGTCGCGGAACATGCCAAAGGCCGGCGCGTTCTCGATTGTTTCGCGAACCAGGGAGCGTTCGGATTGGCCTGCGCCCGCGCCGGTGCACGCGAGGTCGTTGGCGTGGAAGCGGGCGCGGAAAGCGTCCGCGCGGCCGAACGAGAATTCGGCGCGCAACCAATTGCCGGTCCGTTGGATCGAAGAGGATGTTTTCCAGTTCCTCCGCGGGGCCGAGAAAGGCCGAAGAAACATTCGATCTTATCGTTCTCGATCCGCCGTCATTTACGAAGAGCAAAGGTGGCTTGCACGGCGCTTTGCGCGGCTACAAGGAACTGCACGTCCGCGCCTTTCAGTTGCTTTCGCCTAACGGAATGCTGGCGACATTTTCCTGCTCGCATCACGTGGGCGCCGAGATTTTTCGAGAAGATGATGGCCGACGCTCTGGTTGACGCGCGCCGTTCCGCCCGGCGATTGCGACATTACGAGCAGGCACTCGATCATCCCGTGCTCCCGACGTTGCCCGAGACGGAGTATTTTCGCGGGATGCTTCTCGAAATGATGCCCGGTCGTTAGGCTCCAATTCCGCTCGTCATCGTCCTCCGGCTTCTGCTCCTGCTCGAATCTGAAAGGCGATCCTTCGATCGTCGCCGTGTCCAATTCGAATCGTTGACGACGAAACAACTTCGTTCTCCGGTCCCTGCCTCATTCAAAATCGACGACCGAGAAGAACAATTACGATGACGAGCACCGGCAAATCAGCTACGAAATTCGATTTCGCAGTGAAAAATCTGGAATTCTCCGAGCGGCCATTTAATATCCCCGGCGTAGCATCCGCCGCGCAAAACGCCATGCCTGAACGCATCCGTCCAATCGAACAAATGCTTGAACTCAGCGAAGAGGACGGTGTCAGCACCGAGCACCTCGACTCCCAGGTGCAGAAAGCGCAGGAACAGTTGCTCCAGCTCAAGCGTCAGCAGGAGCAGATCGAAAAACAAAAGCGGGAACTCGAGGAATTGAGTCGCCGTCAGGAAGAACTGGAACGTGGACGCGCCGAGATGACGGACAAGCTGACCCGGTCATTGGTCGTGCTCGAACGCGAAGCTTCCGACGCGCAGAAAAAAATGGAACAGCTCCGCGCCACCCGCGAGAGTTTCGGCCAGCATCTTGATCTCCTCGAGGCGATCGATCCGCGGGCCTGGAACCCGGCGGACTTGAACAAGGAATTAAGCCGCGCCTTAAGCACGGTGGATGATGCGCGAACCGAATACAGCCAGCAGCGCAGTCGCCTTCAGGCGACGGCCGACGAAGACGGGAGCGTGCCTTTGCCCGAAACGACGCAGTGGCTTCGAAAGCAATGGCAGGATGGCGCATTCTTTCGGCGAATGGCTCCAAATCGGCCTCGCCTTGACCCTGCCGTTGATCATTTTTGGGGCGATCGCGCTCTTCATCTTCTTTTACCTGAGCGGCCCGGCTCGTTAGGCGCACCATGGCACGTCGACGCGCTCGCTCCAATACGCCGCTCGACCAGAAGCAGCAGGAACTCGCCCGCCTCGAAGAGGACTTGCGCAAGCAGATGGACGACCTCCAACGCTTGATCGAGGAAGCGCCACGCGTCGCGGAGGAAAAGACGCGACGCGACCGCGAAGTGCTGCTGCAGCGCGCCAGCGAAGGCCGCAATCGCCTCGATGTCTCAATGGCGCTGCAGGACAAGCGCTATGGCGAATATGCCTCGGAGAACCGTCGGCCGCGCTCGCTCCGCAAGCAACGAAGCGAAGGCCGTTTGCTCTTCGTTGTGCTCGTGATTGCTCTTTCCGTCGCGATCATCTGGATCGCTACGCATCTGCCTCTCTAATCTTCCTTTGTAGCGGCGCAGCGTGGGCCTGCTAAACATTGCCATCGTTTCGCCGGATCTTGAAGTCGCTGCCGTCGCCCGGCTCCGCCCGCTCGGAGCTGACGGCGGACGGATCCGAGCTTTTCCAAACACAGTTCGACCCGGTGCTCGAGCAAGCCGCGAAGTTACGCGAGATCAACGTGGATGCAGCAAAATTCCTTCGAAAGTCTCTTCGCGCTCTCGTTAGGCGAGAGCCGCCAGCTGGGCATCGCGGCGGCGCACAATGATCAGTGTAACGAGCGCGGCAAAGGCGCAGATCACGCCCCGATCGCGAGCGTCGCGGAGGTTCCGACATAATGGGCAAGTGCTCCTGCTTCCAGGCTCCCGAAAGGGATCATCCCACCGAAAATCAGCGCCCAGATTCCCATGACCCGTCCACGCATTTCGTCGGCCACAATGGTCTGCACCGTGGTGTTGGAAGTGGAAAAGAAAAGCATCATCCCGAACCCGGTCCCGGCAAGGCAAAGCAGCGCAATCGTCAGGTTGCGATTGAACGAAAAAATCAGGAGCATCAGGCAAAAGAGCCAGACACCGCCAAAGGCGAGCTTGCGCGGGGAGATGTTGGCGCCAAATGTCGCCGTCGTCAGGGCGCCCAACAGTGCGCCGACGCCGCTCGCGCCCAACAGGAATCCGTAACCTTGCTCACCGAGGTGCAAAACGTCGCGGGCAAAGGCCGGCATCAAGACCGAGTACGGACCAGCCAAAAATCCCAACGATCGCGAAGAGCGCAAAAATAGTCCGAACCCGAGTGTGATTCCAAACGTAGCGGAAACCTTCGAGCGATTGGGCGAGCGCGCCGCCCGTCGCCGTGCTCGGCGCCGGCCGGGGAAGGCGCATCATGAAGAGCCCGGCGAGCACTGCGAGAAAGCTGACGCCATCAATAAAGAAGCAGAGAGCGATCCCGACTTTCGCCATCAGAAATCCCGCCACGGCGGGACCGATGATTCGCGCGCCATTGAACATCGCGCTATTGAGCGAGATCGCATTCATCAAGTCCTCGCGGCTGGCGATCTCGACGACAAACGACTGCCGGGCGGGCATGTCGAAAGCCATCGCGACGCCGCCAAACAAGCCAAGGACAATAATCTCCCATGGGCGGATGAGGCCCGACCCAGACCAGTCCCGCAAAAATAAAGGCGAGAATCATCATTGCGCTTTGGGTCCAGAGAAGAACAGAGCGTTTCGGGAAACGATCGGCCGCCCAGCCGCCCCAGGCGGCGAAGAAAAGCATGGGCGCAGTGCCGGCGGCGGCGACAATGCCTAACAACGCCTTGGAACCAGTCAACTGGTAGACGAGCCAGCCTTGGGCGGTGTTCGTCATCCAGGTGCCGATGAGAGAAACGAGCTGGCCGCAAAAGTAGAGCCGGTAGTTGCGATACTGGAAGGCGGAGAACGTGTTTCGCCACGACACACCGCCGGTCGCAACACGCCGCGGCCGACCGGTCAGATCCTCCGGCACGTTGGCGGTGCGTTCCATTTCGGTTCCTTTCACGACTTCTGCCGCCTCGGCGGTGGAATTTCCTCGTCTGCTTTCGCCACGAAACCAAGTGGTGGAAGCGTTAAAAGTGTGAATTCGCCAAATTGCCAAATCGTCGATTTACGATTTAGCGATTCAACAAACTCCACCAATGCATTTCCTCGATCGGGCAGACGCCGGGCGATTTCTCGCCCGGGAGCTGATGCATCTGCGCGGATGCACGCGATCTGATCGTGCTCGCGTTGCCGCGCGGCGGCGTACCGGTCGGTTATGAGCTGGCGCTCGCGCTGCGTGCGCCGCTCGACGTTTTTGTCGTGCGAAAATTGGGAGTGCCGGGACGGGAGGAACTCGCGATGGGCGCGCTTGCCTCGGGCGGTGTGCGGGTTCTGAACAGCGACGTAGTCGGCGCCCTCGGCCGGCATGCGGAGGAAGCGATCGAAGAGGCAACGAGACGGGAAACCGAAGAGCTTCGTCGGCGTGAGGAGCGCTATCGCGGCGATCGCCCCTTCCCCGCTCTTTCCGGCAAAGTGGTGGTGCTGGTGGATGATGGGCTGGCCACGGGCGCAACAATGCGGGCAGCCGCGCGCGCGGTGCGTCAGCGCCAGCCGGGACGATTGGTCATCGCAGTGCCGGTCGCGGCAGAATCGACTTGTCGCGAAATGCGAGCCGAAGCCGACGAAGTCGTCTGTCTTTTCATGCCCGCAGCGTTTTTTGGAGTCGGCCAGTTTTACGAGGACTTCAGTCAGACGACCGACGAGGAAGTGCGGGCTCTCCTGACGGATGCCGGAACAGAAGAGAGGGCGGAATCACCTAACGAGTAGGCGTCGGCCGAAGAATCGGACAAAAAGCGACGCGGCAAACCGGTTAGTCTGGCGGCCGGTTGAAACCAAATTTGATCCGATGAACCGTCACTTCGCGCCGCCGTTTTCTGCTCGCCCTCTCCCTCGTTGCAAGTTTTCCACGGCTTCCTCGAAATTGTGGCGCCTTTCGGAGAGGCGCAGGCAATCGGCTGTGAGCCGAAGTCGTCGGCCCAATGTCCTTGCGCGAGCTGGTCCTTTCTGGATCCATTTCAATGAGGAGTTGGAAAAACGGTCTTGAGGCGAAATGAAGCGCCGGTGACCGAATAATCACCTCCCGACAAAATTAGATTCGGAATTTAGATTGAGAATATGAAATACGCATTGCGGATTGTTCAAGGACTGCTGGCTGCGCTCTTTCTCCTTGCCGGGGTGATGAAGCTCGTGATGCCGATTGAATCGATGACCCAGCAAATGCCAATGCCGGGGATGTTTCTGCGCTTCATCGGGGTTTGCGAAGTCCTCGGTGCGCTCGGCCTGGTTCTTCCAGCCTGGCTGCGCATTCGGTCAGGTCTGACCTCGCTAGCTGCGATCGGACTCATCTTCATCATGCTCGGAGCGATCGTTCTTACTTTCAGAATCGGCGGTCCGGCACAGGCAGCGATTCCGTTTGTCGTCGCCCTGCTCTTGGCATTTGTCGTCTATGGGCGCCAGCGACTGGGGGCAAACCAGACAAGCAGGCCGGGAATCCATCCCGAGTGAACGAATTCACCGGGAGCTGGATACCATGTCTGAGTTTGTCGGTTTTATGTCCTATCGCCATCTGGCGAAAACCGCACCTTCCGGGGAACTATGAACCGTAATGCAGTCTTGGCGGTCCTTTTTGGTGGTCTGGTTGCGGGATTTTGTGATTTGACCTACGCGGTGACGTATTACGCCTTGCGCGGCGTTCAGGCGATCCGGATTCCACAATCGATCGCCAGCGGCGTTCTCGGATCAGACTCTTTCAAGGGCGGATGGAAAACTGCGGTTCTCGGGGTGGTCCTTCATTTCCTTACTGCCTTCTGTGCCGCGGCCTTTTATTACGCCGCCAGCCGCAAGCTTAAACTCCTTTTGCGATGGGCGCCCTTCGCCGGAATGCTATATGGCGCGGCCATTTTCTTCTTCATGCGGCGAGTCGTGATTCCGCTCTCCGCCGTGCCTCGTCCCAAGTCCCAGCCGCACTTCGTTTGGACTGATTTCCTGGTCCACGTGTTTCTCATCGGTTTACCCATTGCACTCCTGGCCCGGCACTACAGTTCGCAGCCCTCGACCCCACCGATAACTTCCGGCCCGAGAAGCGTAGCCGCCGGAGACTTTTTATGAAACCAAAGTCGATTGGACTCGTTGGCTTCGATCGGGCCACGGCCTCGCATCTGACCGGACCGGCGGACGCATTTGCGGTCGCGGCGTTGGAAGATGGATTCGGCGGCCGCATTTCCTGCTACAAAATCTGGACAATTGGCCTAACGAACAAACCATTCACCTGCGAAGCTGGCGTGGTCTTTCAGCCTGCGGCGACGCTCGCCACCGCGCCACCGTTGGATACGATCATCGTTGCCGGCGGAAGCGGGCTGCGGCGACCCCAAGTTTGTCATGAGCTGGCGGAATGGCTTTTGAGTCGCGCTTATGAAACCCGCCGGATTGCTTCAATTTGCACCGGCGTTTACGCGCTGGCACCGACGGGTCTGCTCGATGGACGAGAAGTCACCACTCATTGGCGCTTCGCCCGCGATCTGCGTCAGCGCTATCCGGCGCTGCGAATCGATCACAAGCGCCGCCTGGTCAAGGACGGCCCTTTTTACACTTCCGCAGGTCTGACTGCGGGCGTCGATCTGTCACTGGCGTTGATCGAGGAAGATTATGGCGAACAACTCGCCCTCTCCGTCGGACGCGACCTTATGATGTATCTGGCGGGGCGGCCTAACGAAGAAATGAGCCCGCGCGATTGCGCCAGCCAGCCGATCGATCGTTTCGGCGATCTCGTCGCCTGGATCATGCGAAACCTGAATCAGAATCTGACCGTCGACGTTCTTGCGCGACAGGCCTGCATGTGCCCCTCGCATTTCACCCGCGCTTTTAAGAGCGTCTTCGGTGACACACCGGGTGAATTTGTCGAGAATCTGCGTCTGAATGAAGCTCGTCGGCGGCTTTCTTCGCGGGGCAAGACGCTCGGCAGCGTTGCGGCCTCGGTGGGATTTACCAACTCGAACACATTCCGTCGCGCCTTCGCGCGCCGCTTCGGCACAGGACCTGGCGCCTGCCTTAGCGGTGAAACTGTGCAAACCCCTCTCCGGCCCAAGCTGAAGGTCTTGGCGGAAGACTAAGTCCGGCTGGCGGTTCAATCAGTCATTATCGTTAGGCCGAAGCTGGACAACCCGGTCGGTCTCGCGTTCAAACATTTTCGGCGGCAAGACTCGCGACCTGCCTGCTCCGCGCACTCGTTCGCTGCCGGTTGGCTCCTCCATCCCGAGAGTAATCGGGATCTTTCGGCAGTGTTTCCGACCGGATCGGAGAGTCTGAAAGTGTGAGTTTTAAGTCCTAACGCCGGATTTTTATTCGACGTATAGCTCGAACGTAAACCTAACCAAACACCAATGGAGAAACTAATGATCAGAACGACAACGACAAAGTTCGGATTCCTGCGTACGGCCCTTGCGGTCGGCGCCGCTATTCCGATTCTCGCGGGTTCCGGTGCGTTCGCGCAAGCGCCCGCCGAAACTCCGACTTCCAACCAAGGCCCAATCACGGGCGCGGGCGCCGGCGCTATCGGTGGCGGCCAGACGGGCAGTCAACCCACCGCGATCGGCGGGGACACTTACGGCGGCGGCCCCGGCACGACGGCCGAGACCGAGCGCATCATCGTGACCGGTTCGAACATCCCGACAGCCCAGGAAGTCGGACCCAACCCGGTCTTGAACATCAATCGTGATCTGATCAACAAATCGGGTGAGCGCACCGCGGAAGCCCTGATCAAGAATCTTCCGATCGCCAACGGTGGTGGTGTTCCGATTTCCAACAACGGAACCGGATTTACCCCGGGCGCCTCGGCGATTTCGCTCCGCGGCCTCGGCCCGCAAGAAACCCTTCGTCCTGATCGACGGCCGGCGCGTCGCTCCATACCCGATCGGTAATGGCGGAACCGCGTCGTTCTTCGATCTGCGTTCGATTCCTGAAGCGGCGATCGAAAGCATCGAAGTTCTGAAAGACGGCGCTTCCACCACCTATGGTGCGGACGCGGTCGCGGGCGTGGTCAACATCAAGCTGCGCCACGATTACAAAGGTGTGCAGGCGCAGGTTGGGTATGGCAATACGCTGGATAAGGATTCCGGCGAATTCCGGGCCAACGTCGTCTTCGGTGTTGGCGATGGAAACACCAACGTCACCGGTGTGATCGAACTACTATCATCGCAATTCGATCTTTAACCGGGATCGCGGCTATTCGGCCGTGCCGCCTTTCCTGAGCACGCAACTCGACTCCGGAGAACCTGTCGTTGACCTACGATCAGGTTGTTGCGGCTGGCGGAACGCCTCCTCCGGGTTTGGCCCCGTCGGCAATGAAGAGGGCTTGCCGAGCATTTTCTTCGGCCACGCGCCGTTCGGTTCCGCTGGGAACAGCCCCGCTTCGGCCTACACCTACACGCCTGGCCGTCGTCGGCTTTACAACTTCAACCAATTCGAGCTCTTTTCCAGACGATCGAAAACTACGGTGGTTTCGTCGACTTCGACCACAAGATGGTTCGGCGATCAGATGGTTATTTACGGAGATCTCTATTATCAGAATGCGATTTCGCATGACGAATTGGCGCCTTCTGCCACCGGCTCATTCCAGACGGCTGGCTCGACCACTCTGGCGATTCCGCCGGGACAAATCTGAACGGCGTCGCGCCTCCGGGAACGCCGACATTCGAGGCGACTCAGGTTCCAGCGGACGCTTTCAACCCATTTAATCCGTTCAATCAGATCATCTCGGGCGGCAGCCGGGCTCGTTTGCTCGAATTTGGCAACCGCCTGTTCGACAACACGACCGATTCCTTCCTCGTCACGTTCGGTGCGAGGGGCGACAAATTGTTTGATGGAACATGGGGTTACGATTTCGGGTTCCGTTACAGCCAGGTCGAAAGCGACCTCAATCGCCACGGTGGTCTCGACTTCGCGCTTCAATCGCATCCTGAACCAGAACGATCCGATCTTCCAGCCAGGCGGCGTGCTGGCGGGACAACCTGCCTTCAATCCCGTTTGGAGATGCCCGCGTCGATCAACCCGGACAACGTCGGCGATCGGCCAACTTCGCCACGGTGCATCCGAAGGACGTCGACACGTCTCGAGCTGGGCGACCCTGGATTTGAACATCTACACTACTGAGCTCTTCAAGCTGCCGGCGGGTGGCATCGGCTTCGCCTTTGGTGGCCAGTTCCGCCGCGAGCAGCTTGACCCAGGAAGTCGATCAGATTGAACATCGACGGCGACACGATCGGCAGTTCGCCCGCCGCCAGCGACGCAGGCGGGCAGGAAGGACTGGGCGCTCTACGCGGAAACTTCGCATTCCGGTCTTCAGCCCGACTTGCAACGTCCCCGGCTTCTATTCCCTGGAATTCACCGCGGCGGTCCGCTACGAAGCGTTCGAGAACAACAACACCAACGTGGCCGTTCCGAAATTCGGCATGCGTTGGCAGCCGTTTGACGAAACGCTCACCGTTCGCGCGACTTGGGGTGAAGGTTTCCGCGAGCCGTCTCTCATCGAGCTCTATGCCAGCCCGACGTCGGCGCTGGCCGGCCTCAACCGATATCCTGCCGACTTCGTTGGGCGGTCCTGCGACACCGGTGGGTGATCAGTCGCGTAATGAAGCTGAAACGCCGGTCGTAACCACCAGTTCGCCTGTGCTTCAGCCGGAAGACTCACGGTCCTTCAGTGCGGGCATTGTCTACACCCCAAAATGGGTGAACGGGCTGACGCTCTCGGTCGACATCTGGAACATCGAGCAGAACGGCATCGTCGTCGCATCGACCACGAAGCGAGTATTAGATAACGAGCTTGCGGCGGCGGAAGGCACCGGGGGCTTCTCCCCGGGTGAAGCCGTCGAACGTAACCCGGATGGGACTATCGCCCGGATTTTCACCCCGTTTGTCAACAGCGGAAATGCCCAGACGAATGGTATCGACATGGGGCTGCAGTATGTCTACCCGACCAAATTTGGAACCTTCACTTCGGTGACCAACGCGACCTGGGTGAATACCGCGCAGTTTGCGACCTTTGCAGATCAGCCGAAAGCCGAATTGAATGGCTATACCACTGATCCGGGAGCCTCGAACGACGGCTTTCTCAAATGGAAGGGCGTGTCGCGCCTCGACTGGGCTTGGAACGGCTGGGATCTCGTCGGGACAGCCAATTTCCTCGATGGCTTCCACGAGCGGAAGCCCGACGGACGGATCCACTATACGAGCGAGACATGGTTCTTCGATGGTCAGTTGTCCTATGACTTCACCTTTGTCCCGCCAGTTGAGAACCAGCCCGTGGCCGGGTATTCGAAGGATGCCAAGGATATGACGATGGGTAAGGACGGGAAAGCGACCGAATCCGCGGTTGCCCAAACCTCCAACGTCGCCCTGCCGTTGTGGAAGCAGGTCCTCAATGGCACCACGGTCACCCTCGGTTGCAACGACATCTTTGGCCAGGATCCTCCCAAAGCCTACGGTTTCGGCAACAACTCGACCGGGTATCCGGGCTTCCTCTATGATGCCACCGGCCGCTTCGTTTACGTGCAACTGACAAAGAAGTTCTAAGCCGAATTAAGCAGGGAAATTCGGGAAGAGGCAGCGATTCACTCCGCTGCCTCTTTTGCTTTCATCAAAGCAGCCTTGCTCGTGTCGCAAAATGCTTCGTTCCACAGAAAATAGTCCGCCAAAGATCGCAATCGCGCTCTTCGTTTCTGCGTTATCGGGTGTAGGCTACCGGCGCGGGAGGCGGTTTGAAGCCGTGAATTCTGGTTGCAAAATGAGGAAGGCCGTCCTTATGAAGGGGCGAAACGAAGGGATGTCCAAGGACGAAAAACGAACTCCCCACGGCGCCTCGGCGGCTTCCGCGCAGCCCGAGGAAAGGGCTGACGGCCCCGCGACTGACAAGGCAAATGCCCTCGCCGAGATGCTGCCGCTGGTTTACGAGGAGCTGCGCCTCCTCGCGGGCGGATATCTGCGGAATGAACGGCCCGACCACACCCTTCAACGCACAGCTTTGGTTCATGAAGCTTACCTTCGTCTCGCCAACCAAGAAAACCTGGCATGGGAGAATCCGGCGCATGTCCTTGGCGTTTTTGCCCGCCTCATGCGGCAAACTCTCATCAACCATGCGGTTGCGCGGTCGCGCGGCAAACGGGGTGGCAATGACCCGACGGAGATGATCCTTGAATTCTATGAGCGTCGTCAGATTAACATCGCCGCGGTCGACGAGGCACTCCGGGAACTGGAAGCGCTCGATCCACGACAGGCCCAGATCGTGGAATTGCGCTTCTTCGCCGGCCTGACAATCGAGGAAATCGCCACTCTCCTGAAGGTCTCACCCATGACCGTAAAAAGAGACTGGGCCGTGGCCAAAATTTGGTTGCGCAAAGACCTTGCGCAAACGTTGTGACACCCGGCTTCCATTCACCAACTACGCCCTTATCCCTTGCTTGAACAATTCATTATGACCCAAGAACGCTGGCAACTTCTGAAAGAAATTGTAGGGGAAGCCCTGGAAGAAGACTCTCCGGCGGCCCGGACCGTTCTGCTCAATCGTGCCTGCGCGGAGGATCTCAGTCTGCTGAAAGAGGCCGAATCGTATCTTAAGGAGGCAGACACCGCCATTAGCGACGGTTACGATCCCCTGGAGGAATGCGCTGCGGTCACAGCCGCGGCCCTGCGGGAAGAAGGATTGTCCATGACGGGGCGCCGCATTGGTGCCTACGTTGTTGTGCGCGAGTTAGGACACGGCGGAATGGCAACCGTCTATCTTGGGGCACGGGCCGACGGGTATTTCGAGAAACAAGTCGCGATAAAAGTCCTGAAACCCGGCGGTGGCCATACCGCCGAGCTTCTCGGACGTTTTCGCGGCGAGCGCAAGGTTCTGGCCTCTTTGGAACATCCGAACATCGCAACTCTCTTCGATGCGGGTACGACCGAGGAAGGAATGCCTTACTTCGTCATGGAATATGTGCCGGGCATGCCGGTGACCACCTATGTCCATGAACACCATCTCCCGATTCGAGAAAGTCTTGCCCTCTTTCTCAAAATATGCGCCGCAGTCGAAGTCGCTCACCGCAATCGAATCGTTCACCGCGACCTCAAACGGAGCAACATTTTAGTCAATGAAGAGGGTGAACCGAAGCTACTCGATTTCGGCATCGCCAAGCTACTCGAAGAGAACCCGCTCGCCTTGACGGAAACGGGGCAACAGCGTCTTACCCCTATCTCCGCTTCGCCGGAACAGGCGCGAGGCGAGGAGGTGACAAGATCGAGCGATATCTATGCCCTCGGTGCCTTGCTTTACGAAATCCTGACTGGTCGCACTCCGCACGTTTTTCCCACTCGACATCCCGATTTGAATGAAGTTGCACGCGTGGTCGGCGAGGAGGATCCGGTTTTGCCCAGTCTCGCCGCGGCTGACAGCTCGACCCAGCGCGCGCTCCGTGGAGACCTGGACGCCATCATTCTGCGCGCCATGCAGAAAGATCCCGCTCAGCGCTATAGTTCAGTGGACGGCCTGGCCGAGGACGTGCGTCGTTACCTTGACGGGGAACCGGTTGCCGCGCGGCCGAGAAAGTTGAGTTCCAGGCTGGCCTACTCCTTTTCCCGTCGCAAAACACCCGTTTTGGCCGCTCTCGCACTGCTTGCGGGCGCGGCGCTCTTCCTCTTTCTGTTCCATCGCGACGCTGCAGATGGCCCGAGAGAAGCGCGAAATACGGCGCAGTCCGCAATTCCGGAGAAGAGCATAGCCGTCTTACCCTTTGATGATTTCGCCGCGAACGAGACTAACAGCTACTTCGCAGACGGGGTCCAGGATGACATTTTGACCGATTTGGCGCAGGCGGCAGACCTAAAGGTGATTAGTCGGACGGGTGTAGCACCTTTTCGAAAGGCACCGCGCAATATTCCTGAGATCGGACGCAAGCTCGGCGTCGCCTATGTGTTGGAAGGGAGTGTGAGAAAACTCGGCGATCGAGTGACGCGTCAACGCTCAACTAATCGATACGCAGTCCGATGCCCAGGTGTGGGCCGAACAATATGACCGCAAGGTGAACGACCTTTTTGCCCTGCAAAGCGATCTGTCGCAGGCGATCGTTGCCCAGTTAAAAGGCAAACTTTCCGCGAAGGAAAAGGCGGCAATTGAAAGCCGGCCAACGAGCGACGTTGAGGCCTATGACCTCTACTTACAAGCCCGTGAATTATTTCAGAGCTATCATTACAAGGAGGCGATTGGTCTGCTCGACCGCGCGGTTGCACGAGATCCCGGTTTTGCTTTGGCTTATTGCCTTCTGACCTACGCTCACCTTTACGTCTACCGGTTCAGCGAGGACATGTCCAAGACGCATCTGGAGAAGGCAAAGGCGGCGGCGGAGACAGCAATCCGTCTCGCGCCCCAGCTTCCGGAGGCTCATCTCGCCAAGGCCCAGTATTATTACAACGGAGTCCGCGATTACGAGAAGGCACTGAGCGAGCTGGCCGAGGCGTCCCCTTCGCCCGCCTCCCGAGCCAGATTTTTCGATTTGGCTGCACTCGCCGAACGGAGATTAGGGCGATGGAAAGAGGCGCTTCGCGACGGTGATAAAGCCCTGGAACTCGACCCACACGATCCATTTATCGCCACGGAGGTTATTCAGACCTATTCCTACTTGCGACGCTACGAGGAGGCCGAGAAGCTGGCTCATCGCGCGAGCAAGCTCATTACCACTCGCGATGCACCATTTGTTGCGATGGAAGTCGAAAGCATCCTTTCCCAAGGTGACCTGGCTCGCGCCAAAGCGGTGCTTGAGACAGCTTCAGGGGATGCGGACGGACGTCATCTTGTTTCGGCCCAAACCGCCATCTATATGCGTGACTTTGCAAAGGCTGACCAAGAGATCGACGCGGCGAGGAAATGGCCGATGCTGGCTGGTTCGCCGATCCCTGATTTGATGGCGGGAACCATCGCTCGCTTACAAGGAGACACCGCGGCGGCGAAGGCCTGGTTTGAAAAGGCGCTCGAGATCTTGGAACCATTGGCCGAGAAGCGTCCTGACGAGCCATCGACACTCTCCGAGCTGGCTTGGGTTTACGCTGGATTGGACCGTAAGGAGGACGCTTTGCGGGTGAGTCAGAAATATGTCCAATTGGTCCCAAGCTGGCGCGACGCCACTGACGGACCGGCTTACGCGAAGATGCAGGCACAGATCCAGGCTTTGGTGGGGGATAAAGAGGCCGCGATAAAACAACTGACGGGCTTGGTCACGCAGACCGGTGGTCCGAGTTATGGGGAACTGAAGTTCGATCCGACTTGGGATAACCTGCGGGAAGATCCGCGGTTTGCCGAGCTCGTGGAGCAGGCGGCTAATCCTATCGCGCTCGACTGAAGAGCGACCATCAAAGAGAGCCGCGACTTTCCGGGTCATAAATAGAGTGGGAAGTCTGCTCTCAAAGTCCCGATCTTCTTTTTTTTTGGCCCGAATGGTCTCTTTTGGCCGCTATTATTGCATTACCCTATGTGGAACAGATTTTCCTTGAGCGGAATTCCGATCCGGCAGCTGCCGTGGCGCCATGACTTATTTCGCGACTCAGCGCGGAGAGCCGGCACCCAAGGTCGTCGGGCTGCTCGGTTTTGACGGCGTCGCCACCCTTGATCTGACTGGGCCATTGGAAGCCCTGGCCACCGCGCGGTTCGGTGCCGACGAACGCGGAGCCGCCTGCTATGAGCCGGTCGTTATCGGCCTGACGAACAAGACTTTCGTCTCCGAATCGGGTTTTGTTTTCCGAGCCGAGCAGACGATCGAAAAGATGGCTGCGATCGACACGCTTGTTATCCCAGGGGGCAAAGGTCTACGCCAGCCGGAGAACAATCGGCGCGTGGCTGCCTGGGTTGCGAGTCAGGAAAGGAAAGTGCGTCGGATCGCTTCTGTCTCGACCGGCGTTTATGGTCTCGCTCCGAGTGGTCTGCTCGACGGCCGCCACGTGACCACCCATTGGCGATTCGCGCGTGATCTCGCTCATCGCTTTCCCAGGTTACGCGTCAGTCCAACCGCCTCCTTCCTGAAAGATGAGGTCTTCTACACCTCGGCCGGCGGGACCGCGGGGGTCGAGATGACGCTCGCCCTTATAAAAGAGGACTTTGGCGGGTCGGTCGCGCGTGAGGTTGCCCGTGAGTTCGTGATGCGGCTGCGCCCTCCCGGTGACGAAGAAGACCGTTTCGATCCGGCGAATTATCAATCGGATCCCGCAGAGCGCATTTCCGACCTTCCGGCCTGGATCGTAGCGCATTTACACGAAAACCTGACCGTCGAGGCCCTGGCGGAAAAGGCCTGTCTTTGCCCGCGACATTTCAGCCGCCTCTTTAAACAGATCTTCAACTCTACTCCAGCCGGCTTTGTCGAAGAATTGCGCCTGAGCGAAGCGCGACGCCGCCTTCTCGGTTTGCGCACGACCGTCGACAACGTTGCGGAAAGTGTTGGTTTCAAAAGTTCTAATGCTTTCCGGCGTGCCTTCGAGCGCCGCGTGGGCGTGACGCCGACTGCGTTTCGCCGCCATGCTGGCAGCCAGCCTGGTGGCCTGCCTTCGAGGATGGCGACAGCTCGGCACACGTGAACCGCGGACCGGGTAAAAATCCGGTCCCGATGATGAGCGAATCAGCCTCTTTCTGGGTCGGGATTGTTTGCGCAGCGATCGGCATATTACTGATCGCGCTGACCTTCCCGATAACTCCGGGGCGTTTGGATCTTTCCACAGGCGCTCTTGTGTTTGCTGTTTTCGCAGCATTTCTCTTGTCCCTCGAATTGTGGCGGGAACTCAAGCGGCCGGAACTTAGAATCTTCAGGATCGTCCTGATCTTCACCGCACTTCTCGCTTCGTTCCGCGTCATCGCGCTCTCACTTGAGCACTGCTTCCAATCAAAGCAGGCCATTGTCTGCGACGCGCGGACAGAGCCCAGCTAGCGGCATTCCCGGTCGTGACCCGGAGCGACAAGCGCCACTTCCGTTTCGACAGAGTGCAGTTGCCGCGCAACGCGATGGACAACGCACGCAGCCTCTTCGAGAAAAGCATTCTGTTTTAATCGTTAGGCGCCAAATCGGTGTTCGGATGATCTTTAAACGGTTATTGTCGTTAGGCCAGAGCTGGACAACCCGGTCGGTCTCGCGTTCAAACATTTTCGGCGGCAAGACTCGCAACCTGCCTGCTTCGCGCACTCGTTCGCTGCCGGTTGGCTCCTCCCTCCCGAGAGTAATCGGGCCTTTGTCAGTTTTTCCGACCGGATCGGAGAGTCTGAAAGTGTCGGGTTTTAAGTCCTAACGCCGGATTTTTATTCGACGTATAGCTCGAACGTAAACCTAACCAAACACCAATGGAGAAACTAATGATCAGAACGACAACGACAAAGTTCGGATTCCTGCGTACGGCCCTTGCGGTCGGCGCCGCCATTCCGATTCTCGCGGGTTCCGGTGCTTTCGCGCAAGCGCCCGCCGCCAGCCCCAACCAGCTCGATAATCCAGGTGCAATCGGTGCCGGCTCAACCGGCAGTCAACCCACCGCGATCGGTGGGGACACTTACGGCGGCGGCCCCGGCACGACGGCCGAGACCGAGCGCATCATCGTGACCGGTTCGAATATCCCGACAGCCCAGGAAGTCGGACCCAACCCGGTCTTGAACATCAATCGTGATCTGATCAACAAATCAGGCCAGCGCACTGCCGAAGCCCTGATCAAGGATCTTCCGATCGCCAACGGTGGTGGCGTGCCGATTTCCAACAACGGAACGGGATTCACCCCGGGCGCCTCGGCGATTTCGCTCCGCGGCCTCGGCCCGCAGGAAACCCTTCTCTTGATCGATAGCCGGCGCGTCGCGCCTTTTCCGATCGGTAATGGCGGAACCGCGTCCTTCTTCGATTTGCGTTCGATTCCTGAAGCGGCGATCGAAAGCATCGAAGTTCTGAAAGACGGCGCTTCCACCACCTATGGTGCGGACGCGGTCGCGGGCGTGGTCAACATCAAGCTGCGCCATGACTACAAAGGGGTGCAGGCGCAGGTTGCCTATGGCAATACGTTGGACAAAGACTCGGGCGAATTCCGGGCCAACGTCGTCTTCGGCATTGGCGATGGAAATACCAACGTCACCGGTGTGATCGACTACTATCATCGCAATTCGATCTTTAACCGGGATCGCGGTTATTCGGCCGTCCCGCCCTTCCTGAGCAGCAACTCGACGCCGGAGAACCTCTCGTTGACCTACGATCAGGTTGTTGCGGCTGGCGGAACGCCTCCTCCAGGCTTTGGTCCGATCGGTAATGAAGAGGGTTTGCCGAGCATTTTCTTCGGTCACGCCCCGTTTGGTTCCCTTGGGAACAGCCCGGCTTCGGCCTACACCTACACCGCTGCCCGCTCGTCAGTCTTCAACTTCAACCAATTTTCGAGCTCCTTTCCACAGATGGAAAACTACGGTGGATTCGTCGCTTTCGATCACAAGTGGTTCGGCGATCAGGTGGTCATTTATGGCGATCTCTATTATCAGAACGCTTCCTCGCATGACGAGTTGGCGCCCTCGGCGACCGGCTCATTCCAGACGGCTGGCCAGGTTACTTTGGCTATTCCGCCGGGGACGAATCTGAATGGGGTGGCGCCTCCGGGAACCCCGACCTTCGAGGACACGCAGATACCGGCCGATGCTTTCAACCCGTTTAATCCGTTCAATCAGATCATCTCGGGCGCCAGCCGGGCTCGTCTGCTCGAATTCGGCAACCGTTTATTCGACAACACGACCGACTCGTTCCTCGTCACTCTTGGTGCCCGGGGCGACAAACTATTTGACGGAACCTGGGGATATGATTTCGGATTCCGTTACAGCCAGGTCAAGGCTACTGAGCACGACACCCTGGTCTCGACCTCGCGTTTCAATCGAATTCTGAACCAGAACGATCCGATCTTTCAACCGGGCGGCGTGCTTGCGGGACAACCCGCTTTCAATCCCTTCGGAGACGCCCAGGCGGGGAATATCCCAGCCAACGCTGCGACGACTTCCTTTGCAACGGTGCATCCAAATAACGTCAGCACCTCTGAGCTGGGCACGCTCGATTTGAACATCTACACGACAGAGTTGTTCAAGCTTCCGGCTGGGGGCATCGGCTTCGCGTTCGGCGGCCAGTTCCGGCGCGAGCAACTGACCCAGGATATCGATCAGTTGTTCCTCGACGGCGACATCATCGGCGTCTCACCCGCCGCCAGCACGCAGGCGGGTCGGAAGGATTGGGCGCTTTATGCGGAAGGTTCGCTCCCGGTCTTCAGCCCGACTTACAACGTCCCGGGTGCTTATGCCTTGGAATTTACAGCGGCGGTCCGCTATGAAGTATTCGAAAACAACAACACCAACGTGGCCGTGCCGAAATTTGGCATGCGCTGGCAACCGTTTGACGAATCGTTTACCGTTCGCGCCACCTGGGGTGAAGGCTTTCGTGAGCCGTCTCTGATTGAGCTCTATGCCAGCCCGACTTCAGGCTTGGTCGGTTCAACCGACATCCTGCCAACCTCGTTGGGTGGTCCTGCGACCCCGGTGGGTGACCCGTCGCGGGTCGAGCCAGAAACGCCCGTAGTTGTTACGAGTTCACCCGTCCTCCAGCCGGAAGACTCACGCTCCTTTAGTGCGGGTATTGTCTGGACGCCGAAATGGGTAAACGGACTTACCCTCTCGGTTGACCTCTACAACATCGAGCAGACCGGTGTGGTCGTGGCATCGACCACCAGTCAGGTCCTGCAGAATGAGCTTAACGGAAGCTTGGCCCCGGGTGAAGCAGTGGAGCGCAACCCGGACGGGACGATCAGCCGTATCTTTACGCCGTTTGTTAACAGCGGAAATACTCAGACCAACGGTATCGACATGGGGCTGCAATATGTCTACCCGACCCAATTCGGTACCTTCACTTCCGTGACCAACGCGACCTGGGTGAATACCTTTCAGCAGGCGGTTTTTGCCGATCAGCCACAGATGGAATTGAATGGTTATACGACGGACCCAAATGCCTCAAACGATGGTTTCCTCAAGTGGAAAGGGGTTTCGCGCCTCGACTGGGCCTGGAACGGATGGGATCTGATTGGAACGGTTAACTTCCTCGATGGCTTTCATGATCGGAAACCAGACGGCCGGATCCATTATACGAAACAGACCTGGTTCTTCGACGGCCAGTTGTCGTATGACTTCACCTTTGTGCCGCCAGTTGAAAACCAGCCAGTGGCCGGGTATTCCAAGGACGCCAAGGACACGACGATGGGTAAGGATGGGAAAACGACCGAATCAGCGGTCACCCAAACGTCCAATGTTGCTTTGCCAATCTGGAAACAGGTCCTCAATGGCACCACGATCACCCTCGGTTGCAACGATATCTTTGGTCAGGATCCTCCGCAGGCCTACGGTTTCGGCGGCAACTCGACGAATTATCCCGGGTTTCTGTACGATTCCACCGGACGGTTTGTTTATGTGCAGCTGACGAAGAAGTTCTAAGCTGAAGTAGATAACAAAATTGGCGAAGAGGCAGCGGGTCATCCCGCTGCCTCTTTTGCTTTGCGCGCCATTTTCAATCGGATCATGTGTGAAATTCATGCCTTCCAGCGGTGGCGTCGGCGACGGGAAGCCACTGTCCGTTGCCGCAATCGCAGTCGCGCGCTAGGTTAAATCCCCCGACGGAATTCCTGATGGCTGGTAACGGTTCACCAAAGGTTCGGCGACAGGTGGCCAGGCACCAGCGCCAGAAAGGACGGCGCAGGCGATCGATCATTGCCTTTGAGATGGTCCGTCTTGATCGCGCCCAAACCGAGCCGTTGCATGAGCAGCTTTATCGGCAAATACGAGCGGAGCTCGAAACGGGCAGCTTCGGCGGCGGATCCTGGCGTCTTCCATCGTCCCGTTCCCTGGCAGCGGATCTCGGGATTTCGCGATTCACTGTGAAGTTGGCGCTGGAGAGGCTTCGGACGGAGGGCTATCTGCGCTCGGCAACTGGCTCGGGCACTTTTGTCGCGGAGTTGCTGCCCGAACATTTTCTTAAGGCACCTCCGGCGGACCCTCTCCCTGGAATCGATCTCCCGGTTCGGGTTTCGACGCGTGTCACCTTGCTTTCGGACAAGCGGGACGCGGCGCAGTTGAATCATGGCGTAGCCGGCCCGCCCGGCCGTGCCCTCGTGTCGGGCATTCCAGCGGTCGACGAATTTCCGATTGAAACCTGGGAGCGGCTTCGAACCCAGGCTCTGGCTCGAAAAGGGGCGCACTTGCTGCGCTATGCCTCCAGCCGGGGAGAGCTCGACCTGCGCAAGGCACTGGCGGCCTATCTCTGTGACTTCAGGGGAGTACGCTGCGATCCCGATCAGATCGTGATCGTGAGCGGGATGCAACAAGCCATGATGGTTTCTGCCATGGCCTTAATGAATCCAGGGGAAATAGTTTGGATTGAAGACCCGGGTTATTTTCAGGCTCGCAACGTTTTCAATTTCGCTGGGGCCACGCTCGCTCCCAGGCCGGTGGACGGGGAAGGCCTGATTATAAGGAAGTCGTCAAAAGAGCGACCGCCCAAGATGATCTACGTTACTCCTTCCGCGCAATTCCCGCTCGGAATGACCATGAGTTCCCATCGGAGGCAAAGTTTGGTCAGCTTCGCGAAGGAGCACAGCGCATTCGTTTTCGAAGACGACTATAACTCGGAGTTTTGGTTTACCAGACCACCAGCCCCCGCCTTGCAGGGAATCGACAATTCCGGGCATGTCATCTACGCGGGAACAATGAGCAAGATCCTTTATCCATCTTTGCGTCTGGGCTATCTGGTCGTCCCGGAACGATTGATCGAAGCCATCGTCAAGACTCGCAGCGTCATGGATCTGCACTCTTCGCCAATCGACCAGGCAACCCTTGCCCGCTTCATCACCGACGGGTTTTTCCTGAGTCACGTCCGGCGGATCCGCAAACTGTATGCGGAGCGCCGTGAGTTTTTCATCGAGCAATTCAACGAGCTCCTCAAGGATCATTTTAGGTTGCAGGTTCCGGAGGCCGGGGTGGATCTGATCGCCTGGCTCCGGTCCCCGCAAGATTTTTTCTTGATCTGGGACTTCTTCAAAGGATGTGAAATTCAGCCGACCCGGCTCTCTTACCATACGATCAAGTTTGAGCTGGATCCGGCGTTCATCTTTGGCTTTGCAGCCTGGACTAAAACGCAAATCCGACAAAGCCTTGTCAGGTTGGCCGCGTTCCTGGAAAAAAATTCTACCGGAGCTGTGAGGGGACAAGTTACCGAACCGGTTGCGGCGCTCAGACAGCGCACCTAAAACGCTTCTCTCGATTGGGGCTCAATCGCAATGGTGGGCGGAGCGCCAGCGCGGCCGGGGTCGCACCGAGCCGCGACGCGGCGGTCGACAAACTTGAAGTGCGACCAGAGGTCAAAGCGGGTCGGTGAAACGGCGCGAAGTGGGTCTGGCGACCCGGGCCGCCTTATCAGATGAACCGGTAATGCAGGCAACCGGCACAGTCACGTCCCCCACCGATTCGAGTCGGTTAGGAGAAGCTGCCGCGTCGGCACATCGTGCTCCAGTCTGCCGGGGAGTGGTCCGACAGTCATGAATGATTTGGCAAACTCTTCGATCAATCTCGCGCCACGCACGCTCGGCATTCTTGGATTCGACAGAGTCGCTGCTCTGGATCTGACCGGCCCGCTTGAGGCCCTGAGCATCGCGCGCCACCCCGATGGGCAGGCCTTGCTACAAGCCGATTGTTCTCGGACTCGAGCACAAAAGCTTCACCTCGGAATCCGGGTTAGGCTTTAAGGCCGACGTCCTCGCTGAATCTGCCGGCTTTCTCGACACAATTGTGATCCCGGGCGGAAGCGGACTGCGACGTCCAGAGACGATTCGGAGTGCAGCAAGCTGGCTGGCTGCTCGAGCCGACGCAACACGTCGAATTGCTTCGGTTTCAACAGGAATCTATGCTTTGGCGCAGAGTGGGTTGATGGACGGGCGACCGGTCACGACCCACTGGCGATTTTCGCGCGATTTGGCGCAGCGCTTTCCAAAATTGCGTGTTAATCCCTCCGCGTCCTTCCTCAAGGATGATCAATTCTATACCTCCGCGGGGGGCACGGCGGGTGTGGAGATGACGCTTGCCCTGATTGAAGAAGATCACGGAGGTCAGGTCGCCCGGGCCGTGGCGCGAGAACTCGTGGTGCGACTTCGTCCCCCGGGGGAGTCGGACGAACTCTACGAAATTGCCAATTTCCTATCCGACCCGGCGGAACGCATTGTCGATCTTCCGGCTTGGATTTCCGTCCATCTGCACGAGCGGTTGACAGTCGACTCGTTGGCGGAAAGAGCCTGTCTCTGTCCCCGTCATTTCAGTCGCCTCTTTAAACAAGTCTTCAATTGCACTCCGGCCGACTTTGTCGAGGAACTGCGCCTGAGCGAAGCGCGACGCCGCCTTCTCGGCTTGCGCACGACGGTCGAGAGTGTTGCCGAAAGCGTCGGATTCAAGAGCGCAGATGCCTTCCGTCGGGCCTTCGAACGCCGTGTGGGTGTGACGCCGACCGCCTTTCGTCGGCGCGCTGACGCCTCGGCCGATTGCGCGCGTTCAGCCAAGGTTGGTTTGCCTTCGCGCCAAGTCGCGCGTCACGCTCACGCCTATCCGAGGAAGATGGCGGCGTAAGTTCCCTCGCCGCTCAGCGGCTGGTCTTGCTCGGAATCGAGCACCCTTTGTGTCCGGTGAGCGACACGGCAAGTGATGTTGATTATTGTTCGTTAGGCGAACCTGCCCTTAAAGGGCTCGTCGCACCGCCTGGCGCACGGTCTCGGTAACCCAACCGTAGACGAGGTGCGAGGCAAGCGCGTAAATGTGAGTCGTCAGGGGAATCTCCTTCGGCGGCTTCGACAATCGCGCCGCGGGCACGGCCATCTCGTCTGCGAGCAACCACACGCCGGTGCCAAATCCGGCGCCATTGCCGATCGTGACGAGCGGCGTCACCTCAGCTAGCACGCCGTAAACTGCCGCCGAGCTCGCACCCACTCCGTAATGGATCGCCTCTCCCGCGATCGACTTGTAATCCGGCGGGACCTTGTGGCCCGTGACCTTTTCCGAGATGAGGTTCGCCGCTTTCACAGTCGCTGGATCGGCTTTTCTTCCGGCGCGCTTTTTGGAAGAGATTATCGCCTCCGAGGCCGCACTCCAGGCGGCCTGAAATTGCTCCATTAAATACGACGCCAGCAACCCGCCGGCCGCTCCCGCCAGCAAACCCTTCATCAGGTCGATCTCGCCATAGTCTGTGTCGTCAAAACTGATCATTGTCTCGAATGGTTGGTCGTCCCTGCACAAGGGAATCGTGCGCCGGTCCCTTCGCGGCTTGGTTGCGATCTCTAGAAAAGCAATTGCAGGTAGACGACGTCGAGCCGGCGTCCAAACTTGCTTCCAACTTCGCGCAACCGCCCGGCCACCTGGAAACCTAACGATTCCAGGAGCCGAATCATTCCGACCGACTCTTCGCAGGAGGCGGCCAGAATGGTATGATAGCCTAGTGATCCCGCCCGCTCGATCAGATCCTGCACAATAAGGCGTCCGAAACCCTCCCGGTGGCGGCCGTGGCGCACGTAAGCCGTCAGCTCGATCGTATCTCGATAGGCGCAACGCGAACGAAACGGGGAGAGTGCCCCCCAGCCAACAATAGCCCGATCGACTTCCAGCACGACGACGGGCTGATTTCCCGGTCGGGCCCGCAATTCCTCAACTCGTTCTTCCGTTGTCTCGTCGTTAACCTGAAAAGTCGCCGCCGAAGTGCGGACGTAGTAATTGTAAATCGCGTTGATCTCTTCCGCGTCGGCAATAGTCGCGAGCCGTGGCCGCGGCGCCTCCATTATCGCGTCTCCGCGGGCGTGCAGATTTCGTCGCACCACATTTCGATCCTAGCGCGAATTTCGTCGCGAATTTTGCGCACCGCGGCCAGCTTTTCGGCGACGTTTCCGGCCAGCGCAGAAGGATCGGGAAAGCTCCAGTGCAGGCGACGCGTCGGCCCAGGGAAAATTGGGCATTTTTCCGCGCTACTCTCATCGCAAACCGTTATGACATAAGCGAAGACCGGGCCCGATTTCCAGACGTCAAAGGCGCGCTGCGTCCCTTTCTTGGAAATGTCGATCCCGACCTCAGACATCGCTTCGACGACGAGCGGATTAAGCGTTCCCGGTTCGAGGCCGGCGCTCTGCGCTTCGAACTCTTCGCCGCAGATGTGATTCATCCAGGCCTCGGCCATTTGGCTGCGCGCGCTGTTGTGAATGCAGATGAAGAGAACGCGTTGTTTCATGTTCGGTATCTGATTGATTTTACTCTGCGAAGACGCCGGCGGGTTCACAGCAACTCGATTTCAATTCCTCCAGACGCTGCAAGTCCCGGCGAAAAACTGGATCCGACGGAGCGCAATCCTGCAGGCATTTCAAATTCATCTCCAGCTCCGCCGACGGCTTCGCCGGCAACGAATAGATGATCCAGTTCCCAGTCCGTTTCGTCTGCGCCAGACCGCGGCTCCGCAGGTAGGCAAGGTGTTTGGATATCTTTACCTGCGGCTCACGCAAGACATCCTGGAAGTGGCAAACGCACAATGGAGTCTGGGTCAGCAGATGCAGGATGCGCAGCCGCGTCGGCTCGCAGAAGCATTGATAGATTTGAGTCAGTTTCATCGGGCCTGGCGCCTAACAACAGACCGCCGGCGTGTTCACTCCCTCCGGTTCACAGCCGCACTTTTGTTTCGCGAGACAGTCGGTATGTTTGGCCGCCAGCTGAAATTCGAGTCGATTTTCAACCGCCTGGGCCGAGGCGATCGGATACTGCGACACAACGCAACAATCCCACTCCATTTCCACTTCGAGATCCTCCCCCGGCAGGATCGGCCGACCGAGATCGAGGATGTCAGCAAAGCGTTTCGCCTTGAGCCGGTGGTCGAAATCCTCTGCGACGTAGGTCTGCAGGACGCAGGCTTCGCGGTCACGGAAGGTGCCGCCGCAATCGATGAATTTCTTCGCGACATATCCGACTTCGGTAAGGTGAAAGTGCGCCGGAATCTCTTCGCCATCTGGCAGGATGAAACGCGGGAGTGCCGCCGGATGTGCGCGGAGAAGGGATTTGAGTTCACGTAATTTCATGTTCCGCGATTCATATTCCTGTTACGGAATGTAGTCAAGCCGAGAAAGCAATCGCGCAAAATGAAAGGCCGGCTTCGCAATCGAGGCGAATAGCCACAAGACCGTACTTTGCGTCATTCCTCCATGCACATCGGATGGGCCCGGGCCGAGAAGCAAAGATTGGCGAGCAGCGGAACAAAGTGCTCGACGACGAAAAATATCGCAAGCAAGCCCGCGACAACGACAAGGGTGAGCAGGGCACGAATCATCGGCGGAAATCGTTTTCGCGCCAAGGCATTACACTCGGTTGGCCATCGTCAGGAAGATTGGACGACAAACATTTTGCGATTTTTGAACTTTGCCCAAAACCGGCTAAGGCGATTTAGAGTTTGATCGCGCGTAGGCGCAACGCGTTCGCAATCACTGAGACGGAGCTAAAACTCATCGCCGCGCCGGCGATGATCGGACTGAGGAGAATGCCGAACCACGGGTAAAGGATGCCGGCGGCGATCGGAATGCCGAGGGCATTATAGACGAACGCGAAGAAAAGATTTTGCCGGATGTTGCGCATCATCGCGCGGCTCAATCGAATCGCTTTTTCTATCCCGCGCAGATCGCCCCGAAGAAGAGTAATGCCGGCACTCTCCATCGCGACATCTGTGCCGGTCCCCATCGCAATGCCAACGTCCGCGGCAGCGAGTGCCGGCGCATCGTTAATTCCATCGCCGGCCATGGCGACAACCTGATTCTTTTCGCGCAACTCCCGAACGCGCTCGTGCTTATGTTGCGGCTCGACGCCCGCTTCGATTTCGTCAATCCCGAGTTTCTGGGCAACGGCGCGCGCTGTCTGCTCGTTGTCGCCCGTGAGCATGATGACCTTGATGCCGAGTTGGTGCAGATGCTCGATCGCCGCGGGCGTCGATTGCTTGATCGGATCGGACACCGCGACGATACCGGCAGCCTGCTGATCAATCGCGACAAAAATCACGGTTTGACCTTCCCGTTGTAATTCGACGGCTTTTGTCTCCAATTTTGCGAAATCGCCAATGCCCTGCCCGCGGAGGAAATCGGGTTTGCCCACCAGGACACGACGCCCATTGACGCGCCCTGTGACACCACCACCGGTGGTCGATTGGAAATCAGCAACCGCCAGCGGCTTCATTCCGCGCTCTTTGGCACCTGCGACGATGGCCGCCGCGAGCGGATGTTCGCTGTTCTGTTCCACCGCCGCCGCCATGGTCAGCAGTTCCTCTTCCGAGATCGAGTCAGCCGGCAAGACCGTCGTTAGGCGTGGCCGGCCCTCGGTCAGCGTGCCGGTCTTGTCGACCACCAGTGTCCGCACCTTTTCCATCAATTCGATCGCCTCGGCTTTCTTGATCAGAACGCCGGCTTGGGCGCCCCGGCCAACGCCGACCATGACCGACATGGGCGTGGCAAGCCCCAGAGCGCAAGGGCAGGCGATGATCAGCACCGCCACCGCGTTCACGATCGCATGAGCGAAGCGCGGTTCAGGCCCGACGAACCACCAGATGAGAAATGTGATGACCGCGATGCCAATCACGGCCGGGACAAACCACCCGGCGACTTTGTCGGCCAGACCCTGGATTGGGGCGCGGCTGCGTTGCGCCTGCGCCACCATCTCCACAATCTTTGCGAGCACAGTGTCGCTCCCGACGCGCTCGGCTTCGATCACGAGGCTGCCGGTTTGGTTCACGGTGCCTCCGGTGACGCGATCATCGGTTGATTTCGTGACCGGCATGGGCTCGCCTGTGATCATCGATTCATCGATGCTCGTTCTGCCTTCAAGCACCCGGCCATCCACCGGAACTTTCTCTCCGGGCCGCACTCGGAGCCGATCGTTCTTTTCGATCTGATCGAGCGGGACGTCGATTTCTTCGCCGTCGCGCAGGAGGCGGGCTGTATTAGGTGCCAGATTGAGGAGCGCCCGAATCGCGCTCCCGGTCCGGCTGCGCGCACGGCCTTCCAGCACCTGGCCTAACAAAACCAGGACGGTGATAACGGCAGCGGCTTCAAAATAAACGCCAACCTTTCCGTCTGCCTGGAATGATGGCGGAAAAATTCCCGGCAAGAGCATGACCGCCGCGCTGAAAAACCAGGCCGCGCCGACCCCGAGCGCGATCAGCGTAAACATATTGAGTGAACGATTACGGATAGATTGCCAGCCGCGTTTGAAGAATGGCCAACCTGCCCAAAGCACCACCGGCGTACTCAAGATGAATTGCGCCCAGCGCGAAAGGTCACCTTCTATCCAATCCGGCGATGAGGGCACGAGATGCCCCATAGCGAGGATGAACACCGGCAGGCTAAGCGCCGCGGCGATCCACAGGCGCCGCGTCATGTCGCGCAGTTCCGTGTTTTCCTCTTCGTTGCCCGGAGCGATGTTTTTTGGCTCCAGCGCCATCCCGCAAATTGGGCAATCGCCTGGATGATCCTGCTCGATCTCGGGATGCATTGGGCAGGTGTAAATTGCCTTCGCCTTTTCGCGGGCAACCGGATTGCGTTCCAACGCCATTCCACATTTTGGACAGTTACCCGGCACATCGCTCTCCACCTCTTCGCACATCGGGCAGAAATACTTTTTCGCCGAATGACAAGCGCTCACGCTTGTGGCTGTCTCGTTAGGGGAGTGGTCGCCGTCGTGGCAGCAATCCGTGCTCATCGCAAGAATTTCACGAACACGGTTTGCATTTCAGCGAAAAGCTCTTTCGGCTCGGTGGGTTTTGCCTTGGTCTGCTCGCTGCCGCTGCGGTGGCTGATTTCACAAGATCGTGCTTCCTCGTACACTCGGAAAACAGATACCGGACAGGACCGGGTGTCGAATCGGTCCGGGGCGCCTCCTGGATAAGACGCCGGCCTAAAATGGGATGCCCGCCGCCGTGCGGTTGCGGGGGCGAGGCGTCGGGCGCGCGCAGGAAGCGCGGCCATTTCAAGGGAAATAGGTCCGCCAAGCGCGGGCGCTGGAGACAAGTCCAGCGCCCTGCGATCGACGGTTATTGGTTCTAAGCCGCTACAGGCACCGCTCCGCCACCGGCTGACGGACCGTGATACTGAGCGCTGCCGAAACCCAGAATCGGCCAAAAGATGAAGCCGAGAAAGACCAGTCCCAAGGCGAAACCGACGCCCTTGCCAAAGCTCTTGGCGATATCGATGGAGAGAACGATAAGGATGATGAAATTAACGAATGGGATCAACATCAGAAGAAGCCACCAACCGGGCCGGCCGGCGATTTTGCACAGTATGTAAATGTTATAGATCGGGATAAGGCACGCCCAGCCCGGATGTCCGGCCTTGGTAAAGACCTTCCACATCGCCGCGATGATCAGAACACAGATGGCCAGCGAAATGATCGTGGTGATCGGACTGGGCGCCTGGGCAGCGGGCACTTGATAGTCGCTGACTTGAGCGAGGAGCGCGCTTCCTGGCAGGATGGCGAGCACTGAATTGAGTAGTAGTTGATTCATAAGGTTTCTTTTTTGACGGAGTTATCTAACAGCCGAGGTTTAACGGACCGGTCACATGGCGGGCAATCAAAATCTTTTAGGAATTCAGAATCAACCGCAGGATGACAGTTTGCCGAGCCGCACACGAGTCCCGCAATTGTCACATCTTCTCTTTGATCCATTGCGGAGTAGCCACCCGTTCACCGGATAACTTGTGAGAAAAACGCCAAGCGCCTCGATCTGCCCCTCAAGCCCCCGCGGGCCGGCCTATAAGGCCTAATGGGCAAGAGGTGGCACCGGCAAGGAAAAGGCGCGACAGCTCACAACGGTTTCACGAGTGTTCGTGGTGTCTTGCGTCCTTCTGTTGTTCGCTGGGCGAATCGGTTCCCGCGATTGGCGATGCGACGGTCCCGGGCGGGTTCTGGTACCAACCTGGATCGTCATAGTTGGTGATCCCGGCACGGACTTTCAGGATGGTGAACATGCCGCCCATCTCGATCGGTCCGAATTGGCCGGTGCCGGTCATCATCGGGAGCGTGTTTTTCGGGCCGGGCATTTTCTCGGCCATTTCCGACATCCTGAACATACCGGTTTCCCCCATCGCCATGTAACCGGGAACAAGCTGGCCGATCTTCTGTGCCACGCCCTTTTGATCGGCACCGATGACATTGGGAATCTCGTGGTTCATCGCATTCATGGCGTGATGGTTCTTGTGGCAATGCAAGGCCCAGTCGCCTGGGTTATCGGCGACGAACTCAACAGTTCGTGTCGTGCCCGGAGGCACGTTAACCGTCGCTTCCGGCCACCAGCCCGCCTTGGAAATCTGACCGCCATCGGTCTCCACGATCCACCAGCGATGACCGTGAAAATGAATCGGATGGCTATCCATGCTGAGATTGGCGAAACTGAAACGGACGCGATCACCTAACTTCACCACCACTGGATCTGTCCCCGGCCAGACGCGGCCATTAAATGTGAAGATGTTAAAGTCAGTCATGACATTCGGATTGGGCGTGAAGGTCCCCGGTGGGATCGCCCATTCCTGGAGGAAGATCGCAAAATGGCGATCGACCGGCTCCGGATAACCATCCTTCGGATGGATAATGAAGAAGCCCTCCATTCCCATTGCCATCTGAGTCATCTCATCGGAGTGGGGATGATACATCTGCGCGCCATGCTGGCGGAGGACGAATTCATAGGCGTAGGTCTCACCCGGCGGAATGTGCTTTTGCGTCACGCCGCCGACGCCGTCCATTCCGTTAGGCAAAATGAAGCCGTGCCAGTGCACGGTGGTCGGCTCCGGCAGTTTGTTTGTCACCAAGATGCGAACGCGATCGCCCTCCACGGCTTCGATCGTTGGGCCGGGAGTTTGTCCGTTGTAACCCCAACAGTTCACAACCATGCCGGGAGCGAACTCGCGCTTCACCGGTTCGGCAATGAGATGGAATTCCTTGACCCCATTTTTTATCACCCACGGCAGGGTGGAGCCGTTAGGAGTGACGACTGGGAGATAGTTCACTCTACTGCCGGGTGCTGGCGTTCCCGGATTCTGGGCAGCCAGCAACCTCGTTCCACCAGCAATCCGTTGAGCCAAAGCGGATGCGCCAAGGAGGGCGGCCGCCCCCGAGAAGAATCTACGTCGTGTGATCATGGTATTAGGCATCCTCCTGCTCGTCGTCGTCCTTGTCCTCGATTCCGGTTCCATAACTTCCCTCTTCCTCATTCAATCTCTGATCAAACCGTTCGATCCGCTTTGTAAGCATCGACACGATTCGCAGAAGCAATTGCTTTCCTTCGGCAACGTCTTCACCCTGACAAAGCCGCTTGGCGACGAGCGCGTCTAAACAGGCGGCACATTCGGTCGCGGAGCCACGTGCGTCGTCGAAGAACCTGGCTCGGGTCTGGCGTTGCCTGCGCCCGTTGCCTTCGGCCGTATTAAGCAGGGCCGAGAGGCTCGCCCGGTCAAGTTGATCGAACACCTCGGCGGTACGGCCCGCGACGTGGGACTGCTTCACATTTGACAGGAGCGGAGTGACCCACGCGAGGAAGGCGTGTTCCACCTGGTAGGCTTCAAGTCTTTCGTGATCGAAATAATTACGCATGCTTAGGGGGTTCGTTGAGGTTGCTTCGGGGACGAGGACGAGGAGGAGTACGATCGATCAAGGCTTCCTCCCACTGCCCTTTCCAACTCGGCCCTCGCGATCCAGTAATCGCGCCACGCTTCGATATAACTGCGCTCCGCCGCGACTTCATTTTGTTTGGCGAGCAAGAGATCGTAAGCGCCCTTTAGCATGAAGTTGTACTGCTGAAGGGTCAGATTGAGCGCTTTTTGCTGGGTGGGTAATAGTCGCTTCCCGATGTCGGAAGTGAGATCGCGAGCCGCGATCAGCTGGTCGCGCGCTTCACGTACTTCAGAACGGATGTTAACTGTCATCGCTTCCAGCTCGCGTTGCGCCTGACGATATTGCGCAGTCAATTTCGCGATTTCGCCCTGACCCTGGTTAAAGATCGGCAGCTCCAGGTCGAGGGTTGGGCCGGTTACGCGTTGGCCATCCGCCTCGCGTTCGGTATTGACACCGATTCGGATTCCGGCGGGCACATAGCGTGTTTTCGTGCGCAAGGCGAGAGATTGCCCGATGAGATCCAGCTGCATGCTGGCGGCTTGCAGATCAAGCCGCCGGGCGATGGCTCGCGATTCCAGATTTTGCAGCGATCCTTCGCTGCCCGGCAGCTCGGGCAGATGGTCGCCCATGGTCCAGTTGGTATTGGTTCCCCATACCCCCATCAACCGATTAAGCCGTTCCCGGTCGCGCCGGACTTGTAACTCCGTCTGCGTCACTTCGAGACGCGACTGCTCATAGCTTCCCTGCTGATTAGCCAACTCGAGGTCGCTCGTGTTGCCCGCATCATGTAATCGCTTGGCAAATTCCGCCGCGGTCTCGTTTGTCTCGGAGACGACGCGTAACCGGCCGAGCAATTGTTGCCGCGCCTGCACGGTGTAGAAGGCGATTTTTACTTCCGCCACCAGTTTCAGCACTTCATCGGCGACGTGAGTCTCAGTCCGGGTCAGTTGTGCCACGGCGATCCGCTTGCGCAATGGCAGAACGAGCAAGTCGAGAAAATTCTGCGCGACTGAATATTCAATGTTCGTGCCTGAGGGTGGGCGATCGGGAAACCGAAAGCTGGCTGCGAAATTCGGATTGCTGATCAGCCCAGCTTGAATCACATCGGCTTGGGCGATTCCAATCTCCTCAAATCGCGCCTGCAATTCGCGATTATTAAGGAGCGCAACCTGCACCGCCCGCTCCGCGGTCAACTCATGACGCAAGAGACTTTCCACGCCCTGCTCCATTTGCGTGTCTTCCGCCCCTCCACGATTCCAATGGATACGCTTTCCCGTCCGTTCCGCGACGGTCGTTTCTACGCGATCAAGTGAGGCTTTGGGCGTAGAACATCCGGTCGGGAGCAAAGCGAGCGCTGACAGTAGCAACGCGCTGGTTTTTCGGCGTCTGGATTTGATAGTCACTAAAGGTATGGATTAAGAACAAGGAAAAGGACGAGTGGAGGACACCCATGGCATCTGCCATGGTGCACCAATGCAGCGACTCGGCGGCAACTCGCGCTGGCGAGTTTTGCCGGATCGTTAGCTTAAGAAAGGCGGAGCGTGCGCGAGCAAACTCCGCTGGAGGACAGATTCCGCGAAAGTCCTCTCTCCCGGCGGTCCGGTATTGAGGAAGCGGGACGCGCCGGGCGCGAGATGCAAGGTGGCGATTGTCGACGCGCTGAAAGTGAGCGGAGCGCCGACCTGCATTGCGGCATTGCTCTCAAACGATTTGGCCGGTCCCATGGACAGCGCCAGGAGCGTCTTGCAACAGGGAGTAGTCGAGTCCTGGGCTGGTTTTGGATGAGCGGGAACCTCGTTCGCGCAACAACCGTGGGGCGAAATGGCAGTCGGTAGACGCGACCTGGTCGCCAGGCCAAGGGCGCAGTGATTCGACACCGCGACCCACGAAACCGCGACCAGTGCCACCGTTACCCCACGAAGGGCCATCGCTCGACACGCGCGCAACACGATTTGTTTCTTCCCTGAAAAGAGGTCCCCGTCAAACCACTTCACTCCCCCGTTAGCCGGCGCCTGCGCTAAGCTCCGATGATCTTGCCGACGGGCATCCTTTCCCGTATGCCAGACGTAAGCAAATGCGTGAAAAGATGCTTTCTCGTAAATCAATGGAATTAAGCGGACGAAGAAGCGCTCTTATCGGTTTGAAGGAATTGCCGACCACAGCCACTCTACCAAAATGAGCACGATCAACGCGGAAACCGCCGTTAGAGAACGTTACGCTGCCGGAGCCAAAACTGCCGAAGCAAGACTTTGTTGTCCGGTCGATTACAATCCGGAATATCTCAAAGTCATCCCGCAGGAGGTGATCGATCGTGATTACGGCTGCGGCGATCCGAGCAAATACCTGCGAGAAAACGAAACGGTACTCGATCTCGGCAGCGGCACTGGAAAAATTTGTTTCATCGCGGCGCAGGTCGTCGGTGCCGGCGGAAAGGTGATCGGGATCGACATGACGGACGAGATGCTGGACGTGGCGCGGAACAACGCGCCGATCGTGGCGGAGCGGATCGGTTACGGCAACGTCGAGTTCCGCAAAGGTCGCATTCAGGATCTGGCGCTTGACCTCGAGAAGCTCGATGCGGAATTAAAGGCGCGGCCGATCACCGACGCGGCGTCGTTCCTGCGCGCGGATGAGCTCGCCCAGGAATTGCGAATCAAACATCCGCTAGTTGCGACGGACTCGGTAGACGTTGTCGTCTCGAACTGTGTGCTCAATCTGGTCGAGCCAAAGTCTAAGCGGCAACTCTTTGAGGAAATTTTCCGGGTCCTGAAGAAAGGGGGCCGGGCCGTGATTTCCGACATCGTTTCCGACGAAGATGTGCCGGAGCATCTGCAGAACGATCCTGAACTTTGGAGCGGCTGTATCGCGGGCGCCCTAACCGAAGAAGGGTTTCTCGGGGCTTTCAGCGAGGCCGGATTCTACGGAATCCAAATTCTGAGCCGTGATGAGAAGCCTTGGCAGACAGTGGAAGGAATCGAGTTTCGTTCCCTCACGATCGAGGCATTCAAAGGCAAGCAAGGGCCTTGTTTCGAGCGCAACCAGGCGGTGATCTATCGCGGACCGTTTCGCGAGGTGCTCGACGACGACAATCACCGGATGGAGCGCGGTGTGCGCTACGCGGTTTGCGACAAGACGTACAATCTCTATCGCAAGTGGCCTTATCGTGAGTTCTTTGAGTTTGTCGAACCGCTGGCTGAGATTTCGTTGGACGAAGCGAAACCGTTCGATTGTTCGCACACCGCCCGTCGGCATCCGAAGGAAACCAAGGGCCAGGATTACAATGTGACCACGGAAGCGAGCCGTTGCTGCGACGGCGGAAGCTGTTGTTGAGCGAGCTTTCGCTGGCCATGAGCGAAACGATCAGAGCCACCCGGCCGGAACCGCCGCCGCACGTCAGCGCGGAGGTTGAGGTGGCGCGCACGCCGGTTCCGAAATGGGCGATCGGCGAATTCTTTGGCACGTTCTTGCTCGTCTTTTTCGGTTGCGGGAGCGTTTGCGCCGCGGTTGCGACCGGCGCGCAGGTTGGCGTATTTCAGGTCGCAATCGTCTGGGGAATCGGAATTGCGACGGCGATTTATCTGACCGGCTCGCTGAGCAGCGCGCATCTGAATCCCGCCGTCACGATCGCCGCGGCCACCTGGTCGCGCTTTCCCGTTAGGCTGGTCGTGCCCTACGTTTGGTGCAAACGTTTGCCGCCTTCACCGCGGCCGCGCTGCTCTATGCGATTTTCGGCGGTGCGATCGCCGGGTTATGAAGCAAAGCACGGCATCATCCGCGGCGCGGCAGGCAGCGAAGCGACCGCGATGGTTTTTGGCGATTATTTTCCCAATCCCGGTGGGAAAGCGCTAACCGAAGAGGCGCGCGCCACGATGACCCCGGGCCGGGCTTTTGCGGCGGAAGTGGTCGGGACTGCCATACTCGTCCTGGTCATCTTTTGCGCGACTGACGATCGCAACGCGGCCCGCCCGCAAATTCTGACCGCTGCGACTATCGGGCTCACGGTCACGCTAGTCATTTCTCTAATCGGCCCCCTCACAATGGCCGGCTTGAATCCGGCGCGTGATCTGGGGCCGCGTCTCTTTTCCGCGATTGCCGGCTGGCGCGGCGTCCCCTTCACCACCAACGGATCCGGCTGGCTGACGGTTTACATCATCGCCCCAGTCGTGGGAGGATTGTTAGGCGGCGGCATTTACCGCGTCTTTTTCCGCGCGGCGTATCGCTCATGATCACTTCCGCGCTGGAAATGAAACTGGCGCATGAGAACGGTTTCGCGCGTAAGCTGGCCGATTACTCCCTTCCCCTGCGTCACACCAGGACGGAGATCTTGCAGATCAATGTTGGTAAACTCTGCAACCTCACCTGTATTCACTGTCATGTGAACGCCGGACCGAAGCGTAAAGAAATCATGACCCGGGAAACGATTGATCGGGTGATTGATTGGCTCGCGAAAACCGACATCCCGACAGTTGATCTGACCGGCGGCGCGCCGGAAATGGTTCCCGATTTCAAGTATCTGGTCGAACGCTTGAAAGCCCTCGCGCCGCCGCGGCACATCATCGACCGGTGTAACCTGACGATTCTGCTCGAAGCCGGCTTTGAAGATTGCGCGGCGTTCCTCGCCCGCCACCAAATCGAAATCATTGCCTCGATGCCCTGTTATTCGCCGGAAAACGTCAACGCCCAGCGCGGGCGAAGGCGTCTTCGATGGCAGCATCAAGGGACTGCAGCTTTTGAATTCATTAGGCTACGGGATCGATCCCGGCGCTGCCACTCCATCTCGTTTACAATCCGAATGGGGCCTTTCTTCCGGGTCCGCAAGCGGAGTTGGAAACGGAATACAAACGCGAACTGAAAGGTCATTTCGGCATCGTCTTCAACCAACTCTTCACAATCACGAATCTGCCGATCGCGCGTTTCGCTTCCTGGTTAAGAAACAATGGCCAGCTCGCCGATTACATGGCGCTGCTGAACGAAGCCTTCAATCCCGCGACGGTGGACGGCCTGATGTGCCGGAACACGATCAACGTCAGCTGGCAGCGGCGAAGTCTTCGATTGCGACTTCAATCAAATGCTCAAGATGCAATGGCGCGATGGCGAGCCGGCGGTCTCCATCTCTGGGAGATCGATCCGGATAGAGTGGAGAATCGCGAAATTCTGACCGGCGAGCACTGCTTCGGCTGCACCGCCGGCGCCGGCTCAAGCTGCGGCGGGGCGGTCGTCTCAACTCAAAGCGTCGCCTAAGGCACGAGTTCCCAGGTGTCGCCGACCGGCCCTTCGTGGTTTTGTCCGCCGAAAACTATGGTTCGACCGAGGCTGCGATCGTAGGCGATTCCGGCACCTTCCCGCGGGCCTGGGGATTGGCTGGGAAAGAGTTGCTCCCAGTTCGAACCCGTCCATGTCCACGTCGTATCCTGGTCAATACCGCCGCTGCCACCCCCGAAGAGAATGACGCTTTCCAAGTTCTGATCAAAGGTAGCTGAGGCGCCGTAGACCCAGAGCGGCTGCGTCGCGGGGGATTCCAACGTCCAGTTATGGCCATCGTAAGTCCAAGTATTGACCGGGTTAACATCTCCCAGTCCACCGAAAAGGACGACTTGTTTTGTAATGTAATTCACACCGACCGCTGATGAAGAGCGCGCGAAGGGCAAGGTGTCGGGCCGCAACTGTCTCCAGTCCGAGTCATGCCAACGCCACATCGTTCCCTGGTAAAGGCTTCCATCGAACCCGCCAAACTCATCAACCCGACCATCGAAGTCGGTGAAAACCATCGGACCGGTGACGGCCTTAGGAGAATGTGCCGGCGTCGCCTGCGTCCAGGTGGAAGTGGTGCCGTCCCAAAGCCAGGTGTCTCCAAGGTCTTTGTGTCCGTCATAACCGCCAAAGAGAACCACCTCGCGAGTGTGACGGTCATAAGCCATCTGCGCATTAGCCCGCGGGGAGGGCGCAGTCGCTGTATCTACTTTCGTCCAGGTCGTGCCGTCAAAGGTCCAAGTCTCATTCAGGTATCCACTGCCGCTGAAGCCGCCGAAAAGCAGGACCTTTTTGCTCGCCGCATCATAAGTCATGGCGACATAAGAGCGTGCCGCCGGAGAGACACTCGGTGCAAGCTCTGTCCAGGTTAATGCCTGGCTAGTTGTCGCCGCGGTTCCGAGGGCGAGCAGAGACAAAAGAAAGCGGGTCAGTAAGCGGAAAATCATATTTGTGAAGTCTTTCTTCGAACCCATAAGATGTCCCGGAATTCATGTCAACGTAACACCACGGACAGAAAAGCAACGAACTCGGACATTCGGCAGGCAAATCACGCGCCCTTGCTCCCCGGGGCGATCCGGCTATGGTCGAAGTCGGCAATGGAGTTTGCCTTTTTCGTCGGAGACGGGGAGAACCGCGTGAGCTGATGACTCCTACTGTGCTTCGGAGGAAGAGAAGCAACGGTCGCAGTTTTTTATGCTCACATATCTTTGGATCATGCTCGGTGGGGCGCTCGGAACCGGGGCCCGTTTCTGGGCCTCGGGCTGGTGGCGGAGCGATTTCGGTGAGATCTTTCCCTTAGGCACATTGTTCGTCAATGTGACCGGCTCATTTGTCATTGGCTTTTTCGCCGCCATGCCGATCCACGAGGCCCAATTCTCGTCGGTCCGCGCGTCCGGCAGTTCATCATGATCGGAATTTGCGGCGGCTACACCACGTTCTCGTCTTTTAGTCTGCAAACTCTCGAACTCGCGCGCGATGGCGATTGGTTGCGCGCAGGCCTCAATTCCGTGCTTTCATTGATTTGCTGCTTGCTCGCGGTCTGGCTCGGCCGGGTCGCGGGGCTGATGTTACTTCCTCGTTAGGCACATCGTCATGCAACTTCCTGAAGCCGCCGTTTTGTTGCGCATTTTCATTGGCGAAAGCGATCGCTGGCAGCACCAGCCACTCTACGAAGCGATCGTCCTGAAAGCGCGCGAACTGCATCTTGCCGGTGCCACTGTGCTGCGCGGTCCGATGGGATTCGGCGCCGCCAGTCGCATCCATACCGCCAAGATCCTTCGGCTCTCGATGGATCTGCCGATCGTCATCGAGATCGTCGATACGGAGGAGAAAGTGCAAGCGATCCTTCCATCGCTCGACGAAATGATGGGTGGCGGCCTCGTCACCCTGGAAAAGATCAAGGTCATTCATTATCGCGAAGGGAAGAGAAAGGGTTAATAGAATGGGGTTGATGAATTACAAATTCTCTTCATCATCTGGCTGGCGGCGGGAGTGTTGTGCTGGTGCCTGCGGGCGAGCGAAGGAGATTGCGAACGAACCCCCGGAAGCGAAGGTGGCTCCAGGAGTGAAGCGCATCAGAAACGAAGCGACCTGGCTGACAAACTTCGAAGACAGCCCAGGGGCGTGCGCGATCGGAGAAGAAGTTGCTCTTGATCGAGTTTACCGGTTCCGATTGGTGTCCGCCTTGCATCATGCTTGGAAGGCAGGTCTTTTCCCAGCCGGAGTTCAAAGATTACGCGGCGCAGCATCTCGTTCTGCTGGAGGTCGATTTTCCGCGAATGAAAGAGCTCTCTGCTGAGCAAAAAGCGGCAAACCAGGACTGGCGGAACGATTTGGAATCTATGGATTTCCGACCGTCATCGTGCTGGACCCGAATGGGAAAAAGATCGGTCGAACTCGGTTACATGCCGGGCGGCCCAAAAGCCTTTATCGCGGCAGTGGAAAAACTGCGCACAAAAGGCTGATTCGTTAGGCTGACGCCCAACGAGACGAATGAAAACAATCGCAGTTCTGGGCGGCGGTTCGGCAGGTTTCACGGCCGCTCGCATCGCTTCGGAAAACGGCGCGCGGGTTCTGTTTTTTATGGGCGACAACGCAGATCACGCCTCGCTCTGCGTCAATGCCGGCTGCATGCCGTCGAAGGCGCTCTTCGAGCCGATCGACGCGATGCATCACGCGAAACAACACGGCTGGCTGGAGGTCAAACCGAAACAGCCTGACGAATATCTCGCGCAGATCATCCGTTGGAAGGATAACGAGATCGCGAGAATTCCGCGCCTACCGGCAAAAGGCAATCCGGGAACAGGCGAGCGATCGCTTCCGGATCATTCGTTCCAACGCTTGCATTCGTGAGCGCCCACGAAGTCGTGAGCGAGGGAAAGCGTCATGCGTTTGACGCCGCGATCATCGCGACCGGCTCGGTGACCGTTCTGCCGCACGATCGAGGGACTCGATCCGGCGTGGGAAGGGGTCTGGACGAGCGACGAGATTCTGCACAACACGCGCATCCCGGAATCGCTCGTCGGTCATTGGGGTCGGCGCGATCGGGCTGGAGTTTTCCCTTCGTTATGCCCGTCTGGGCTCGGCCGTGACGCTGGTTTCCCGATCGGGGATTCTTCCGGAATTTCCGCCGCAGTTTGGTCAAAGGATCGCATCGATTTACGAAGAGCGAAGGCGTCCGGGTTCTGACTCGTCGCCAGGTCGCGCGAATCACCCGCGATCAGTCCGGTGCATTCGTCGCTCGAAACAGAAGGCGCGGAATCGAGTCGCTCCGATCGTCTGCGAAAGAATTCTGCTTGCGACCGGTCGGCGACCGGCGGTGGATCAACTCGGACTAGAAGCGGCAGGCGTCGAATTGAATGCGCGCGGCCGCCTCGAGATCGGACGACGATATGCGAGTAAAAGGCGCATCGCATCT
This sequence comes from uncultured Verrucomicrobiae bacterium, assembly GCA_963720895.1. Lineage (GTDB taxonomy): Bacteria > Verrucomicrobiota > Verrucomicrobiia > Chthoniobacterales > UBA10450 > Palsa-1392. Next base: position 381,395 of record CAVRGZ010000002.1, read on the forward strand.
TTTCGCCGCGGGGGACGTCGCCGGGCTTAAGGATGGTGGTGCATCACGCGCACATCGAAGCCGGTATCGCGGCGGAGAACGCCTGCTCCGACGGCGACCGCAAATGGACCAAGCGTTCCAATATCGAAGTTATCTTTTCCGATCCGGAATTTGCCTTTGCCGGTTGCACTCCAGCCGAAGCGGAAAAGGATGGACACCAACTCGTGAGCGCCTCTGCCGAGAGCCGCGACATCGGCAAACTGCACCTGGCCGGCGACGATTTTGGTTTCGGGGAATTCTGGGCGGACGCGAAAACGGGCCGCCTGATCGGCGCCGGATTACTCTGCGACGATGCCGCCAATCTGATCCATCTCCCGGCTTATGCGATCGATCACGAGCACACCGATTGACCAACTGGAAGACGCGGAGTTTTACCATCCGACGAAGATCGAGATCATTTCCGAGATCGGCGACACGCTTTGCCGAAAATTGGGCGGTCATCCCTTCGCCCGAGCCGAGGAATAGGAGTGTTGGCACAAAACGATCGCTCATTACCACTGGAGTGGCCATGCCAGCACTTTCGTCGTTAGGGAAAACAGACGGGACGCGCGATCGTTTACGAGCGCAGCAGCAGGCGAGCGCGTTCGTATCTCACGATGCGTCCCTCTGCCGCTCTGAACCCGTCGCCTGGAAAAGGCAAAAATGGCATCGCGGCGTTGTCGCCGGATGCCCTTTGCTATCAGCCTTCCGGAAGTCGGATGGGACGACTCCCGGAACTAGTTGCGATTTGCCTCGACTAAGGAACCACCAGCGCTTAGCGCGCTTTGGACATTCGCGCTGAGCGCTCCCGCCCAGATTACTCGTTACCGTGACGTTTTGCGGGTTCGCAACCCCGTTAGCTATCAGACGGTATTTACCGTCGCCCCGCGGTATCCATCGTCCCGAGGACTTGACCCGAACTCGTCACCTTGACAGTCAAGACCGCGGCCGGGTTGGAATCGGTCGCCGAGTACCTTAAGCTGGCCGCGCCAGAGCTGGAATACTGAGCCTTGCTGATCGTCACCGTATCGGAGGCAGCCCCGCAGGTGCCGACTTGGAAGCTGCCGACGCGCAACACCCACCCAACCGAGCTGGTCGTCGGAACCCATTCGTTCACGTACCAAAAAGTGCAATCGTCCGTCGGATCAACGGTACGATCGAAGTGTAGTCGCCCCAGCGACTCAGCGGTGGTCCGGTTTGCGAGCCGGTTCCGACAATAATGTTATCTTCACCCAGCGGCATGGTGCCAAGCGGATCGCCGGCTAATCGACCCGTGTAAGACACGCTCGGAAACACGGCGGGGTTGGTGCCGTTGGAGGCGCTAAAACCCAGGGCCATGTTTCCCTGGCCATCCATCGCGATGCTCCCCATCCAGCGATGAATGCCGTCCGTGAGGCCAGGCGCGTAGGTGCCTTCCTGGAAAATCGTCGGGACTGCCATTGGGATTACGCATTTCCCACCAGCGGATGCCGGATACTTCGCCATTGGGTCCGTCCCGGCAGAGACCGATTGATTGGTGACGAGTGATTCGTGGTCGCCAAAATTACGATAGGCCAAACGGAACAGGGGGCGTTGCCGGTATCCCAGGTGATCGAGTCTTGGTGGTCGTGCCCGGTTGCGGGATGCAGGCACGGGTGCCGCCACACAGGCCCAGGATGGAGTTGAACGACGCGACCGGAATGGTACTGGCCAGAGTGAAGGTCGAATTGGCCGGAACCGCAAAATCGGCGTGGAACCTGTAGAGATTCAGCGCATCGAAGGCCGCACCATAGGGGCCATTGTTATCCTGCGACCCAACAAAGATAGTTGGGGCTGCCTGCCGGGGGAGGCGTCGGGCCATCCAGATCGCTCGGCAGCAAGCCGTCGCCAACGTTGGCTCCTCCGCCTACGGGTGGCACGAGAAACGAGATGATCTGCGGGTTGGGATTGCCAGCCAGCGCCTGGGCACGATTCAAGGGCATACGCTCCGACGCCCAGCGAAGGGCCCGGACGCCGAAAATTCGCGGGTGCTAATATAGAACGCATCCGGCCAGACGCCCGCCTTCGGGTAATCCGGGAAATTGGTTCCCGTCGCGATGGCATACCGATAGTAAGCGCCCGTTGGATCGTTGGTTTGCGAAATGGCCACGCACTCGAAATAGGTGGGGCCACTAGCCGTGAACTGCGACAAAAACCACCGATCCGCGAAACGATCGTAAAGCACGACTGGATCGCCCGAATTGTCCGTCTGACAGTCCCCGCCAAATCCAGCCCAGAGAGTGTTGTTGGCGAGCCGGACCAAAAAGCGAGTGTCCTGTCTTGTTGAAGATCTGGAAGCTCAGGTTGCACATCGTGACGATGTGGTTTGGACCAACTGCGCCGTTCGGGTCGGGCGGGGCAACGCCGCTGGTATTCGTCTGGGCATTGAAACTGACCAGCGGCCCAGGGATCTCCGAATCCGATCCTTTCCGCCCACCGTCGCTTGCACGACCGGATCCCATTCGGGAGCAAAGCGGATTTTCCACGGCACGATGTCGCGGTCTTCGTTCTCGCGCAGTTTGCCCGGTCCAGGCAGGATCACCCGCATATTGCGCAGGGGCGGAGAGACGTCGAACTTGACCACTGGGGACAAGCCGCGGTAAACGCCCTGAACGACAGGGGTACCGGGCGATTGACCCTGAGCCGCCGCTTGGCGAGTGGCAAACAACGCCAACACCAAGCCGACGAAAACACAAGAGCGCGAGGAGCACGCGACGATTAACGAATCCAAGTGGATTGGTCGATTTCTTCATTTTCATATTTTTCCTTTCTTTGAGTTACACTGACGATTTGACGCGCTGATGCGTATTATAAGCGCATGCTGAGCTTATCAAACGGTCGGATTGAGTGTCACGACTATTTAACATGACGAAGCGGTCATCTTAAGCCCTCGATCAACTTCGTGGTTCAACTGTGTTACGCCTTGAAGCCGGCGTTGGCAAATCGATCGCTCATTTCCTCAGAAAGCGGCCATGCCATACGTTCACCTTACGTCGTTAGGGCAAAACAGACGTCGGTGCGCGCGATCGTTCACGAGCGCAGCAGCAGGCGAGCGCTGTTCCATATCTCGACAACGATGCGTCCCTCTGCCAGATACCGTCAGAACCCGTCGCCTGGACAAAGGCAAAAAGGGCATCCAGCGTTTTCGCCGGATGCCCTTTGCTAATACCAGCCTTCCGGGAGTCGGTTGGGACGACTCCCGGAACTAGTTGCGATTTGTCTCAACTAAGGAATCACCAGTGCTTAGCGCGCTTTGACGTTCGCGGAGTCGCTCCCGCCCAGATTACTCGTTACCGTGACGTTTTGCGGGTTCGGAACCCCGTTAGCTATCAGACGGTATTTACCGTCGCCCCGCGTATCCATCGTCCCGAGGACTTGACCCGAACTCGTCACCTTGACAGTCAAGACCGCGGCCGGGTTGGAATCGGTCGCCGAGACCTTAAGCTGGCTGCCAGAGATGGAATACTGGGCCTTGCTGATCGTCACCGTATCGGAGGCAGCGCCGCAGGTGGCAAACTTGAAGTTCCCGATGCGGGTACGCCAGTTAAAGCTGCTGTTGGTGGAGTAGTATTCCTGGGTATACCAGAACGTGCAGTCGTCCACCGGATCAACCGTCATGTCGCTGTAGTCGCCCCAGCGATTGCTCGTGCCGAGCTGGCTGCCAGGGCCATCGAAGGCATCGACTTCGCCCGTTAGCGTGCCCAGCGGATCAGTCGCGCTGCGGAAAGCATAGTGGATCTGAGGATGGATGGCCGAGCTTGAGGCGCTGAAGCCGAGGGCCAGGTTGCCATCCTTATCCATCGCGGCACTGCCCATCCAGCGATACGTGCTATCGGGCTGATAAGTGCCTCCTGATGCACGACGCCGCTGGCGCCGCCCAGACTTTTCAATTCAAACCAGCGAGGCCAGCGACGCCGCCTGAAGCGACCGTGAAGTTGCCGACCACGGACTCGTCAGGCGAAGTTGGGCTGCCAAAGTTGCGATAGGCGAGACGGAACATCAGTCGATCGGCCAGATTGCCGAGTCCATCACCTCCGAGCTGCGGGACGGTGCTAAAGAAGAAGGTAAACGGCGCCGCGGTCGGGCCGGTGAACAGAGTAAAAGTCGGGCTGGTGCCGAAAGGCGTCCCGACGTTGTACTGCCAGTAGCGATAGTGACCGGTGTTGTTACCCGTGGTGTCTGGGAATTCGAGAAACACGTTCGGAGCCCCCGTCGGTGGCAGGATCTTCCCATCGAAGTCCGATGGGCATAAGCGGGTCCTCATTATTTGGGGCGAACCAACCCGGCCGGGGCTGATCATCGTCGCCGGGGCGCCGACCAGCATCTTCGAGCGGTCGAAGGCGAATGGCTGTGTGCCGAGGTAGGCTGTGCCTGCGCTATTGAACACGTTCATCGCCATGTAGTAGGCGTCAGGCCAGCTCCCAAGTTTCGGATAATCGTAAAGGTTGAGGCCAAAGACCGTCAGATCAAAGTCATATCGGTTCCACGTTCCGGTAGCATCACTCGTGGTGGAAACCGCGACGCATTCGTGGTGTAGACCACCGGCGAATTGGCTAATGACCCAGCGGTCCGCCATCTTGTCATAGAGCACGACTGGGTCACCCTGACCGGCTTGGCAAACACCGCCAAATCCAGCCCAAACCGAATTAATGCTGGCCGGTCCCAAGAGCGAATTGCCCGTCGTCTTATCAAAGACCTGATAGCCTTCATTGACGATCTGCACGTATTGGGTTGCACCCACCGCGCCGTTGGTGTCGGGCGGAGCGCAATTGCAGATCACGCCCGGATAAGGGATACCGTCGAAATTAAGGCCCGGGATCACATTGGCCAACAGGGTCGCGTCAGCGATTTGCTTTGCACGACCGTGTCCGGCCGGCTACCGGCTGGCCGCATAATACCGATCGGCGGGTTTTCCGGAGCTTCCATTTCCTCCGCCTGCTCTGGAAGAGCCCAGGGGACCATGTCGCGCAGGGGCGCTGAAACGTCATTCTGCGATGACTGAACCGTTACCCATTTGGGTTGCCACTGTTGGGCCTGCTGGCGGGCCTGGCTTTGCTGCCAGAACCGATGCGCCTGGATAGAGGCCAAAGGCAAGTAGCGCCAAAAGGAGGCCGAGGAAGCTAAGGACTGAACCGAGTAAGACGCGCAGATTAAAGAAGGCGTCTCGAGAAGCTGATCTTTTTTTCATTATGATGATTTTATTATGTGTGAGTTTTGCTGAGTGGTGAAGAGTTTCACCGGATATGGAGACTATCAAAATAGCAAAAGTCCTGTCATCCTGTTTATCCTTACAATTTGGTCATTTTTTCGAGAAGACACCTCCTCCATCCCTTAAAAGTGTCTGGTGAGGGCGAATAACTTGGGGCCATAGCTGATACGCTTGGAAATGTCTTGCCTAACGAGAATCCGCACATTGCCTCGCTCGTTCGCCGAGAGAGGCCGCTCGCGGAGCTCTAATGACGGGCGGGAAACGCCAGGAGCAACCCGGCGAGCAAAAAGGTCACCGCGGCCGAAAAAAGGCAGAATGGGCAAAAGGCATGTAAGACGAATGCCTGGAGGTAAAGGAAGTAAAGGGATGCGATGAGCATCGCCGCAACGACAGTAAGGAGAAAGCCTCGCACGCGCGTGTAGCCAAAAGCGGCGAGGATGGCTGCGCTGAATACGGTGAAATATGCCATTGCCCCAAAGGCCGCTGTTGGAATTCCCTTAATTGTCGCATAGGCACTCCCCAGCACCTCTGAGCAACCGGCGAACGAACCGCAAACGGCATCATCCCCGGTCAGGTGGGCAACCGTCAAAAAAGTGGCGTCCGCCAGCCCGAGGAGGGCAACACCTGCCACAATCCAGTAGACCGGGGAGGATCGCCTCCGAGTGGGCGGTGAACTGCTGGAACGATTGTCTTTGCCGGCCATCACTAGGACTTCTTCTCCGAGGCGAGTGCGGCCTCGATCGTCTCTTGCATTTTATCCTTGGTGAATCCTGCCCTCATCTCGGTCCCGTTGATGAAAATTGTTGGCGTATTTTTCACCCCGCGGGCCTGACCGCCGCCACCATCCGCCTGGACATGCGCTCGCACGTCCGCGCTTTCACGGTCGGCGCGGAAACGTGCGACATCGAGCCCGAGCGACTCGGCGTAGGACTCGAAAAGGTAGTTGACGTCGCTCGCCTTGCTCCAGACCGGCTGGTATTGATAAAGCATATCGTGCATCTCCCAGAATTTTCCCTGTATCGCAGCTGCCTCCGCGGCCAGCGCCGCGGCCAGTGCATGCTTGTGCATTTCGAGAGGGAACTCGTGGAAAATAACGCGCATTTTGCCCTCGAATTGTTTTTGCAATTCGTCGATCGCCTGTGAGGCCAGGGCGCACGAGGGGCACTGGAAGTCTCCGTAAATCTCCAAAGTCACCGGTGCATTGCGCGGACCCCGCACATGCAAGAACGGGTCTTCCGGAGCTTCCTCCGGCGTTGGCGTCGATGCTCTCTCGGCATTGGTGGCTGGAGAGGCTGGCGCAGCCTGCGTTTTTGCCCGGTACATCACCGCCGCGATGCCTACCGTCAGGAGCGCGACGGCCGCGATAATGAAGAAAGGAAGGTAGCGCTTCATGACTGGCGGAAAATCGTCTGCATCGGCGGCGACTCTAATCACTTCTTCGCTGGCTCAAAGTGAAAAATCTGCCTGCCGGTTCTCTGAGTTCGTTAGGCAAAGGACTTTTCCAGGTCCGTTGCAGAGGTCGCGGGGCGGTCTGCCGTGCGTTGCTTTTCCGAGGGTGAATGTTAGCGTCGCCGCTCTGCGATGAGCCAGAATTACAAGGATACTCTCAACCTGCCGAAAACGGATTTTCCGATGAAGGCCGGGTTGGCTACGCGCGAGCCGGAGATCCTCCGTTCCTGGCAAGAGGCACGGCTCTACGATCAAATCCAAACCGCGCGCGCCGGGGCCGATCTCTTTGTCCTGCACGATGGCCCGCCCTTCGCCAATGGCGACGTCCACATGGGCACCGCTCTCAACAAGATCCTCAAGGACCTGGTTGTGAAATCGAAGACCATGGCCGGTTTCCGGGCGCCGTTTGTGCCCGGTTGGGACTGCCACGGCTTGCCGATTGAATACAAGGTCGTGAAAGAAACGCGCGGCCTCTCACCGCTCGAAGTGCGGCAGCGCTCCGAAGCCTTTGCGAGCAAATTCATCGATATTCAACGCGAGCAGTTTAAACGCCTCGGCGTCTTCGGCGATTGGGAACATCCCTATCTGACGATGAATCCGGCCTACGAAGCCGAGATCCTGCGGGCTTTCGCCGTCCTCGTGGAACGCGGGCTGGTTTACGAATCGATGAAACCGGTCTTCTGGAGTACCGGGCGCACAGACCGCTCTGGCCGAGGCTGAGGTGGAATACCAGGAGCGCCAGGACACCGCGGTCTACGTCAAGTTTCCGATCGTCACCGGCCCACTTGGCGGCCAGGCAGCACTCGTCGTTTGGACCACTACTCCATGGACTTTGCCGGCGAATCTCGCGATTGCTGTCCATTCGAAAGAGCGTTACGTCGCGAAGAGATTCACCAACGGCAAGAAGACCGAAACCTTTGTTCTTGCGGAGAAATTGCTGCCCACAATTCAGCGCCGCGACCGGCTATTTAGAAGCTGGGGTCGCTGACCCCGGCGGCGATGGGGTAACGCTGGCAGGACCGGAGTCAGCAACCCCAGTTGCAGCGTTTCCCGGGAGCAAACTCGAAGGTATCGGTGTCCAGCATCCATTTCTTCCCCGGACCGCGATCATCCTAACCGCCGATTTTGTCACCATGGATACGGGCACCGGAGCCGTTCACATCGCGCCCGGTCACGGCGAAGATGACTATTCGTTAGGCAGGGCGAACGGCCTCCCGATCCTCTCGCCGGTCGACGATCTCGGCCGCTACACCGAGGAAGTCGGCCTGCCTGAACTGGTCGGCAAATACGTCTTTGAGGCCAATGCCGACATCGTCGGTTTGCTGCGTGACCGGGGGATGCTCGTCGCCGAACAGCCTTATCAGCATTCTTATCCTTATTGCTGGCGTTCGAAAACTCCGATCATCTTCCGCGCAGTTGAACAGTTTTTTATCCGCATCGACGAGCTGCGCGCGAAAGCTCTCGATGCGATTGAGAAAGTGATCTGGATCCCGCAGTGGGGCGAAAATCGCATCGCCGGCACGGTGGAATCGCGGCCCGACTGGGTGATCTCGCGTCAGCGCAGCTGGGGTGTGCCGCTGCCGGTTTTTTATTCCGCCGGCGGCGAGGCGCTGCTCAACCCGGGGTGGATTCGCAAGCTGGCGGACCTCGTCGCGCAACGCGGCTCCAACATCTGGTTCGAGCTTGACGACGTCGCGCTCGCCGAGGCGCTCGGTTTGCCGGAAGGCACTCGCCATCGGAACGACACGATCGACGTCTGGATCGACAGCGGCGTTTCGCACTTCGCGGTTTGCGCGACGCACCCCGAACTGCGCGATCCCGCGGATATGTATCTGGAGGCGACCGACCAGCACCGTGGTTGGTTCCAATCATCGCTCATGACGAGCGTCGCGCTGCACGATCGCGCACCTTACAAAACCTGTGTCACGCACGGTTTCGTGGTCGATGTCGACGGCAAGAAAATCTCAAAATCGGGCACCTACAACAAGCCGATGGACGCGGGTCATTTCGTTGGCCGCCATGGCGCCGATCTTGTCAGGCTGTGGGTCGGCAGCGTCAATTACACCGATGACGTTCCGTTCTCGGAGGAAATGTTCACTCGACTCGGCGACGCCTACCGGCGAATCCGGAACACGCTCCGCATTTTACTGGGCAACCTTTCCGATTACTCCCTTGCCGGGATCGCTGACTCCGGCGAACAAAGAGACGCCAAGCGCTCACCGGAGACGGCCTCCCTAGCTACAGAATTCACTCTCGTCGATCGCTGGATTCTCGATCGGTTGCAGCAGGTGATCGAAGATTGCCGCGGGGCATATGCGGCCTACGAATTTCACAAGGTATACCACGCCATCAATCAATTCTGCGCCGTCGACCTGAGCAGTCTTTACGTCGACATCACGAAGGATCGGATGTATTGCGACGCACCTGCGTCACCGCGTCGCCGCGCAACGCAGGTGGCGATGCACCAGATCTTCGACGCGCTCTGCCGGTTGCTCGCGCCAATCCTCGTTTTCACCGCCGAAGAAGCATGGAGCCACCGTCATCCCGAGCAAAGGGAAGCAAGGCGGAATGCAGTCGAGGGATCCCGAGAAGACTCGGTCCACCTCCAGTTGTTTCCTGAGCCGCAAGGCAACTTGCGAGACTCGATCGTTAGGGGAGAAATGGAGGAGCTGCTCAAACTCCGAGGAATCATCGGCCAGGCAGTTGAAAAGGCGCGCCAGGACAAGCTCATCGGCAACGCGCTCGAAGCGACGGTCATCCTGTACTGCGACGAACGCTTCGCGACCTCCTTCTCGCGAGAGGAACTCGAGGAATTTTTCATCCTGAGCGATCTGAAACTGGTGCCGGCTGAAGAGCCGAGTGCATCCATCACCCACACGCCTAACAAAAAGTGCGCCCGTTGCTGGCGACATCGGCCGACCGTCGGCACAATTGCCGTTCACCCGGATTTATGCGATCGCTGCGCCACGGTCGTGGAGGCGCGGGCGTGAGAATTTTCCTCTATCTTACCCTCCCGCTCTACGCGCTCGACCAGATGACGAAGCAACTCGTTCTCCGCTTCATTGATCCTTCCGAACCGCGCATTGTCGTTCCAAATTTCTTCGAACTGGTCCGCGTCACGAATACCGGCGCGGCCTTTGGTTCCTTTCGCAACAACAACAGCTTTTTTCATCGCGCTCTCCTGCATCGCGCTCATCGTCGTCACCGTGCTGCTCACGCGCAATGAACCGCGCGACCCATGGCGTCGGTTCGCCCTCGGGTTGCTTCTCGCCGGCGTTCTTGGCAACCTGACCGATCGCCTCTTGCATGGTCATGTCATCGATTTTCTGCTTTTCGATTTGCACCTCCCTTCGCCCACCCATGGCCGGCCTTTAACGTGGCCGATTCCTGCATCTGCATCGCCGTCGTCTGCTTCGTGATCTACTCTTTCCGCGATTCGCGGGCCTCGACCCGGTCATCGGGCACGACTCGGAAATAGTCCCGAATCGGTCGTCATCTGTCCCATGGGACCGATGGGACAGATGGGACCTATGACTCCACCTCACCGCCGCCCGGTCTCGACAGCCGGACGGCGAGCGGCGAGCGTGAGGGTGTGAATCCCGCGGGATTGAGAAAGAAGCAATGCTTCGGACCGCACGCGCACTCGTCGATCGACTGCGCGCAGCCGGTCACATCGCCTACTTTGCCGGCGGCTGCGTCCGCGATCTCGTCCGCGGTCAGGCTCCAAAAGACATCGACATCGCAACGGACGCGCGTCCCGCCGAGGTGCAGAAAATTTTCCCCCGCACCTATGCGGTCGGGCGCGCATTTCGGCGTCATCGTCGTTTTGGAAAATAATCTTCAATTCGAGGTCGCGACCTTCCGAGCCGACGGCGCTTATCTCGACGGCCGGCACCCGACGGAAGTGCGTTTCTCTTCGCCGGAAGAGGACGCGCGGCGCCGCGATTTCACGATCAACGGCATGTTCTTCGACCCACCTAACGACGCCGTGATCGATTTCGTCGGGCGGACGCCAGGACCTCCAGGCCCGTCTCATAAGAGCGATTGGCGACCCGGCGCAACGCTTCGCCGAAGACCGGCTGCGGCTTCTGCGCGCGGTTCGCTTCGCCACTGTGCTCGATTTTGAAATCGAAGCGGCAACCTGGGAAGCGATCGTGAGGGCAGCCAGCACAATCGGTGAAATCAGCGCCGAGCGAATTCGGGATGAGCTGGTACGGATTTTCCTTTCGGCCCATCGAACGCGCGGCTGGGACCTTCTCGAGGCCAGCGGTTTGATGAAACAGGTCCTGCCCGAGCTCGAGGCGATGAAAGGCTGCGCACAGCCGCCGCAATTCCATCCCGAAGGGGACGTCTTTCAACATACCCGCCTTATGCTCCAGCTTTTGCCGGACGAAGTTTCACTTCCGCTCGTCTTCAGTGTTCTCTTTCACGACATCGGCAAGCCCCCGACCTCGAGCGGTCGACGAGGAAGGCCGAATCCGCTTCAACGGCCACGATCGGATCGGCGCGGAAATGACGGAAGCGCTCATGCAACGACTTCGCTTTTCCCGCGCGGAAATCGACGCGACGGTCGAAGCGGTCCGACAGCACATGGTTTTCAAGGATGTGCCCAACATGCGGATTGCTCGCTTGAAACGCTTCATGGCCCGGCCGACTTTTGCCGACGAGCTCGAACTGCATCGGGTCGATTGCGCGAGCAGCCACGGGATGCTCGACAACTACGAGTTCCTGCAGCGCAAACAGGAAGAATTTGCCCATGAACCGATCATTCCGCCGCCGCTCGTCAGAGGCGACGATCTGATCGCGCTCGGGATGAAGCCTGGACCGCGGTTCGGCGAAATCCTCGAGGCGGTCGAGACGCGACAATTGGAAGGCGTGCTTGCGCGACCGCGCGGAAGCGCTCGCCTGGGTGAGGGAGGAATATTTGACCGCGAATGACACAGATTGCGCAGAGGAAAAAGACATTTGACCGCCCCGGCCATTTCTTCATCCGTGTCATCCGCGAAATCCGCGGTTAACTTCCTACCGGTGAAAATCCTCATGATCAGCAGCGAAGGCTGGCCGCTGGCCCGCTCCGGCGCGCTGGCCGACGTGCTCGTCGCTTTGCCCCGCGAATTAAAGGCTCGCGGCCACGAAGTCGCGCTCGCCATGCCTTACTACCGCGAGATTCGGGAGAACAAAAAGATCAAGCCGAAGCCGCTTAGCGTCAGTCTCGAAATCTCGTTAGGCGAAAAGCGCCTCGCCGCGGATCTTCTCGAAGCGCGCACCGCGGAGGATCTCCAGATTTTCTTCGTCCGCTGCGACGAGCTCTTCGATCGTCCGGGAATCTATAGCAAGAAAGGTGAGCCCTACCCGGATAACGCCGCCCGCTTCATCTTTTTCAGTAAAGCCGCAGTCGAGATCGCGCGGCGCATGACTCCAAGCCCCGAAATTCTCCACTGCCACGATTGGAGCGCGGCCCTCGTCCCGGTCCTTGTTCGCGAGCAGGGGCTGCCGTTCGCAACCGTTCTTTCGATTCATCATCTCGCTGACCAGGGCGATTTCGAAAGCTGGGATTTTCCCCTCACGAATCTGCCGGGCCAATATTTCGATCCGCGAGGAGTCGAGTATTTTGGCCGGCTCAACTTGCTCAAAGGCGGCGTCCTCTTCGCCGACCGCATTGTCGTCTCGAGTGAACCTTATGCGCACCAAATCCAGACCCCTTCGTTAGGCGAAGGCCTCGAAATCGTCTTGCGCGAAAATGCGCCGCGACTCTCGGGCATTCTCGGTGGTGCGGATTACCGGCGCTGGAACCCGGCGACCGACAAGCGGCTTCCCGTCCGTTACGAGCCGGACAAGCTTGAGCTCAAGGCTGCCTCGCGCAATGCCCTGCTCGATCAACTCCAGCTCGCTCCGGCGCCACGCGGCCCGGTCTTCGGCATGGTGACCCGGCTGGTCGGCGCGAAGGGCTTCGACATTCTCATGCCGGTGCTTGACCGCCTCCTGGCGGACGACGTGCGCCTCGTCATTCTCGGCAAAGGGGATCCCGCTTACGAAACCGCGCTCGCCATCGCGGCCCGTAAATTCCCCGAGCGCCTCGCTTACCGGCACGATTACGACGAAACACTCGCGCACTTGATCGAGGGGGGAGCGACATTGCGCTCATCCCATCGCGGGTGGAACCCGGCGCTTTCAGCGCAATGCATAGTTTGAAATATGGGGTTCTCCCGATCGCGCGCGCGACTCGCGGGGTCGAGCAAATCATTGTCGATTACGACCCCTCGACCGACTCCGGTTATGGATTTCTCTTTTACCTTTACGGAAGCGAACCACTCTGGGACGCGATCAAGCGGGCCCGGGAAGTTTTTGACAATCACGAGGAATGGGAGCGCCTGCGACAACGCGCCGTAGCGCTCGATTTTTCCTGGGCGTTGGCCGCGGAACACTATGAGGAGCTTTACGCGACGCTGGCGAGTCGGGCTGCCGCAGCGTAAGCGGCCACCGATTGTCCAGCGCAGAGGGCACGGCGTCCACTTGGGCAAGACAGCTGCTAAAACAGCGCACAAGCTTGTCACCCCGAGCAGCGCGAAGAATCTCGCAAGCGACGAATCTCTTCAGCGATCCGCTCGGATGGAGTGCGAGGTCCTTCGCTTCGCCTTAGGATGACAAGGGGGCCGAGGAGATCGCCATTTCTTCGCCAGGCTCGATTTCCAAGCCGAGTTGGCGCAGAAGCGCAACGTCAGCATCAGCCGCCGGATTGGCCGCGGTCAAAAGCTTGTCGCCATAAAAAATCGAGTTCGCCCCGGCGAAGAAGCAGAGGGCCTGGCCTTCCCGCGTCAGTCGGGTGCGGCCGGCGGCGAGGCGCACTCGCGCCCGCGGAATCGCGATCCGGGTCAGGGCGATCAGCCTAACGAGATCGAAAATGTCGAGCGGCGGCTGTTCGGCCAGTGGAGTGCCGGGCATCGCCATCAGGCAGTTGATCGGCACGCTCTCCGGCGGAGGATCAAAGTTACTCAACACCTCGACCATGCGCAGTCGGTCACTGGCGGTCTCGCCCATCCCGACGATCCCCCCGCAACAAACGGACATCCCGCTTTCCTGCACGGCCGCGATCGTGGTCAGGCGATCGGCGAAAGTGTGGGTGCTAACGATCTCCGGGTAAAATTCCGGCGAGGTATCGATGTTGTGATTGTAAGCGGTTACGCCCGCTTCTCTCAGTTTGCGGGCTTCGTCAGGCCCGATCTGGCCCAGAGTGACACAGACTTCCATCCCGAGCTGGCTCACTTCACGGATGGTCTCGAGCACTTGTTCAAACTTCGGCGTGCCGTCGCGCACTCCGCGCCAGGCCGCACCCATGCAAAATCGCGTCGCGCCCTGGGCCCGCGCCCGTTTTGCAGCGCTCATGATTTCGTCGACCGGCATTAAATCCTCACGCTCGACCCCTGTGGAATAATGCGCGCTTTGTGCGCAGTAGGCGCAATCCTCGCTGCACCCGCCGGTCTTGATCGAGAGCAGGCTGCAGCGCTGCACACACTCGCCGCGCCAATACTGCAAATGGATGGCACGACTCTGCGAGATGAGATCAAAGAGCGGTTGCTTGTAGAGTCGTTTCAGCTCCGCCAATTTCATCGCTAATATTCTTAACCGCAGAGGACGCAGAGTGCACAGCGAGAAGAAAAAAACTTTCTCGGCCCTCTCTGTCCCATCAATTCGATCTCGCTCCTCAAACCGCGATTGGCGCCTTGATCGCGGGATGCGGATCATAGCCAACCAGGGTGAAATCTTCGAACCGAAAATCGTGAATGTTCTTCACCGCGGAATTCAATTCCATCCGCGGAAGAGGCCGTGGATCTCTCGCCAGCTGCTCACGCGCCTGCTCGAGATGATTCCGGTAAAGATGCAGGTCGCCAAAGGTGTGGATGAATTCGCCGCTTGTTAGGCCGCAAACCTGCGCAACCATCCGAGTGAGGAGTGCGTAACTCGCAATGTTGAAGGGTACGCCAAGAAAAAGATCCGCGCTCCGTTGGTAAAGCTGGCAGCTGAGCGCGCCATCCTGGACATGGAACTGAAAGAGCGCATGGCAGGGCGGCAACGCCATCGTCTCGACCTCTGCCGGGTTCCACGCTGTCACGATGAGCCGGCGACTGTCGGGCTTCGTCCTGATCTGCTCGATGACGCGATCGATCTGATCGATTCGCTCATCGCCAGGTCCGCGCCAGTCGCGCCATTGCGCACCGTAGACCCGCCCAAGATCACCCTTTTGGTCGGCCCATTCATTCCAGATCGTGACTCCTCGTTTCTGGAGGTAGCCGACGTTGGTGTCCCCGCGCAAAAACCAGAGCAGCTCATGGATGATTGATTTGAGATGCAGCTTTTTCGTCGTGAGAAGAGGGAAACTGTCACGTAGATCGAAGCGGGCCTGGGCGCCGAAAATCGAAAGCGTGCCCGTCCCAGTCCGATCGCTGCGCGGCTTTCCCTTCTCCAGGACGAGCCGCAAGAGGTCCTGATATTCCCGCATGGTGGCAACGCAGCTGAGGATCCCTAAATGATGCGCCAGCGCGGCCGCCTGCTCTCCGAATTGGTTTCCCAGAGCCGGCAGCCGCCAGGATACGCGTTGCGGTTATGCCCGAGTTCGACGCCGTCGGGCAGGGTTTCAATCACCTTCGCGTTGCCGCCCCCGAGGACAACATGATCAGCGATGAAGGCCTGCTTCAGCAACCTGATCGCGCGCACGGTTTCTCGTTCCCACGTTTTTTTTCCCAGTTCCTGCAAACCTTCGTTGCCCAACTGGTCCTCAATGATCCCGTCATCCACGTAAGGCAGGTCACCCAACTCGAGCGGAAGGACGTGATCCGGCCAGACGAGTGCGGAGCCCAGCCCGGTTCCGAGACCAAGGAAAAGCATGCGCCCTTTGCCGCGGTAACTGCCGAGCGCCTGGAGCGCGGCGTCGTTAATAATCCGCACCGGTTTCCCCAGTGCCTTGGCGAAGTCAAAACCCGCCCAGTTCTTGCCCAGGTGTTTCGGATCCGTTGTGATTTTGCCATCCCGCACCGGGGCGGGAAATCCGATCGCGGCCGCATCGAAAACCCAATCGCTTGTCGCATTCTTGATCTGCTTGACTGCCTCCTCGGGAGTGAGCTTTGGTCCGGACTCAAACTTCCGTCGCTTTTCCTCCAGTGAGATCATCATCTTGACGTTCGAGCCGCCAACGTCGATGACGAGGATTTTCTTCATGCGCGTTCGTTAGGCCGATTCTCGATCGGCGACAAACGCATTTTGGCGGCGCGTTGTTTCTCGGCCAGCTTTTTCGCCTGGCGGCGCGAATGCTCGCGGAATTGCAATTGTGCCTGGGAACGCGGCGCACCCTCTTCGGGCTTGAGACGAATATAGCTGCCGTTGGGTTGCAGCTCACGCGCCTTGCCGTAATCCGTCAGGAAACGCGGTAGAACTTCATTGATAATTTCCTCGCGCACGGCCGATGCCTCGATCGGAAACGCGATCTCCACCCGCCGCAAGAAATTCCGTGGCATCCAATCGGCGCTCGCCAGATAGAGGTCCGGTTTGCCACCGTTGCCAAAATAATAAACCCGGCTGTGCTCGAGAAAACGCCCGACGATGCTGATGACGCGAATGTTTTCGCTCAGTCCCGGAATCTTCGGCCGCAGACAGCAGATACCGCGGATGATGAGATCGATTTTCACCCCGGCGCAGGAAGCTTCGTAAAGTTTCTCGATGACTCCCTGATCGACGAGCGAATTGAGTTTGGCCACAATCCGTGCCGGCTTACCCGCGGCGGCGTGATCGCGCTCGCGCTCGATCAGGCTAATCAGTCGGTTGTGGAGGTCGAATGGCGCGACGAGCAATTTCTTCAAACCGGGATAGCCCGCCAAACCGGTCAGGGTGTTAAAGACGATTGCGACTTCCTCGGTCAGCTCCGGGGCGGTCGTAAAAAGGCTGAAGTCGGTATAGATGCGTGCGGTTCGCGGATGGTAGTTGCCGGTGCCAAGATGGACATATTGGCGGAGCCGGTCGGGATCCCGCCTTACGATCAGAAGTGCCTTGCAATGGGTCTTCAATCCAACCACGCCGTAAACGACATGCGCCCCCGATTCCTCCAGACGGCGGGCCCATTGGATGTTGGCCGCCTCGTCGAAGCGCGCTCGTAGTTCGACCAGCGCGGTCACCTGTTTTCCGTTGCTCGCCGCATCGATCAGCGCCTCCACGATCGGGGAATCACCGCTTGTCCGGTAGAGCGTAATCTTGATCGCCAGGACGAGCGGATCAGTCGCCGCGCTTTCCACCAGTTCGACCACCGGGTCGTAACTTTCATAGGGATGATGGAGCAGGATGTCCTGCTTGCGCATCGCTTCGAAAATGTCGGCGTGCGGTGGGAGCGCCGGATCGCGGGTCGGCTGAAAGACGCGGTCCTTCAACTTGGCGAAAGCATCGTTCGCGAGCAGCGGTGCGAGGTGCGTCATCGAGAGCGGCCCATCGAGTTTGTAAAGATCCGCTTCAGTCAGCTGGAAAAATTCGAGGAGGAGATTGGAGAAATCATCCGGGCAATCCGCCTCCACCTCCAGCCGCACGGCGTTGCCTCGGCTCGACCGCCGGAGCTCTTGCTCGATGCTCCGGAGAAGGTTCTCCGCTTCCTCCTCGTCAACATAAAGATCGCTGTTTCGCGTCACGCGAAAAGCGTGCACGCCGTCGAGCAGGAGGCCTGGGAAAAGATCGGCCACGTGCTGTTTGATGAGCGAGGCGAGGTAAATGTAGTTCCAACTGTCGTCCCCATTGTCGCCGCGCGGGAGATGGATCAGGCGCGAGACGGCACGCGGCACTTGGACGATGGCGTGCATCGGTTCGCCGCCTTTTTTGGCCCGCGCCCTAACGAGAAGGTTGTGGCTCTTGTTCAGGAGCTGCGGAAAGGGATGACTCGCGTCGACCGCGAGCGGAGTCAGCATGGGAAAAACTTCCTGCTGGAAATAACGCCGGGCCCAGGCCGCGCGTTTCGCGCTCAATTCACCGATGTGCCGAAGGAAGATGTTGTTTTTTTGGAGGAGCGGCTCGATCTCTTTGTTCCAAAGCGAATACTGTTGCGCCACCATCTCGTGCGCGACGCGCTGGATAGACTCAAAAATCTCCGTTGGGCTTATCCCGTCGGGACCAACATCGCTTGTTTCGCTCGCGATCTGCTGCTTGATGCCGGCAACTCGAATTTCGAAGAACTCATCGAGGTTCGAACTCACGATGCCGAGAAATTTGACCCGCTCGAGCAACGGCTGGTTGGGGTCCTGCGCTTCTTCAAGGACGCGGCGATTAAACTCAAGCCAGCTAAGTTCGCGATTGATGAAGTTTTTTGCGGCGGAAAAGTCGGGCTTTGGCGGCGCTTCGTTAGGCGCAGGCATTGGCACCACGTTGTCCGGGGGAAGAGCGGTTGCAGGGTTGGCGTTCGACGGCATCGGTAGAGCAGCCGCGCGGCACATCCGCGGCGGGCGAATAACTAACTCGCGACCGCCGCCCTTCGCAAATGGGCTGATTACAACCGGGGCGTTAGCCGTTTCGCTCGGAGCAGTGATGAGAGGCGCCGTTGTGGCGTCCCTCTTTCAGAATCGAAGACGTAATGTCCGGCTCCCCAAAAGCGCGCGATAGGCAAATTGTCATCCCGAGCCGCGCCGACGGCGAAGGACCTCGTAATTGCAATTTTGCGGTTTCGCGATATCCGCGCGCGATTATTGCATTCGGGAGGTCCCTCGCCGCGCTTCGCCGCCTCGGGATGACAGCAGGAAGAGCGGTAGGCCGCGACAAAAGGCCCGTCGCACTTGCAGCTTCGGCGTGAGGACAACCAGATCGGCGTCCATTCCGACCGCAAGCATACCCTTGTTCTCCCATCCCATGGCCCGTGCCGGTGTTTCGGTGGCCATCCGGACCGCTTCCGGCAAAGGCACACCAACCTCCGCGACCATTCGTCTAACGAGATCGATCATGCGCGATGCGCTGCCCGCCAAGGCCGAGCGGTCCGCCAGCCAACAGGCGCAATTCTCGACGACGCAATTGTTCCCAAAAAGCGAAAACAGGGAGCCGTTGGCCAAACCCGCGCCGGCGATCGCGTCCGTCACCAGGCAAATTCCAGCCGCCCCTTTCGCGCGATAAAGCATCCGCATCAGCGTCGCGGAGACGTGCCGGCCGTCGGCGATCAGCTCGCAATAGATTCCCGGCTCACTGAGCGCGACCTCGAGCAAACCGGCCACGCGTTCGCGATCGCGACGGCGCATCGACGACATGCAGTTAAAGGTATGCGTAACCTGTCGCATCCCCCTTTCAAAACCGGCCACCGCCTCTTCCTCCCATGCGTCGCTGTGTCCACCACTCGCCTTAATCCCGCGCTCGGCCAGTTGCTCAATCAGCTCCAGCGCACCGGGTAATTCGGGCGCGAGCGTGACTCGCTTGATGGTGCCAGCATGGGAGAAAAGTTGCCTGACGAGTTCCGCTTTCGGTTCGCGCATGAAGTCGGCGCGCTGCGCACCCTGTTTCCGCGGGGAAATAAATGGCCCTTCGACATGCGCGCCAAGGAGCTGCGGAACGAGCGCACGCGCACTTTCGATCGCATCTAAAACTCGCGCGATCTCGTCGAGCGGCGCGGTCACGGTGGTAAGAAGCAATGAGGTCGTGCCGCCGCCGGCGTGATAATCGCAAATCGCACAAAAAGCCTCCGTGCTTCCTTCCATCGTGTCCCGCCCAACCGCTCCGTGCACGTGCAGATCGATGAAACCGGGCGCAAGAAAGTTTCCCGCCAGGTCGATGACTTCTTCGCCGGCAATCGGAATTTCGTGTCCTAAGGCGACGATCTTTCCCGCCTCCACGCGAAGTGAGAGCCCCTCGGCAATCCGTTCGGACAGAATCAGCCTGCCATTGGTAAAGATCATCGGCGGGAGCATCATTGCGTTATCTTTGCTGGCAGTCCATCATCCTCCTCAATGACTCCGGAGTTCGATGTCGCGATCGTCGGCGGCGCTTTTTCCGGCGCGGCCACCGCCCTCCTGATCAAGCGGCGACGGCCCGCTGCGCGAATTTTGATTATCGAAAAAGCACCCGTTTTTGATCGCAAGGTCGGCGAATCCACGACCGAAGTGAGCAGCTGTTTCCTCACCAAGGTGCTCGGCCTGACGAGCTACCTGGGCCACGAACAGCTCACAAAGCAAGGTCTGCGGCTTTGGTTTGCCAACCGGCCCGATCAGCCGTTCGACGACTGCGTCGAGATTGGCGCGCGCTATCAGGCGCGGCTGCCCACCTTCCAACTCGACCGGGCAAAACTCGACTCGCATCTCCTCGAGCTCGCGCTCCGGGCTGGGTGCGAAGTCTGGAAACCGGCCCGGGTGTTGCGTTGTGATCTCGAGGGGGCAAAGGGTCAATCGTTAGGCGTAAATGTCGACGGCGAAGAGCGCGAAGGTACGTTGTCGTTGGGTGGTGGATGCGAGCGGCCGGGCGGCGTTTCTAGCCCGCAAACTTGGCCATTTTCGGCAGAATCCCGAGCACCCGATCAACGCGGTCTGGGCGCGCTTCACCGGTTTAAAGGATTGGGACAGCTACGAATGGCGAGAGAAATTTCCGGACTACGCCGCGGCCTCCCGCACCGGTCGGGCCTGGGCGACAAACCACCTCATGGGCCAGGGTTGGTGGTGCTGGATCATTCCGCTCAAGGGCGGCGACTTCAGCGCCGGCCTCGTCTACGACAAGCGTCTCTTTACTCTCCCTTCAGGCGCGAATCTTGGTGAGCGGTTGTCCGATCACATCCTGACGCATCCGGTTGGCCGCGAAATTTTCCGCGACGCTAAAATCGTCGAGCACGACACCCGGGCCTATTCGAATCTCCCGTATCACAGCGCGCAGGTTTGCGGCGACGGCTGGGCGATCGCCGGTGACGCGGCCAGCTTTATCGACCCGCTCTACAGTCCGGGACTCGACCTATGCGCCTATACCACTTCGGTTGTGAGTGATCTCGTGACCCGAGCGCTGGAGGGCGAGGATGTCACGGAGCGGCAGCGTTACTACAACGAACAGTTTGTGACCACCTATCGCTCTTGGTTCGAGACGCTCTACCAGGACAAATACTTCTATATGGGTGAAGCCGATCTGATGTCGGCTGCCCTCCTTCTAGATGTCGGGACCTATTTTGTCGGACTCGTCAGGCCGGTTTATGCGCACCCGGAAGACGCATTTCTCAAACTGCCCTTCGAGGGCACACCGGGCCGTCTCTTCGCTGCGATGATGAAGTTCTACAATCGGCGGCTCAGCGCCCTGGCCAAAAACCGCATCGCCCACGGCGTTTGCATGAGGCAAAACGCCGGCTGGCGTGAACTCTACGACGGCTTTGTGCCCGATTTTCGCCTTCAGAAATTAATCCGCAAAGGACTCTTCCGCTGGTGGAAGGCAGAGTTGCTCAATCTGCGTTTCCTCTTTGCGGGCCGGAAACAGGGAATGGAGGCGGCCGCGCCTGCCGCGGCCGAGGCTTCGTAGCGGCGCCAGCCGAATTCGGGCACGAGCTCATGCTCGTAATCGAGGGCCCGAGCAGGAGCACGATCGGGGCGACCTTCGCGAGATGATGAGTGCGCGACATCGCTGGTTTCATCGATTCGCCGTCCGCGGCATCGTCTGGCGGCAATATCTCGATTTTGGCCTAACGAACGTTCCGTTCTATCTCCGTCCGATCATGATTTTCTTCTGGACGATCTTTTTTTTCTTCCTCGCCGCGCCGGCGCGGCGCGCCATCCTGAGCAACCTGCGCGTTGTGCGACCCGGGTCCAGTCCCCTCCTCAATCTCGGCCGGGCCTGGCTTACCCTTTACAATTTTGCCTGGACGATTTCCGACGCCGCGGATCACAAACTGGCGAAGACCGAGTTCGCTTACGAAGTGGAGGGCGGGGAGTTTCTCGATCAGCTCGCTTCCGCTCATGGGGCCATTCTGCTGACCGCCCACATGGGGAATTATGATCTGGGGGCGGCCGTTTTTGCGCAGCGGTTCCAGCGCGAAATCCGGATGGTCCGCGCGCCCGAGGCCGATGGGCAAACGGCGCAGCACCTCGACGAGTCGTTTGAGCGCGCTGGAGGAGGGGCGGTCAAGATTGCCTACAACACTTCGAAAATGGTGCTGCCGATTGAGCTGCTCAATGCCATCCGCGAGGGCGAAATTATTTCCATCCAGGGCGATCGCGCGGTCGCGAACGTGTCGCAACGCGAAAAAAGACTTTTCGGCGAAACGGTCAGGTTGCCGGACGGTCCCTTCATGCTCGCCTTCGTTGCGCAGGTGCCAATCTTCCCGCTCTTCATCGTCCGCACCTCGTTTCATCGCTACAAGATCATCGCCTGCGAGCCGATTCACTGCCTTCGAACTGATCGCGACCGGGAAGTCTCAATCGAGGAAGCGATGGAGGCCTGGAGCCGGACCCTGGAGAGCGTAATCGCCGTCCATTGGTCGCAATGGTTTTCGTTAGTTCCGATTTTTCCCGAGCGATGAAGGCTGGTGCTGGTGCAACCGGGCGCGAAATCGGATACGCCTTTGCCTTGCCGCGCCTGATCGCGCGTCTCGGTGGTCGCCGGGTACGCCGGGCGGAATTCAGTCGCTGGGAAGCTTATGGCCTGGGTATTCTTGTCTTTGGCATGAGCTGCGTTTTGGTGGCGCGCGCGCTTTTTTCGTTCGTCCGGCCGGGAGTCCTTAGAGGACTCGTTCTTTTCCTCATTCCCTTCGGAACCTGGCTGGCCTTCCTCGTCCTCTATTACTTGAACGCGCTCGTGGTCGCCGGGTTGCGCCGGCTGGGGCTCTACTCAGCGATGACGAACAACGCGTTTCAACATTTCGTCATCATGTCGCTTACCACCCTGTCTGCTCTCCTCCTCGTCCGGGACGAAACCGGCTGGCTGAGATCGTTAGGTCTTTTCTGGCTCGGTCTCGTGTTCCTCAACCTGACCTCCATTCTCCTCCTCGAACTCCTGCATGAACCCTGAACCGAGGCGGAGATGGATCCTGGGCTTCGCCCTCTTGGCGGCGCTCCTTTTTCTCGCCCTGGTCGCATTTCGTCCGCTTCTCGCGCTCGGCGTCCTTTTTGCCTCCCACATGCTGATTCTTTTTCCGACGCTGGTTGCGAACTGCCAGTGGTGGGGCCGGGTCGTGACCCATTTCGAGACCACCCAGCGCGAAGTCTGGCTCACGATCGACGACGGTCCAGACCCGCTTGACACTCCACGCCTGCTCGAAATTCTCCGCCGCTTCAAAGCGCAGGCGACCTTTTTCGTGATCGGAGAACGCGCCGCGAAATTCGGAGCCGAATTGGAGGCGATCCGAGCTGCCGGGCACGAGGTCGCGAACCATACCGCGAGCCATCCGAGTGCGACGTTTTGGTGTCTTTCGCGAGCGCGGATCGCGGCAGAGATCGATCAATGTGGCATCGAGACGGACAATTTTCGTGCGCCGGCTGGGATGAAAAACTTCTTCGTTCATCCGGCGCTCGCCCGGCGCAGCCTGCGGCTCATCGGATGGACGGTGCGTGGACTTGACACAGTGCGCCGCGATCCGGATGCCGTCGCGCGGCGCATCATGCGCCGGGCCAGGCCGGGCGCCATCCTCCTCCTCCACGAGGGGCACCGAACCGCGACCGACCCCGATTTTCATCCGCTCTGTCTTGAGCGGACGCTCACCGCCCTAACGAATTCGAATTACCGTTGCATCCTGCCTCGTCCGGAGCAGCTGCGGCCGCGCGCCGGCGGAAGATGAAGAGGTGATTGTTGAACGGCGTGCGTCCCCAGAGCGGAGCGACACTGCGTGAAAAACGCTCTTCGTCGAAGGCGGCAAAGACGTTCTCGCGGGTTGGAAAATGGAGGGATGCTTTCATGTTCCAAGTTGTCGCCTGGGCGAAGCGCTCCGCCCAATGCGTCAGCCAGAAGCGGGCATTACCGTCGCGCGGACAATCGCGAATGATGAGCAGGCCGCCGGACGCGACCCTCGGCGCGAGCCGTTCGAGAAGGCGCGCCTGATCGTCAGGGCTAAGGTAATGCAGGAGATCGAAAAGCACGATGTTGCCAGTTTGCGCAATTGGGTCACAGACATCCTGCTCGACGAAATCGAGATCGTGGTAAAGGCCATTCGCGACCGCGTTGGCGCGCCCGATTTTTCGGCCGTCGCGGTCGAGGCCACTGATTGGCGGGAGAAAATTCCGTTCACGCAAATAAAAAGCGAGCAGGCCGACCCCGCAGCCGACATCGAGGAGCGGCTCGCTCGATTCACGAAGTAACCGAAAGGCGGCGGAAAAAATTGGGTCGCTGCGCAATTTTCGCCGCGCATATATGCGCAGCCAGCGTTCTTCAAAACGCGCCGCGACCCGGGCGCAGGCATCTTCGTGCGCAATCGCCGCCGTTCCATTTTTCATTGCGTGGCTCTGGTGCACTGACAAAATGAATATTCCAATGTCCGACCTTTTTTCCCAATACAAGGTCGACGATTTTTTCGACGAGATGTTTTCCGCGCCGGGCGTAGCGCGGCCTCAATACAGCAGGTTGCTCGCGACCTTCAAGGAAATGGGCGCCGCTGATTTTGCGCGAAAGCGTGACCTGGCGGCGGCCAGTTTTCTCAGTCAGGGCGTCACCTTCACGGTCTACGACGACGACGAGGGGACGGAGCGTATTTTCCCGTTCGACCTCGTGCCGCGCATCATCCCGGCGCGCGAATGGGACCTGATCGAACGCGGTCTGACTCAGCGCATCACCGCGCTCAATCTTTTCCTGCACGATATCTATCATGGGCAAAACATTTTGCGCGATGGTGTAATCCCCAAGCAGATCGTCTGGGAGGCGGTGCATTTTCGGCCGGAGTTCATGCATTTCGATGTCCCGCGGAATATTTACGTTCACATTTGCGGGACCGATCTGATTCGCGATCGCGACGGCAACTATCTTGTCCTCGAGGACAATGCGCGCTGCCCGTCGGGCGTCTCCTACGTCCTCGAAAACCGCCAGGCGATGAAGCGGATTTTCCCGACCCTTTTCTCCGAATATCGGGTCCGGCCGGTGGAAGATTACGCTCAGGAGCTGCTCAATGCTTTGCGCTACATCGCGCCGCCAGGGGCGGAAGAGCCCACCGTCGTTCTGCTTACACCCGGGGTTTACAACTCAGCCTACTACGAACACTCCTTCCTCGCCCGCTCGATGGGCATCGAGATCGTCGAAGGCCGGGATTTGGTCGTGCAGGACGGCTGCGTTTTCATGCGCACGACGAAAGGACTGAAGCAGGTCGATGTAATTTACCGGCGAATCAACGATGACTTCCTCGATCCGCGCGTCTTCCGCAAGGATTCCGGACTTGGAGTTCCAGGGCTGATCAATGCTTACCGTGGCGGATCTGTTAGTCTGGCGAACTCGATCGGAACCGGGGTGGCGGACGACAAGGTGGTCTATCATTTTGTCCCGAAAATGATTCGCTATTATCTCGGGGAAGATCCGGTCCTGGAAAATGTGCCAACTTACCTGGCTTCCCAGTCTGACGATCTTAAGTACATCCTCGAACATCTGCCCGAGCTGGTTGTAAAAGCTGCGAACGAAAGCGGCGGTTATGGGATGCTGATCGGATCGCAGGCGTCGGCGGCGGAGCGGGAAGATTTCGCGAAACGGATCAAGCAGGATCCGCGCAATTACATCGCGCAACCGATTGTGGCTCTCTCGCGCTCGCCTTCTTTTTGCGAGGATTCGATGCAGGGGCGGCATGTGGATTTACGGCCCTACATCCTGGACGGCGAAAAGGTAATTATTATCCCCGGAGGCCTAACGAGAGTGGCGCTGCGCGCCGGCTCACTCGTGGTCAATTCCTCGCAGGGCGGCGGAAGCAAGGACACCTGGGTGGTGGACGAAGAATAGTGATGTCTGACAAGAAGATGATTGCCCGCATCCACTCGTCACCCGTCACTTATCACTCGTCACTCTTTTCATGCTGAGCCGCGTCGCCGATTCCCTCTACTGGATGAGCCGCTACATCGAGCGGGCGGAGAATGACGCCCGCATTCTCGATGTCAATTTGCAGTTGCTCCTCGACCTGGGCGGGGAGGCCGAGGCGATGCAGCACTGGGCGCCGGTCATCGCTTCGCTCGAAGAGACCGACCTCTTCGATTCACTCTACGCCACGGCCGATGAACGCACGGTGACGGAGTTTCTAACCCTGCAAAAGAAAAACCCAAATTCGATTTTTTCCTGTCTCACCCTGGCGCGCGAGAATGCCCGGACGACACGCGAGCAGATTTCCAGCGAGATGTGGGAACAGATCAACCGGCTTTACCTTTTCGTGCAGAGTAACGACGCGCGGAGGCTGCTGACCTCCAGTCCGCATGAGTTCTTCAAACGGATCGTGAATGGCTCACATCTTTTTCAAGGCATTACCGAGGCGACGATGACGCACGGTGAAGGCTGGGAATTCATCCGTATCGGGACACTGCTCGAGCGCGCCGACTGCACCTCCCGCATCCTCGACGTGAAATACCATATTCTGCTTCCCTCAGGCGAGAGCGTGGGCGGGAATATCGACACCATTCAATGGATGGCGGTGTTGAAATCGTGCAGCGCGCTCGAAGCCTACTGCAAACTCTATGTCAGTCAGGTGGCGCCGTGGAAGGTCGCGGAGTTTCTCATCGCCCACCAGGAATTCCCGCGCTCGATTCGCTACTGCGTCGACTCGCTCGATGCAGCCCTCCATCGCATTTCCGGGATCGACGAAAGCCGCTACGCGAACGAGGCGGAGCGGCTCTCGGGCCGGCTGCGTTCCGAGGTCGATTACGTGACAATCGGAGAGATCTTTGAGACTGGTTTACACGAATATCTGATCGCAATCCAGGAGCGGCTCGTGGAAGTGAGCGAGGCGATGTATGCGACCTATTGCGCAAGCCTGGGCGCAGCCTAACGACGCTGGCGACTAGAACTGAAATCTGCGGCAGATTTGAACCGTGGATTTCGGGATGACATCGGATGACACGGATGACACGGATGACACGGATGACACGGATGACACCATGAGACGCCTTCTGATCTGCGCCATCCAAATAATCCGCGGTTGGGTTCAGGACGAGCTACGCTCTGGCCGCTAAATTTTGCGCGAATCGTAGGCCCAGTGGAGCAATGCCTGGCGCTGCCTCGGGCGACACGTGAGATCGCCTCGCCGGCAATTTTTCTTCAACTGCGCGATGTGACGGCGGACGGCACGCCAGCGTTTGATCTGGCGCTGGTCGTCAGGACTACGGCGCCCGAGATAGTAGCGGCAATACCACTGGAACCATCCTCGGGGGTCGTCATCATAGATCCAGCCTTTCCGGCGCCAAACCGAAAGCGGCTGGGAGGCATTGACGCCGAAAAAATTGAGCTCAGAAGCGTGACGCTCGGAACAGAGTTTGGCGTTGGTAAACCAATCGTCCGGAAATTCCGCCGCGCAGTCGGTCATGTATTTCCCACCGAAGACACCGAGTCTTAGCATCTGCTTAGGAGTCAGTTCCGGCTTGAAACCAGCCGCAAAGTTCTTCCCGGCCGGCTTTGTCAGGAGGTACTCATAACCGCGCTGCATCCGATCGTTGACCTCGATTCGCCTTGGTTTTGCTTTCACGCAGACTGGTTTACCCGGTGTGCCGGATCTGCATCCCGACAACGCAGACGTCGTCCGCAAAAGTATCGCGCTGAGAATACTTGCGGATGTCGGCCAGGACCCGGTCGAAGAATTCCTCCGGCGCGAGCGCGGCATGACGGCTAACGGTTGCCCGCAGCTTCTCCTCATCAAAGTAGGCTCCAGTGGCATCCTCGACCTCGTAAAGCCCGTCAGTAAAGAGCATGACCAGGTCGCCCTTCGCCATCGAGCGGGTTGAGGTTGTGTAGGTCGCAGAGGAAAAAATTCCCATGGCTGGGCCACGCGCCTCCTGGCCATCGAGTTTTTCGGCGGAGGCTCCGCTGCGCCTGACATGAAGCGCACTCGGGTGGCCGGCGTTGGCGAAACGCAGTTCCCCACGCTGGACATCGGCGACGACGTAAAAACAGGTCGCGAACATCGTTGTGCCGGCCTGTTTGAGAATCATCGTCAAAGCGCGGTTGATGCGGCTGAGCAATTCGCCCGGGTCATGCGCGAGCCGCGCATGTTCTTCAACCAGCCCGCGGATCATTCCGGTAATGAGCGCGGACCGCACGCCGTGCCCCATCACATCGCAAATCAGAACCCCGGCCGCTTTTTGGCCCACCGGAAAAACGCTGAAGAAGTCGCCGCTCACGTCGCCCGTGGGAAAGTACAAGCTCAGAAAACGCAAGGCACTTTCCTGATCGGTCGACCCGGCCGGGACGGTCGGAAACTGCTGCGGCAACAAGGCGACCTGAAGTTCACGCGCCATCTGCAGTTCCTCTTCCATCTGCTGATTTTTTTCCCGCAGCTCGCGCGTCCGCTTCTGCACTCGTTTCTCGAGTTGAGCGTTCAGCACGCGCAACTCGGCCTGGGCTCGACTGCGCGCTGCTTCCGCGCGGTCGATCCGACCGCCGACGACACGGGAGACCTGTGAGACGATGACAGTGAACAAAGCCGCAAAAACGAGCGCGCCGAGCGCGGAGATGACCGCCGGGTTGGCGTGCATCCGTTTCAGAAGCGTCGCCCCAACCCACCCATTGATGAGCGCGGCGGCGATGATGACCGGGACAAAGGCGCGCAGGAGCACTGCCCGCGTCGAGTTGCCAAGATAGCTTCTTAAGGGCCACGCTTCCGCGCCGGCCGCGGCGACCAGCGCGCTGCCGCACAGAAAAAATCCCCAGGCGGTGGAGAGCGCGACTGGAATGATGGTGCCGCCATAAAGCAACGGCGTGCCGTACCAATAGCCGATGAGCACGACTCCGCTGATGATTATCGCGAGCGCGCCAAGAGCGCCCGCCCCCTTCGCGATGCCCGGCCTCGTTAGGGCAATCAGGCCGATACCGGTGAAGACAAAATCGAGCGCTGTCATCGGCGCCATCCGGCCAGTCGGGACCTCCCCGAACATTTCCGGATTGCGCACAAACCAGGCATCGATTCCAAAGTGCAGGTCGCTCAGGAATTCCACCAATTTTGCAACCGCGATGATCAGGACGACCACTGCCGGGAGGCGCGCAACCCAGCGCAAGGTGGGCCATTGCAAATGCAGAACGATTCCGATCCCGAGGAGTGAAAAACAAAGGGCCGTGCTCGGCGCCATGGGGATGTAGCGGGCCCGCACGCTGGCCAGAAGTTGCAGACCGGAAATCCAGCCGATGAAAGTCAGCAACGCAAAAAGGACAGCGAGCGAGGCGCAGAACAAAGCCACGCTACGAAAACCGCCAGGTGCGAACTTTCCCTGAGACATGCGGGAATTCTGCCTGAAGGCGGGCGGCTTTCCAAGATTCTTCGCGGCGTGCGCGCGCCTAACGAGGACGCGCGCAGAGTTCTGGCCGCCGATGGGCGAAGACCGGCATCCGGAAACGCACGGCGTCGATTACTTCGGACGAGACCTCGGCAACGACTAATTCTTCGCGATCAGTCGAGGCCGCGGCCACGACCACGCCATAAGGATCGATCACGGCCGAGGAACCGCAAAACGGCACCCCATCATCTTTTCCCACGCGGTTCGCGAGCACGACATAGCTTTGGTTTTCGATCGCGCGCGCGGTCGCCAGGACGCGTTGATGTTCCACCCGTGGAAAGGGCCAGGCGGAGGAAATGATGAAGAGATTTGCGCCCTGGTCGACTGCGAGCGCGCGATAAATTTCCGGGAAGCGAAGATCGTAGCAGATCGTAAGGCCAATCTTTAGCGGACCGAAGTCGAAACTCACGAGCGTGTCGCCCGCGCTACAGCATTTGTCTTCGTCGATCGGCGCGAAGAGATGGGTCTTACGATATTTCGTCACGATCGTTCCGCTCGAATCGATTACGACTTGCGAGTTGAAAATGGCATCGCCCTCCTTTTCAGAGACGCCGCTGATGATCGCGAGCGAAAGCGTGCGCGCGATCTTTTGCAGCTCGGGCACCGCGCCTTCGCTCCATGGCCTGGCCTGCTCCCGGATGGTCTGAATGGCGTAGCCGGTGTCGGACATTTCCGGAAAGACGACCAGTTCGGCTCCTGCGGTTTTCGCGCGTTTTGCGAAGTCACGTAGCTTGCGAGTGTTCGCAGCGAGATCGCCAAGCGTGCAGGCGATTTGTCCGGCGGCGATCTTCATTCGCCACCATTTCCCGAACCGGCCCGCATCTTCAACCAAAAAGGAGGGTCGCGCCTTGGAGGGCACCGCGCTGCCGGTGGCTGGCTTTTCGATTTCGCGAGCCTAACAACGGGCGAAGAAGCGACGGCGCGCTTCCCTCCAGGAGAAGTTCGGCCGCCTGCTTCACAGGTTACTCCGCGCGCAAGGCAATCATTGGATTCACGCGCGTTGCGCGCCGCGCCGGAACGAAGCAGGAGGCCGCCGCAACCGCAGTGATAAGCGCCGCCACCGTACTGTAGATGAACGGATCGAGCGCGTTCACCTTGAACAAAATATTCTCCAATGGACCGGCCGCGATCACGCCGAAGAAGAGCGCGGCGAAGCCGATCCCAAGGATGAGCCCGATGGCCAATTGCCATGCCCCTTGCCTCATCACCATCTTGAAAATTCGCGCCGCATCCGCGCCTAGTGCCATGCGGATGCCGAACTCCTGTGTCCGTTGATTGACCGAGAAGCTCATCACGCCATAGAGGCCGACCGCTGAAAGAATGAACGCGACGACGCCGAAGATGCTGAAGAGCGAGGCCACGAGCCGCGGACCGCTCAGAAATTCGGAGTGCGACCTCGCCGGCGTCCCGGGGAAATAGACTGGCAGATTGGAGTCGAGTTGCGCGACAGCTTTGCTCAGAGCGGGACCGAGGTTCTCCGCCGCTTGCCCGGGATGCGGGCGCACGACGATGGTGCAGAACTGCGGCGCTGGGCTCGCTCCGAGGAGCGGCACGTAAAAGCCGGCGCTGTCCGCCTCGGTATTGAACGGCCCCTGCATGAGCGTATCGGGGACCACGCCGACGACGTTGCGCCACGGTTGGGGCTGAGCCGGATTGAAAGAACGGACCTGGTGCCCGAGCGGGCTCTCGTTCCCCCAGTATTTGCGCGCGAAACTCGCGTTCACGATTGCGACCGGTTGTTTCGCGTCGCTATCGTCGAGAGTGAAAT
The DNA here is from genome assembly GCA_963720895.1 of uncultured Verrucomicrobiae bacterium. GTDB lineage: Bacteria > Verrucomicrobiota > Verrucomicrobiia > Chthoniobacterales > UBA10450 > Palsa-1392. Next base: position 412,257 of record CAVRGZ010000002.1, read on the forward strand.
CGCGGCCCTCGAGAACTTTCAAACCGAGGGTGCTGAAATAGCCATCGGAAACCGCTTCCGAGTTCCCTTTCGGGCGGTCCCGATCGGTCTTATAGGTCTGGCCGTCAACTTCGTATTGGCCGTAGTAGGCAAAGGTCATGCGGAAGCGGTCACTCATTGCGGCCCCCTCGAAGGCCGGGTTGGTCCGCAGCGAGCGCACGGCGCGTTTGAAGAAGTCCCGGCGCGATTCTTCCGTCGGATAATCGCCTTCGAAAAGGCCCATGCGCGCCGCATAAACGCCCTCTTCGTCGTAGCCGTAATCCAGTTTTATCCGGTTGCGAATGGAGTTGATTTGCAGCGCCGAGGCGACCAGGAGCGCGGCCGTCATGGCAATCTGGCCAACAACGAGGATGCGGGTGATGACGTTAACGAGCCGGCTGCTGTTGCCGCGGCCGCCTTCTTTCATCATCTCGGAAGCATTGCCGCGCGCGGCGAGCAAAGCGGGCACCAGACCGGAGACCAGCGTCGCGAAAAGGACGGCGCCGAGGGTGAATCCAAGAACCTTGGCGTCGATCGTAAACTGGATCCAATAAGGCAGCTGGAATTGCGGCGTGCTCGTAATTTCCGCGAGGAGATCGACCGCCCAATAGGCGAGCGCCACTCCGATAATTGCCCCGAGGAGCGCGATGAGAAAACTCTCCGTCAGCATTTGCCTGGCGATGCGCCAGCGAGTCGCGCCCAGGGCGCCGCGAATCGCCAGTTCCCGCGAGCGCAGGGCGGCCCGACCGAACTGCATGTTCATCACGTTCACGCAGGCGATGAGGAGAACCACGATGACGGCACCGAACATCGCGTACATGATCTGGGTCAGTTGCTGGCCAGTGAACGTCTTGTGGAGTGACTGCACGCTGGCCGAGACGAGATGCTCGTTGGTCTTCGGGTTGTCCTTCGCAATCCGCCGGGCGAGGGTGATGAACTCCGCGTTCGCCTGATCCTGGGTAACACCCGGCTTGAGTCGACCCATGATCGCCGGTCCAATGCCAGCGGGATCGCCGCGCGGCTTGAGCGGAAACTCGTTGTAAAGCGGCACCCAAAGCTCTTCGTTTTGTGGGAATTTAAAATTCGGCGGCATCACGCCGATGATGGTGGCGGCCTTGCCATTGATCCGGACTGCCTGGCCAACGATATGCGGGTCGCCATTGAAATCTCGCTTCCAGATTTCGTTGCCGAGGATAGTCACCTTCTCCGCGCCGGGCTTGTTATCCTCCGCCGTGAAATCGCGACCGAGGATGGGTTTGACGTCGATGATCTTGAAGAAATCCTCGGTCACATAACCGCCGGTGTAGCGCTGTGGAGTTTTCTTGTAGGTCACATTGATCGTCGAGCCGTTGAGATAGGCGCTCATCATCGCGAACGACTTCTGTCCGGCGCGCAGGTCCTCGTAATCCTGTGCCGAAGGGATGCTGCCGCTCCCAAAGTTGTTGTTCTGGTCCGTAGCTTGGGGATCGATCAGACCGACGCTCATGAGCTCTTCCGGATGGGGAAAGGAAAAGCCGCGCAGCATGATCGCGTTAACCATCGTGAATTGGGTCGTGACACCGCAAATGCCGAGGGCGAGCACGACGACGGCCAGAATAAAGAACGTTTTGTCCTTCACCAGCATGCGGAGACCGATACGAAGATCCTGAAAGAACGATTCAAAAAACATGACAGTTAATAGGTTGATGGTTTGACGAAGAAAATGAGGCGCAATAGCCGACGGCCGGCACGTCGTCATGTTTGGATGCTGCTGTCCGGCCGTTTGGATTCAACAAAATGAAATCATTCGAGCGCATAGAGATAGCCATCCGTGCTTCCGAAGTAGACCACGCCGTTCTGGACGAGGGGGGAGGAGAAAATCGCGCCGATCCCAAACTGTCGATCCGTCGCGACGATGGGAGCTTCCCGCCAAATCGAATGGTAGAGCAAAGGGTCGTTAAATCTTCGGTCGGCCGTCAGGATCCACCCCTTGTTCTGTTTTGACGTCTCAGTTTGGAAATCCCAGAGCACATTTCCGGTTTTGATATCGCGCGCCTGAAGAGTGCCGTTGAGGACGCCAATGAAAACAACATCTCCAGCGATGGCCGGCGATGAAAACATGTAGGCCTTGTCTTGCTGGCGCAGGATCGGCTTTCCAGTGAGGGCGTCAACGACGTGGTAAAGACTCGAGTCAGATGTGGCAAAGAAGACCTTGTTGTCGCTCACGGCAGGCGAACTGATGACCCAGCTGAGCGCGTTATCAAAATGCCATTTTTCCTTCCCGGTCGCAGCATCGAGGGCGTGGAGCTGGGCATCGCGGCAGCCTGTGTAGACGACACCATTGGCCACCGCGGGCGAAGATTGAAAGCCGACCTGATTGTGCATCATCGGATCTTCCCCGCCGTGAAAACGCCATTTCTCTTTCCCAGTTGCGGCCTCAACGGCGTAGAAATAACTGTCCCAACTTCCAAAGAAGAGAACACCATCGGCAAGAGCCGGCGAAGCGTGGACCACATCGCCAGTTTGAAATTTCCACCGTAACTCGCCAGAAGCCGCATCGACCGCATAGAGATTGCCATCGCCACTCCCGAAATAGACCGCTCCCTGCACCACGACCGGGCTCGATAGAAAGACGTCGAACGGATCGGCTATCGTCTGGTTCCTGGGTTGCCACCCATTCAGACCTTTCGCTTCGAAACGCCGCTCGCCGCCGGTCGCGAACTTCCATCTGACGGCGCCGGTTGCGGCAGCAAGCGCGTAAAGTTTCGCGTCGTAGCTAACGGCGTAAACAGTTCCATCGGCCACCGCCGGAGTCGACGGCGCCGGCCCACCCGTCGCCTGTTTCCAAATTTGGCGGCCTGTGTCGGCGGCGACGGCGTAGATGTTGCCGTCGTCGCCACCAAAATAGATGACACCGTCGTTCCCAACGGGCGACGAGACGATCCGATCGCCAGTGGGAAACTTCCATTTAATCCGATGAAACTGACGCGGTGCCGGACCCGCATACACCCCAGTATGCGCAGGATCACCGCGGAACATCGACTGCGCCTGGCAAACTCCGTCGATCAAAAGGATGAGCAGCGTGACGGTAATGCGAAAGATTTTCATCGCGCTTTGACCGATGCCCGACGCAAAACGAGCGGTAACTCAAAAGGGCCGAGGGTAAATGTCCCGTTGATCTCGCCTGCCTCTTTCCGAAACCGGCCCTCGTAACTTATTCCGAATTCGGATGACTTGAGAGTCAGGAAACCGCGTTCCTCCGTGACCAGCTCGACCGAGACATGATTAGTTTTCTTACCGACGATGACTAGCTGTGCGCTTGCTCCGTCGAGCTTCTGGTTGGCCAACGTCAGGGTAACCTGTCGCGGATAACCGTCCATTTCATAGTCACCCTTCCACTCGCCCTCGAGTTCTTGGCTGACGGCGGTATTTTTGCGCGGCAACTCCACCTGAGCTGGCCCACTCTTGTGCAACATGCAGGGCGCCGTATTGCCGGCCTGCAGAAAATTTCCCGTCAATTGGCTCGCATTGGTCAGGCGTCCTCGAAACTTTGCCTGGCCGATCCGCTCGCTGGCAAGCGCGGCTTTGATCGTGAACGAAATCTCGGAGTCGCTAACCGACAGATCCGTCAGCGGCGCGCCTTTCACACCAAGGCCTGGGATAATGATCGAGCCCGCCCAATCCTTTCCGGCGACTTGGTCAAGATCAACGATCAGGAGAAATTCGCTGCCCGGGATTTGAATCGAGCCTTCCCATCGACCGGCCACGCTTTCCGCCGCTTCACAAAAGAGCGCTGAGGCGAAAAAGACAACGCTAGCTAGTCGCAAGAAAATGCTCATCGAAAATGGCTGCTTAGATGACACGGACTTTGACGCCGGAGAGATATGCAGAGTGCATACCAATCGCCTGTAAAATTCATAAGTGACTAGACTGAAATTGGTTATGTTTCTCCAGCACGTCATGAAGAATGGCGCGTTGTTCCAGCTTCGGGATTCTCCCGTTTCGGATTTGAGATCCTTCGCGAAGAACAATTTCAAAAATAAGCCCCCTCCGAAGAACTTCATTGCGAGCACGAAATCTGCTTTCGAAATGACCATGCAAGCGACTCTCCCGCTCCATCAACCCGTGATGAATTATCAAAAAACAATTCGCAAAATGCCGGCCGCTTGCGCGACCGACGGCGCCTCCGGCGAGATTCACGCCTACCTGGCCGCCCGCGACCTTCTCCTTCGTGAAGCGGAAACCGACACGACCGAGTCGCACCTCCGCCGCGCCTGGGCGGCGAACGAGTTGGCGGAAAGTTGGCTCCGTCCGGCGCGTTCTCCTTACGAAGCACAATCCCTCCCCGAATCCGAAGCCGTCCGCGAACGGCTGCGCTGCAACGCCGTCAAGGTGCGCCTCGCCCAATTACGCACCCGCGCCGGTCTGCGTCGCCACGCCGCCTGATCCTTTTCGTTAGGCGTGATCCCGATCAGGTTGTCGGCTGCCACGCTACGCCTTTGGCTGCGCTGATATCGTCTCCAACTACGAATCGAGCCGTTTCTCCAAATGGCATTAATTGTCTGAAATTCGTCATTGAGACATTTCGGAAATGGATCCTATCCTGAAACGGTGAAACCGCGCCGAATTGGAATTATCGGGTTCGATCAGGTGGACGCCCTCGATCTGGTCGGGCCGGCGGAAGCATTCGCCAGCGCCACGGACAATGACACGAACGGCAATTCCGGCAGCGCCTACGAGGTCGTGGTCCTCGGACTAACGAATTCGCGTTTCGTCGCCGAGTCGGGTATTGTTTTTCAGCCGCGAACGACTCTCCTCGCTGCGCCGGCCCTCGACACGATCATCATCCCAGGCGGCGCCGGCCTGCGGCGCGCCGAGACCAATCGAGTCGTCGCACGCTGGGTCGAAGAACGAGCGGTAAAGACCCGCCGCGTCGTCTCGATTTGCACCGGCATCTACGCATTGGCCGCGAGCGGTCTGCTCGATGGGCGGCGGGTGACGACTCATTGGCGCTTCGCGGCTGATGTCGCGCGCCGATTCCCAGACCTGCGCGTCCAGCCCAACGCACTCTTCATTCGTGACGGCAATTTCTACACCTCGGCGGGAGTGACAGCGGGGATCGATCTCACGCTTGCTCTGATCGAAGAAGATCTCGGACGGGAAGCTGCTCTGAGGGTGGCGCGGGATCTGGTCGTTTATCTGAAACGGCCAGGCGGTCAGGACCAGGTACTCGGAGCCGTTGCGCTTTCAAACGATGGCGAAAGATCGCTTGGCGGAACTGGCCAGTTGGATCGCAACCAACCCGCAGCGCGACCTCTCGATCCCGGTCCTGGCCAATCGCGCCTGTCTTTCCCCGCGGCATTTCGTCAGGCGTTTCAAGGCGGCCTTCGGTCAATCGCCCGGCGCCTTCGTGCAGGATCGCCGGCTGGATGAAGCGAGGCGGCGTTTGACCGCCGAGCACCTCTCGATCGATGCCATCGGCGCTTCTGTCGGTTTCCAAAGTGCCGACGCCTTTCGCCGCGCTTTTCGACACCGCTTTCGCATCACGCCAGGAAGATACCGGAAAAATTTTGGTTTTGATGGCGAACCAACGAAATAGCAGAACACGACGAAGGAGATGATGATCCTGGAAAAAGCCTTTCTGCGTAAGGCAGCCGGAGTGGCCTCTAGGATTTCTCGTTTCCGAGGACGAGTAACTTGAGACTGGACGGGTGGAAGCACGTCCCTTCGGAGGGACTTGCCGCGGTGAGTCCAGTTTTAACGAAAGCGCGTCCCTATCAGAGCTTGACGATACACTGCACTGGCCTGGCGGCGAAGGAACCTTGATCGCTTCGTTGGATATCGCCGGGCGCCGTTTTGACGCCCGGCGTTATCCGCGGCTATCGAACCAGACTTAGAAGGCGGGCGCTCCGATGCCCGTCCTTTCAGAAGACGACCGGACGGGTTTGATCGGCGTCACTGGCATATCGTTGGTCCTATTGGGTTCAGTTGTGCCGTTGGGGTTGACCTTGGCGAGGAAGCCATGTTCGCCTCCCGAGGCGTCAGCGTATCGGCCACAGATATAACCCTTTTGATTGATCCCGTTGAGGGAGGTAAAAGCCGATCCGGGAAAATCGAAAGTAACATACTCAGCAGGCGTCATAAAGAAGAGACCATGAGTTATGCCCGAGGCATCGGCGTAGCGTCCGACGACCCAATTCGCATCGTTGTTTCCAAACAGAACCGTTTCCACCGAACCGGCAGGATCGATTGGAAAGGTCAGCGTGCCATCGCTGTCCCGGAGATACCCATGCACCGTATCGTCGGCGGCATCTACATAGAAACCCTGGGTCTGGTTGGAAGCGTTCAAATTATTGGCGATCGTGGCACTGGCGCCAGGGACAGCAAACACCGTGATTGTTCCGCCCAGACTGACGAAGCCGTCCTGAAAGGTGGGATCACTAATACTGCCAGAAAAATCTCCGGCATTATTTATTCCCAGGAGAAAGGTGTCCACCACACCGGGGACATCGTATTCAGTGAAGGCGCGGTGCGCGAGAAAGAAGCCGTGTGAGCTTCCATCACTTCCGTTCCCGTAGACGCCACAGATGACACGAGCGTTATTTATCGCCCGTCCCTGGGTCAACATACCGGTGTCGTTAGGCTCAACGAACCCGCCGCTGAAATGGCCGTCGCGCCCACGGTAGAAGCCCCGCGACTCGCCGGTCGCCGTGTCGATCACCGTGCCAACGATGTCGCCGATGTCATTAATCTTCTGCGGCTGCGTCAATTTTCCCACGCCGGGAAAATCGAACGTCTCGATCACTTCGATCGTTGCGGCCGAGGCAACGGTTCCGATGAGCGGTAAGGCCGCTAAGACCGAGACGATGTAAACAAACAGATTTCTTGCTTTCATAAGACTGACTTCCTTCTTGTTGATTGTTTTTCTTTAACTCTCACAAGCGAAGGTCGACCGACATTTTCTTGGCAAAATGACGAAAAGCGGACAAAAAATGCCGTGCGCATTTCCGCTGCAATCCGTTCTGGCGGCATCGCTGTCTCCTCTCGCAGCCGGCGCGCCACTGCGTTTTGACGGTACGCCCCTTCCGTTCTCTTACGAAGCCCGCGACGGAAACGAAGGCGAAGTGAAGCGAAAAGATGAAACCTGATCCGCGAGGAAAAACTCGATGCCGGCATCTCCGAGCTGCGAGAGGCGATCAAGCTGGAGGACGCGCTCAAATACGACGAGCCGCCCGGCTGACTCATCCCAATTCGCCACTCGTTAGGCGCAACTGTCATGCAGAACGGTCGTTTCGCCGAAGCCGAACAGGTCTACCGAGAAGATTGCAAAAGATTGTCGAGAAACGGTTGGTCGCTTTACGGCCTGGCCAAAAGTTCGATCGCTTTCCGCAACGAGCTATGCATTTCGACGGGACCTGCAGACTCATCCCTTCCCGGGAGCCGTTGCCGATAATCGTGCCATAACCGCCGGATCCTGTTCCAGAGTTCCTTCGGCGGTAAATCGACCGGTTCGGTCAATTTCCGCGCGGGTATAAACGCGCAATTCTCCCATCGTGTTCGTGCCGATTGCCTTGACCTGAATCCGCTTGGGAATCCGTGAGCCCGTGACAAAAACGAGCTCCTGTTTTCCGTCTTTGTCTTCGCCCTTGCCTTCGACCGCCGCAGCCAACGGTTCCGCTGCCGCTACTCCGATTCCAACGAAACTCAGGAGGGCTATGCCGCACGCCAATCTTAACGTTTTTATGCTAGGGCGTAAGCCCAACATCCGGCTCCGAACCAAGACCGCGACTATGTAAACAAACAGATCTCTTGCTCTCATGATACTGACTTCCTTTTCTTTGATTGTTTCTCTTTAACTTTCAAAGGGGAAGGTCGACTGACATCATCCTGGCAAAATGACAAAAAGCGGACAAAAAATGCCGTGCGCGACCCGCTTAGGGGTAATTTGTGAACCGTTACTCTGCGAATCGATAAGTCGTGAATCGTTGCATCGGGAAGACGCTCTCCGAGCCGAACCTCAAATTTCGGTTTACGAGTCTGGCTTGCCAGTTATGAATCAAATCCCTCCGCTGACTGGAGGCGCGCCAAGGTTGGCATCGCCATTCGGAGGCTGCACTGGGCCGTTATGCGCCGCTCTGCCCGCGCGATTCAGAAAACCCGGATTGGTTAGGCGGGAGCCTGCGCCGTGATCTCGCGGAAGGCTGCCAGAAACGCTTCCATCTCCACTTTGGTCCCGATCGTCACTCGCAGGTGGTTGGGCATGGCCCGAAATAGTCGGCCAACCTGGACGTTGTGATTCTTCAGCGTTGCGATCAGCGGTACAACTGGACGTTTCAGATCAATCATGATGAAGTTCGCCTGCGACGGAATCGTCTGGAACCCCATCCTCTCGAGTTCGCCGGTAGTGAATGCTCTTGTTTCCGTGTTGAGCCGACGCCCTTTCGTCACCAGGTCGGAATCCTCGAGGCTCGCCGTCGCCGCAGCCAAAGCCATAACGTTGATGCTATCCCATGATTGCCGCTCACGCAGGCGCTCAATCGCGCGGGATTGAGCTACGCAGTAACCGCAGCGCAGGCCCGCCATGCCATAGATTTTTGAGAAAGTGCGGGCCACGATCAGGTTGGGATGATCTTTGACCAGCGGGATCATACTCTCGTAATCGGAACCGTCGACGTAGTGGTGATAAGCTTCGTCGATTAGAATCATCGTTTCAGCCGGAGTCTTCTCGATAAACTCGCGCACTTCGTTCTTCGGCGAAATGCTGGCGGTGGGATTGTTTGGATTGCAGACGTAAACCAGGCCTTTCTTCGCCGCCGCCACCATCTTCGGCAGGTCATGGGCAAAACTGGGCGTGAGTGGCACCTTCACAATCTCCGCGTCGTTCAATTTCGCATGATAAAGAATGGCCTCAAAGGTGGGATCGGCGACCACGAGGTGGCCACGCTTTTTATTCGTCAGCGGCCCTGTAAAAACGTCCGCGCATAGCTTTAGAATCTCGCCCGAGCCATCGCCGAGCAGAATTTGATCACGTCCGACGCCGTTCAGTTTCGCGAGCGATTCCACCAGCATACCGGCGCGCTCATCGGGATAACGACAGGCCAGTCCAAACGCGTCGCTCATTGCTTTGAGTGCTTTGGGCGACGGCCCATAAGGATTCTCGTTCGAGCTCAAGCGGACAACGCCTGAGGCGGCGTCCACCGCCGGCGAATCAGTCGCCGCGGTCTTGGCAAGGGAAAGCGCCGGCCTGACCACCGCAGCAGCCGCGCCGACGCCTAACAATTGCGCAAACTTCCGTCGTGAGATGGCCATTTTGCGGACGGTCTCGCGGTTGACGCGTTTCATTTATTTCGCGCGCGTGTAGTTAATTTCCATCGTCTTCACTTCCTGACCAGCGCGATCCTCATACCATTCAAAGTTGTGATGATCGGGATCGACGATCTTGATCACTTCGCGAACCTTAGTTTTCATCCCCGGCATCATCTCCATTTCGGAGTTGTAGGTGAAGGTTTTCGTGGAGGCATCATAGGTACCGGTGGACATCATGATCCCGGTGCCCATGTTATCGCACCAGGTAGAGATGAATTTCTTTTGCACGTTGTCGTAGCCCTCGATCGACAGGCCTTTGAATTCGAAATTCTTCATCTTGCCATCCTCACCGGGCATCTTCATTTCACTGGTGAAATTGGCGACGAAGTAGCGTCCTTCCATGATCGGTTTACGGACTGCGCTTCCCTTCGACTCCATCGCGGGCGCGTCTGGCGCCATCCACATTTTGACGTTGTAGGTCCAGTTGCCCGCCAATTGTGCGAGCAGCTTGTGATTTTCGCTCAGCTTCGATAGTTCCATCATCTTCGCCATCATCTCAGCGTCGCTCATCTGAAGTGAGGCGGCGGGATCGGTCGCCTTGGCTTCCTCGGCAAAAATCGGAGTTGCGATAACTACCGTCGCAAGCACGGCGATCGTTATAAGTGCAGTCTTCGGCGTGTTCATGGGCCGATTGTTTTCGGCTGGCCGCTGCAGGTCAAGCGAATCCGGCGGGGTTCCGTTGATGGTCTGACTCGCCGAATGCTTCAGGTGAACGAAGCAAGTATACGCGCCACTAATGTCTCCGGCATAATGCCAAGGAAAAGAACCGCTCCGGCCAGCATCGTAAGCGCGATCCGTTGTAAATAATCAGGGTGAAAGGCGAAAGTCGCCTTCGTCGATTCATCGACGAAGATCGCCCTGAGGACGATGAGGTAATAATAAAGCGAGATCAGGCTGCCAAAGAGCGCGAGGGCAACGAGCCAAAGGAGGCCATGATTATCACCGGCGCGAAACGCCGCGCTGAAGAGGTAGAACTTGCCGAAGAAGCCGGCAAGTGGTGGCAAGCCGGCAAGCGAAAGCATGAAGATTGCCATGCAACCAGCGAGAAGCGGCGAGCGCGTCCGGAGCCCGGCAAAATCGGAGAGGTCATCGCCACCGGTCTCGTGCCTAACGAGCGCAACGACGCCGAACGCGCCGACCAGGGTGATTCCATAAATCGTGGTGTAAAAAAGCGTGGCCGAAAAACCGGTGCGTCCGGCAGCGACCAATCCAAGCAGGCTGTAACCGGCGTGCGCAACGGCAGAATAGGCGAGGAGTCGGCGCACGTTCTTTTGCGCGAGCGCGACGAAGTTACCGATGAGAATCGAAAGCGCCGCCAAGACTGCGAGGATGGGCGCCCAACCACCGGCCAGGGCGTGCCAATCGGCGCTGCCATGCACCGGAGCAAAGCCGATAAGCACGATCTTTCCCAGCACGACGAAGGAAGCGACCTTCGATCCCGAGGCGATGAAGGCCGCGGTCGAAACCGGCGCGCCCTGATAAGCATCGGGCGCCCAGAGGTGGAATGGGGCGGCGGCGATTTTGAACGCGAAGCCGATCAAGGTCATTATGATGCCAACCGCCAACAGCGGTTCGATCGGGTTAACGGCGAGGCGCTGGGAGATCGAGGCGAGGGCAGTCGTTCCGGTCAGTCCGTAGATGAAGCTCAGGCCGAAAAGCGTGAAGGCGCTCGCCAGGCTGCCGAAAAGGAAATATTTCAGCCCCGCCTCGGCTGACGACCGATGTTCCTTGTCGAATGCGGTCATGACGTAAAGCGAGAGACCGCTCAGCTCGAGACCGATGAAAATCATGAGCAGTTCTTCGCTTCCGACGAGCAATAGCAGCCCGATCGTGGCGAGCAAAATCATCGCGAGATATTCGCCCTTATTTGGGAGCGCACGCTCGCCGCACGCGAAGAGCACCGTGAAAAACGCCAATGTCAGGCAGATAACTTTAAAGAGAGAATTGAGCGGCGAGATGACGAGCATGCCGTGGGAAAACGTCGCGTGCGCTGGCAGGAGCAGAACTGCGCCGCCGGCCAATGCCAATCCAAGCGCAGCAACGAACGCGCAAACTCCAGCCGGTGTGGCGGCGGGCGTGTCGCCCGCATCCCCACCACCCGCGTCCGACACGGCCTCCCCTGCACCGCGTCGGCCTGTGACAAGCCCGATCGTAAGAACGAGCAGAGTTGCGATGAGCACGATGACCTCCGGCGCGGCCAGTTTGAGCAGTTCGAGATAGTTCATGGTCGCAGAAACCGCATCGTTTCCACCGCCGGCATGATCCGATCGAGGAGCAGTTGGGGATAAAGACCGACCGCAAGGGTCGTGAAAATCAGGAGACTCGCGCCTAATTTCTCCGCGAGAGTGGCCGAGGCTTCGACGGTGGACGAGTCGTTCCAATCGGCAACCATCGGCGCGCGGCCTTCCTGCATCCGCTGCGCGAAATGACGATCGTCGGCGAAGAACGATTTCTTCAAGGCGCGCAAGGTGAAAGCCGCGACCAACACCATACCGAGCCCGGTGATCCAGACTGCGATCGGGAACGCCTTCCACACACCAATTAGAATCGTGATTTCCGCGGCGAAACCGCTGAAGCCAGGAATGCCCATCGACGCGGCGGAGGCGATGACAAACGCAAACGCCAGGAATGGCATCGTGCGACTGAGCGCCATTCCCGCGAGATCGTTCAAGTTGCGGGTGTGCGTCCGGTAATAGACCGCGCCGGCAAGCGCAAAGAGCAGGGCGCCGATCACACCGTGCGAAAACATTTGCAGGATCGCTCCCGAAACACCGAGGAGATTGCCCGCCGCCAGCCCGAGCAGGATGAACCCCATATGGCTCACGCTCGAATAGCCGATGACGAACTTGAGATCGTTCTGACGCAGTGCGACGGCCGCCGCGTAAACGATCCCGATGACCCCGAGAACGGCGATCCATTTGCTCCACTCCTGAAATCCTAACGGAAAAAGATTGATCGCGACGCGCAGTGCGCCGTAGGCACCGAGTTTCATCACAATTCCGGCGAGGAGCATCGAACCGGCGGTCGGCGCGGCGACGTGGCCGGTCGGCGCCCAGGTATGCAACGGCCAGATGCCCGCGAGGATCGTGAACCCGAGAAACAAAACCGGGAAAGCCCAGATTTGCAGCCGCGGAGTAAATGGAAAGCGCGCAAGCTCCTGCAGATCGAGGGTCCCCGCGGTCGTGTAAAGAGCAAGGATTCCGATGAAAACGAGCGCGCCGCCGAAGAAGGAATAAAGCGTCAGCTTCATCGCGCCGTACTCCTTGTTCGTCGATCCCCAGATCGCGATGAGGAAATATTTCGGCACAATCACCAGCTCGTAGAAAACAAAGAAGAGAAAGAGATCAGCGCTGAGGAAGACGCCGTAGGAACCGGCAACAACAAGAAGCAGCCAAAAGAAAAATTCGTTAGGCCGCTTCTCCACTTTCCAGGAAAAAAGGATGGCGGAAACCGCAATCAGCCCGGTCACCAAGGTCAGCGTGAGACTGATGCCATCGGCCGCGAGATGATAATTCATCCCGAGCGCGGCCACCCAGGGCACGCGAACGATCGTCGTAAAATGCGCGAAGTCGGTCGTACGTGTAAGAAAGGCGGTCAGGTCGATGGCGAACCCGATCATCGCCGTGGCGAGCGCAATCCAACGCGCCAAAACGCGCGGCAAAACAAGGAGCAAAACCGCACCTGCAAACGTGACGTAAATCGTCCAGGCGATCATCAGGTCTTGCGTGTCTCGTAATGCGGCGACGATTCGCGAAGATGAAACCGGATTTCCCGCCGCGACTTCTTGGGAACGGCAATCAGTTGGCGGAGGTGTTCTACGATCGCCGCAATTTCATCATCGTCTCTGGAACTGATCGAAGTTTGTGACCTCAAGAGGAACACTTCCCGCGAAGTAAGCCTGAAGATGAAATCTCTCGGAGATCGGTCGCTATTTCGCCGGGCAGCTTGATTTGAAACCTTCGTACCCACGCCATCCAAAACCGCGAGATCAAAATCGTGCATCGCCTTCTGGCCACAGAGCGAGTGAATCGATGGCCTGATTTGTCCTCCTGAAATGATTTCCTTTTTCATTCCAATCGTTTCAGCCGAGCAAACGCGCCATTTGCACCACGGTGGAATTGAAGATGTTGAGAACGAACTGCGGGTAGAGGCCGACCGCGAACATGAGCAGAGTGACTGGAATGACGATCCACCTTTCGCCGAGGCGAAGATCGGGCAGCTGTCGGCAGCTTTCCGCCAGCGGTCCGCTAAAGAGCGCTTGCATCGCGCGCATGAAAACAATCGCGGTGATGAGCAGCCCGAGCGCAGCAACCGCTGTGTAGCCCGCTGCAAGGGCGAAGGAACCTTTGAAGATCAAAAATTCGCCGATGAACCCGTTCAGGCCGGGGAGCCCAAGCGACGAAAACATGGCTACGCTCATCCAACCGCAAAGCAGTGGCGTCCGTTGCATCAAGCCGCCGAAATCGTTCAGGCCGCGCGCGCCGCGTCGCTGCTCGAGCAACCCGACAAAGTAGAAGAGTGCGGCGGCGGTGATGCCGTGGTTGAAGATCTGCAGGAAGACCCCGCTCAGGGCAGCTTGCGCTTCGGCTGGTGGAACCGCGGTGGCCGCAGTCACCGCGAAAAGTCCAAGCATGCAGTAGCCGAGGTGATTAATCGAAAGATAGGCGACCATTCTCTTGAGATCCGACTGCGCCCAGGCCGCGAGCGCCGTGAAGACGATCGAGCAAACCGCCAGCCCGAGCAGCCATGGCCCGGCAATCCTGATTTCATTCGGGAAAAGCGGCAGGAGCAGACGCACAAATCCATAAACCCCCATCTTTGAGAGCACGCCGGTGAAGACCATCGAGGCGCCAATCGGCGCCGATTCGTAAGCGTCCGGCAGCCAAGTGTGAAATGGGAAGATCGGCACCTTGACCGCGAGCCCGATGAAGACTCCGGCGAAGGCGAACCAGACAAGATTTCCCGGGAGTATTCCCTCCTTGCCGAGCACGGCGAGAGCAGCAAAATCGAAAGTCCCTCGAACGAAATAGATGCCGAGAAACGAGAGGAGCATCGCAATACTCCCGAGAAACGTGTAAAGAAAAAATTTCGTTGCCGCGCGATCACGATTCGCACCCCCCCAGACTTTGATGAGGAGGAACCCGGGGATGAGACTCATCTCGTAAAACAGGAACCAGAGAATGAAATTCTGGGCCGTGAAGGTCCCGTAGAGCGCGGCCTGCATCACCAGCATGAGCGCGCAAAATCCGCGACCCGTCCGCTGAGCCAAAAGAGCGAAGGGAAAGATTAGCGAAGTCAGAAGGACAAGGAGCAGACTGAGGCCGTCGATTCCGAGCAGAACCTCGGCGCCAATCGTGGGGATCCATCGATGGCGTCCGATCATCTGCAGCCCGGCCACAGTTGGATCGAAGTGGCGCCATACCGCCATTGCGAGCAGCAGAGTGATCGCGGTGCTCCCGAGGGCGACGGTATGGGCGTAATTCCGAGGGGCGACGCTGACAAAAAGCGCGCCGAGGATCGGAATGAAAATTAGTCCCGTGATCAGGTGAGCCATGCGTAAAGAATGAGCAATGCGAGCATGCCGACGGCGATCGCGCCGAGATAGGCTTGGATTTGCCCCGAATGCCGCCTCGAAATAACCCGACCAAATCCGCGCGCGGCGTCCGTCGCGTCATCCACCCCGGCGTTGATCCCGCGGTCGTCAAAACCTTTCGTCAGACTGCCTAACGCACCTCCAAGAGCGCCGACGGCGCGGACAAGCCCGTCCCAAAAAAAGCGATCCAGGAAGTCGGATGCGCGCGCCATGGTGCGCGCGAAAGCGATGACCGTCCACCCGTAGAGTTCGTCGAGCCACATCCGATTTGCGAGAAAGCGAAAGGGACCGGGCAGCGCTTGCTCCAACGGGTCGGTCGTGCCCGCCCGCCGATAAAGGAGGACGCCGAACCCGATGCCCGCCACAACCAGCGCGAGGGAAACGAAAAGCATCGGCTGAATCAACTGCGAAGACGCAAAAACCGCCCGGTCGCCGGACAAATAGTCGTGCAGCCAGGGCCAGGCCGGCGTGAGGACGACACTGAATCCAATCGTGCAGAGCGCGAGCACGATTAATGGCAGCGTCATGACAGCCGGACTTTCGTGCGCCTGTTCAGCCGCCGCGCGCCGGGAGCCGAAAAAAACGTAAATCATCTGCCGCGTCATATAAAGCGCAGTCAGGACGACGCCGGCCAGCATCAGATAATGCGGCACGCGAGAAACCGACCAGAGCGAGGTGGCGTGAAGGATTTCTTCCTTCGTCCAGGCGCCGGAAAAAAATAGTGGCATACCGCTAAGCGCCATCATGCCAATCGCGTAGGTCAGAAACGTCGCTGGCATGAGCCGGCGCAAACCGCCCATCTGGCGGATGTCCTGTTCCTCGTGGCAGCCGTGAATGACGGAACCGGAGCCGAGGAAAAGGAGCGCTTTGAAAAAGCCGTGCGCGAGCAGGTGCATGATGCCGGCCGCAACGCCGCCCACGCCTAACGAAACCATCATCAAGCCAAGCTGCGAGATGGTCGAGTAGGCGAGGATGCGTTTGATGTCCGCCTGGGCGAGAGCGATAAACGCCGAAATGAGCGCGGTAATCACCCCGATCCAGACGACCACGACGAGCGACGGGGTGACGCCATCGATTGCTCCTGACGAAAAGAGAGGATAGACGCGCGCAACCAGAAAAACACCGGCCGCGACCATGGTAGCAGCGTGGATGAGCGCGCTGACCGGCGTCGGACCTTCCATCGCGTCCGGCAACCAGACGTGGAGGGGGAATTGGCCGGATTTCCCGACCGCGCCGCAAAAGATGAGGAGGGAGATAAAGGTCGCGCTTGCGCCTAACGAAATTAGGCCGCTGTGTTCGAGAGCTCCGTTCCCGCCGTCGTAAAAAAGCAGAGTGCCGCTCCGCCCGTAAAGCCAGAGTATTCCGAGGAAAAATCCAATATCGCCGATCCGCGTGGTGATGAAGGCTTTTTTCGCCGCGGCGGCGGCGCTCGGCTTGTGAATCCAAAATCCAATCAAGAGGTAGGAAGCAAGCCCGACCAATTCCCAGCAGACAAAGAGGAGGAGAAGACTGTTCGCGATGACCACACCCAGCATCGCGGCCGAGAAAAACGAGAGGTAGGCGAAGAAGCGGGTAAAATTTCGGTCCGCCGCCATGTAGCCGATGCTGAAAACAAAAATGCAAAGGCTGACCAGCGTGATCATAACCAGCATGACAGCCGCGAGCGGATCAAGCACGAACCCAATGCGCAGCGCCTGTTCGCCAAAGGAGAACCAGGTAAAATTTTGCCAGACACGATAGCCGGGTGTTTGCAGGGTGAGGCAAAAGGCAACGACTGAGAGAATGAGTGCAATCAACTGCCCGGCAATCGCGAGTCCGGCGGCAGCAGCGCGACGCGCATTCAACAGACTCAGAATCAAGAGCGATGCCGCGAGCGGCACCGCCGGGATCAGCCAGAGGTGAGCAAGGAGTGAGTCGCTCATCCTTTGAGCTGATCGACTTGATCGACGTTGGTTGTGCGAAAGTGGCGGTAGACGACGAGCACCAGCGCGAGTCCCACGGCCGCCTCCGCGGCCGCAATCGCGATCGCGAAGATCGTTATCATGACGCCCGTCGGCGGCGCCGGTTGCGGGCCAAAACGCCAGAAGGCGATGAAATTCAAACCGGCCGCGGCGAGCATCATCTCGATGCCGATAAGAATGAAAATTGCGTGCCGACGGCTCAGTGCGGCGAGGAGGCCGATGGAAAAGAGCGCTGCCGAGATAATGAGGAAAAGTTGGAGGGTAGGATTCATCGCCCCCCTGCCTTTGGTTCCGGGGAGCGTGTGCGCCGCGTACGCTGGCGCTGGCGCCCCCGCCAGCGCGAACTCTTTTCCCATTCACTTTTCGGCAACGTGCCGAAAAGAACGTGCGAGGCGCACGTGCTCCCCGGAGATAGTATTGCTCGGACGAGGATCAACGCCGTTCCTCCATGACGAGAACGAGCGCGCCGATCAAGGCGGCGGTGAGGAGAATGCCAACACACTGGAGCGGCCAGACATAATCCGTCATCAGCGCTTCGCCGATCTGTTTGACGGTGAGGGCACCGATTGGCGGCGCTGCGACCGGGAAACCGGGTGTTTTCAAAATTGCCCAGATCAAACCACGAAAACCGCGAGCGCGATGACCGCACCGCTCCAGTTGAAACCGCGATCCATCTCTGCGTCGTGACGGGTGAGCAGAATCGTGAAGACGATCAAGACCGCGACCGCGCCGACGTAGACAAAAACCTGAACCAGGCCAACGAACTCCGCGCCTAACAAGAAGTAAAACGCCGCGATTCCGACCAGAGCGAGGGCAAAGCTGAGCGCCGCATGAACCAGCTTTGGGAGCGTCGCGGCCGCGAGGGCCGCCGCGAGCATCAAAATGGCGATGACGAGAAAGGCCGCGCTGTTCATTCGGCGAAACGGTAGGTTCGGGGCGCAAATTTCTTTCCGGTGTCGAGAAAACGGGAGATCGCAAAGTAAACCGCTGCCAGCACGCCTAACGACCAGAGCCATCCCATGAGGCGTCTTCCCTCATAATGCCAGACCGCCGCTGCGATAACACAGCCAAACGCCATCGGGAGCATGAATTTCCAGGCAAAATTCATCACCTGATCAATCCGCGTCCGTGGGAGCGTTCCCCGGATCCAGATGAAGACAAAGATGAGGAGGCTGAGCTTGGCGAAAAACCAGGCGTAGGAAGGAATGAACTCCAGGACCGCGGAGCGGTGCATGCCACCCACCGAGGAAAAGCGTCACCGCCAGGCCGCTAATCGCGAACATCCCGAGGTATTCGCCGAGAAAAAAAATGGCGTATTTGAACCCGGAATACTCCGTCATATGGCCGGCGACGATCTCCGACTCGCCTTCCGGGACATCGAAAGGCGTGCGGTTCGATTCCACCAGCCCCGAGACGAAAAAGAGAATGAACGCGACCGCGCCCCAGGGTGTGAGGACGAACCAATGCGGCGCAATGCCTAACGAGTAGCCGCTCTGCGCGGCGACAATCGCATCCGGTCTGAGCGAGCCCACCACCATTACCACGGGCAGGACGGTGATGATGAGGGGCAGCTCGTAGCTCACCATTTGCGCGATCGCGCGCATCGCACCGAGCATGGAAAACTTGTTGTTGCTCCCCCAGCCGGCCATGAAAACACTGAGCTCGGTGGTCGAGCCAATGGCGAAGAAAAACAGAATGCCGCCCTCGATCGTGAAGGGGGTCATGTTGCGCCCGTAGGGTATGATGCCAAGCGCGAGAATTGCCGCCGCCGCGATCAGAATCGGCGCCAGGAAGTGCAACACCTTGTCCGCCCGGGCCGGCACGATGTCTTCCTTAATTAGCATCTTGATCCCGTCGGCCGCCGGTTGGAGGAGGCCAAAGGGGCCGACGCGGTTGGGTCCGAGTCGGTTCTGGATGCGGGCGAGAATTTTTCTCTCCAGCACCGAGATGAGAGCGAAGAGCGAGAGAAACACGGCGAGAAGCGCGGCGATATTAAGTAAACTGGAAACAATCTGGCCGAGCCAGTCAGGCGCCCCGGCAAAGAGCGCGAGGACTCGCCCTTTCCCAAGAACAAAGATTTGATCGAGAAAACCGCTCACCTTGCGAGGAAGAAAAGCGAGGTCTGCTTTCTTAGGCAAGATCGGAATGGAGTCGGGCCCGACGAATTTTGTTTCGCTTCCGGAGGTGTCGCGCTATTGCTCCTCCCGTGACGAGAACCGGCCAGGCGTGAAAAGACAGCTTTCGCGGATCGTTAGGCGAGCCTCTTTCCGGCTGGCGCACGAGACAAAATCCTATGACAGAGTATGTGACTGAATTGATCGCTCGGGTGAAGACGAAGAACCCGGCGGAACCGGAGTTTCACCAGGCCGTCCATGAGGTGGCCGAATCGCTCGCCCTCGTCCTTGAGCGGCATCCGGAATATGTGAAGGCCAAAATCCTCGAGCGCATGATAGAACCCGAACGCGTCATCATGTTCCGGGTGCCCTGGCAGGACGACAAAGGCGAGATCCGCATCAACCGTGGATTTCGCATCAACATGAACAGCGCGATTGGGCCTTACAAAGGGGGGCTGCGCTTTCACCCCTCCGTTAATCTCGGCATTCTCAAGTTCCTCGCCTTCGAGCAGGTCTTTAAGAATGCCCTCACGACTCTGCCCATGGGCGGCGGCAAGGGCGGCTCCGACTTCGACCCCAAGGGCAAAAGCGACCACGAAGTGATGCGCTTCTGCCAGGCTTTCATGGCGGAACTCTTCCGGCACATCGGCGCTTATACCGACGTGCCCGCGGGCGATATCGGCGTCGGCGGCCGGGAAATCGGATACCTCTTCGGCATGTACAAAAAGCTCCGCAACGAATTCACCGGGGTCTTGACCGGCAAGGGGCTCGGCTGGGGCGGATCGCTCATTCGCCCACAGGCGACCGGCTATGGCGCGGTCTATTTCGCCGCCGAAATGCTCAAAACGCGTAGCGAAGGACTCGAAGGCATGACCTGTCTCATCTCGGGCAGTGGCAACGTCGCGCAATATACGATCGAGAAATTGATCAACATGGGAGCGAAGCCGGTCACAATGTCGGATTCGGGCGGATACATTTATGACGAGGCGGGGTTCAATGATCAAAAACTGACCTTCCTTATGGACCTCAAGAATGTGCGGCGCGGCCGGATTTCCGAATATGCCGATAAATTCAAGAGCGCCGTTTATACCCCGTTCGATCCGAATCTGGATCACAACCCGCTCTGGAATCACAAAGCGCAATGCGCCTTTCCGAGCGCGACGCAGAATGAGATCAACGGCAAAGACGCGGCCAACATGCTGCGCAACGGCGTCTATGTCGTTTCCGAAGGCGCCAACATGCCGACCACGATGGAAGGCGTGAACCAATTTCTCGACGCCGGGATTCTCTACGGTCCGGGCAAAGCCGCCAATGCCGGTGGGGTCGCCACCTCCGGCCTTGAGATGGCCCAAAATAGCATGCGCATTTCCTGGACACGCGACGAAGTAGATAGCCGGCTGCAGACGATCATGAAAGCGATCCATCGGGCCTGCTACCAGACAGCCGAGAAATACGGCACACCCGGAAACTACGTGAATGGCGCGAACATTGCCGGTTTCCTCAAAGTCGCGAACGCGATGATGGATCAGGGAGTGGTGTAGAAAACACAAATGAATCGGGAAACAGGAAAGCAGGAAAAGAAACGAGTTCGCTTTCCTCGTTTTCTGATTCATCTCTTCGCCGGACTGATTAGGCTTCCGCCATGAATCCGTCGCCCTATTTTTTCCTGGTCATCTTTATCGGCGTGGCGCTCGTTTTTCCGATTGCGCCTCTCGTTCTGGCCTGGCTTTGGCGGCATTTCTTCCAGCCGCCCAAGCCGGGCGCGGCGAAGAACGCGACCTATGAGTGCGGGATCGAATCGTTAGGCGAAGCGCACGTCCAGTTCCAGTCGCAGTTTTACCTTTACTGCATCATTTTCCTGATCTTTGACGTCGAAGCGATTTTTCTGATCCCGTTTGCCGTAGCGTTCACGGGGTTGCCGTTCGGCGCTTTCGTCGCGGTTCTGGTCTTTCTGCTTCTTTTGCTCGAAGGGCTGGTTTGGGCCTGGGGCAAAGGGTGTTTAAGTTGGGATCTGCGAGACGCGGCAAAAAGGTAGATGGTTAAATTGTCGAAAAGGAGAAATCCGCGCTTCCCGCCAACTTAGGGCTTCACGACACATGAAGGAAACGATCGACGACGGCCTCCGCAGCGAGCTGCAAAAACAGGGCATCTGGGTAACTTCGATGCAAGAACTCTATAATTGGGGCCGGCGGAATTCGATCTGGCCGCTCCAGTTCGGCCTTGCCTGCTGCGCGATCGAAATGATCGCGACCGCTGCGTCGCGCTATGATCTGGCACGTTTCGGCGGCGAGGTTTTCCGGCCGTCTCCGCGCCAGGCCGACCTCATGATCGTGGCCGGGACGGTGACCAAAAAAATGGCGCCCCAAATCGTCAGACTCTACAACCAGATGCCGGACCCCAAGTATGTCATCTCGATGGGCGCCTGTGCTATTTCCGGGGGACCTTTCAAACAGGGTTACAACGTCCTGAAGGGAATCGACCGCTACATTCCGGTCGATGTTTACATACCGGGCTGTCCGCCGCGGCCGGAAGCCTTGCTCCATGCCTTCATGGAATTGCAGCATAAGATCGATGAGCAAAAACTGACCGGACGAGGAAAAGCGGAGTTTCTGAGAAAGACGACACCGAGTGAGTATCCAGTCCCGGCCTTTGGCACCGCACGATCTCGAGCCGCCGGCCAACGGCGAGGTATTTCACCCGCCGGTCGTCGAGCGCGGTTGATGCCTAACGAAATCCGGAACACACAGGTGCCTCGCTCGGTCGCATCTGATATTCGCCGGTCGGCTTCCTACTTTTGCCGTGGTCGTGCGCCCGCGCAATACCGTGGGTTCATGTCAGGTTGAATCCGTTCACCAGCACCTCTACCAAGGCGGCGGCGTAATCCCCTTTGGGATCCAACTCAGGATCGAAAATCGTTACCTCCAGCCCGATGGCGTGAGGCGAGGCGAGGAGGACACGAAGGAGGTCAGTCAGTTGGGCGAAGGTGATCCCGTTTTCGTTAGGCGAATCGACCGCCGGCATGATCGATTTGTGGAGCACGTCGGCATCGAGGTGAATCCAAAAACCCTTCAGCTCCGATCGGGTCAGATGGGCGAGGCCTGTCTCGGCGCACTCCTTCGCTCCTCGCGCGCGGATTGTGTCGGCCTCGAAGGTCGTAATACGCGAGTGACGAAAAGAGGCGACATCAAAAACGCTCTTGTCCTCCACGTCGTATTGCACCCCGAGAGCAGCCACATCCTCTTCGCGCACATAAGGCTTGAGTTGGTCGAGGTTCGTCAAGGCTTCTGGCCCGTAGCCCGTGGCAAGGGCGAGATCCAGCCCGGCAGCGCTGTAACTCCCGCACCGTTTCGGATCGCGCGGATAAGAGAAATCGTTGTGCCCATCAATGAAACACAGCCCATACCGGCCGCGCCGCCGCAGGGCGAGGGTGCCGCCCAACAGAATGCTGCAATCGCCGCCGAGCACGAGCGGGAAACGTTTTTCGTCAACGAGCGCGCCGATCCTGTCCGCCAGTTGTCCGCTGTAATCGGCAATCCGCGGTCCGTTGCGAAAACCGGTCGCGGCATTCGCTTCCGGCGAATAGCTCAGACGCGTGACGGTCCCGGCCTCCTCGGCCTGCACTCGATCCGGCAGACCGTGCGCCCGCAGTGCCTGCGGCAGTCGCCACGCTCCCGGCTCATGACCTTGACGCGGTGGACGCAGCCCGAGGTTGGAGGGCGCGTCGAGGAGAAAAATCGATTTTCGATCCGCTTTTCGGTTCATTTTTACCAAGCATAAGCCACTGCGCGGGTGCAAGGAGCAAAATCGATTCTGGCTCTCGAGTTGAGATTTTCCAGCCACGCGCATTTCACAGCTGCCTTCTACTACGCCTTTCAGGTCTCACCCTCCAGGAGTTGGAAGAAAGCAGTCGCCTGGCTTGGACGAACCCGTTACCTTGGGAAGCGCAAAGGATGGAATCACTGGAGGAAATCAAAAGCCGGATCCAGGCGGAAGTTCCGGGCGCGAAACTGGAGATCATTCCAAATCCCGCTCCCGCCAACCAGCCGTCGCTCCTCCTCGATCACACACACGCGTCTGCCGTCGCGCGCTTCCTGCGCGATGATCCAACCCTGCGCCTCGATTACTGCTCAAATGTAACCGGTGTCGATTGGCTCGATCGCACGGTGAAGAAAAAAGTGAAAGTGAAGAAGGTCGTCGAAGGTGAGGAAAAAGAAGTCGAAGAAACGCGGGAAGAATTTTGTCCCGGCTATCTCGAAGCTGTCTATCACCTTTACTCGATGACCCACAAAAATGGGCCGGTCGTTGTCAGGCTGCGGACAAAGGATCGCGCGGAAGGTACGCCGCTTCCGTCACTCACCCCGGTCTGGCGTAGCGCTGAATTTCAGGAACGCGAGATCTACGATCTCTACGGCGTCCGCTTCGACGGCCACCCCGATCTACGCCGGATCCTGATGTGGGATGAGTTTACCGATTTCCCAATGCGCAAAGATTATCGGGAACCAGACGACTACGAATATGAACCCACGCCGCATGACGATGTCTTGGAAAAAGCAAAGCAACACTATGCGCCGCGGCCGGCTGAGGACGGCGCGGAAAACATCACAGCGGAATGAAGTCGTTCACAGATTGGAAAGCCCGGCCATCGCTTCGCCTCTGTCACAGCGCAGATTTTCGCAGATGAGGCAGACAAAGAAGCAATCCCAAAAAATCTGTGTAAATCGGTGAAATCTGTGGACCTCAATCCTTTCTCGACATGAGCGCCGGCTTCCAGGAACTCGAACATGGATCGCCGCGGATGACGTCGCGTTTTGACGGCGAGCTGCTTGAAGTCTCGATGGGCCCACAACATCCGTCGACTCACGGCGTCTTCCGGATGAATGTCGCTCTCGACGGCGAGATCGTGCGCAAGCTCAAGCCGGTCTTTGGCTACCTGCATCGCAACCACGAAAAGATTGGCGAAAACGCCAGTTACCTGGGCTCGATGCCCTATACCGATCGGCTCGATTATTTTTGCTCGATGACGAACAACTGGGCCTACGCGCTCAGTGTCGAAAAACTCGCTGGGATCGAAGTTCCCGAGCGCGCGGAATATTTGCGCGTCATCCTCGGCGAGCTGACCCGCCTGGTGAATCACACTTCGCTCCTCGGTTTCCTGCTCAGTGACATGGGAGCGTGGGGCACCCCCCTCATGTACGCCTTCCGCGAACGTGAACGTGTTCTCGACCTCTTCGAATCGCTCTCCGGCTCACGCATGATGTGCGACTACATGCGCTTCGGTGGTTGCCGCGTCGATTTGCCTCCCGGCTGGATGGAGCGGGCGCGAGACATCGTGGATGGTTTCCCGCGTTTCCTCGATGAGTTTGAGAAACTGATCACCGGGAATGAAATCCTCATCGCCCGGACGCAGGAGGTTGGAAACCTTTCCGCCGAGCTGGCGATCAACGCCGGTATCACCGGTCCTGGTCTGCGCGCCTCGGGCGTGAATTACGACATCCGCAAAGTAGACGGCTACGGCATCTACCCACGCTTCAAATTTCGCGTGCCGTTAGGCGACCATGGTGACTGTTACGATCGCCTGATGATGCGTGTGCTCGAGCTGCGCGAGAGCCTTGGCATCCTGCGCCAGGCGATGGACGGACTGCCCGAGGGCCCGATCGTGAATCCGAAGGTCAAGATTCGCGCTTTCAAGCCGCCGATTGGTGAAGCCTATGGACGGATCGAGGCGCCCAAAGGTGAACTCGGCTTTTTCCTGATCAGCGACGGCAGCGGAAATCCCTATCGTTACCGGGTGCGTCCACCGAGCCTGATCAATCTCACTATCCTCGAAGACCTCTGTCTCGGACATACCGTCGCGGACGTCATGGTGATTCTCGGCAGCGTCGATATCGTGATGGGAGAGGTGGATCGTTGACAGAGTGCGCGATCTCAGTATCGGATCGCTAGCTCGATGAAATTCTTCCGCAGGCGATCGCTCCAACTGCTCTGTGCGCTTTTCGCGCTCTTTGTCGTTGCGGGCGATTTGGTCGCGGACTCTCTGCACGACGCCACGGGCGGGTGCGTGACGGAGTCGCAGACTGGCGATCATGCGAGCTGTCCGGTTTGCGGCTGTTCGCTGCACAGTGGCACCGCACTCAACCTCGATGCCCCTTCCGTTTGTCTGCCGGATGAAACTGCCACGCCGATCGCGGATCGCTCTCCGTTGAGAATCGCCGTTTCCTCGACAGAGATCGATCACCCGCCTCAGCTCGGCTAGCGCCTGAGCGGGCGCGTTGTGCCCTAACGACGCTCCTTTGCCTCTCCTCGGGCTCTCTCTTCCCGGGCGCGCGAATTGCCTCGCCGCCGTTCCCGGCCGCGCCGCGGCCTTCGCTCCGAATCAATACCTTCATGTTCTACCATTATCTCAAAAAAATTCTCGTTCTTTCGTTCCTGAGCACAGGAACGCTCCATGCCGAGACACTGACGGAGCTCACCAGCGAGGGCTTACGTAACAATCCAGAGTTGCGCGCCTTCGAGGCGGGAATCGCGAGCGCGAAAGGCGGGGTGCGCAGAGCGCGCGTGTTCGCGAACCCGGAGTTGAGCATCGCGCCCGGCGTAAAACACATCACCGATCCAAGCGCTCGGCTCAGCGAGTTTCATGGAAATTTCGAACTCAGCCAGCTCTTTGAATTTCCGGGCAAGCGCGCGCTCAGGATCGCCATTGCCGAAAAGAACGTCGCCCTACAACAGCTCGCCCTTGAGGGATTCCGGTTTGCCCTGGCCGCGAAAGTGCGACGGGCATTCTACGAAATGCTAACCGCCGCGCAGGTGACCGCCCTGCGCAGCGAGCAAGTCGAGTCGGCCAAGACCTTCGTCGCGTCATCAAAAAAGCGTGCGGAGAGCGGTTACGCCTCCGATTTCGAGACGATCAAAAGCCAGGCCGAGCTGATCTCGGCTCAGAAGGGCCTGCTGGAAGCGCAAGGGAAGGTGGCGGCGGCGCGCGTGACCTTGAACACTCTGGCCGGTCGGTCGCCGAGTGCTCCCCTCTCGGTCGCTGGTTCACTCGCGCGGGCCGGGACTCAGCCGACGGCGCAATCGGAATTTCTCTCTCTCGCGATGGCCCGCAACCCGAGCCTGCGCGCGCTCGGGGCACAGGCCGAGGCCGTGGGGCTGACGTCGCGCTCCACACGGTCCGGGCGTCGGCCGGATTTCGCGGTTGGTCCGCAAGTCGAATACACGAAGAACGAACAGATCTACGGCCTGGGTGTAACGATTGCGCTGCCGTTTTGGGATCGCAAGCAAGGCGAAATCGAGACGGCGACCGCCGAACAGCAAAGAGTGCTCTCAGAGATCGAGACAACACGCCTGGAAATCGCGGGCGCTGTCACCAGGGCGAGCAAAGACCTGCAACTGGCGCGTGAGCAACTTGCGCTCTACTCGTCCGCCTTTCTTGATCGGCTGAAAAGTTTGGTCGCCCAGGCGGAGAAAAGCTACGCCCAGAGCGCCACTTCGCTCCTCATCTACCTCGACGCCAAGCGCACATACTTCGACACGTTGGCCAATTACTACGACGCGCTCGGCAACGTCGCCGCACAACGAGCTGAGCTCGAATCGGCCGTCGGCGTGCCGCTCGATCTTCCCCCTTCCAATTCTGAACGCTAACTCATGAATTCATCCATTATCCGCAGTATCACCGCTGTTTTCTTTCTCATGGCGCTCGTCGCCTGCGGGAAAAAAAACGCAGACCCGAAAGAAGAAACAGCCGCTCAACAGCGTCCGGCGAACATCGTTGCCCTCACGAAAGCGAATCTCGCCCAGGTCGAAATCAAGACCGAGCCCGTTAAGCGCGGGGCCCTGGAAATGACCTTCAAGGCTGCCGGGACCGTGACCGAGAATCTGAACAAGACGGCCAAGATCACCCCCACCCTGGAAGGACGAATCACGAGCCTGCACTTCGACATCAACGATCGGGTAAAGGAAGGCGACGTGCTGGCGCTCCTGCAGACACCGGAGCTGCTCGGTAAGCCGCTGGAATTGAAAGCGCCGATCGCCGGTATCCTGACTGAGCGCCAGGCCACGGTGGGCGAACTCGCAGGCAAGGAGACGCAAATTTATACGATCAGCGATCCGACCGATCTCTGGGTTGTGGCGGAGGTGAAGGAGCGCGACATCGCGGCGGTTCATCTCGGCGAAGCGGCGACCTTCACCGTGCTTGCCTATCCCAACGAGACCTTTCGTGGCAAAGTCGTGCGCATCGGCAACCGCGTCGAATCCGCCTCGCGCACGCTCGATGTGCGGATCGCGGTGCGGAACGAAGACGGCCGGCTCAAGCCCGGCATGTTCGCCGATGTCGAGATCGCCACGACGGCGGTGAACGATGCGCTCATCATTCCCGACAAGGCGCTGCAAAGCGATGAGGAGGGATGGATGGTGTTTGTCGCCTTGAACGGCACAAAGTTCGAAAAGCGCTCTGTTAAGACCGGCTTGGAGCAACGCGGTCACGTGCAGGTGCTCGAAGGTTTAAAGGAGGGAGAAAAAGTCGTGACCGACGGAAGCTTCATCCTCAAATCCGAGATGCTCAAAGGTGAGCTGGGGGAGGAATAGCGGTGATTAATCGGGTTCTCGAATTCTCCGTCGGCCAGCGCATGCTGGTCATTCTCGGATCGATTGTCGTCACCGGTTTCGGCGTCCTCGCGCTGCGGCAGATTCCGATCGACGCCTTTCCCGATGTCACCAATGTGCAGGTGCAAGTCCTCGCGACAGCGGGCGGGATGTCGCCGCCGGAGGTGGAAAAACTCGTCACCCGTCCGCTGGAATGGGGAATGTCCGGTCTGCCGCGACTGGAAGAAATGCGCTCGGTCTCGAAGATCGGCCTGTGCGCGATCACGATCGTCTTTGAAGACGGTACCGACGATTATTTCGCCCGCCAGCTGGTGAGCGAACGGCTCCAGGCGCTGCGCGACGGCCTCCCCGCGGGAGTCGATGTCCAACTCGGACCAATCACGACAGGCCTGGGCGAAATCTTTCAATACACGCTTGTCAGCAGGAACCCGAAATACGACGCGACGGAGTTGCGCACAGTGCAAGATTACATCGTCAGGCCGATCCTGCGCACCGTGCCCGGCGTGACCGACGTCAACTCTTTCGGCGGACTCGTTAAACAGTATCAGGTGATCGTGAAACCAGACCGGCTGACCTCGTTAGGCGTGACTCTCGCGCAAGTCTTCGAGGCGCTGGAGAAGAACAACTCAAACGCCAGCGGCAACTTCATCGAGCACGAATCCGAGCAATACGTCGTGCGCGGACTTGGACTCGTGCAGGACCTGCGCGACATCGAAAACATCATTGTCGCGGTGCAGAACCACATCCCGATTTACATTCGTGATGTCGCCGGGGTAAAGATCGGTGCGGAGCTGCGCCAGGGCGCGGTTACGGCCAACGGCGAGGGTGAAGCGGTCGCCGGCATCGTGCTCATGCTCAAGGGCGCGAGCGGTCGTGACGTCGTGAACGCGGTCAAAGCAAAGCTGCCCTCGATCCAAAAAGCGCTGCCCAAAGGCGTCGAGCTGGTGCCGTTCTACGATCGCACCGATCTGGTCAAGCAAGCCATTCACACCGTGACCAAAGCGCTCGCGGAAGGCGCGGTCTTCGTCCTGATCGTTCTCATCGTGCTACTGGCCGACGTGCGTAGCGCGCTCATCGTTACACTCATTCTCCCGCTGGCCGCGCTCTTCGCTTTCATCATGATGAAATGGTACGGGCTGAGCGCGAACCTGATGTCGTTAGGGGGACTCGCCATCGGGATCGGCATGATGGTCGATGGCGCGGTCGTGATGGTGGAAAATATCCACCGGCATTTGACCGAGCCGAGTGATCCCGCGCGGCATCAGGAAGCCGGCAAAGTCGAGACCGTGCTTTATGCCGCGAAAGAAGTCGGTCGCCCGATTGTCTTCGGCATCTTCATCATCATCCTGGTCTTTCTGCCTCTCTTCACCCTCGAAGGTTTCGAGGGAAAAATGTTCAGTCCGCTCGCTTTCACCATTTCCTTCGCGCTCCTCGGCTCGCTCGTCTTCTCCCTCACCCTTGTCCCGACGCTCTGCACCTTTTTCCTCAGGCAGAAACCGCATGCGCAGGATCCGTTTCACATTCGCTGGCTCAAGCAAATCTACCGCACGACTCTGCAACCTTGTGTGCGACATCCCTGGCTGGTCGTGCTCGTGGCGCTGCTCGCGCTCGCTGGCGCTTTCGCACTCGTGCCGCGCATTGGCACGGAGTTCCTGCCTGCGCTCGACGAAGGTTCAATCGCGGTCCAGACCTTTCGCATTCCGAGCATCTCGATGAGCCAATCGCTCGCTCTCCAAACCAAGGCGGAGAAGCTGCTCAAACAATTCCCCGAAGTCATCGACGTGGTTTCCAAGACCGGCCGCGCTGACATCGCTTCCGATCCGATGGGGATCGAGCTGAGCGACGTGATCGTGACGCTTAAGCCGCACGAAGAATGGACGACGACGAAATCGAAAGAGGAACTGGTCGAGAAAATGCGCGAGGCGCTCAGCCAGTTGCCCGGAGTCGCCTCGAGTTTCTCGCAACCGATCGCGCTCCGCGTCGATGAGCTGGTCAGCGGAGTGAAATCCGCGATCGGGATCAAGATTTTCGGCGACGACCTCGATGTCCTGAAACAGAAGGCTGACACCGTCGCGCGCGCGCTGGGCAAGATCGAGGGAGCGGCCGACATCAACGTCGAGAAAGTGAGTGGCCTCGCCTATCTCCAGATCGAGATCAATCGCGCCAAGATTGCGCGCTACGGGATCAACGTGAGCGACATTCAGGACGTGATCGAAGCCGCGATCGGGAGCAAGGAAGCGAGCAAGGTGTATGAAGGCTTGAAGGTCTTCGGACTCGCGGTCCGCTTTCCGGAGGAGGCGCGCAACGACGTCGAGCCGATCAAGGAAATTCTCATTCCGTCACCCAGTGGCGCGCTCATTCCGTTAGGACAGCTCGCGAATGTTTACGTGACCGAAGGTCCCGCCCAAATCAGCCGCGAAAGCGGGCAGCGGCGCATCGTCGTCGAGTGCAATGTGACCGGGCGCGACCTCGGTGGTTTCGTCGCCGAGGCGCAACAGAAAATCGATGCGGCCGTGAAATTGCCGCCCGGTTACTTCATCAGTTGGGGCGGGCAATTCGAAAATCAGCAGCGTGCGATGAAACGCTTCGCCATCGTCGTGCCGATTACGATCGCCGCGATCTTCCTGCTTCTTTTCGGCTCCTTCAATTCAGTCAAACAGGCGACCCTCATCATCCTCAACATTCCTTTCGCGATGATCGGCGGCATCGTGGCGCTCGTCGTGGGCAACTTCAATTTGAGTGTGAGCGCGAGCGTCGGCTTTATCGCGCTTTTCGGTGTGGCGGTGCTTAACGGTGTCGTCATGGTGAGTTACTTTAACGAGCTGCGTCGAGAAGGCATGGCCGTCGCCGACGCCGTGGTCAAAGGTGCGATTCTGCGACTTCGTCCCGTGCTCATCACCGCCGGCGTGGCCGCGCTGGGCTTAATTCCGATGCTCTTCGCCACCGGCCCCGGCAGTGAAATTCAAAAGCCACTCGCCGCTGTCGTCATCGGCGGCTTGATCAGCTCGACTCTGTTGACGCTCTTTATTTTGCCGACGCTCTACAATGTCTTCGAACGCAAAGGCCCTGTCGCTCCGGGCGTTCATCTACCCGAGCCGCCTTCGACCACAGAACTAGTCCACGCGGTGGACCCAATGCGATGAGCTTCTACAGTGTTCTAAATAACTTGATCGATTTAGTCGCCCAAGCACTGCCTTGGTTTCTGGGCGGCGCAGTTCTGGGCGAAGCGCTGGAGGCGTTCCTGCCGTCGGCGTGGGCTACGCGCTGGCTGAGTCCACCCGCGCGTCAATCGTTCGTGCCAAGATCGCTGGTGCCATTTTGCCGGGTTGCTCCATGACGACCGTGCCGCGGGCAGCCGCTCTGAAAAGCCCGCGGGGCGCGACTCGGGACGCTCACGGCGTTTATCATGATCTCCCCCCCAAGCCCGGAAACGTTTATGTCGCCGTCTGGTTATTGCTGACCATCGGAGGCGGTGAGGCCCGTCAGCACTGTTGTAGATCGTTAATGCCAAGATCGCTTTGCACTCTCCGCCCGCCGTGAGTTTGCGCAGAAAAGGCTGATTGCGATCAAGACAAAAGCCGCGCTGCCTGCTTAAATGATCACATCATCGAGATTGATTGATTCATGATTGGCGCAGGAATTTTACAAGGCATGGCGGTAACGGCGCGGAATTTCGTCGGCAGTTATTTCGAAAAAGATCGCCTGACGACCGTGCAATATCCGGAGGAGCGCAGTCCGCTTCCGGAGAACTCGCGCAACTTTCCCTTTCTCGTTTACGACACAAACGAGGCCGAGGCGGGCTTGCGCTGTGTCGCCTGTAAGATTTGCGAAAAAGAATGCCCGCCGCAATGCATCTACATCGTCAAAAGTGAGGACAAGAAGCCCGATTACATGGGCAAACCGCAGTTTTATCCGGCCATCTTCGACATCGATATTTCGGTCTGCATGAGCTGTCAGATTTGCGTCGAAGTCTGCCCATTTGAAGCGATCAAGATGGACAAAGTATATGAATTGAGCCGGCGTGAACGCTTCGACGCGCTCCTCATGCGCAAGAGCGACCTCGCAAAATCGAACGACTACTATCATCGCATTCATCCGCTCGAAGCTGAAGCGGTCGACGCCGCGCTCGCGGCTGCCGCGGCGGCAAAGAAGAAGCCTGCGCCGCCGCCGACGTCAGCTTCCGGATAGCCCACTTGCCCTCAAGAGCTGGCAAACATGTTCCACCCTGGGGAATCGTGTTTATGGTGCACTCGTGAAAATCCGCTTTCGAGTTTGTCTTCTTGTGGCCCTTCTCGGCAGCCCGACTTTCGCCGCTCCCACGCCAGATTTTTCGGAACTGTTGCATTGGCGAAATATCGGCCCGTTCCGCGGCGGACGAACTCGCGCGATCTCCGGGGTCCCGTCGCAGGCGAACGTTTTCTACATGGCGCAGGTGAATGGCGGCGTTTTCCGAACCGACGACTACGGGCGCACCTGGCAGCCGATTTTCGACGATCAACCAACCGCTTCAATTGGCGCGCTCGCCGTGGCGCTCTCGGATCCGAAAACCATTTACGCCGGGAGCGGCGAAGGATTGCATCGGCCCGATCTTTCCGTCGGCAACGGCATCTATAAATCGACCGACGCCGGCGAGACCTGGACGCACCTCGGTTTGCGCGATGGCCAGCAGATTGCCCAAATCGCGGTCGATCCGCGTAATCCCGATCACGTCCTCGTGGCGGTGGCTGGGCATCCATATGGGCCTAACGAGGAGCGCGGTATCTTCCTTTCAACAGATGGCGGCAAGACTTTCGCGAAGACGCTTTACAAGGATGAGAACACGGGCGGCAACGACGTCCAGATCGACCCGGCCAATCCGCAGATCGTTTACGCTTCGCTCTGGGAAGCGCGTGAAGGCCCATGGGAAAACGCGGAGTGGAACGGAACCAACGGCGGCATCTTCAAATCGGTCGATGGCGGCAAGAGCTGGAAGAAGCTAGGCCAGGGCCTGCCCAAGGATATCGTGCAGGCTCAGCTCGCGATTGCACCCAGCATGCCCCGAATGCTGTTCGCCGCCGTGGCAACGCCAAAGGTGATCAAGCTCTATCATTCCGATGATGCCGGCGAAAACTGGGGCCTCGCGACGGAAGACGCTCGTCCGGCCGCCCGGATCGGCGGCGGCGATCTGCCGGTCGTACGAATTCGATCCGCAGAACCCGAAGGTCGTTTATTCCGCGAGCGTGGTTTGCTGGAAATCGACCGACGGCGGCAAGACCTGGGACGGCTGGCGCGGCGCTCCTGGCGGCGATGATTATCAGAACGTTTGGATCAATCCAAAAAACCCCGAGATCATTTTGCTGGGGAGCGACCAGGGCGCGATCATCACGGTAAACGGCGGTAGGACTTGGAGTTCGTGGTACAACCAATCGACCGCGCAGCTTTATCATGTCAGCGCCGACAACTCGTTTCCCTATCGTCTCTATAGCGGACAACAGGAGAGCGGCTCGGTCGGCATCGAGAGCCGTGGATCGAACGGTGGAATCACCTTCCGCGACTGGCACCCGGTGGGAGCGGAGGAATACGGTTACGTGACGGCCGCCCCGCATGATCCCGAGATCGTTTATGGAGGCAAGCTGACGCGTTATGATCGCCGAACCCATCAGGGACAAGACATTCTTCCTGAGCCATTTCGGTCCGACGACTTCCGGATGGTACGGACAGAACCAGTGATTTTTTCTCCGACCAACAAAAGCCTTCTCTTCTTCGCGACCAACACACTGTGGCAGACGACGGCCGAGGGAAGGAACTGGCAGGAGATCAGCCCGGATCTGACCCGCAAGACTTTCGAGATTCCGGCCAGCGTCGGCAAATTTCGTGACCAGCCGACCGCACAGCCGCGGCAAAGGGGCGTGATCTATACGGTGGCACCATCACCGCTTGATGGGAATCGCATCTGGACCGGAACGGACGACGGTTTGATTCAACTAACGACCGACGCCGGCAAGAGCTGGAGAGACGTGACGCCACCACAAATCGGCCCTTGGTGGAAAATTTCCCTGATGGACGCGAGTCACTTCGATGCGAGAAGCGCCTACGCGGCAGTCAACACGATCCGTTTGGACGATCTGCGCCCGCATATTTACCGGACGCACGATGAGGGAAAAACCTGGCAGGAAATCGTGCGCGGGATCCCGAGCGACGAAAATGTCAATGTGGTGCGCGAAGACACGCAACGCCGCGGGCTCCTCTTCGCCGGGACAGAACGCGGTGTTTACGTTTCTTTCGACGACGGCGACAACTGGCAGTCGCTTCGCTTGAATCTGCCCGCGACTTCGATGCGCGACCTGATCGTAAAAGATGACGATCTCGCGATCGCGACCCATGGACGCGGGTTCTGGATCCTGGATAACATCACCCCACTGCGGCAATTCAAGCCCGGCGAAAAAGATACGCTCCTGTTCAAACCACAGACCGCGCTGCGCTTCCGCTGGAATTCAAACACCGATACGCCGCTGCCGCCGGATGAACCGGCGGGCGAAAACCCGCCGGAAGGCGCAATGATCGACTATTCGTTAGGCGAAAACAGCCGTGGACCGGTCACGCTCACGATCAAGGACAGCCAGGGCGAGGTGGTGCGTCGTTACGCGAGCACCGATCCAGTGCCAAGAGAAGATCCAAAGCTGAAAATCCCGCGCTATTGGGTGCGGCCAGCCCGCGTTCTCTCGGACAAGTTGGGAATGCACCGCTTCTTTTGGGACATGCATGGCGAACCTTTGCCGGAAACGGAACCGGAATATCCGATGACCGCGGTTTATCGCGAAACCGCGCCGCAACCGACCGCGCCATGGGTTCGGCCCGGTGATTATTCGATCGTTTTCACGGCGGGCGGCAAAAGCTTGACCCAGCCTCTGACCCTGAAAATGGATCCGCGGGTAAAGGCGACCGCAGCCGAGCTGACCAAGCAGTTTGAGCTTTCGGAAAGGCTTCAGGAATTGCGGGCCGAGCTGCAACCGATCGGCAAGACCTTCGAAAAGTTGGTCGCCGAACTGGAAAAAAAGAGGAACAGGCCGGGAGGCGCAAGCGTGAATGAGCCGATCGAAAATCTGCGAAAAAAACTTGAGGGATTCGCCAATCCCGCTGCCGTTCGAGCTGGCGCCTCGCTGGAGTTGGATGTGCTGAAGAAAGTCGAGAAATTGTTTGGCGATCTGCAGGAGGTGGATGCGGGGCCGACGCCCCAACAGGAAATCGCTCTGGGAAACCTGCAACGCGACACAAGTTCCGTGCTGGAACGATGGAAGGCAATACCAGCGGAGGTCGCGACGCTGAATACACTACTTGAAGCGGCCGGCGTAGAGAAAATCAATTTCCATTGAGGTGCAGGGCGTTCCGATTGCCCTGGATCAAACTAGGGGCGAAGCGCCCGCCTGCATATGAACCTTTGTGAATATCTCCGCGCCTCAAAACGTGCGCTAATTTTCAGCGGCGCAGGCATTTCCACCGGGAGCGGCATTCCGGATTTTCGCGGTCCGCAAGGTGTCTGGACCCGGCGCCAACCGGTTTATTATCAGGATTTCATGGCCTCGGAGGCAGCCCGGATCGAGCACTGGGATTACAAGCTCGAAGCCTGGGAGTCGTTCCGGAAGGCCCAGCCTAACGACGTTCATCGAGCGATCGTCAGGCTGGAGCAGGCGGAAAAACTGAGGATGGTCGTGACCCAAAACATCGACGGTTTGCATAGCCTGGCGGGCACCAGCCCGGGAGCGGCTGGTCGAGCTGCACGGCAGCAACTCGCTCGTCGAATGCCAGAGCTGCAAAAAGCGGAGCGATCCGGAGCCGCATTTCGATTTTTTTCGGGCCCAACGGACGCCGCCGCTCTGTGCCTGCGGCGGATTTCTGAAACCGGCGACGATCAGCTTCGGCCAAAGTCTCGACCCGAACGAATTGGAACGCGCTCGCCAAAGTGCGATGGAAGCGGACCTGGTCGTGGCGCTCGGCTCCACCCTCTCGGTTTACCCCGCAGCTTCGTTTCCTTTGCTCGCGGCGCGGCGCGGAATTCCCTATGTCATCATCAATCGAGGAGCGACGGAACACGACGGCGAGGCGGGCGTGTCGCTGCGGCTGGAAGGCGAGGTAAACGAAATTTTTCCGGCGGCGGTTGCAGCGGCGTTATCGTAGTCAAAACCCACCGGTAGGGGGCGGAACGAGAATAGCCCGCCCCTTCAGGACGGGGATTGCTCGGACTGAGGTTTCCTGAGATCACTCCGCGATTCGTTCCGCGCTAAACAGATGCTCGAGCCCGACTACAATAAACGCTCCGGGGCTGATAGAGTGGCTTGCATGATTTCGCTTCGATCCTTTTTCGTTCTTCTCTTTTTGTTAGGCACGCTTGCTCCGGCAGATGGCGCGGAAAGGGAATTTCGCGGCGCGTGGGTCGCAACCGTTTACAATCTTGATTGGCCGTCCAAGCCCGGCCTTTCCGCCGCCGCGCAGAAGGCGGAGCTGCGCGCCCTGCTCGATCGCGCCTCGGCGCTCAAGCTGAACGCGATCCTGCTTCA
This sequence comes from uncultured Verrucomicrobiae bacterium, assembly GCA_963720895.1. GTDB lineage: Bacteria > Verrucomicrobiota > Verrucomicrobiia > Chthoniobacterales > UBA10450 > Palsa-1392. The sequence continues at coordinate 448,420 of CAVRGZ010000002.1, forward strand.
GGTCCGGCCGGCAAGCGACGCGCTTTACAACTCGACAAAAGAGCCGTGGTCGGAATTCCTGAGCGGGAAAGCGGGCGTTTCGCCAGGTTACGATCCGCTGGAGTTTGCGGTCGCCGAAGCGCACGCCCGCGGACTTGAGCTGCACGCCTGGGTGAATCCATTCCGGGCCGCGATCAGCGCAAGTGCGAAGCTGCCGGCAAACCATATCGCTAAAGAGCATCCGGAATGGGTTCGCCGTTTCGGAAAACAACTTTGGATCGATCCCGGCGAACCGGCAGCGCGCGCTTATGTGATCAGCGTGATCACTGACATCGTCCGGCGCTATAACGTCGATGGCCTGCATCTCGACGACTATTTTTATCCCTATCCGCTCAAGTCGAACGAGGCGACGTTTCCGGACGATTCCAGTTGGGATCGCTATGGCCGAAAGAGCGGGCTGAGCCGCGCGGATTGGCGGCGGGATAACATTAACGATTTCGTGCGTTCGATGTATCGCGCAGTGAAGGCGACCAGATCGAAAGTGCGCGTCGGCATCAGCCCATTTGGTATCTGGCGGCCCGGCGTTCCAGCGACGACCAAAGCGGGGCTCGATGCCTACGGCCAACTTTTCGCCGACGCGCGCAAATGGCTAGCCGAAGGCTGGGTCGATTATCTCGCGCCCCAGCTCTATTGGAGCATTCGCCCGGCAGAGCAGAGCTTCCCGGTCCTGCTCGATTGGTGGCGGGCGCAAAGTCACGGGATACCTATCTGGCCCGGGATAGCGACAGAACGGATCGGTTCGAAGCGCCCGGCGCGCGAAATAATCGAGCAAATTGAGCTGACTCGCCGCGGCACTTCATCGCCGGGACAGATTCACTGGAGCATGAAAGCATTGATGCGAAACCAGGGTGGAATCGATAATTTGTTGGAGGCGGGGCCGTACGCGGAGAAGGCGGCACTGCCCCGCTAATTCGGAGCGCCTAACGAAATTGCCGATGCCGCCGAATCTGCTCGGCAAACGCCGGCCGCTGGTCGACGGGAATCTCGGAGGGAAATTTGGCTTGCGAACGATTCCAGCGGGCGATCCATTCCGCGGCGAGGAGCTCATAACGGCGCGCCCAGAGAGTACCGAGTGCTGCCGGTGTGAGCGCGATCGTGGTTTCCTCCTTGAGCCCGGCCGGGCGTCCTTTCGCGACAAAAAATCCAGCGGCGAGGAGCGCCGCGCGGGCCGCGGTCGAGTGGGTGTAGGTAAAAAGCTCGGTCGCGCGACCGGCACAGGCGTCGAACAAGCGCCGGAAGATTTCGATCGTCCACTGTTCGCCGTGCGTTTTGCTCGAGAACATGTCGTAAAAAATCAGATCGGGCGGGAGTGGCGCATGCCCAACCGTTTCGAGGAAGTTGCCTCTCACCAGTTGCCAGCTCAAACCAGGATGCTGTTTCGATTGCCATCTGCCAGAGTGCAAAATTCCGACAGGCCCGCCGTGGCGGAGGTAGAGAAACTTCTCGTCGTGGCGGAGCGCGAGTTGGAGCGAGTCGAGATCGTTTTCAAAGCTGATGAGTCGCATGGGTCGTATAGGACCGATGTTGGCCTGCGCTTCGTAGCATTGGACCGCGGCCATGGCGTTGGCCGCCGCGCCGAGCCCGACATCCCAGATGGTAAACGGCTCCGCGGAAGAAGTGAGGCGCTGCGCGAGGTTCGACTGCTCGACGTAAAGGCTGCGCGCCTCTTCCATCGGCGGGGTGCGCATATGCATGATCTCGCCCGAAGAAATCTGCCGGATGCTGGCGAAGCCTTCGTGCGCAAGATGAACCTCGTAATTGCCTAACGAGCGCGATTTTTGACGCGCGGGTTTCGGACGAAGCGCGGGATTTTCCCGGTCAGATTCCCGTAGGAGAACTCGCTGTTGGCGATAGAAATCCGCGAAACGTCCAGCCAGAATGCTTGTTCGAATGTCGCGCATGAGCCGGTGATAGAAATGGATGTTGTGTTTGCCGAGGAGCTGCCAGCCCAGCGTCTCGCTCGTCTTCGTAAGGTGATGCAGATAGGCGCGCGAATAGCGCGCGCAGGTCGGACAACTGCACGCCGGGTCGAGTTTTTCGTTCGAGAACTTGTAAACTCCGCGGCGCATCTGGAGGAAACCGCGCGAGGTGAAGACGGCGCCGCGCTGCGCCAATTGCGTCGGCATGATGCAGTCGAACATGTCGACCCCGCGATGGACCGCTTCGAGGATATCGAGCGGAGTGCCAACGCCCATGAGGTAGCGCGGTTTGTCCGGCGGAAGGAGCTGCGCTGTGAACTCGCACAGGTCTTCGCGCTCGCTTTTGCTCTCGCCAACGGCCAGGCCGCCGATTGCAAATCCATCGAATGGCATCTCGCTCAGAACGGCGGCACTTTCGCGGCGGAGCTCTTTACGGAGCGCGCCTTGGACAATCGCGAACATCGATTGCGGGGAATCGCCCCGCGCCGCGAGACTGCGCACCGCCCACCGATGAGTGATTTCGACCGCCGCCCGGACGCTCGCTTCATCGGCGGTCGACGCGACGCATTGATCAAGCGCCATCATAATATCGCTGCCGATCGCCCTCTGCGTCTCGACGCTGAGTTCCGGACTGAGGAGAATGGTCCGTCCGTCGAGATAACTTTGAAAGACGGCGCCCGCTTCGCTCACCGAGCGCGAGTGCGGCAGGGAGAAGATTTGAAATCCGCCCGAGTCGGTGAGCACGGCGCGATCCCAACTCATGAAGCCGTGGATGCCCCCGGTGCGTCGGAAAACTTCCGCCCCCGGCCGGAGGAGCAGATGATAAGTGTTGGCGAGGAGAATCTGGGAACCCGCTTCTTCGAGCGAACGGGTCAGCTGCGCCTTCACCGTAGCCTGGGTACCGACCGGCATAAAGAGTGGCGTCTGCACTTCGTTGTGCAAAGTGCGAAAACTTGCGGCGCGAGCCCGCGAATCGAGGGCCTGCGCGTCGAGCTGAAATTTCAAGCGCAACGGTGTCATGCAATGAAGGCGGCCACTTTTCTTGTCATCCTGAGCCCCGAAAGCCTGCGGGGCGAAGGACCTCGCAGTTGCAGTCCGCGCGTCCGGACAAAAGAGCGCGTCAATCGCAACTGCGAGACTTGAACGCCCGGCCTCGTCCGCTGCGCGGTCTGCGTTACGGCTCTCTGCGCTTCGCCGGGTCCGGATGACCGACCGGAAGCTGACCAGCTCGCTCGCCTGCTATGGCGCTTCATTGACCAATGTCTTCCGGACCGCTTCGAGTTCTTCAAGGTGTGCTTTGTCCGGCCGCGGATAGGACATCTTCAAGCCTTTGAGTGTCTCGACGATCGCTTCGGCGATGATGAGGCGGGCATTTTTCTTGTCGTCCGCCGGGACAACGAACCACGGTGCATCTTCGGTGCTTGTGGCGCGGAGACAGGCTTCGTAGGCCGTCATGTAATCGTCCCAGTGCGCCCGCTCTCCCAAGTCGCCCATGCCAAATTTCCAGTTCTTATCCGGCTCGTCGAGGCGGGCGAGAAAACGCTGGCGCTGCTCTTCCTTGGAAACATGGAGGAAGAATTTCAAGATCCGCGTCCCATTGCGGTTCAAATGACTCTCGAAGTCATTGATCGAACGATAACGCTCATTCCAGATCGTTTTTCGATTGAGCAATTCGGGTGGCAATGTCTCGGCCCGCAGAATTTCGGGATGAACCCGGACGATGAGTACCTCCTCGTAATAAGACCGGTTGAAAATCCCGATCCGTCCTCGCTCCGGGAGACAACGCGTCGTCCGCCAAAGAAAATCGTGGTCGAGCTCCTGCGCGCTCGGATGCTTGAAACTATAGACCTGACACCCCTGGGGATTGACACCCGACATCACGTGTTTGATGGCGCTATCTTTCCCGGCGGCATCCATCGCCTGGAAAATCAAGAGGAGGGCATAGCGATCGTAGGCATAGAGCAGACTCTGTAACTCGCTCAATTCTTTGATCTGGCGTCCGAGGAGTTTGCGATAATCCGACTTCGATTCATAGAGAGGCTTCGTTTCCGTCGGACACTTGTTCAGGCGCCACCTGGGATTTGGAACAGCGCGGTATTTTTCCAAGTTTACTTTCATGACCTTGGAAACTACCTGCGTTTGCCATCGAGCGAAAACGGGGCGCCGCCACCCCGGCGATTTGCGAATTCCGATTTGCGTTCTAAAGATTCGTTGCGTTGCGACCGGTCCCATTCCGGGCGCGGCGATCGGCAGCGATACCCCGTGGTGTAACGGTAACACAGCGCCCTTTGGAGGCGTTATTCATGGTTCGAATCCATGCGGGGTAGTGCATTGAACCCCATTCACGACGGTCATTCAATTGCCTCGTTATGAGTTATTGTTTGCGAAAAGATGAGCCTATCGCGCCGGGCATCCGTCGGATTGCGCGCGAACAGCTCGAAGGCGCGCGCCTGCGGATCCGCCAGATAACGGCCGGGAAAGAAGCCGCCGCGGTTCACGCGACCCGCAAGCACATCAAGAAAATTCGCGCCCTTCTCCGACTTATTCGCGAAGAAATCGGCGAGGAGATTTTCGAGGAAGAAAACCGCCGGCTGCGGGATGTGGCGGGCGCTTTCTCTGGCTTGCGTGATGCCTGCGTGCAGTTGCAATTGCTCGAGAGACTGCGTCGTCAAGCGCACCTGGAGAATGCCCTCTTCTCGAAAACCAGGATTGCGTTGGAGAAGGAAATGGAGGCGCATACCGATCGTTTCGGTCCGCGCCAACGCGAGGGAGAAACGACTTTGCAGCAGATCTGCGATCGGCTCGAAGGCTGGCCGTTGGATGACCTCGGGATGGACGATCTCTGCTGTGCGGTCCGCCGCTCGTATCGACTGGGCCGCAAAGGCTTGCGCTCCGCGGGCGCGGAATCGAATATCGAAAATTTCCACTCCTGGCGCAAAAAAGTGAAAGAGGTCTGGTACCAGGCGCGCATTCTGCAATGTCTCAATCCGGCCGTGATGCGCGAGATGGCTGATGCTGCGAAGACTCTCGGCCAAGAGTTAGGCGACCTCCACGACCTTGCGTTTTTCCGAAACCGCCTCGAAGCCGGGGACTCCTCTTGCGATGATGAACGAATCGTGCTGCTCGGGCTTATTTGCAGGCGCGCTCCTGAGTTGGAGCAAATCGCTCTCGATCTCGGCGCGCGCTTCTTCGCCGAAAAGCCCCTCGCGTTTGAGCGGCGCCTCCTCCGTTACGCTCGCGAATGGCCCGCGCGTCCGGCCTAACGAGAGGCTTTCGTCGCGATCAATTCACGCAGTTCTCCGACGGTCGCATCGATTTTCTTCAAATCGCGCCGCCGCCCCTTAAGCGGTTTTGCATCGATCTTGCGCACGAGCGTGATCATGTCACCAAGATCGCGGATCCGAGACTTCGACGTGGAGCGTTCTTTAACTCGTTCGTTTGCCCAGGCTGTGACTTCGTCAAGTTCCGCCTCCAGCCGGCTCAGGTAGGCGCGGCCAGTGCGGCGCAAAGTCCGTCGCAGACTAACAAGATCGGTAATCAATGATCTTGCCGGTGAAACTTCGTACTCCATTTTTTCCCGGCGTGCAGTGTCGTTCTTTTTCATGGATTTCCTTGGCGGCCGATCCACGGCGCAGCAAGCTTAGGACCGGCGTTTCCGGCTCGAGGACCGCGCCTTGCCAGCTGGCCAGCAACTCGATCTGGCCATCGTCATGTTCGACCAGGGCCGAACAATTTTCGACCCAATCGCCGCAATTATAATACGTTGTACTCCCGATCTGCCGGGCGGTCGGACTGTGGATATGCCCGCAGAGGACGCCCTGGACATTGTAGCGCTCGGCATAACGAACGATCGCGTCTTCGTAGGCGCCGATGAAACTGACCGCGTCTTTCACTCGCTGTTTGACCGCTTTGCTGAGCGACCAATAACCGAATCCAAAGATCCGGCGGACAGAGTTTACGAGTGGATTGAGAGCGAGGAGAAATTGATAGCCAATATCACCGAGGAAGGCGAGCCACCTGATATTTTGCACTACGGTGTCGAGTTCGTGCCCGTGGAGAATGAGAATCCGGCGACCGTCGGCCGTCGTATGAAGTGCGTGCTTCTGGATCGTGATCGCGCCGTAGGCGCCTAGATGGCTGGCGAGAAATTCATCGTGGTTGCCTGGGATGTAGATGACCCGCGTTCCCTTGCGGGCCTTGCGCAAAATTTTTTGGACAACGTCGTTATGCTCCTGTGGCCAGTAAATGCCGCGTTTGAGCGACCAGATATCGATCAAATCGCCAACGATGTAGAGGGTTTCGAAATCGTTTTCCTTCAGGAAGGCAAGAAGCGCCGCGGCGTTACTACCGCGGGTCCCGAGATGCACATCGGAAATCCATGCGGCACGATAGCGGTTCGCGCGATTGATCACCACGGTCCTTCTTTAGCGAAAGGAAAGAGAGCGAGCAAAAGCTCAATTGTTACGTTTCTGCGACAGAAATATGGCTCAAAAATGGGCCATAACAGGGCTTGACGTGTTTCCTGGAAATGGCTATACCCTCCGCCATGTCGAAATCGCTCTTTGCGCTTCTCTTAGCTGCTTGCCTCCTTGCGGGTTGCGCCGCATCGCCACAATCCGCTCGCCTCGAGTCGGCCGGAGCCGGGCAATCGGTTGCCGCGGCCAACGCCCCTGCTGCCCCAACACAGGTCGCCGCTGCATCGACACAGGCCCCTGCTGCCCCGACCCAGGATCAGGGAAGCTACCGCACTGTTTATGTGCCCCCGCAAGTGGGCAGCCATCTTGGCGGCGGCTACGTACGCGTCCCAATCGAAAACTTGGGCAACGATGAAACGGCCTTGGTTAACACGATCACCAAACTCAACGCCGCGGGCGGCGAAAAACGCGAACGCAATTTCGTCCTCGCAGCCGTCGCGCAGAGCACGGGCGTGAGCCAGCGGGAATTGCAGGCGCAACAGGATATCTTGCAGCTCCGTTTCGGCGATCTGTGCGCGATTAACGCCATCGCGCGTGGCAACAGCGATAAAGTTCACGAAATCGCAACGCTTAGGTCGAAGGGCACAACCTGGACGCAGTTGGCCAAGGCCAATGGGGTGAGTATCGCGACGGTAGTTCAGACGGCCCGCAACGCCGACCAACTCACGGTGACCTCTTTTTCAAACTCGGTGGATCGCGCCAATGGGGGGCAGGATAGGCTGAAAAATCTGGGAATTCATCCGCAGCCAAACATCAGGCCTGGCGACTAATTGTCAGCGCGGGGCAACTGTTCCACTAGTCATTGCGCCTTAGTTACTCGCCGTCGGACTGACGAGCGGGGAAGTTGTCGGGATGAGCATGGTGATAGGCTGCCTGCTGCCTTAGGCGACTCTACTGGCATTGGGAACGCAAAAGTCGGCGAAGGCGAAGCTATCGGCTTTCGTTAGGCGAAGCCGTTCCTGTGGGCGACGCGACGGGCACAGGTGTCGGCGATGGAGTTGGGGTCGGCGTATTGGGAAAATACGGAGAAAAAGGCCACTCTTGACGGGCCGTTCGCGCAAGATCATAATCATCTAGCCATGCAGAAATCGCTCTTCGGTTTTCTCTTGGCTGCTTGCGCCCTCGCTGGTTGCACCGCATCTCCGCAATCGGCTGGAACTCAACCCGCTGGGGCCGCGCCATCGGTCGCTTCTACCAGCTTTCCTTCTGCCCCGACGCAGGATCAGGCAAGTTACCGCACCATCTATGTGCCTCCGCAAGTGGGCAGCCACCTTGGCGGCGGCTATGTCCGGGTTCCGATCGAAAATCTCGGCAACGATGAGCCGGCCTTGCTCGCCACGATCATCAAACTCAACGCCGCCGGTGGTGAAAAGAGAGAGCGCCAATTCGTCATCGAAGCGGTATCGCACGCTACGGGCGTGAGCCAGCGGGAATTGCAAGCGCAACAGGATCTTCTGCGACTCCGTTTCGGCGACCTGTGTGCGATTAACGCTATCGCCCGGGGCGACAACGACAAAGTGCAACAAATCGCCACGCTTAGGTCCAAGGGCAGTAACTGGACGCAACTAGCCAATGCCAACGGGGTCAGTATCGCGGCGGTGGTTCAAACGACCCGCAATGCAGACCAATCCGCGGTGACCGCTTTTTCAAATTCGGTGGATCGCGCCAACGGAGGCCCGGACAGGTTAAGAAACATGGGCGTTCATCCGCAGAAGAACATCCGCGAGGGCGGCTAACTACCAGCAAGTCGCAATCCTTCCCAAGAACGTCGCGCCTCCTACGAACTCGGCGTCGGACTGACGAGCGGGGAAGCTGTCGGGATCAGCGACGGCATCGGTGACGGGCTGTCCGTCGCCGAGGACGACTCAGCCGGCGTTGGGAAGGCAAAGGTCGGGGCCGGCGAGGGAGCGGCCGTCGGCGATTCGCCAGGCGAAGGCGTCGCACTGGGCGAAGAGGGAGGCGTCGGTGACGGAGTTGGGGTCGGCGTGGGGATCAAGTCTGGCCAGCGATGCAGGGGCACGGTCGCGCCGCCCATTTCCTGAACAAGCTTTTCGCAGCGCGCCCGAATTTTCTCCAAGTCGGGTGGACCGAAAGGCACGTCCGCCGTCCCGGGAAAGATAAGGTATGTGACCTTGAGGTCGCTCACCGGCCGATTGTAAGGCGTGGCCAGCGCGTTGATCTGCTGCGCAATCCGCAGTGAAGCCTCTCCCACTTTATCGTTAGGGCCGATATCGCCCACAATCGTTGGATAGATTTGATCTCCGAACACGACGACCGCGTAGTCGCCCACCCGGCCGCCATCTTTCGCCCGCGCAAAAATTCCCGGAAGCACGATGTAGGGATCGGTCGCCGCGACGAGAAAACTAAAGCGCTTGAGCGAATCGACCTCGGCCTTCATCCGTTGAATCCCGATCCGCAGATCGCGGTTCCGTTCCATCGTCAGACCTTTTCGCGCAAATTCGTTTTCGTAGCGGCGCAATTTCTCCTCCGCCGGAGCGAGGAACGGATTTGGGCGAGAAGTTCGTTTCTTCCAATGATAGCTCGTGAAAGGCTCGAAATTCGATGAGCCGCCGCTCACGTCCGGCAATCGGTCGGAGTCCGAGCCATCCGCGTCTACATCCATCTCGGCCTGTAACAGAATGACGTTTCTTTTCGTCTCCGGGTAACGCAACTGCAGAATCGTCTGACAATCGTAGAAGTTGTGCCGGGAAAGGAGCTGATCGAGCCTAACGAGATCTTCTCGCAGCGTTCTGACTTTTAGATCGTAGAGCTCCTGAAAGAGCGGCGAGACGGAATCGGGCAAGATCCCGGCACCCAGCTTTGGCAGCAACCTCGGCAACTCCGGGGTCACCTGCGCGAGTTCTTCCAAATTCCGGTTTGGCGTTGGGACGCGCACCTTGAGTCGCAAATCGAGGACATAACTCTCCGGGTCGAGGCGTTCGATCGAAGCGGGCCCGCCGGGGTTCGGATTCACTTCCGCGTGCACGGTAATACCGCTCCAAAGTTTGGCCGTATCGAGCCTTCCTCCGACGACTGGGGTTCTCCACGGCGTGGGGGTTGGCACGGGCGGAGGGGTCGGAGAGGTGAGCGCCGGGAAGCCGAGCTTTTGCGTCGTCAGACGCAGGCGCTCGAGCGAAATCCAACGCAGCACGATCGCCGCGAAGAGCCCGAGAAAGAGCAGCAGAGCGAGCCAACGCAGCGTGCTCAGACGAAACTTGCGCACACAAAACCGCTATTTGCGAATCCAGGCGACGATCGCAAAAACCATCCCGAGGACGCTGAGGAGCGACATCATCCCAGCCGGCATCATTTTGCCGGTGCGAAAGAACGCGGGCAAAAAATATCCGATGAGCAAAAGCGAGACGACCCCACCGAGGGCGAGTCCGATCGGCGCATGGCTGGGCAAAAGAAAGGCCGCCAGAAGGAGGAGCAGACCACTGATCGATCCGGCGACAAGAGAAGCGGTGCTGCCCGCTTTGAGATAGCCCATGACACCGCCCGCGATCGTGAGAAGGCCGAAAACGATGAAGTAAAGTTTGGTCGGCGTAAACATAGGGCAACTTTCTGCGGGATCGTTAAGCCAAATCAAGCATGCTGTCCAGGTCGCTCGGAGTTAGAAGCGGGAAAATACCACAATTTTAAAACGCGCCGTGGAACACGATCGCTCCGAAGGGCGCGCCGCTTTCGTAGTGATAACGGACGTCAGCGCGATGGAAATCGAATTGGCGCCACGGCACGTAGCCGCCGCCCATCGTGAGCGAAAGCGAGGAATTAATTCTCCACTCCGCGCCAACTCCCGCGCGTACCTCTTCATAGCTCAGCCAGGCGCTGTTGAGGCTGGTATCAGCATGGCTGTCACCGAAATGATCATCAACCCGGAAGGTGTTGGCCTTGATATCTGCGCCGGCAAAAAACGTCAGGTCACGATTGACCAGGTACTCGAGACGCGGTGCTGGGAGGACGGCGTTAAGGACCCAGTTTGGAGAAAATTTCCAGCGGATGCCACCGCCGGGGAGGGCCGGAAATCGGCCCTGGACGTTGACGCCGACGCCGAAAACAAGCTGCACTTCCGGGCTATAGATGTAGGTCCCGCCGAGAACAAAGGGGATGTTAAAGGAGTCGCCATCCAGGTCATCGGACGAGGTACCATAGAACCCGGGCTGCGCTTCGAGCCTAACGAGGATCGAGTCGAAAAATTTCGTGTCGAGCCCGACAATCGAGTTGACCGCCTGAAGCGTGTTGGGCAACTGCTGGCCGCCGTTGGGAAAGCCAAAGGAATAGCGTTCCGATTGCGCGCCGAGACGAAGGATCCCAAACTTGATCCGCGGTGTGTAGACGAAGACGAGATTGGAATAGTATTCGTTGAAGTCGTTCACCGAACGCGTCCCGCGCTGCACATCGGCCCCTCCAAGATAGGCCTGCTCGATCGTGAACTCCGCAGAAAACTTGTATGGCTCTTCCACGACCTCATCTGCGGTGCCGGCAATTACTTGATTGCTTCCGGCCCAAGCCGGGGCCGCGAAGACGCTGAAAATCAAGACAGCAACAAAAGGGAAACGTAAAGTCATCGGCTGGCGGCGCGCTGAAAAATCGTGACCGCCTGAAGAATGTCTTTCTTCATCGCCGATTCCGCGCCGAGCCGCCCGAGACCATGCAACTCGCCGACCGCCCTCGCGGAAATGAAATTCCCGCGCCAGACCAATGTCGAAGGCCGACCATCAATCGCGACCGGCCAAAGTTGGGAAAGGGTGAGCGAGACATAGTATCCGCCGCTCGCGTAGTAAAGACCGTCTGCGATTTGGAATCCGCCGCCAGATGTCGGCTGGCTATAGGTCGCGCCGAGGGTGAGCACGCCGCTGTCTTCGGCCTGGAGCAATTCCCAATAAAGATCCGGTTTTGCTGACCCCTTACCGCCGAACAAGCCGGTCTTAGCGAGAAAACCGCCGAACTGTCGGCTGACATTGCCCTGTTGGCGGATGAGTTCGGCAAACTCCCGACCCGGCTGGATCGATCCCTTGCTATAATCGTAGGGCGCCTCCCGAGCAGCGCCGCCGGCTACGAAATCCTGGGCACGCTTCGCCAGGAGGTCGATCCAAAAACCGAAAACCGGCTGGCTTGCAGAATATCTCTGCGCTTCCGCTCGGCTGATTTGCAGGTCCATCGACATTTTTCGGGTGGCGGCAGTCAGCGTCTCCACCGCGGAGTTACGGGGCGGATTGTTGAGCTTCGAAAAGTCCGCAGCAGAAGGCGCAGCCGGCAGATCGGAATGGAGATAAACTTTCAACTCGCGGTACGCCGTCGGATCGAATTGTCTCGTCGCTGCGATTACCTTGGCGGGCGGGTTTGGAATTACGAAACAACTCTGAACCGATAGAAAACGCGTCGTGCTCATCGGCGTGCCCTGCCCCGTTTTGATCTCCCCCTTTGCGAGCTGAGGGATATTGACCGTGCCGAAGACGGAGAATTTGGCCAACTCGGTCACGGGATCGGCGGCCAGGACAGCAGCCGGGATGAGGAGGGCGAGGCCAAGGGATCGAAGAAGCGGGATGGATCTCATGGTTAGATTGGAAACCCTCGAAACATCGAGGGCAGCACTTCTTTAGTCTTAAACGAATGGACGGGCTGTCAATGCGCGCGGCGGGTTGTTGCTTGAAAACGGGCCCGTTTTCCTTAGAGAGGGGGCGGATGAATGCGCGCCGCGTGTTTTTCCTCCGATGAGCGAGCCAATCATAACCCTAGCCGGCCTGACGAAATCATACCGCGACCTCCAGGCGGTACGCGATCTTTCGTTGCAGATAGACCGGGGAGAGATTTTCGGATTCCTCGGCGCGAACGGCGCCGGGAAGACGACGACGATGCGCATGCTTTGCGGCCTCGTTCACCCGACCTCTGGCCGGGCATTGATCGATGGGGCTGATGCCTGGCAACAACGCTACGCGGTGCGGACGAAGTTTGGCTACATGGCGCAACGATTCAGTCTTTATCCAGATCTTACTGTGCTCGAAAACCTGCGCTTTTTTGCGGGCGCCTACCGGGTCGCCGCCTAACGAACTCGGGAGCGCGGATCGAGCGGCTACTGGGCCAGATGGACTTGGAGGCGAAACGCGATGCGGCGGCGGGCAGTCTTGTCGGGTGGCATGCGACAACTGCTCGCGCTCGGCTGCGCGCTGGTCCATCAGCCGCCGTTGCTTTTTCTCGATGAACCGACTTCCGGCCTCGATCCGGTGCATCGGCAACAGATGTGGGACCTGCTCTACGAGCTGAGTCATAATGGGATCACGATTTTCGTCACCACGCATTACATGGACGAGGCCGAGCGCTGCACGGAGGTCGGTTTCCTCCATAATGGCCGTCTCCTGGCGAAAGCATCGCCTCGCGCCCTCAAGGGCACCTTCAAAGCGAAGCTGCTCGAGCTCGACGTCAAGCCGGCGATGGATGCGCTCGTTAGGCTACGCGAGACGCCAGGCATCCTTGGAGTATCGTTGCGCAGCGGCAGCCTGCGTGTCTATGCGCCAGATGCGGAGGATTTACTCGTAAGGTGGCAACGCCAATGGCCGTTTCCCGAGATTAAGCTGCTCGGATACCGCTGGACGGAGCCGGACATGGAAGACGTCTTCACCGCATACTCCCAGGGTTACGTTGCAATGCTCGATCAGGGGACCATCCGATGAACATTCGCTCTTCCCTGCAGGCGATTCAGCAGCGTGGCGGTAAAGGAGTTCATCCATATTTACCGCGATTGGCGCATCCTGGTGCTCGTCCTGCTTCTTCCACCGGTCTTCACCCTGATTTTCGGGCACGCGTTTGAGAGCACGGAGGCGAGCGATGTCCCGGCGTTGCTGGAGGATCGCGACCATTCACCGCAGAGCGAGCAATTCGTCCAGGAACTGGTCAACGGCGCAACCTTCAAGTGGAGATTGGGGAAGAAGATCAGCGGCCAGCCCGATTTGTTGCGTGAACATGTGCAGGCAGCGCTCGTTATTCCCGAAGGCTGGGGAGCAAGTTTGAAGAATGGGGATCCGATTGCGCTCCCGCTTTATCTCGATGGTAGCAACACCAACACCGTGAGCGAGCTGGAAGGCCGGATCCAGCAAAAGCTCGGTGAATTCCAGAAAAAGCAGCTCGAGGCAATGGTCGAGGGATTGCCAGATAGTGTCCTCGATCTGGCAAAGAAGTTGCCGCTCGATGTCCGCAATCAATTTATCTCAGCGATGACTCAATGGAGCCTCGCTTCAGAAGTCCTCTATAACCCGGCGAAGCGTTTCATTGACTACGTTGTCCCGGGTGTCATCGGCGTCATTCTGCAACTCCTTACCGTTACGCTGACCGCATGCACGATTGCGCGCGAACGCGAATCGGGCACGCTCTATCAACTCATGGTGACGTCCCTCCGGCGGGGCGAGATCGTGATCGGAAAAATCCTTCCGTATCTCGCAATTTCGATCCTCCTTATCCTCGTTGTCATTGTTGTCGCTGGCTGGCATTTTCACGTTCAGTTTCACGACCCCCTTGTCCTCGCACTCATTTGCCTTCTCTTCCTGCTCTGCTCGTTGGGGCTGGGGCTTCTCATCTCAGCCTTCTCCCGAACCCAAACACAGGCGATTCAACTTTCCGTTTTCTTTCTCCTTCCGGTCTTTGTGCTCTCGGGAGCGTTTGCTCCGCTGGAACGACTCCCACTTGCGATTCGCTATCTTTCGGAATGTTTTCCCCTGACGCACTTTTGCCGGGCATTTCGACTGGTGAATCTTTATCGTGCCGGGCCGGCCTATTACGGAATGGATCTCATCTTCCTTTTCCTCGGAGTCGTCGTGACCTTCTTCGGCGCCGCGCTTCTCTTGAAACGCATCGAGGAATGATTTGGCCCGCTTTTGTTCGCGAAGATGCGCCTTTAATGAGCGACGCGGCGGCTCACGCCGGCGAGGTTATGGTTCCGAGAAACGACGCCTGTCACACAGTCCGGCAGCTGCCGCGAGGCCGGGCGTTGTCATACCAACGCATGCTTCGCACGCCGAAATTTGATTTGGTGGCGGCAAATTCCAGAATTCAAGGACTCTGGCGCCGATCCTCGACGTCAGAACGGAACGCCGTGATGGTGTCGAGCGTTGCCTGCATCATCAGTCTTCCCGCAATAAAGCGATCGATTCCCCCGAGATAGCCGCGAAACGGCGCCGAAACGAAGCCGACCTGCCAGACGAGCGTACCCCCGTCGACGGGCCAGAGCTGAAAAAGATCGAGAGCCATAAAGTAGGTGTCGGAGGGATAATAGACGCAGTCGATCAGCTGCCAGGAATCGCTGGTTCTGCGGGCCGCAAAAAGCCCCAGCTGCAGGATGTTGTGGTCACGTGCCTTGAATGCTTGCCAGAATCCGACGGCCTCAGTCGCCGGTTCTCCGGCAAAGACCATCGGCTGCGCCCCGATGATCGGTCGAAAATGCTTCGCGGCCGTTGGCGCGAGGCTAGAGGAGCCCCCGAAATTCAGAGCCGGGCGAGATGGATGAGTCTGTCCCATAAGGCGCGACTGCATTCAGTCCACCGCGCGCCAATGCTTCGCTGCGGCGACGAAAAATGTCTCGCCAGGCTTCGCTCGGTTCCATCGATTTTCGCTGCAAAAGGGCAATTTCCTCCTTCGTTAGGTGCAAACCTCCTGCGGTTGAGCCCTGGGCAATCTTGGTCGTCTCCTCGAGGAGCCACCGGTCACCCGCAACCCTTGGATCAAGTCGCACCATCTGGAAGGCATCGGATCCCGGGTGAAGCGAAAACTCGCCATAACGACGAACCTTCAAGTTCTTGTGAGGAAGAGGATTCCAATGAAGCAATGCGTGGCCCACGACATCCATCGAGGCATGGATGAAATAGCAGCTCTCGAGATGGATTCCGCGCGGAAAATCGCCCACCGGACCGCGCGCGGAAACGATTTCGCCGCTTTCCAGTTTCGCCAGATCGACGTCCCGCAATTGCGAAAGCGAGCGTAGTTCTTCGAGCGGTGCAGCTTGAATTGGGGCAACGGCGGCAGCCATCGCCAGGAGGAGAGAGAAGGCTTTGCCTGACGAGGAAAATAGAGCCTTCGGGAAGCCCGGTAAATTCAAACTAGAATTGCGCTGATAACTGAAGGCGAACGTAGGGCGAAGGGTCTGTCCGATATGTTTCACCTGCGCGACCAAAATCGAACTGACGCTGCACCGAACAGCCGGCGTCCAGGTCGAACTTAAAAGCATCCGACACCGTATAGACAAAACCGACCGCTGCCCGATAATCACTGAAATTAACCGTTGTGCCGTTGAGTTTTGCCGGCTGGATACTGTCATTACGATCAGTCCGAAACGACCCGCCGACCAGCTCTCCACCGACCCAGAGATCGATTTTTTTCGTCGGAGAATAAATAAGCCTTGGCGTCGGGAGAAGACCCAGCAGCCGGACGTTGTCGGACGGAATCCAAATGATGCCGGCCAAGGGCAGCACCGGCGAGCCGCCGCGCAGAAAGGATGCGTAGGCGCCGCCAAAGACGTAAAATTTCTTTTCTTTGACGACAAAAATTCGACCGAGCGTGATCGGCACATCAAATGAGGAGATGCCGACGTCGCTCTGGGTATAGAAACCGGGCCGTAATTGAAAAAACGCGCCGACGTCGCTTCCCTGCATGTAATCAACACCGATCACTCCCGCCATTGACTGAAGGTGGTTGGGCACGGGCGCCGCGGTGCTGCCAAAATCATACCGATCATAGGAAAGTCCGAGGTGCAGAAAAAGATTTCCCGTTATGCGCAGACGGTGTCCGTACTCGAATTCGTTCTGCAGCTCGCTCTGCTTGCCGAAACTGCCGCCATGATTGAGATCGCTTTCGAAGACGTAGCCGGAATTAATTTGGAAAAAATCGCCCGGAACGGCCTCTTCTGTCTTTTCCGTGGTGGTGACAGCGGCGCTTTGCCCATCCTCCTCCGTTCCAGCCCAACATTGATGGACGATGAGGAGAGCGCAGCACACTGAGGTTAGGCGAAAAAAACTTTTCATAGAATTCGGTTGTCGTAGCTCAATCGCCGCGAGAACACAGAGTGGATCCGCCTCCCCGCAAAAAAGTTGACCCGTTGGAGAGACGCGGGCCGCCGATCTTAATGCCTCTCGTCCGCAGTTTGCTCCGAAAACGCCGGGGAAAGTTCGCGTCGGAGCAGCTTTTTGAATCTTAATGGTGTTCGCCGTTTACGGCGACAGCATCGGATTCGCTTTCAGGTCCGACGTGTGCTCGCCGCTCGGCCGCTTCCTTCATTTCGCGCGAGAGCTTCTCGACCCGCTGACGCATGATCTTTCCCGCTTTGAATTTCACAGTCGCCCGTGGGGGAATCACGAAGCTGCTGCCTGGCTGATTTGGATTGCGTCCGACGCGCGGTTTGGTCAGTCGTGGTTGAAAAACGCCGAAATTGCGCAATTCCACGGCCACGTTACGAGCCAGGCTGTCGGTAATATGGTCCAATGTTCGCTGAACCACATCGAAAACCTGATGTTGCACCATGCCGGTTTGATTGCTGATCGACACAACGATGTCGCGTTTTGTGAGCTTACTCATGGTAATAAAAGGAATCGTCTCCCAAGCATCGGGTGAGCGGATCATTTGCGCAAACTTTTCGGCCGCGTTCGGCAAAGGAGCCGCGTTTGGAAGCGCTTCTGCGGAAGTCAGTTCGAGCGAAACGGCCTAGCGGGCGGTCGCCCTGCGTCCAAATAATCGAAGAAAAGTCTGTCTCAAGACACTGCGTCTGAGCAGCTCCCGGCGGCGCGCCTTGAGCTGGCCTTGGATGACACCGACCCTGGTAAAAACGGCGTTCCAATCCGACTCGAGCCGGCGCGTCTCCTCCGCTGAAAGCTCTCGCACACCGCGAATCGACGAGGCGCGCTGGAGCACATTCATCGCTTTGCCGGACAACTCCGCGACCAGATTCAATTCCTTGAAAACGTGGCCGGTTTCCTGCAAAAGAACGGCCCGGATTTCGGTGAATTGGTGTTCCTGGTCGGCGGAGATGATAGGCTTTGCCTTATCCAGCGCGTAGGTGATGAAGTCGTGCAGCTTCTTCCAGCTCTCTGTCTGCAGAACAAGCAAACGGAGCTGGGTTTCCAGCGTTGTGTCTCTCATCGCTGTCCCGCGACACTGACCAGTTGCAGGGTCTCGTCCAGCTTTTGCATGTTATCAATCAGGAGATGCGTCCAGGGTCGAGTGACCGTCTGTATCTGGCTGATAATTCCTTCTTCAAAGTAGAACCGGCCCTGCCTCCACCGAAAGATTTCAGCAACCGCGGGTTCTCCTTCGACCGGACCGTAAACGGCATGTCGCACCATCCCATGGTGCAGATAAATTTCGCTGTTGCCCCGCCCTGATTTGAAGGTGAAGCGCCCGCTGCGCTGGCTTATGCAGCTCATTTGCAGAATCTCCGCGGCGGAGAACTGGTTAAGGTTCCCGACGAGGGAATGGCAAGGGTCAATTCCCTCGGCAGCCGGGCCGGCAGTTCGTTCAAAGGCGGACACGATCGCACGCAGTTGGCGGCGCAACCGGCGGTCGCTGCAGTTGGTCGTGGCCAATTCAATATTCTGTTCGCTCGCCTGATCGATCAGCATTTGACCTATGGCATCCTGCGGCAGGCAGATGATTTTGAGGGAAGGAAAGTGCTGCCGGGTATGGATTGCCTGCTCGATCGCGACGGCTGCCTCGCCTTCCACGATGAAAAGGTCGAAGTCTTCCCGCATGAGAATGCAGACCGCTTCAGCCAAACTTCGGACGATGCGGGTTTCGACCTTCCGCATCGCGGCAAACATGGCCAGCGCCCTGTCTTGAAAGACCGGATCGGGGTTGAGGATGAGAAGCCTTGTTTCCACAGTGATGAATACGCTAAGAAGCAGAAAGCTTGCCGCGAGTTGCGCCCTAACCCGGGCCAATTCGCGGTCCGTTACTTCCTCCAGGCGCGTCGTGGTGGTGGCGCGGGATAGTGAGCCGGCGCGATCTCGTGCGCCGTGCGGAAATGGACCTTGGCGAGCTGCCGCAACGCGTTTGGACCTTCTTTCTCGACCACCTTGCGCGCGGTCTCCTTCACTGAGGCAGAAACGCCGCGTCCAAGCGTCAACCCGATTCGGCTTCCATTGTGCTCGAGCCAGTCGATGAAAGCTTCCCGCGCCAGGATCGAGGCCGCCGCGACCGCCAAGTCCGATTCCGCTTTGGTCCGTTGCTCGAGTTGGATCTGCTGGCCATGTTGCAAGAGCGCCTTTTCAATAACGCGCGCGTCGGCAAACTTGTCCGACAGCGCCCGCGGGCAATCCGGCTTTTTGGCGAGCAAATTTTCGATCACCCGCGCGTGACCCCAGCCGAGGAGGCTGTTAAGATTGCCAAACTTTTCGTAAAGATCGTTGTATCTCTCCGGGCCGATCAGCACAACGTCGATCGCGACGCCCGGCGTCTGCCGAATCATCTTCGCGAGCGCTCGGATTTTTGCGTCCGAACCGATCCGTTTGCTGTCCTGGATTCCCTGCTCCAAAAAACTCCGCGCGATCGCGCGGTCGGTAAAGGCACCGGCGATTACGAGCGGGCCGAAAAAGTCGCCCTTGCCGCTTTCGTCGATCCCGAAATGCGGCTCGAACATTTCCGGCGAATGCACTTCCTCATAACCGAGCCGCGCCTCGCCCAGAATCTTTGGCTCCAATTCAAAACTAACGAATTCCTCAATCCCTTTTCCCTGCAGAAGCAGCTTCGGGCCTTTTTCGTAAACCGCGGCGCTCAGTTTGTTCTTCTGCGCGAAAAAGATCGTGTAGGGCTTCGGCGAAAATTCAAAACCGGCGTTGTCGAGCAGTTCTCGCAACGCCGCGACCTGCTCGCTGGTCAGCGGCGCGGTATAGGTTGTTAGTGATGGGGCAGGCATTGCGGCTTGGCCCACGAGAACATCGCTCACAGATTCAGGCGAGAATTTTTGCGGATCGTTTCGTGCGACCCACCTTCCCATCGCCCGGTCTTGTTCAGTGAGCACATCTTCGGTTGGCTTCTTGTTGCCTCAATTTTTTTGCTCGCGGCTTGGGGAATCGCCGACTCATGTCATCATGCCCGGACGCATGTCGCGACACGCTGAATCTACTGGACCGTGCCCGGACCGCCGGCAATTTCGCCGGAACTTGCAGCGCTGGTTCAGGCTTCGGGGCCGGGACCTCCCGTGGCGGCGGACCCGCGATCCCTACGCGATTCTGGTCTCGGAGTTCATGCTCCAGCAAACCCAGGTCGCGACGGTTATTCCTTATTACCAACGCTGGCTGAGCGTTTCCCTGATTTTGCCGCGCTGGCACGGGCCGACGGAATCGGACGTCCTCCACGCATGGCAGGGCCTCGGCTATTACGCTCGCGCCCGCAATCTCCACGCGGCCGCGCGCAATTCGTCAGCGAAAATTTGGCGGAGAACTCCCCGCTGATCGCCAAAAGAATCGCGCAGCTGCCGGGGGTCGGTCGCTACACCGCTGGCGCGATCGCCAGTTTTGCCTTCGATCTTCCCGAGCCGATCGTCGATGCCAATATCGCGCGGGTTCTGGCGCGCCTGACGAATTGGCAAAACCCGATCGACTCTTCGCCCGGTCGTGCTCATCTCTGGCGAACCGCGACCGCGCTTGTTCCAACCACCGGCGCGCGCGAACACAACTCCGCCTTGATGGACCTCGGTGCGATGATCTGTCTTCCGCGCCAACCCCGTTGCGTCGAATGTCCGGTCCGCCCATTCTGCCGTGCCAACCATCCGGCGATGCTGCCGATCAAAAGAAAGCGACCGCCCATCGTCCAGCCTGTCGGAGCCACACGCCTTCATGCGGCGGCGCAACTGCGTGCTCCTCGAGCAATCCCGGTCGAACGCTGGCGTGGAATGTGGATTCTGCCGCGCCTGCCCGCGACGCCGCAGCGCCGACCGCTCCTCCAACTCGATTTCCCTTTTACCCATCATCGCATCACGACTCGCCGTCTTCGCCCGGCCGGAACCCAGACTGCCTAACGACCATCAGCAGTGGTTCCCGCTCCGCGCGCTCGACCGCCTGCCGGTTCCCTCGCCGCATCGCCGCGCTCTCGCACAACTGCTTCCGGTAGAGAAATGGACCGGCTCATCGCGATCCCCTTCGATAGCATGCTGCAAGGCCAAAAAATCGTCGTCGTGATGCCGGCCTACAATGCGGCTCGGACTCTGCGTCAGACCTACGACGAAGTCATGGCGCACGGGATTGTCGATCGCGTCATTCTGGTCGACGACGCCAGCAACGACGAGACCGCGGCAATGGCGCGCGCGCTTGCCCCAGGTCCAGGTCGAAGTTCATCCGCGGAACCGCGGCTACGGCGGCAATCAGAAAACCTGCTATCGCCTCGCCCTCGCGGCCGGCGCGGATATCGTGATCATGATCCACCCCGATTACCAATACACTCCGGCGCTTATTCCCGCGATGGCGTCGCTCATCGCGAGCGGTCTTTATCCCTGCGTTCTCGGCTCGCGCATCCTCGGCGGGAGCGCCCTGCGCGGTGGAATGCCGTGGTGGAAATATTTCTCGAACCGGGTTCTCACCTTGATTGAGAACCTTCTTCTTGGCGCCAAACTATCCGAGTATCACAGCGGCTACCGCGCTTTTGCCCGTTCCCTTCTCGAACGCTGCCTCTGGAAGAAAACTCCGACGATTTTCTTTTCGATAACCAGATTCTCGCTCAAGTCATCGCTCTGGGTTATCCAATCGGGGAAATCAGCTGCCCGACCCGGTATTTTCGCGGAAGCCTCCTCGATAGGCTTGCGCGCCAGCGTGCGTTACGGCCTGGGCTGCCTGCGGACGGCGCTCCGCTATCGCGGCGCCGCGCAACGGCGGCAAAGCGGCATCGGCTCGATTCCCGAGAACCATGAAGAGACGGGTCCACGTCGAGGATCAATAAACGGGCGCGCGCGTCCGCCAGGCCGACGCCCTCGACCACTACCCCGAAGGCAACCGCTTCGGCCGTCCCAACCCAAAGCTGGCCGATCGCCATCATCTGTCTCGGCCTCGTTGCCATCACCTGGATCGTCTTTGGCCAGACCCTCGGCTTCGACTTCATCAACTACGACGACAATCTCTACGTCTACGAAGAGCCCGCAATCAACAGCGGACTTACTTTGACATGGCCTGAGCGCTGGCCTTTACCCACGCCTTGGTTGGGAACTGGCATCCGCTGACTTCGATTTCCCTCATGCTGGACGCACAGTTCTTTGGTGTTCGCCCCGGCGGCTATCACTTCAGCAACGTCCTTCTCCATACGATCGCAGTTCTCCTTCTTTTCCTCGTCCTGCAACGGATGACAGGAGCTCTCTGGCGCAGTGCTTTTGTCGCCGCGCTTTTCGCCATTCATCCCTTGCGAGTCGAATCCGTCGTCTGGATTTCGGAGCGCAAGGATGTCTTAAGCGGAGTTTTTTTCATGCTCACGCTGGGCGCCTACTCTTCGTTATGCGAAGAGGCCTTCTCTGGGCCGTTACTCTGACGGTCCTTGCGAGCTTTCGCTCTTGGACTTCTTTCCAAGGCGATGCTGGTCACGCTGCCTTTTGTTCTTCTGCTTTTGGATTACTGGCCGCTGCAACGGTTTGCCCGGTTTCCAGCCCGGAACGAGGAGACACAAGCGCTCGACGCCATTCCGCTCGCCTCGCCTCGTTGGCTCCTGGTTGAGAAGGTCCCGATGCTTGTTCTTACAGCGGCCGTGTCCGTCGCCACTTGGTTTGCTCAGGAGCAGGCCTTCAAATCCAGCGAGGGCTGGCCTCTCGGCTGGCGAATCGATAACGCGCTTATCACCATCTGGATCTATTTGCGCCAGATGCTTTGGCCAACGGATCTTGCCCTGTTCTATCCGCATCCCAAAGGCGAACATCCCACTTCTGGGAAGCAGGTCTTGCCTTGCTTCTCCTCGTCGCGACCACCGCAGCCGTCATCAAGTGGAGGAAAGAGTATCCTTACCTTGTTACCGGATGGTTTTGGTATCTCGGAATGCTTGTTCCGGTTCTCGGCCTCGTTCAGGTCGGATTGCAGGCGCACGCCGACCGTTACACTTACCTGCCCCAAATCGGCGTCTATCTGTCGCTCACCTGGGCCGTTGCCCGATTTGACCCGGCCGTGGCGGGCGCGACGGCGCGATTCTCGGCGCCGTTGCCGGGTTGCTCATTTTGGCTTCGATGAGCATCGCCTGGAAGGAGGCGAGCTATTGGTCTAATTCCGAGCGACTCTGGAGTCATGCCCTCGAGGTAACTCAAAATAACGACGTCGCCGAGCGCAGGCCTTGGGACGGCGTTGCTTAAGCTCGGCAGAGTTGATGAAGCGATTACCCATGACCGCGAGGCGCTTCGGCTTCGCCCCGGAGATCCGGATTTCCTGACTAATCTGGCCAACGCGCTCGTGCAGAAGAAGGCGTTCGCCGAGGCCATCGAGCACTATCGCGCGGTCGTCGCATTTCGCCCTAACGACAGTGAAGCGCGGCGCAATCTCGGAAAGGCGCTCCTTCAGAGCGGCGCGCGAAACGAAGGACTGGCGGAACTTCGCGAAGCTCTCCGGATCCGGCCAAATGACTCTGACGCTTCCTACAGCCTGGGCAGCGCATTCCTCGAGCAAGGCGAACTGGACGAGGCAGTCATTTATTTCCGCAAGGCGATTGAGTCGGAGGCGAAAAATCATCCGGCGCACTACAACCTGGCGATCGCGCTTAGTCGGAAAGGTCAGCTCGACGACGCAATCGCGGAATTTCGAGAGACGCTCCGACTCGAGCCGGAGCAGGTCGATGCCTACAACAACCTTGCGATCGCGCTCCTGAAAAAAGGTCAAATCGAGGACGCTATCGCCGCTTGGACAAAGGCCCTGCAACTCGAGCCCAAGAACGCGGACATGCACAACAATCTCGCTGTCGCACTGCTCCAAGCCGGACGCGGCCCGGCGGCGGTGGCGGAGTGGCGGGAAACACTCCGCCTCGACCCGATAAGATCGGGACCCAGATCACCCTCGCCTGGATTCTCTCGACCTCACCCGAGACCGGCATGCGGGACGGAACAAAAGCGCTCGAACTCGCTCAGCGCGCCGACCAAATTTCGGGCGGTCGCAACCTGATGATTTTCCGCGTGCGGGCGGCCGCCTATGCCGAAATCGGTCGATTCCCGGAAGCGATCAAGGCCGCGCAGGAAGGTGCGGATCGAGCGGAAACGGAGGGGCAATCCGCTCTCGCCCAACTCTTGCAGGGTGATCTTGCGCTCTATCGAACAGGGCGTTCCGCTGCGCGACCCCACCCACGGCCGGGGCGCCGCCGGAGCCCCATAGCGAGGCGCGTGTTTCCATTTGTTATTCCGGCGGAATCTTTCGAAGCTGCAGCCCGATGAGAAGCATGACTGGTTACGGTCGCGGCGAAAGCGATCGCGGCGGCGCAAGAATCAGCGTCGAAGTGAACTCGGTGAATCGCAAACAGAGCGACATCGTGATCAATCTGCCGCGCGAGCTGAGCGCGCTCGAACCGCGCGTTCGCCAGGTGGTGAGCGAGCGGCTCGCGCGCGGACGGACCAACGTCGTCGTGATCTACGATCAAAGCGCGCAGGGCTCGCGCAAACTGGCCCTCGATGCGCGCGCTGGCCCGTTCCTATCACGATGGAATGCGCTCCTTGCAAAAGGAACTTGGCGTGGCCGGCGAAATCACGATCGGAATGATTTTGCAGGCTCCCGGGGTCTTGCGGTTTGCCGAGGACAGTCTTGCGCCTGACGAAATCTGGCCGGCTCTCGAAGAAGCGCTCGGCGACGCGCTCGGCGAGTTGATCAAGATGCGGGAGCGGGAAGGCAAACATCTCGCGAAGGATTTGATTCGCCGCCTAAAGGTTCTCCGCCAGGCGCTCAAGGAAGTGGGCAAGAAGCATCCCGCGATCATCGAAAAATATCGCGCCACCCTCCTCGAGCGGATCAGCAAGGCCGGCCTCGAGCTCCAGCCTAACGACGATCGCCTGATCAAGGAGGTCGCGTTCTTTGCCGATCGCTCCGATGTCTCCGAGGAACTGACCCGGCTCGAAAGTCATCTCGCGCAGTTTGCCCATCATCTGCGCAAGGAACGAACCGGTCGGCCGCACCCTTGAATTTATTACTCAGGAAATTTCCCGGGAACTGAATACGTTAGGCGCGAAAGCCGGCGACGCGGAAATCTCGCGCCACGTCGTGGCCTGCCAAGTCCGAAGTGGAGAAAATCCGCGAGCAGATCCAAAATCTTGAGTAAGGAATTTAGCCGTTACGGCATCCTCTTCGTCGTCTCCGCCCCTCCGGCGCAGGGAAATCGACGCTTTGCGACGCTCTCCGCCAGACTCCCGATTTCGTTTATTCCGTTTCCTGCACGACGCGCCCGCCGCGCGCCGGCGAGATTGAAGGCGAGGATTATCATTTTCTTTCCGAGCCGGACTTTCTGGCCCGGGTCGAGGCCGGCGAGCTTTCTCGAGCACGCCGAGGTCCATGGTAAGTATTACGGCACATTGCGTGAGCCGATCCTGAGCAACCTGCACAAGGGAGTGGACGTCCTGATCGACATCGATACCCAGGGCGCGACCGCCATCCGTGATTTCGACGACGCTTTTGTCCGCCAGGCGCTGGCCGATGTTTTCATCATGCCGCCGGATCTCGAGGAGCTGCGCCGCCGCCTGACGAAACGCGGCACCGAAACAGCCGGCGCAAATCGAAGGTGCGCCTCCAGACCGCCGCCCGCGAAATGGAACACTGGCGCGATTATCGTTACACGATTATCAGCCGTTCGGTCGAGGAGGACCTGCTCAAGTTTCGTCACATCATGGGCGCCGAGCGTTATCTGAGCGGCCGAATGATCTTGGCCTAACGAAGTTGATGGACGACAGAAGAAAACAAGAAGCCGATCGTCCTCGGTGTGACCGGCTCGATCGCCGCCTACAAAGCGGCCGAGCTGGCCAGTCTGCTCGTCAAGCAGGGCCACGAGTCTGCGGTTGTGATGACGAAGGACGCGACCGAATTCATCACGCCGCTCACCTTGCAGACCCTTTCGAAGAATCCGGTCACGACCAGTTTCTACGACGAAAAACAAAGCTGGCATCCGGGGCATATCGCCCTCGCTGACCGCGCCGATCTGCTCGTCATCGCGCCCGCCACCGCGCACATCATCGCGGAGTTGGCCCATGGATTCGCCGGTCATCCACTGGCCGCGATCGCTCTCGCAACCCGCGCGCCCATTTTGCTCGCTCCGGCCATGAACGGGAAGATGTGGGAACATCCGGCGACAAAGAAAAACGTGGCAACGTTAGCGACGCGCGGGGTCGAATTCATCGGACCGGAAGCCGGCCTGCTGGCCTGCGGCTATGAAGGCATCGGCCGCTTGTGGAAAGTCGACGAGATCGCCTTCCGGGCCGAGTTTCTTCTCGCCCGCCAGGAAAATCTGATCGCGTGAAGTTTGTCGTCACTGCCGGACCGACGCGCGAACCGCTCGATCCGGTGCGTTATCTGAGCAACCGCTCTTCCGGGAAAATGGGTTACGCGATTGCCGCCGCCGCACTCGAGGAGAAGCATGAGGTGATCTTGATCTCGGGGCCGGTCGCGCTGACGCGCGCCGTCGGCGCGGAATTCGTCCGGGTCACGACCGGGGAGGAAATGTTCGCGGCAGCCGGAGCGCACTTCATGCATTGCGATGT